>NZ_BONX01000059.1 GCF_016862935.1 Plantactinospora mayteni
GCTGAGCCACCGGGCCCGCGCCGGGTCGGCTAGCGGCGGCGGCGGGCGACCAGCACGGCGTCGGCGATGTTCACCTCGTGTCCCTCCGGATCCACTCTGGACCGGGGTCGGGTCTCGGCGGCCAGCACCGTCCAGGCGCTCGGGTCGAGCGCGGAGGCGACCTCCTCGGCGGTGAACATCATGTCCGGGAAGTGCATCCGGTGCGCCGAGGTACGCAGGTCGGACGGGTGGTGCCCGACGACCAGCAGGGTGCCGCCGGGGGCCACCGCGGCGGCGAGCCGGGCGAACAGCTCCCGTCGCGCCGCCCCGGGCAGGTGCATGTACTGCGACGACACCAGGTCGTACCGGCCCTCGGCGGGCGGCTGCTCGCGCAGGTCCGCGTGCAGCCAGTCGATCCGGGCGGCGACCTCGGCACCGGCCGCCTCGGCGTGCCCGGCGGCCCGGCCGAGTGCGACGGTCGAGATGTCCACCCCGGTCACCTGCCAGCCCCGCTCGGCCAGCCAGATGGCGTCGGCGCCCTCTCCGCTGCCGACGTCGAGGGCCCGGCCCGGCGCCAGTTCCGCCGCCTCGGCGACGAGTTGGAGGTTGGGGTGCCCGCTCCAGATCGCCGGGCGGGCCCGGTAACGCTCCTCCCAGCCCTCCTGCTCGAAGATCGTGTGCACCTGGTGCCGGTAGGACTCGACGGCGTCCCGGGTCTCCTCGGCGACCAGGTCGGCGTTGATGGTCGCCCCGGCCAGCAACCCGGACGCGGCTGCCGAGATCACCTGGGCACGTACGTCTGCCACGTTGCCCGCCACCCAGACCCCCGGTGCCGCCAGCCCGCTCGGGTCGGCCGGGATCTGGCTGCCGACGACGTGCCCGCCCATCTCCACGTCGACCGGCTTGACCCCGAGCGACTCCAGCACGCCGGCCCGGGCGGTGAACCGGGGCGCGACCACGACCGCGTCGAGCGCGACGACCTCGCCCGAGGCCAGGCGTACCCCGGTGAGCGTGTCGTCGACCACCTCCAGCCCCGCGACCGGGCCCGGGACGACCGGGATGGCCCGGGCGGCGAGTTGTTCGGCGTCGGCCGGCTCCAGTTCCGGGGCGTGGTGCGTCAGCAGCATCACCTGCGAACTCCACTGCCGCCACAGGTTCACCTGGTGCATCGCCACGGCGGTCGGCCCGGTGACCAGTACGCCGATCCGGCGGTCCCGCACCTCCCAGCCGTGGCAGTACGGGCAGTGCAGCACGTCGCGACCCCACCGCCCGGCCAGCCCGGGCAGTTCGGGCAACTCGTCGACCAACCCGGTCGTCACCAGCAGCCGCCGGGCCCGCAACTCGGCCCCGCCGTCCAGGGTCAGCCGGAACCCGTCGCCGTCCCGGGCGGCCGTCCCGACCCGACCGGTCAGGATCTCGCCGCCGTACCCGATCACCTCGGCACGCCCGTCCGCCACCAGTTCGGCCGGCGGAGTGCTCTCCCGGCCGAGGTAGTTGTGCACCCGGTCGGCCGGTGCGTTGCGCGGTTCGCCGGCGTCCACCACCAGCACCGACCGCCGGGCCCGGGCCAGCGCCAGGGCTCCGGCCAGCCCGGCGGCCCCGCCACCGACGACCACCACGTCGTACGTCTTCTCCATGCTGCGCTTCCCTTCCTCAGGCGGTACGCGTCCACGGTGCGCGCGGAGGAGCCGCTCGGCAACTATCCTTGCCGGTATGGCAAAGGACGAGTTCGCGCTGACCTCGGTCGGCCCCCGGCTGCGACAGCTACGCACGCAGCGGGGCAGCACGCTCACCCAGCTCGCCGAGGTCACCGGCATCTCGGTGAGTACCCTGTCCCGGCTGGAGTCCGGCGGTCGCAAGCCGACCCTGGAGCTGCTGCTGCCGCTCGCCCGGGCCTTCCAGGTCTCGCTCGACGAGCTGGTCGACGCGCCCGCCACCGCCGACCCCCGGGTGCATCCCCGGCCGATCGTCCGGCACGGCGTCACGTTCCTCCCGCTGACCCGCCGGCCGGGCGGCTTGCAGGCGTTCAAGCAGATCCTGCCGCCGAACACCCCGAGTGGCGAGCCGGAACAGCAGACCCACGAGGGCTACGAGTGGCTCTACGTGCTCTCCGGGCGGCTGCGGCTGCTGCTCGGCGAGCACGACCTGATCCTGACCCCCGGCGAGGTCGCCGAGTTCGACACCCGGGTCCCGCACCACGTCTCCAACCCCGGCCCGGGGGTCACCGAGGTGCTCTCCCTCTTCGGCCCACAGGGCGAACGCCTGCACGTCCGGGCCCGCCCGTCGGCCCGCTGAGCCGGACCGTGCGGGCAGACCGTGCGGCAGGACCGTGCGGCAGGACCGTGCGGCAGGACCGTGCGGCAGGACCGTGCGGCAGGACCGTGTGGCA
>NZ_BONX01000060.1 GCF_016862935.1 Plantactinospora mayteni
GGACCGTGCGGCAGGACCGTGCGGTCGGACCCGTGCGAACAGACCGTGCGGTCGGACCCGTGCGGACAGAGCGCGCGGACAGCCCCGAAGAGACAGACCGCGCGGACAAGACCTGTCCGGGACGGCGGGAAAATCGCCGGCGCGGGCCCCGCGCGGAAGAAATCGGGCTCGTCGCCGGTTGCCGCACGTGTGATCGACGTACCGTTGTCTGTCCTTGACCTCGCCCCGGTCGCCGCCGGCACCACCGCCGGCGCGGCCCTGCGGCACACCACCGAACTCGCCCGGCGCACCGAGGAACTCGGCTATCACCGGTTCTGGGTGGCCGAACACCACAACATGCCGGCGATTGCCAGCTCCGCCCCGGCCGTGCTGATCGCGCACCTGGCGGCGACCACCTCGACCATCCGGGTCGGGTCCGGCGGGGTGATGCTGCCCAACCACGCGCCGCTGGTGGTGGCCGAGCAGTTCGGCACGCTGGAGGCGCTGCACCCGGGCCGGATCGACCTGGGCATCGGTCGGGCGCCCGGCACCGACCAGCCGACCGCGCTGGCCCTGCGCCGCGCCATGGCAGGGCTCTCCGCCGAGAACTTCCCGGAGGAGCTGGACGACCTGGTCAACTACTTCACCGGGGAGCGGCCGGGCCCGATCACCGCCACCCCGGGCCAGGGCGACCGGCCGGCGATCTGGCTGCTCGGCTCCAGCGGGTTCAGCGCCCGGCTCGCCGGGCTGCTCGGTCTGCCGTTCTCCTTCGCGCACCACTTCAGCGCGGCGAACACCCTGCCGGCGCTGGCTCTCTATCGGCAGAGCTTCCGCCCGTCGCGCTGGCTGGACCGGCCGTACGCGATGGTGGCGGTCAACGCGGTCTGCGCCGAGGACGACGAACGGGCGGAGTGGCTCTCCGGCCCGGCCTCGCTCTCCTTCCTGCGGCTGCGTACCGGCCGACCGGCGCCGCTGGCCACCCCGGAGGAGGCGGCGGCGTACCCGTACACCGAGCTGGAGCGGCAGTTCGTGCGCGAACGGCGGGAGGGGCAGGCGCTCGGCTCGCCGGAGACGGTACGCCGGCAGCTCACCGACCTGGTGGCCCGGACCGAGGCCGACGAGCTGATGATCACCACGCTGGTCTACGACATCGCCGACCGGGTGCACTCGTACGAGCTGATCGCGGAGAAGGTCGCCGGCGGGCTCCGCAGGCAGGGCTGACCGTGGGCATGGCGGGGTCGGTCGTGATCTCCGTGGCGGCGTCGGTCGCGGCGGTGGTCGTGACCGGCGTCACGCCGACCCGGAGGTCGCGAAACACACTCTTCACCGTGCTGTCATCGGCGCGCACCGGAAGCCGCCTAATGTTCTTACCGGTGGTGGTTCGACAAGCGCGATCGGGACGGGTCGCGTGATGTCGCGGTGTGTGCCGCACCGGCACGCGGGGAGATGAGCGACCCTGCGGGCCGGTGCGGCTTCGCGTTTCCGGATCCTGCCGTTTCCGGGACCCCCTGTCGTTCCCGATCCTGCCGTTTCCGGACCCTACGGTTTCCGGACCTTACGGTTTCCCGATCCTGCCGTTTCCCGATCCTGCCGTTCCCGATCCTGATCGGGGCTACCGCAGGTAGATCGACGGGGCCGGCGGGGTGGACATGCCGTTGCCGATGAAGAAGCTCGGATGCGGCGGCTGGTTGTAGGCGGTGTTCTGCCAGGCGATCGCCACCCGGTACATCGGGTCGTGCATCAGGGTGTGTATCCGGGTGCTGGTCTGGGTCGGGGTGCTGTAGATCCGCAGCGCGCTGTTGTCGCTGGTCCGCCAGATCACCTCCTCGCGCCAGTCGCCGAGGATGTCCGCCGAGAGCGCCGGGGTGGCCTTGGTGCCGTTGTTCGACGCCACCCCGCTGCCGGTGAGCAGCCGGGTCTCCCCGCCGGTGCCGTACTTGTCGATCCGGGTCTGGTCGAGCAGTTCCCGTACCGGGTCGCCGTCCCACCAGACCAGGAAGTTGATCGACGACGGCTTACGCCCGATGTTCGATCCGCTCGGGCTGCGCAGCCCGTCGACCGCCGCCGACCAGGACTCCGCCCCGGCACTGCCGGCGTAGATGTCCCCGGCCACGCCCCGGCCGTTGTCCCCGGCCGCCGCCGTCGACCAGTAGATCTGCCCGGTACGCGCGTTGGCGAACCAGGACGACGGGCTGGACGAGTTCTCGCTGACCTTGAAGTACTCCAGTCCGGACCGGCTCGGGTCGAGGTCGCCGAGGTGGGCCGCGTCGCCGTGCCCGTGCCCGGTGTTCCACAGTGCCGAGCCGTTGTCGTCGATCGCCATGGCGCCGTACAGGATCTCGTCCCGGCCGTCGGCGTCCACGTCGCCGACGGTCAGCGCGTGGTTGCCCTGGCCCGCGTACTGCGAGCCGGCCGAGTTGGAGTCGAAGGTCCAGCGCCGGGTCAGCGAGCCGTTGCGGAAGTCCCAGGCGACGACGACGCTCCGGGTGTAGTAGCCGCGCGCCATGATCAGCGAGGGTCGCTGCCCGTCCAGGTACGCCGTACCGGCGAGGAACCGGTCCACCCGGTTGCCGTAGTTGTCGCCCCAGGACGAGACCGTGCCCCGGGCCGGTACGTAGTCGACTGTGGACAACACGGCTCCGGTCCGTCCGTCGAACATGGTCAGGAACTCCGGCCCGGCCAGCACATAGCCGCTGGAGTTGCGGTGGTCCGCCGAGGAGGAGCCGATCAACTGGCCGGTGCCGGAGCGGCTGCCGTCGGCGGTCTTCATCGCCACCTCGGCGCGGCCGTCGCCGTCGTAGTCGTACACCTGGAACTGGGTGTAGTGCGCGCCGGCCCGGATGTTGCGACCCAGGTCGATCCGCCACAGCCTGGTCCCGGTCAGGGTGTACGCGTCGACGTAGACGTTGCCGGTGTAGCCGGACTGCGAGTTGTCCTTGGCGTTGCTCGGATCCCACTTGAGCACGATCTCGTACCGGCCGTCGCCGTCCAGATCGCCGACCGAGGCGTCGTTCGCCGCGTAGGTGTACGCCTCCCCCGAGGGTGTCGTGCCGCCGGGCGGCACCTGGAGCCGTACGTCGAGATAGCCGCTGCCGAACTGGAGAGCCGGCGCCGAGGCCGCCTGTTCGGTCCCGTTCACCACCGCCCGCACCGTGTACGCCGACCCGGCGGCGGCGCCCGAGTCGAGGTAGTTGGTGGCGCCGGTGATCGGCGACGAGTTGACCCGGGTCGAGCCCCGGTAGAGGTTGAACGACACCCCGGAGGTCTCGGTGCCGAGCAGCCGCCAGGAGACCAGGTTGGCGCTGCCGGAGCGGACGCTGACCAGGCCCCGGTCGAGGTTCTCGACCTGCTTCGCCCCGGCCGGCGGGTTGGTCGGCGGCGAGGTGGTCACCGGTGGGGTGGGTGGCGCGGTGGTGGCCGGGGGTGTGCCGGTCGGCGGTCCGCCCGGCGTGGTCGCGGTCGGGCCCACCGAGCCGGTGCAGGTGGTGCCGTTCATCGCGAAACTCGTCGGGACCGGGTTGCCGGAGGTCCACGATCCGTTGAAGCCGAACGCGACGCTGGCGTTGGTGGCAAGCGTGCCGTTGTAGCTGACGTTGCTGGCCGTCACCTGGCTGCCGCTCTGGCTGACGGTGGCGTTCCATGCCTGGGTGACCTGCTGGCCGGCGCCGTACGCCCAGGTCAGGCTCCAACTCGTGACCGGGTCACCGAGGTTGGTGAGGCTGACGCTGGCGCCGAAGCCGCCCTGCCATTCGTTGGTCACCTGGTAGTCGACCCGGCAACCGGCGGCGGCGGCCGAGGCGACCACCGTGAAGGTGCCGGTCACGGCCAGCGCGGCGGCTGCGGTCGCGGCGAGCAGGGTATGGCGACGTCGTGAGAAGCGCATGATCAACTCCGTTGGGGACGGGAGCGCGGTACCGGGTCCCGACAGCCCGACCGGGGCTGGCGATGCCGTGCCGACCCTGCCCGGGGTCGGCCGGACCCGCACCGCAGGAGGGTGGCCGAAACGGAACAGTTCAACGGCAACCGACAACGGGGGTACGGCTTCCTGCGCACCTGGAATGCTAGGGCAACCGCTTTCCCAAGCACAACATCGATGACCCTCAGTTTAAAAGGTTTCAGCCCGGCGCCGAACTCGATGGTGACGGTCCGGGACGGTGGCTACGCTCGGCCGGTGCGACCGACCTCCACCCTGATCCGGCAGCTCGAACCCGACGACCTGGCCGCGGCCGACGAGTTGGGCCGGCTGGCGTTCGGCTCCGCCCCGTCCACCGCACCACCGCCCCGGGAACCCCGACCGGGCCACACCGGCTACGGCGCGTTCGACCCCGACGGCCGACTCGTCGGCAAGGCGGTCGACCTGCACCACGAGCAGTGGTGGGCCGGCCGCCGGGTGCCGGCGGCGGACGTCGCCGGGGTCGCGGTGCTACCCGAGGCGCGGGGCCGGGGCGTGGCCCTGGCGCTGCTCCGCGAACTGCTCGCAGGTGCCCGGGACCGGGGTGCCGCGATCAGCGCGCTCTACCCGACGGTGACCGGGCCGTACCGGCGGGCCGGCTGGGAGGTGGCCGGCGCTCTGCGCGCCGTCGACCTGCCGACCGTGGCGCTGCCCCGGCACCGGCCGGCAGCCGGGTTGACGGTCCGGCCCGGCGGTCCCGCCGACCTCGACGCGACCACCGACCTCTACGAGCGGATCGCCCGGCACCGCTGCGGCCTGCTCACCCGCCGGGGCGCGGCCTTCGACCCGGACCAGCCCCCGACGGCACTGCCGGACGGGGTGGACGGGCTCACCCTGGTCGAGCAGGACGGCCGACTGGTCGGGTACGCGAGCTGGCAGCGCGGTCGCGGCTACGACCAGGACGCCGTACTGACCGTCGAGGAGGCGCTGGCCAGCACGCCCGAGGCGGCCCGGGAGCTGATCGGCGTACTGGCGAGCTGGCAGAGCGTGACGCCGACCATCCGGCTCTGGCCGCTGGGCTCGGACGCGGTCGCCGCACACCTGCCGCTGGAGCAGGCTCGGCAGCACGAGCAGCGGCTCTGGATGCACCGACCCGTCGACGTCGTCCGGGCGGTACGCAGCCGGGGCTGGCCGGCACACGTACGCGGTAAGGTCGACTTCGCCCTCACCGACGAGCTGGCGCCGTGGAACTCCGGCAGTTGGCGGCTGGAGGTCGACGGCGGCACCGCCGAACTGCACCGGATCCCCCACGAGCCGGCCACCCACCTCTCGGTACGCGGCTTCGCGCTGCTCTACACCGGCGCCGCCAACGGCCACGCGGTCGCCGAGGCGGGGCTACTGCACTGCCCGGCGGGCAGCGACCCGGGTGCGCTCGACCTGCTCGGCGCCGGCCACCGGGCCGAACTGCTCGACTACTTCTGACCGCCCCTACTTCTGACCGCCCCGCGTGCACACTCCGCGCGGGCGCCTGCGCGGGTGCGGTCAGCTCCCGCTCGTGAGCATCGGGATCAGCACCAGCCCGCCGCAGCAGACCACGCCGACCACGCCGAGGGTGATCAGCATGATGCTGTAGTTCGACCACATGCCGAACTTCGTGATGTCCGTGCCCTGGCCGTCGTAGACCCGGTTTCGCCAGCCACCGAACCGGAACGACACCTGTTGGGCGGTGCCCGGATGCACCATCACCCTGGTCGTGATCATCGGAATGCCGAACAGGTCGGTGTACTTGACCTCGTGCTCCCCGGCCGGCACCGCGACGTGGAAGGTGCCCTCCGCCATGCCGGAGACCTCGCGCCCGTCGATCTTCAGCTTGCAGGTGCTCGGGGCGGGCACGATGTAGGGCCCCCGGTTGGCGGAGAGGATCAGGGCTCCCCAGCCCGCCGGCAGTGGGACCGGGTGCGGATAGGCCGCGAGCGCCATGCCGGGCGGTGGGACCGAGGGATATGCCATCGGTGCATACTGGCACAGCCGACGTACGGGCGTGCCCCGGGTCACCCGGGCACCGGCCCGGCTCCCCCGGGCTCCCGAAAGCGCAGGTTGGAGATCGTCGTGTCCCACCGGCCCGCCGGTCAGTCCTCCCGGAGCACCGCACAGCCACCGGCCGGCAGCCGCACGATGTCGACGTGTGCCCCGGTGAGGAGGTCCACTCCGGACACCGGGACGGCCTGCGGCGAGTCGGTGTGGTTGAGCAGGAACAGCCAGCTCGTCTCGGCGGTGGACCGGCGTACCGCCTCCACCCCGGCCGGCGCCGCCGGACAGGTCGGTGCCGCGCCGGCCGTCTCCGCGAGCCGGGCCAGCAGGTCGCGGTACGGGTCGTCGTCGAGCCGGGTGGAGAGATACCAGGCCACACCGTCGCCGTACCCGTGCCGGGTCAGCGCGGGCTGGCCGTCGAGGAGCCCGCCGAGGTAGCTGACCGACGGCGTCGCGCCGGTCAGGCGTACGGTCTCGGCCCAGAGTCGACCGGTGCTGCCGTCCGAGAGGGGTAGTCGGGTGGCCGGGTCGAGCGGATGGAACTCCTCCACCCGGATTCCGAGCAGGTCGCGCAGCGCTCCCGGATAGCCGCCGACCCGGACCCGGGCGTGTTCGTCGGCGATCCCGCTGAAGTAGCTGACCAGCAGATGGCCGCCGGCCGCCACGTAGTCGCGGATCCGCGACGCGTACCGGTCGGAGACCAGGTAGAGCGCCGGGAGCACCAGCAGGGCGTACCCGAAAAGGTCGTCGCCGTCGGTGACGAAGTCGACCGGGTGGCCGGCCCGGCCCAACGCGCGGTGTGCCGCCGACACCTCGGCGAGGTAGTCGAGCTGTGCCGAGGGCAGCACGGTGGCCTGCATCGCCCACCAACTGGACACGTCCCAGGCGACCGCCACCGACGCCCGTACCGTTCCGGCGTCCACTTCGGAGAGTCGGTCGAGCAGGGCGCCGAGCGACACCGCCTCGCGGAACGCCCGGCTGTCCGGGCCGGCGTGCGGCAGCAGTGCGGAGTGGAAGACCTCCGCACCGCCCCGGGAGGCCCGCCACTGGAAGAACATCGCGCCCCGGGAGCCCCGGGCGACGTGGGCCAGGCTGTGCCGGGTCATCCGGCCCGGCTCCTTGGCGTGCATCCGGCCGGGGGTGAGGATCAGGTTCGGCGCGCTCTCCATCAGTAGCCAGGCCGGGCCGCCTGACGTGTCCCGGTTGGTCGCTCCGCTGGCGGTCCGGCCGGCCCGTCCGGTCCGCTGCCCGTGCCTGGCCCAGGACCGGGCCAGGTCGGCGGCGAACCCGGTCTGTTCCTCGGCGCCCGGTCCGGCCTCCGCCGGGTAGTGGTCGATCGCCACCAGGTCCACCTCGGCGGACCACCGGGCGTGGTCCACCGGTACCCAGCCGCCGAGGACGTAGTTGGTGGTCACCGGTACGTCCGGGGTGGCGGCCCGGAGCAGGTCCCGCTGCTCGACGTACGCCTCCAGCAGCTCGTCGGAGACGAACCGGCGGAAGTCGAGTAGCTGGCTCGGGTTGCCGAGGTACCGGGTGGCCCGGGGCGGCCGGATCTGCTCCCAACCCGAGTAGTGCTGGCTCCAGAAGCTGCCGGTCCACGCCTCGTTCAGCCGGTCGAGGTCACCGTAGCGGGCCCGCAACCAGGACCGGAACGCGACGGCGACATGCTCGCAGTGGCAGGTGCTGCCGTACTCGTTGTGCACGTGCCAGAGGGCCAGCGCCGGATGGTCCCGGTAGCGGTCGGCGAGCGCGGCGGCGATCTCCCGGGCCGCCGTCCGGTACGCCGGGGCGCTGGCGCAGTAGGTGTCCCGGCTGCCGTGGCTGAGCCGCACCCCGTCGGCGGTGACCGGCAGCGCGTCCGGGTGCCGCAGCGAAAACCACGGTGGCGGGGAGGCGGTCGGGGTCGCCAGCGCCACCCGGATGCCGCCGTCGTGCAGCAGGTCGAGCACCCGGTCCAGCCAGTCGAAGTCGTACCGGCCGGGCTGCGGCTCCAGCCGGGACCAGGCGAAGACCCCGACGGTGACCAGGTTGACCCGGGCCCGCCGCATCAACTCGACGTCGGTCGGCCAGACCTCCGCCGGCCACTGCTCCGGGTTGTAGTCACCGCCGTAGCAGAGCCCGGGCAGACCCTTCGGCCAGCGCACCCCGCTCCGCCTCTCCCGGCATCCCGCAACCGTCGCCGTTGACCGTCGCCGTTGACCGTCGCCGTCGTGAGCCGCTGCCGTCGCCGACCTTTGTTTGGGATCACGCCAAAGTAGGCGGGGTGCATCCCCCTGTCAACGGCCTCGTCTCGACCACTCGGACCGACGACTGTGAGTCTGTTTCGATCAGAACGGCCGAGCTGGCGCGGCCGGCCGGACTCATCGACTGCCGTCGCGCCGTTGACAGTTTGTTGGGTTACCAAAGAAACTAAAGGGAGTCCATGTTCCGGCCGACACCGTCGGCGGTGCGCGTGACCCGCGTCCTGGGAGCCGAGGAGACCGCATGCCGTACCGCCCGCCCCTGGTGCCGCACGAGACGTTCGTCGCCGACCCGCCCGACCTACCTGTTCGGGCCCCGGGCGAACACGGACTCTCCGCGCTGTCCCGGGCCGAGGTGCTGGGCACGGACGACCAGGGCGTCACCCTCAAGGCGGCCACCTCGGACGGCGGCTCGCTCGCGGTCCGGATCACCGCCGCCGCCGAGGGCGTCATCCGGGTACGCCTCAGCGAGGACCCCCTGGCCCGGGGCCGGGCCAGCCGCGCGCTGCCCCTGGTGCACCCCCAACCGCACCACGCCGAGGTACGCGTCGACGGCGACCGGGTCCGCGTCGACGCCGGCGCGGTCGTCGCCGAGCTGAGCCTCGACCCGTGGCACCTGCGCTTCGTCGACCCGACCGGCGCGGTGCTGGTCAGCCAGAGCCGGGGCGAGCAGGACATCAGCGGTCGACTGCGTAGCCTGCCGTTCGGCCGGTCGCTGGTCGACGGCGCGGTCGCGGCCTACCACGAGAGCTTCGTGACCCCCGGCGACGAGCGGTTCGTCGGACTCGGCGAGAAGTTCACCCCGCTGGACAAGCGCGGTCAGCGGGCCCTGATGTGGAACTTCGACGCCTTCGGCAGCGAGTCGGACCGCTCGCACAAGAACATCCCGCTCTACCTCTCCGACCGGGGCTACGGGGTACTGGTCGACAGCGGCATGCCGGTCGAGTTCGACATGTGCCAGTCCACGCACAGCTGCGTGCAGATCCTGGTACCGGACGACCTGATCGACTACTACGTGATCGCCGGCCCGACCCCGGGGCAGATCCTGGACCGGTACGACCGGCTGACCAGCCGGCCGGCGCTGCCACCGAAGTGGGCGTTCGGCGCCTGGATCTCCTCCGGCTTCTTCCGGGACAGCCAACAGCGGGTGCTGGAGCGGGCGCGGCGGATCCGCGAGCGCGGCATCCCCTGCGACGTGCTGCACCTGGACTGCTACTGGCAGGTCGCCGGGGCCTGGTCGGACCTGCGCTGGGACGCCGAGCAGTTCCCCGACCCGGCCGGCATGCTGGCGGAGCTGGCCGGACAGGGCTTCAAGGTCAGCCTCTGGATGAACCCGTACGTGATGACCGGCAGCCCGCTGCACGCCGAGGCGGCCGAGGCCGGCTACTTCCTGCGCCGCTCCGACGGCTCGGTCTACGTCGCGGACACCTGGCACGGCAGCCATCCGGCCGGCGGGATCGTGGACTTCACCAACCCGGCCGCGGTCGACTGGTTCACCGGGCTGCTCCGGCCGCTGCTGGAGCAGGGCGTCGCCGTCTTCAAGACCGACTTCGCCGAGGGGGTGCCGGCGGACGCGGTGGCGCAGAACGGGATGACCGGCGTCGAGCTGCACAACGTCTACGCGCTGCTCTTCAACGACGTCGTCTCGAAGGTCACCCGCGAGGTGGCCGGGCACGGCACGGTCTGGGCCCGGTCGTCGTACCTGGGTGGGCAGCGGCACGCGGCACAGTGGAGCGGTGACGTGAACGCGACGTACCCGGCACTGGCCAGTACGCTGCGCGGCGGGCTGAGCCACGGACTCTCCGGGGTGCCGTTCTGGAGCCACGACAGCGGCGGATTCCACGGCACGCCAACGCCGGACCTCTACGTACGCTGGGCGCAGTTCGGGGCGTTCTCCCCGCTGGTCCGGTTCCACGGCACCACCAGCCGGCTGCCCTGGGACTTCCCGGCCGAGGCCGAGCGGCTCGTGGTCGAGGCGCTGCGGCTGCGCTACCGGCTGATGCCGTACCTCTACTCGGCGGCGGTGACGGCGGCCCGGACCGGTGCGCCGATGATGCGGGCTCTGCTGGTGGACTCCCCCGACGACCCGGCGGCCTGGACGGCGGAGCTGGAATACCGGTTCGGCCCGGACCTGCTGGTGGCGCCGATGACCAACCCGGAGAACCGGCGGCACCTCTATCTGCCGGCCGGCGACTGGGTCGACTTCTGGTCCGGTGAGGTGCACGCCGGTGGCCGGCACCTGCGGGTGCACCGGCCGTTGGGGCAGATCCCGCTCTTCGTCCGGTACGGCGCGCTGATCCCGGTGATGCCGCCGGCCGACCGGGTCGACGACGGAGCGTTCTCCGACGTCACCGTGCTGAGCTTCGGGGCCACCGACGCCAGCACGGTGGTGCACGACATCGACGGCGACACCACGATCCGGGCCAGCCGGTCGGGCGACGAGTTCCGGGTGGAGGCCGACGGACCGCTCCGGGTCAGCGGCGTCGCCCTCGCCCCGGTCGACGGTGCCCGGCTGCCCGGACGGCTACTGCTGGGCGGCACCGCGACGAGCGCGGTGCCGCTGGACGGACTACCCACCGTGCGGGGTTGAAGGTCGGGGCGGGGTGCCCAGGTGGGGGGCGCCCCGTCCCCCTTCAGGTGACCGCCGGTGCCGGCCCAGCGCGGCGACGACCCGAACGTGCGCAGGGTGACTGCCGGGGTCAGCGCCGGGCGGGCTGGCGCAGCACCGTGGACGCGACGGCGAAGGCGGCGACCAGCAGCCCGGCGGCGACCGCGAAGGCCAGCCGGAATCCGCCGGTCAGCGCGGCCGGCTGGCTCGCGCCGGCCGCCAGCAGTCCTTCGGTACGCCCGGCGGCGATCGTGGCGAGCACCGCGACCCCGACCGCCATCCCGAGTTGCTGGGTGGTGTTGAACAGCCCGGAGGCGAGCCCGGCGTCGTCGGCCCGCGCGCCGGACATGCCGAGGCTGGTCAGCGCCGGCAGGGCGAGGCCGAAGCCGGCGGTCAGCAGCATCACCGGCAGCAGGTCGGTGAGATAGTCGGCCCGCACCGGGACCCGGGCCAGCAGCCCGAGCACCCCGACCAGCAGTACCAGCCCGGCCAGCAGCATCTTCCGCTCGCCGAACCGGGCGTTGAGCCGGGCCGAGACGCCGAGCGACACCACGCCGATGGTGACCGCCGCCGGCAGCATCGCCAGCCCCGTCCCGGCGGCGCCGTAGCCGAGTACCTGCTGGAGGTAGAGCGCGACCAGTACCTGGAACGCGAAGCACGCCGCGACCATCAGCACCTGCACCAGGTTGGCTCCGGCGACGTTACGGGACCGGAGGATCCGCAGCGGCATCAGCGGGCTGGCGGTGGTGGCCTGCCGGGCGACGAAGGCGGCCAGCAGCAGTACGGCGAGCCCGCCGAAGCCCAGGGTGGCCGGCGAGGTCCAGCCGCGCGACTCGACGCTGACCACGGTGTGCAGGCCCAGCCCCAGCCCGGCGGTGACCAGCAGCGCGCCGAGGACGTCGGCCCCGGCCGCCCGGCCGAGTCCCCGGTCCGCCGGCAGTACGGGCCGGGCGATCGCCAGCGCCGCCAGCCCGATCGGCAGGTTGATGAAGAAGATCCACTGCCAACTGAGCAGGTCGGTGAGTACCCCGCCGAGCACCGAGCCGAGCGAGGCGCCGGCGGCGCCGGTGAAGCTGAACACCGCGATGGCCCGGGCCCGCTCCCCGGGTGCGACGAAGAGCGTCACCAGGATGCCCAGGGCGACCGCGGTCGCCGCCGCGCTACCGACGCCCTGGAGGAAGCGGGCGGCGATCAGCACCCCCGGAGAGCCGGCCACCCCGGCCAGCACCGACGCGCCGGTGAAGAGGGCCGTGCCGGCCAGGAACATCCGCTTGCGGCCGAACAGGTCACCGAGCCGGCCGGCGAGCAGCAGCAGGCTGCCGAAGGCGAGCAGGTAGGCGTTGACCACCCAGCTCAGGCCGGCGGCGGAGAAACCCAGGTCCCGCTGGATGGCCGGCATCGCCACGGTCACGATGCTGCCGTCGAGGATGGTCATCAACGTCCCCGAGGCGATCACTCCGAGGGCGAGCCACCGCCGCCGGGACTCGGGGCCGCCGGTGGCCGGCGGCTCGGCCGGCGCCGGGGCGGTGACCGTGGGGGTACGGGGAGCGGAAGTCTCGGACACGCTGTCCTCCTGTCAGGTAACACCGACAGGAGGGACCGTAGCAGATAGTTCCGTTGCAGACTATCTGTTTGGGATCTAGCTCTCGCGCTGACGGGCCCGGCGTACCGGCCCAGGAGTCTCGACCGACTCGGCCAGGTGACCGGTGGCCAGGCCCTCCATCACCCGCAGGAAGATCCCCCGGTCCCGCTCGCCGAGCGTCGCCAGCACCTCCGCGTGTACCCGGTCGACGATCGCCTGGCTCTGCCCGGCCACCCGGGCCCCCTCGGCGGTGACCGCGATGATCCTGGCCCGCCGGTCCGTGCTGGACGGCCGCCGCTGTGCCAGACCGGCCGCCTCCAGCGCGTCGACCGTGACCACCATGGTGGTCTTGTCCATGTCACCGATCTCGGCGAGCTGGGCCTGGGTCCGCTCCTCCCCCACGGCATGCACCAACACGCAGTGCATCCGGGCGGTCAGGCCGATCTCGGCCAGCGCCGCCGCGATCCGGGTACGCAGCACGTGGCTGGTGCGGTCCAGCAGGAAGGAGACGTCCGGGACGGTACGGGTCGGCGCCATGGCGGTCATGCCGACCAGCATACCAATCCGATCCGTTACGGATTATCTACTACCGGTAGTATTCGGGCGCTCGGGGCCGGTCGCTCCCCGGCTCGGCCCGGCGGTCAGCCCTTCACCGCGCCGATGATCACACCCTTGACGAAGTGCCGCTGCACGAACGGATAGACCAGGACGATCGGCGAGACCGTGACCACCACCACCGCCATCTTGATGGCCAGCGTCGGCGGCATCGAGACGCCGAGCGTGCCGGCGTTGTTCGGCGACTGGCCGGCCAGGATGAAACTCTGCAACACCCGCTGGATCGGGAACTTCGAGTTGTCGTCGATGTAGAGCAGGGCGTTGAACCAGACGTTCCAGTAGCCGACCGCGTAGAAGAGCCCGACCACCGCGATCACCGCCCGGGAGAGCGGCAGCACGATCCGGGCCAGGATCCGGAACTCGCCGGCGCCGTCGATCCGGGCGCTGTCCAGCAGCTCCGCCGGGATGTTCTGGAAGAACGCCCGCACCACCACCAGGTTGAAGACGCTGATCGCGGTGGGCAGTACCAGCGCCCAGATCTGGTCCTTCAGCCCGAGCCCGGTGACCACCAGATAGCTCGGCACCATGCCGGGATAGATCAGGAACGTCAGCAGGAAGTAGAAGAGCAGCCCCCGGTGCCCGACCGAACCGGGCCGGGACAGCCCGTACGCGGCCAGCACGGTCAGCACCAGGCTCACCGCCGTACCGGCCAGGGTGACCAGGGTGCTGATCCAGAGCGCCTGGGTGACCAGCCCACCCGAGAAGATCGCCCGGTACGCCGAGAAGTCGATCTCCCTCGGCACCATGACCAGCCCGCCCGCCTCGTTGATCGTCTCCCGGGACGCCAGGCTCGTCACCAGCACCACCCAGAGCGGGACCAGCACCGCCAGCACCACACCGGTGAGTACGCCGCCCCGGAAGACCTGACCGACCGCGCTCGGCTTCTCCTCCCAGGCCGGTCGCCGGCTCCGCCCCCGGCGCCGGTGTGGCGGAGCGGTCCGCAGAGGATCTGTCATAGTCATGACCGCGAGTACACTCCTCGCTCGCCGAGGGCGTGGGCGAACCGGTTGGCCGCCAGGATCAGCACCAGCCCGACCACGGCCTTGAACAGCCCGGCCGCCGCACCGTAGCCGTAGTTGCCGGTGGTGATGGAGTTGAAGTAGACGAAGGTGTCCAGCACCTCGGCGGCCTGCCGCCCCACCGCGTCGCGTTGCAGCATGAACTGCTCGAAGCCGACCGAGAGCGCGTCACCGAGCCGCAGGATCAGCAGCAGTACGATCACCGGCCGCAACCCGGGCAGCGTCACGTGCCAGAGCCGCTTCCACCGACCCGCCCCGTCGACCGCGGACGCCTCGTAGAGGTGCGGGTCGATGGTGGAGAGCGCGGCGAGGAAGACGATGGTGCCCCACCCGACGTCCTTCCACACCGTCTCGGCGGTGACCAGCACGATGAAGGTGTCCGGGTTGGACATGATGTTCCAGGGTTCGAGCCCGACGTCGCGCATCTCCTGGGCGAGCAGCCCCGCTCCGCCGAACATCTGCACGAAGAACGTGACCACCAGTACCCAGCTGAAGAAGTGCGGCAGATAGACAACGGTCTGCACGAAGCCGCGCAGCCTCGGGGAGAGGATGTTGTGCAGCATGATCGCCAGCATGATCGGCAGCGGGAAGTAGAAGACGAGCTGGAACGCGGTGATCGCCAGGGTGTTGCGCAGCGCGTCCCAGAACGCCGGGTCGCCGAAGAGCGTCTCGAAGTGGGTCGTCCCGATCCACGGACTGTTCAGGAACGCCTGTAGCGGGGTGTCCCCGGCGTACGGGTTGTAGTCCTGGAACGCGACGACGTTGCCGAGCGTCGGCAGGTAGTGGAAGACCAGCAGCAACAGGCCGGCCGGGGCGACCATCACCAGCAGCGGCCAGTCCCGGCGCAGCCGGGCCCGCAGCGGCGGCCGGTGGCGACGCCGCCTCCGGACCCGCCCGTGCCGCACCGGCCCGCGCCCCGGACCGCCGGGGACGGGCTCGGCCGGCAGACGGCCGTTCCGGGGTTGCCCCGGCACGCTCCGGAGACCCTCGCCGGACCCGGCCGGCGCGACGGTGGGGTCGACGAGCGCGTCCGGCTCGCCGGCCTGCGGGCTCACCGCGCCGGGCGGGTGGCTCCGGTCCTCACCGGTGCCACCCGCCCGGGCCGTTTCGCGGGTACTCATCGTCCGGCGTCGGCCAGCGCCTTGGCGCGGAACTCGCGGGCCTCGTCACCACCGCCGTTGCGCCACTCGGCGATGATCGTGTCGAGGTCGCCGATCGGCCGTCGGCCGCGCAGCAGGTCGGTCACCTTGTCGTCGGTCGGGACGAGGCTCGCCTTGAACCGGGCCGGCATCTCCAGCTTCAGTCCCGTCCACGGGTCCTTCTCCAGGTGCTTCACCATCTCGTTGGAGTAGTTGAGCATGTCCCGGACATAGTTCGGGGTCTGCGGGAAGGGCTGCACCACCGGGCTGCGCCCGCTGATGAAGAAGTACTGGTTCTGGATCTCCTTGAAGCCGAGGTCGGTCTTGACCGGGCCGGTGGCGGACCGGTTGTGGTGCTTGCCCTCCACCCCGAACTCGCGCAGGTTGAACTCCTGGGTGCCGAACGGCGCCGAGCACCAGTTGATCACCCGCAGCAGCTCCTCCACCCGGGCCTTGCCCAGCCCCTTCTTGATGAAGGTGTACGAGATCGGGTTGTCGTCGCCCCAGACCAGCGGATCGCCGCCGGTGGCCGAGAAGATCGGTACGGGCTGGATGTTGAAGCCGGGGGTGATCCGCTGCTGCTCGGCCTGCATCACCTGCCAGGCGCCGGGGCCGTCCTGCTTGAAGAGGATCTTGCCGCCCGCGAGGAGCTGCTTGGAGTCGGCCCCCTTGCTGGCCACCAGGTCCGGGTGGACCAGACCGGCCTGGTAGACCTTGGCCATGAACTCGACGGACTGCTTGTATTCCGGCGTCTCGTACTTGAACTCCGGCGTGCCGTCCGGCTTCAGCCGCCAACCGTCGTCGGTGCCCGGCACCTTGTGGAACATCTGGACCATCGCGAAGATGTCGTCGAACGCCCAGACTCCCTTGCCGGGGTCGGTCACCTTCTTGCCGACCTCGAAGAGTTCGTCGATCGTCTTCGGATAGCCGAGCCCGGCCGTGTCGAGCAGATCCTTGCGATAGAAGAGCGCCCACGGGAACGGCCCGTCCTTCGGGTTGGGCACCGCCATCAGCCGCTCGTTCCAGAACGCGTTCCGCCAGGCCCCGGCCGGGAAGGTGGCCAGCATCGGGTACGGGTCGATCCCGGCGCCCTTGAGAACGTCGGTGAGGTCCTCGAAGAGCGCGGCGGTCGCGTCGGCGAACCGGGGCAGCTTGGAGACCTCCCACTCCGGTACGCAGAGCAGGTCCGGCACGTCCCGGGCGCCGAGCATGGCGTTGAGCTTGTCCGCGTACGTGTTGCCGTCCTGGACGCTGAAGTTGACCTCGACGCCCAGCTCCGCGTTCACCGCCGCGAGGTACTGGCTCTGGCCGAGCCCGGGCGGCGCCGGCCCCCAGGCCGGGGTCATCGCGTTGATCCGCTGGCCGCTGCTGCCGGGTTTGTCGGCGATGGCGTCGACCAGGGTGCTCGGGAACTCGGTGTAGCCGTCCGGCACCGGACGGGTGCCGACGATGCTCGGCTTGGGGATGCCGGGCGGCAGGTCCTTCTGGTTGGGCAGCAGGCCGGCGAGCTTGTCCAGGTTCTGCGCGTCGCTGGTGGAGGCCACCTCGCCGCCGCAGCCGGCGAGCAGGCCACTGCCGACAGTCGCCGCGGTACCGAGGCCCACCAGGCCCAGGAAGTTCCGACGGTTGGTGGCGCTGCCCGGGCCGGATCGTTCCACGGGGGCGCTCCCTTCGTTATCGCCGCCCGGGTCGGCGACCCGCGCCGCAGGCGGGGGACGAACCCGTTCGGTTGCTGGGTGGGTATGGGGTAGAGTTAGTTAGTCGGTTGACTAAACAAAAGTAATCGACGGTGACCGGTGCCACAAGACACCGGAATCATGGCGCGACGGGCGAGTGTGGCCCGGCGCGTGGCGGTGCGGCATGATGGCGCATCGTCGGCAACCGGCGCGACACCGGGCCCGGAGACCGACACGCGGGGAGCGGGGCTGATCTTGTTCACGACGCAGACCGGGCCACAGCCGGCCGATCTCGCCGACGTACGGGCCACGAATCTCGCCGTCGTCCTGCGCTACGTCCGGGCGCACGCGCCCTGCTCCCGCGCCGACATCGCCGCCTCGACCGGGTTGAACAAGGCGACCGTCTCCAGCCTGGTCGCCGAACTGCTCGACCGGCGACTGGTCCGGGAGACCGGCCTGGCCGAGAACCGGATCGGCCGCCCCGCGACCATGCTGGTGGTCGACGGCGCCCCGTACGCGGCGATCGGTATCGAGGTGAGCATCGACGAGCTGACCGTGGTCGCCGTCGACCTCGCCGGCACCGAGCTGCTCTCCTGGCGGCGTGCCTTCGACAGCTCCTCCGCCTCCCCCGGCCGGGCGGTCAGCGCCATCGCGGCGCTCGCCGGCCGGGCCGTCAACCGGGTCGGCAACCAGGGCCGCGAAGTGCTCGGTCTCACCGTCGCGGTCCCCGGCCTGGTGGACGCCAGTGGCACCGTCCGGCTCGCCACCACACTCGGCTGGCGCGACCTCCCGCTCGGCGCCGACCTGCGACGCGCGCTGCGCGAGCCCGGCTACGAGGTGGTGGTGGACAACGACGCCAACCTCGCCGCGCTGGCCGAATACCGGCACGGCCCGTACGCCGGCACCGCCAACCTGGTGCACCTGACCGGCGGCGCCGGGCTCGGCGCGGGCGTGGTGGCCGACGGCCGGCTGCTGCGTGGCGGGCGCGGGTTCGCCGGCGAGTTGGGGCACGTACCCGTCGTTCCGGACGGTCCGCTCTGTCCCTGCGGCCGGCGCGGCTGCCTGGAGGCGGTGGCCGGCATCCCTGCGCTGATCCGCCAGGCGCTGCCGGACGCGGCCGAGGACGGCCCGGTCACCGACTTCGCTCCCGAGGTCGACCGGATCCGGACGAAGGCCCGCCGGGATGACCGACCCACCCTCGACGCGCTCGCCGAGATCGGCCGGCACCTGGGCCGGGGCGTCGCACTGCTGGCGAACCTGGTCAACCCCGAGGTCGTCCTGCTCGGCGGTTACTTCGCGACGCTGGCACCGTGGCTGCTCCCCGCCGCCGAGGCCGAACTGCACGCCCGCACGCTGGCTCCGGAGGCCGGCGGGGTCCGGCTGCTCGCCTCGGCCCTCGGCACCGGCGCGGCGGCGGCCGGCGGGGCGGCCCGGACCCTGGAGAACGTCGACGCGGGGCGGCTACCGCTGCGCGACCCGGATCGGCGCACCGCCCGGGATCCCGGCCCGTCCGCCCGGGTCTCCCGGAAGACACCCACCCGGTCCAGCACCACCCCGGGCGACACCGAGCCGGAGGCGAGCGCCGAACCGGCCGCGTCCGGCCCGCCGGAGCCGCAGCCCACCGACGCGCCCCGGCAACCCGCCGTACGGCGCTGACCGGTCGGACCACAACGGGTCGGCCGCCTCCACCGGCGGCACACGAGGCCGCCCCACACCCGCGGGTCGACGGGACCGTGCTGACCCAGGCCGTCCCGACCAGCCACGACGGGCTGGCCGGCCGGGTCCGGCGGGAGCGGCGGAAACCGATACCCACCAATCCGTTCGGCGCAACCCCTTGACCGGTACGGCGGCTGGTGGAAGCCTCGAAATGCTCCCTCGTGACCAGCGGGAAACCGCTATCCACGGTGGAGTATCTTTTCCCTGGCCGTCGAAGCGCTTCGAGCTTCCCGGGCTGACGGCCGCGCACCCCCGTCGCTCCATCCCGTCCCCGCCGGTTTCGAAGCGCTTCGACTTTCGCCACCACCCCGGTCTGTACCGCCGCAGCGCTAGTCGAAGATCATGGAAGGTGATATCGACCATGACCGACACGACGTTCCGCGATCCCGACCAGCCGCTCAACGTACGGGTCGCCGACCTGCTCGATCGGCTCACCCGGGCGGAGAAGATCGCCCTGCTGCACCAACGCCAGGCGCCGGTGCCCCGGCTCGGGCTGCCGGCGTTCCGGACCGGCACCGAGGCGTTGCACGGGCTGGCCTGGCTCGGCCCGGCCACCGTCTTCCCGCAGGCGCTCGGGCTCGGCAGCAGTTGGAACCCCGAGCTGATCCGGGCGGTCGGCGCGGCGGTCGGCGACGAGGTGCGGGGCCTGCACCAGAAGGACCCGACCCGGGTCGGGCTGAACGTCTGGGCGCCGGTGGTCAACCCGCTCCGCGACCCCCGGTGGGGCCGCAACGAGGAGGGCTACGCCGAGGATCCCTGGCTGACCAGTTGGCTCGGCACCGCGTACGCCCGAGGGTTGCGCGGCGACCACCCCGACTACCTGAAGACCGCGCCGACGTTGAAGCACTTCCTCGGCTACAACAACGAGACCGACCGGTGTACCACGTCGAGCAACCTGCCGCCCCGGGTGCTGTACGAGTACGAGCTGCCCGCCTTCCGGGCGCCCATCGCCACCGGGGCGGCGGTGGCCGTGATGGCGTCGTACAACCTGGTCAACGGTCGCCCCGCGCATTTGAGCCCGCTGATCGGCGCCGAACTGCGCCACTGGACCAGTGACGAGATCATGGTGGTCAGCGACGCCGGTGCCATCTCCAACATCGCCGGTGCCCAGGGCTACCATCCCGACCACCCGAGCGGTTACGCCGCCGCGCTGCGGGCCGGCATCGACAGCTTCACAGAGGACGACGAGGACTCCGGGCCGACGGTCGAGCGGCTGACCGAGGCACTGCGGCGCGGGCTGCTCGACGAGTCCGACCTGGACACGGCGGTACGACGGATCCTCACCGTCCGGTTCCGGCTCGGCGACTTCGACCCGCCGGAGCGGAACCCGTACTCGGCGATCACCGCCGACGTGATCAACTGCCCGGCGCACCAGGAGCTGGCCCGGGAGGCCGCCCGGCAGTCGCTGGTGCTGCTCCGCAACGTGGCCCGGCCCGGCACCGGAGCGATGTTGCCGCTCGACCCGGCCCGGATCGACCGGCTGGCCGTACTCGGGCCGTTGGCCGACACCCTCTACGAGGACTGGTACAGCGGCACCCTGCCGTACGCGATCACCGCCCGCGACGGGCTGGCCGCCCGCTTCGCCCCGGCGAACACGACGTACCACTGCGGCGCGGACCGGATCGCGCTGCGGATCGCCGGGGGCTACGTCCGGGCCGCCGGTGATCCGGAGGGGGCCGCGCTCCGCCTCCACCAGCTCGGCTCGGAGACCCCGTCCGGCGGCGTCGGGACGACCGGTGGCGCAGCCGGGCCGGCGACCGGCAACGCGGCGGGAGGTGACACCGGGGCAACCGGGGTGGCGGGGGCGGTGCCAACGGACGGCTGGTTCGAGGTCTTCGGCTGGGGCCAGGACGTGATCGCGCTGCGCAGCGTGGCCAACGGCCGGCACGTCGGCGCCGGCGAGGAGGATGGCCTGCTGGTCAACGACCGGCCCGGCCCGGGCGGCTGGGTGGTCCGGGAGACGTTCCGGCTGGTCGACCGGGCGGCCGGCGACCGGGTGCTGTACCACCTGGGCAGCGAGCGGTACGTCCGGATCGGCCCGGACGGTCTGCTCCGGGCCGACGCGGTCGAACCCGCCGACGGCACCGGCTTCACCGTCGAACTGGTCGCCGACGGTGCGGCCGAGGCGGCGGCGCTGGCCCGGGACGCCGACGTGGCCGTGGTGGTGCTCGGCAACCACCCGATGGTCTGCGGCCGGGAGACCGAGGACCGGGCCGACCTGGCGCTGCCGGCCGCGCAGGAGGCACTGCTCCGGGCGGTGCACGCGGCCAACCCGCGTACCGTGCTGGTGGTCAGCAGCAGCTATCCGTACGCGGTGAACTGGGCCGACGAGCATCTGCCGGCGATCCTCTGGTCGGCGCACGGCGGCCAGGAGTATGGCACCGCGCTGGCGGCCGTACTCGCCGGGGACGCCGACCCGGGTGGCCGGTTGACCCAGACCTGGTACCACGACGCGGCCGAGCTGCCCGACCTGTTCGACTACGACGTGATAGCCACCGACACTACGTATCTCTACCATCGGGGCACCCCGCTCTACCCGTTCGGCCACGGGCTCAGCTATGCCGAGTTCGCCTACTCTGACCTGCGGCTGAGCGCGGACGAGGTGGACGCGGCCGGAGAGATCGAGGTCAGCGTGCGGGTGACCAACGTCGGTTCGCGACCGGGCGACGAGGTGGTCCAGCTCTACACCCGGCAGCGGCGCTCCCGGGTCAAGCAGCCGCTGCGCCAGCTCCGCGGCTTCGCCCGGGTGAGCCTGGCCCCGGGCGCGCGGACCACGGTACGACTCCGGCTGCGGGCCGGCGAGTTGGCGCACTGGGACGTGCCCCGGGGCCGGTACGTGGTGGAGGACGCCCGGCACACCGTCGCGGTCGGCCGGTCCAGTGCCGACCTGCTGCTGACCGCCACCCTGGCGGTGCACGGCGAGCCGGTACGCCCCCGCGAGCCGCTGGCCGGTCCACTGTGGGCAGTCGACCACGACGAGTACGCCGGGACCGAGCCGCTGCCGGACGGCCCGGAGGGTGCGGCCGTGGTCGCCCGGGAGGCCGGCGGCTGGATCCGGTTCTCCCGGGTCGACTTCGGCACCGGGGTGGCCGGGTTGACCGCCCGGGTCGGCGGTCAGCAGCCGTTGCCGGACGGCGCCGAACTCGTGCTCCGGCTGGACGACCCGGTCCGGGGGCCGGTGGCCGGCACCATCCCCGTCCCGCCCACCGGCACCACCTCCGTCCCGTCCATCATCCCCGTCCCGCCCACCGGCACCGTCCCCGTCCTGGACACCGGCAGCGGCAGCGGCGAACCGGGCAGTGGCGGGCCGCCGGACGGGGTCAGTGCACCGGACCGGCAGCCGACCCGGGAGGTGACCGGCCGCTGGCACGGCGCGGCGACCGGGGTACGGGACCTGTATCTGCTCTTCGACACGCCCGGCGCTACGGTGAGCTGGTTGACCTTCATGCCACGCGTACCCGGCGAGGACGACGGCGTGCCCGGTGACCGTACCGGGAAGGAAACTGGAGGCGCCTAGTGTCCGAGTCGTCCGGTCCCACCTCGCCACGGACGCCCCGGCAGTCCACGGGTGGCCCCGCCAAGCGGGCGGACATGGTGACCATCGCGGACGTGGCCCGGCACGCCGGAGTCGCGGTCAGCACCGTGTCGTACGTGCTCAGCGGCAAGCGCGCCATCTCGGCGTCCACCCGGGAACGGGTACTGGCCAGCGTGCGCAGCCTCGGCTACCACCCGAACGCCGGGGCCCGGGCGCTGGCCAGCCGGCGGGCCAACGTGATCGCCCTGGTGCTGCCGCTGCGCTCCGGCATGCACCTGCCGGTACTCATGCAGTTCGCCACCGCCGTGGTGACCACGGCCCGGCAGTTCGACCACGACGTGCTGCTGATGACCGCCGACGAGGGCCCCGGCGGGCTGCGCCGGATCGCCGCCAGCGCGATGGTCGACGGCATCGTGCTGATGGACGTGGAGATGCACGACGTCCGGGTACCGCTGCTGCGCGACCTGGAACGCCCCAGCGTGCTGATCGGTTTCCCGGCCGACCCGTCCGGGCTGACCTGCGTCGACCTCGACTTCTACCGGGCCGGGGCGGCCTGCGTCGAGCATCTGGCCGGGCTCGGCCACCGCACGGTCGCGCTGCTCGGCGCGCCGGCGGTGGTCTACGACCGGAACACCGGTTTCGCCCACCGCACCCGGGCCGGGTTCGCCGAGACCGCGCAGCGGCACGGGATCGCGGCGGTCGCCCAGCCCTGCGAGGAGAACTTCGACGCGGTCGCCCAGGAACTCGCCGGGCTGCTGGAACGCCAGCCGGAACTGTCGGCGCTGGTGGTGCACAACGAGGCCGCGGTCGGCCAGGTGCTCGCCGCGCTGCCGGCGCTCGGCCGGCGGGTGCCGGAGGACGTCTCGGTGGTGGCGATCTGCCCGGACGAGGTCGCCGAACGGGCCAGCCCGGCGCTGACCTCGGTGCTGGTCCCGGCCGAGGAGGTCGGCCGGCAGGCGGTGTCGCTGCTGATGCGCAAGCTGGAGGAGGAGCCGGTCCCGGAGGGCACCCTGCTGCCACCCCGGCTGACCGTCCGGGCCAGTACGGCAGTCGCACCGGTCGGGCCGGCGCGGCGGGTACGCACCGGATCGCCGGCCGGCTGAACCATACGGAACACCCCGCCGCACGACCGGCCGCACGACCCGCCGCACGACCGGCCGCACCGCCCCGGGGCGCACGGCTGCTTGATCGACGGCACCGGAACTGGTCGACTCGGTGCATGGCCACGCACATGACCCCCGACGAGTTCCGCCAGCACGGGCACGCGGTCGTCGACTGGATCGCCGACTACTGGTCCACACTGGACCAGCGGCCGGTCACCTCCGCCGATCCGCCCGGCACGGTCGCCGCCCGGCTGCCGGCCGGCCCGCCCGAGCGGGGTGAGCCGTTCGACCGGCTCCTCGCCGACCTGGACACGGTGATCGCGCCCGGCCTCACCCACTGGCAGCATCCCCGGTTCTTCGGCTACTTCCCGGCGAACACCTCCGGGCCGAGCGTGCTCGGCGACCTGGTCTGCGCCGGCCTGGGCGTGCAGGGCATGCTCTGGTCGACCGGCCCGGCGTGTACCGAGGTCGAGACGGTGGTGCTGGACTGGCTGGCGGAACTGCTCGACCTGCCGGCCCGGCTCCGGTCCGGCGGCTCCGGCGGCGGGGTGATCCAGGACTCGGCCTCCTCGGCCATCCTGATCGCCGTACTGGCCGCGCTGCACCGGGCCGCGGGCGGGCGGTGGCGGGGGCACGGGGTGGAGCGGGCGTACCGGGTCTACACCTCCACCCAGGGGCACTCGGCGATCGAGAAGGCGGTCCGGATCGCCGGGCTCGGCGACGCGGGGCTGCGTACTGTCGCGGTCGATCCGGAGAGCCTGGCGATGGACCCGGCGGCGCTGCGTACCGCGATCGAGGCGGACCTGGCCGCCGGGCTGGTCCCGGCGGCGGCGGTGGCGACCATCGGCACCACCTCCACCAACGCGGTCGACCCGATCCCGGCGATCGGCGAGCTGTGCCGGGAGTACGGCCTCTGGCTGCACGTCGACGCCGCGTACGCCGGAGCCGCCGCGGTCTGCCCCGAGCTGCGGTGGTCACACGCCGGTCTGGAGTACGCCGACTCGTACTGCTTCGACCCGCACAAGTGGCTGCTCACCGGCTTCGACTGCGACGCGTTCTGGGTGGCGGACCGGGCGGAACTGGTCGAGGCGCTGACCGTGCTGCCGGAGTACCTGCGCAACGCGGCGACCGAGTCCGGCGAGGTGCTCGACTACCGCGACTGGCAGGTGTCGCTGGGGCGGCGGTTCCGGGCCCTGAAACTCTGGTTCGTGCTCCGCTGGTACGGCGCCGAGGGGCTGCGCGCACACATCCGGGAGACGATCGCGCTGGCCGGGTGGTTCGCCGAGCAGGTCCGGGCCGACCAGCGGTTCGAACTGGTGGCGCCGAGCCCGTTCGCGCTGGTCTGCTTCCGGCTGCGCGCCACGTCCGACGATGCCGCCGACGACGAGGCGAACGCCGAACTGCTGGCCCGGGTCAACGCGACCGGCCGGGCCTACCTGACGCACACCCGGGTGGGCGGTCGCTACACGCTGCGGCTGGTGCCGGGTTCGCCGTACACCCGGGAGGAGCACGTCGCACAGACGTGGCAGTTGATCACCGACGCCGCAACCGCCCACGGGCGCCAGGAAGGGCCCCGCTAGTCGACTTTCGTCGTGGCGGGGCCCTTGCCCAACTACTACTACTCAGGCGCGCAGCGCGGCGATGAACCACTCGAACATCGGTACCCGGGGCGGGAACGGCGGCCGGTCGTTGAGCACGTCCAGCAACTGCCAGTACCGCTCGACCCGGCTGTCGCTGAAGGTCTCCAGCTCGTCGGCGACCCGGACCCGCTCGTCGGCGGGAAGTCCCGGCTCCACGATCTGGTCCAGAATCGCCCGGCCCTCGGCCGAGTCGGGGGCGATCCCGTCGGCCACCGCCCGGCCGGCCTGCTCGATCACCACCGCCGCGTCGTACGGCGGCGGCCCGGCCCGGTCGCCGGGCGGCTGCGCGCCGGCCACCGCCATCTCCCGGACTCGCCGCGCGAACTCCGGATCGGCGACGAGTTCGGCGAGTTCGAGCCAGGCGTCCACCTGTGCCGGGGTGGGATCGTCGGGCAGTTCGGCGGGCAGTTGCCGCATCCCCTCGGCGATCTTCGCCCCGGACGCGTTCGGGTCGATGCCGGCGAAGGTACGGTCCACGAAGTCGTCGATCATCCGTTGCCGCTCCTGTGCGGAGAGCCGGGCCAGCTTGTTCATCACGCTCATCTCCTCGGTCGTGCTGTTCCGTCGGGCGATCGACCGCAACACTGCCCGGCGCACCTGGAGCACACGGATCTCCGCGTCCAGGGCGCGTACGTGCGCCCCGGCCACGTCGGCCAGCGTGCTCTGCCGGGCCAGGATCCGCTGCACCGTCCCGAGGTCGATCCCGAGGTCCCGGAGGGTCCGGACCAGTTCCAGCCGGGCCACCGCCTCGGTGTCGTACAGCCGGTAGCCGCCCGCGGACCGGCCGGTCGGCGGGATGACGCCGATGTCCGACCAGAAGCGGATGGTCCGGGCCGAAAGGCCGGTACGGCGGGCGAGCTGTCCGATGGTGAACAGCTCGGTGCGGTCGTTCACGGGGAAAGCATCAACCTTCCAGCCGCTGGAGACTCAAGCCCATTATCTCGGCCCGTCCCCGGCGGTGACGACCATCGGGACGATCCGGCCCGCTCAGGTCCAGGCGGCCGGGTCGGCGGCGAGGTCGCGGACCCGGTCCGGCAGCTTGCCGTTCGCCACGTCGGCGATGGTGACCAGTTCCAGGATCTCCCGCTCGCTGGCCCGCAGCGCGATCCAGACCTCCTGGAAGGCCCGCGCCGCCCCGGAGTAGCCGAGTTCCTCCGGGCGCTGCCCCCGGATGTTGGCCAACGGGCCGTCGATGACCCGGATGATCTCGGCCAGCGAGATCTCGGTCGCCGGGCGGGCAAGCCAGTAGCCGCCCTCGGGGCCACGCTGGGCGTGCACGATGCCACCCCGGCGCAGTTGCAGCAGGATGCTCTCCAGGAACTTCGGCGGGATGTCCTGGGCCCGGGCGATCTGCTCGGCGGTCAGCGGCGCCGGGCGGCGGTTCGGCCCGTCGGCGGCCTGCCCGGCGGAGCGGGACCGGCCACCGGCCACCGGGCGCGGATCCGGGCCACCCTCCTCCGCACGAGCGGCGATCTCGGCAACGGCGCGCAGCGCGTAGTCGACCCGGGCAGAGAGACGCATGTCGGAAAGGTTAACCGGCCCGGTCAGGCGCCGACCCGGCGGAGGAGCCCCTCCTGCACCGCGCTGGCGATCTGCCGGCCGTCGACCGTGAACATCCGGCCGGTGGCCAGCCCTCGGCCACCGGAGGCGGACGGGCTCCAGCAGTCGTAGAGGAACCACTCGTCGGCCCGGAACCGGCGGTGGAACCAGAGCGCGTGGTCGAGACTGGCCCCCACCAGACCGCCCGGCCCCCACACCTCGCCGTGCACCGAGAGGACCGAGTCGAGCAGGGTCAGGTCGGAGGCGTAGGTGAGCGCGCAGGCGTGCAGCAGCGGGTCGTCCGGCAGCTTGCCGTCGATCCGCATCCAGACCCGCTGGTGCGGGTCGGCCGGCCGGTCGCCGGGGCGTACCCAGCCGGGCTCGCCGACGTAGCGGACGTCGATCGGGCGGGGGATCATCGCCCAGATGCCGAGCCGTTCCGGATAGCGGGCCAGCCGGTCGGCCATGGTCGGCAGCGCCTCCGGCGCGGGCACGTCGACCGGGGCCGGGGCGTGGTGGTCGAGCCCCTCCTCCTCGTGGTGGAAGGAGGCCGACATGAAGAAGATGGGCTTGCCGTGCTGGAGCGCGACCGAGCGGCGTACCGAGAAGGAGCGGCCGTCCCGGATCTTCTCCACCTGGTATTCGATCGGCTCGGCCGGGTCGCCGGGCCGGACGAAGTAGCCGTGCAGGGAGTGCACGAACCGGGCCGGGTCGACCGTCCGGCCGGCCGCGACCAGGGCCTGGCCGGCGACCTGGCCGCCGTAGACCCGCTGCGGGCCGACCGGAGGGCTCATCCCCCGGAAGGTCATCTCGTCGAGCTGGCGGAGGTCGAGTACGTCCAGAAGCTGGTCGACCGCCGCCTGCCCGACGACCACCTCGCCGGGAGAGTCGGGGCTCACTGCCCGGTCCGACCCACCGTCGCCGGGTCGACCAGCGAACCGAGCTGGTGCACCCGCAGCGTGTTGGTGGAGCCGGGGGTACCGGACGGGGTGCCGGCGACGATCACCACGTAGTCGCCCGGGTTGGCGTGGCTGAGCCCGATCAGCGCCTGGTCGACCTGCCGGAACATGTCGTCGGTGTGCTGCACGAACGGCATCAGGAAGGTCTGCACGCCCCAGGAGAGGGCGAGCAGGTCGCGGACCTCGGGTACCGGGGTGAAGGCGAGCAGCGGCAGGTCGCAGTGCAGCCGGGAGAGCCGCCGTACGGTGTCACCGGTCTGCGAGAACGCGACCAGCGCCTTCGCCCCGATCGCCTTGGCGATCTGCGAGGCGGCGACGGTCAGCGCCCCACCGTGGGTACGCGGGTCGTGCTGGAGCCGGGGCACGCCGATCGACCCGGACTCGGTGGTGGTGACGATCTTGGCCATCGTGCTGACCGTGAGCACCGGATATTTCCCGACACTGGTCTCGCCGGAGAGCATCACCGCGTCCGCGCCGTCCAGTACCGCGTTGGCGACGTCGGACGCCTCGGCCCGGGTCGGCCGGGAATTCTCGATCATGGAGTCGAGCATCTGGGTGGCCACGATGACCGGCTTGGCGTTCTCCCGGCAGAGCTGCACCGCCCGCTTCTGCACCAGCGGCACCTGGTCGAGCGGCAACTCGACGCCGAGGTCGCCACGGGCCACCATGATGCCGTCGAAGGCGTTGACGATCGCCTCCAGGTGGATCACCGCCTCGGGCTTCTCCACCTTCGCCATCACCGGCCGGTGCACACCGACCTCGTGCATGATGCTGTGCGCCAGCTTGATGTCGTCGGGCGAGCGGACGAAGGACATCGCCACCATGTCGACACCGAGCCCGAGCGCGAAGCGCAGGTCCTCGGTGTCCTTGTCCGACATCGCCGGCACGCTGACCGCGACGTTGGGCAGCGAGACGCCCTTGTTGTTGGAGACCGCGCCACCCTCGGTGACGAGTACTCGGATGTCGTTGCCCTGCACCTCGCTGACCTCGACGGCGACCCGGCCGTCGTCGATCAGCAGCCGGTCACCCGGCTTCACCTCGGCCGGCAGCTTCTCGTAGGTGCAGGAGACCCGCTCCCGGGTGCCGAGAACGACGTCCCCGGTGATCACCACCGAGTCGCCGGTACGCCACTCGTGCGGGCCGTCGGCGAACCGGCCGAGCCGGATCTTGGGGCCCTGGAGGTCGGCGAGGACCGCGACGGCCCGACCGGTGGTGCGGGCGGCCTCGCGGACCAGGTGGTAGACCTGTTCGTGGTCGGCATGGCTGCCGTGGCTGAAGTTGAGCCGGGCTACGTCCATGCCCGCCTCGACGAGTCCGCGGATGCGCTCCGGTGAGGAGGTCGCGGGACCAAGCGTGCAGACGATCTTCGCGCGGCGTGTCACGGCCATCAGGCTAGTCTCTCTCTCGGATCGGCCCGCCGGACCCTCGGGATGCCGAAGTCTGGACCAACGTCACGCGGCTGTTGGGTGACCGGCGGGTCGTCACACCGGGACGTCGTTTGGCGGGCGTCAGCGACCGCGCGGCGCCGAGCCTACCCCCGCCGCGCCAGCGCCGTGCTCCCGGCCGGGAAGGTCCGGGTCCCGCGCGGGCGGCCTGCGGCGTCCGAGCAGAAAGTCTACGCCGCCGGCCACCAGTTCACCGCGACGTGATCTTGCCGTTATCACCCCGATATCGTCCGGCCGGACAGTCAGGCTCGATGTAGTTGATCAAGATCCGGAACCGCTGGCCGGAACCGCTGGGCCAGCCCGGTGGCCCGGTCGAGCGCCCGGACCCCGGTCGGAACGCCGACGACCAGCACCGGACCGCCCGGTCGACGCATCGCCGTCCGAGTCGCACCGATCGTCGCGAGGAGCGCCATGGCACCGACCCCGCCCACCGACGCCGAACTCAACACCCTGATCCGGGCCCGGCTGGCCAGCCTGGGCATCGACCTCGACCAGCTACCACCCGGCACCGCCGCCGACCCGGAGACCGGATCCCCCGGCCGGGACTCCGTACTCGCCTCGCTGCGCTCGTTCGTCCGGGGCACCGTGGCCGAACTGGCCGGGTACCAGTTGCCGGCGCCTGCCGGCACCGACCCGGCGCTTGCCAGGGTGCTCTCCCAGCAGGCGGCCCCGATGCTCTACCCCTCGATCAGCACGGAATGGCGGCGGTGATGACTTCCGACTTCGCACCACAGGACCGGGCCGTCGACCGGCGCGCCTTCCTGGCCCGGGCCGCCGCGCTGGCCGCCGCCGGAGCGGTCGGCGGGGCCGTCGCGCTGCCCCAGGTGGCCGCCGCACACGCCCCGGAGACCTTCGCACCCGGCGGGCCCGGCCCGGCAGGACACGATGGCACCGGAAAGCCGAACCCGGCGCTGGACCGGCCGGAGGCGTACCGGCGGCCCCGGCCCGAGGCGCTGGCCGACCCGACCGAGCTGACCGTCGCCGAGGCGGCCTGGCTGATCCGGGCCCGCCAGCTCAGCCCGGCGGAACTGGTGGCGGCGTACCTGGCGCGGATCGGGGCGTACGACCGGACGTACCAGGCGTTCAACCTGGTACTCGCGGACGCCGCGCTGGCCGCCGCCCGGGCCGCCGACCGCCGGTCGCACTCCGGCGCGCTGCACGGCATCCCGCTGGCGATCAAGGACAACTACTACACCGCCGGGGTGCCCACCACCGCCAACTCCTACCTCTTCCAGGACTTCGTACCGCCGTTCGATGCGACGGCGGTGGCGAGGCTGAAGGCGGCCGGCGGGATCGTGCTCGGCAAGACCCAGATGGGTCCGCTGGCCACCACCCGGGCCACCACCCCGGCCGGGATCGTCACCACGGTGAACGCCTGGACGCCGACCAACCCGAACACCGACCCGGGTGGCTCGTCCACCGGTACCGCCACGGCGGTCGCCGGCCGGCTGGCCAGCTCCGGCATCGGCACCCAGACCGGCGGCTCGATCACCGCGCCGTCGAACGCGCAGAACCTGACCGGGCTCAAGCCGACCATGGGCCGGGTCTCGCTGAACGGGATCATCCCGCTCAGCTACACCCGGGACCATCCCGGTCCACTGGCCCGGGACGCGAAAGACGCCGCGATCATGCTGACCGCGATGGCTGGCGAAGACCCGGCCGACCCGCGCAGCCAGGGCCTGCCGCCGGTCCCCCGGCTGATCGAGGCCGCCACCCCGGTGTACGCCGACAAGCGGGTCAAGCTGCGCTGGAAGACCCGGATCGGGGTACTCCCCGGCTACGCCACCGGCACGTCGGCGACTGCGCTGGCCCGGCAGGCGTTCCTGGCCGAACTGGCGAAGATCTCCGGGGTGACCCTGGTCGACGTGACCCTGCCGGAGGACTGGAACCTGCTCTCCGGCAACACCTTCAACAACATCCGGCTGCCGGAACGCAGCGAGCCGTTCATGCCGTACCTCCGGACCGACCTGCGCGGTTTCGGGGTCTCGGTGACGAGCTGGTTGCAGGGGGCGCTGCTCGGCGGCAACGAGTTCCTCACCGGGCAGCGGGCCAAGCTGCTCTTCCTGGAACGGGTACTGGACCAGCTCTTCGACGTCTGTGACGTGGTGGTGCAGACCGGTCCGGTGCCGTTCGACATCCTCGGCCTGCCGGAGATCGGCTTCCCGATCGGGTTCACCTCGGCCGGGGTGCCGATCGGCACCATCCTCGGCGGACTGCCGTACGGGGAGGAGCGGCTGTTGTCGGTGGTGGCCGCGTACCAGGAGGTCACCGACTGGCACTGGCGCCGGCCGGCGGACCCGCCGGCCGTGGCGGCGGACGCCCGGGCCGCCCGGGGCACGCTCGCGGCCCCCGAGCCGGACGAGTCCCGGGGCCGGCTCACCGCCGAACAGGTCGCCGAACTGACCC
>NZ_BONX01000061.1 GCF_016862935.1 Plantactinospora mayteni
TACCGATGATGTTCAGGTTACCGAAGATAACCAGTGATGGCGTCCGGCGAGGCAAGCTCGCGGCCCGCAGCGCCCCGGTCGGCAGGCGGTGACCCGCCTCCCGATCGCTCATCCGTCGATGGATCTCAGGAGTTTGGTGTTGTCATGAAAGTGTTGTTGGTTGGTGCCGGCGCGATCGGCCAGGTCATCGGTCATCAGCTGTCCGTGGGCGGTGCACAGGTGAGCGTGCTGCTCCGAGCCGACGGACAGGTCCCGGCCGACCCTTATCAACTGCACCGGCTACGGAGCGGTCGAGGGCCGGTCACAGAAACGTGGCTTCCGCACGAGTCGCTACGTGGGCTTGACGCCCTGCCGGATGCCCGGTGGGACGCCGTGCTGCTTTGCGTGTCGTCGGTTGTCCTGCGGCACGGATGGCTCCCGGACCTGGCCAAACGGGTCGGCGGTGCCACCATCGTGTCCATTGGGCAGGATCCCGGCGACCTCGCCTTTTTGCAGGATGTCTGGCCCGGTACGCAGATCGTGCAGGCAACCCCGGGGCTGTTTGCCTATCACGCGCCGATATCGAATCGCGACCGAGTCCGGTCCGGGATCGCCTACTGGCTGCCCGCTGGCCCCAGCCTGCAGCTCGCGGGTGAGGCCGAACGCGTAAAGCCGTTGATCACTGCGCTGTCCAGTGGACCCTTTTCTGTCTCTGAGGCGGCCGTCGGCAGCGGTGAGATGCGGGCCGCCACAACCCAACCGTATTTAGCCATGCTGGGCACGCTCGACTGGTCAGTTCCCAAACTGCGCCAGCAGCTCGCCCTGCCAGCACTGGCGGCACGCGAGGCCACCACGGTGACTGCGGCGATGTACGGTATGGCGCCGCCGGGACGGCTCAGCACTTCCGCGCCGCTGACGCGTGTCGCGCTGCGAGTGCTTCCCCTGCTCGTTCCCTTCGACCTGCCCGGGTATCTGCATCTTCATTTCGGCAAGCTGTCGGAACAGACCGATCAGATGATCGACGGCTGGATCGCCGAGGGCCAGGCACGCTCGCTCCCCGTCGCCGGGCTCGAAGCCCTGCGTGCCCGGACCAGAGCGAGTAACGCCGGAAGCTGAACGGCCCGGCATCTCTGGGTAGGAGAGTTCCGCAGGATCAGACTCCGGGCTGGGCCTGTACACGTCATCGAGCGAACCCGGCTGCCACTTCTCCGTCACCTGTCCACCGGTAGCGCCAGTTACCCACCTCGAAGTACGACTGTCAGCGAGGAGTCGCTGATCAAGCGGACAGGCACTCTGGCCCCAGCCAAGCAGCACGAGTTGGAAGTCGCCCTTGCACTCGCCGGCCGAGAGTGACGACGTCTGAGCTCAAGGTCGCGCGACGGCGGGACGTCCCATCGCCGGGGGAACCTCGCGTCGCCCATCAAAGGAGGTCGGCGTAGCAAGCCCACGGTCACGTGCGCGGATCTGCCGCGCCGAGGGCGCTGGCGGCGGTGACGGACCGTGAGGTTCGAAGGGCCTCATCTGTCGGCTTGATCAGCATGTCCGGCCTCGGTTAGCCGTTGCGCTAGCCTGGCGGAGGGCGCAGGTAAGCCTTCCTGCCGGCCAGTTGCTCTCAACCTTGCGGGCGCGGCCCGGGGCGCGGCTCGCTACGCTGGCACGATGACCGTGGCCGACGAGATCGTCCGTAGCCGGTACGTCAGTCTGACTACCTACCGCAAGGACGGCACCCCGGTGAGCACGCCGGTCTGGCACGTACCGCACGGTGCTGAACTCTGGATCGTGACCGAAGCGGGATCGGGCAAGGTCAAGCGGATCCGGAACAACCCGCAAGTGCGTGTGCGGCCGTGCTCCGTACGCGGGACGGTGGCGCCGGATGCGCCGAGCGTAACGGGAACGGCCCGGTTGCTGGACGACGACGGGACGGCACTGGCCCGCAAGCTGCTGGCCAGCCGATACGTCATGTCACGGGCAGGGAACTGGTTCGCTCGCCTGCTGCGGCTACGCCGCCCCCCGATGGTCGGCATCATCGTGTCGTTCTGATCGACCCGGCTTTCCGACCGGAAAGCCACCCAGAACGCCCTCGCCGGCCGAAGCAAAGGGGACCGACGCACCACGGGCGCCGCCGGTAGCGAGGGACGACTTGGTCGGTGAGCCGGCTGTGGGCCGTCGTCTCTGCGGCAAGAGACCCGGAACTGCCGATGTGAGTGCGTCGCCTACAGGCGTTCACCGTGGTGGACCGGTCACCGCCTGGCCGATCAGGAATGGGTGATTCGAGAACGGACGCCTATCTGCGGGCAGTGATGCCGGTCAGGAATATGTCCACTCCGGCGCGGAACTGCTCACGGTCGTCATGTTCGCGCAGCTGCGAGGCCGCGTCCTGCACGATCGGGTCCGGGTCGTGTTGCGCCCATTGTGCCGCCAGAGTCTCCAGGTATGCCTTGCGATCCGCGTCGCTGGTCGCCCGCCGGGCCCCGGCGGCGTATTGCGCTGCCGCGCCGAGGACGTAGTTGACCAACGCTGATCCGGCGTCCGCCCTGGCCGGCCCAGGCACGCCGAGGCGCTGCAGCTGCGACCCGACACTCTTCCAGATCCGGAAGACGGCGGGTTGCCATGGTTCGCGGGAGAGCTGGGTCCCGACCCACGGGTGCGCGTCGATCGCGTCGAAGATCCCGAGCGCGAGAGCACGGATGGCCCGCTCAGGGTCGTCGTCGCCGGTTCCCGCCGTTACCCGACCCACGATGTCGTCCGTGGCGGCGGCGAGCAGTTCCTCCTTGTTGGCGACGTGGTGATAGATCGCGCCGCGGCCGGTCGAGAGGTGAGCAGTCAGCGCCCGGACCGTCAGGCCCGCCTCTCCCGTCGCGTCGAGCACCTCGACGGTCGCCTCGACGATGCGTTCCCGGGACAGCGCATCGCTGCGCCTCGTGTTTCGGGCCGTGCGGATGGTCATGTCCATCATCTTGACACAGTTGGACCGGCGGTCCAATCTTGGAGTTGGACCGCCGGTCCAAACTTCTTCGAGAGGACTGACATGACTACTCCCGTCACGATCGTCGGCGCCGGCCTCGGCGGCCTCACGCTCGCCCGCGTCCTGCACCTGCATGACGTCCCGGTGACCGTCTACGACGCTGAGGCCTCGGCCCAGGCCCGCAGTCAGGGCGGCCATCTCGACCTGCACGAGCACAACGGCCAGCGCGCCCTCGCGATCGCCGGGCTCGCCCAGGAATATCGCGCGATCATCCACGCGGGCGGTGGAGCGCAGCGGGTCCTCGACCGGCACGGCATGGTGCTGGCTGAGGTCCCCGACGACGGTTCCATGGCCCGGCCGGAAGCACTGCGGGGCGATATCCGGCGCATCCTGCTCGAGTCACTGCCGGCCGGCACCGTGCGGTGGGGCAAGAAGCTCGTCGCGGCCACTCCCCTCGCCAGGGGCCGGCACGAGCTCACCTTCGCGGACGGCTCGACGGTCACCACGAAGATTCTTGTGGGCGCCGAAGGGACCTGGTCGCGAGTAAGAGCCCTGCTGTCAGACGAGAAGCCGACGTACGCGGGCATAAGCTACGTCGACACCTACCTGCACGATGTCGACGACCGTCACCCCGAGGCGGCCAAGGCGGTCGGCGACGGCGCCATGTACGCGCTCATCCCCGGCAAGGGATTCCTCGCCCACCGAGAAGCGAACAACATCATCCACACATACGTCGTTCTCAACCGGCCGGTCGAGTGGTTCGCCGACATAGACTTCGCCGACGCCAACGCCACGAAGACGCTGATCGCGGCCGAGTTCGAAGGATGGGCGCCCGAACTCACCGCCCTGATCACCGACGCCGACACGGCGCCGATCCTGCGCAGCATCTACCAACTCCCCGACCGCCACCGGTGGGCCCGCATGCCCGGCGTGACGCTGCTCGGCGACGCCGCACACGTGACCGTCCCCGGCGGCGAAGGCGCTAACATCGCCATGCTCGACGGAGCCGAACTCGGCGAGGCGATCGCCGCGCACCCCGGCGACATCGAGGCCGCCTTCGCCGCGTACGAGGAAGTGATGTTCGCCCGCAGCGAGGCAGAAGCGGTCGGCGCACACGACACCATCGACCTCATCTTCGGCGACGGCGCACCCAACGGACTCGTCAACCTGCTCAACGGCACCGACCAGGACGCCAATTGACTCCGTCAGCGCCGCCCTGAAACGCCCGCCGTCCGTGCGCGCACCACCCGACTCGGAACCGTCATGTTCCGTGACCAGCCTTTCGTGCCGGTCGATGTCCGACTCTGCAGAGTTGAGTGCATTCGATCATGTCGAGGTGGGCGCGCCCTACCTGGAGGGCGATCGGAGTCGGCGATTCACTGGCGACGCGGGCCGCTTGAGCTGTCTCATTTGAGGAAGCCGAACACAACAGACGCCGACCAAACTGGTCATGCGTCGCGCCAGGCGTCGGTGACGCAACCTTCCTCGAACTTCCACCAACCCTGCGCCTCCCCCGACACCAGCAACTGCTTGATCGCGACCAAGTCAGCGTCCGCCGGCACATTCATCGCCACCAGCGGGAACGCCTCACTGAACGCCTCCCCGCCAAGGCCGAAGCCCCTGAACCGCTCGTGAACCGCCTGGGCGCTACGTCCGAGCGGACCATCAGGCACCGGCAGCACACGAATCGTGCAGTTGCCCGACGCCTCGACCCGCCCCACCACCCATCGCCTACCGCCATCGTCGGTCACGAAACGCACGACGTCACCCTCCGCAACACCGTCCTGAAGGAACGGCACGTTCGCCACCCGCACCGTGTCCGCACCCACCGGCTGTGCCCACAACCCCTCGGTGTCGTGCGGCAGCCACCCCTCCCGCGGCACGAACCGAAACCAGACCTTGACCAGACCCCCATCGACCGGCACTGGACTATCGGGCGCTACCGCTGTCACGCCGCGCTCACCCCACAGGTAGTCGAAAGATCAGATGAACCAGATCGGCGGATGCGATGGGTTGAGGGCTTCGCGCAACGCACCGCTGGTCCGGTCGTACTCCGAGGACAGCACGTCCTCCAGCAACGGCAGCGTACGCCACAGACAGCGCCGCCTGCCTCAACCAGCGTGTCTCGGCCACCGCATAGGCCGGCTTCCCCGTCACTCACCGCCAGATCCACGGCTCAGCGTTCGGCAACTCGATGCCCTGTTCGTCGCCGCACCGCCAAGGGCACGAAGACGGCACCGACCACCACAGCGATCAAGGCGGCACCCCACCACGGCAGCGCCGGAATGAACAGGAGCGCGAAGAACAACAGCGGTACGAAGGCCAAAGAATCCGCGACAATGTGGTCGGCTGACCAACGCCGCATACGGGAGAACGACAGCGCACCAACGCCCAGGATCAATCAATAAGCCAGGAAGGCAAGGACACCGAGCACCGGCCCACGCCGTTCGGCCATCCCGAAACCGACGACCGTAGCAAGGCACAAGGCGCCAACGAACGTCCCGGCCTTCCCCGCAGCACTGGCAGGTCCCGGTCGCCCAGGAAGGTGTGGCATGGCAAGAGCATGCCAGAACGTCGAGCGTGCCGCATTTGGCTGCCACTCGCTCGACATCCGAATCTGCTGCCGTAGGCTGGGCGCGAGATAGCCAGCAAAGGTTGCAGGAGGCTCGGTCGCCACCTGGTCAGGCGCCATCGCCGATGTCACCCTGTCTCTCCTTGCCGGTATCGAAGAACGTCGTCAGGTAGGTTTGCGGGTCCAGCCCGCTCTCCCGCAGCAGTGAGAACACCTCCGCACCGTGCCCCGGTTCATCGAACAGCCGATACGCCTGAACCAGCCCCGCGAAGGTCATGTCGTGCTGCTCAGCCGCGTACCCGAGCGCCTCCGCCTCCGCTAACGCGATCGCCTGGTCGAAGTCCTGGGCCCGCCACAGCGTCAGTCGCTCTTCGTACAGCTGACTCGCCGGGTCAGACCCCAGACGGAAGACGCATCGAGCGGAGTACCAGCCAGCCTCGCCCTGCCGGTGCCCGTTGCTCGGTTCGTCCATCCACGCATCGTCCCACGCCGAGATCACTACGCTGATTGTTGGCTGTTACGGCTACGCCCTGTGCGGCCTGGTCAGTGCACTGGGCTGGGAACGGCACTCGTCCCGGATCTACCGCCCATGCAGGTGCGCGGCCGCTTCGCTGAGCTCCGACGATCGGTATGGGCCGAAACCGCAGTCCACAAGATAATCGACCGACGCCTCTGCGGCCTCAGCGGCAGCGGCGGCCACTGCCGGCGCGACGGCCTGACCTGCCTCGTTCAACATTGTTGAAGAGCACGGCACGATCAGTGGGCTGCGAATCGTCGGAGCGGGTGGTAGGGCCACGCCGCCAGGGGTGCTCTGACCCGGACGTGTCCAGTCACACTGGGTCCGTGCCGACTCCGCCCCCCATTCGCAAGGTCCGGTTCGAGGTGCGCCCGTGGGGGCACGGACCGACGCCCGCACGGGAAGTGCTGCCCTACATCGACAACGTCAGCCTGGTGGACCTGGTCCGCGGCTATGAACTCGCCGCCGGGTACGACGTGCCTGGCGCGTACGCCGGAATCGTGCTGGACCACTTCAACTTCGGCGACTTGACCTCCTACCTCACCGGGGCACCGGACTCCGCGTACTGGGCGAACCGAGGTGTGATCGCGCTCCTCGGCTGCGACTGCGGGGAGGTCGGCTGCTGGCCACTCGAAGCCCTCGTCCTCCTCGATGATGGCCTGGTCACGTGGCGCGGCTTCGCCCAACCCTTCCGCCCAAACCGCGACTACGGAACCTTCGGCCCGTTCGTGTTTCAACGGACCCAGTACGAACGGGCAGTCCGAAAGGCCGTTGCCATCACATCAATGCTCGAGGAACCAGGAGAGACGCCGCACCGCTGACACGGGCTGGACCAACGGCCGGCGCGCACATTTGCCGCAGAGAACCCGCGGCGGCGGGCTGCGCGCGGAGACAGAGCGTGACGGCGTACGGCTAGCGTGCGGCGTCCGATCATGCCGACGAGAGGATGTCGCGAGGGCGGTCAGTGGCGGCCCAGCCGTACCCTCCATGCCCTCGGCCCTGCGCGTCTGGACCGGACCATCAATGCCCTCGACGACTCCCGCAGCTGCCGGAAATCCTGCCGCTCAGTGCGGTTGAGGGGCCAGGTCCCAGACCCGGACCGTCCGATCGTCGCCTGCGCTCACGACCACGGGCCGGCCGCCCAGGGTGCCGGTTACCACCTTGCGTACCGAATCACGATGGCCGGTCAGCAACGCCCCGATCGCCCGCCCGTCCGACAGGTCCCAGACTCGCACGGTTCCATCGGTGCCGCCGGTGACGACGACTGGGCGGTCATCGACAACGACAGTGGCCAACGTGGATATGGAGCTCGACGGCGAGCTCACGATCCGTCCGGACCGGGCGGGGCGACGGAAGCGTCCAGACCCGAACGCTCCCGGAATCCGTCAACGCCACGACCGCCAAGCCACTGCCTTGCTGGGCGATGGCGACGGCATGCATCCGCTCGTCTCCAGTGTCCTCACCGTCGTCGTTCTCATCCTCGGTGTACAACGACGAGGCCCATCGCTCACGCGAATCTACGTCCCACAGCGTGACGTCCTCACGGGTACCCGCCACGACCAGCGAACGACCCTCGAAACGGCCGACGCCGATTGCGTCCACGGTGGACTCGGGCAACCCGACCGGAGACGACCCTGCGACCGGTTCCCACACCATGATGCCGTCCCAGTGCACTCCGCTACACGTCACGAACCGCGTCGAACCGTCCCCACCATCCAGGGCCGCCACGGCCGCGATGTACAGGCCGTTGAAGGACGTTCCGTTGATCAACTCGCCGGTGTCGACATCCCAGAACGCGACACCCTGCTCATCGCCACCAGCCGCCAACACCACCCGTCCGCCAGAGACGGCCAACGCCAACGAGTCCAACTCGTTTCCGGCGTCCGGATACTGCGCCGCCTCCGGATCCCCGGCACAGGCGAACGGCAACATCAGGTTTCGCCAGACGTTCTGTGGCGGCTCCCAGACCCACACCCCATCCCGACCCCAATAGGACACGCATACCACGGTCAGCCCACCTCGACCGCCGCGATGTCCCCGATCCAGCCGCCGGGCATTTCGTCACTGACAAACGGTGCTGAATCGATCATCGGGGGGACTGTAGTGCGGTGTCCACTGCCGTCGAGCGCGCGGGGCGGAAGCCAAATGGATCAATAGCCCGGTTGACCGCCAGCGGCCAGGCGGGCCGCCGCCTCGGCGGGCGTGTCGTCGTAGCCGGGCCGGGCCACGAGCACCGACTGGACGAAGTGACCCTGCTCCTCAGACGGGTCGTCGTCCGCGGCGAACGGCCGCCACAGCGCGAGATACAGCTCCCGTGCGGTGAACCCGTCGTCATCCTCGTTCGACACAAGGTCGATGTGGCGACGTAGCCGCTCCACGACGTCCAGCGCAGGCACGCCAAAGACGTCGACATCGCGGTATCGCACCACGTCGCGTTCGTGCGGACGCCACACCTCGATCGCGTTGACCCGGCCCCGTGTCGGCCCAACCCCGAAGCCCACACTGAACCCGAGCCCGCTCGGCAGATGTACGGCCAGCTCACCCGAGACGGTTGGCTCCAGCCGGCCGAGAGTCTCGAGAGCACCACGGGCCTCGTCGGTTGTCATCCCGAGCCGCAGCGGACCAACCCCGTGCGGCGGATCGAGTACGAACTCCATCCGCTGATGATCGCAGGCCGCTGATCTGCGAAGAAGCCCGACCCGCCGCAGCGGAAAACCCCGGACAAGTTCATGACCCGACTCCGCGACACCTGGACGGGGATCGGTCAGCCGTGGGAACGCCTCCTGCAGGAAATGACGGTGAGCTACCCGGACGACATCGTGGCCATCCTCCACCGGCACGAGGTCCATTGGCAGGGCTGGTGGGCGGATCCCCACGCCCGTATCGAGGCGGGTGAGCTGGACCGGCTCGTTGGCCGCGTCCCCGCGGCGATGCGCCCCGTCCTGGCCGAACGCGAACGCGAGCTGATCGGCCTGGTGCTCGCCGACGAACGTGTCCGAAACTTCGACGCCGCACGTTGCGGACTCCTCCTGCGGAACCTACTCACCTCCCTCGGCGTCCCAGAGCTGACCAACCACGTCATCGTGGAAGACACGGCAGCCACCGGAGCGGAAGAGTTGGACGGGCAGGAGGCGGAGGAGCCGGTGGTGCGCCTGCACTGGCAACAGACGGGACTCGGGTCGGGCACCTTCGGCGCCGGACTCACCCGCCAACAGTGCCTACCCGCGTTGCTCGCAGCGGCAGAGGGCAAGACGCTTGCCACCTCCAACGGCGGTGCGCGTGGTCGCCGACGACGAGCTACCTCCTGACCGACAGAGGCTCCCGGTTGGGGATCTTGGTCACAGACTGCTGTCTTACCGGGAGCCTCATCTCACCCCGATCCCGGCCCTCCACGCCCACCGTGACCAGCACCATCACGATGGAGAAGGCTCCCTGGTGATCGGGTGGAAGAGGCCGAGGCCAAAGTGGGCGAGGTATCCGAGGCTGAGAGGGCCGGTTAGTGGCTCCGGGAATATCAGGGTGAGGGCGCAGCCGCGGCGGAGGCTTTGGCGACCTTGCTACGCGGCATGGTCGACCACATAGACGCCCACGAGGGCCTGGCCCGGACGCTGGCCACACTCATGGCCGATCGCTCGGGTGCCCTCGCCGAGGGCAGCCGGGCGCTGGAGCAGGCTGTCACCGACCTGGTGGCCGCCGCCGTACGGGACGGCACCGTCCGCGACGACGTGGATGCCGGTGCCGTGATGATGGCGCTGCATGGCATCGGTGCGGCCCATGACCGCCCCGGTTGGCGAGCCGAGGCCGACGATGTCATCACCCTCGTGCTGGACGGGCTGCGCCGCCCGCACTCAGCCCAGGCGGCTGTCATACGGACAACCACGCGCCGCCGCAGAACCGACCGCAGTAGAGCAATGAGGGGTACCACAGCGTCGTGTTCGTCCGGCGCGGCGTTGACGGGTGTTCCGGTCCACCTGTCGACCAACCAGATCTGCATGTCGAACGTCGCGGTCCGGATCTCATGCATCGGCGGGCTGGACGGCTCCGACGCCGTGATTCCCAACTCCTCCCGAAGCTCGCGGACAAGGCTCTCCTTCGGCTCCTCCCCCTCCTCGACATGACCGCCCGGCAGGTCCCACACGTCGGGATACCAACGGCGTCCGGCGCTTCGATGACACAGCAACACCCGATCGCCATCGCGAAGAACCGCCGTCACAATCCGGACCGGACCGGAATCGTCAGCGGAGATCGTCATCGGCACATTCTGACCCATGCGGATCTGCCGCAGTTAAGGCGCGGCGCCGGGTGGCCGCGTCGCTGGCTGCTGCTTCCGGCGTGGCGAGCCGACGGGCGGTTGCGGGTACAACGCCCGCCAGCGTGATCAAGAGGACGAAGAAGAAACTCCTCCTCGCCGAGGTACTGCGGCTGTGGGCGTTCGAAGCTGGTTAGTGGTTCTTCCGGACCGCTTGCCACGCCGCGCCGAGCAGCGCGAGTATCCGGTACAGCGCGTACAGCGCCCACACGGTGGCCAGAGGCACACAGATGAAGGTGACCGCGCCCCCCAGGTAGTGGGTACTCTCCAGCATCCAGCCGCCAGCCAGCAGGACGGAGCCCACGACGACGGCCCAGGCCAGGATGCGGCCGGCTTTGGTCAGCGAAATCCACAGGCGGGTGTTCTCGGCACCGCCTGGCTCCGTCGGGTCGCCGACCTGGGACCGCAGGGCGAGGCTGTCGATGTCTCGGGCGGCGGCCCAGTCGGCCTCATGTGGCGACTCGCGCAGCACTGCCGACAGGGCGCGCAGGTCGGCATGGTCGCGAAGCCGTCCGGTCCGCGGATCGCCGAGCAGCACCACGGCGTGCGGGAACCCGAGCAGCCACGCCTTGCCGTAGCCTCGTCTCGTCCCCGGTGGCAGCACCACGGCTTTGCCGCCGTGCATGTCGTCGCGGTGGGTACGGTCGCCGATCACTTGAACGAGTTCCGTGCCGGCGATCGCCACCTCGGTGTCGACGAGGTCGGTGGCATGGCTGAACATCGTGACGAACTGGGCGTACGCAGCGACGACCGTGAGCAGGCCCATTACCGCGACCGCGGCGCCGAGCAGCTCGTGCAACCGGGCCGCGAAGCCGGTGAGCAGCAGCGCGGGAACGACGGCGAACAGGTACCAGCCGACAAACAGCAGGAAGCGCCGCCGGTTCAGCCGGCGCTGCGTCCGCACGCCCTGCGCGCCAGGCGGGAAGGCGGGGAGAGCTTTCCCGCCGTTCAGCCGTTGCCGGGCGTCCTCGCTCGGCAGCATCAGGTTGAGGCGGTGGACCCGAACCTCGAGGCGGTCGCCGGCCAGCCTCGCCAGGTCGCCGATGAACTGCTTCTCCTCGATCTTCGGGTCGGCCAGGTCGAACAGCCGTACCGCCGGTCGTCCGTCCACGGTGGCCTGCAGGTCCCTCGGAGTGTCCAGGCTGACGCCCGGGTCTGGTACCAGGTAGAGCGCGGGAACCGTCCGGCGGTGATCCCGCCCCTCGATCTCCCGGTTCTCGATCACCACCGCTGAGATCTCGGCCCATCGCAGGTCACCTCGGTACCGGCCGATCCGCACCGTCCAGCCGTCCCGGTCGGCATCAACCTGAAACCGCTGCAACGCGTACCGGAGAAAGCTGACCACCATGAGCAGGGCGATCAGCGAGGTCGCGCCGATGCAGAGCCGCCCGGACACCGAGGCGCCGACGGTGAACTGCAAGCTCACCAGGTAACCGACGAGTCCCACCAGCAACGCCGCGAAAACCACCGCAAACACGCGGGAGCTGACTGGACGGCGCAGATTCACCCGTTCATCATCATCCAACCGAGCGACCCAACCACGGCCTCGCCCTCGGTGAACCGCAACGGCAGTCCGGCGGCGAAAGCCAAAGTAGTCGACCTAACGTCCGAGGCGTTCACTCTCATACCGCCGGTCGTGCGCGCCGGTGCTGGCACCTCCGTCACCTTCGGTAGCCGCCGACCTCGAGGTGGACAGCTGCGAGGATGTCCTGTCGTGCCGAGATGACGGAGGCGTTCGTATGGTGAGTCACCGCAGTGCTGCTGCGAGGTCGGCGGCGTTGTCGAACGCGGGTGCCGCCCTTTCGGATTCGGCTTCCGTGAGCGTGACGGACTGGGCGCGGGCCAGCATCTCGGCCGCGGTCTTCGGATCGTGCAGCATCGTCGCGAGTTCGGCGCGGTAGACCAGGACCTCCACCTGCTCGACCGGGTCGTCGTCGGCTTGCGGGCGGGCCAACGCGCTGTCGAGGATCCGAACGGCCTGTCCGACGCTTCCCCTGGAATCGGCCTGCACGACAGCATTCGCCAGGGCCTTGGCCAGCCGCCCGGCAGGCGTGGCGGCCGGCATGGGCGCGGTGGCGGCGTTCCGAAAGACGCGGATCCAGTTGCCGCCCGGGTCGATGACGGTGAACCCGCCCAACCCGTCGGCGTTCTTCCGCGCCCTGGGCCGGGTCATCCGCGGCGTTCCGGACACCAGTACCTTGCCGTACGCGGCGCGCATGCCGGCTGCGAATGCCCCGTGTAGTCCCTCGATGTCCGCGGTGAGTACTACACAGGAGCCATAGGACTGCTCCGGGTCAAATCCGGCGATCTCGAAGAACTGTAGATGCAGGTCTTCCCGCTGCACCCCCACAGCCGCGTTGGGCTTGCGCTGCTTGTACGTGGTGCGGAAACCGAGAACTCCGTAGAAGGCTTCGATGTCGTCAATGGATGCGCACGGCAGCAGGGGAACGGTCACCTCGTTGGTCATGCCTCCTTCCTAGACGTCGCAGGGTGTCCGTCGCACATGGAAATAGCCGATCGTCGCCTTCGGTCATCCGATCGGCTGATGACCCAGAACGCAACGCCGCCGAGCCGAACCATCGGCGCCGCCTTCCCGCCTGCCATACGGCTCGCCAGGATCAGGCGCCCGGATCTACCGCAGAGCGTGCGCGGCGTCGCGCCTGGACGTCGATCAACATCTGTAGCGGCGTCCCTGTGGGTGGCGTCCGGCTTTGCCGAGATGGTGCGGCGGTGCTCCGCCCGGCGTGGGCGGATCAGCTCTGCGGCGGGCACGACGCGAGTTCGCTTACCACTCCGCCACAACCGAAACAGGGCCTGGGCGGCTCCTAGTGTGGTGAGGAGGCCGGGTTGCGGGATGAACGGGAATACGTCGAGTACGTGCGGGCGCGTATGGCGTGGTTGCGACGGTTGGCGTACCGGTTGTGCGGGCAGTGGTCGGCCGCTGACGACCTGGTGCAGGAGTGCCTCGTCGCGCTGTACCGGCATTGGCGGACGGCGTCGACTTCCTGTGGCGCCGTATACGCCCCTCCCGCCGCCGCGATTGCATACCCGAGGACGGCCGCGTCGGCGACAACGACGTCGATGTTCACTCGCGGTGATTCCCGGTGCACTGACCTGCCGCCGACCGTGCGTCACAGTACGTGACAGGGCGAGTGCTGCACTGATCTCCGCGTGTGGGCGAGATCAGTGCAGCCGATCGAGACGGTGGGGATCGATTCAGGTTGTCAACGACTTGAGGGCATCGTCCAGGGTCGTGAACATGATGTCCGGGCCGCCGTCCCAGTGAGGCGTCGGATCGGGCTGGCCCGGTGCTGGTGCCCAGAGCCACCAGATGTTCTGCCAGGGGTCGAGCATCCTGCCGAGGGTCGATTCACCCCAGAACGGGATCGGCTCGGTGACGGTGGTGGCGCCGTGAGCGTTGGCACGCCGCAGCACTGTTGCCACGTCGCGAACCCATACCTGGAGCAGACCAGGCCGCAGTGGCCAGCCGTCGAGCCGATCGGCGATCATCAGATCGACGCTGCCGAGGCGTAGCTCGGCATGGATCAGCTTGCCGTCGGGCATCGGGGTCCTCGCCTCGGCGGTCTCCGACACGCCGAAGACCTCGGATACGAACGTGATGAGGCCGGCCGCGTCATCCACGATCACGAACGGGTTGAGCACGGCGCCGGCGGCGGGAACCGATTGCTGTGGGAGCAGAACTTCACTGTTCATGCGGAGAAGGCTCGCAGCAGTTCCGGCCAGTTTTTGACCGCTGGGGCAACCCGGCATCCGGATCTAACAGCGACCCCGAACAGCAGCTTGTCCGGACCACCCCACGGGCGTGGGGGTGGCTGGTTGGGGTCCCGGGGGCGGCTGGCCCGCGGCCAGGGCGTCCTTCAGCTGCTTTGACAGCAGTTCTTCCCCGGCACGCGCCAGGGAAGGTCAGCGGCCGGGCTATGGTGTCGTGCGTTTCGGGGCGCGGATGGCGGCCTCCAACCGTAGGCCGGTCCCGACGAGGACGAGCAGCCAGGCCAGCGTGAATGGACGATCGGTGGTCGTGCCGAGGGTGAATAGGGCGATGAGCAGTCCGACCACGATTGCGGCGGTGCCGACGTTCCGGAGGGTGATGGTGGTCAACATGCGGCTGAGTGTGTCAGGGCACATGGCCGTGCGTCATCCGGATGCACTGGTCTGTTCCGAAGTGTTGATCATGGGATTTTGATCGGCTGGGCCGGCTCGGCGTTAGGCTGCCGCTGGAGTCGGCTCGGTCGGTTGGGGCTTGGCTCGGGGGTGTTTGTGCTGGGCGGTGAGGACGAGTTGGGCGGTGGTTTCGGCGGCTTGTCTGGCTTGTTCGGGCAGGACTGTGGTGTGGGTGTCGGCGGTGAAGGCGTAGCTGGTGTGGTCGAGCATGTCCTGGAAGCACGCGACCGGGTCGGCGGCACCGGGCCGGCTGCGCCCCGCGACCACGGGCAACCGTCCCCCGGTGGCAGCCCAAGCGACTGAGGCCGGCCGCTCGCGAGGTGCGCCGGAGGGAGCGCCCGTCGGGAGGCCGGTTGGCCACCGCGACGGCGACGTGATCTACAAGTCCCCGGAGCGGACCCGGTGTGGTTGTCTCGGACGTTCCGTGGCCGGCTGGACAGGGGCTATGTCGAACAGACGAGCACCCGGCGAGCACCCGGGGTCCACAATGGCCGGTGCTCGCCGTACCTCGCGGTTGCGTTTCGGCAGGTCGACGTGATGCTCAAGGAGAGCATGACTGGGAGGGCGTAGCCTGTGCTACGGACCGTTAAAAAAAATCAGCCGCCCGCCGAGCCATCGGGTGCCGCCGACGACCCGAGTCGTGCGGCAATAGTCCGCGCACACTCCAGGGACTCGGTATGTGTGGTGTCCACCTCCAGGTCGTAGACGACGCCCTGGTGGACGATCTCCGCCTGTGACACCGCCATCCCCCGGATCCGGTCTCCCCGGGCGACCTCGCGGCCCGCCGCGACCGCGCTCTCACACCTGACGCCGACCCAGAACACGTCCAGTCCGACAAGAACCTGCTGCCAGCGTTGCTGGGACCCCGCTCCACCGAGGAACACGTCGTCGAGGATGACCCGTGCGCCGGCACGGACCATCGCGGCGACCCCCTCCATCCAGGCCGCCTGAAGCGTGGCGAACTCCGGCCCGACGATCACGCCGCCGTCCGGGGCGAACTCGATCCCCGCAGCCGTGGTCTGCATCGAGGCGGGCATCGCGTCGATCAGCCCGTCGATCCCGACGGCGAGCCACGGATCCGGTAGGACCGCCTGTAGACACCGGGCGATCCCGGACTTACCGGAGCTCGATCCGCCGTTCAGCACGATCATCCGAGTTGTCACCACGCCACAATAGAACCGCTCCCCCGCGGCGCCCGAGACGTACGCCGACCCATGCTCTGTTGCTGGCACCTGTCACCTCCGGGTGGGCCTGCCCGGTCCGCGAACTCCCGGGCCATCGGCAAGCCGACGGTGAGGCTGCGTGGTCAGGGCCGGCGGCGGTTACCGTTCCCGGGGACGCCGCGCGGTTTTCCGCTGGATTGAACCTTTTTCAACCTGAACCGCGCGGCGCATGCGCCCCGACTTCCACCTGCGGCCACGGCGGACCGCAAGGGGAGGTTGAAAAAGGTTCATTGGCGAGGACACGCGCGGGGCCAGGACCTCGGCGGCGAGTGCGGCCGTCGCGGCAACGGCGACGGGCAGGAACAGCGCGGTGCCGAGGCTGGTCGTGGTCGCCAGGGCACCGATGAGGCCGGGTCCGACGAAGCTGCCCAGGTAGGCCATCGCGGAGACCCGGGCGATCGTCACGGCGGGCGGCACCCCGTCCTGGGCGGCACGCTGGCTGGCTACGGCAAGGATGACCGGAAGTGTTATCGACAGGCCGAGCCCCAGCAGGCCGAAGCCCGTGAGACCGGCGACGGGATGGCGGATCAGCAGGGCCAGCCCGAGGCCGACGGCGGCGACCAGGGCGGCGCCCCGGACGAGTGGTACGGCATCGATCCGGTCCCGTAGGTGGTCGCCGGCGAACCGGCCGGCCGTCATCGCGCCGAGGAACGTCGCGACTCCGCTGGCCGCGAATGCCTCGCTCGCGCCCAGGCCGTGCAGGTACACGGCAGTCCAGTCGTTCCCGCTGCCCTCGGCGAGGGTGACGCAGCAGGCCAGACCGCCGAGTCCGAGGAGTCGGCCGGCGCGGCTGCGTCGGCGCGGACCGACCCGGGGCGGGTTCGGCAGGGACCCTGCTCCGTCGACTCGCCGCCGAGGGGAGAGCGGGCGAGGACTCTCGGTGGCAAGCCAACGGGGAAGCAGTACGGCGCCGCCGATGCCGATCGTGGCGACGGTTGCGAAGTGGGTGTGCACGCCCGCGCCGAGGGTGGCGACGCCGGCGGCGATGCCGGCTCCGATGATGCCGCCCAAGGTCAGCATGGCGTGCAGCCGGGAGAGCACCGGGTGGCCGTACCGGCGCTCGACCGTCAGGCCGTTGGCGTTGACGGCCACGTCCACCACGCTGTTGACGGCCGCGGAGCCGGCGAGCGCGGCGGCCAGCGCCGGCAGGGTGGGCGCCGCGGCGATCGGCATCAGCAGCAGCGCGAACGTGGGCAGGGCGACCCGAAGCGTCGCCCGGGTGCCGAAGCGGCGGGTGAGCATGGCGCCGGCTTGCAGCCCTACCAGGGCACCGCCGTTGAGCGCCACCAGGGCCAGTGCCAACTCACCATCGGTCAACCCGAGTCCGGACTGGAGTGCCGGTAGCCGCGCCGCCAACGTGCCGAAGATCAGTCCGTTGAGGAGGAAGGCACCCGCGACAGCCGCGTACGCCGGACGGAGTCTCAACGCCAGAGCCTCTCTGAACTAGTTAAGACTGAACTAGTTCAGAACCGTATCATCGAACCGTGGAAGGTACGGAGCGGAAGCGGACCGGTGGGGGACGGCCGGGCCGGGGTGTCACGCTGGCCGACCTGGCCCGTGCGCTGCGGGTGTCGAAGGCAACGGTGTCGAACGCGTACAACCGACCCGATCAGCTCAGCGCACGGTTGCGCGAACGGATTCTGGCCGAGGCCGGCCGGCTCGGCTATCCGGGCCCGGACCCGATCGCGGCGACCTTCAGCCGGCGGCGGGCCGGCGCGATCGGGCTGGTCTTCGACGACCCGCTCACCTTCGCCCTCTCAGACCCGGCCGAGGCGCTCTTCGTCAATGGCATCGGGGAGGTGTGCGAACGGTTCGACGTCGGCCTGGTGCTCATTCCCCGGGGCACCGAGACCGACCTGGTCCAGCGGGCCCTGGTCGACGGCTTCGTGTGCCACTGCGACCTGGACGGCGACGGCCGCATCGACACCGCGCTCGGCCGCGACGTACCGGTCGTCGTGGTGGACGGTCCGGCACGGCCGCCGGCCGGCCATGTCGGCATCGACGACCGGGCGGCTGCCGCGACGGCCGCCCGACACCTGATCGCACTCGGCCATCGGCGGATCGCCGTACTGGCGTCCCCACTGCACCCCGACGGCCGGACGGGTCGAGCCGAGCTTGCCCGCCAGCAGACCGCACGACTCCACGTCATGCGCGAGCGCCTCGCGGGATACCGCGCGGAGCTGACGGCCGGCGGCATCACCTGGGCCGACGTGCCGGTCGTCGAGTGCGCGCCGTACGGCCGGGAAGCCGGCTACCGCGCCACGAACGACCTGCTCGGCGCCCCGGACCGGCCGACAGCGTTGCTCGCCGCCAGCGACGAGATCGCACTCGGCGCACTCCGGGCCGCCGCCGAACACGGCATCGCCGTGCCGGAGCGGCTCTCCGTCGTCGGGTTCGACGACGCACCGCCGGCAGCCTGGTCGAGCCCCGGGCTGACCACGGTGCACCAGCCCCACCGCGACAAGGGTCGCGCGGCAGCCGAACAGTTGCTCGGACTCCCGGCGACGCGAGCCGAAGCGCTCCTTCCCACCGCGCTCGTCGTACGCGGGACGACCGCACCACCGCCCGGGACCGCGGGTGGCTGACGAATGTCGGATCACAACGCTGGGATCCCGCGTCGGGGGTTGAATCCGCGTCGCCGAGGACGGATCCTGGCAGTACATCGACAGTCGACAATCGGGGGTTGCGGGATGCGCCTCGTACCGGTCCTCGTCCTCACGTTCGCCGTACTATTGCCCGCCGCCCCGGCCGCCGCACACCGGCACGATGGTGCCTCGCCCGGCCCGGCCACGGTGGCCGAGGTGCGAACCGCCGGAACCGCGTGGGGCGTCGATCCGGCGACCGGCCGGACCACGCTCACCGTCGACGAGTCCGTCGACAACGCCCAGGCCCGGACACTCCGCGCCGTCGCCGCCCGCTCCGGAGCCGTGTTCCGCCGCGAACCCGGCCGCCTGCGCCTACTCATCGCCGGCGGGCAGGCCATCTACGGCGGCACCGGCCGATGCTCCCTCGGCGCCAACGTGCGCGCCGGCGGCACCTACTACTTCGTCACCGCCGGGCACTGCACCCGGGCCGCCTCGACCTGGTACGCGGACAGCGGCCGGACGGTCCCGCTCGGCCCGAACACCGGCAGCAGCTTCCCCGGCAACGACTACGGCATCGTGCGCTACACCGGCAGCGTCAGCCACCCCAGCGCGGTCTACACCTACCCGCAACTGTTGCCGATCACCGGCGCCGGCAACGCGTACGTCGGTCAGGCCGTGTGCCGCAGCGGGGCCACCACCGGAGTGCGCTGCGGCACGGTGACCGCCCTCAACCAGACCGTGAACTATGCCGAGGGGAGCGTCTCCGGGCTGATCCGCACCAACATCTGCGCCGAGCCGGGTGACAGCGGCGGGCCGCTCTACTCCGCGTCGACCGGAACCATCCTCGGCATCCTCTCCGGCGGCAGCGGCAACTGCACCAGCGGTGGGACGACGTACTACCAGCCGATCATGGAGATCCTGGCCGCGTACGGCGTCACCGTCCCGTAGCGCCGGTACGCCGGAGGACGGCCCCGACGGTTCGGGCGCACCGTCGGGTGACCCGCGCTCGACCTGTCGCTGCCGTCGGCGGCGCCGGCAGTGCCGGCGACCCCTGCCGTACGGTTGGGCGAACCGCTGCCGCCGACCTCCGAAACGGGTTGTGTTCCTTGACTACTCCGGTAATCCTCGACTGCGATCCGGGGCACGACGATGCGCTGGCCCTGCTCCTGGCGGCGGCCGATCCCCGGATCGAACTGCTGGCCATCACCACCGTCGCCGGCAACCAGACCCTCGACAAGACCACGGTGAACGCGCGGCGGATCTGCACCGCCGCCGGCATCACCGACGTGCCGATCGCCGCCGGCTGCGCCGCGCCGCTGGTCGGCGAGCTGCGGGTCGCGCCGGAGATCCACGGGGCGAGTGGACTCGACGGCCCGACCCTGGGCGAACCGACGGTGCCGGTCCGCGACGAGCACGCCGTCGCGCTGATCCGCCGGATCCTGCTCGACCATCCGGAACCGGTCACGCTCGTCCCCACCGGGCCGCTGACCAACATCGCGACGCTGCTGCGGGACCATCCGGAGGTGGCGCCGAAGATCCGCGAGATCGTCTTCATGGGTGGCTCGACGGGACGCGGGAACGTCACGCCGTACGGTGAGTTCAACGTGGTGGTGGATCCGGAGGCCGCCGACGTCGTGCTGCGCTCCGGCCTGCCGGTGACCATGTGCGGGCTGAACGTCACGCACCAGGCGCTGGTGACGCCGGACGTCATCGCGAGGTTCCAGCGGCTCGACACCGACCTGGCACGGATCTGCGTCGACCTCATGACGTTCTTCGCGGCGACGTACCAGAACGTGTTCGGGCTGGCCGATCCGCCGCTGCACGACCCGATCGCCGTTGCCCGGGTGATCGACCCGTCGATCGTCGCCTGCGTGCCGGCGCCGGTCTCGGTGGAACTGGCCGGGACCCTCACCCGGGGCGCGACCGTGGTCGACCTGCACCACCGCACCGCCACCCCCGACAACGCCGACGTGGCACTGCACCTGGACGTCGACCCGTTCTGGGACCTGGTGATCGGCGCGGTCGAACGGCTGGCCCCGCCAGCGAACCGCCGGTGACGACCGCGCCCCGGAGCACCGAACGGTGTGTCAGGTGACCGCCGTGGTGGCCGGGAGGTTCGGGCCACTGTCGACGGCGACCGTGCCTGCCTGGATCTCGGGCGCGATCCGGACCCGTACGGTGGTGTCGAGTTGGAGGTGCAGGGCGAGGAACTCGTTGCGGGTGAGGGTGGCGGCGATGACCTGGTCGTCGGCGGTGATCTCGATCCGGATCTCGAAACCGACCCGGGTGATCCGGGTTATCCGACCGGTGGTGGCACCCGGTTCGTGTCCGTCGGCGGGCAGGATCTGTACGTCGTGCGGGCGTACCAACCGGTCGCCGAGTTGGGTTACCGGGCCGAGGAACCGCATCACGAAGTCGTTGGCCGGCCGGTCGTAGAGTTCGTCCGGTGACCCGATCTGCTCGATCCGGCCATCGTTGATCACGACGATCTCGTCGGCGACCTCCAGCGCCTCCTCTTGGTCGTGGGTGACGAAGACGGTGGTGACGTGGACCTCGTCGTGCAGGCGGCGCAGCCAGTCCCGAAGCTCCTTGCGGACCTTCGCGTCGAGCGCACCGAACGGCTCGTCGAGCAGCAGCACGGTGGGCTGCACGGCCAGGGCGCGCGCCAGGGCCATTCGTTGCCGCTGACCGCCGGACAACTGGGACGGCAGCCGGTCGGCGAACTGTTCGAGATGGACGAGCGCGAGCAGGTCGTCGACCCGGCTGCGGATCTCCGCCTTCGGGCGCCGACGGATCTCCAGCCCGAAGGCCACGTTGCGGCGTACCGACAGGTGCTTGAACGCCGCGTAGTGCTGGAACACGAATCCGACGTTGCGCCGCTGCGGTGGGAGGTTCGTGGCGTCGAGTCCCTCGATCTGCACGCGCCCGCTGTCGGCCTGCTCCAGGCCGGCGATGATCCGCAGCAGCGTCGACTTCCCTCCGCCGGACGGCCCGAGCAGCGCGGTGAGCTGGCCGGACGGGATGCTGACGGAGACGTCGTCGAGTGCGACGAACTCCCCGAACCGCTTGGTGACGTTCGCGATCTCGATGCTCAACGCTGTTCCTTAGGGCGGATGACGGAGACGACGATGATGGCTGCCACCGCGACGAGGGTGAGCAGCAGCGCGGTGGCGTAGGCGCCGCCCTTGTCGAAGTTCAGGTATTTCTCCTCGACCACCAGGGTGGCGGTGCGGGTCTGCCCGAGGACGTTTCCGGAGACGACCTTGACCGCGCCGAACTCCCCCAGTGACCGGGCCAGACTGAGTACGACGCCGTAGACCACGCCCCACTTGATGGTCGGCAGCGTGATCCGGCGGAAGGTCTGGATGGCGTTGGCGCCGAGGCTGCGCGCCGCCTGCTCCTGCTCGTCGCCGACCTCCTGGAGCACCGGTACGACCTCTCTGATCACCAGTGGCAGGGCGACGAAGACGGTGGCCAGCACGATGCCGGGGGTGGCGAAGATGACCTGGAAGCCGACGTTCTCCAGGGTGGGCCCGAACCAGCCGCCCCGGCCGCCGTAGACCAGCACCAGGGCGAGGCCCACCACGATCGGCGAGACCGACAGCGGGATGTCGAGCAGGGCGTTCAGTAGTCGTTTGCCGGGGAACTCGTACCGGACCAGCAGGAGCGAGATCCCGACCCCGAACACCGTGTTGATCACCACTGCGGTGACCGCGACGGTGATGGTGAGCCGGAGCGCGTGCACCACGTCGGGATCGTCGAGGATGCCCCGCAGGTCCGTCAGGCCGTTGGCGAACGCGTTCCGCCCGACGAGCGCGACCGGCCAGGCCACCAGCAGCACGAGGTAGACCAGCACGACCAGCCGCAGCAGGTATTTGGCCGGCCCGGGGCGGGGACGGGCCTGGACGGCGGTCGGACGCTCAGCTTCAGCGGTCGAGTGCTCAGCCACGGCGGACCACCCGCCGTTGGATGACGTCCACGGCGACGATGACCGCGAACGAGATCACCAGCAGCACGGCGGCCACCGCCGCCGCACCCTCCAGGTTGTCGTTCTCGATGCTGCTGAGGATCCGTACCGAGGTCACCTCGGTGTGCATCGGCAGGTTGCCGGAGAGCAGCACCAGGGAGCCGTACTCGCTGACGCCACGGGCGAACGACAGCGCCGCGCCGGCCGCGATCGCCGGAGTCAGACTGGGCAGGATGATCCGGCGGAAGACGGTGAACCGGCTCGCCCCGAGGGAGGCCGCCGCCTCCTCGGCCTCCCGGTCGAGTTCGGCCAGCACCGGCTGTACGGTCCGCACCACGAACGGCAGCGTGACGAAGAGGAACGCGAAGAAGACCGCGACCCGGGTGTTGGCGATGTTCACGCCCAGCGGGCTCCCCGGTCCGTAGAGCGACAGCAGCACCAGACCGGCGACGATCGTCGGCAGGGCGAACGGGATGTCGATCAGGACTTCCAGGGCCCGCTTGCCGAAGAACGGCTCGTCGCGGACCAACACCCAGGCGATCGTCGTACCCATGACGACGTTGACCAGGGTCACCAGGAACGCGGTGCCGACCGTGAGCCGGATCGCCGCCGCGGTCTGCTGGTTGGTGACCGCCGACCAGAACTCGGTCCACCCGCCGTCGGCGGCGGTGACCACCACGGCGGTGAGCGGGATGAGGACGAGCAGGCTGAACCAGAGCATCGCCACACCGAGGCCGAGACCCGAGGCCCGGGTGAGGCGCCGACCGCCCCGAGCCGGCCGGCGCCCCCACGCCGGCCGGTCGGGAGCGAGGGTGGCCGATGTCATCGCGCCTTCCCGGACGCGGCGATGATCTTGACGATGACGCCGTCCTTCTCGTCGAAGAACTTCTTCGACAGCGCCGACCAGCTCTCGAAGTCCTTCTCGACGGTGAGCAGCTTCTGCGGGGCCGGGAACGGGTTGTCGGGGTCGAGGGCTCCCTCGACACCGCTGGTGTCGATGCCGTCGATGATCGGCCGAAAGCCCTTGAGCGCGAACTGACGCTGCCCGCCGGAACTGAGGACGAAGCTCAGGAAGGACTGGGCCTTGGGGCCGGCGCTCTTCAGGATCGCGCCCGGGTTCTCGATCAGGATCGTGGTCGACGGGATCACCCAGTCGAGTTTTTCGCCGCTCTGGGTGGCCAGGATGGTCTCGTTCTCGTACGCGAGCAGGACGTCACCGGTACCGCCGAGGAAGGCGGTGGTGGCGTCCCGGCCGCTGTTCGGCAGCGAGACCACGTTCGCGAAGAGCTTGCGCAGGTACTCCTCGGCCTGCGCGTCGGTTCCGCCGTTGGCGGAGACGTGTCCCCAGGCAGCGAGGGCGTTCCACCGGGCCGCGCCGGACGAGGCGGGGTTGGGGGTGACGATCGAGACGCCCGGCTTGACGAGGTCGTCCCAGCCCTGGATGTTCTTCGGGTTACCCTCCCTGACGGCGAGTACCACGACGGACGAGGACACGATGCCCTTGTTGGGGCCGTCGTCCCAGTTCTGGTCGACGAGTCCCGCGTCCACCAACCGGGTCACGTCGCTGGTGACCGAGAAGTGCACGTAGTCCGCCTTGAGGCCGGAGACGACCGCGCGGCTCTGGTCGCCGGACGCGCCGTACGAGGTCTGGAACCGTACGCCCTTGCCGTCGTCGGTCTTGTTCCACTCCGCGATGATCGCCTTGTTCGCCGCCTCCGGCACGGCGTAGCCGACGATCGACAGGGTCGTCGTGTCGCCCGCCGACGACCCTCCGCCGCAGGCCGACAGGGCCAGGCTGGCAACGAGCGTGAGAGCGACCGCCGCTCTGGTCCGGTTCATCTATCTCCCCATTTTCCTATTAACTTGATCGGCTATATCGGTTTTACGCTAGGGCTGCGGGCGTCGCGACGTCAATGGCCGTTCGGTCGGCCGTCAGCCGGTCGGGGACCGTCCCGCGCTGCCGAGCAGGTCAGCCAGCGTGGTCCGGTCGACTATCTCGGTGATCGCCCGGTCCAGCGAGAGCCAGACGTCCCGCAGGCCACCCGCCACCCCGCGATAGCTGGCCAGTGCGGTCGGTCGACCGCGAACGGTCGTGATCAGTACGCCCTCGGTGGCTCGCAGGATGTCGCCGACACTGATCGCCTCCGCCGCACGGGCGAGGGCATGGCCGCCCTCGGTCCCCCGGAAGCTCAGCAGCAGTCCCGTACGCCGCAGGTCCATCAGGATCTCCGAGAGGAAGCTCGCCGGAATCTGGTCCACCGTGGCGATCTCCGAGGTCGTGACCAGGCGTGGGTGGGATTCGGCGATGACGAGCATCGCCCGGATGGCGTAGTCGGTACGCGCGGAGATGTGCACCGCTGATGTGCCTCCGATCGGCGGGGTGGCACCCGGCGAGGGGTCGAGGTCCGACACCCACCGCTCGCCCCTTCCGCCCAACTCCATAATTCCTATCTGCAAGATAGGAATCTTGCAGCCACGGAGGCGGACAGTCAACCGGTCCGTACCGAAGAGAAGGGAATCAGTCGGAAACCTCGCGCTGAACCGCCGTTCTTCGCGATGGATCGGGCTCAGCGTTACGTCCAGAAGCCGGCCGCGGCGCGAACGGCCCGGGTCAACCGGGTCAGGTGTCGCGGACAGTGCGGCGCCCGCCACGCCACCTGGTCGCGTACGGCAGGACGAACAGGTACAGACCGGTGAACAGGAGCAGGGCGAGCGGGAGCAGCGGCAGGTAGAACACCCAGGCGGCAGGCTCCTGCTGCGCCACGGCGACGGTGGCGACGACGACGGAGAGGGTGAAGGCGACAGACAGCCAGCGGTGGAGCTGCCGAACCCACTTGTTCCAGTTCACCGGGACCTCCTCGGAAGACGGGCAACCACGGGCGCCGGCGACCTGCCGGGTGGGGACGTTCGACGCGGTCGCCGCGCGGGCGGGCTCGGCCGAGTGGTGACGTCCATGCCGGTGACGCTAGTTGCGGCTCCCTGACCTGGGCTTCTCGATTCCTGACCGCTTCCGGGGTCGGTCGTCGGCGGGCCGCCACCTTCGGTGGGCCTGCCACGGGGTCCCGACGGTCAGCCGCTGGCCCGTCGACTCAGAGCGGGAGCAGGTCTCGGGCCAGGGCGCGCTTGATCCGCCACTCGTCCGGTGATCCGGTCCAGCGGGGAAAACCTCCGCGCTGGAACACCTGGTTCAGATAGCAGACGAATGGTGTGGTCGTCTCGCCCGCGAAGAGCCCGTCCACGCAGCCGTCGGGCAGTACGACTCCGTAGGGCGGGCCGCCACTGACGTTCTCCTTGTGCAGCCGGTCCGGCGCGAGGGGCAGCACGAACAGGCCGGCATTCGGGGCGTCCTCGGAGTGTTCCCGCCAACCATCCCACTCGGCCCCGAAGTAGTCTCGGATCGACGGGTGGTCGGGGTACCGCGAACCCTCCAGTTCGATGACCAGCGGGTCACCGGAGGCTGACCCCGGCCACTGCGGGTGGCTTCCCACCAGCCAGACGTCTCCGACCAACCGCGTCCAGGAACGGATCGTCATGGGGACGTCGCCGAACCGTTCCGCCAGCCAGTCCGCGTGCGCGGACGCCGAGGCGGTGGGGGCGGCGTGTGGCGTCACCGGGGTCTGTTCGTCGTCGTTCGCGTGGAATCGGTAGCCGTCCGCGGTGAGCCGTTCGACGAGGACCTCGACGTTCTGGCGGGCCCGGCGGGCCATCTCGTCGCAGACCAACTGCGCCTCACCGGCAAGGTCGGAATCCCGCCGAATGGTGCCGCCCAGTTGGCGCAGCTCATGCCAGACCTGTTCCCGTCGCCCGGCGAGATAACGGTTCAGCCATTGCGGCGACGTCATGGCGGCGATCCTGCCACGCCAGCGCGGCGGGCATGATCACACCCTGCGGGTGCCGGCATCGCCGCTGGCCCGACGGTCGCGCCGGGGGCGGGGACAGCCAAAAGGTTTTGTTGGGTTCCTACAAACCGGGCCGCATACTGTTCGGTGTCCACGACATGGCGCTACCAGCCCGCAGGCAGAAGGGTGATCAGGGCCGGGGGCATTCGTCCCGTGGCGAGTTCGTCGTGGGTCTACCGGAGGGGTCGGTCGGGTGTTCAGCCGTATCGCCATCGTCAACCGTGGTGAGGCCGCGATGCGCCTCATCCACGCGGTCCGAGAGCTGGCTGCGGAGACCGGGACGCGGATCGAGACCGTCGCCCTCTACACCGACGTCGACCGCACCGCCACATTCGTACGCGAGGCGGACCTCGGCTACTACCTCGGCCCCGCCTCCGCGCGTCCGTACCTCGACATGACGGCGCTGGAGCGTGCGCTCCTGCGGTCCGGGGCCGACGCCGCGTGGGTCGGTTGGGGCTTCGTCGCCGAGGACCCGGCGTTCGCGGAGCTGTGCGACAAGCTCGGGGTCACCTTCGTCGGGCCGAGCGCGGACGCCATGCGGCAACTGGGCGACAAGATCGGCGCGAAGCTGATCGCCGAGGAGGTCGGCGTCCCGGTCGCGCCGTGGAGCCGCGGCGCGGTCGAGACCCTGGACGCGGCCCTGGCGGCGGCGACCAAGATCGGCTACCCGCTGATGCTGAAGGCGACCGCGGGCGGCGGCGGGCGCGGCATCCGAGTGGTCACGAACGACTCCGAACTCTCCGACGCCTTCGAGCGGACCAGCCAGGAGGCGGCGCGGGCGTTCGGCAGCGGCGTCGTGTTCCTGGAACGCCTGGTCACCGGTGCGCGACACGTGGAGGTCCAGGTGATCGCCGACGGCCAGGGCACCGCCTGGGCGCTCGGCGTCCGCGACTGTTCGGTGCAGCGGCGCAACCAGAAGGTGATCGAGGAGTCGTCGTCGCCGGTACTCAGCCCGGCGCAGGCCGCCGAACTCAAGGCGTCCGCCGAACGGCTCGCCGTCGCGGTCGGGTACCGGGGTGCGGCAACCGTCGAGTTCCTCTATCACCCCGGCGACCGGCTGTTCGCGTTCCTCGAGGTCAACACCCGGCTACAGGTCGAGCATCCGATCACCGAGGCGACCACCGGGTTCGACCTGGTCAAGGCGCAACTGCACGTGGCCGCGGGCGGGCGGCTCGAGGGCGAGCCGCCGGTGGAGCGCGGGCACGCCATCGAGGCCCGGCTGAACGCCGAGGACCCGGACCGCGACTTCGCGCCCTCCCCCGGCCGGATCGTCCGGCTGGACCTGCCGGCCGGGCCGGGCATCCGGGTGGACACCGGTGTCAGCGAGGGCGACACCATCCCGGCCGACTTCGACTCGATGATCGCGAAGATCATCGCCTACGGTCGTGACCGCGCCGAGGCGCTCGGCAGGCTGCGCCGGGCGATGGCGGAGACCACGGTGGTCATCGAGGGCGGCGCGACGAACAAGAGCTTCGTGCTCGACCTGCTCGACCAGCCCGAGGTGATCGACGCCAGCGCGGACACCGGCTGGATCGACCGCGTCCGGGGTACGGGCCGGCTGGTCGCGCACCGGCACTCCGCCGTCGCGCTGGCGGCGGCCGCCATCGAGACGTACGAGGAGGAGGAAGGCGTCGAGCGGCGGCGACTGCTGGCGACGGCGTCCGGCGGGCGCCCGCAGGTGCAGCACTCCAGCGGCCGACCGTTGGACCTCAAACTGCGCGGCGTCGGCTACCGGATCCGCGTGGCACGGATCAGCCCGCACCGGTTCCGGGTCGGCATCGAGGCGGGCGGCGGCGTGCACACCGCCGACGTCGAACTCGACCGCTTCGACCGGCACAGCGGACAGATCGTCGTCAACGGCAACCGGTACCGCCTGCTCACCGGGACGCACGGGCCGACCCATCTGGTCGAGGTGGCCGGCGTGACGCACCGGGTCAGCCGGGACGAGGGCGGCGTCGTCCGCTCCCCGATGCCCGCGCTGGTCGTCGCCACGCCGCTGCCGGTCGGCGCCGAGGTCGAGGCCGGCGCGCCGGTACTGGTGCTGGAAGCCATGAAGATGGAGACGGTACTGCGGGCGCCGTTCAAGGCGCGGCTGAAGGAATGCGCCGTCTCCGTGGGCAGCCAGGTGCAGGCCGGCGCACCGCTGCTGCGGCTGGAGCCGCTCGGCGACGGGGCCGCCGACACCCCGGCCGTTGCCTCCGTCGAACTGGACCTGCCGACCGCGCCCGAGGAGATCCCGGCGCGGCAGCGCACCCGGCGCGGCCAGGAGGACCTGCGCGGCCTGCTGCTCGGCTTCGACGTCGACCCGCACGACGACCGCCGGGTACTCGACGACTACCTCGGCACCCGGCGGGCGGCCATCGAGGAGGGCCGCCGGCCGCTGGCCGAGGAACTCGACCTGGTCAACGTGTTCGCCAACCTCGCCGAACTGAGCCGCAACCGGCCCACCGGCGAGGACGGCGGCGGCGAGGCCCACGTGCACAGCGCCCGGGAATACTTCCACACCTACCTGCAGAGCCTCGACGTCGAGCGGGCCGGGCTGCCGGACGCGTTCCAGGCCAGGCTCGCCCGGGCACTCGGGCACTACGGTGTCACCGAACTGGAGCGCTCCCCCGCGCTCGAAGCCGCCGTGTTCCGGATCTTCCTCGCCCAGCAACGCGCCTCCGCCGACGCCACCGTCGTCGCGACGCTGTTGCGCGCGTGGCTGCGGGAGCCGCCGCCGGACGAGTCGCTGCGCGAGCCGGCCGGTCTCGCGCTGGAGCGACTGGTGGCCGCGACCCAGGTCCGCTTCCCGGTGGTCGCCGACCTCGCCCGGGGCGTGGTGTTCGCCTGGTTCGCCCAGCCGCTGCTGCGGCGCAACCGCGCCCTGGTCTACGACCGGGTCCGCACCCACCTGCGCCACCTGGACGAGCAGCCGGACGCGCCGGACCGCGCCGAGCGGATCGCGGAGATGGTACGCAGCACCGAGCCACTGGTCCGGCTGCTCGGCCGGCGGCTCCACCGCGACCACCTCGACCACGCGGTCATGCTGGAGGTGCTGACCCGGCGGTACTACGGCAACAAGGGGCTCACCGGCGTCAACACCCGCGAGGTCGCGGGCTGCACGTTCGTGGTCGCCGACCGGGCGGGCTCCCGCCTCGTCTCCGCCGCGGTGCGCTTCGACGCGCTGGGCAGCGCGCTGCGCGGGCTCGCCGAACTGGCGGGCGGCGAGGACGCCGTCGACGCCGACCTCTACCTCGGCTGGGAGAACCAGCCGGAGGACTTCGACGCGACGGTCGAGGCGTTGCTCGATGTCATCGGCGCGCACCCGCTGCCGCCGCAGGTTCGCCGGCTCACCACCACCGTGGCGGGACGGCGGGGGGCGGTGATGCACCACCACTTCACGTTCCGGCCGTCGAGCGGCGGGATGGTCGAGGAGCGGCTGATCCGCGGCCTGCACCCGTACATCGCGCAGCGGATGCAGATCGAGCGGCTGCGCGAGTTCGACCTGACCCGACTGCCGTCGTCGGACGAGGAGGTCTACCTCTTCCAGTGCGTGGCCCGGGACAACCCGTCCGACGAGCGCCTCGTCGCGTTCGCGCAGGTACGCGACCTGACCGAGCTGCGCGAGCAGGACGGCCGGCTGGTCGCGCTGCCGACCACCGAGGACACCGTGGCCGCCTGCCTCGACTCGATCCGCCGCGCGCAGTCCCGGCGCCCGTCGAAGACGCGCTTCAACACCAACCGGATCGTGATCTACGTCTGGCCGCCGAGCGGCCTCACCCGGGAGGAGATGGAGATGATCGCCGGGCGGGTACGCCCGACGACCGCGGGTGCCGGGCTGGAGGAGATCCTGTTCATCGCGCGGCAGCGCGACCGCAGGACGGGCGAGCTGACCAAGATCGCGGTACGGATCTCCTTCGACGCCACCGGCGGTGCCGAACTGACCGTCGGCGAGCCGCCGGTCGAGCCGGTCGAGCCGCTCGACGACTACCGGCTGAAGGTGCTGCGGGCGAGCAGCCGCAACACGGTCTACCCGTACGAGCTGACCGGCCTGCTCGGCGACTTCGTCGAGTACGACCTCGACGGCGAGCACGCGCTGGTGCCGGTCGACCGGCCGAAGGGGCGCAACAGTGCGGCGATCGTCGCCGGCGTGGTCAGCACCCCGACCGCACGGCACCCGCAGGGCGTCACCCGGGTGGTGCTGCTCGGCGACCCGACGAAGTCGCTCGGTGCGCTGTCGGAGCCGGAGTGCCGTCGGGTGATCGCCGCGCTGGACCTGGCCGAGCGGATGCGGGTACCGCTGGAGTGGTACGCGCTCTCCGCCGGCGCCCGGATCTCCATGACGTCGGGCACCGAGAACATGGACTGGGTGGCCGCCGCACTCAAGCGGATCGTCGAGTTCACCCAGTACGGCGGCGAGATCAACATCGTGGTCGCGGGGATCAACGTCGGCGCCCAGCCGTACTGGAACGCCGAGGCGACGATGCTGATGCACACCAGGGGCATCCTGGTGATGACGCCGGACTCGGCGATGGTGCTCACCGGCAAGCAGTCGCTCGACTTCTCCGGCGGCGTCTCCGCCGAGGACAACTTCGGCATCGGCGGCTACGACCGGGTGATGGGCCCGAACGGGCAGGCACAATACTGGGCGCCGAACCTGACCGCCGCGCGGGACGTGCTGATGTCGCACTACGAGCACACGTACGTCGCGCCGGGCGAGCCGGCGCCACGGCGGGCGACCAGCACCGACCCCACCGACCGGGACGTCTCCGACTTCCCGCATGCCGTACCCGGCAGCGACTTCAGCACCGTCGGCGAGATCTTCTCCGCGACCGCCAACCCCGATCGCAAGAAGCCGTTCGACATCCGGACCGTGATGCGGGCGCTGGCCGACCAGGACCACCCGGTGTTGGAACGCTGGGCGGGGATGGCCGACGCGGAGACCGCGGTGGTGCAGGACGTCCATCTCGGCGGCATCCCGGTCTGCCTGCTCGGCATCGAGTCACGCACGGTACCCCGGCGCGGCTTCCCGCCCACCGACGGCCCGGACACCTACACCGCCGGCACGCTCTTCCCGGCCTCCTCGAAGAAGGCCGCCCGGGCGATCAACTCGGCCAGCGGGAACCGGCCGCTGGTGGTGCTGGCGAACCTGTCCGGCTTCGACGGCTCGCCGGAGTCGATGCGGAAACTGCAACTGGAGTACGGCGCCGAGATCGGCCGGGCGATCGTCAACTTCCGTGGGCCCATCGTGTTCTGCGTGATCTCGCGGTACCACGGCGGCGCGTTCGTGGTGTTCTCGAAGGCGCTGAACCCCGAGATGACCGTACTGGCGCTGGAGGGCTCGTTCGCCTCGGTGCTGGGCGGTGCTCCGGCCGCCGCCGTGGTCTTCTCCGGCGACGTCGACGCCCGTACCGCGGCCGACCCTCGGGTACGGGACCTGGAGGCCCGGGTCGCGTCCGCCTCCGGCGCCGACCGGGCCGCGTTGACCGCGGAACTCGACGAGCTTCGCGGGTCGGTCCGGGCGGAGAAGCTCGGCGAGGTGGCCACGGAGTTCGACCGGGTGCACAACATCCAGCGTGCTGTCGAGGTCGGCTCGGTCGACGCCGTCATCCGCGCGGCCGACCTCCGCCCCCGCGTCATCGAGGCCATCGAGTCACATCTGCGTCGACCGGCCGAGGGCGGCCGGCACAGCGCGGGAGGGCGGCGCTGACCGGCTGAAACCCGGCATGCCACACCAGAAGGGATCCGGTCCGCCCGGCTGTTTCACACCATCGGGGTGATGCCGGCTCACCGAACCGCGCGACACGGTGTCCCGGTGGCCTTCGGGGCGCCGCCTGGGCGCGTGGTTCGGGGCCCGGAGCCGTCGGGTCCTGGGCGGCCCGGGACGCCTGCGCGTCGTCCTGCTGCTCGGCGCCGTCCTCGCGCTGAACAGCGCCGACACCGGCACCATCGGCGCCGCCGCCGCGCAACTCGAAGCCGACCTGGGGATCAGCCACGCCCGGTTGGGTCTGCTGGCGTCCGCCTCGTCCGGCGTCGGGGCCCTCGCGGCGATACCCATGGGAATGCTCGCCGACCGGGTCAACCGGGTACGCCTGCTCACGGTCACGGTAGCCGCCTGGGCGGTCGCCATGATCGCCGGCGGTCTCTCCCCCGACTACCGCTGGCTGCTCGCCTCCCGGCTGCTGCTCGGTGCCGCCGTCGCCGCCTCCGGTCCGGTGGTGGTGTCGCTGACCGGTGACTTCGTCCCGCCGGCGGACCGGGCGGCCGTGCTGGGCTGGATCCTCACCGGCGAGATCGTCGGCGCCGGGGCGGGGCTGCTCGCCGGTGGTGCGATAGCCGCCGCGCTCTCCTGGCGGTACGCCTTCTTCCTGCTCGCCGCCGCCAGCCTGGCGCTGGCCGTGTCGCTGCTGCGGCAGCTACCCGAACCGGAGCGCGGCGGCGCGTCCTGGCTCTGCGGCGATCCGCCAGCGGACGACGGCGCGGACGACGAGCGCGTCGACGGGGAGCACCCACACGGCTCCGACGGCGACAAGGTGCGGGACGTGGTCATCGCCCGGGGTATCGAACCGGCGCCCGAGCGGATCCTGGCCGAGGACGCGGACGAGATCCCGCTGCGGCGCGCCATGGTCTACCTGCTCCGGATTCCCACCAACCGGCTGCTGATCATCGCGTCCGCGAGCGGCTACTTCTTCTTCGCCGGGCTGCGTACCTTCGCGGTCGTCTTCGCGACCCAGCACTTCGGCGTCTCGGAGGGGCTGCTGGGGGCGCTCGCCCTGGTCGTCGGCACCACCGCGCTCGCCGGGGCGGTGGCCGGTGGCCGGTTCACCGACCGGATCCTGCACCGTGGCCGTACCGACGCCCGCGTCCTGGTGCCCGCCGTCGGCTACAGCGCCGCGGCGCTCCTGCTGCTGCCCGGCTTCCTCATCTCCTCGATCGGGCTGGCGCTGCCGGTCATCGCCCTCGGCACCGCCGCGCTCGCCGCCGCCAACCCGCCACTGGACGCCGCCCGGCTGGACATCGTGCCGGGCAGGATGTGGGGGCGGGCCGAGAGCCTGCGTACGCTGCTGCGCCTCGCGGCCGAGGCGGTGGCCCCGGCGGCCTTCGGCCTGCTCGCCGACGTACTCGGCGGCGGCGGTTCGGCCGGCCGTGCCGGCGGGCTGCGCGACGCCTTCCTCGTCATGCTCCTCCCGCTGCTGCTCAACGGGCTGATCATGCTGCTGGCCCGGGGCAGCTATCCGGTCGACGTGGCCACCGCCACCGCCTCGGACCGCCGATCCCGGCGGTGATCAACCCTCGGCCCGCGCCCGACCAGTGCCGAAGTCGGGGTACGCGGCCAGTTCCGCGCGTACGGCCTGACCACCCGCTGGCCTGCGGACCGGCAGGCACGTGTGGCGGTGCGCGGGCTGAGGGGCAGGTTCGGGGTGCGGACGGGCTACGAGGCGCGTGGCTCCGGGTAGCCGTACAGGTCGAGCAGGCGGGTGCGGGTGGCCTGCAACCGGTCCAGCATGACGGCCATGAACCGACGGTTCAGCTCGTAGCCGAGCGCGGTGTCGTCCGTCATCAGGTGCCGTACGCCGGACGCGTCGAACTCGACCGCCCGGACCGGCTCGACCGCCACGGCCCCGAACTGCCACCGCTGCGGCGGGAAGAGCCAGGACCAGCCCAGCACCTCGCCGGCTCCCACGGTCTCGATGACCACGTCCCCCCGGCCCGGCGTCGGCAGGTCCAGCGCCACCCGCCCGGTACGCAGCAGCCAGAAGCGCATCGCCGGCCGTCCCCCCGCGAACAGCCGGTAGCCACGGTTGCGGAACACCGGGTGGGCGTAGGCGGTGAGCCGGTCGAGCCAGGCCGGGGCCAGACCGTCGAGGAACGGCTGCTCGGCCAGCAGGTCACGGGTACTTGTCATGGCTCTCCCCAATCGCCGAATCGGACCCGGTCGGGCTGGGTTCTGGCTCGCGGATCATCAGGGCGTCCGAGCCCGACCGGGTCGGCACTGGCCCCTCCATCACATCTCGGGTTCGGGCCGGTCGACCAGGGCCCAACGGCCCGAGCCGGCCGCCATCGGTCCCGCCCGGCGATCAGCACGGGTTCCGCCCGACCCCGGCCGGCCCGGCGTCGTCCAGCTCGTACGTGAGGTGGTCCTGCACCGCGACCACCCCCGGCACGGACCCGACCAGTCGGACCGTCAGCTCGGCCAGCGAGCGCCGATCGAGGTGTCCGCGCAGCGTGACGACCCCGGCGTCGACGTCGAGGCGCACCTCGAACGGTTCCAGCCACAGGGTCCGCCGCAGTACCTCGTCCGCGATGTCGCCGCGCAGCTCCGCGTCGGAGCGCAGGTGCACCTTCAGCACGTCGGCACGGGAGACGATCCCGACCAGGGTGCCGTCGTCGGCCACGACCGGAAGCCGCTTGACGCCCTTCTCGGCCATCAGCCGAGCGGCGGCGTGCAGCGAGGTCCCCGGCCCGGCGGTCACCACCGGCACGCTCATCAGGTCCCGTGCGGTCCTGCTCTCGCCCTTCGCCCGCGTCGCCCGCCGCCGGCCGGGGACGAGGCGGCGGGCGACGGTTCCGGCGAGTTCGACCTTGCGCAGCAGGTCGGCCTCGGAGACCACGCCCACGACCCGCCCGGCCGGGTCGACCACGGGAACCGCGCTGATCCGGCGTTCGGCGAGGACGTCGACGATCGCCCGGTAGCTGGCGTCCTCGGGCACCGCCACGACGTCGGCGGTCATGACCTCCCACACCGTCCATCTCCGCACGGCCTGCTCCCTCCCGAGCACCCCACCCGGTACCCGCCGCGACGTCTCCGGTCCGCCCACCGGAACGTCTCCGGGGCCCGCCCACCGGAACGTCTCCGGGGCCCGCCCACCGCGACGGCGGGTCCTCCCGTCCATGGCACGTCGACCGGCCCGGGCGTGGGCAGGGCCGAACGGCCCGGCCGTGGGTGGCGATCGACCCTTCAGCTCCTGCCGGGCCGGTTTCGCCCGGGATCGGTGCGGCGCCATCCGGCCTGCCGGCACCGGGTAACTGGTGATCGTCGGCTCCCGAGGCCGTGACGGCTTCGGCGGGCTGCTGCTCGGCTCGATCAGCCAGCAACTGCTGCACCACGCACACTGCCGGGTCGCGGTGGTCCGGGAACTCCCGTCGGCCACCGGCTGACCGCACGCGGCGGCCCGCCGCCCGCCGTCCCTACCGGTGCCGCCGGGGTCCCCACCGGATCCCGGCGGCGAGGGCGCGGCGGGGGCGGCGGCCCGCCCCGTGGCGTGGCCACCCAAACCCGGCCGATGCCGCCGCTGTCGTCGTCGTACCGGGATCAGTCCTGCGACAGGACGACCTTCAGCGCGCCGGTCTCGGCCGGCCTGGTGAAGGCGTCGTACGCCGCCATGAAGTCATCGAGCGCGAACCGGTGCGTGATCATGTGCCCCACGTCGAGCTGACCGGCGGCCAGCATGCCGAGCAGGTCCGGCGTCGAGTACGTGTCGACGAGTCCCGTGGTGATCGTGACGTTCCGGCTCCACAGCTCCTCCAGGTGCAGTACGGCCGACTTGCCGTGCACCCCGATGTTCGCCACCCGGCCGCCGGGGCGGACGAGCGTGGTGCAGGTCTCGAACGCCTGCGGCGTACCGACCGCCTCCATCACCACGTCCGCGCCGAGCCCGCCGGTGAGCGCCTGGACGGCCTCCCGTGGGTCCTCGCCGGCGTCGACCGCGACGTCCGCCCCGAACTGCTTGGCCGCCTGCAACCGGCGCTCCGCCCTGTCGACCGCGACGAGGTGCGCCGGGGAGTACAGCCGGGCGGTCAGGATCGCGGCGAGCCCGATCGGCCCGGCCCCGACCACCACGACCGTGTCGCCCGGCCGGACCTGACCGTTGAGTACACCCACCTCGTAGGCCGTGGGCAGGATGTCGGCCAGCATGACGGCGGTCTCGTCGGTGACGTTCGCCGGCAGCCGGTACGTGGACAGATCGGCGAAGGGCAGCCGGGCGTACTGCGCCTGCACGCCGTCGACGCGGTGGCCGAGGATCCACCCGCCGCCGCCCAGGCACTGCCCGTACCGGCCGGAGCGGCAGTAGCGGCACACGCCGCAGGCCGAGATGCAGGACGCCAGTACGCGGTCGCCCCGGCTCAGGCCGGTGACCCCCGCGCCGACGTCGACGACGGTGCCGACGGCCTCGTGCCCGAGGATCCGCCCGGGCTGGACCTCTGGTACGTCGCCGGCCAGGATGTGCAGGTCCGTGCCGCAAATTGTCACGGTGTCCACCTTGACGATCGCGTCCCGGGGGTCCGTGATCGTGGGCTCGGGGACGTCCCTCCAGGACTTCTGGCCCGGCCCGTCATAGACGACTGCTTTCATCAGCGCCTCCATTCCTCCTGCCCTCAACCTGCTCCCCGGGCGGCTTACCCGGCAGGGCCGGCCCGCACCCGAGGACGGGACCAACGTCCCGGCGAAGTCACCCGGAGGGATCGGGGTGGCGCCGGATCGGGGTAGCGCCGCCGCCCTGAAGCGGTCACTCGCGGCGCTCCACGGCGACGTGCGGAACGCCGCACCCGACTCCAGCGGTATATCGCGGCGCCGAATAGTGTTGTATGATGCATCGCATGATAGCGGCGGGAAACGAGCCGGCTCATGACAGCGACCGGCAGACCCAACTCCTCCGCGGAGCGCTGGACATGTGTCTGCTGGCACTGCTGGCACGCGAACCCGTGCACGGCTACGAACTCGTGCGGCGGATGGAAGCGGCCGGCTTCGGCGCGATCAGCTACGGCACCATCTATCCACTGCTCACCCGGATGCGTCGCCTTGGCCTTGTCGCCGACGAACAGCAGGTGAGCCCCACCGGCCCGCCCCGCAAGGTCTACGCGCTGACCGGCCCCGGCCGGATCCAACTGGATGCCTGGCAGAAACAGTGGACCCGCTTCGTCGAAACCGTCGACGGCATCCTCACCCCGTCCGACCACGACCTCACGAGGAGTTGACCGTGGACCCCATCGACACCGTCTTGGCCGAGGCCGACCGCGCCTGGCGCGCCTACGGGGTCGGTCCGGCGGACCGAGCGGCATTCGCCGCCGATCTGCGCCTCGACCTGGAAGCCGCAGCCGCCGATGGACGCGACCCCATGCTGTTGCTCGGTGACGACATACCCGGCTTCGCCCGACGGCTCGCCGACGAGGCCGGCGTCCAGCGGGTTCGCGGGAGCTACCGCCGTCTTCTCGGCACCGCGCTGACCGGTGCGCTCCTCGGTGGCCTGCTCGGCTACGGCGTCCTGGTCGCGCTGTACCCGCTGTTCGTACGCCTGGTGGACCTCCCCCGCTCGGTCCAGATACCGATCCAGCTCGCCGTCGCCGTCTACTACGGCGTACCGGCCGCGGTGGTGGTTGTCGGAGCGGTCGTCGCGGTGCGGCTCCGACTCTCCGACCTGCCCCTGATCCGAAAAACAGCCTGGATGATGAGCCTCCTGGTGCCGACGGCCGGCATCCTCGTCACACCGGTCACCATGGCGTTCGCCCGGACCACCGGCTACAGCACCAATGTCGAGGTGGTGGTCGCGGAGGTGGCGATCGTGCTGGCCACGCTTGCCGGCGCCACGGTGCTGGCCCGTCGCCTGTCGCTCCGCGATCACCAGGGGCCCTCCGACACCGCCGCCACCGACGCCACGAAGATCAAGCCCGCCTGACCTGCCCGGCCAGCCGGCAACCCGGGTGCAGACTACGCCGCAGCGGTCCGGGTCACCCGGGTCGACCAGCGCCCGGCGGGACGCCGAGCTTCTCGGGCGTACCCGGGCTGCGCCGCAGCGTGCCGACCGCCCGGACCTGCCGCGTCACAGCGGGATGAGATGTAGTTGTTGGGCGAGGTAGACCAGAGCGGCGAGGCTGACCATGATCGTGATCGCCCAGCCGGCGGTGAGCAGGCCGCGATGGATCTGCTGGCCGGCGACGAGCCTCGGGTTCGCGGCGACGAGCACGAGCAGGATCAGCCCGATGGGTGTGGCGATGCCGGCGACCACGCTGGCGAGGAACAGCAGGCGTATCGGCGGGATGCCGGACATTCCCAGCGCGGCGCCGAGCGCCGTCTGCGCGATGATCACGGCGTAGAAGCCGGGGGCCTGGCGCAGGCTGCGGGACAGTCCGCGCCGCCAGCCCATGGCGGCGGCGGTGACGTAGCCGCCGGTGGCCGCGATGATCGGTGTGGCGATGATCGCGGACGCGAGCAGGCCCAGCGAGAACAGGGTACTGGCCAGTGGCCCGGCCACCGGGCGCAACGCCTGCGCGGCCTCCTGGGCGCTGTTGGGATGCTGGTTGTGTACGCCCAGGGTGGCTCCGCTGGAGACCAGGATCGACCAGAAGATCACCGTGGCGAAGACGGCTCCCGCCACGCCGTCGAACTCGCGGGCCTTCAGTTCACCCGCCTGGGGCGGCCCTTCGACCTGTTCCACCGTCTGCCAGACGTACATGTAGCTGGTCAGGGTGGTGCCGAAGATCGCCAGCGCGCCGGCGAGGTGGTCCGAGTTGAGCCGGGCCGAGGGCACCAGACTGCCCCGGGCCACCGCCGTCCAGTCCGGGTGCGCGAGTACGACGGCCGCGCCGTAGAGGAGCAGGATCAGCATCATCCACTTGAGGACCCGTTCCACCTCGTCGTACTTGCCGATCACGAGCAGCACGACCAGGGCGGCGCCGAACGCGGGCACGAGCCACGGCGACGGTGTCCCGGTGAGGATGCCGAGGGCGGCTGCTCCGGCCGAGAGGTCGGCCGCGATGGTCACCACGTTGACCGCCAGGATCGACGTCAGCAGCAGTGCACCGAGCAACCGGCCGTAGCCGTCGCGCACGGCCTGCTGGAGATCTCGGCGGGCGAGTACGCCGACGCGGGTGGCGAGGATCTGGACGACGGCGATCGCCGGCATCATGAGCAGCGTCAACCAGGCGAGTCCGTAGGTGGTGGTCGAGCCGACGACGACCATGGTCGCCACGGTGGTCGGATCGGTGTCCGCCGCGCCGGAGACCAGCCCCGGCCCGAGGGCCCTGATCCGCGATCGACGTCCACCGCGGCTGCTCCGAGGGCGGTCCGGCGGCGCCTTCCCGCTCCCGCCGGACGGCGGCTCCGCCACGTCCCCACCCCTGTCCGCTGGCCGACCTGGAAGGCGCGTCGGTGAGGGCCGCCGCCGATCGCCCGCGTCACCCGGGCGGAACCACCCAAATATAGCCAATAGATGGGTAACTAGGCAGCTGGCTCCTCAGCCGGTTCACGCCACCCGACGCTCACCACACGTGGCCCCGACAACGCTGGCTGCCCGAGCGACGTGATCGCGGATCGCGGCACGTCTCGGCTCGCCGATCGACCGGTCGGTCGAGGAGTCCGCCGTGCGGCGGTGTTGTCATGATCACATCCCGCTGTCGCGCCGTGACGGCCTGGGTTGGCGTGGCGGTGCTGTGTCAGGGTGGTGCGGTGAACCAGCCCGCCGATCCGTCGCGCACGCCGGCCATGGTGCCGCCCGGACGGGTACGGCTGGTACGCGCGGAGTTGCGGGCCTGGCGCCCCACCCTGGCCCGCCTGCTCGGGCTGTTGCGCAGCGCGGTCACCTCGTTCGTCGTACTGGCCGGCATGCTCTGGCTGATGCCCGGTGTCGACGCCTACGGGTTGTCCGCCGTACTGTGGCTGGTCGTACTGGTCGCGTGCGTCGGCGCGCTGCTGCGACCGCTGCTGCTCGCACTGGCCACCGTGCTCGGCGGCCTGGGTGCGATGGTGGTCGGCGCCAGCGTGCAGACGATCGTGATGTACGTCGCGCTGCGGCTCGCACCCGACGCGAAGATCTCCGGGTTGCCGGCGGCGTTCGTGGCATCGTGGATCGCCGCGGTGCTGGCCACGCTGGTCGACTGGTTGACGGATTCGGGCACCGACGACGTGTTCGTCGGTGCGGCGCGGCGGGTGATGCGCAGGGTACGCCGGGCGGGTGGCGGAGCGGGCACACCGGCCGGTGGGGACGGGCTGCTCGTCGTGCAGCTCGACGGCGTGTCCGCCCCGTTGATCCAGTGGGCGGTACGGACCGGCAACCTGCCCACCATCGGCCGATGGCTCCGCAGCCGCAGCCACCAGCTACGCACCTGGCACACCGGGATGCCGGCGACGACCCCGGCGGCCCAGGCCGGCATCCTGCACGGCGACGTCCGATCGGTGCCGGCATTCCGCTGGTACGAGAAGCAGAGCGGTCGGCTGATGGTCACGAACCGGCCCCAGGACGCGGCGGTGGTCGAGCGCCGGCTCTCCGACGGCCACGGGCTGCTCCGGGACGGCGGGGTGAGCATCAGCAACGTCTTCTCCGGCGACGCGCCCACGACCCTGTTCACGATCAGCCGCGCGGCGCTGCCCGGCCGCTCCACCCGGGGGTACGCGTCGTTCATGACCTACGGCTTCAGCCGGGCGATCGTGCTGGGCCTCGGCCGGGTACTCAAGGAACTGCACCAGGCCCGCGCGCAGCGGTTGCGCGACATCCGACCCCGGGTCGGCCGGTCGGGGGCGTTCCTGGCGTTGCGGCCCCTGGCCGGCATGCTGCGCGACGTGAACGTCTCCTTGATCGCCGAGCAGATGGCGCTGGGCACCCCGGTGATCTTCTGCGACTTCGTCGACTACGACGAGGTCGCCCACCACGCCGGGCCGGCCCGGCCGGAGGCGATGGAGGCGCTGGGCCGGCTCGACGGGGTACTCGGCATCATCGAGCGGCTCTCGGCCGGCGCGGACCGCCGCTACCACCTGGTGGTGCTCTCCGACCACGGCCAGAGTCAGGGTGCGACCTTCCGGCAGCGGTTCGGGGAGCCGTTGGCGCGGGTGGTGGATCGACTGGTCCGTACCGGTGCCACCGCCGGCGGGCGGACGGGACGGGTACCAGCGCAGGCCGCGACGGCCGACGTGAGCGGCGCGGTGGAGCCCTGGGGTCCGGTCAACACGCTGCTCACCGAGATCACGGCCCGGCGGGGTGTCACCGCGGCCTCGACTCGGGCGGCCGTCCGCTCGCGTACCGCGGACCGCGAGGTGACGCTCGGGCCGGCCGGCGAGGAAGCCCGCCGAGCCGCCGGTACGGAGGCCGAATCGGTCGTCGTGGCCTCCGGCAACCTGGCGATGGTCTACCTCACCCGGCACCCGGGCAAACTCAACCGGGCCGAGATCGACGCCGCCTACCCCGGTCTGGTCAGTGGGCTGGCCGCCCACTCCGGGATCGGGGTGGTCGTGGTCGGCGGCGAGGCGGGCCCGGTGGCCGTCGGCGACCGGGGCGAGCATCACCTGCGCGACGGACGCGTCGACGGTACGGACCCGTTGGCCGGTTACGGCCCGTTCGCCGCGGCTGACCTGCTCAGACATCAGGAGATGGACCACGTGGGCGACCTGGTGCTGATCAGCACGGTCGACCCGGTCACCGAGGAGGTCACCGCGTTCGAGGAGCTTGTCGGCAGCCACGGCGGGCTGGGCGGCTGGCAGACCGACGCCTTCCTGCTACACCCGGCCGACTGGCCGGTCACCGAGGACCCCCTGATCGGGCCGGCCAGCGTGCACCGACAACTGGTCGCGTGGCAGCACCGGCTACGGCTGCGGGCCGACACCCCGCCGGACCGGACGGTCGAGCCAG
>NZ_BONX01000062.1 GCF_016862935.1 Plantactinospora mayteni
CGCGGGCGGCGAAGGGCGGCCGGTCAGACCCGGGAGCGGCGCCGGAGCAGGCCGACGAGCTGTGTGACGGCCAGTACCAGGGCGACCGCGACCAGGACGCTCTGCCAGGGCTCGGGAAAGACGGAGCCGCCGACGACGCCGATACCGGCGTAGACCACCGACCACAGCACGCACGCCGGCGCGTTCGCCCACGCGAAACGCCGCCAGTCCAGACCGGCCAGCGCGATGGTGAGCAGCACCGGAATCCGGCCCCCCGGCAACAGTCGGGAGACCAGCAGGACCGTCACCTCCCGCTCGCGTAACCGCTCGGCGAGCCCGTCGAGCCGTTGCCCGTTGCGTAGCCAGCGCAGCCGGCGGGCCAACTGCTCACCGCCGAACCGACAGCCGAGGTAGGTGATGGCATCGCCGAGGTAGGCACCCACCGCCCCGGCCAGGACGACCGCGCCGATCGTGAGCGAATGCTGGTGGAAGGCGAGCGCCGCCGCCGCGCTGACGGCGGCACCGGTCGGCACGACGGGTACGACGGCGCCGAAGGCCACCAGCACGAACAGCGAGGCCAGTGCCCCGAGGACGTCGCTCACCGCGCCGCGTCCACCGTGAGGGTCTCCCCCGGCAGAAGTTCCGTGACCCGGGTACCGGGTGCGGTGCCGGCGACGTGGTCGGCGAACCGCTGGCCCGGCTCGTGGAACATTCCGCGACGAAACGGCAGACCTGCGGGCCAGAACGTGCCGAAATGCACGGGTACCGCGTGCCGGGGCGCGGCCCGACGTACCGCCTCGGCGGCCTGCGCCGGATCGAGGTGGCCGGAACCCAGCGTCGGGCCCCACCCGCCGACCGGTACCAGCGCGAGGTCGAGCGGAGCGAGTTCGGCCATCCCGTCGGACAGCCCGGTGTCGCCGGCGAACCAGGTGCGGGCCGCACCGTGCACCGTGTAGCCGAGCGCGGCGGCCCGGTGCCGCGACCACGGACCACGGCCACCGTCGTGTACCGCCAGGACGGCCCGCACGCTGACCGCGCCGACCCGGGTCTCCTCGCCGGGCGCCAGCTCCACGGCCCGCTGTGCCGCGTCCGCCCCCAGCCGCCGACGCAGGAACGCGCGCGCCCCGGCCGGCACCACCAGGACGACCCGGTCCGGCAGGCGACGCAACGACGCGATGTCGAGGTGGTCGGGGTGCAGGTGCGACACGAGTACCGCGTCCGGCGCGGCGGGCAGCCGCGGCGCCGGCCCCCGCATTCGGCGCAGGTGCGCGATCCGACCGCCCAGGACAGGATCGGTCAACAGCCGGACCCCGGAATCCTCGATCCAGACCGTACTGTGCCCCCACCAGGTGACCTGGACCGCGGACGTCACCGCCCCAGCCTACGGGTGCCGGACGGTCGACCGGTTCCGCCGGCTGGGCAGGACGGACGCGGGGAACCGCAGGGTCGCCTGCTGGTCGGCGACGGTTTCGGCCCGCCGGATCCGACTGACGCTGCCGTCAGCGTGCAGCAGGAGTTCCTGCGGACGCAGTCGACCGTTGTACGTGAAGCCCATCGACCAGCCGTGGGCCCCGGTGTCGTGGACGATCACCAGGTCGCCGACGTCCGTACGGGGAAGTTCGCGCTGCACCGCGAGCTTGTCGTTGTTCTCGCAGAGTGAGCCGACCACGTCCACGAGTTCGGTCGCGCGGGACTGTCCACCGAGGACGGTCAGGTGATGGTACGCGCCGTACAGCGCGGGACGCATCAGTGCGCTCATCCCGGCGTCCACGCCGATCATCGTGCGCGCCTTGCGCATCCGGTTGATCACCTTGGTCACCAGGATCCCGTGCGGGCCGGTGACCGCCCGGCCGCTCTCCAGGTGCAGCCGCGGTCGCCGCTGTCCGGCGTCGCGTTCCCACCGCCGTAGCCGCGCGGTGATCGTGGCGCCGAAACCCTTCAGGTCGAACGGTGTCTCGGCGGGCCGGTAGGGGATTCCGATGCCGCCGCCGAGGTTGACCGACGACACGGCCACGCCGGTCCGGTCACGCAACCGGACCGCGAGGTCGAGGAGCGTATCGAGCGTCCGGGAGAACGGCTCGGCGTGCATCAACTGGGAGCCGCGCATGAGGTGCAGACCGACGTCCTCGACGCCGTGGGCGAGGGCCGCCGTCACCGCGGGTACGAGGCGGTCGGCGGGGATGCCGAACTTGGCGGACTCGGTGTCGCCGAGCATCCCGGTGGGCACGGTGCCGTCGGCTGCCGACGGGTGCAGCCGGAAGGCGAGCCGCTTCGGGGGTGCGCCGAGCCCGAGTAGCCGGTCCAGCACGGCCTCGTCGTCGATGGTGACCAGGGCACCGACGTCGAGGGCTGCCACCAGTTCGTCCTCCGGGGTGTTGTTGGAGGTGAAGCAGATGTCCGCGCCGGTGGCACCGGCGGCGGCAGCGGCGGCGAGTTCGGCCGGGGAACTCGCGTCGAACCCGAAGCCGTGCCGGGCCACGATGCCGAGTACCGCCGGATTCGGTAGCGCCTTGACGGCGAAGAACTCGCGGTAGTCGGTGTCGACGAAGGCGTCGTTGAACGCCGCGCAGGTCTCCTCGATGCCGCGCTCGTCGTACAGATGGAAAGGGGTTCCGAAATGCTCGGTGACGTCCCGCGCGATCGGCTCGAACCGCGCGGCGAACGATGGGCTCATCGGCATGGGGTTCTCCTGGTGCTCGGTTGCTCAGCCGGCGGTGTCGTGCGCGCGGAAGACGTCCTGGAGGGCGAGCGCGTCCGGGGTCTCCCCGGGTTCCAGGCGTCGCACCACCAGCAGGCAGGGAGCACCGAACTCGCCGCCGGGGTAACGACGGGGGTAGCTGGCGCCTACGCATACCGACCAGGCCGGCGCCTCCCCACGGGGCAGCTCGTCGCCGGTGAGACCGTCGAAGACCCGGGTCCGGCCCGTCAGCAGGACACCGGCGCCGAGCTTGGCGCCGGTCCGCACCCGGGCGCCCTCGACGAGCATGGCCCGGGAGCCGACGAACGCGTGGTCCTCGACGACCACCGGAACCGCGCCGGCGGGCTCCAGCACACCTCCGACCCCGACCCCACCGGACAGGTGGACGTCTCGACCGATCTGCGCGCAGGAGCCGACCGTGGCCCAGGTGTCGACCATCGTCCGGGCGCCGACGTGTGCGCCGATGTTGACGAAGCACGGCATGAGCACGACCCCGGGTTCGAGGTGGCTGCCCCAACGGGCGATCGCCCCTGGCACGACGCGGACCCCGGGAAAGTCGGCCTTGAGCGGTAGGCGGTCGTGGTGGTGGAACGGACCCGCTTCCGTCGGCCGCAGGTCCAGGACCCGGAAGCAGAGGATGATCGCGCGTCGGGCCCGCTCGTCGGCCCGCACGGCACCGGTGTCAGGGTCGAGCTGGAAGACCCGGGCCTCGCCGCGGTCGAGGAGGTCGACGGCGGCGACGACGACGTCGCGGGCGTGGCCGTCGTCCGGGGTGAGGGTGTCACGCCGTTCCCACAGCCGGTCGATCTCGGCGGGGATCGGACTGGTCGGATCGGTCACCGGTGGGTCTTCTCCTTGCTGGCAGGGGTGCTGCGTCGGACCGGGGCGAGCCGTTCTCGGAGCAGGTCGGGGTCGACGACCGCGGCGAGGCGTACGTGTCCGGTCCCGGTGGGTCCGTAGACCTCGCCGGGGGTCGTCACGATCCCGTACTCGGCGGCGAGGCGCTCGGCCCACCGGTGCCCGGACCCCTCGGGCGCCCGGGCCCAGGCGAACATGCCGCCCTCGGGCGGCCGGACGTCGACGCCGACCTCCCGCAGCAGCGCGACGAGCCCGTGCACGCGGTGGCGGTGGCGTTCCCGCTGCCGGTCGACGTGGGCGTCGTCGGCGAGGAGGCCGACCGCCACGCGCTGGGCCGGGCCGGGGGTGAGCAGACCCACCTCCCGGCGCCGCCGGACCACCGCGGCGACCAGCTCGGGGTCGCCCGCGAACAGCCCTACTCGCAGGCCGGGGACGTGCGAGCGCTTCGAGAGACTGTGCACGGCAAGGACGCCGGCGAGCCCGGTGGAGAGTACGGTGCGCGGCGGCCCGACCCAGGTCAGCTCCGCGTACGCCTCGTCGCTGATCACCGGGACGTCGTGCCGGCGACCCCATTCGGCGATCTCCGGCAGCGGCTCCAACCCGCCGGTGGGGTTGCTCGGACTGGTGACGAAGAGGCACAGTGCCCGCTCGGTCACCTCGGACGGGAGGGCCGCCAGGTCCATCCGCCCCTGCTCGTCAGTTGGTACGCGCCGCACCCGCAGCCCGGCGAGTGCCGCGCCCGCCCGGTAGGGCGAGTAGCTCAGCGAGGGTACGAGGACGGTGTCGCGGTGTGCGGCCGTGCGGTCGCGCAGCAGCGCCGGTAGCGTGCCGACGCACTCCTTGGCCCCGACGCAGGGCGCCACGGCGTCGGCGGGCACGGCGACACCGAACCGACGGACGAGGTAGTCGCGGCCGGCGGCGCGGAACTCCGGCAACCCCGCGGTCGGTGGATAGTCCGTGAGATCCGACGGTTCCGGTCCGGTCATCGCCAGCGCTGGCGGCGGGTCGGGCGGTATCCCGAGGGAGAGGTCGAGAACAGGGTGCCCCGAGGTGGCCGCGAGGGCCAGCGCCGCCGCGCGGTTCCACGAGCCCTGTGCCGGCTCGGTCACCGGGCCCGGGCCACGGCGACCGAGCGGGTGCGCTCACCGGAGATGGGGCGGTGGTAGCGGTAGGTCAGGCCGGTGACCGAGGCGAAACCTGCCGCGTACGCCGCGTCGACCAGGTAGTCCAGCGAGAGCCAGTGGAACCCGTTGACGCCCGGAGCGGGGCAGGTCGCCGTGCCCGATGCTGGGCTGTCGTTGGAGACGACGAGGGTACCCGGCTGCCCGGTGCGGTCGAGCCAGTCGTGTACCCGGGCCAGGACCGGCGCGACCGCGTCCGAGGCGTGCAGGTGGCCCAGGACCCCGTCCAGGTAGACGGCGGCGAAGTCGTCCTCGGGTACCCAGCGGGTCAGGTCGGCGCAGACCGCCGGCACGCCCTTGGCGGTGGCGAGTTCGACCGCCCTGGGTAGCGCGTCGACGGCGAGCACCCGGTGACCGGCCGCGACCAGGTCCGCCTCCACCGCCGCGTTGCCGCTGCCGAGGCTGAGCAGGCCGGCCGGATCACCGTCGAGCGCCTCGACGAGGATCTGTCCGATCCACCGCCGGTACTCGGGTGACCACGTCGCCGGGGTGACCGAGTCGCCGTACGCCTCGCCGCGCTCCCAGACGTCGAAGATGCTCTCCCGGTCGCCGAGTTCGCGCATGTAGAAGGCGACGAGATCATCGAGTTGGTCCTGGCCTGCGGTGGTCTTCATCGTGGATCCTCCTGGAGGTCGTCATGGGCTTCTCGCCCGCCGAGAAGCACGACGTGGCTCCCGGGTCCGAGGGGCTTGCCGGCGGCGTGGGCGAGCAGGCCGGCGAAGGCGACCGCACCGCCCGGGGTGGGACGCAGGTCGTGGTCGCCGAGGATGGCCGCCGCCTTGACCATCGCGTCGTCGTCGACGCCATGGGCCTGTCCGCCCGTCTCGCGCAGCACCGCCATCGCCGCCGGGCCGTGCAGCGAGTGCCAACTGGCCAGCGGCATGTTGACGGTGGTCGTCACCAGGCGTTCCGGGGTGAGTGGGGTGTATTCGCCGGGCCAGCTCGTGACGACGGGGTTGTGGCCGAGGCACGAGACGCCGTGCAGGACGGTCGGCCACCCGAGTGCCTGTACCCGGCGGCCGATTCCGGCCAGGGTGGTGCCGTTGCCGACCGGTACCCACAACGTCGCCGGAGGTGCGGCCAGCTCGCGGTCCAGCTCCTCGACGACGTCGCCCGCGCCGGCGAGCACCGCCTCGGCGAAGGGTCCGTCGACGTTGCCGTCGGCGGCACCCAGTCGGGCCGCGTACCGGGGGGTCTCGTCGTGGACCTCCTCGTAGGTGCCGTCGACGAGTACCGTCTTCGCGCCCAGCCGGCGGATGCCCGCGCCGCCGTCGTTGCCGACCGAGGGCATCAGCACCGTGCAATGCAGGCCGCCCGCCCGGGCCGCCACCGCCATCGCCCGGCCGTAGTTGCCGCAACTGGTGATCACGACGTGGTCGTATCCGAGCGCACGCGCGCGGGCGACCACGGCGTGCGCGGAAGGCTGCTTGTGACTGCCCGAGACATACCGGCTCTCGTCGCGGACCAGTACCCGCGCGCCGGGCACCAGCGCGGAGACGTCGACGGTCGCGGCGGGCACCCGGGGGCTAGGCATGAGCGGCCAACTGCTCGTCGGCCAGGCGCTGCAACTCGTCCTTGTCGCCGAGGCGGGCCGGTGGCAGGGCGTCCGGCAGGTCTTCCTCGAGGTCGCGGAGCACCGGGTTGCGCCACCCCCAGTACGCCCAGCCGAGCTGGGCGAGCCCGCTGAGCACCACCAGGAACGCGAGGCCGCGGCCGGGCCCGGTGCCGAGCACCGCGCCCACCGACGAGGCGAGTACCCCGTCCGGTTCGAGCAGCGGACGTACCCAGGTGTCGGCCAACGGGGCGACGACGAGGTAACCGAGCGGCGTGGCCAGCATCATGACGGAGAGGTAGAGCGCCAGGACCCGGCCCTGCAACTCGAACCCGACCTTGGTCTGGATCATGGCGATGAAGTGGGCCTCGGCCACCGCGACCCCGAGGGCCAGGCCGAACATCCCGACCGTGGCGCACCATGCCGCCGGGAACAGTCCGGCCAGCGCCATCGCCGCGCTCGCGCCCGCCATGGCGAGCAGGACGCCGTGCATCCGACGGGTGGTGCCGCCCCAGAGACCCATCACGAGTGCGCCGACCAGCCCGCCGACCCCGCCTGCGGAGAGGGCGAACCCGGCCGCCGCGGGCGAGTGTTCGATCAGGAGCATCGGGGTGACCACCGCGAAGCCGAGGGCGAACAGCAGTTGGTCGACGGTGAAGAACCACATGGCGGCGCGGAGGCCGGGACGGCGGACGATGTAGGCCCACCCCCGGGCGATCTCGGTCCGGAAGTTCTCCTCACGGCGGCGGAACGCGAGGTCCGGGATCCGCGCCCAGAGCAGGGTGGCGACCCCGACCAGGAAGGTCGCGAGGTCCAGCAGCAGTACCCCTCCGACACCGATCAGTGCGTAGAGGGCCGCGCCGAGCAGCGGGCCGAAGACCGCGCTGATCCCCACGCCGACCTGGCTGATCCCGTTGGCGTGCCCGAGATAGCGTTTCGGCACCATCTGGGCGACGGCGGCGAGGTATGCCGGACGTTGGAAGGCCCCGGCCACCGACGTGATCGTCACGGCGAGGAACACGTGCCAGAGCGAGAGCCCGTCGAGCAGGACGAGTAGCGCCACCCCGACGACGGCGACGGCGGAGCCGACGTCACTGGCGATCATCACCAGGCGCCGGTCCCAGCGGTCGGCGACGGCACCCCCGATCGGCCCGAGCAGGACCCCGGGCAGCACCGCGACGGCGCTCAGCACCGCGAACGCACCCACCGAACCGGTCTGGGCGAACACCCAGATAGACAGTACGAACGAGCTCAGACCGCTGCCGATCATCGACACGAGCTGACCGGTGGTGACCAGGGCGAAGAGTCCGAGGCGTGGTTCCGGGCCCGGAGGTGGCGCCACCACGGGCACAGGACGGTGCCGATCCGGCGTCGCCAGCTCGGTCAGCGCGCCGGCGAGTTCCTCGGCGTGGGTACCGATGAAGAAGTGCCCGGCGTCGGGAAGTACGGCCTGGTCGACGTCAGACGCGACGTGCGACCACTCGCGTACCCGCTCGGTGTGGTGCTCGGTGACCCGGTCCCGGCTTCCGACGATGCTGCGTACCGGTGCGCGCAGCGGCGTCACCGTGGGATCCCGGTAGAGGTCGGTGAAGTAGCGTTCGGCGTCCCGGGCGTCGTGGCGTACGTTGCGCAGGGCGAACTCGACGTCCTGCGGATCGCTGAGGTCGGTGAAGCCGCCCCGACCCCGCAGGTAGGCCATCAGCTCACGGTCGGAGGTGAACCGGTCGGTCGGCACCAGCCGGTAGATCCGGTCGAGCAACCGGCCGGGGAGCCGGGCGGTCGGGAAGCCCGCCCCGAGTCCGACCCCGATCAGGTTCAGGCCCCGTTCCTCGGCCTGACGCGCGATCTCCACCGTGACCGCGACGCCGAGGCAGTGCCCGTAGAGCAGCAGCGGACCGCGCAGCGTGGCCATCTCGTCGACAACTCGGCCCGCGACCTCCTCGGCGGGTCGCAGCGGCTCGTCCGGCCTGGTGGGGTCGTGCCCGGGCAGTTCGACGGCGTGCAGGGCCCAGGTGTCGGGAAGGGCGAGCGCGAGCGGGCGGTACGCGATCGCGTTTCCCCCGGAGTAGGGGATGGCGACGACCGTGACGCCGTCGGCGTCGGCGTCCCGTGGGGTGAGGCGGTGCAACAGGCGGGAGCTGCGCGGCGCCCGCGCGTCGAGCACCGTGGCCAGACCGCGCACGGTCGGGTTCTGGTACAGCTCGATCAGGGTCACCTCGGCGTCGAGACGCCGCACCACGCGCAGGGCGGCGAACGAGTCTCCGCCGAGGGCGAAGAAGTCGTCCTCGGGTTCCAGCGCGTCCGGGTCGCCCAGGTCGAGCACCTCGGCCCAGGCTCGGGCCACGCGCCGCTCCATCGGATTCAGCGGCGTCCGGTCCGCCGGGCGGCCTGACCCCCGGCGGTCGGCCGGCGCGGGCAGGGCGCGGCGATCGAGCTTGCCGTTCGGCGTCGTGGGCAACGACGCGAGCGTCATGATCTGGGCTGGGACCAGATGGCCGGGCAGCCGGGTGGCAAGGTGCGCCCGAATCTGGTCCTCCGCCCAGCCCTGCTCCGCGTCGCGCAGCACGACGTGCCCGACGAGTTGGCTGGTACCGCGCGCGGTGGTCTGCACCGACACCGCTGCCGCCTGTACGCCGGGGAGTGCGGTGAGGGCGGCCTCGATCTCGCCGAGTTCGATCCGGTGTCCGTTGAGCTTGACCTGGTCGTCGAGGCGGCCCAGGAACTCGACCACGCCGTCGCGGCGCCGCCGGGCGCTGTCGCCGGTGCGGTAGAGCTTCCCGCCCGGTCGGGTCGGGTCCGGCACGAACCGCTGGGCGGTCAGGTCGGGCCTTCGGTGGTAGCCGTCGGCGACCCCGAAACCGCCCAGGTACAGCTCCCCGACCACGCCGTGCGGCACCGGCCCGCCGTGGCCGTCGAGGACGTGCATCCGATGCCCGGGAAACGGGCGCCCGATCGGCAGCGGGGCGTCGTCGGGAAGGTCGTCGACCTCGCCCTCGAAGACCGTGTTGTCGACGGTGACCTCGGTGACACCGTACGCGTTCGCGACCCGGGCATGGGCGCCGACGATCCGCCGGGCCAGCCTGTACTCCCCGACGTGCCACTTCTCCCCGCCGCCGATCAGCACCCGCATCGAGGGCAGCCCGCCACCCGTCGCGTCGAGGTGATCCAGCAGTCGGCGCAGCACCGCGGGTACCAACTCGAAGAACCCGACCTTCTCGGCTCGGATCAGCTCGGCGAGGCTCTCCGGACGCAGCAGTACCTCACGGGGCGCCACCACGAGCCGTCCACCGGTGCACAGCCCGCGCAGGGTCTCCGCCACGAACATGTCGAACGAGAAGCTGGCCACCTGGAGATAGCTCCACTCCGGACGCAGGCCGTAGGTGTGCTGCCAGCCGGCGACCATGGCGACCAGCCGGTCGTGGGTGATGACGACACCCTTGGGCCTGCCGGTCGAGCCCGACGTGTAGATCATGTACGCGGGCGTACCGGCCGACACCCGGGGCAGCGGCGGCACGTCCCGCCCGTCGTCCGGAATCCGATCGAGCTGGACGACCTCGACACCGTGGGCCGGCTCGGGGACGACCACGTCACTTCGGGTCAGCAGCATCCCCGCTTCGCTGTCGGAGAGCATCATCGCCAGCCGTTCGCCCGGGTACGCCGGGTCGAGCGGCAGGTACGCGGCACCGGTCTTGAGTACCGCCCAGAGGGCGACGAACAGGTCGCGGTCGCGTTCCAGGCAGACGCCGACGAGGACGCCCGGCCCGGCCCCGAACCCGACCAGCCGGTGTGCGAGCCGGGTCGCGGCGGCGTCGAGTTCGCCGTAGCTGACGGTGGTGTCGTCGACGAGCAGCGCGGGGGCGTCCGGGGTGTCCCGGGCCCACCGCTCGACGAACTCGTGCACCCCGTGCAGTGGCGGGACCTCGATGTCGGCCAGGTCGGTGCCCTGGTGCCCGTCGAGGATGCCATGCCGCTCGGAGTCCGAGAGCATGGTCAGCCGGCTGATCGGCAGCTCCGGGCTCCGACAGCCGGCGTCGAGCAGCGCGACCAGATGGTCGCCCATCGCCGCGACGGTCTGCTCGTCGAACAGTTCGGTCGCGTAGTCCATCGTCAACAAGGTGTGGCCGTCGACGGTGTCGATCGCCACCGCGAGGTCGAGCATCGAGGCGGCGGGCGGCTCGTCACCGGCGTACCCGATCCCGCCGGCCGTCGGCTCCGGCAGGTTGTGCACGCTCAGCGAGACGGTGCTGAGGCGATTCCGGCCACGGCCCACGGGTATCTCCGCCGCGCCGACGATGCCCGGCGTCGGGAGGTCCTGGTGCGCGAGGTCCTCGACGACCGAGGTGGCGAGCCGGTTCACCAGTTGGGTGGTGTTCGGGTCGCCGCCGAGATCGCCCCGGAAGGGCAGGACGTTGACGACCGGGCCGACGAGATCGACGGTGTCGGGATGGCTTCCACGGCGGGCTGTCGGGGCGAGAACGGTGACGTCCGTGACGCCGGTGTAACGATGCACCAGGGTGTGCACCGCAGCCAGCGCCACGACGAACAGACTGGTGTGGTGACGGCGTGCCTGGTCGTGCCAGCGACGAACGTGATCGTCGTCGAGGAGCCGGGCAACCCGTTCCACCGCGAAGGTTCGCTGCGGGGACCGGGGCCAGTCGGTGGGCAGGGCCCAGGAGGTGTCGACACCGACGAGCCGCTGCCGCCAGTACCCGACCAACTCAGCGCTCTGCGCGGCCGTGGCGTCCCGCGCGGCCAGCCCGGCCAGCGCGGACGCCGCCTGCCGCCCGACCTCGGCGTCGGTCTCCGCTGTGGATCCGGCTTCGGTGAGCAGCCGACCGAGGTCGTCGCCGAGCGTCGCCACCGACCATCCGTCGAAGCCGAGGTGGTGGACGACGAGGAGCAGCTCGTCTCCGGTCGGCAGCCGTAACAGCAGCGCCCGGACCGGCAGCGCCGCGGAGAGGTCGAACGCGACGCGGGTGGCGGCACGTCGGACCTGCCGCGCCCGCCGGTCCACGTCGCCGGTCGGTTCGGCACGCAGGTCGATCGTGTCGAGCGGGACGTTGTCGTCGGCGGCGATGACGCGGCGAGGCCGATCGCCGTCGAACTGGACCCGCTGCCGTAACGCGGGGTGCCGCCGCGCCAACCGGCGCAGGAGGTGGCGCAGCCGGTCGGTCTCGACCCGCTGCGGCAGGCGGTAACGAATACCGAGCGTGTGTACCGGCAGTTCCACCAGATGCTCGGTCACCACGAAGTCACGCTGGAGCGGTGTCAGGTCGCCGGAGTCCGGGCTGTCCGGGTCGGTCGGCGGCGTCGGCATCTCGGCGGCGTGCACCCGGGACGAGGCGTGCACCCGGGAGGAGGCGTGCACCGTGGTCACCACGTCGCGGAACCGGGGCCGGGCGAGGACCTGGGATATGTCGATCTCCAGGTCGTGTTCCCGGTACAGCCGGGTGACCAGCCGGATCGCCGCGAGCGAGTCGCCGCCCTGCGCGAAGAAATGGTCGTCGTCGGTGACACTGTCGACACCGAGCAGTTCGGACCAGATCCGGCGTACCGCGGACGACGTGCCGGAGCCGTTGCCGTCGGTTGTCTCCGGACCGGCGACCGGTGCGGCAGGGCCGTGGAGGCGCAGGTCGACGCCGGCCGTGGCGAGTGCCGGGCGGTCGATCTTGCCGGAAACCGTCCTCGGGAAGCGTGCGTGCACGGTGATCGAGTGCGGGCGCAGGAAGGCCGGCAGCTCTCTGGCGACGTGGTCCCACACGACGGCCGGATCGGCCGGCTGGTCGTCTCCGCCGGCGGCGAGCAGGTGGGCCCGCAGGATCGGTCGACCATCCACCTCGTCGACCTGCACGGCTGCCTCCAGCACGCCCGGCGTACGGGCCAGGGTCGCCTCCACCTCGGCCGGCTCGACCCGGAAACCACGGAGTTTGACCTGGCGGTCGAGCCGCCCGAGGTACTCCAGGTTCCCGTCCGGACGCCGCCGGACCCGGTCACCGGTGCGGTACTCCCGACCGTGACCGGCGTACGCGACGAACCGGCCAGCGGTCAGGTCGGCATCGCCGAGGTACCCGGTGGCCACGGCCGGCCCGCCGATCCACAGTTCACCCACGCCGTCCTCGACCTCGGCACCGGTCTCGGTATCGATCACCCGGCAGGTGACGCCCGGCAGTGGCCGTCCGATCGGGACCGGGTCGTCGCCGTCCCAGGTCGACAGTTCGGCGGTGGTCGCCACGACAGTGGTCTCGGTGGGGCCGTAGCTGTTGACCAGCCGCATCCCCGGGGCCGCGTGCCGCCGCCAACGGCGTACCGCGTCCGCACGTACCGCCTCCCCGCCGATCACCACCATCCGCAGCTCGGGCGGCAGGCTCGCCTCGCCCTGTTCCAGGGCCACCAGCAATTCGAGCCAGTACGCGGTGGGCAGCCCCAGGACCGATATTCCCCAGGACCCACAGACTCGCAGGAAGAGGTCCGGTCGCCCGATCATCTCTTCGTCGCGGACGACAATGGTCGCCCCGGTGCACAGCGGCAGGAAGATCTCCTCGACCGAGGCGTCGAAGCTCAGCGAGGCGAACTGGAGCATCCGGTCACCGGGCCCGAGCCCGTAGACCCCGGACGCGGCCCGGCAGTAGTGCACCAGCGCCCGTCGCGGCACCACGACGGCCTTCGGTTCCCCGGTGGAGCCCGAGGTCACGATCACATAGGCGGGATCCTCGCCACGACCGCCGGCCGGTGGATCGGGACGGTTCGTGGCCAGCAGCGCCCCGACCGTCGACTGGTTCGCGGTCAGCGCCTCGACCGTCGACTGTGGAACGGTGGTGGGCTGGCTGGTCTCCCCTTCCACCAGTTCCAGCACCGGAGCCACCTGGTCGAGGATGCGGGTACGCCGGGCCGCCGGGTGATCGCGGTCGAGCGGGAGCCAGGCGGCTCCAGCGCGCAGGATGCCGAGGATCGCGGTGATCGCCGCCGCACCACGAGGCAGGCTGACCGCCACGACGTCACCGCGCCGGACACCGTGTGCCCGCAGGGCAGCCCCCACCTGGGCGGCACCCTCCAGGAGGGCGGCATAGGTCAGGGACCGGCCACCCTCGACAACGGCCGCCACATCCGGGAAGCGCGCGGCGATGCTCTCGATCAGCTCGTGGACCTCCGCGACGTCCTCGGGTCCGTCGACCCGGGCGTTTCTCGACGAGGAGAGCGGGGGCGCGCTGATCGGTTGGAGCGCAAAGCTGCGCAGATCTGGCGAACTCGGCATGGCTTGCAGCGAAGGTGGTCAGCACGAATTGCGGGTGGCCGATCAGGTAACACCTCTCCACCGGTGCCTAAAGCTTTGCGGGGTACATCTGTTGACGTCCGCGAATCAACCCGGCGGGATCTGGTGGCTGGGTCGGGCTACCCACGTCTGACCTCCGGGAATCCGTCGCCGCAGGGGCTCAACTGGCAGACGGAAGCGGCTGCGGCGCACGACGGAGGAAGAGGGGCGCTCCAGCGGACGGCCGCGACACGTCCGTCGGCGAGCGGTACGAGCGACGTCGGCACACCGTGGGGCAGCCCGGATAGGTGTGCCGACGGGAACGCCGGGGTACCTTTGCCAGGGACCAACTCGGGAGCTGTCCTTTCTGTGCGGGGCCGAGTCGAGGTACGGACGTGACGCCTAACCTGTGGGCAGGTCGAGACGGGCAGCGACATCCCGCATCCGGAGCTGGCCCTCGTTCAGCAACGGCGCTCCATGTCCGAAACAGACGACGTCGGCGTCGAGCTCCGACAATCGGCGAAAGGACGCGAAGACCCGATCCCGGTCCGTATTGAACACACCGGGAATCACGCTGCCCTCATGGTGCGCCGCCACATCACCGGTGAACAGGATGCGATGCCGTTTCAGATAGAGAGCGATGCTTCCATCGGTGTGGCCGGGCGTGGAAACAACTGTGGCCCCTCCCCCGAACTCCAGGATGTCGCCGTCCACGACCGTCACGTCGACACGTACGGGCGGTGCGCTCTCCAGACCGGCGGCCACCTGTTCGTGCAGGACCCGCTCCGCTTCGGTGAAGTGTGGCGGCTGACCCGCCTGCTCGCCACGGATCACAGGAGCGTCGGAAGCATGGGCGACGACCGTCATGCCGCCCCATCGGACCACCTCTGCGGCCGAGCCCATGTGGTCGTCGTGAAAATGCGTCAGCACGAGCCGGTCGACGGCGGTGGTATCGAGTCCGACCTGACGCAGGGCATCGGCAATGGCTGGGCCGGATCCCGGTGCTCCCGTATCGATAAGGGTTGCCGATCCGTCATCGTCCCAGAGGTAGGACTGATAGGTGCCGAGGGTCAGCAGGTAGAGCTGGGGATGCAATTGTGTGACGCCCATGGGCCTCAACCTATCATTCGGTCCTGACCCGTTCCCCGGCCTCGTCATCGCCCGACATCCACCCTTTCCGGTGTGAGCAGGGCGCGACGAACGAGCAGCCCGAGGATTGCGTCCAGACGAGCCGGTGCACGCTCGGCTCGAGCCGGTCGAGCAGTCAGGTCAGTCGTCGCCCGCTGACGCCTTGGGCGACCCCAACCCGCGGTACGCCGTCAAAGAGAGCCGGACCAGCGCGACGAGGAGACCTGGACCGAACACCATCACCCACAACGGCCGCGTACCGTCCGGTGCGGCGATCAACACCGTCGAGACAACTACGTGACCGGCGAGTACTGCCACCCGGAGCCGCGCCGATCGCAACGGCAGAGCGGCCACCCCGGCCGACACGACGGCGAACAGTCCGAGGATCAGGAAGATGATCCAGTATCCGAGCACTTTCCCGTCCTAGCCCTGACGTCTCACGATGCTGCCTTGCAGGTTGTTGGTGATTCCGCGTCATCGTGCCACCGCACCGGTAACCGAGCGATCCGACCGGGTACGACCTACCGGCGCAGAGCCTCGACCGTCAGCTTCGCCGCCTGGGCGATCAGCCTGTCGTCGTACTCGGCGTTCTTCCCGGCGCGGCGGGAGAGGATCGCGAGCACGATGGGCACACCGTCGGGGGGCCAGATCACGGCGATGTCGTTGCGGGTGCCGTACCCGCCGGAGCCGGTCTTGTCGCCGACCTGCCAGCCGGCCGGGACGCCGGCCCGGACGAGCGCGTCACCGGTCGTGTTCCCCTTGAGCCACCCGGTCAGGACCGCGCGGTCCTCGGCGGACAGCGCGTCACCGAGGACGTAGGCCCGCAGGTCGGTGGCGAGGGCCCGGGGAGTGCTCGTGTCGCGCTGGTCACCGGGGGCCGCCTCGTTGAGGTCCGTCTCGATCCGCTCCGGATCGGTGACCTGGTCGCCGAGGTCGCGCAGCGCCCGCTCGAAGCCGGCCGGGCCGCCGAGCCGCTTCAGCAGCAGGTTGGCGGCAGTGTTGTCGCTGTACCGCACTGCGGCGTCGCCCAGCTCACGCAGGGTCATCCCCTTTCCCACGTGCCGCTCGGTGACCGGCGAGTGCGTCACCAGGTCTGCCCTCGAATAGCGGACCACCTGGTCCAGCTCAGCGGTGGAGGTCGCGCCCAGCATCGCCGCGGCGGCGAGCGCCTTGAAGGTCGAGGCGTAGCCGAACCGCTCGTCGGCGCGATGCTCCACCGCGCGGCCGGTGCCGGTGTCGATGGCGTAGACGCCCAGCCGGGCGTCGAACTCCGCTTCGAGTCGGGCGAAATCGGGCGGCGCTGCGGACGGCGGCGAGGAGGTGGCGACCGGGCTCGTCGGGGAGTACGACGGGAATGTGCTCGGCGGGCCGGTCGCCGAGCAGGCGGCGAGCGGCGCGAGCACGAGCGCGGCGGCGACCGTCACGGCGGCCCGACGGGGCGCGGAAATCATCGCTTGGTTCCTTTCGTCGGTCCACGCCCGGGCCGGCGGCCGGACGTCGAGACCCGCGTGCCGCACCAGACTGCCATCGAAGACAGAAAAGTGTGGAAATGCCGATCCGGCGCTGGCTGAGGCGGCCGAATCATCAAGGCAGGATCATGGCGGACGCGGCGTGCCGGCATGACGTCTGGACCAGCTTGCCGAGTTCCCGGTACCGCGTTCGAAGGTTGCCGTAGCCGGTTCTGGCGCGTCGTCCCGACGGTGGCGGCGGGCCGTCGGCCGAGGGGCGGGCCGGGCGGCGGAGCGGTCCCGTCGCGGGGTGGCGGACCGGGCCACGCCGGCCCCTGGCCCGGGTCGCCGGCCTGACATGAGTACGAGAACGGATACGCCAGGACCGGAGGCCGTGCCAGATTCTCGGGCATGGATGATGTGGCTGCGCCGCGCCGAGCGTCGTTCGGGCTGAGCCTTCTCGTCGCGCTGGGCTGGTACACCACCGTGCTTGCCGCGGTTTTCGTCGGGCATGCAGGGATACCGGCCACACCGAACCGGGACTGTGCGGCGGTGTTCAGCTGCATGACACCGCAAGAGGAACTCGGCCTGCTGGTGATCCTCGGCGGCCCGATCCTCGCGGGTCTGCTGTTCAGCACGCTGGTGGTCACCGGGCTGCTCGCGCGCCGGGTCCCCTCCTCGATCCTCACCGGCACCCTGTCGGCGCTCGGCAGCGTCGTCGTGGTGGCGGTGGCCGGTGCGGTCTGGCAGGGTCTCCGGTGAGGCGCGCCGGACTCGGCGTACTCTTCGTCGCCTGGCTCTACGGCGTTCCGTTCCTGCTCATCGTCGGGTTGATTCGACGTACGTCGTCGCCCTACCTGGCGACCCGCTCGGCGGCACAGGCCTTCGGCGCGACCACGGACACCCTCCTGACCACGGCACTGGTGCTCAACCTGGCACTTCCGGTGACCGGGGTGCTGCTCGCCCGGCTCGTCCGCCATCGGTACTGGACTCGCCACTTCGGTTGGTCACTGGTGGGCACGGTACTGATCTACGTCGCCGTCTCGATCGCGCAGAGCGCGGCGACGGCACCGTTGATCGGCTGGACGCCGGACGACCAGGAGCCAGCACCCCGCGTGACGCAGTGCATCCCGACCAGCGGCGGCCGTGGCTGCCCCGGCGGCTGATCCCGGCGTACGACACGGCGGAATTGGCTGGCGGCGTGACTCCTGTTCTGGGCTGTGCGGCGTCCGGTCGCCGGCTACCGGCCAGAGGTCGACAGTGAGTCCTGGTCGAGTCGGTGGACCACGTCGACGATGTCGGGAAAGGTGTCGACGAAGGCGTCGACGTACCGGCGGTCGAAGTCCGCTGGCTTCCGCACCCCGCTCTGGAGGCAGCCGACGAAGTACATGCCCGCACCGCCGGCTGCCACGGCGTCGCCCGGAGAATCCCCCACGTACACGCACTGCTGCGGCGGTATCCCGGTCGTCGCGAGCAACTCGTCGAAGGCACGCGGGTCCGGCTTACGAAATCGGGTGTTGCCGGCGTGGTAGATGCCGTTGACCCGCTCGGCCAGTACGTGATCCGGTTCCAACATGTGGCGGACCTCGTCCTCGGCGCGGGACGTCAACAGGAACACCGCCCGGCCGGCCAGCACGAACTCGTCGAGCGCGCGCAGGTTCTCCGGCGGGATCACGTCCAGGCGACCGTCGGCGACGTGCTGTCTCAGCGCCCGTTGATGCAGCGCCGCGAACCTGGCCAGGTCGAGGCCGGGAGACCGTTTGGGCATCGCGTCCAACAGCGGCTCGCCCCAGGTGGCCAGATGCAGGGCCCGAGGCATCGTCGGCCGGCCCATCTGCGCCAGGACCTCGTTCTCCAACGCGAACGCGGCTGCCTGGGTGAGGCACAGGGTGTCGTCGACGTCCACGATCACGGCCCGGATCACCGGCCCAGTCTAGTGGGCCCGGCGAGGTGCGACGGCCGCTGGCGATCCGGGTGGGCCGGGCGCCATGCTCAGGTTGGTCCGGCCGATCCAGGACGGCGGGTCCGTTCCGGTAATGGTGGGGCTGATCAAGCCGAGGTTGCCGTCGTAGCGGCGGTAGAGCAGGTTGCCGCGCCCGCTGTCGCGGTCGGTGTAGAAGACGAACGGCAGCCAGCCCTCGGCGAGTCGGTCGGCGGCCTGTGCCGGGGTGAGGATGGGGGTCTTGCGCGGGTTGACCGTGAGCGGCAGGGTGACCGGCATCGACGGTGGCCGCATGCTGCGCTGGCGGGCCAGCCGCAGCCCGGTCGGCCCGGCGCGATAGATGACGGCGTCCTCGCTGGTCTCGGCGTCGGTGAACAGGTGTACGTCGTAGTCCATCGCGTTCAGGAACGCGGCGGCCTGGCACGGCACGCCGGAGTGCAGTCGATAGGTCTTCAGCCGGGCGATCTGCCCGTGGCCGGGTACGGACAGCGCCCGGCGTTCGGGATCGGGCCACGGCCACGGCTGCCACGCGGTGGTCAGCCGCCGGATCTGGCGCTCCAGCCGAGCCGCACCGGCCGCTATCGCGGTGGCTACCGGCCTGCCCGGCACCTGCATCCGGGCCGGTGCCCCGCAGACCCGCAGGTTCACCTGGACCAGGATCGGGCCACCGGGGCAGTTCCCGCCGGAGAGTCGTACTCGGGCACCTGCGGCGGGGACCTTGTGGTGGGCCAGTACCGCACCGATCATCGCCTGGGCGCAGTCCCGCTCGTCGGCGCCGACCAGACCTCGGGTGTGCACCTGCACCAGGCCACCGGCAGACGCCGATGACAGGCTGATGTCGGCATCGGGCGCGAGCAACTGGACATCTCCCTCTGGACCCCGGAACCAATCCCGATTACGGTCGCTCACCCGGCGTCACTGTCGACAGGGTCAAAGGTCCCGACTCCGTCAGGACCACCTGCCCGCCTCCGGCGGTACGGACACCGTTGACCAGGAACGGGCCACCGCCGGCCACCACGCGGAAAGTGATCCTGCCCGTCGGAAGATCAGTCGCAGCCCACGAATTCCTGCGACACCGTGGCCGGTACCGGTGCTCGTCGTCGGGTACGGCTGGGTCGCCCTGCGCCGCCTGTTCCCGTCACGCCGACGGGGCGGCCGGAGGCTGAGCCGGCGGGGACGCCGGAGGCTGAGCCGGTGGGGACGCCGGAGGCTGAGCCGGTGGGGACGCCCGCCGTGTCAGGACGATGATCCCGCTCACCGCGGTGGCCAGCAACGCCACCACCCCGAACGGCACGGCCAGCATGAAAGGCAACCGCCAACCGACCAACCGCGCCAGAAGCGCCCCGATCACGGGTCCGAGAACCAGCCCCAGCACCACCGCACCGGCGACGAGTGGCGCCACCCACCCGCGCCGGGCCCGCGACTGCACGACCAGCACGGCCGTGACGCCCCAGGCCAGACCGGCCCCGAACCCGGTCAACGCGCGGCCGAGCAGCAGCGAACCGCTCCCCGAGGCCAGGGCGATCAGCAGCGATCCGGGAACCAGCAGCACGATCGCGGGCAACGCGACAGCGGTCGGCCACCGTCGGCCGACCAGGGCGCCGACCGGAACCGCCAGTGCCGCCGGCAGCAGGAAGGCGACGAACATCCAGAGGATCCCCAAGCTCGGCAGATGCAAGGCCCGTTGGATCGCGGCCCCCTCCGGCCCGACGGTGAGGGTGAGCAGGAAGGCACCCAGCGAGGCGGCGAGTGCCGGCCCGATCAGCAGCCAGACCGGGCGGACGCCGGGGAGTGGGCCGTACGGGGGAACCTGGCCGGCGGCGCCGGGAGAGGGCGGGGTCACCTGGGGCAGTGTACGGGCGCGGGGCTTGGCGGGGACGACCCCGCGGTGACGATGGTGCCGACCTCGTCAGCATCGGCGCGCAGAGCGGGGACCGTCGCAGGAGAGACGGTGGCCACCGCCGGGCTGGCCGACCCGGCGGTGACCGAACGGGCTCGGAAGCGCCTGTCCGAGCAGGTGCACCCGGTCAGGAAGATGAGCTGGCTGAAGAAGTCGTCCGGGAGTGGCGGGATCAGGTACACGGCCACATCCGCCGCACTTCCGGGGTGCCGGACGCGAAGGGTTGGCCCCAGCGCTAATAGGTGAAGGTCCAAAGGAAGTAGTAAGCGGGGCCGGTGGGGCCGTACTGGCGGTACTCGCAGTAGTACCAGCTCCACAGGCCGGTCTGGACACCCTCGTTGCCGTAGCTGTTGCAGAACTGGCCGTCGTAGTAGACGCCGCGCAGCGTACCGCCCGGCGGGTCCGCGGCGGCCGGAGTGGCGCCGATCCCGACCAGCCCGCCCAGTGCGAGCGTCACCGCCACTACCAGGGTCGCCCATCTGCGTCCGCGCATGAAGCCTCCTCCCGATACCGTCCACAGTGCACAGCGGCTCCCCGTCGAGCCGGAACCCGGGACATCGAAGTATGTGAAAGTAAGGCTCACACGGGGGCGCGCCGTCCGGCTCCGGACAACGGGCGTTACTACCCCGACGATCCGCCAACGGAGTCTCCGTCGAACGGGCATCCGCCCTGACAGCGGCGAGGTCGGCTCCGGCCGACCCTGCGCGTCCGGCGACCCGACAGGCCGCGCGTGGCCGCGCCCTCGGAGTCCGCTGTCGTCGTCACCCCGTCACCCCGTCACACTGGAGCCCGGGGTACGCCGGGCACCGCCACCCAGGAGGCGCGCCGCCGTGGCATGCGTCGCGGCCCGCATCGTCGTCCCGACTCAGACGAGTCGGAACCGCTCCGAAGCGACGGCACGCCGGACTTCGGCGGCTGTCCGCACCGCGTCGAGGTCCCCAGTGTCGATCACGTGGTCTTCGAACTCTTCGAGCTGCGCGAATGCGCCGTAAAGGCCGATGATCGCCTCGACATCCTTCAGTTCGCTGCCGGCGCGTCCCTTCGCGCGGGACAGCGTGGTGCCGAGGTCAGGTCTGAGCACCACGTAGTACACCCTCAGGTCGTCCCGCTCCGCCATCGCGCGAAACGGCGGCAGGAACCACGGCCCGACTATTCCGTCGACCACGACGTCATAACCGCCACGGGCGAACGTCGCGACGGTCCCGACGATCGCCTCGACGACCACCTCATTCTGCCGCTGCGCGCCGGGCAGGAACGGCAGGACGAAACCCGTCCGGATCGATCGATAGAACAGGTCGGTCGTGAGATGTACCGTCGGGACGCTCGCATCGCTGGCAAAAAGCTCGGCCACCGTCGTCTTTCCCGCACCGGGCGGCCCGGTCAAGATGATCGCTTCACCACTCACGGTCACCGACGTTAATCTGCCGACCTCGCGGGAAACAGTCTTGTCTTCTCGGTTGGCTTCCGCCGCCGGCCACACACGCCCCGAGCCTGCGCGCCGGTAAGGCGGTGCCGATCCGGGAAACCGCAGGTTTGTGCTTCAGGTCACAGCCCAGCACGTCACGTCCCACCGGACCGACCGTAAACCTGATCTACCACTGAACCTATTCAACCGGGGCAGCGCGGCGCGTTCGCCCCGTCTTTCACCTGCGGGACGACGGACCGCAAGAGGAGGCGCCGCCTCCGCCCGCATCGGCCCCCGGAGCCGCCGACGCCGGATCACGCACACCACCACACCCAATCGGGTACGGCGGCCGGTTCGCCCAGCCCCGGCATCCGGTGGCTCGGTCTCGCCCTCGTCTCCGCCTCCCTCGCCGGAATTGGCGCGAGCCACCGGCTAACACGCGCAATACCGCAGTGGACACAAGCAGTCGCGGGCCGATGACGCGAAGCGATGGGCGGACCGGTTGTTCACCGCTGCGGATCAGGCAGCAGCCCGAAACCATGGTGCACTCCATGGCGCGGACTATGCCCGGACCCAAGCCCGCAATCGCATCGCCTTAGCGTTCTGAGCGTCGACACGCTAATGTGCAACGGATACCAAGACAACTCTCGAAGGAGACTCCTCCGTGGCCAGGCAAATCATTCACAAGTTGGTCGACGACCTGGACGGCGGCGAGGCCGACGAGACGGTCAAGTTCGCCCTCGACGGCGTCCAGTACGAAATCGACCTGTCCAGTTCAAACGCCGACAAGCTCCGGAACGCGTTCGCCCCCTACACCGCGTCGGGTCAGAAGATCGGCCGCAGCGCCGTGGTCGTCGGTGGCCGCGTCGCACGAAGCCGGGGCAGCGCCACGGCCGACCGAGAGCAGAACAAGGCGATACGCGCATGGGCCAAGAAGGAAGGTCGGGAGATTTCCGACCGTGGCCGCATCCCCCAAGAGATCACCGACGAATACCACGCCAAGGCCGGCAAGTCATAGCCGCACCAGCCACGGTGCGCTGAACGCCGTCGAGCAATCCCCTCGACCCAGCGTCGGCGCACCGCCGCCGGCACGGCACGAGAGCGCCATCCCTACCGAACAAACCCGAACCGCCGGGCCGGCCGCCACGGCACCGTCCGGCAATCGACGCACTACCGCTCGCGGCACCTGCGCGCGAGGTGGACGGTGATGTCGGCGGCGATCTCGACTGTCTCCGGCAGGACCTGCCTGATCCGGCGGAACACCTGTGCCTGCTGCGCGGTCGACAGTTCGAGGTAGGCCGAGACGGTCGCGAGATAACCGACGTAGTGGTCAGCGCTCATCGTCAGGCGACGCTTGAGCACTGACTGCCGTACGTCCACGAACCACTCGGACCGTTGAAGTTCCGTACCCGGCCACTGCATGTCATGTTCCGGTGGCGTCCCATCGGGAGACGGGATCTCGTCGCTCTCCAGATACGCTGCCCGAGCCGCGCGAACAGCCTCCCGTACGGCAGGGTCGGCCGGCTGGATTGGTCCACCGCACGAGGCGAACACGCCACCCGGCTCCAGTAACGCGGCCATCCGCGACCACCGGTCCACCGAGTCCGTCCAGTGCAGCGCGGCTGCCGCATAGACCAGCTCATATCTCTCACCCGGTCGCAGGTCCTCGAAGGAGGCTTGCACTGTCCGGACGTGTGCTGGCACGTGCTTGCGCAGCTCGGCCAGCATGGCTCCGTCCGGCTCGGTCGCGGTGACCCGGATCCCCTGTCGAGCGAAGAGCCGGGTTGCCTTGCCCGTCCCAGCCCCGATCTCGAGGGCAGTCCGCACAGGTCCGCCCGCGTACGTCAGCACCCGGTCGACAAGCTCCCCGGGATACCCCGGCCGGAACCGTTCGTACACTTCGGCCACCTGTCCGAAGCTCAGTGCGCGACCAGCCATGCCGAGGATCCTGACACGATCTACGCCGGCCATGCGCGGTCTTTCCGCTCCCCCGCCGTGCGTGCCGGCTGGATCCGGCCGGCGAGGCTGAGCCGCGCCGGCCGGACCGGGACACCGCTCGTCAGTCCGCGTCCCAGGCGTCGAGCTGATAACCGGGTCCGAAACTCTCGACGACCCGCTCGGTCCCGAGCACCGCGCCGGTCCCGTCGAGGGCTTGCAGGCGCAGATTCTCGGTACTCGGCACCCTCAGCACGAGAGCGGAGTTCTCCACCTGTCCCTGGGCCACCGCCCGGTCACCGAGCAGCGCGCGTACCTCGGTGGCGCCGGTGGGTGCGATCACCAGCAGGGTACGGTCCGGTGGGCCGGATGCGCCGTCGTCCGGGCCGAGCGGGATCGCCAGCAGCCGGTCGGGTGCCGCCGGGTCGGTCCGGGTCGCGAACTGGCTGCCCGTTCCGATGGTTTCGTCGGCGTGTTCCTGGCGGTAGGTTATCGCCACCTCGCCCAGCCATCCGCCGTCGACCGCCGGTGCGCTGACCACCGTGGCCAGTCCGTCGAATCCGATGCCGGTACCGGTCGTCTCGCCGCTCCAGACCACGGTCGGCAGCTCGGTCACGGTGTATCCCCAGCCGCCGGTCGCGGTGCTCATCGCGGCACGGGACTCGGTCGGGTGCAGCCGCCCCCGGACCTGCGACACCGCGGCGGCGAACTGGTCTTCCGTGACGCCCTCAGGTGCCCACGAACCGGGGCCGGGCAGCCGTTTCCGTACCTCGCCCGCGCAGCTTACCTGGAACCATTCCGGCCGGAGGCTGCCTGGCGGGCGGACCAGGTAGGAACCGGTCGGCTCCGGCGTCCAGTTCTGCGGGGCGGGCATCCCAGCCGTGGCGAAGTCGCAGCCTTCCGGGGCGATGCCGACATAGCCGACCTGGTCCGGCTCGTCGAGGCTCCCGAGGGTCAGGCTCTCGTACGGCTCCAACCCGTCGCCGAACCGCTCGGCGGCGGTACGGGCCAGTTCCTGAGGGCCGGCCCCCTGGTCCGCCACCATCCAGGCCATGGCATTCGGCCAGCCCCGGGAGTCGGGTCCGGTGAACACGAAAGCGGCGAACGCGACCCGGTGCGGGCCCACGTCGTCGACGAACAACACCCGCACCTCCCGGACCGGCGTGGTCAGCCTCGGCAGCCGGCCGGCCCGCGCGTCGGCCAGCAGGGTCTCGGCCAGGGACGTCCGGTACCCCTGATCAGTGCCGATCCGGCCGCGCGGCTCGGACCGGGCCAGCCGGTCAGCCCAGGCCAGCATCCGTGCGCCCGCCGACTGGCTGGCCGCCGGTTCCGGAGCGGCCCCGCCGCCCGGCCGGAGGGTGGTGACGACGATCCCGACGGTGGCCAGCAGGGCGACCGCGCAGAGGGTCGCGGTGAGTGCCCGCCGCCGGCCCCGCCGGTGCCGGGCGAGCACCCGGCCGTATGGGTCCGGCTGCGGTCGCAGGTCCTCGGTCAGCTCGGTCAGGATAAGGCCGATTCGCTCGTCAGAACCCATGATTCTCCCTTGCCGGTGCCGCCATGCCGGACGTGGCCGTTCGTGGTTGTGGTTCCAGGGCCGCCCGCAGTCGGGCCAGTCCCCGGGAGGCGCGGCTCTTCACCGAGCCGACCGAGCAGCCCAGCGTCTCGGCGACCTCCGTCTCCGGCAGGTCGGCGACGTACCGGAGTACGATCACCGCCCTGGTTCGCGGCGCCAGCGCCCGCATCGCCTGCCAGAGCGCCTGCCGCTCGGTGACCCGGTCCGCCACGTCGCGGACCGGCCGGTCCGGCAACAGGGCGGTCACCACCTCCCGGGCCCGGTACCGGCGCCACATGGTGATGTGATGGTTGACCATGACCCGCCGCAGGTACGCCATCGGCTCGTCGACCCGCCGCCACCGGCGCATCGCCTTCACCAGGGCGCCCTGGACGAGGTCCTCCGCATCGCCCGCCGACCCGGTCAGGTGATAGGCCACCCGCAACAGGTCCGGGTAGCGCGCGTCGACGAACTCCTTGAAGCCGCCGTCGTCGTCCGATGCCATCTGCTCTCCACTTCTGTCCGCTACCCAACACGACCCTGAGCGGGGCAGAAACGTTGATGGCCGACGGCGGATTTTCCGGCTTGCCTGCGGCGACCGGCGGCGGTGGAGTCAGCCGGGCAGCGCGGTGGGCTCGACCGGCGGCCGAGCCGTCCGGAGAGCCGGGTTACGCGATTCCTTTCTGGTTTGAACGTCCCGGCGAGAGCGGTCCTACCGTTGTCAGTGGCAGTGCTGTTCGTGCTCTGCGCCGACCGGCCCGACCCCCGGCCGGGTCCACTGCGGTACGGGGCGGCCGTCCCTGCGCCATCTCGTGTAGGTGGGGTCCTGCGGCCAGCCCTCGGGCGAGTCCTCCCACGCCTCCTGCCGGCCGTAGGCGGTCATGTCGAGCAGCTTGTGCGACGACATGATCGCCTCGACGCCTCGGCCGGTCGTCTCGTACGTGAGGAAGAATCGGTCGCCCTGGCGCAGGAAGCACGCGATGATGCCGCCGCCGGCGTAGGCGGGATCCTCGACGCCATGGCTGGAGAACCACGGGTGGGTGTAGCCCATGAACTCCCGGAACGGCGCCATCTCCTCGTACGGCCCCTCGCCGAAGACAGCGAAGGAGATGCCGCGTTCTTCGAGGTAGGCCGCGTTCTGGAAGTCCCAGACGGAGGCGGTGCAGCCTTCGCACTGGTCCTCGAACGGCTTCCCGGGGTGCCACATGTGCTTGTAGACGACGAGCTGGTCACGTCCGTCGAAGATCTCCGACAGCGGCGTCGAACCGTGCGCTCCGACGAGCGAGATCGGGGTGACCTCGGTCATCGGCAGGCGGCGCCGGGCCGCGGCTATCGCGTCGCCCTCGCGCGTGTGCGCCTTCTCGCGGCCAAGCAGCGCCGCCCGCTCGCGGAGCCAGGTCTCGCGGTCGACGACCTGCGGGGCAGGGGTACTGGTATAGATGGTTGCCATGCGGCTATCCTAAGCATAGCTAGTACTTTCTTGACCATAGCTCTGGCCCGGGTTAGTGAGGCGACCGTTGCCGACCAAACGGACCTATGGCGACTTCGGTGACGCCTGCCGCGCCGCGAACGCGCTCGACCTCGTGGGTGACCGGTGGACCCTGATCGTGATGCGTGAGTTGATCCTCGGGCCCAAGCGGTTCACCGACCTACAGGAGTCGGTTCGCGGCATCACCGCGGCCGTCCTCACCGCGCGACTACGATCGTTGCGGGAATCCGGGATCATCGACCAGGTCGTGCTGCCGGACCTCGCCCGGACCCGCGCGTACGTCGCGACGGAGTGGGGTCGCGGGTTGGAGTCGGTCCTGCGGTCGCTGGGGCTCTGGTATTCGGCCGGACCCGACCCCGGCACATCGGGCCGGATGACTCCCGACGCGACCGTCCTCGCGATGCGGACGATGGCGCCGGCCTCCTCCGGCGAGGTGCCGCCCATCGCCCTCCGCCTGCACGACGGCCCACCCCCCGACCCACCGGTACGCGACTACCGCGTGGCCGCGATCGACGGGAGTCTGGACGTCCGGAGCGGTGTCGCCCCGGAGCCGGCGGCGACCGTGACCGCCGAGTCGACGGTCTGGGGCAGGGTTCTCTTCGACGACCTGCCGCTCTCGCATGCCGAGCGCGACGGAACCGTGCGGGTCGAGGGCGACCGAAGCGCCGTCCTCCGGGTCGTGCGTCTCTACGCCCGGCCCTGACGCGCAACGGAGGCACGCCGGTCGATCGACCTTCGCCGCCGGCGAGTGCTCGCGCACCCCGTTCCCGCGACGTCGCTTCCCGAGTTGTCCGGGCCGGGCAGCCGCTCGGTGGGATGGAGATCCGTCGAGCGCGCGGAAAGCCGGGGTTCCGGGACGACGCCGTCAGCCGTCAGCCGTCAGCCCGGTCGAGCCGAGCCGAGCAGTTCGACGAGGTCGTAGACCGCCTCGCCGGTCCAGACCAGCGACGCCAGTGCCAGCGAGACCGGCAGCACGCGCAGTGCGGGTGACCGGAGGGTGGCACGGGGCCGCAGGAGTTGGGCCACCCTGCGGGGTACGACTCCGCCGGGGGATGCCGCGTACAGACCGGGTGGGTCGTTTCGCCCGTCACGGGCGGCCAGCGCGGCCACCCCGATCGCGTGCGCGACCGTACGGCGGCTGCCCACCGCTGCGGCGGCCTGCTCATCGGCGGCTCGTTCCACCAGGTAGTCGACGTGCCGGGCGACCCACCAGAGCGCCGGGTGGGTCGCGGCGGCGAGTTCGGCCAGCCGGACGAGCCGGTGGTGTCCCGAGGTCAGGTGCGCGTGCTCGTGGGCGAGCAACGCGTCGAACTGGGGGCTGGTGAGCAGTTCACGCATGCCGGTGGTCACCACGACGTGACCGGGCCGGCCCGGCACGGCGTACGCCTGGGCCGCCTGGTCGGGCAGCATCACGAGCCGGCCGGTGTCCGGCGGCACGGCGTGGGCCAGGTCCAGCGCCCGTCGGTGGCGACGCCACCGGCGGGCGACCGCGACCGTGACGACCAGCAGCAGCCCCACGCTGAGCCAGGACACCCATGGCACGTGTGCGGTGTCGTCGGCGACCAGCCGGGACGACCAGCCGAGCGCCCGGCCGACCGCCGGCAGCTCGGCGACCGCCTTCAGCGCGAACACCACGAGGTTGACCACGCTCGCCACCGCGGCCGTCACGGCCGACCACACCAGGATGACCGCCGCGAGCGACGGCGCGAGACGGTCGACCAGCAGCCGGGTCGCCACCACCATCAGCGGCGGTACCACGACCACGGACCACACGAAATGATCGAACATACCCCTCCGTCCAGGCCAGTCGAGTCTGCCACGGGCGGGCGCCGGGCCGGACCGTGGCGACCCGGGCAGCCGATACAGTCGGCGGTGATGAGCACGACGCAGCCCGCATCCGAGGCCGATTCATCCGATCCCAAGCGTCGGCGCCCCGGCCAGTTGGAGACCCAGGTGGTGACCATCCTGGTCGAGGCCGCCGGCCCGCTGACCCCGGGCGAGGTCCGCGACCGGCTCGATCCCACCGGCGGGCTCTCCTACAGCACGGTGGTGACCACCCTGACCCGGCTGTTCGACAAGGGCGCCGTCAGCCGCCAACGGGACGGTCGGGCCTATCGGTACGGCGCGGTACGCGACGCCGCCGCGCTGGTCGCGGAGCGGATGAGCCGGCTACTGGCCGCGGAGGCCGATCACACCTCGGTGCTGCGCCGGTTCGTCGGCACCCTCGACGAGCGGGACGAGCAGATCCTCCGCACCCTGCTGGGCGAGCACCCGGACACCTGACGTCACCCGACGATCCGCGCAGGTCGCGCCGAGCGGATCAGCCCCGGCCCGGTACACCTCACTCGTCCGGCATGCCCATCGGGAGTTGACTTCTACAGTCTGTAGATGCAGGATCGCTCAGGTAAGGCAAACCTAATTGAGGTTAGCCTTCCCTGTTGCCATCGATGGCGGTCGTGTCGACCAGACCGCCCGGCCACAGGGTCCGGCTGACCCGTACCCCTCGGAGGACCTAGATGCGCGGCGCCCGCGCCCTGGCCGGCATCGCAGCCATCACGCTGCTCGCCACCACCGGTTGTTCGACGTCGGAACCGACGACGGAGGCCGGCACCGACCCGTCGGACGTGACCCTGACCCTCTACAACGCCCAGCACGTCGACCTGGCCGAGGCGATGGTCAAGGACTTCACGGCGCAGACCGGGATCAAGGTCCAGCTACGCAACGGCAAGGACTTCGAGCTGGCCAACCAGATCGTCGCCGAGGGCGCCGCGTCCCCGGCCGACGTGTTCATCACCGAGAACTCTCCGGCGATGAGCCTGGTCGCGGCCAAGAGCGGCTTCGCCACCGTCGACCCGGACACCCAGCGGCAGGTACCGGCCCGGTTCACCCCGCCAGACAAGTCCTGGGTCGGATTCGCCGCCCGGCAGACCGTCTTCGTCTACAACCCGTCGCTGCTGCCCGCGGCGCAACTGCCCACGTCCCTACTCGACCTGGCGAAGCCCGAGTGGAAGGGCCGGTACGGCATCGCCGCCGCCGGCGCCGACTTCCAGGCCATCGTCAGCGCCGTCCTCGCCCTCCAGGGCCCCGAGCAGACCTCCGCCTGGCTGACCGGGCTGAAGACCAACGCGAAGATCTACCCCGGCAACGGAGCGATCCTCAAGGCGGTCAACGCCGGCGAGATCCCGGCCGGAGTCATCTACCACTACTACTGGTACAAGGACCGGGCCGAGTCCGGCGCGAACAGCAGCAAGACGGAACTGCACCTGTTCGACGCCAAGGACCCGGGCGCGTTCCTGAGCGTCTCCGGCGCAGGCGTCCTCAAGTCCAGCAAACACCCGAAGGAAGCCCAGCAGCTCGTCGCGTACCTGACCGGGGCCAAGGGGCAGCAGATCCTCTCCGACAGCACCGCCCTGGAATACTCCATCGCCAGCGACGTGCCGGCGAACGCCAAGCTCAAGCCGCTGTCGGAGTTGAGCCCGCCGGACGTGGACCTGTCCAGGCTCAACGGTCCCGAGGTGATCGCCCTGATGCAGAAGGCGGGCCTGCTGTGACCCGTACCCGGCCGAGGTGGTGCCGCCGGTGACGGTGACATCGCTGGCGCGGCGGTGGGGTGCCCGGACGTCCGGGTACCCCGTCGCCGTTGCCGTGACCGCCGCCGCCGTGGCCGCCCTGACGTTGATCCCGCTCGGCTATGTCGCCTGGTTCGCCGTCGGCGAGGGCTGGCACGCCGCGTACCAGCAGTTGGTGCGACCACGCGTCGGTGAGCTGCTGTGGAACACCGCCCGGCTGGCGGTCGCCGCGATGACCGCCAGCGCGGTTCTCGGTACCGCCGCCGCCTGGCTGACCGAACGCACCGACCTGCCCGGCCGTCGGGTCTGGCACGTCCTGCTCGCGGTGCCGCTGGCCGTACCGGCATTCGTCAACAGTTTCGGCTGGGTCTCGCTGAGCCCGGCGGTCGAGGGCTACGGGGGTGCCGTTCTCGTCGTCACCCTGTCCTACTATCCGCTGGTCTACCTGCCCGCCGCCGCGACCCTGCGTGGTCTCGACCCGGCCCTCGAGGACACCGCCCGCGCCCTCGGCCTCTCGCCGACGCGCGTGTTCCTGCGGGTTGTCGTGCCCCAACTGCGTCCGGCCATCCTCGGCGGCACCCTCCTGGTCGGGCTGCACCTGCTGGCCGAGTTCGGGGCCCTCCAGATGCTGCGGTTCCCCACCTTCACCACCGCCATCTACGACCAGTACCAGGCCACCTTCAACGGTCCCACCGCCACGATGCTCGGCAGCGTCCTGGTCGTCGCCTGCCTGCTGTTGCTCGTGGCGGAGCTACGGCTGCGTGGGCGGGTCCGGCACGCCCGACTCGGACCGGGCTCCGCCCGCCGCGCGACACCGGTACGCCTCGGCCGGCGGGCACCGGTCGCGCTGACGGCCGTCGCCGGCATCGTCGTACTGGCGCTCGGGGTACCGCTCGCCAGCCTGGCGTACTGGCTCGTCACGGGTACCTCCACCCGGTTCCCGGTCGCCGACCTGACCGCCGCCACGGTGACGACGCTCGGGCTCGGTGTCGCCGGGGCAGCGGTCACCGTCACGCTCGCGCTCCCGGTCGCCTGGTTGACCGCCCGCCGCCCCGGACGGACCAGCACCGCGATCGAGCGGGCCAGCTACTTCGGCAGCGCGCTGCCCGGCATCATCGTCGCCCTCGCCCTGATCACCGTCTGCATCCGGCACGTCCCCGCGCTCTACCAGACCACGGCGATGCTGCTGGCCGCGTACGCGATCCTGTTCATGCCCCGCGCCGTCGTCAGTCTCCGGGCGGCTCTCGCGCACGCGCCCCCGCACCTCGACGACGCCGCCCGCGCGCTCGGCAGCGGACCACTCACGGTCGCGGTCCGGGTGACCCTGCCACTGATCGCCCCCGGGATCGGCGCCGGCGCGGCCCTGGTCTTCCTGGCCATCACCACCGAACTCACCAGCACACTGCTGCTCGCCCCGATCGGCACCGCGACGCTGGCCACCCAGTTCTGGGCCAACAGCGACGCGGTCGCCTACGGCGGCGCCGCACCCTACGCCGCGCTCATGGTGATCCTCTCGGCCCCGATGGCCTACCTCCTCACCCAGACCACAGGCAGGATCCGATGACCGACCTCACCATCACCGCACTTGCCAAGTCGTACCCAGACCAGAACGTGCTCGACGGCGTCGACCTGGAGGTACCGGCCAGCACCCTCACCGCCGTCCTCGGGCCGTCCGGCTGCGGCAAGACCACCCTGCTCCGCCTCGTCGCCGGCTTCGACCGCCCGGACTCCGGCACCATCACCATCGGGCCCAGCACTGTGACCGGCGACGGCAGCTGGATCCCGGCGCACCGGCGGCAGATCGGCTACGTCGCGCAGGAGGGCTCGCTCTTCCCACACCTGACCGTCGCCGCCAACATCAGCTTCGGGCTGCCCCGGCGCGAGCGCCGCAACCAAATCCGTCTCGCCGAACTCCTCGACCTCGTCGGACTCGACCCGGCGCTCCGGACCCGCTACCCGCACCAACTCTCCGGCGGGCAGCAACAGCGGGTCGCCCTCGCCCGCGCGCTGGCGCCGAAGCCCCGGGTGGTCCTGCTCGACGAGCCGTTCTCCGCCCTCGACACCGCGCTACGCGAAGGGACCCGCCGGGCCGTGGTCGCGGCGCTGACCGCGACCGGCACCACCACCATCCTGGTCACCCACGACCAGGCCGAGGCGCTCTCCCTCGCCAACCAGGTCGCCGTGATGCGCCACGGACAGCTCATCCAGACGGGTACGCCCACCGACCTCTACCGTCGACCCGCAGACCTCGAACTCGCCGGATTCCTCGGCAGCACCGTGATCCTGCCCGCCACCATCACCGACACGATCGCGCAGACCGTGCTGGGTGCCGTCCCGGTCCGCCGACCGTGCCCGGGCGGCAGCGACAGCGTCATGATCCGGCCCGAACAGCTCGCGCTGGCCCCGCCGGAGCCCGGCGCCCCGGCGGCGCACGTCACCGCGGTCACCTTCTACGGACCCGACGCCGTCGTCGACCTCAAACTCCCCGGAACCACCACCATCACCGCCCGGGTACCGAGCCACCAGGCCCCGGAGGTCGGCACCGAAACCGGCGTGACCGTGCACGGCACCGCCACCGCCTACCCGTCACGGGTCGAACACCTCCGGCCGGCCGGCGCGCACTCGACCTGATCTTCGGACGCCGAGCGGTCCCCGCGCTGCCGCTTTCCGACCCCGGCTCAGGAGGTGCCGGCGTCGTGCCGGTGGGCGGCGGCCAGCCGGGCGAATCCCTCCCGCAGGGTGACCTGCGGTGACCAGCACAGCGCCTCCCGGGTCCGCCGTTGGTCGAACCAGTGCGCGGTGGACAACTGCTCGGCCAGGAACCGGGTCATCGGCGGCTCTTCGGTGCGCGGCAGCACCGACCAGAGACGCTCGAGTACGGCGCCGCCGGTCTTGGCCGCGACCACCGGCACCCGAAGCCGCGGCGACGGCGCCCCGGCGGCGGCGCAGATCCGGTCGATCAGCTCGGCCACCATTCGAGGCTCGCCGTTGGAGACGACGAACGCCTGCCCGTGCACGATGTCGTCGGGTGCCCGGTCGAGCGCGGCGACGATGGCGTCGGCGGCGTTGTCGACGTACGTCGTGTCGATCAGGGCGGTACCCCGGCCGACCAGGGCCAGCCGGCCGGACCGGGCTCGTGCGACGATCCGGGCGACCAACTGGGTGTCGCCGGGTCCCCAGACCAGGTGTGGTCGGACGGCCACGACGGCGAGGTCGGGCGAGTCGGCGGCCAACGCGAGCAGCTCGGCCGCGGCCTTGCTGCGGGCGTAGTTGCCCCGGGCCCCTCGGGGATCGGCCTGGTCGGCGCCCACCCCGACCAGGCCGGCGCCGTGGTGGGCGACCGACGGCGAGGAAACCTGCACGAACCGCGTAACGCCGGCCGCCCGGGCAGCGTCGAGCATGGCGGCCGTGCCACCGATGTTGGCGCGTGCGAACTGTGACCAGGGTCCGGCCATCGACACCTTCGCGGCCAGGTGGATGACCGCGTCGACTCCGCTGACGGCCGGGCGTACGGCGTCCGGGTCGGTGATGTCGCCACGCCGCTCGTCCGCCCCGGGCAGGGCTGCGGACCGGCGTTGCAGGACTCGGACGTTGTCGCCCCGGAGGATCAGGGCAGTGGCGACGGCGCGGCCGAGCATGCCGCTGGCGCCGGTGACCAGGACCTTCACAATCCGTTGAGCCTCCCGCCGGCTAGCACCCGTTCGGCCCATCGACTCAGCCGGGAACGGTCGATCTTGGAGTTGTGCCGGATGTCGGTGGGTAGCGCCGGAACGAGCAGTACGGCCACGACCGGCGGTGCGACCACCGCGCGTACCGCGTCGGCGAGTTCCCGGTCCGCCGGCCGGGGCCGGGGTACCGGTGGCCGGGTCTCGGCGACGACCACGACCTGCGCCAGCCCACGCGGCCCCACCCCGACCACCGCGGCCCGGGCGATCTGGGCCAACGACTCCACCTGCTGTTCGATCCCGACCGGCGTGAGCACGCCGTCCGAGGTGACCAGGACGTGCGCCAACCGACCCTGCACCCAGAGCCGCCCGTCCGGGTCGAGGTGGCCGACGTCGCCGGTGCGGTGCCAGCCCGGGTTGCGGGAGCTGACCCGCTCGGTGAGCCAGAGAGCGTCGTAGCGGTCCTTGGTATGTGCGGCCCTGACCATGATCTCGCCGGTCAGCCCCGGGGCGCAGCCCGGCTGGCCGGCGGGCTCGCCGCTCGGATCCAGCGCGGCGATCGCCACCTGCACGCCGGGCAGTGGCCGGCCGACGCAGACCCCGTCCCCCGCTCCGACGTCGACGATCTCGTCCAGGGTGATGTCGGTGACCGGCAGCACCTCGGTCATCCCGTACGGGGTGTGCGGCTGCGCACCGGGCATCAGCGCCCGGGCCTGCGCGAGCAGCGTGGCGGGTACCGGTGCTCCGGCGCTGAACAGCAACCCGACCTTCTCCAGCGCGGCGCGCTGCCGGCTGTCCAGCGCCCCGCCGGTGTCCACCACGTTGCGCAACGCGGCCGGTGAGGCGAACACCGCCGAGGCGTCGACCGCAGCCGCCGCTTCGGCAAGGGCGGCGGCGGTCAGTGTCCGGGGTGCGGTCACCCTCATGTCCGGGATCGCCGAGGGGGCGCCGAGGGCCGGCCCGAAGAGCGCGAACGGCGCGAACGCCGCCACGATCCCGGCCCCGGGGTCGAGGCCGAGGTCGGAGAGCACGTCACGCATCGCGGCGAGCTGGCGGTGGGTGTAGACCGCGCCCTTCGCCGGACCCGTGGAGCCGGAGGTGAACAGCACTGCCGCGTCATCGTCCGGCTCCGGCGCGGGAGGCAGCTCCTGATCACCCGCGCCGAGCCGGGCGAGCTTGCCCAGGGTCAACGACCCGAGGACGGCGGCGCCGCGTCCGGCCCCCAGCCTCCGCCCCGGCCAGCGCAGCACCCGGGCGGCAGCGAGCCCGGGGCCGATCGCGATGATGTACGCCGGAGCCGCGCTCCGCAGTGCCCGGTTCATGCCGGCCAGTCCCAGCCCCGGATCGGCGACCACGATCACCGCGCCGATACGCAGGCAGGCGTAGACGGCGGCGGTCAGGTCGGCGCCGGGCGGTACCAGCAGGGCCACCCGGTCACCGCGGCGCACCCCGGAGGTGGAGAGCCCGGCGGCGATCTCCCGGATCCGCCGCCACAGCAGCGACCAGCTCACCTGTCGGCCGCCCTGGGCCAGCTCGACCAACGCGACGCGCCGGTCGTCGGCACGCTCCTCCAGCGCCGCCCACAGTGGACGCCAGCTCACGGCGGGTTCCCGGCTCGGCTCCGGAGCCGGGGTCGGCCGGTCCGCCGGGGTCGGCCGGTCCAGGTCGGTCAGCCAGCGTACGACCGCATCGGCGACGTCGGCGTCCTCGGCGAGCAGGTGTCCCGCCCCCTCGAACCGGTGCAACTGGGCGTGCGGCAGTCGGGTCCGCAGGTCGCGTAGGTGTGCGTCGCCGAAGACCGGGTCACGCGGCCCCCACAGCAGCAGTGCCGGCACCTCGGCCAGCGTCTCCAGGTGCTGTGCGACGTCGGCCAGGGCGGACCAGCTCGGGTGCTCCGGGGTGAGCGGGATGTCCGCCACGAACCCGCCGATCGCCGCCCGCCGGTCCGGCGTCAGGTACGGGGCGAGGTAGCCGTCGCGTACCGGCGCCGGTAGCGACGGGTTCGCCAACGCGAGGGTGGCCCGCAGGAAGGTCGGGGTCGACACGGTCACCGCCGGCAGGATGCCGGGCAGCCGGGCCAGTCGGATCAGCGCGGGTGCCGGCGATCCGTTCGGCTGGTGTACCGCCGTGTTCGTCAGCACCACGCCGCGCAACTGGGCACGGTGGCGCAGCGCCCAGCCCAACGAGATGGCGCCGCCCCAGTCGTGCCCAACGGTGACGACCGGACCGGTCAGGCCCAGCGCGTCGGTGACCGTACCGAGGTCGGCGATCCGCTGCGCCAGGCCACGTGTCGTACCGGTGCGTTCCGAGAATCCCATGTCCAGATGGTCGACGGCGACCACCCGCCACCTCGGCGCGTCGGGCTGACTGAACCGGGCCAGCAGGTGCCGCCACAGGTACGACCAGGTGGGGTTGCCGTGCACGCACAGCAACGTGCCGACGTAACGCCGCTCACCGGCGGTCTCCGCCCCACCGCTGTCCAGCACGTGCCAGGTACGCCGCACGCCCTGGCTGTCCACCGCGCTGACCGACCGGGACCAGGCGCGATCCACCCCGGGCAGTACCGCCGGGAGCAACTCCTGCCGACCGCTCACCACACGATCTCCAGCGCGCACGTGTTCAGGCCGGAACCGACGCCCATGCACAGCACCCGGTCACCGGAGTTCAGCGAATCGGCGTGATGCGCCAGGGTCAGCGGCAGCGACGCCGGTCCGATGTTGCCGAGCAGCGGAAACGTCACCGGGACCCGGGCCGGGTCGAGGCCGAGTCGGTCGACGACGCCCTGCGTGTGTGCCACCGAGACCTGGTGCATCACGTACAGGTCCATGTTCTGCCAGTCCCACGGGCCGACGTGCGCCCAGGTCGCCTCGGCCAACTCCAGACCCGCGTCGAGCAGACCCTTCGCGTCGGTACGCATCGTCGTGTCGTCCCCGACACACAACTGGTGGTGTTGGGTCGCGGCCCGACTCACCCCGCCGACCAACCGGTGCCCATCCGTGTGCTCGTCCGCGGCGGCCAGCACCATCGCCGCCGCGCCCGAGCCGAGCGTCAACGTGGCGAACTGGTCCCGAACGTCCTCCCGGGTGGTCTCCGGGCGGCGCAGCCGGTCGATGGTCGCCTGTTGCGCCTGTCGGGAACTCTCCCCCGCCACGACCAGCGCGTACCGGATCTGCCCGGCGTCGATCATGTTGGCGGCGACCTGGATCCCGTTGACGAACCCGAGGCAGGCGTTGGCGATGTCGAAGTTCAATGCCGACTGCGGCAGGCCCAGCGAGTGGTGGATGGCCACCGCCGTCGACGGCTCCAGGTGCGCCCGGGACACGGACGTGTTCACCAGCAGGCCAACATCGCGCGCGTCGACACCCGCCTCCGACAGCGCCTTCGCCCCGGCCATCGCCGCCGCGTCGGCGAAGCTGAAGCCCTCCGGCCACCAGCGCCGCTCCCGGATGCCGGCGATTCGCTGGAGCATCCCCCGGCGCAGCCGCAGCCGCCGGAAGGTGTCGCTCAACTCCTCGTCGATCTGTTCGGAGGTCACGATCACCGGCGCCTCCAGCGCCGTCACCGACAGCATCGCCGTGTTGGTGTAGCGATAGCCAGCATTACTGTCCGTCATCCAGCCCCCGTCCGTCGGCCCGCCCTGAGGGTCGAAGTTATCCACTCCAGCCGTCCGCCACCAATGGCCCACTGAATCAGGGGCGCGCATCACCGGCTGTCCGGGGCTCACAACCACGCACCATGGACCCCGAGTGAGACTTCGACAACTATGGGTAGCCGCACTCCATCTCGCCGTCGAACTCGGACAATTCAGCGTGCTCCCGGCTATTTCCGGATCGGCGACGTCCCCGGCGCCCCACCCCTCGAGCACGCCGGACCCGCCGGGCCACCGCTGTCCTCATTGGAGTGACGGTATCGCCCATCACGAGGTTTCGCGGCCGACGACCGGCCGGGCCAGTACTCCACCGACACCCCCGGCGGGGCGACGGTCCACGTCTTCGCCCACGACGAGGTCCGCGACTCGACGACCTACCCGACTCCCGTACTCAGCGGATCCGCGAGGGACCCGGGCCGCGCGATCGGCGCCCGTCACCGGATGTGCTCGCCGACTCGGGTCCCTCTTCGGCCGTCAGCCCGTCGTCCAGGACCGGAGCTTCTCGGGGTTGCGGACCGACCAGATGCGCGTGATCCGGTCGCCTGCCACATCGAACGCGATCACCGTCACGGTGACGCCATCCAACTGGGCCACCAGGCCGGGCTGACCGTTGACCGAACGCTCCAGGATCGTCAACTCGGGTACCCTGCCGGCGACCTCGACGAACACGCGTGCGACCTGCTCACCGCCCTCGACCGGGCGGAGTTCGGCGCTGACGAGGCCACCGCTGTCGCCGATCGCCGTGACGTCGGGGTCGAGGAGGCCGATGAGGGCGTCGATGTCCTTGGCCTCCCATGCCTGTTTGAAGTCCCTGATGATGCTGGCACGGCGCACCGCCGGAGTCGCCGGAGCCTGCGGCGCGCGAATGCGGCGACGGGCCGAGGAGGCGAGCTGGCGACATGCCGTCGGGGTACGGCCGACGATCTCGGCGACTTCGGCGAAGGAGTAGCGGAAGACATCGTGCAGGATGAACGCGACGCGCTCGGCCGGGGTCATCGATTCGAGTACGACGAGGAAGGCCATGTTGATCGACTCGTCGAGGGTGACCCGGTCGGCCGGGTCGACCGAGCTGCCGTCCGTCCGCCCGTTGATCCACTCCGCGCGTTCGGGCAGCGGCTCCGGGATCCATTCGCCCACGTAGCGCTCCCGTCGAACCCGTGCCGAACCGAGCAGATCGAGGCAGATGCGGCTGGCGACCTTCGTCAGCCAGGCGCCGGGGACTTCGATGGCTTCCTGCTGTTGCCGGGACATGGCGTACCAGCGGGCGTACGTCTCCTGGACGACATCCTCGGCATCGGCCAGCGAGCCGAGGAGCCGGTACGCGAGATTGATCAGCAGGCGCCGCTCGCGCATGATCGCGCCCAGCCGCGGATCGGACCGGTCCGCTCCGGGCCCTGATCGGGTGCTCATGGTGTCGCCGACTCCCCTTGGTCACAACTGCCTCACCAGTCCGACGAAACATCGCACCGAACTGTGAGGTCGGCGCGTCGCCTCACATTCGGGGCGGTTGGGTCGTCGTACTCCTCAGCCGAACCCCCGTCCGGCGCCCCCGCTGGCGCTCGCGGGTAGGCGGCGCACCAACTCCGCCCCGCAGCCCCGGGTTGCGGCAGCACCCACCGGGGGCACCGGACGGAACCCGCGAAGGAAGGAAACCGACCCATGGAACCCGTGAAGCTCGCGATCATCTACTACAGCGCCACCGGCACCGTGCACGCCCTGGCGCGAGCCGCCGCCGACGGCGCCGGGAAGACCGGCGCGGACGTGCGGTTGCGCAAGGTCGCCGAACTGGCCCCACCGGAAGCGATCAACGCCAGGCCGGAGTGGGCCCAGCATATCCAGGACACCGCCGACGTCATCGAGGCCAGCCCCGACGACCTGGCCTGGGCCGACGCGGTGCTGTTCGGCACCCCAACCCGGTTCGGCAATGTGGCCGGCCAGCTCAAGGCGTTCATCGACACCACCGGACCGCTGTGGTTCCAGGGCAAACTGGCCGACAAGGTGTACTCGGCCTTCACCGCGTCCAACACCGCCCACGGAGGCCAGGAGTCCACCATCCTGGCAATGGGAAACGTGTTCTACCACTGGGGCGGCGTCATCGTGCCCCCTGGCTACACCGACCCTGTCCAGTTCCAGACGGGAAATCCCTACGGCACCTCCCACGTGACCGCCGATGGCCCGCCCGGGGACGTGGTGCTCGAAGCGGCCCGTTACCAGGCCCGCCGCGTCGTCGACACCGCGGCGGCACTCAAGACCGGCCGCGCTGGCTGACCCGGCCCAGCCACAGCAGGGTCACTCTCGCAGCGGCGGCCCCGGCGCGTGTGGCCGGGACCGCCGCTGCGGTACCCCTACCCGTCAGGTGCTCAAAGAGTGTTCGCGACAAGGTGGATCAGCTGCCACAGCAGCGCGCTGAGGACGCCGCCGGAGATCGCGGCGACGAGGAGTGCCGGCCACCCGCGCCGGAGACGATGCACAGTGGCCAGCCACACCAGGCGCGGCTGCGACACCTGCCGCAGAGGCGCGGCCGGGCGTTCTGACAGCAGCATCGGCCATGGCCAACCTTCCGCACAAGGGCGCCCACCGTACCAAGATCGCACTTGGCAGCGGGTGTCCGAACGAGAGACGCCGGAGCCACCGCCTGGACGGGAATTGCGGAATGCCGCCCGCCCGCCGAGAAGGACGGCTAATTCCATCGACATCACCGGGATGGCGAGTCCGCCCGAGCGCTTCCTCGCCGGATTCGTCAGAAGTCTTATCGCGAGCACGCCGGCGATAATCGAATTAGCCACCGATATTCCGCCGTCTACACACGATGCGGCGACAGGTCGTGCCGGCGCGGCCGGACATGGACGCGGAGGAGCCGTGGCGAGGCGACGAAGACCTCCGGCGCGCAATTGAGGGGCAGATCACGGTGGCTGTGGCCCACCCTCGGCGTTCACTCCGATGTGCTCGGACGGTCGAGCAGCCGACGACTCCCAGCCAACGGTTCGGCATCGCGCCCTGATAACGCGGCGCTACCCGGCAGCACCACATCACCCCGATAAGTACCGTTTGTTTGATTAGCGACCGATGCGCGACTGAGCGGTAACTCGATGCACGGTGGGCGGTATGCGGGTGCACTTCCGGCCCGGTCCGTGATCTCCAATATTTAGATCTCGCTATTGAACGATCGTTTCGGTCTCCGTAACATGATCTCCGGTCTCGGGCCGGCCGCCAGCTGCCGACGACCGGAAATGGTGGTCAGCCCGCCGGCGGATCGGCCGGCTGCTGTGGAGAATGCGTCATCGTCAGGGGAAGTCATGTGCGTTCGAGACAGCCTGTGGGTTGACCACCCGGCGTTCGCTTCCATGCCTACGCTCGGGCGCCGGTCCGCACGGTGTTCGCCGTGACCCCTGGCGAACCGGCGGTCCGACAGCCCAGGTTTCAGGTCCTCGGTCCGCTGATGATTGTGTACGGCAACGACTCCGTGGTGCTGCCACCGTCGAAGCCGACCATCCTGTTGGCCACGCTGTTACTCTACGCCAACAACATCGTCACGGTGGAAGCGCTGTGGAAGGCGATCTGGAGTGACGAGCAGCCCACGGCGGCCCGCGCCGCGCTACAGACCTGCGTACTGCGGCTGCGCCAGCTCTTCACCAAGTACGGAATCGCCAACGACGTCATCGAGACGGTGCCGGGCGGCTACCGGATGGTCGCCGACGCCGAGCGGCTCGACCTCGTACACTTTCGCGAGCTGGTCCGTCGCGCCGCTGACGTCGAGGAGCCGACCGAGCGGCTGGGCCTGCTGGACGAGGCGCTCGCACTCTGGCACGACTCGCCGCTGGCGAACGTGCCCTCCCCGTCGCTACGGGCCGATGTCCTCCCCCGGCTCGTCGAGGAGCGGCTGCGGGTCGTCGAGCGGGCCAGTGACCTCCGGATCGCGCTCGGCCAGGCCGGCGCCGCGCTGCCCGCACTGTGGAGCGCGTCCCGGGCCCACCCGGGACATGAAGGGATCTCCGAGCGGCTCGCCGAGTCGCTGTACCGGACCGGTCGGACGGCGGAGGCGCTGGCCGAGATCCGGCGGATCCGGGACTATCTCCGCGACGAGTTGGGGGTGGATCCGGGCCGTGCGCTCGGGCAACTCGAGATAGCCATCCTGCGCGGCGACCGGTCGGGGCAGCCGCCGGCCGAGAACCCGACCCGCCCCCGGGCCGTCGAGACCGGCGATCCCTTCCCGGCGGTACCCCAGTTCACCGGCCGGGCGGAGGTCAGCGCGGCGATCCTCCGGGAACTCGGCCCGGACCGGGCCGGTTGCGGCACCGTCGTGGTAACCGGCCCGCCCGGGATCGGCAAGACCGCGCTGGCCCTGCATACCGCCCGGCTGGCCGCGCCTCGCGGTGCGGGAGTGCCGAGCCTGCTCCGGGCGGCCGGCCCGGACGGCTCTCCCCGGCCCGCCGAGGAGATCGCCGCTGATCTGCGGGCCGCGTACGAGCGGTCCGGCACCGGGACGGCCGGCCGGATGCTGGTGGTGCTGGACGACGTCAGCGCCGTGCAGCAGATCCCGGCGGACCTGCTGCGGTGGAACCCGGACCGCTCGGTGATCGTGACCAGTCGGATGAGCCTGGCTGGCCTGGTGGCCCGGCACGGCGCCCGAGTGCACCGGCTGGACGTACTCAGCCCGGACGAGTCCACCGAACTCCTGCGGGTACTGCTCGGCGCCGCCCGTGCCGACGCCGAACCGGCGGCGCTGCGGGCCCTCGCCACGGCCTGCGGCCACTTTCCGCTCGCCCTGCGGGTCGCCGGGGCCCGACTGCTGACCCGACCCAGGATGCGGATCGACGACGTGGTCGCCTGGCTGGCGCCCGACCGGATCGACCGGCTGACGCTCCCCGACGACCCGCAGATGTCGGTGGCGCACCGGTTCCGGGGGTGGCTCGACCAGCTCGCCCCGCCACTCGTGGACGCCTTCACCCGGATCGGCAGCACCGCCCCGCCGGTCTTCGCCGCCACGGACGGCGCGGCGGCGCTCGGGGTCACCCAGGTGGTGGCGGAGGCGCTGCTTGACCGGCTGGTCGACGCCCATCTTCTCGAAGAGGGATCCGGCCACTACACGATGCACGAACTGCTCCGGATCTTCGCGCGCGGCTTCGCCCGCCCGGTGTCATGAGAAAGGTGTGGCCCAGTTGTCCGCAATGTACGAGCGAATCGCCCAGACCAGGCCGCGGATCCGCCGGGACGTGCTCTTCACCGGCACGCCGGAGGGAGTGCTGTTCCACAATGCCGAGGGCGGGTTCACCCTGACCTCCAAGTCGGCCTATCGTTTCGCCAGTCTGCTGGTGCCGTACCTGGACGGGCGGCATCAGGTCGCGGAGATCTGCGCCCCGCTCGGTCCGAACCAGCGGACCATGGTGGTCGAGCTGGTGAACGCGCTCTACGAACGGAATCTCGCCCGGGACGTCCCAGTCGAGACCGGTCCTGGGCACGACCTGCCGGCCGAGGTGGCCCGCCGGTTCGCCGCCCAACTCGCCTACATCGAGCACTACCAGGACACCCCGGCAGCCCGGTTCCGGCGATTCCGCGACACCACGGTGGCCGTACTCGGATCGGGGCCGGTCGCCCGCTCCTGCGTACGCAGCCTGCTCCGCAACGGTGCCGCCCGGGTCGCGGCACAGCCGGCGGACGACCGGGGCGAGCCACGGCTCGACGAGATCGTCGCGGAGGCGCGGGAGCTGACCGGGGACGGCTGCCCGGCCGAGATCGTCCCGATCGAGTCGACCCTGCTCTCCTGGTCCGACCTGGCGCCGTACGACGTCGTCGCCGTGGTCGCGGACGAGGGGCCACCCGGGCAGACGCTGGGGCTGCTCGCCGCCGGGGTACCCGTCGGCCGGACCCTGGTTCCGGTCTGGTCGTTCGGCGAACGAGCCATCGTGGGGCCGACGAGCACCACCGACAGCCGTGGGTGCTGGGTCTGCGCGGCGCTGCGGCTGGGCGCCAACGGGGACCGCGCGGCAGCGGCCGACCTCTGGAGCGGATCCGGTCTGCCGGTGGTCACGCCGGTCCCTCCGCGCCGGCCCGTGGGACCGGTGGCGGCGATGCTGGGCAACCTGGTCGGCTACGAGATCTTCCGGATCACCACCGGCGTACTGCCGGCGGAGACCGACGGGAAGATCATCATTCAGAACCTGGAGTCGGTGGACGTGCTCGCCGAGGAGTTGCTGCCGCACCCGGGCTGCGCGCGATGCTCCGCGCTCGGCCCGGAGCCGGGCGAGCGCCGGCCGGCTCGGGCCGCGAGCGGCTCGGCGACCCTCGGAACAGAAGTGGCCGGCGGCGACACAGCGCAGGTGACCGGCGGCGACACAGTGCCGGGCGTGCCGAACGGGCTCGTGGACCTCGACGCTGAGGTGGCCGGCGGCGACCCGGCCGAGGCGGCCGACCCGCAGGCCGAGGCGGACGCGATCCTCGCCGAACTCGATGCGCGGATGGTGCTGGTCGGCCGGCATGCCGGCGTGTTCACCGGGTTCGACGACGACGGATGGACGCAGACTCCGCTCAAGGTGAGCACGGTGGAGTTCTCGCTGGGCCACGGGCCACGGCGGCGGATCGCGGCCTTCGACGTACACCACGTCGCCGGAGCCCGCCGTCGCGCGTTGCACGTCGCGGCCGAGGCGTACGCGGCGTGGGCGCCGCCCCGGCCCGACGGCCCCGTCCCGGCGGACCTGCCTCGGGTGCTGCCGGCGGCGTTGAGTATCGCCAGCGGGGTCGTTGCCGAGGGGTCGGTCCGGTACCGGCCGGCCACCTCGCTGCTCACCGGCGAGCGCTGGCAGGTACCGGCCGGCGCGGTGCAGCCGCTCGGACCGGACAACCGGGATCGGACGTTCCTGACCGGATCAGGCGGGAACGGTGCCGGCGGGTCACTCGCGGCGGCGACGTGGCGGGGACTGCGCTCCGCCCTGTGCCACCTCGCCCTGCTGGCGGCGATCCGCGGACTGACCCCGGCACGGCGGGTCGCGCCGGAGACGGTGTGCGGCAGCCCGGAACTGGAGTTCCTGGTCAAGTCCGCGGACAACCTCGGGGTCGGGCTGGAACTGCTGGACCTCACCCCGACCGGTCCGGCCGGGACGCAGGTCCTGCTCGCCCGGCACGTCGACCGGTACAGCGGGGTCAGCGGGTGGCGGGCCGCCGCGCACACCTCGTGGAACCGGGCCGCTGTCGCCGTCGTACGCGACCTGCTGGGAGCGGTGCAGCTCGGCCGGCAGCTTCCGGACGGTACGCCGGTCGACGCCGGTGACCCGCTCGTCGCCGACTTCGACCCGGACACCCTGGAGGCGACCGAGGTCGTCGCCGCCCGAGTCGACGTCCGGCACGGTTGGCCGGAGCTGTCCACCGCTCTGCGGGCCTCCGGATACGACCCGCTCGTCGTCCCGACCACCCCGGTCGACCTGCGGATCGGTGGCATCGTCACGGCCCGGGTGCTGCTCGCCCGCCGGGACGAACGGTGACCGCCCCGGCACCGGCCCGGCAGCGCCAGCCCGACGCGGTCCCGTCGCCGCCCGGCCGGCCGGTGGAGTCGTCCGGCCACGTCCTCGCGGAGTTGCTCCGGGAGGCGCTGCGGGCGTCCGGAGGGCCGGGACCCGACGTCGAGGTGCACGAACTCGGCTTTCGGGACGAGCTGACGGTGGAAGTCGAGGAGGGGCCGGCGGAAGGCGGCCGGCCGGTTCCGGTCTTCCTCTACGGGCACCACGCCGTGATCGGCCCGGTGCCGGGGACCACACCGGACCGGCCGGGCTGCGCCCGCTGCCTGGCCCGCCGGTGGCAGTCCGTCCGGCCGGCCACCCTGCGCGACGCACTGGAACTCGGTGGCGGGACGCGGCCGGTCGGCGCCTCCCCGTACCTGACCCGGTTCGCCGCCGACCTGCTGGCAGCGGTCATCCGGGCCGAGACGGGCCACGCCCGGCCCGGCGCCGAGCCCGGCGGCGTCCAGTCCGGCGCCGAGCCCAGCAGTGTCCGGCCTGACAGCGAGTCGGGCGGCGGGACGGCCGGGCCGGCGGTGCACCACGTCGACCTGGTGACCTTTCGGGTACGCCGATGGCCGCTGGCGCCCGACCCGGAGTGCCCGCGCTGCGGCCGGCGGGTGCCGGACAGCCGGGAGCAGGCGACCCCGGCGCTGGGGCCGGCGCCGAAACGCTCCCCTGACTCGTTCCGGCTCCGACCGGTCGAGGCGTACCCGCTCGATCTCGACGCGTTCGTCAATCCGGTCTGTGGCGCGCTGAGCGCGTCGGCGATCCACGATCTCTCCTCGACCTCCACCGCCGCCGTGATCGGCGCGTTCACCCTGCGCTCCGGGCAGTACCTTCGGGAGACCCTCTACGGCGGGCACGCCGACAGCTACGCCGCCAGCGCCCGGGTGGCGGTGCTGGAGGGTCTGGAGCGGGCCGCCGGGCTGCGGGCCCGGGGCAAGGCCGCGTCGGTGGTCGCGTCCCTGGACGACCTCGGCGACGCGGCGCTGGACCCGCGCACCTGTGGTGTCTACGCCGACGACTTCTACCAGCGGAACCCCTACCTGGTCAGGTTCACCCCGGATACCGAGGTGAGCTGGGTGTGGGGCTACTCGCTGCGGGACGAGCGCCCGATCCTGGTACCCGAGGTACTCGCGTATTACCACACGCCACCGGTGGAGTCCCGGTTCGTGCAGGAGACCTCGAACGGCTGCGCGTCGGGCGGCAGCCTGGCCGAGGCGGTCTACTTCGGACTGATGGAGGTGGTGGAGCGGGACGCCTTCCTCCTCGCCTGGTACGGCCGGGCGGCGTTGCCGGAGATCGACCCGACGACCAGCACCCGTCCCGGGACCCGCCAGATGGTCGACCGGCTGGCGATGTACGGCTACCAGGCCCGGTTCTTCGACACCCGGATCTCCTTCACCATCCCGATCGTCACCGGCGTGGCGGTACGTCGCGACGGCGGTCTCGGCACACTCTGCTTCGGCGGCGGCGCGAGCCTCGACCCGGAGGCGGCGTTGGCGGCGGCCCTCTGCGAGATCGCCACCGACGCGGTGAAGGTCCGGCTCCGGGCCGGCGCGGACGAGGCGCGGCTGCGCCCGATGCTGGACGACTACGACCTCGTCCGTGGCCTGCACGACCATCCGTTGCTCTACGGCCTCCCACCGATGGCGCGGCACGCCGCGTTCCTGCTCGACCCGCGCCCGGACGGGCCGGCGCCGCTGCGGGAGCGTTTCGCGACGGTCTCGCCGCCCGCCGCCGACCTCCTCGACGACCTGCGACGGTGCGTCGACGAGATCGGCGCCGCCGGCTTCGACGTCATCGTGGTCGACCAGACGATGCCGGAGGAGCGCGATCTCGGCCTGCACACGGTCAAGGTGATCGTGCCGGGGCTGGTCCCGATCGACTTCGGGTGGCAGCGGCAACGGGCGCCGTTGCTGCCGCGGACGCGTACCGCGCTGCGGGCGGCCGGTCTGCGTGACCGCGACCTCCGCCCGGAGGAACTCAACAACGCCCCACACCCGTTCCCGTGACCGGAGGTTTGGCGATGACCGCGTCGCAGCCAGGTTCCGGCAGGGGTCGACAGATGGCCGAGCGGAAGGACGACGTACCGGTGGGCAGTGCCCAGGAAGGCGTACCGGTGGGCTACGCCCAGGAATACGGCTCCGCGGTGATGTGGCGCGGCCGGGTCCCGATGGAGCCGGTCGACTTCACACCCGACTGGGGCGACGCGCCGCGCAAGGGCAGGTGCTATCCCGGGGCGGACCTGCTGCCGCTGCCCACCGGCGAGGTCGCGGCCACCGCCAGCGTGCAGGCCGGGATGCACCCGCCGTCCGGCGAGCCCGGCAGTGGGTTCACCCTGCCGGCCCTCGCCGGCATGCTGCTCGACTCCTGCGCCACCATCGGGCGCCGGCTCGCCGTGCAGGCCAACACCGACCTGGCGGCGCTGCCGTCGTATCGCACCGCCAACTGGTTCCGGGGTACGGCGTCCGGCGGCGGGCTCTATCCGTGCGCGGTCTACTGGGCGTGTGGGCCGAGCGGCCCGTTGACGCCGGGCGTCTACCACTACTCGACCCCGCACCACGCCCTCGCGCCGTTGCTGGCCGGGGATGTCACCGGCGTGGTCCGCGCGGCGCTCGGGGACCTGCCGGCGGCCAGCCGGACCGACCAGTTCCTGCTGCTCAGCGTGAAGCTGTGGCAGAACGCGTTCAAGTACAACAGTTTCTCGTACCACGCCGTGACTATGGACGTCGGCACGGTGGTGCAGACCTGGCGGATCTGGGCCCAGGCCCAGGGCATGCGGGTCGATCCGGTGCTGTGGTTCGACGAGGAGCCGCTCAACCGGCTGCTCGGGATCGAGGCCGAGGCCGAGGGAGTCTTCGCGGTGGTCCCGCTGCACTGGGACGGCGCCGACCCACCGCCGGGTGGCGACGGCGCCGACGTGGTGGCGGATACCGACGGCGGCGACGCGGTGGCGCGGACCGGGGCCGCCGACGCGGCGGCGGGTACCCCGGAGGTGGGTGACCGGCCGGAGACCTCGGCGGGCCGCGCCGGGCCGATCGACCTGCCCGGTCTGCCCGGTCGGCCCGGGCCGGCGGTCCGGTACCGGGACCGGGAGCGGTCCCGCCAGGTATTGACCTTCGACGCGCTGCGCCGGATGCGGCGGGCGACTCTCGGGTACGCGGCGCACCGCCCCGCCCCGGCCGCGCTGCACGCCGCCGCGACACCCACGGCCGAACCCGTCCCCCGGCTGGCGCTGCCCGATCCGCGACCGCTGACCGTGGACGTGCGGACCGCCCTACGCGCCCGCCGCAGCAGTTTCGGGCGCTTCGAGGCGCGGGTGCCGCTCGACCCGGGGCCGCTGGCGGCACTGCTCGCGGCCAGCGCCGACACCCGGTTCGACACCGACGCGGTCGGCCCGGGCACACCACCGCTGGTCAAGGTGTACGCCTTCGTCAACCACGTCCGCGACGTGCCCCCCGGCGAGTACGAGTTCGAGCCGGCCACGAACTCGCTCCGGCCGATCCGGTCCGGTCCGCCCGGGGAGTTCCTGCAACGCAACTACTTCCTGGCCAACTACAACCTGGAACAGGCGGCGGTGGTACTCGTGCCGACCGTACGCACGTCGGCGGTGCTCTCGGCGGTCGGTGACCGTGGCTACCACCTGGTCAACGCGACCATCGGCGCGGTGGCGCAGAACTGCTACACGGCCGCCTCGGCGCTGGGGCTCGGCTGCGGGGTCGCGCTCGGCTTCGACAACATCTCCTACATCGAGGAACTGGGGTTGACCGACACCGGGGAGTATCCGCTGCTCATCATGCTGGTCGGTCACGAACGCCCGAACCCGGCCGACTTCCGCTACGAGCTGGTCTGAGCAGGAAGGACACCGTAGTGACCGTGACCGCACCGCCCGATCCGACGCTCGGCCCGCTGTTCATGCTGCGGGTCGCCGGGCTGCCCGTCGCCGCGCTGGACGGGTTGCGCTGCACCGCGTCCAGCGACTGGGCCGACGAGGTGGTGGGCCGCTCCGACCAGCTCGCCGGCCGGGGTGCCGGGCTGAGCGACCTGCTGCACGGCCTGGTCAAGGCGAACGAGGACGACCGGTCCCGGCGTCGCCTGCTGGCGCTGCGCCGGCAGGTGTTCCGCAACGTCCCGCCGGGCGATCCGGCGGGCGCGGTCGAGCTGGTCCGGAAGCTGGACGAGCAGGTGGCGGCCGAGTTGTCCGACTGGCTACGCGACCGGCAACGGCTCTCGGAACTGACCGACTCCGGTGCCGGGTTGCTCGCCACCGAACTCGCCGGGAGCCGCGACGAGTTGCGGCGGCTGGCCGACGAGCCACGGCTGCGGCTCGGCCTGCTGGTCGCCTCACCCGTGCTGGCCCGTCAGGTGCCGGAGCTGCCGCCCGGCGGCGCCGTACCGGACAAGCGGGCGCGGCGACTGGAACGGACGCTGCTGTCCTACCTGTACCGGACCGCCTGCAAGACCAGCCCGTTCAGCACCTTCACCGGCGTCGCCGTGGGCCGGTTCACCACCGCCGCCGACATCGCCAGCGCCGACACCGCAAGTACCAACGACGACACCGCCGACATCGCTGGCGGCGGCCGGGCGGGCCGGATCGACCTGGCGGAGACCTGGTCGAGCCGGGTCCGGCTCAACGTGGTGGTCGTCAGCCGGCTGGTCGACCTGATCGTCTCCGATCCGGTACGCCGAGCCGACCTGCCGGTCCACCTGACCGCCGGTTGGCGGCACGACGACGAGCGGATCCGCTACGTCCGGCACTGGGTCACCTCCGGCGACGACGACGCTCCGGTCAGTTTCGACTCGATCCGGGACCGGCTCTTCTTCCTGCGCCGCAGCGGCCTGCTGGACCGGCTGATCGGGTTGTTCGCCGAAGAGCCGGCGCTGCGCTGCGGTGACCTGGTGCGGTGGTTGGCCGACGACCAGGACGCGACGCGGGCCGAGTGCGAGCGGTACCTCTCCGCGCTGCTCGACCTCGGCATGTTGCAGGTGCGCTGCCTGCGGGTCGACGTGCACAGCCCGGACCCGCTCGCCGCGCTCCGGGACGCGCTGCGGGAGCTGCGGCGCCCCTGGGCGACCGAGCTGGCCGGCCGGCTGGACGGGCTGGTCGACACGGTGCACCGCTATCCCGCCGGGGACGCCGAGACCCGCCGCCGGCTGCTCGCCGAGCTGCGCGCGGAACTGGCCGCGACCGCCAAGGACCTCGGCACGGCGGAGGCCCCGCTGCCGCAGGCGCTGCTCTACGAGGACGTACGGGTCGACGGCGAGCCGGCACGGCTGGACCTGGACCGGTGGCAGCGGCTGGTCGGCCCCGGGCTGCGGGCGGTGGAGAAGATCCTGCCGGCGTTCGACCCGACACTGGCCCACAAGATCCTCTTCAAGGGCTTCTTCGTGGCCCGGTTCGGTGCCGGTGGACGAAGCGACGACGTGCTGAAACTCGTCGAGGACTTCCACGAGGACCTCTACCGGCAGTACGTCTCGTTCACCGCCGACCGGCGGCCCTTCGACGAGTACGGCGGATATCTGCCCGAGGAGAACTGGCTCGGGCTGCCCGGGATCACGGTGCTGGACGAGGCCCGGCAGCTCTTCGCCGCGCACATGCGTACCCGGCTCGCCGCGCATCCGGCCGGCACCGAGCTGCGGCTCGACGACGGAATCGTCGCGGAGCTGGCCGAACGGCTGGCCCCGCTGCGGGAGCAATACCTCGCGCAGAGCCACTTCGTCCAACTCGTCGCCCGCGAGCCGGACCCGCTGGTGGTGCTCAACCAGTCGTACGGCGGGCTGTCGTTCCCGTTCAGCCGCTTCACCCACTGCTTCGGCGCCGACGACCCGGCGGCCGGCGGCACCGATCTCGCCGACCGGCTGCGGCACAACGCCCGACTGGTCCAGCCACCGGACGCGGTCCTGGCGGAGGTGACCGGCGGGGTCGCCAGCACCAATCTCAACCTGCACGGCCGGCTGGTCGACTACGAGATCGTCAATCCGGGCGAGACCAGTTGCGCGCCGGTGGACCGGCAGATCCCGCTCGACGACCTCGCGGTCGTGCACGACGCCGGGACCGACCGGCTGGCCCTGGTCTCCCGGCGGCTGGGTCGGGAGGTGATCCCGCTCTACTTCGGCTACCTGATCCCGGTGGCGCTGCCGGAGATCGCGCGTACGCTGCTGCTGCTCTCGCCGACCTCGACCGGACGGCTCGACGTCTGGGCGGGCGTGCCGTACGGGGCCGCCGAGGCGGGTGTCACCACCCGGCCACGGGTCCGGTACGGCAGCGTCGTGCTGAGCCGGCGGAGCTGGCACACGTACGCCGCCGACCTGCCGTTGGCAGCCGCGGGCGTGCCGCAGCACGAATGGTTTCTCGGCTGGCGGCGCTGGCGGCTGGCGCACGATCTGCCCCGGCGGGTCTTCGCCACCGTCTACCACCCGGGTGACTCGGCCGGGCCGCCGGCCAAGCCGCAGTATCTCGACTTCGACAGCGCACTCTCGCTGCTGGCTCTCGAAGGGCTGGTCAAGTCCGGGCAGGCCCGGCTCGTGCTGCGCGAGATGCTGCCCGCCGAGGACCAGCTCCACGTCCACTCCGGACCCGGTGTGCACGTGGCCGAGTTGGCGGTGCAGACCCAACCGGGGAGGGCCCGATGACCGCGCCGACCGGCGACCCGACGACCGCGCCGCCCGGGCAGTGGCAGGCGGTGCACGTCTTCTACGCGGCGAACCCGCAGCCGCTGCTGGTCGACTGCGTCGACCCGCTCGTCCGGGAGCTGACCGCCGACGGCCTGCTCGCCGGCTACTTCTTCATCAACTACTGGCTGGAGGGCCCGCACGTGCGGCTGCGGCTGCGCCCGTCGAGCCCGGCGGCGACCGAGGCGGTGCGGGACCGGGCGGCGACGGCGATCGAGGCGTTCCTGCGGCAACGCCCCGCGCTCTACGCGATGGGGCACGGGTTCCTCGGCGAGCTGTACAACACGCTCTTCGCGCTGGAGTTCCCGGACGGGCCGCCGGCCGACCTGGTGGGACCGGACGGCCGGATGCGGTTGCAGCCGAACAACTCGTACAGCTTCCGGCAGTACGAGCCGGAGTACGGCAAGTACGGCGGCCCGGCCGGGGTGGCCCTGGCGGAGTGGCACTTCCAGCGGTCGAGTGACGTCGTCCTGCACGCGATCCGCACCATGAACCTGCACATGCGGCCGATCCTGTTCGGGGTGGCGACGCAGTTGATGATGGTGATGGCCGGGACTTTCATCCCCGACCGGGCCGAACTGGTCGGCTATCTGGACCGCTACCACGCCTTCTGGCGCCGCTCCTTCGCCGGCACCAACTTCATCGGCGCGGCGGAATACGAGAAGATGTACGCCTCGATGGCGCCGGCCCTACGCGCGCGCTTCGTCGCCACTCTCGACGCGCTCGACAGTGGCCAGGTGCAGCGGCTGCCCGGCTTCCTGCGCGGCTGGGCGGAGCACTGTGCCGAGCTGCGCTCGCGGGTGTGCGATCTCGCCGCCAGGGGCGAGTTGTCGCTCGACTCGTGGGACGGCAGTGGGCCGGGGCGGGTCACCGATCCGGACGCGGCGGTCCAGACGCTGCTCTCGCCGTACCTGCACATGACGAACAACCGCTTCCACGTGACGATCCGGGACGAGGCGTACCTGGCGTACCTGCTCGGCCGGGCGCTGGGCGAGGCGACCGAGCCCCAGGACGTGCGATGACGGTGGAACCCCTGCTCGCCAAGCGGATCAGGCTGCATCCGGAGGTGCTGCTCAGCCGCCGCATGCTCCGGGGAGCGGCGGAGATCCACCTGGTCAAGGACCTGCGCAGCGGGCGGGCCTTCGAGGTGACCGCCCGGGAGCACTTCATCATGACCCGGCTGGACGGCCGGCTCAGCCTGGCCGAGATCGGCGACGAGTACGCCCGCGCCTTCCGGCGACGCCTGGCGGCCCCGCACTGGCAGCAACTGCTCGGCCTGCTGGGCCGGCGTGGGCTGCTCGACGTCGGCCCGGCAGACGGCACACCGGACACCGGAACCGGGGCGAGCGCCGAGGGCGGCACGGGGACCCCGGCGAGGGCCGGTCAAGAGGCGGTCGCGGATGTCGGCGGCGGGCCGGGCGTACCGCCGCCGTCCCGGGTGTCGCCGACGGTGGTCGAGTGGAGCCACCGGCGGGTCAGGTGGCTGCTGTCCCGGCCGGCCGTGCTGGCGCTGCTCGGGCTCGCGCTGGCGCTCCAGGTCGTCGTGGCGGTACGCCTCGACGAGGCGCTGGCCGGGCTGCGCTGGCTGGGCGAGCACCCGCTCTGGCTCCTCCCGGTCGCGGTACTGGCCTGGGGCAGCGCCGCGCTGCACGAACTGGCGCACGGCGTCGCGGCTCGCCACTTCGGCTGCGCCGTCACCGGGATCAGCGTGGTGACGCTGCGCTGCCGGGTGGACAGCTATCTCTACCTGCCGTCGGCGCGGGCCCAGATCGTGATCGCGGCGGCGGGCGGGCTCGCCAACGGCGTACTGATGCTGCCGTTCGGGGTGGTCTGGCTGGTCCTGCCGCCCACCGCACCGGCCCGGCCGGCGCTGGCCGGGATCCTGCTGATCGGCAGCGTGCAGGCGCTGGTCAACTTCGTCCCGCTGCCACCGCTCGACGGCTACAAGGTCGTCAGCCACGCGTTCGGCGTCACCCACCTCTACACCGGAACCCGACAGTTCCTCTGGCAGGCGGCCCGCGCGGGGGCAGGACGCGGTCCCGGCATCGCCGCCTACCCGCTCCGGGCCAGGGTCTACTACCTCGGGTACGGCCTGATCCTGCTCGTCCTCGCGCTGGCTGCGGGTACCGCGATCGTCCTGCTCGGCCGCCAGCTCGGCGCCGGCCGGCTCGGCTCCGCCGCGGTCGTGGTCACCATCGCGGCGGTGGCGATGACCGTTGCCGGGTGGCTGGCCCGACCCCGCCGCCGACCGGCCGTCCCCGATACCACCGATGTGCCCGACCCCCAGAAAGAAGGCAACGTCTGATGAATGCCGTCGAGCAGACGGACGTCGAACCCGGCCCCGCCATCGTGCTGACCGAGGTCCGCAAGAGGTACGGCGACGTCCACGCCGTCGCCGGGGTGTCCCTGACGGTCCAGCGCGGGGAGTTCTTCGGCCTGATCGGCCCGAACGGGGCGGGTAAGACCACCCTGATCGAGATCGTGGAAGGGTTGCGGGAGCCGACGTCGGGCAGCGTCTCGGTGCTCGGGCTCCCCCCGACCCCGCGCAACCCGGCCCTGCTGCCCCGGATCGGAGTGCAGACCCAGACCTCCGCGTTCTTCGTCCGGCTCACCGCCCGGGAACACCTGGAGACGGTCGCGGCGCTGTACGGCGTCCCGCCGGAGGCGGCCGAGCGGACCCTCGAGCTGGTCGGGCTGACCGCCGCCGCCAACACCCGGGTGAACGAGGTCTCCGGCGGGCAGCGGCAGCGGCTGGCCATCGCCTCGGCGCTGGTGCACGACCCGGAGCTGCTCTTCCTGGACGAGCCGACCGCGGCGCTCGACCCGAAGGCCCGCCGGGACCTGTGGCGGCTGCTGCGCGACCTGAAGGCGGCCGGGAAGACGATCGTCTACACGACGCACCACCTGGACGAGGCGGAGGCGCTCTGCGACCGGGTCGCCATCCTGGTCGGCGGGGCGGTCCGGGCCCTGGGCAGCCCGCGCGAACTCATCGGCGGCTCCGAGCTGCCCACCCGGGTCACCATCCCCGCCGGCCGGATCTCGCTGGAACAGGCGAAGGAACTCGACGGCGCCGATCAGGTCGTGCTCGACGACGGTGACCTCGTGGTGGAGACCCGGACACCGGGCCGGGTACTCGCCGCGCTGGGCGCGACGGGCGAACTGGACGGGGTGCAGACCCGGATGGTCACCCTGGAGGACATCTACCTGGAACTGACCGGACCGGAGGCGGCGCGATGAGCGCGTACGGGGCACTGACCAAGGCGGCCTACAAGGCATCGGTACGGGATGCCACCACCGTCTTCTTCACCTTCGCCTTCCCGCTCGTGTTCCTGCTCGTCTTCGGCCTGATCTTCCAGGGCCGGGAGGTCGACGACACCGGCTGGAACTACATCGACTACATCGCGCCGGGGGTGCTCTCCTGGGGCGTCGCCAACGCCGCCCTGTTCGGCATCTCGTTCACCCTGATGCAGTGGCGCAACGACGACATCCTCCGGCTCATCCGGATGACCCCGGCGTCGTTGTGGTCGGTGATCGGCTCCCGGTACGTCGTGGCGCAGCTCGTCGGCGTACTCCAGGCGGTGCTCTTCATCGGGGTGGCGCTGGTGCCGCCGTTCAACCTCGACCTGGCCGGACCGTGGCCGCTGGCCCTGCCGATCCTGATTCTCGGCGTCACCGCCTTCCTCGCCCTCGGACTCGTCGTCGGCTCCCGGACCAACACGCCGGAGGCGGTGGCCGCCGTCGCGAACTGCATCATCGTCCCGATGGCGTTCATCTCGGGGTCGTTCTTCCCGCTCGACATGATGCCGGGCTGGTTGCAGGGGATCTCCCAGGCGCTGCCGCTGCGGTATGTCAACGACGGCATCGGGGTGGCGATCGCCGGCCGGGGCGACATGACCGACTACGGCATCGCCTGCGCGGCACTGGTCGGCTACACCGTCCTCTTCGGTGCCATCGGTGCCCGGACCTTCCGGTGGAGCAACCAGTCTTGACTTCCGCCCCGCTCTAAAGGACGGGGATTCCCTGGGTCGCCCCAGGGGGTTCCTGTTTCTCCGCCGATCGCAGAAGGGAGGG
>NZ_BONX01000063.1 GCF_016862935.1 Plantactinospora mayteni
CCTCGCCCTCCTCCTCGTCGTCGCCGCCGAAGTCGAAGACCTCGTCGGCGACCATGCCGGCGGCGAAGCCGAGCGCGGCCCCGCCGGCGACACCCGCGACGACACCGCCCATGCCGGGACCCCGGTCGCGGTGCTCCTCGTGGTAGCCGTGGCCGCCGCCGCCGTGATGGCTGTAGCCCGGGCCATGTCCGTACGCCGGGGCGGCGTAGCCGTGGCCGTACCCCGGCGGGGGCGGCGGGTACCCGCCCGGGGCGGCGTGGCCGCCGAGACTGCCCCGGTGGGCGTGGTGCTGGTCGAGCGCCTCGCGCAGCCAACCGTCGACCACACCGGCCCAGTCGGTCCGGTCGGCGTCGGTGTGCTCGATGCGGTAGCGGCCGTAGGAGTCGTGGCCGCCGGTGAAGAGGCCGGCCCGCTTGTCGAATTCCAGCACCACGTGCACCCCGTGCGGATCGGCGACGAGGGTCAGCTCGACCTCGTTGATGCCGTGCGCGTACTGGGACGCGGCGTAGTACTCGATCTCCTGGTAGAACGGCAGGCTCTGGTGCAGGCCGTAGATGTGGCCGCGCTCCAGGTCGGCGCCCTTGAACTGGAACCCGAGAGCGCCGAACGCCTCAAGGATCCGTTCCTGCACGGGCAGCGGGTAGGCGTACACCGGGTCGAGGTCGCCCTTGTCGGCGGTGCCACGGATGGAGACCTCGGTGCGCAGGCCCAGCGTCATGCCGTGCAGGCGTTGCCCGTACAGGTCGGTGACGGGGGTTTCCCAGGGCATGATGATCTGGAACGGCAGGGAGACCTGCTGGCCTTCCCGCAGATGCAGCCCGCCGGAGACGTCGGCCCGGTGGAACTCGACGAACGCGTCGTACTCCTCCTCGGCGCCGTCGACCTCGATCCTGGTGACCAGGCCGACCCCGATGTGGTCGATCTCGACGTCGTGGCTGCCGCCGGTCAGGTTCACCTGCCCGGCCAGCGGCAGACCCGGTCGGGTGTTCGGGTTGGACAGGACCGTGTCGACGCTGGGAGCGCCGACGCCGAAGACACCCAGCATCTTCTTGAAGACCACGTACTTCTCCCTGGCAACGGGGCAAACGGTTGTACTGGCGGCCGGCCCCATGGTGGAGAACCATGATCGGTGTCCTCCACTATGGATCCCGGTTGGCTCGGCACGTTAGCGTCCCATCCTGGGAGATAGCTGAACGTCTCGCATCAACTACGCAAAGCTATTGCGTGAATGCGATTCATTCTGGTTTGGTGCGCGGGGCGAAGATTGAGGCCAGCCGCGCGCCTGCCGTGAACACCCCTCCCCCGGCGCCGCTCATCCCGCATCGCCTGGCCAGGCGCCGGTGATGCACATCACATGACACATTGGACGGAGCAGCTCTTGACAGCGTGGACTAGGTGGACTCCGGGGTGCGGGCGCAGACGCGAAGTTGCGCCACCGCGCGGGCGATGACGTCGCGGCGGCGGCGATCCTGGCGGGCGTGCACGACGATGCGCCGCAGGACGGTGGGGTGCACCACGGGCCTCGACACGACTCCCTCGGGAAGCTCCGCGACGGCCAGGCGCGGCAGGACGGTGACTCCAACGCCCGCCGCCACCAGTCGCAGCGCCGCCCGATGGTCGTCCAGCCGGACGGCGTATCGCGGCGTGAATCCGACCGCCCGGCACGCACTGGAGACGATCTGCCCGATCGGGCTGTCGTAGATGTCGTGATCCACCCACGGTTCAGCTTCGAGATCCCGTAGCGCGACCTCGCGGGCAGCGGCGAGCGGATGCGCGACCGGGAACACCGCGACGAGTTCCTCGACGGTGAGTTCATGCCGCCGATAGCCGTCAAGCTGCACTTCGACGCCGCTGGCGGGCTCGGTCCGGATGTCGAGGTCCGGTTGTCGACGGCCGCGCCGGTCGACGGGTTCGTTGAGGCTGATCTCGACGGTGAGGTTCGGTTGGTGTTGACGGATGACACGTACGACCTCCGGTATCCACCGTTCGGCGGCGGAGGTGAAGCAGGCGATCGCCAGGTGCTCCGCCTGACCACCCCGCAGGTCCGCCACGACCCGTTCAAGCCGGTCGAAGTCGGCGACGAGAGCCTGGGCCTGATCCGCGAGGTGCCGGGCGGCATCCGTGGCGACGATGCCGCGCCCCTGCTTCTCGAACAGGACCAGTCCGGTCTCCCTCGCCAGGGCGGCCATGTGCTGGCTGATCGTCGCGGGCGAGTAGCCGAGGTTCCGGGCCGCCTTGTTGATCGATCCGGCCGCCAGTACCGCGCGCAGGACCACGAGCCGTCGCGGGTTGAGCATGCGGCCAACCGTACGGCGACAGCGAATGATCGGCGACTTTTGTTTGCTTGTTACGACCCCTGATCCGGCCCAGGATGACTGTCGGGCAGATCGGCCGGCCCGGTCTCCGGCGCGGTCAGACCCGTCTCCGCGGTCAGAGAGGAACGATGATGGACACGACGTTCTGGGACGAGGCGGACCGCCTCCTGATCCGCTACGGAGTGAGCTTCACCCCGCGGATCATCGAACGTGCCGCCGGCGCGTACGTCTTCGATCGTCAGGGAACGCCGATCCTCGACTTCACCTCGGGGCAGATGAGCGCGATCCTCGGTCATGCACACCCGGACATCGTGTCGACGGTCTCCGCCGCGGTCGCGTCGCTGGACCACCTCTACAGCGGCATGCTGAGCCCTCCGCTGCTGGAGCTCGCCGGCAGGCTCGACGCGACCCTGCCTGCCACGCTGGGCAAGACTCTGCTGCTCAGCACCGGCGCCGAGGCGAACGAGGCCGCGATCAAGATGGCCAAGCTCTGCACCGGCCGCTACGAGATCGTCTCCTTCGACCGCTCGTGGCACGGAATGACCCAGGGGGCGGCCTCCGCGACGTTCGCCGCCGGGCGGCGCGGGTACGGTCCGCCGACACCGGGGAACCTCGCCCTGCCCGCACCGAACGCCTACCGGTCGCCGTTCCGGTCCTCCGACGGGTCGCACGACTGGGAGGCCGAACTCGGCTACGGCTTCGCGCTGGTCGACCAACAGTCCGCCGGGAGTCTCGCCGCCTGCCTCGTCGAGCCCATCCTCTCCTCGGGCGGGATCCTCGACCTGCCGCCCGGATACCTCCGCCGCCTCAGGGAGATGTGTGACGAGCGCGGAATGCTGCTCGTCCTCGACGAGGCGCAGACCGGTCTCGGCCGTACCGGGGCGATGTACGCGTTCGAGCGCGACGGCGTCGCCCCGGACATCCTGACGCTGTCGAAGACCCTCGGGGCCGGGCTGCCCGTGGCGGCCGTCGTCACGACTGCCGAGATCGAGCAGGTCTGCCACGAACGCGGGTTCCTCTTCTACACCACGCACGTCTCCGACCCGTTGGCGGCGGCGGTCGCGCTGACGGTCCTCGACGTGATCGAACGCGACGACCTCGTCGCGCGTGCCGCGAGGCTGGGCGAGCAGCTCACCGGCCGGCTGCTGGCCCTGCGCGACAGCTACGAGGTCGTCGGTGACATTCGCGGCCGTGGCCTGCTCCAGGGTGTCGAACTCGTGCGGGACAAGGCGAGCAGGGCGCCGGCCGACGCGCTGGGCAAGGCGGTCACCTCAGCCTGCCTCGAACGGGGCCTGCACATGAACATCGTCCAGCTACCTGGCATGGGCGGCATCTTCCGGATCGCCCCGCCGCTCACGATCAGCGACGACGAACTCCACACCGGCCTGGACATCCTGGAGGCAGCTCTCCAGGCCGTACCCGGCGCCGCCGGATGACGTGGTCGCCAGGACAGCGCTGACCCCACCCGAGGGCGGTGCGCCTGCCGGGGTTCCGGCCGACGACCTGCCCGGGACAACGCCGGGCCTCGTCACGGTCGAATCGACAGGTGACGAGGCCCGGCCGGGGGTCAGCAGTACAGGTTGGCTCCGGCCGAGACGCCGAGAACGCCGACGAACTGCTGGTACTTGGTGACGCGGCTCTGCACCTGGGCGGGGTTCCCGCCGTTGCACTCGATGGAGCCGTTGATGCTGCGGATGGTCTCGCCGAAGCCGGCACCGGTGACCATCGCGTTGTGCGCGGTCATGCTGCCCGGCCCGTTCTGGGTCATCCAGTACCAGATGGCGGTCTTCCAGGCCACCGCGGCGTCGTTCTGGACCAGCCAGGGGTTGGTCAGCAGGGGTAGCCCGAGGGCGTTCCCGGCGGCGTTGTAGTTGAAGTTCCAGCTCAGTTGGATCGGCCCGCGCCCGTAGTAGGCGGCCTGCCCGGCGGGGCAGCCGTACGGTTGGCCGGCGTCGCAGTAGTGCGGGTAGTTGGCGGTGTTCTGCTCCACGATGTGGACGAGTCCACCGGTCTCGTGGTGCACGTTCGCCAGGAAGGCCGCCGCTTCCTGACGCTGGACCGTGGCGCTGCCGGTCCTGGTGAACGCCGGGTACGCGCCGAGCGCGGCGACGAGGCCGGAGTAGGTGTAGAAGGAGTTGCGGCCCGGGAACATCTGGTTGAACTGCGCCTCGCTGACCACGAAGCTGCCGGGGTTGGGGGGCGGAGTGGTGGGCGGTTGGCCACCACAGGTGTACGGCTCCCAATACCAGGTGCTGATGATGGGGTCGTAGCCGGGATTGTCGTGCTCGGCGATGTAGTACAGGCCGTTGGTGTAGCGCACGATGCTCCCGGCGGCGTACCAGGTGCCGGCGACCCAGTTCGGGTAGTTGCAGCTACCGCCCGGTGGCGTGGTACCGCCGTCGCAGGCACCGAGGTCCTGCCAGACGCCGGTGGTGCCCGGCGGCGCCTCGTTCTGGGTCCACCACTTCGCCTGGTAGTTGCGCCCGCTGTGGGAGACCTGGTCGCCTCCCCAGTAGACGGCCGAGGACTGCCACGGCGCCGCGCAGGCTGCCGCCGATGCGGGGGTCGACGGGATGATCGCCACGAGTGCACCGGCGACAACCAGCGCCGCGAGCGCGACCAGGGCGCGCAGTCTCGACATGTGATCACTCCTTCCTGGGGGTACATCGGAACGATGGCTGACCGCACATCGACGGCAGTGACTCTAACACGTTCTGTTCGTAAACTTTACTAATCATTTCGCGCGTGCCGACGCGACCCCACGCCGGGGATCCCGTCAGCCGTCGGTCACCACGCCGGTCAGGACCGCGTTCGGCACCGGCCAGTCCGATACGTCGACGAAGTGCAGTTCGACGACCTCGTCCGACTCGGCGACCGCGTCGGGGATCGTCGGTATGGTGATCTCGCCGCTGGTCGCGTCGGGGCCGATGAACAGGTACGAGACCAGCCAGGTCTCGGACAGCGGCCGGGACGGTTCCACCGGTTCCGCTGTGTTGTCGGTGAACCACTCCGGGTCGACGTCCGTGGTGGACAGTTCGACACCGGTGGCCGGAGCCTGCGGCAGGGCGTACGTGAAGATGCCCGTCTCGGTCAGCTCGGACGCGGAGAAACGCCAGGTCAGCGTCTCGCCCTCGGCAACCCGGACGGAAGCGGACTCGACGGACAGGATCGGTTCCGGGTCGTCGTTGAGGGTCGAGAGTCCGCCGAGGTAGCTGCCGACCATGAAACCCCGCTCCGCCTTGGCTGTCAGCGTCTGCCGCTCGGTGTAGTTCCACCGCGTGTCACCGACCACGTCGATCGGCACCCGGATGCTGCGCTCGCCGGGGCGTACGGTGGCCAGCCAGGACCGGCTCGTGTACGTCGTCTCGTCAAGCAGGAACAGTCGTACCGCGCCGCCGCCGCGTCCGGTGATGGTCACCGGGATCTCGTACGTCGCGGTGCCGGAGTCACCCTCGGCCACCTCCAGGGTGCCGATGTCGAGCCGTGGCAGGCGGGTCGGGCCCGGGTCGGGCGTGCCCGGCGACCAGCCCCACGCGTCGAGCAGCCAGGCGCGGCCCGTCGCGGTGCGCGGGGTGAGTTCGATGGCGGCCAGCCTCGCGGGTGCGTCCGTGAGCGGCACCCGCACCTCCTGCCCCCAGTACGAGGTCGTGTTGTCGGTGCCGGGCAGGCCGTCGATCCGGATCTCGCCGAGCGTGCTGCGCCGGCCGTCCGTACCCACCACGGTGACGCCGAGCCGGGTCCCGGTCGTGTTCGGCGGGACGACGACCCGCAGCGCCAACTGGCGGGCACCGGCGACGGTGACGGGCCGGGCCGGAGCCAGCCGGATCGGGCTGCCGGCGGCGGACCAGTTCAGCGCCGCCGCGTACCGGCCGGGCTCGGGGATGGTCCAGAGGAAGGGCACGAAGTGTCCCAGGGTGGCGTTGCGGTCCTCCGGGTCGATACAGGACCGCTCCGCGTCGTAGGTCACCTGGTCACAGATCCGCGCACCGCCGGAGACGGTCAGCGACGGGTCCGGGGTGATCAGCGGCGTACGGTTGCCGCCGAGCGCGTGGCTGAGTACCCGGGCCGGGTCGGCCGAGGGCGCCCGCACGCCGCTGCCGTCGAGCAGCGGCCGGACCCGGTCGTCGCCGCCGACGAAGAGCCGCGCGGCGGCGGCGATATAGGTCGCGCCGGCGGTCTGCTGCTGCGCCGCGGTGAGCCGGGTCGGGGCACCCGGGGAACAGACCGGGTCGGGCTCGTCACCGACCTGGAAGTCGTCGACGGAGGGTGCCACCGACTGCCCGGGTGTCCACTCGGTGTTGAAGAAGTTGTGGTTGGCGCCGAGCACGTACAGCGCGCTACGCAGCGCCCGACTGGTGCCGATGTCCCGGGTCTCGTCCACGAACATCTGGCCTTGCAGGTCGGAGACATCGCCGTCGCAGCCGGGCAGGATCGTCACCGACGGGACGTCGGAGACCGGATCGTGACCAAAGAGGGTGGGACCGACCAGCAGCATGCCGCGGACGGTCCAGCGAACCCGGCCGTGGTAGCCGTCCCGCCCGGCGGGCGGCGGGGCGAGCGAGTCCATCGCCGCGCGGCTGACACCCTCACCACCGCGCGAGTGACCCATCAGGAAGACCTGGGACAGATCGGCGCGCGGCGCGGCGCGCACGACCGCCGGCGCAGCGGCGCGTCCGCTGCCCGCCCAGTCGGCCCACTTCGCCAGGTGCAGCCGGACGAGCGAGGAGCGGGCCTGGGCGCCGCCGTCCTCGGCGTCCCAGTCCTGGCCGTTGACACCGTTGGCCGAGATGGACACGGTCAGGTAGCCCTGCGAGGCGAGCAGCCGCTGCGCCTGGAGGTAGCCACGGTAACTCGGGATCGGATCGGTGCCGGCCGGGCAGGGCCACTCCTGGGGTACCTCCTCGTCCCCCCGGTAGCAGACGGCGTGTCGGCCGTGCAGGAACAGGGCCAGGGGCCGGGCGCCGGACGTACCCTGCGGTGCGACCACGACCGCCCGCATCTCGACCTTCTCCGGGAAGTCGGGCAGCGTGACGGCGGGCAGCTCGTACTCCCCGGTGATGGACCGGTAAGGCCCGGCGACGCCGGGATCGACGGCGCCGGCCGGCTGGGTGGCCGGCACGGCGGCGATCGGCGCGGCGCGGCGGGTGCCGCGCGGCTGGTCCTGGTCGATCCGCCTGCCGCCGGCCCGCACCGTGAGTTCGCCGAGCCGGCCGGCCCCGCCCAGCCCGAGGCTGAAGGTCCGACCGTCAGGGTGGGGGCGAGCCCGGCCGAGCCGCCGGTCGCCCGACCAGAACTCCACGGCGGCATCGCCCATCGGGACGGAGGTGTCCGAGCGCCAGGTCAGCTTGCCATCGGTCACCGACCAGCCGCCGGTCGCCGACCCCGGCGGAGGGCTTCCGGGGGGAACGGCCGCCGCCGGCCCGGCCGCCCCGGTCACCAGCGCGAGGACGAGCCCGACCGCCATCAGGAATCTACGCATACGGCCGTGTCTATCCCATCCGTGCAACGTCGTCGGGTGGTGTCGAGCCGGGATACCGGCCGTGCATACTCGTAGCCGGCTCTACGACGTGCTCACCTCGCACGGTGGCAGGTTCGCCGGGACGGGACTCGATACCCGGGTCGTGGCGTATCCACTCTGGACCGCCGGGACGGCGACGGCGGTGGCCACGGCGTTGCTCGGCGCAGCCGTGGTACGACGGATCAGCAACCCGCGACGACCGACGTAGCGGTCACAGGTGCGGAGCGGATGTCACCGGGTCCGCCGGAGTCGCTGGGGAGGGACACCGGCGGCGGTGAGCCGGCTGGCTATCGCGGCGGAGCTGGTGCAGATGGAGACGATGACGTTGTCGTCGTCACCGACGTGGCACGCGGCGGCGAGGGTGCCGACGCCGATCGGGTCCAGGGCGGAGACGTCGGACAGGTCCACCATCACCCGCCAGGGACGAACCTTGCGAACCGCACGGACGAGAATGTGCCGCAGTTCGGCGGCGCAGTCGATCCCGACCGGCCCGTGCGGCTGCACGACCAGTGTGCCGTCCACGACCGTCGACACCTCTACCGGGGTGTTGGGCACCGGACCGCCCTTCTTCACCGTGTACTGCGTGCGGGCCCACCTTATGAAGGTGAGAAACACGTGTCGAGAACGGCGGAAGAATTGCGCCTCATATCGATATCAGGCCGGCGCCCAACACCACTCGGGTCGTGACCGGTCGGACGCCGGTCTTGGCTCAGCGGTAACCGGTGGCGTCGGCGGGCCGACCCGGATCCTGCACCTCCACGATGTACCGCCACGCGTCGGGTCGGCTGCCGTCCACGTCCGTCAACCCGTAGACCTGTGCGAGCTGACCGCTGGAGACGGACCGGCCCGACCAGCGCGCCCGGTCCGGATCGGCGGCGAGCGCGGCGACTCCCCGACCGACGTAGGTCGGCGACTCGGAGATGACGAAGTGGGGCTCCTTGACGGTCGCGTCCCGCCAGTTCTCCTCGGTCACCCCGAACAGGTCGAGCATCATTTCTGACCGCAGCCACCCCGGGGTCACCGCCACCGCCGCGCTCCCGTACGACGCCAGTTCGTGGCTCTGCGCCAGCGTGAGCCGCTCCACCGCCCCCTTGACCAGGTCGTAGTAGACACCCACCTGATGGCGGTACGCACGGTTGTACTCGAACGTGCCGTCGGTCATCTCGATGACGAGCCCGCCCGGGTTCCGGATCAGCAGCGGCAGCGCGAAGTGGCTCGTCACGGCGTGCGTGTCGATCCCCACCCGCAGCATCCGCAGCCCCTTCGTCAGGTCGTGCTCCCAGATCGTCTTCCCGAACTCGGCATGCACGTCTCCGCCGAAGATGTCGTTCACCAGGATGTCGAGCCGGCCGTGGTCGGCGTCGATCCGCTCCACCAGCCCGCGCACCTGGTCGGCCTCCAGGTGATCCACCCGCAGCGCGACGCCATCCCCGCCGGCCGCGGCGATGAACTCGCCGGTCTCCTCGATCGTCTCCGGACGGTCCATCTCCGAACGCCCCGCCCGGCTGCTCCGCCCGGTCGCGTACACCACGGCGCCGGCCCGGGCCAACTCCACCGCGATGGCCCGCCCCGCGCCGCGCGTCGCGCCCGCGACCAGTGCCACCCTGCCAGTCAACATCTTCGTCATGCCCCCGATCGTGGCATCGCTACCTGACAACCGATGTCCGGTTTTCCGAACCGGTCGGCCAGTGACCTCGCTCACCGACGGCCACCTGCGCACGCCTCGGCGAGGAAGGGAGTACGAAAACGAGCTGAAGCCGTGGTGAAGCCGCCGGTTGCTGGGATGGGGAGAGCCTTCGGGAGGACGAGGGCTCGATCCAGATCAGGAGGGTTCCATGGCCAAGAAACGCCTCTTCACCGTCCTGGCCGCAACCGCGCTCGCGGTCGGCTCGATCGCGGCCGGGCCGGCCGCGCAGGCATCGGCGGCCCGGACATCCGGGTCACCGGCGGTGGCGTACGCCGGCACGTCGGAGGTGGGGAATTCGTCCCCGGGTGTACTGATCGACGCCAGGCCGTGCAACACCAGCCAGACCCCCAGGCAGATCCGGCTCGTCCTGGCGCCCGGTGCCGTGATCTGCTACGGCGGCACCGTCGGCAGTTGGGACCTGGGCGAACTCTACGTACAGAGCCTGGTGGCGGGCGGGTACCACGGCTACCTCGTGTGCGAGAACTCGGGTGGCGGTTCGGGCTTCGTGCAGTTCTTCTCGCCCGGCCAGATCTTCTCGATCAACGACACCTGCCAGACGCTCGCGATCACACCGCCGCGCTAGTGTCCTGACTTCCTCGACCTTGTCGAGCGGCACCAGGAGACGCCGACCGGGGCGGAGGTGGTCGGGGTACGAAGCATCGGTGCGGCACGGTTGGGCTCTCGTACCGTGGCGGGAACGGTCCCCCGCCACGACAGCACGGCGGCCGTCACCCAGGTCGGGTGACGGCCGCCGCGTACTGTCCGAGCGTTGCTATCCGCCGATCTCGTACGCCCGCAGGACGGTCTGCCGGACGCTGTTGCCGTCGGCGTCGGTGACCGTGGCCCGCGGCGAGGCGTAGCCCGAGGCGGGATTCCGCACGGTGACCGTCCAGTGGCCGCCGGAGCGGCTGACCCCGGCCGGTTGCCGGCTACGGCCGTCGTCGTACGAGACGTCCACGGTGTAGGCGGTCACCGCAGGCGCGGCCGAGCTGCCCTGTCGCTCCACGAAGGACGGGAACGAGTAGCCAGCCCCGGTACGGCAATCACCCCGATCGGGTGGGTCCATTCGCCGGCTCAGCGATGCTGCCGGATCCGCTCCCAGTTGCTCGGTGGTTCCAGCGGCACTCCGCTGCGGAGCGTGCCGGTGACCGGTGCGCCGCCGCTGTCGGTGATCGCGGTGAGCTGGCCGTGTTCGGTCTCCGCCGGCAGTCGAGCCGGTATCGCGGGGAGGTCGAGGTCGAGGCGTATCGGGGTGCCGGGCCAGCCGATGACGGTCAGGTCCTTGCCGGCGTGGATGGTGGTGCCGGTGCCGAGTGGGCCGGTGACGGTAGCGACCTGGTCACCGGCCCGGACCACCGGATGTGCCTTCAGCCCGGTGGTGGCGGTCCGGACCAGCGGGCGGGTTGCCTTGAACACCCGGTCGAGTTGTACCCGGGTGTTCGCGCCGGGCTGGCCGAGGACGGCACCGACAATGGTGACCTTCCGGCCGCCGACCTTGACCACGGCGGCGAAGACGAGACACCCACCAGCCTCGTCGGTGGACCCGGTCTTGATCCCCACCACCCCGTCCCGGCCAACCAGGGAGTTGTAGTTGTACACCTCACCTGCGACCGGCAGGGTCGCCTTCTTCTGCGCCGCGATCTCGGCGAACGCCGGTAGGCGCATCGCCTTACGGGCCAGGATCACCTGGTCGACGGCGGTACTCACGGTGCCGGGGTCGAGGCCGGACGGGTCGGTGTAGTGGGTGTGGGTCATCCCCAACTTCTCCGCGGTGGCGTTCATCTTCGCCACGAACGCGTCGATGCTGCCGGCGTCCCAGGCGGCCAGGATCCGGGCCATGTTGTTCGCCGACGGCAGGAGTACCGCCTGCAACGCCTGTCGTTCGGTGAACACCGCGCCCGCGACGACCGGTATCAGTGACTCGCCCCGGGCAAACTCGTCCGGGTACGCCGCCGCCTGCGCCGCGCTGACGGTCAGCTTCGGCCCGTGCTCACCCCGCTTGAGCGGATGCTCGGTCAGGATCAGATACGCGGTCATCACCTTCGTCACACTCGCGATCGGCACCGGCTCACTGCCACCGGAGGTGCCCAGCGAACCGACTCCCTCCACCGACAACGCGGCCTGCCCGGTCGTCGGCCACGGCACCACCGGTGCTTTGCCGGGGATGGTCACCGACTCGGGCAGCGTCCGGGTGACCGCCGCCGCCGGCAACGGATTACGCAACGGTGCGACCGCGAACAACGTGACCCCGGCCAGCAACACGATCAACAACCCACTGACCAGCAGCCAGCGACTACGCCTGCCACCCCGCTTCCCCGCTCGCGGTGGTGGCGGCACAGGTCGGAGCACCTGAGTCGTCGTCGCGGAATCGAACATCCTGAAATCTCCCCCGTCTGACGCACCGGCCGCGCCGTACGGCGCGGCCGGTGCGCTGATCTCGGTATCGCTGGCGTGGCCGTGCCGACAAGGCACTCCGGCGCACGCCGCGAAGGTGTGTATTGAAGCTCCGCTCATCGATGATCGCGGCTCTGAACTGGTACGGCTCGATCCGCGCCGCACCCTCGATCGATCGAAGTCCGCGAGCGTCGTGCTCACATCGCGCCAGTCGGCGGCCGAACCTGCTCAGGCGAGAGTTTCTGCTACATAGCTGGCGGCCTGAGCGATGAGGGCCGAATCGTATTCGGCGTCTCTGGCGGTCTTGCTCGACATGATCGACATGACGAGTGGCGCGGAATTCGGGGGCCACACGACGGCGATGTCGTTGATCGTGCCGTAGTCACCGGTACCGGTCTTGTCGGCCACCGTCCAACCCTTCGGCAGACCGGCCCGGATACGTTGGGCGCCGGCCTCGGTGGCGTTGCGTTCCAGCAGATCGCGGAGGAAGGCGCGCTTGTCCGGCGGCAGCGCCTCGCCCAGTACGATCTTCTGGTAGTCGGTGCCGATCGCCCGGGGCGAGGTCGTATCACGCGGATCTCCCGGAGTCGCCTCGGTGATCGCCGGCTCGATCCGATCCATCCGGGTGACCGTGTCACCGATGCTGCGCAGGTAGCTCGTCAACCTGGCCGGCCCGCCGAGATCGCGGAGCAGGAGATTTCCGGCTGTGCCGTCGCTGTACCGGACCGCCGCGTCACAGAGTTGCCGGATCGTCATCCCGGTGGCCACATGCTTCGGACTGATGGTGGCGTTCTTGGTGAGATCTTCTTTGCTGTACCTGATTCGCGTGTCCAGGTGCGACAGCGGGTTTCGGTGCAGGACCGCCGCCGCCGCGAGTCCCTTGAACGTCGAACAGAACGCGAACTTTTCATCCGCCCGATGCGCGACGACGGTTCCGGTGCCGATGGCGAGCGCGTAAACGCCGAGGCGCACGTCGAATTTGCGCTCCAACTCGACCAGTCGATCGTGGCGATTGTCCGCCGCGCCGGAGGAGGGCGCGGCGGGGGACGAAGGAGTTGAAGAGGGAGCGGAAGCGGGTGTATCTGTCCTCGCGCAGCCGGCCAATGGCAAAAGTGCCGCCGCTCCGAGGAGTGTGCGGCGGGTGATGGTCGGTTGCGATGACGTCATGGTCTTCCTTCTTGCTGGGCACGAATGTGTAACCGGACCGTCCGTCGCGCCACGACTCGGCCGGTGGATGGGCCGGCAGGATGGCATCTCGTGGTCCTCGAGGAGTCAACCAGCGCTCCGTGTTCTATGTCCAAGAGATATGTTGGAACGCTCTATAGCTTTATGATATGCATGGCCGGTGGACCTGCTCGCACACCTTGAGGCGTACGTCGCCGTCGCGGAGGAGGGCAGCTTCTCCCGGGCGGCCGACGTCCTCTACGTCGCGCAACCGGTGCTCAGCCGCCGGATCAAGAACCTGGAGCAACACCTCGGTGGCCAGCTCTTCGACCGCTCCCGGCGCCAGATCACCGGTACCGACCTCGGCGTCCTGCTGCTTCCGCACGCCAAGGACGTGCTGAGCCGGGTCGACCACCTCCGTCAGGTGGCCAGGACGGCGCTGGCCTCGGCGGCGCACGCGCTGGGCGTACCGCCGGACTCCGACCCGGTGGCCCTGGCCCGGGTCATCCGAGCCGGCACCCGGCACGGCGTGACGATCGGCGTACGGGAACTGCCCGCCGAGGAGCGGGCAGGTGGGCTGGCGGACGGCTCACTGGCGTTCGCGCTGCTCCGGGTGCCGCCGGAGGCGGCGACGTACCACGTACGGCTCGGCCTGGCCGCCGTCGACCCGGTGACCGGGTCGTCCGGCCGACGACCGGTGCACCTGGAGAGCCTGCGACCACGACGAGGCGCGGAGAGCGGCTCGTCGCCGGCGATCCTGGTCACCGCCGAGGACGAGATCGGATTCGCGGCGGAGCGGTTCGACAAGGCCGCCGCCCGCGCCGGCCTGCCCGAGGGGCGGGTCCGCCGCGTCGCGTCGACCGCCAGCGCGGTGGCCGAAACGCTCGCCGGCCATGCCGTGTTGCTCTGCCCCGAGCCGTTCGCGCGGCGCCACGACCTGGCCTGGTCGCCGTTGGCGGACGCCGCGCTCCATCGCGGCTACGAACTCGCGACGGCGCGCCGGCGGGTCGGCAACCTCGGAACCCCCGTACTCGACTGGATGGCGCCGTTGCTCGCCGACGCGATCGGTGCCGTCGGCGTTCCCGCCGAGAACCCCGGGGCGGCGGAGCGGGGCTCCACCGTGCCGGATCCCCGCTCCCGGCTGGCGGCGCGGGGATGAGTCCCCGGCATCCGACCTTCGTCGCCAGCCCGGCGGAGCTTCTCCCGGTCGCCCAGTCGATCGCCGCGCAGTGGCAGCAGGTCGGCGCCACCGGCCACCTGCTCGCCCGCAACATCGACACCGGCGAAGAACTGGGGTTCGACGTCGACGCACCCGTGCCGCTGGCCTCGGTAGCCAAGGTCCCGCTGGCCCTGGTGGTGCTGGATCGGATCGCGACCGGAACGCTCGATCCGGCCCTGCCGATCACCATCGATCCGGCGTCCAAAAGCGTCGGCTGGACCGGCGTGGCCGCCTTCCGCCACCCGGCGACCCTGGCCGTCGGCGACCTGGTCCACCAGACCCTGACGGTCAGCGACAACGCCAGCGCCGACGCGCTGTTCGACCTGGTCGGCATCGAGGTGGTGGACGAGCGCCTGCGCGGGTGGGGATGCCCGGGGATCCGGGTCCGGCACCACATGCACCGGATGTACGAGTGCACCGCCGGTGTCGCCGGCGACGACTTCGGCCTCGCCCTGGAACTGGCGATCCGGGACGACGCCGCCGGCCAGCACTCCATCGAGACGCTCAATCCGGCGTACGCGAACGTCGGCAGCGCGGCGGCGCTCGTCGAGCTGCTGGAGCGGATCTGGCTCGACCAGATCTCCCGACCCGAGGCCACCGCCGAACTTCGCCGCCTGATGGCGCTCCAGGTCTTCAACCAGCGCCTCTCCAGCGACCTGCGCGCCGACACGGTACGGGTCAGCGGCAAGACCGGCACGTTCCTGCACCTGCGACACGAGATCGGCATGGTGACGACCGAATCCGGCGACCGGATAGCGATTGCCGCCCTCACCCGCTCGCACCGCCGGGCGAGCATCGCCCACGACATCGATCTCGCGATCGGCGCCGCCGCCCGCTCCGCCTTCGAAAGCCTGCGCCGCTAACGGGTTCGGCTGAGGCACCGATAGTCGACGGCACGGATGGCCGACGGCACGGGTGTCAGCGGGCGGCGGCCTGGAATCGGGCCGCCCACGCGTCCCGCTCGTCCGGTGTCGCCGGTCCCACCAGGGCGACGGCGGCGAGCCACGTGGGCGGTCGACACACCTGCCACTGCTCGTGGCTGAGGGCGAGCAAGCGCAGCCCGTCCAGCCCGGAGACCACGTCGAGGTCGGCGACCGCGGCACCGGACAGGTCGAGGCACTCCAGGCGGGGCAGCGTACGCAGCACGCCGAGGTCCACCGGCGACCGTGATCCGAGGGTCAGCGCGCGCAGCGTCGGGTGACCGGCCAGCGGGGCCACCTGGACGGCGTCCAGACGTACGTGCAGCGCCTCGAGGGGCGCGGCGCGCAGCGGGCCGAGGTCGAGCGTGTCGTGGCCGATCAGGATGGCCTCGTGCAGCCGCGGCGCCCCACGCACGGGTTCCAGGTCCAGCCCGTCGGCCTGGCGGGACCGCAGGCACTGCACGTGCGCGGGCATTCCGTGCAGCGAGCCGCCGTGGTCGTCGTCGTCCCACACCTGGGCCTCGACGAATTCGTTCTGGTCCGGAACGACCGCCTCGACCACCGACAGATACCCGTTGTCGAACTCGTACTCCCCGCCGTCGAGCGCCGCCACCTGCCGGCGCAGCAGCGCCGTAACGGAGTCGGCGACGTACACGGCGCCGTGTACGTGTATGCCGATGCTGATGACCTGCCCGACGCGGCCGGTGGGTCCGGGCTCCAGGTCGACCGCGAGGAAGTCGCCGCCCCCGCTGGTCGCGAACGGGATCCATCCGTGCCGCATGCGCGAGCGCCGCACCGTCCCCGCCGGGTCCGCGTCGAAGGCCGCCGACCACCACGGGTCGTCGCCCCAGCCGACCTCGGGCCACAGCCACGACATCGGCCCGGCCACGGTGCCGGCAAGACCGAACCATTCGTGGCCGGCGAAGGAGTCCCCGTCGGCGGCGTCACCGTCGGCCTCGCCGTAGAGGGCCAGCAGGTCGGGCGGCAGCGCCAGCCCGGACGCGGCCACCAGCCGGGCCCGCTCCGCCGGGTCCAGCGGTTCGACCAGCTCGTCCGCCGCCGGCTCGTCTTCCCGCTCGTCGTCGGTCCACCCCGCCAGCTCGGCTTCGACGAGTTCCGCGCGGCGGCGCCGGAACTCGTGCAGCAGCCGAACCGCCTCCGCCGGATCACCCGCCGGCGTGCTGTCGACCGGCCCGTCCTGCGCGTCGCCGGGATCGCCGGGACGGGATTCCGGGTCGAGGACGAGGACGACGCGCTCCGTCTGGCTCATTCGGACAGTTCTACCACCTTTGTCCGACAGCTATTTCGTCCGCTGGTGTCGGCGCCGCTCGCCGCGCTGTCACCCGCTATCTGTCCACAACCGACGGACGGTTCCCGATGACGTGGATTTCTCGGTCGGGCCGTCAGCGCACGGTGCCGTCCCACTGCCAGCGGGTCCGCCTGGGCAGCCCGGGAAGGGGAAGCCGGCCCGTACACCAGAGCAGGGTGTCGGATGGGCGGTGCCCGGCCGGGGCGTCGGGGAAGAGCCGGGCGACGACGGCGGCGCCGAGGGCGTCGGGCGGGGTCCAGGCGATGCCGAGGGCGCGGGTCAGGTCGTACGTGTGGACGGCCAGTTCCGTGGCTCCCATCGCCGCGAAGCCGGCGGGGTCGGAGTGGCCCCAGGGGTGCCAGGCCCGTACCTGCGGCGGCGTGTGCCGGACGGTGGTGGTGAGCAGGGAGGCGGCGATGCCGAGGCCCTCCAGGCAGGCGTGGATCGGGGCCTGCGGGTCGAGTGACGCGAAGAGCGTGACGTAGCGGTCGACGGGGCGGGCGATGAGCAGGCCCGCGTAGCCGACTAGGCCGAGGGCAATGTGGTCGAGGGTCTGCCGGCAGGTCCAGTCGAGGTCGCCGGCCGGGCGTGACCAGTCCTGGTCGGCTCCGCTCAGCAGTACGGCCAGGCAGTCGTCGGCGATCGCGGACAACCGGTCGGGCCACGAACCGGTGTCCGGGGACGGGGCAGTATCGACCGTGGTGGCGGCTGCGGTGGTCACCTGTCGCCCGCCGGCTTCTTCAGGACCTCGATCACACTCGCGTAGCTGTCGGAGCCGTGGCCGGCCTCCCTGGCCCGTTCCATGGTGGCCTTCAACAGCTCCGGCAGCGCGTTGTCGATGCCACGGGCCGCCGCGGCGTGGATCAGGTGGTCGATCGTGGCGATCTGTACGTCCACGGTGGCGTCGTCGCCCGGATAGCGGCCATCGTCCACCTGCCGGGCGTACGTGGTCAGGAAGCCGGCCACCGCGGACAGCCAGCGGACCGCGACGGTGGTGAAGGCGGTGGCCTCGGTCTTCTCCGCGCGGACCAGGGCGGTGCCGTGCAGCCAGCCGGTCATGGTCGACCACATCAGGCCGAGCAGGGCGGCGTCGTAGAGGGAGGCCAGCCCGGGGTCGGTGCCCAGGTGCAGCGGGTCACCCAGGGTCGCGAGGGTGGGCCGGTTCGCGTCGAAGACGGCGCGCGAACCGCTGTAGAGGAACATCATCTCCGGGCTGCCGACGCCCGGCGGGGTGGTCATGATCGCCCCGTCGAGGTAGTCGGCGCCGTGCGACCGGGCCCACTCGGCGGCCTCGTGGGCCTGCTCCGGAGAACCGGAACTCAGGTTGACCAGGACCTTTCCCGCGAGGGAGTCGGCGACCGGGTCGAGGACGGTGTGCAGCGCCTGGTAGTCGAGTACGCAGGCGACGACGACCGGGCTCGCCCCGACCGCCTCCCCGGGCGTCGCGGCCAGCCGGGCGCCCCGGTCGAGCAGCGCCTGTGCCTTGCCCGGCGAGCGGTTCCACACCGTCGTCGGGTGGCCGCCGTCCAACAACGCGCCGGCCAGCGCCGAGCCCATCGAGCCCAGCCCGATGACGGTCACGGCGAGGCGATCCGGATTCATCCCACAACTCCCTTGGTTCTTTCCGCCCGCAGGTGGCGGCGGTTGATCACGTACGGACCACACTCGCAGTGGGCGGCGGTGCGGAACAGTGGCACTGTTGACGGCCATCACCAAATTCCTGCCATACACTCGGCGGCATGAGTGCCGGTTCCGTGGCAGTGGTGGTGACCGAGGAGATCGACGTACCCTCCTGGGACCTCTACGAGCTGAGCATCCCGTGCACCGTCTTCGGCAAGCCGCAGCCCGATCTGGCCGACCCCTGGTACGACCTGCGGCTCTGCGGCACCGGAGAGCGGCGGTCGGACGACGGTCCGGCCGGCACCGGGCTCTCGCTACGGACCCGGTTCGGGCTGGACGACCTCGTCGGCGCCGACACCGTCATCGTGCCCTCGGTACCCGATCCCTGCGTCGAGGAGGGCGCACCGCTGCCACCCGGTCTGGTCCCGGCCCTGCGCCGCGCCTACGACTCGGGTGCCCGGATGGTCTCGCTCTGCACCGGCGCGTTCGCGCTGGCCGAGGCGGGGCTGCTGGACGGGCGTCGCGCCACGGCCCACTGGCTGCACACCGCGCAACTCGCCGAGCGCTACCCGAAGGTGCAGGTCGACGACTCGGTGCTGTACGTGGACGACGGCGACGTACTCACCAGCGCGGGACTGACCGCCGGGCTCGACCTCTGCCTCCACCTGGTACGCCGCGACCTCGGCGCGCACGTCGCCAACCAGCTCGCCCGGCGAATGGTGGTACCCGCGCACCGGCCGGGCGGCCAGGCGCAGTTCATCGACCTCTCGGTGCCCGCCACCGACGACACCGGACTCGGCCCCGTCCTGGACTGGGCCCGGGCCCACCTCGACCAACCGCTGACGGTCGAGGACCTGGCCCGGCGGGCGAGCCTGAGCCCGCGCACCTTCTACCGGCGCCTCCAGGCCGCCACCGGGACGACCCCGCTGCAATGGCTCCTCAACCAGCGCCTGGGCCGGGCGCAGAGCCTGCTGGAGTCGACCGACCTCACGATGGAGAAGATCGGGGAACTGAGCGGCCTGGGTACGCCGAACAACCTCCGCCACCACTTCCTCAAGCAGATCGGGGTGTCGCCGAGCGACTACCGGCGGGCCTTCCCCCGGGCGACGCCCGAGTCGTCACCCCACGGTTCATGATCGACGAACCGTCCTCTGCCGGCTGAACCGCTGGCGGCGCGGGCCGCCGGCAAGGTCCTGCCCGCCTTGGCCGGCCCGCGCATCAGGTCGCCGGGCGGCGGGTCCACCGTCGTGGGTGAACCCGCGTCGCTCGGCCGGCTGGGTCGGCCACCTCGGCGATCGTCGGTGCCGCGCGACGTTCACGGCCTCCCGGCCGACACGCTCCGGGCGATCTGCTCGCGGCGCTCGGTCTCCTGCTCGGCCTGCCGCTGTTCGTCCGCCGTCCGGACGTCGTACGCGGCGCGGGCAGCCGCGATCTCGTTCTGGTGCGTCTCGGTCCAGGTGACCAGCGCGCGGATGGTGTCGTGCAGGGTCGCGCCCAGCGGGGTGAGTTCGTAGTCGACCCGCGGCGGCACCGTCGGATGTACCGTGCGCCGGACCAGCCCGTCGCGTTCGAGGTGCCGCAGGGTACGGGTGAGCATTCGCTGGCTGATGCCGTCGACCTTGCGGCGCAGCTCGGTGAAGCGCAGGCTCCGGCGGTCGAGCAGGGCGATGACGAGCAGGGACCACTTGTCCGCGACGCGGTCGAGGATCTGCCGGACCTCGCAGTCCTCCCGGGTGTCCCACTGGAGCACGTCGTAGTCGGCGTCGGTATCCGGGCAGTAACCGAGGGACTTTGAAGTTCCGTCTTCCATGGCTACCGATAGTGCCTGACGATGCTCCTGGTTACCAGAGGGAACCGGCATGCACTGGAGGAACCAGGCCGATCGCCGGTTACCGGGAGGAGTGGATCATGTCTACGTCGAACGTCCGAATGGACGGCCGGGCGTGGGGTGTGTTGTTCGTGCTGTGCGGGGCGATCTTCCTGGAGGGCATCGACGTAGCGATGCTGAACGTGGCGTTGCCGGCGATCCGGGAGGATCTCGGCCTCTCCACCGGGACGCTCAGCGGAGTGGTGAGTGCGTACGTGCTCGGGTACGGCGGTTTCATGCTGTTGGGCGGCCGGGTCGCCGACCTGCTGGGTCGGCGCCGGATGTTCCTGTTCTGGCTCGTGGTGTTCCTGGTCTTCTCCGGGCTGGGCGGCTTCGCCACCGAGGGCTGGATGTTGCTGGTCGCCCGGTTCGTCACCGGCGTCGCCGCCGCGTTCATGGCGCCGGCCGGGCTGGCGCTGGTCACCGGCAACTTCCCGGAGGGCCCGCAGCGGACCAGGGCGCTCGGCGTGTACGCCGGCACCGCCGCCGGCGGCTTCTCCCTGGGACTCGTCGCCGGTGGTCTGCTGGCGGCGATCGACTGGCGGTGGGTGTTCTTCGCCCCGGTCATCCTCTCGGCGGTGATCCTGATGGCCGCCATCCCGCTGATCAGAGACGAGGCCACCGAGGCGACGGCGCGGATGGGCGGGTTCGACCTGGCCGGCGCGCTCAGCATCACCGGGGCGATGCTGCTGCTCGTCTACGGGGTGGTCCGGCTGGAGCACGGCGGCGACGGCCTCGCCACCACCCTCGGGGTGTTCGCCGCCGGTACGGCCCTGGTGATCGCGTTCGTCGTCATCGAGCGGCGCTCGGCCAACCCGCTGGTACGGCTGGGCATCCTCCGCTCCGGGCCGCTGGTCCGCGCCAACCTCGGCGCGCTGATGTTCCTCGGTTCGTTCGCCGGCTTCCAACTCCTCGGCACGCTGTACCTCCAGGAACTGCGGGGTTGGAGCGCCCTACAGACGGGCCTGGCGATGCTGGTCATCGGCATCGACACGATCCTCGCCCCGACCCTGACCCCACGGCTGGTGAACCGCTTCGGCAACGTCCGGGTCCTGTTCGGCGGGCTGGTGTCGGCCGCACTGGCGTACGCGCTCTTCCTGCCGGTCGCCGAGGACTGGACGTACGCCGCCATGCTGCCGACCATGCTGCTGCTGGGCCTGGCCTTCTCCCTGGCGTACGGCCCGCTGACCATGGCCGCCACCGACGGCATCGACGAACAGGAGCACGGCCTGGCCGGCGGTCTTCTCTACACGTCGATGCAGTTCGGCACGGCGCTGGGCATCTCCGCGGTGACCGCCGTCAGCGTCGCCGCGACCTCGGACGGCACCTCCGGGGTCGGGCTGGACGGGATCCGGGCCGCGCTGATCGTCCCGGTCGTCGTCGCCGCGCTGGGCGCTGTCATCACCGCGTTCGGCTTCGGCCGGCGGACTGCGCCCGGAGAGCACGGCGCCGAACTCGTACCCGTGCCGGTGCCCGCCGACACCTCGGCCTGACCGACCAGTGGAGGCATGACCATGGCCAGCAGAGTCGCGTCGTTCGCCGCGATCCAGGGGGAGTTCGACGCCTATCTGGGCGACATCGGCTACGCCACGATGACCACCGTCGACGCCAAGGGCCGGCCACGGGCCAGGGTGCTGATCGCGGTCTGGGAGACCGTCGACGCCAGGCCGGTCGGCTGGCTGGCGACCTACAAGACCCCGGTCAAGGCGGCGCACCTCGCCGGGAACCCGCACGCCACGTTCTCGTACTGGAGTCCCCGGCAGAACGCGGTCGCGATCGACACGGTCGCCGAATGGGTCGAGGACCACGAGGCCAAGCAGCACGTGTGGGAGCTGTACCGCAACGGAAGCCCGGACCGGGTCGGGTACGACCTCGGCCGGTACTGGCGGCGGGGTGTGACCGACCCCGAGTTGCACGTCCTTCGCCTCACCCCGTGGCGGATCCAGGTCATCCGGGGGACCGACCTGCGCAGCCGGATCTGGCGGGCGGACGGCATCGGGTAAGAGCCGTCGGATCGGCCGGTGCGTGCCGCCGGTGGATGCTCTCCCGAGCACCCACCGGCGGCACGCCCGTCGGCCGCCCACCCCCGTAGGCCGGGCCCGATCGACCGGCCGGCTTCACTCTGATCAGCCGGCTTCACTGTGATCGGCCGGGCTCAGCCGGTCGAGCGGCCGAGGACGACCAGCGCCCAGGAGAGGCAGCCGAACGCCGCCGTGCTGGTCAGCGCGCGGACGATGTTCCAGCTCACCCAGGTGGCTTCGAACCGCTCGCGGACGGCGGCGAGATCAGCGATCCGGTCGGGCTCACCGGCCGCCGCGAGGGTGTCGTTCAGCGGGACGTTGACCGCCATGGTGACGACGAACATCACCAGGTACAGGGCGAGCCCGCAGATGATCCACGGCAGGGCCGGGCGGCCCGCACCGCGCCAGGCCAGCACGGCCGACCCGGCGGCGAACACCACCGCACCCAGAAAGCTCAGCATGAACCACCCGTTGACGATGGTCACGTTGATCCGCTGCATCACGTCGACGAACGTCCGGTCGTCCGCCGCCCTGAGCGCGGGCATCACCGCGTAGGCGAAGGCGGCGAAGAGCCCGGCCATCAGCCCGGTGGTGACGGTCGCCGCGATCAGCGACACCTGTTGCGCGAGTCGCATCGCCGGCTACTCCCGGTCCCATGCGCCCGTGGCGGCGGCGTCCTTGGCGTACTCGGCGAAGTCCCGGGGCGGTCGGCCCAGGGCACGCTGCACCCCGTCGGCCAACTGGGCGTTGCGGCCGTCCAGCACGGTCGTGAACAGGTACGTCAGCAACTCGACGACCTCCGCCGGCACGCCCTCGCCGGCCAGTGCCCCGGTGTAGTCCTCGACGGAGACCTGGACGAAGTCGATACGCCGGCCCGTGGCCCGGGAGATCTCGCCGACCGCGTCGGCGAAGGTGAGCAGCCGGGGTCCGGTCAACTCGTAGAGCTGCCCCGCGTGTCCGTCCTCGGTCAGCGCCGCCACGGCCACCTCGGCGATGTCGTCGGCGTCCACGAACGGCTCGGGTACCGCCCCGACCGGGAGGACGACCTCGCCGCCCAGCACCGGCTCCCGCAGGTAGTCCTCGCTGAAGTTCTGGTTGAACCAGCTCGACCGCAGGATCGTCCAGTCGACCCCGGCGGACTGGATCAGCTTCTCGGCGGCCTGGGCCTCCTCCTCGCCCCGGCCGGAGAGCAGCACCAGCCGGGAGACCCCGGACGCCACCGCGAGATCGGCGAACGCGCTGACCGTCTCGGGTGCGCCCGGCACGGCGAGGTCCGGGTGGAAGGAGACGTACGCGGCGCCGACGCCCTGGAGCGCCGGTGCCCAGGTCGTCCGGTCCGTCCAGTCGAAGGGCAGCGCGGCGGAGCGGGAACCGACCCGGACCGGCAGTCCGCGCCGGTTCAGGCGTTCTACGACCCGGCGTCCGGTCTTGCCGGTACCGCCGAGGACCAGGATTGTCTTCTGCGTGTTGTTGTTCGTCATACGGACCATTGAAGTGCCGGCCGGTGAGACTTCACATAGCCAGGGCGCGCACTTTTGTGTTTAATCGTCTACGTGGATGCTGTTGCCAGTCTGCTGGACGGACCCCGGGCGCAGGGCGCGTTCCTGCTCCGCTCGATCCTGGCCCCGCCCTGGTCGATTGCGATCAGGGACGAGGCGCCGCTCACCCTGGTGGCCATGGTCCGGGGCGACGCCTGGATCGTTCCCGAGGAGGGCGCGGCCGTACGGCTCCACCCCGGGGACGTGGCGATCATCCGGGGCACCGGACCGTACACCGTCGCCGACGACCCGGGCACGGCACCGCAGGTGATCATCCACCCCGGGCAGCGCTGCACCACCCCGGACGGGCAGGAACTGGCCGAGATGTCGCAGCTCGGCGTACGCACCTGGGGCAACAGCCTGGAGGGCCCCACGATGCTGCTCACCGGCACCTACACCATGCAGGGCGAGGTCAGCCAACGGCTGCTGAGCGCCCTGCCGCCGCTGCTCGCCGTGCCACGCGAGTCCTGGGACTCCCCGCTGGTCCCGCTGCTGGCCACCGAGATCGTGAAGGACGACCCGGGGCAGGAGGCCGTCCTCGACCGGCTACTCGACCTGCTGCTCATCGCCACGTTGCGGCAATGGTTCGCCCAACCGGGCGCGAAGGCCCCCGCCTGGTACGAGGCACACAGCGATCCCGTCGTCGGCCGGGCCCTGCAAATGCTGCACAACGATCCGGCCCAGCCCTGGACCGTGGCATCGCTGGCCGCCAGGACCGGGGTCTCCCGGGCAGCGCTGGCCCGCCGCTTCACCGCACTGGTCGGCGAACCACCCATGTCGTACCTCACCGAATGGCGGCTGGCCCTCGCCGCCGACCTGCTCCGCGAACCCGGCACCACCGTCGGCGCGGTCGCCCACCGGGTCGGCTACGGCAGCTCCTTCGCCCTGAGCACCGCCTTCAAGCGCCGGCGCGGCCTGAGCCCCCGCCAACACCAGGTGGCCGGCCGGACCTGACCGACCGTCGGCCGCTCCGGGCGAGGGCCGGGCGGCGCGGCGGCGACGTTCGGCCATGCCGCGACCTGGTCAAACGGGCGGGAGTGGGTCGGCAGCGGCGATCCACCGCTTTAGCTGGGCCGGAAGGTACGGGCGACGGCTTCCTGCCAGACTTGCTAAATGGGCAATACGGGCAAACCCAGACTTCCGTGGCGACTCCGGCCGGTCACCGAAGGCATGCGGGTCACCCGGTTGGAGATCTTCTTCGATCTGGTTTTCGTGTACGCATTGTTCAACGTGTCTCGAGCGACCTACGCCGACCTCAATCCGGACGGGCTGCTGCGCGGACTACTGGTGCTGGCCCTGCTCTGGTGGTGCTGGACCTCGTACGTGTGGGTGGGTAACAGCGTCCGGGCCGGCGAGGGTGCGATGCCGCTGGTGCTGTTCACCGTCATGGCAGCCGTCTTCGTGGTGGCGTTGACGCTTCCCGAAGCCTTCGCCGACATCCCCGGTGGGCTCTCCGGGCCGATGGTGTTCGCCGGTTGCTATCTCGTCATCCGGGCGATGAGCCTGGTCATCTTCTGGCACGTCAACCGGGACCAGCCGGGGCTACTCCGTCGGACGTCACGCCTCGCCCTGCCGATACTCGTCGCCACCACGATCCTCGTCCTCGCCGCCCTCCTACCACCGCGACTCTCCGGCGTCGTGCACCCGTTCGCGGTCCAGGCCACACTGTGGCTGCTCGTCGTCGCCGTCGAGTACACCGCCGGCGTCCTGCTGGCCAGGACGGGCTGGACGATCACCTCCGCGGCGCACTGGACCGAGCGGTACGAACTGGTGGTGATCATCGCCCTCGGCGAACTGATCGTCTCGGTGGGCAGCGGCACCAACCCACTGACCCGGCCGATCACCTGGCCCATCGCCGGAGCCGCGATCCTCGCGATCATCGTGACCGCCACCCTGTGGTGGGCCTACTTCGACATCATCGCCCTCGCCGCCCAGCAGGTCCTGAACCACGCGCACTCGACCGCCCGTACCGCACTCGCCCGGGACGCGTACGTGTATCTGCACCTGCCGATGATCATCGGCCTGCTGACCCTCGCCCTCGGTGCGGAGAAGGCGCTCCAGCAGGTCGGCGAGAACCGCTTCCCGCTGAGTGAACCGTTGCGGTCCCCCGGCGTCTACCTGCTGTTCGGCGGGGTGATCCTCTTCCTGCTCGCCCACCTCGGCTTCCAGTTGCGCATCCTCGGCACGCTCACCTGGATCCGCCTGGGAACCATCGTGGCGCTCGCCGCGCTGACCCCGGTCGCCGCCGCGGTGCCGACCCTGGCCGCGCTCGCCATCCTCACCGCCGTCTGCGTGACACTCGTCTGCGCCGAACTTGTCATCCTGGCCACCTCCCGCCGGGTCGTCCGGGAGGCCGTACTGGAGGAACACCTCGCCCACGAGACCCGCGAAACACAATGGCGGAAACGACACCGGTGACGGCGACGAGGCGGTCCTCCGACGGGAGGCCGCCGTCATGGCCGCCCGCGAGAGGTCGGGTTGGTTGTCGGCGTAGCGGTGCCCGTCGGGGTGGCCGTGCCGCTGGGGCTCAGCGCCGTCGGTCACGGCGGCGCCGCCGGTAGGCCAGGACCAGCAGTGCGAGGGATCCGCCGACCCGGCCGGCCGCCCGACCGGCCCGCTCGACCGCCCCGGCCACGACGGCGGCCCGCCCGCCGGGCGGTTCCACCTCCAGCATCGGCAGATTCCCGTACGCCGTGTCGGCCGCCCGTTCCGCCTCCGGCCGGGACAGGTAGCCCTGGTTGCCGGTGAGCGTGACCTCGTCCGCCCGGTACCGCCACCGCCAGGTGCCGTCCCGTTCCCGCCACAGTTCGATCCGCGGGCCGCCGTCGCCGGCAGCCGGTCCCGTGGCAGCCCCGGTCGACCGGGGCTGCTCGGTCGACGGCCCGCCCTCGGTCGACGACTCCTCCTCGACGTCGCCCCGGCTGCCCACCGTCGCCAGCCGCCGGACGGACCGGACGTCCCGGCGGGTCACGTCGCCGATCCCCCGCCCGCCGCCGCGCAGCAGCGCACGCGCGAGAAGGTACCCGACGACCCCGGCCGGGACCGGCAGGACGAGGGCGAGTACCCGCAGGATCGACAGCACGTCCAGCACGGGCACCCGCAGCACCTTGGCGATGATGTCGTCGGCGGCGGCGACCAGCAGCACGACGAAGAAGGCCAGCACGGCGACGCCGAACCCGAGCCGGGCCGGGTGCCGACGGGGCGGGTCGAGCAACTGGTGGGACAACCCGTCGCCGCCACGCCAGCGTTCGAGGAACGGCCAGAGGTAGAGGCCGGCGAAGGCGACACCGCCCAGCACCGCCCCGGGCAGGAACGGCGACGGCACCAGATGACCGAAGACGCGGAAGTCGGCGGCGGGAAGGAGCCGGAGCGCCCCGTCGCCCCAGGCGACGTACCAGTCGGGTTGCGCGGGTGAGCTGGCCTGGGCCGGATCGAACGGGCCGTAGATCCAGACCGGATTGATCTGGACGAGGCCGCCGAGGGCGAAGGTCACCGCGAAGACCCAGGCGAACAGCGCCAGCGTCCGGGCGGTGTAGCCGGGCCAGAACCGGGACCCGACGACGTTGTTCTCGGTCCGTCCCGGGCCGGGAAACTGGCTGTGCTTCTGCCGGACCAGGATGCCCAGGTGCGCGGCGATCAGCGCGGTCAACACGGCGGGGACGAGCAGGACGTGCGCGACGAACATCCGCGGCACCGTCTCGGCGGCCGGGAACTCACCACCGAAGGCGAGGAAGACCAGCCACTCGCCGACGAGCGGCACCGACTGGGTCACCGAGTAGAGGATCCGCAGGCCGGTACCGGAGAGCAGGTCGTCCGGGATCGAGTAGCCGGTGAAGCCGTTGAACAGGGCGAGGGCGAGCATGGTGACGCCGATCAGCCAGTTGATCTCACGTGGCTTGCGGAAGGCGCCGGTGAAGAAGATCCGCAGCAGGTGCAGCACGATCGCGGCGACGAAGAGCAGCGCCGACCAGTGGTGGGTCTGCCGCATCAGCAGACCCGCCCGGACGTCGAAGCTCAGCCGCACCGTGGAGGCGTACGCGGCGGAGGTGCGGGAACCGTCGAGTGCCTCGTACGCCCCGGTGTAGGTGGTCTCCGCGGTGCTCGGCTCGAAGAACAGGGTCAGGAAGACACCGGTCAGCACGAGCACGACGAAGCTGTAGAGCGCGAGTTCGCCGAGCATGAACGACCAGTGGTCGGGGAAGACCTTGACCAGCGCCCTACGGACCACCGGCGCGATTCGCAACCGGTCGTCGACGGTCCGGGCCAGCCGCCGTACCAGCCATCGGGTGATCACTTCAGGCTCCAGAACCCGGGTCCGGGTGGGGCGGTGAAGTCCCCGGTGGCGGTGAGATAGCCGTCGGCGTCGACGGTGATCGGCAGTCCGGGCAGGGCTCGCCCGGCCGGCCCGGCGATCGGTCGGGCGGCGGCGAGCAGGTCGAAGTTGGACTGGTGGCAGGGGCACAGCACCCGGGCGGTGCCCTTGAGATAGAGGGCGACCGGGCAGCCGGCGTGGGTACAGAGCAGTGAGTAGACGACGATGCCGTCCAGGTCGCCGCCGGGTGGTGGTGCGGTGAACCGCGCCGGGTCCAGCCGGACGGCGAAGGCCGGCACGTCACCCCGGTCCCGGTGACCCTCCGGGAACACGGTCAGCACCGTCTCGGCGGGTACGTCCGCCGGGCGTACCGGGGTGCCGTCGGCGCGGACCAGTCGTACCCCCGGCGCCCACGGAGTGGTACGCAGCGCGTGTACCGGTCGTTCCCGGTCGAACGGCAGCAGCGAGCGCAGCGGGAAGAGGGCCGCCGCGCCCAGCGCGCCGACCGCCAGGCCGAGTGCCGCGACGAGTCCCCGGCGCCGCAGCGGGCTCTCCGTTCCGGTCAACTCGTCGGCGGTGAGCCGCACCTCGGCGGGAGGTGAGTCGAACGGCTCGTGTTCCTCCACGTGCCCGCCGCCGGGCAGCAGGCGGCGGGCCCAGACGCCCAGGCCGAGCGCGATGCCGGCGAAGGCGACCGCCAGGGAGAGTCCCTCCAGTTGGGTCTGGCCACCGGTGGCGTACACGGTGGCGAAGCCGGCCGCGCCGAGCGCGCTGACGGCGAACGCGGCGGCGACGACCCGGGAGGCCGCGCGTTCCCGGCGGAGTGTCTCGGCCGGCGGGCTCGCGGCTGCTCGTCGCGGGCTCGTCGGACCTTTGCCGACCTCACCGACGTCCCCGTCGTGGCGGGACGGGGACGTCGGGGCGCTTCCGTCGCGCGGTTCGGGCTGAGAGCGGTTCATTCGTCGGCCCTGCGGCCGAGCCAGCGGGCGGCCAGGACGAGCAGCAGCAGTCCGACCCCCCAGGCCACCAGACCCTCGGTGGTCGGGCCGAGCCGGCCCAGCGACGCGCCACCCCGGTCGAGCCGGTCGCCGCGCAGCTCCTGCACGTAGCTGGCGAGGGCATCCAGCTCCCGCTGCTGGAGAACCGTCTCCGGGAAGGCCGGCATCAGCCCGGGACCGACCCGTACCGCCTCGGCGACCTGGAGCGGTGTGGACCCTTCCAGCGAGGGTGCGATCAGCCCGTTGGTCAACGTCGCGCCGACACCGGCGGCCGAGTGGCAGGCGGCGCAGTTGGCGAGGAAGACCTCCCGGCCGGTACGCAGGTCGCCCGGCGACACCGTCGGGATCTCCGGGCCACCGCCGCCGAAGCTGTCCACGTGCGCGACGATGGCCCGGATGTCCTCGGCCGAGAAGGCCGGCCGGCGGTGCGGCGGCTGCACCGCCACCTTCTCCAGCGGCATCCGGCCGGTGCTCAACTGGAAGTCCACCGACGCGGGGCCGACCCCGACCAGCCCCGGACCTCGCTGGCTGCCCTGACCGGCCGGCCCGTGGCAGCTCGCGCAGTTGCGCAGGTAGAGGTCGGCGCCACGGGCGCCGGCCGGGTCTGCCGGCGGCACCGTCCCGGTCGGACCGCCGGTGGCGGCCGGGGACGCCGTGCCGCCGGGTAGGGAGGCGGCCGTCGGGGTGGGCACCGGAACCGGCGCCGCGGCTGCGGGCAGTGGTACCGGGCCGGCGGCGAGGCCGAGCACGACCGCGATCAACAGCGCCCGCCAGCCGTTCGGGCGACCGCCTCTGCCCGCCTCGGCCACCGCCGCTCCCCTCGGCACCCCCGCTCCCCTCGGCATAGCCGCTCCCCTCGGCATAGCCGCTCCCCTCGGCACCGCCGCTCCCCTCGGCACCGCCGCTCCCCTCGCTCGAAACGGGCCAAGATCATCCGCCGCCTCGGCTCCTCGCCCACCGACGTCGGCCACCTCCCGGTTCACCCGTGCCGCCTCATTCGAGGGTGAACAGGTAGGCGACGATGTCCCGGGCGTCGGCCTCGTCCACCCCGAGGTCGGGCATGGCGGTACCCGGCTCGACCGACTGCGGGTCCTGGATCCAGCGCCGCAGGTTCTCCGCGTTGTTCGGCAGCTCACCCGCGATGTACGAGCGCGCCCCGAACCGGGTCAGCGGCGGGCCCACCAGCCCGTCCGCCCGGTCCACTCCCGGCACGGTGTGGCAGCCCCCGCAGCCGTACTGCTGGATCAACCGGGCTCCTCGTTCGGGGTACCCCTCCCGCACCTCGGGGGGCGGCGGAGGTGGCACGCGGGCGCAGGCGGCCAGCACGGCCACCGCCGCGACCGCGACGAGCAGCGGTGGCCGGGGCCGGCCCAGAGCGTTCCAGTTCATCGGGTTCCCTTCCCGGCCGCCGGTCGGGCCGGGCTACCGGCACCGTGGTCGACCCGGGCGGACGCGTCGCGGCGGGAGCCGGCAGGCCGGTCGTCGGGGAGCGGCCCCGGTCCGCACGGGGAGGCCGGGTTGTCGGGGAGCGGCCCCGGTCCGCACGGGGAGGCCGGGTTGTCGGGGAGCAGCCCCGGTCCGCACGGGGAGGTCCGGTCGTCGGGGAGCAGCCCGAGGCCGCGCGGGGAGGTCCGGTCCAGCCCGGACAGCCAGCGCAGGAACACGATCGACGCCGCCGTGAGTATCGCGACGTCCATCGGGATCCACATGAGCAGCCCGGCGAGCTGCTGGTCGGCGAGCGGGTCGCCGTCGCCGGGCCCGAGGATCCCGGCCGGGTAGATCGGGTCGGACGCCAGGGTGAGGGCCGCACCGAGCGCGGATGCCGCCAGCATCGTGGCGACCAGCAGCAGAACGGCGACCGGACCGGGGATCCGGTGTCGTTCGGCGCCGAGCACCGTCGACCAGAGCAGGGCCGCCGCGACGACGAACGAGGCGTGTTCGACCATGTGCACGAGATCGTTCTGCACCGCCAGCCGGTAGGGGGCGGGCAGGTGCCAGATCCAGATCACGCCGCCGTGCAGGGTGCCGGCCAGTACGGCGAGGCTGCCGGGGCGGCGGAGCCAGGTCCCGGCCGCCGTGCCGCGCCAGCGGGCCCAGCGTCGGCGCAGCCGTCTCGGTCCGGCCAGCGCCAGCGGCAGGCCGAGCGCCGCCGCCGCCATCCCCGGCCCGGCCACCAGCAGCAGGATCATGTGCTGGGCCATGTGACCCGTGAAGGAGCCCTCGGCCCGCTCGTGTACCGGGCCGGTCGACGCGACCAGCACCGCGGCGACGCCCAGCCCGAACGCCGCGACCCGCCACCGGGGGACCACCGCGCCGACGCCGCGCCGGCTCCACAGCTCGTGTACGCCCCGGCCGTACCCGGCGCCGAGCATCGCGAGCGTGCCGAGCAGGGCCAGGTTCGTCCACGCCTGCCCGGCCACGGTGCCGTGGGCCAGCGGTTCGACCGGCCCGGCCCAGCCGTTCACCGTTGACATGGCGACAGCACCAGGGCGGCGACACCGCCGAGCACGATCATGGCCAGCGCCAGCGTGTTCAACCAGAGCCCGACGAAGGCCAGCAGATGGGCGCGGCCCACCGACTGCTCGCCGCCCTCCGGCAGGTCGGCGCGGGTACGCCGCCAGGCGAGCACCGAGACGCCGAGCGCGGCGACGGCACCGGCCGCCGGGAGGAGAACCGCCAGCGCGATGGCGCCGGTCAGCGGGAACCCGGCGAGTTCGTCGTGCCCGGCCTCGCAGGTGAGTTCGTCGATGCTCCAGGCGGCCAGCGCGTGCACGGTCCAGGACAGCACGCCACCGAGTACGGCGAACCAGAGCAGCAGCCCGCCGAAGGTGGCCGCCCGGGGCGAGAGTCGCTCGGTCAACGTCACAACCTCGGCGAGAGGTAGACGGTGAACAGGATCGCCACCCAGACCGCGTCGACGAAGTGCCAGTAGTAGGCGACGATGCGGACCCGCTCGTAGCGGTGCGGGCCGAAACTGCCGTGCAGGGAGGCGACGAGCAGCCAGCAGACCATCAGCAGCCCGACGGCGACGTGCGAGCCGTGGAAGGTGGTGATGGCGTAGAACAGCGACCCGTAGACGTTGGTGGTGAAGGTGTACTCGCGGAGGATCCCGGAGTACTCCACGCCCTGTAGGCCGAGGAACGTCCCGCCCATCACGAGGGTGCCGAAGAGGCCGGCCCGCAACTGCCAGCGCCGGCCCTGCCGGATGCCCGCCTCGGCCCAGAGCACCGGCAGGCTGCTCGGCACCAGTACCGCTGTCATGATCAACGGCAGCAGGAGTTCCGGCTGCCGGATCCCGTCGGGCGGCCACGGGGCGCCGTGCTGGAACCGGAGGTAGAAGTAACTGCCGAACAGCGCGGCGAAGAGCGTCCCCTCGGTGGTGAGGAACAGCATCACCCCCCACCAGCCGGTCGACCGGCCGACCGGTTCCTCGGTGGCCAACCCGGTCGGGCGGGTCGCCGCCGTCAAGATGCCCTCGCCGCGCTCGGTCATGCCGGCACGCCCGCTTCCTCCGGGGTACGGTGCGCCGGCCAGAGCCACCCGGCCAGCGTGCCGGCGAACAGGGCGCCACCGGCGGCGGCGACCCAGTACCAGGCGAAGAGCAGACCGACGAAGACGGTCAGCAGGCCGATGGCGGCCACCAGCGGTTTGAGGGTCTCCTCCGGCATCCGCACCGCCCGCTCGTAGCGGCCGTCGAGTTCGCTGGTGAACAGGGTCTGCCGGCCGTCGGTCAGGATCCGGTCCTCGGTCGCGCCCGGTCCGGTGGATTCGGCGGTACGCGGGTCCCAGACCGGATGCAGGCTGTGCACCCGGGGCAGCACCGGGAAGTTGTACGGCTTCGGCGGTGAACTGGTGGCCCACTCCAGGCTGTCGCCGCCCCACGGGTCGTCCGGGGCGGGCGCTCCGCGCCGCAGCGCGTGTACCACCCCGACCGCCACCAGCAACAACCCGAGGCCCAGCACGTACGCCCCGACGGTGGCCAGCAGGTTCCACGGGTCCCAGCCGAGCCCGCCGGGATAGGTGTAGACCCGGCGGGGCATGCCGAGCAGCCCGGAGACGTGCATCGGGAAGAAGGTGAGGTTCATGCCGACGAAGATCAGCCAGAAGGCGTACCGGCCGAGCCGCTCGCTGTACATCCGCCCGGAGATCTTCGGCAGCCAGTAGTAGATCGCGGCCAGGATCGGGAAGACCGCCCCGCCGAACAGCACGTAGTGGAAGTGCGCCACCACGAAGTACGAGTCGGTGGTCTGCTGGTCGAAGGCGGTCAGCGCGAACATCACCCCGGTGAAGCCGCCGATCACGAAGGTGACGATGAAACCGACGACGAAGAGGAACGGCACCCGTACGACGATCCGGCCCAGCAGCATGGTGGCGAGCCAGGCGAAGATCTGGAGTCCCGACGGGATCGTGATGATCGTGCTCGCGGCGCTGAAGAAGCCGTACGACAGTTGGGGCAGGCCGGTGGCGAACATGTGGTGCACCCAGACCCCGAACGAGATGATGGCGATCGCGACCACCGAGAGGACGATCAGCGGGTAGGCGACGATGCCGCGCCGGCAGAAGACCGGCAGTACCGCCGAGACGATGCCGAGCGCGGGCATCACGATGATGTAGACGTCCGGGTGGCCGAAGATCCAGAACAGGTGCTGCCAGAGCAGCACGTTCCCGCCCCGGTCGGTGTCGAAGAACCGGGTGTCGAAGCGGCGGTCGAGGAAGAGCAGGGCGTTGTCGAGGTTCAGCACCGGCAGCGCGAAAATGACCATGAACGAGGTGGCGACGATCGCCCAGACGAAGACCGGTACCCGGTTGAGCGACATCCCGGGAGCACGCAGCTTCAGCGAGGTGACGATGAAGTTGATCGCGCCGGCCGAGGTGGAGATGCCCAGGAAGAGCAGCCCCAGCGTGTAGACGTCCAGGTGCAGGCCGGGCGTGTGCCGCTCGTCGGTCAACGGCACGTACGCGAACCAGCCGCCGTTCGGGGCGGCCCCGGCCGGCACGCTCGCCCACATGAAGAGCCCGGCGAAGAGGAACACCCAGTAGCCGAAGGCGTTCAGCCGGGGAAAGGCCATGTCCCGGGCGCCGACCATCAGTGGCACCAGGAAGTTGCCGAACCCGAACAGCATCGGGGTGGAGAACAGGAAGATCATCGCCGTGCCGTGCATGCTGAAGAGCTGGTTGTATTCGCCCGGCGACAGGATCTCGGCCTCCGGCCCGGCCAACTGGGTCCGCATCGCCAGCGCACTGAATCCGGCGAAGCCGAAGAAGACCGCCGCGGTGACCAGGTAGCGCCGCCCGATCCGCTTGTGGTCCACGGTGCTGAACCAGCCCCGCAGGGTCGGCGGCTCCGCCCACTCGGCGGTCAGCCTCTCGACCACCTCGGTGCCGGGGCCGGCACCGCGCTCGGTCGTACTCGACGGCATGCGCCCTCCTCCGCTCCCCCGGCGCTACCGCAGCGATTGCAGGTAGGCGATCAGATCGGGCAGCGCCGCCGCGTCCACCGGCTGCGGCGGCATCGCGTTGCCCGGCTTGACCGTCTGCGAGTTGGCGATCCAGCCGCCCAGGTGTCCGCCGTCGTTCGACACCGCACCGGCGCCGAGGCTCCAGCGGGCGCCAACCGTGGAGAGGTCCGGCCCGACGGTGCCGGTGGCGGCGGTACCCCGCACGGTGTGGCAGGCGACGCAGGCGCTGCCCAGGAACGCCTGCTGCCCGCGTCGCTCGGCGTCGCTGTCCGGCGTCCGGGCCGGGGCGCCGAGCCGGGCCAGCCAGGCGTCGAACTCCGCCCGGGGCCGCGCCACCACCAGGAACGCCATGTGGGCGTGCTGCAATCCGCAGTACTCGGCGCACTGCCCTCGGTATTCTCCGGGGCGCTCCGCGTGCAGCCAGGTCTCGCGTACCTTGCCGGCGATCAGGTCGGTCTTCGGCATCAGTTGCGGCACCCAGAAGCTGTGCAGGACGTCGACCGTACGGAGCCGGACCAGCACCGGCTCGCCGACCGGGATCTGGATCTCGTTGGCCGTGGCACCGTCGACGCCGGCGTACCGCACCTCCCACCACCACTTGTGGCCGGTCACCTCGACGGTCACCGCGGGCGGCACCTCGGGGGTACTCAGCGCGGCCAGGTCACGCAGGCCGATGCCGTACACCGTCAACAGCACCACGATGGGCAGGCCGGCCCCGGCGACGACGACGAACCGGGTCGGTTCGGACCGGTTGACCCGCCGGTCCGGCCGGCGGCGGAACACCAGCGCCCAGACGAGCAGGGCCATGACCTCCACGAACACCACGACGGAGATCCAGAACAGCAGCCACCAGAAGCCCTCCACCCGGCGTGCGCCGAAGCCCGCCGGGTCGAGCGTCGAGGGTCCGCCGCCCGCGCAGCCGGAGAGCAGCAGGAGCAGGCCACCGCCGGCCGACCCGGCGACGAACCGGCGGCTGCGAACCACGGCGTCCGTACTCGCCACCGGTCACCGACTCCTCCGGACGTGGATCAGATGTCGACAGCCTAATTGGACTAAGAGGGCTTATAGGGCTTTTACTCTCTTTTCCTCTGCTCTCGTGCATGATGGGCAAGGTGGAGCTTTCCAACCAGGGGTACCCGCTCGACCGGCACCCGCCGAGGTGGACCGCCGACGGCCGGCGCGGTGCCGCCGACCGGCGGACCCTGGGCTGGCTGGCCGCCGGTCTCGGCGCGGTCGCCGCGCCGGCCGGCCTGCTCATCGCCCCGCCGGACCAGTTGCAGGGCAACACCCAGCGGTTGATGTACCTGCACGTGCCGGCGGCCTGGACGGCCTACCTGGCCTTCGCCGCCGTGCTCGCCGCCAGCCTGGGCTACCTCGCCACCCGCGACCTGCGCTGGGACCGGTGCGCGCGGGTCGCCGCGGAACTCGGCGTCGGCCTCACCGCGCTGACCATCGCGCTCGGCGCCCTCTGGGGACGGGCCGTCTGGGGTACCTGGTGGGACTGGGACCCGAGGCTGGTCAGCACCGCCCTGCTCCTGCTGGTCTACGCCGGTTACCTGGCCCGCCGCCAAGTCCTCGCGCAGCGGTACGCCGAGGCCGGCCCGCTGGCCGCGCACCGGGTCGCCCGGCCGGCCGCGTTCACCGGGATGGCGGGATTCGTCCTGGTGCCGGTGGTGCACTTCTCCGTCGTGTGGTGGCGTTCCCTACACCAACCGGCCACGATCCTCGCCCCCGAGCGGCCGCCCATCCATCCGCTGATGGCGACGGCACTGCTGTTGAGCCTGGCCGCGTTCACCGCCGGGGCGGCATGGATATTCCTGCGCCGACTCGCCGCCCTCGACCGGTCGACGCCGGCCGGGACCGGACACCCGCCGACACCGGCCGTCGAAGCCAGGCCGGCAGCGGACCGCGCCACCCTGGTGGAGATCCGGTGAAGGGCTGGCTCGACGTGCTGGCCGGCCTCGCCCTCACGGCCGCCGCCGTTGGCTGGGCGATCCGGTGGAGCGCCCGACCGGCCCACCCCGTTCGGGCCCGGGTCACCCGCCGTACCGGCGCTGCCGCCCGGTCGACCCGCCACCCGGCAGGCCCCGCGTGATCCGCCCGACCCGGGCCGGCCTGACCCTGACCGCCGTCGTCCTCGCCGGCACCGGGCTGCTCACCTACGGCGGGCTGCGGGGCACCCTCAGCTACTACCGGACCCCGGCGGAGGTGGCCGCCGACCCGGACGCCCGGACGACCCGGGCCCGGCTCGGCGGCACCGTCGTGCCCGGATCCGTCGAACACCACGGCGGACAGACGGTCTTCCGGCTCGTCGCCGACGGCCACGAGATCACCGTACGGCAGCACGGCATGCCGCCGGACACCTTCCGGCCCGGCCAGGACGCGGTCGTCGAGGGCGTACTCGGCCCGGACGGCGTCTTCCGCTCGGACCAGGTACTCGTGCGGCACGGCAACGAGTACCGCCCCGCCGACACCGACACGGGGACAGATGCCGGGACTGGGACCGGCACCGGGACAGACGCCGGGACGGAGCGGTGACCGGTCAGGTCGGCACCTGGGCGCTCGGCGCCGGCCTCATCGCCACCGTGGCGGCCACCCTGCTGTGGCTGCGCCTCGCACTCCACCCCGGTACGCCGGCCCGGGCGGCCCGACTGGCCACCGGAGCCGGACTGCTCTGCGCCGCCGTGGCCTGCGGCGCGCTGGAATGGGCACTGCTGCGCCACGACTTCGGCGTCCGGTTCGTCGCCGAGAACGGCAGCCGGCGCCTCGGCACCTACCACACCGTCACCAGCCTGTGGTCGGCACTCGACGGGTCACTGCTGTTGTGGCTGCTCATCCTCACCGGCTACGCGAGCCTGCTCGGCCGGCTCGGGCAACGCCACGACCAGCGGCTACACCAGTGGGCGATGACCCTGGTCAGCGTGGTCAGCCTGTTCTTCTTCGCGCTGTCGCACTTCGCCGCCAACCCGTTCGATCCGGTCCACCCCGTACCGTCGGACGGCCCCGGCCCCAACCCCCTGCTCCAGGAGCACCCCGCGATGGGGCTGCACCCGCCGCTGCTGTACGCCGGATACATCGGGCTGGTGGTGCCGTTCGCGTACGCGCTCGCCGGGCTGCTGGCCGGAGAGCCCACCCGGAGCTGGCTGCGGGCCGCCCGCCGGTGGACGCTGGCGGCCTGGGCGTGTCTCACCGCCGGTATCGCGCTCGGCGCCTGGTGGTCGTACGCGGTGCTGGGCTGGGGCGGCTACTGGGCCTGGGATCCGGTCGAGAACGCCTCGCTGCTGCCCTGGCTGACCGCCACCGCCTTCCTGCACTCGGTGCTGGGTCGGCGGGCCTCGGCCCGGTCCGGCTGGCCGGTGGCGCTGGCCTGCGCCAGCTTCCTGCTGGTCCTGGTCGGCACGTTCCTCACCCGCTCCGGACTGGTGGCCAGTGTGCACGCCTTCACCGAGTCGACGCTCGGCCCCATGCTGCTCGGGTTCCTGCTGCTGACCGCGATCGGCACCGTCGTCCTGGTCTGCTGGCGCGGCACCTCGGACCCGTACCCACCGGAGGCGACGCCGCCGCTGTCCCGGGCCACCGCCCTGCTCGGCAACCGGATCCTGCTCACCACCATCACGGCGGTGGTACTGGTCGGCACCGTCCTGCCGCCGGTCGCGCAGGCCCTCTCCGGCACCGGTACCGCGGTCGGGCCGGCGTACTTCAACCGGACCGCGGTGCCGCTGGCGATCGCCGTACTGGCCCTGATGGGTCTGGCCGTGCTGCTGCCGCCCAGCGGTACCAGGCCCGCCGAGACGGCCCGCCGCAGCGTCGCTCCGGCGGCCGTCGGCCTCGCCGTCGTCGCGGTCACCGGGCTGGCCAGTCGCCCCGGGCCGATGGTGCTGGCCGCCTTCGGCTGCGCCGGGTTCACCCTGGCCGCCACCGCCGCCGCGCTGGCCCGGCGGATCCGGGCCGGTGGCACCCTCCGAACCGCCCGGTTGCGCTCGGCGCTCGGCGGATCGGTGGCACACGCCGGCATCGCGCTGGTGGCGGTCGGCATCGCCGGCTCCTCGGCCTACACCGTGGCGACGGAACGCGAACTGCCGATCGGTCAGACGCTGGCAGTACCCGGCGCCACCGTACGGCTGGCGGCGGTCGACCGCGTCCGCACCGGATCCGGCATGACGGTCCGGGCCCGACTCACGATCGCACCGTCGGCGGGATCACCGCAGACACTCACCCCGGAGCTGACCTACCATCCGGCTCAGGACACGACGGTGAGCGTCCCCGCCGTCCGTACCGGGCTGCTCCGCGACACCTACGCCACCCTCCTCGCGGTATCGGCCGACGGCCGTTCCGCCACGATCCGGTTGGCGGCCAACCCGATGGTGTCACTGATCTGGGCCGGCGGGGCGCTGACCGCACTGGGTGGCCTGCTCGCCCTCGGCACCGCACCGCTGACCTCGCGCCGACGACGCCGGACAGCCTGGCCTGGGCGCCCGCTGACCTCGCGCGGACGACACCGGACAGCCTGGCCTGGGCGCCCGCTGACCTCGCGCCGACGACGCCGGACAGCCCAGCCCGGGCGACCGACGGCGGGAACCGCCCGGCCGGTACCGGCCAGCGCGTCCACACCGGGAGCGGCGGAGTGATCGCCCGGCTGCCGCCGTGGGGGCCTGACCAGATCACCGACGAGGGGCGGGACGGCGTGCCACGCCGACGGCCGCTGCCCCGGCTCCCGGGCATCCGGCGCCGGCGACTGCTGCTGGCCCTCGGCCTGGGCGCGCTGGGTGTGACCGGGGCGGTCGGCATGACCGGTACCGGCGGCACGAAGGCACCGGTGGGCAGCCCGGGAACACCCGCACCGGCACTGCGCGGCCCGACCCTGGCCGGGGAGCCGTTCGACCTCGCCGAGCTACGCGGCCGGGTCGTACTCGTCAACGTCTTCGCCTCCTGGTGCGGCCCGTGCCGGGACGAGCTGCCGATGCTGGCCGACGCCCAGCGCCGCTGGTCGGAGCGGGTCCTGCGGGTGGTCGGCCTGGCCGTCCGGGACAGCTCGGTGGCCGTCCGCGACCTGCTCGACCAGACGGGAGCCCAGGACCTGACCGTGCTGCCCGATCCCACCGGTACGACAGCGGTGGACTGGGGGGCACGCGGTGTGCCGGAGACGTTTCTGGTGGACGGCCACGGCCGGATCGCGGACCGGGTCATCGGGCCGGTCAGCGCCGAGTGGCTCGACCGGCGGCTGACGCCGCTGCTGGATCCGTGATCCGGGTCCGGGTACCGAAGACGACGGCGCTGGGAGTGGGGCTGACCGGCGTCGGCCTGGCGATCCTGCTGCTCGGTGCCGTACTCGGGATCTGGCGATCCGCGTCGCCCACCGGCGACGGCGACCCGGCACACCGCCTCGCCGCCGAACTGCGCTGCCCCGCCTGCCAGGGCGAGTCGGTAGCCGACTCCCGCTCGCCGATCGCCGCCGCGATGCGCGAGGCGATCAGCACCCGGCTCGGGCGGGGAGAGAGTCCGGACGAGGTCCGGACCTACCTGGTACAGCGCTACGGCGTCGAGGTGCTCACCATGCCGCCCGCGCGCCGGTGGGGGCTGCTGCTCTGGGCCGTTCCGGTGCTGGCGTTGGGCGCGGGCCTGCTGCCAGTGCTCAGGGCCGGGTACCGGTCACGGCGCGCGGCCCGGAGCGCGTCCCCGGGTCGACCGGCCGGCCGCGACGACAGGGCTGGCGTCCGAGGTGGGGCTGCCGGTGACGTGGCGGGCCAGGGCCGTCGCGCCGGCAGCCGTCGGCACCGCGTCTTCGCCCCGCCCTCGGGCAGCCGCGTCTGGAACGTCGGCGCGGTCGCGGTCCTCGCCCTGGTCGGCGCCGTCGCGCTGGCCACGCCGGGCCCCCAAACCCCACCCGGCCCCGCCACCTCCCCCGACCCGGTCCCCGCCCAGCTTGCCCTGGCCCGGTCGATGGAGCAGCAGGGACAGTACGAGGCCGCGGCGGAGGTCTACCGGACGGTGCTGGTGGAGCGTCCGGCGGACGACGTCCGGCTCCGGCTCGCGTTCATCCTGATCCGACTCGGACAGGCCACCGAGGCCGCCCGGCTCGCCGGGGAGGTGCTGGCGCACACTCCCGACGCACCGGACGGCCTGCTGATCCTGGGGCTCGCCCAGCGGGAGAGCGATCCACCGGCGGCGACCGCGACGCTACGCCGGTTCCTCACCCGGGCACCGGACCATCCCGCCGCGGCCGAGGTACGCCGACTGGTCGACTCCGGCTGACCGTCTCCCGCCGGCTCACGCCCTCGGGGTACCGGGGCGGGGAGTCGGGTCGTCAACCCCGTCCGGCTCGTACCCCGGCCAGTACGCCGCGCAGCTCGGTGCCGAGCCGGCCCGTCCGGCCCCCGGCCGAGCGCAGCCGCACCAGGCCGACGACGGTGAGGAACGCGGCGGTACCCAGATAGCCGGCGGCCAGCACCGCCGCGGCCCGACGTGGCGGCTGCCTCGCGTCCAACAGCCACAGCGCCGCGGCGGACGCCGAACCGAGCCCCAGCACGGCGGCGATGCCACCCCCGACCAGCAGCGCCGCACCGAGACCGGCCCGGCGGACCGATTCCGCCAGGTCGCCGCGCATCCGCGCCGTCTCGCGGCGGGCCAGTACCGCGATGTCCTGGGCGAGCCGGTCGGCCGGCGCCACGTCGCCGGTCGCCGGCTCCAAGGGCGGATCAACTTCGGACACGGTCACCACTCCCCCGCCGCAGGATCAGTCGCCCGGATACCCCCGTTAGGGCCGTTGTCACCCGCACGCCCGGGAACAGCGGACCAGGCGCGGCGGCTTCGCGGTAACGGCCCTGGGGTGCGGTTCCGGTCGTCGCGCTGGGTTGCCGCCTTCGAGGTTTGCCATCGGCCTGGTGGGTATGCCCTGGCCGTGAAGAGGTTGGCGTCCGACGTGCTGGTCTCCCGGCTGCTCGACTGGGGTGTGGAGACCGTTTTCGGGCTGCCCGGCGACGGCATCAACGGGGTGATGGAGGGGCTGCGCCGGCACGCGGACCGGATCCGGTTCGTGCTGGTACACCACGAGGAGGCGGCGGCCTTCATGGCGACCGCGTACGCCAAGGCGACCGGGCGGCTGGGCGTCTGCCTGGCCACGTCCGGGCCGGGCGGAATCCACCTGGCGAACGGCCTGTACGACGCGAAGCTGGACCACCAACCGGTGCTGGCGATCACCGGCATGCAGGAGACCAGCGTGTTGGGGACCGGTTACCAGCAGGAGGTCCACCTCGACCGGTTCTTCTCGGACGTCAGCGTCTACAACGAGATGGTGGTGAACCCGGCGCAACTGCCGGGCCTGGTCGACATCGCGATCCGGACCGCGTACGCCCGGCGCGGGGTGGCACACCTGACCGTGCCCAACGACATCCAGGTCGCCGAGGCCGGGCAGCAGCCGTACGAGGCGGTGGCCCCGGCGAGGCCGCCCGCCACGGCGCCGATCAGCCTGCCACCCCAGGTACGGCCCAGGGACGAGGATCTGCGGGCGGCGGCGCGACTGCTCGACGACGGCGGCCGGACCGCCATCCTGGCCGGGATCGGCGCCCGGGGCGCGGGTCGACTGGTCGAGCAGCTCGCCGAGGTGCTCGGCGCACCGGTCATCAAGACCCTCTCCGGCAAGATGGTGCTGGCCGACGACTCGCCGTACACCACCGGCGGGCTCGGGCTGCTCGGTACGGCACCCAGCGAGGATCTGGTCGAGGACATCGACACCCTCGTGATGCTCGGCACGAACTTCCCGTACACCAAGCACCTTCCCCAGCCGGGAAAGGTCCAGACGGTGCAGGTCGAGATCGAGCCGGTCCGGGTCGGGGTGCGGATGCCGACGCAGCTGCCGTTGGTCGGTGACGTCGCCGCCACCCTGGAGGCGCTGCTGCCGATGCTGCACCGCCGCACCGACCGTACCCATCTGGAGCGCTACCAGGCGAAGATGCGGGACTGGCGGGCGAAGATGGCCGCCCTCGAATCTCCCCGGCGCGATCCGATCGCGCCGCAGTACCTGGCCTCGTTGCTCGACGACCTCGCCACCGACGACGCCGTGTTGACCTGCGACTCGGGCACGATCGCCACCTGGGCCGCCCGGCACTGGACGATCCGCGGCAACCGGGAGTTCTACCTCTCCGGCAATCTCGCCACGATGGCACCCGGACTGCCGTACGCGATCGCCATCCAGCACGCCTATCCCGACCGGCAGGTGATCGCCTTCCAGGGCGACGGCGGGTTCGCGATGCTGATGGCCGAGTTCCACACCGCCTGCCGGTACCGGCTACCGATCAAGGTCGTGATCAACAACAACAACTCGCTGGGCCAGATCCTCTGGGAGCAGATGGTGCTCGGCTATCCCGAACACGGAATCCGGTTCGGCGAACCCCAGGCAGACTACGCGGCCTGGGCGCGGGGCTGCGGCGCCCTCGGCGTACAGGTCGACAAGGCGGACGCGCTGGGACCGGCGCTGCGGGAGGCGCTCGCCCACCCCGGCCCGGCGCTGGTCGACGTCGCCGTCGACCCGAACGAGCCGCCGATGCCGGGCAAGGTCACGTACGAGCAGGCCAAGGAGTTCGGGCGGGCGTTCCTGCGCGGGCAGCCGAACAAGGTGGCGATCGCCACGACGCTGTTCAAGGACCGCATCCAGCGACTGCGGCGGGCCTGATGGGCGCCGTCGAACTACCCCACCCGACGCTACGGACGGCGGCCGGCCGGGACGGGCCGGCCGCTGACCTGGGCACCGACCTGGCCGCCGACCTGGCCACGTCGCTGTCGGAGCGGATCGCCGGCGAGGTGCGCTTCGACACCGGCAGTCGGGCGCTCTACGCCACCGACGCGTCGAACTACCGGCAGGTGCCGATCGGCGTCGTCGTACCCCACGATCCCGACGACGTGGTCGCCACCGTCGCGGCCTGCCGGGAACACGGCGTGCCGGTGCTCTCCCGGGGCGGCGGGACGAGCCTGGCCGGCCAGGCCTGCAACGTCGCCGTGGTGATGGACTTCTCCAAGTACGTCAACCAGATCGAGTCGTTCGACCCCGGCGCCCGGACCGTGGTGGTGCAGCCGGGGATCGTGCTGGACACCCTCAACGCGCAGACCCGACGCCACGACAACCTGATCTTCGGACCCAAGCCGGCGACCCACTCGCACTGCACGATCGGCGGGATGATCGGAAACGACTCCTGCGGCTCGACGGCACAGTGGAGCGGCACCACCGGCGGCAACGTCCGGCGACTGGAGATCCTCACCTACGACGGCACCCGGATGTGGGTCGGTGCCACCTCGGAGGAGGAGTACCAGCGGATCATGGCGGGCGGCGGCCGGCCGGCGGAGATCTACCGGCGCGTCCGTGACCTGCGCGACCGGTGCGCCGAGCAGATCCGCCGGTTCCCCCGACTGCCCCGGCGGATCTCCGGATACAACCTGCCGGCGTTGCTGCCGGAGAACGACTTCCAGCTCGCCCAGGCGCTGGTGGGCAGCGAGTCCACCTGCGTCACCGTGCTCCGCGCCGAACTGACGCTGCTGCCCGAGCCGGCCAACAAGGCGATGGTGCTGCTCGGCTACCCGGACATCGTCGCCGCCGCCCGGGCCGTACCGGAGGTCAACCAGCACCAGCCGTTCGTGGTGGAGGGCATCGACGACAAGCTCATCACCTTCGAGACCCGCAAGCACATGCACCCGGAGGCGCTGCACCTGCTGCCCCGCAGCGGCGCGTGGCTGCTCGTGCAGTTCGGCGGGGACACCGCGGACGAGGCCCGGGGCAGGGTCGACGACCTGCTCGGCGCGCTGGCCCGGGCCGGGCATTCGCCGGTGGCCAAGGTCTTCGCCGACGCGGCACACGAGGAACAGATCTGGGCGGTACGCGAGGCCGCGCTGGCGGCGACCGCCCGGGTGCCCGGCGAGGCCGACACCTGGCCGGGCTGGGAGGACTCGGCCGTACCGCCGGAGCAGCTCGGTGACTACCTGGCCGGCTTCACCACCCTGCTCGACGAGTTCGGCTACGCCGAGGCGAGCCTCTACGGGCACTTCGGCGACGGCTGCCTGCACACCAGCCTCCCGTTCGACCTGCTCACCGTCGACGGCGTCGCCGCATACCGGGCGTTCGTCGAACGGGCGACGGAGCTGTGCGTGTCGCACGGCGGGTCGCTCTCCGGCGAGCACGGCGACGGCCAGGCCCGCGGCGAGCTGTTGACCACGATGTACGGCGCGGAGATGGTGACCGCCTTCGAGGAGTTCAAACGGATCTTCGACCCGGACAACCGGATGAACCCCGGCAAGGTCGTGCAGGCCAACCGGCTCGACGAGCAGCTCCGCCTCGGCCCCGGGTACGCCCCGGCCGAGCCGGCAACCCACTTCCAGTACCCGGGCGACAAGAACAGCTTCGCCCGGGCCGCCAACCGGTGTGTCGGGGTCGGCAAGTGCCGCCAGCCCGGCGGTGAGGGGGTGATGTGCCCCAGCTACATGGTCACCGGGGACGAGCAGCACTCCACCCGTGGCCGCGCCCGGCTGCTCTTCGAGATGGTGCGCGGTGAGACCGTCACCGGCGGATGGCGCGACGAGTCGGTCGCCGACGCGCTCGACCTCTGCCTCGCCTGCAAGGGGTGCAAACGCGACTGCCCGGTCAACGTCGACATGGCCACCTACAAGGCCGAGTTCCTGGCCCACCACTACGCCGGCCGGATCCGCCCCCGCGACCACTACAGCCTCGGCTGGCTGCCGGTCTGGGCCCGGCTCGCCATGCTCGCCCCGGGCACGGTCAACGCCCTCGCCCACACCCCCGGGATCGGCACCCTCGCCAAGAAGCTCGGCAACCTCGACCCCGGGCGTGACCTTCCGCGCCTGAGTACGGCCAGCTTCAAACGCTGGTTCCACCGGCGTACCCCGGGAGGTTCCGGCGATCGCGGCCCGGTCCTGCTGTGGCCGGACACCTTCACCACGTACCTCTCCCCGGGGGTCGGTGCGGCGGCGATCGGCGTACTGGAGGCGGCGGGCTTCCGGGTGGTGATGCCTCGCCAGCAGGTCTGCTGCGGGCTGACCTGGATCTCCACCGGCCAGTTGGGCGTGGCCCGCACCGTGCTGCGGCGTACCGTCGACGTGCTCGCGCCGTATCTCCGCGACGGCCTGCCGGTGGTGGGCCTGGAGCCGAGCTGCACCGCGGTCTTCCGATCCGACGCGCACGACCTGCTCGGGCACAGCCTCGACGTCGAACGCCTGGCCAGCCAGACCAAGACGCTCGCGGAACTGCTCACCGAGCGGGCCCCGGAGTTCACCCCGCAACTGCCGGCGCCGGACGGCCGCCGGCCCCGGGCGATCGTGCAGACCCACTGCCACCAGCACGCCGTGCTCGGCTTCGACGCCGACACCGAGCTGATGGGCCGGATCGGCCTCGACGCCGAGGTCCTCGACTCCGGGTGCTGCGGGCTGGCCGGCAACTTCGGCATGACCCCGGAGCACCGCGAGGTCTCGCTCGGCTGCGCCGAACGGGTCCTGCTGCCGGCCGTCCGCGAGGTCGCCCCGGCCACGCTCGTCCTCGCCGACGGCTTCTCCTGCCGCACCCAGATCGAGGACGGCGACACCGGCCGCCGCGCCGTCCACCTGGCCGAGGCGATCAACGGCGCCGTCCGGGGTACGCCAATCGGCGACTACCCGGAGCGGACGGTGACCTGGCGCCCCGAAGGACGACGTGCCCGGCGTTGACGTACCCGTCGACGACCTCTCGTGGGCGGCCTACCGGGTACCCACCGACGCGGCCGAGGCCGACGGCACCATCACCTGGCACGCCACCACCATGGTGCTGGTACGGGCCCGGGCCGGCGCGACGGTCGGCACCGGCTGGACCTACGCGCCGGCCGCGGCCGGAACCCTGGTCGGGGAGGTACTCGCCGACGTGGTGACCGGCCGGTGCGCCCTCGACGTGGCGGGCGCATACCACGCCATGCACCGGGCGGTACGCAACGCCGGGCGGCCCGGAGTCGCCGCCACCGCCATCTCCGCCGTCGACACCGCGCTGTGGGACCTCAAGGCCCGCCTGCTGCACGTCCGCCTCGCCCGGCTGATCGGCACCGTACGCGACCGGGCTCCCGTCTACGGCAGCGGCGGTTTCACCAGCTACGACGACGCACAGCTCGGCCGACAACTGGAGTACTGGGTGCACCAGCTCCGGATCCCCAGAGTGAAGATCAAGATCGGGGAGTCGTGGGGGAACGCCGTCGACCGTGACCTGGCCCGGATCCGGTACGCCCGGGACGTGATCGGCGCCGACGCCGAACTGTACGTCGACGCCAACGGCGGCTACACCCACAAGCAGGCGATCCGGGTCGCGTACGCGACGACCGACCTGGACGTACGGTGGCTCGAAGAGCCGGTCTCCTCCGACGACCTCGACGGCCTACGACGGGTCCGCGACGCGGTCGCCGCAGACGTCACCGCCGGCGAGTACGGCTACGACCTCGACTACTTCCGGCGGATGTGCGCCGCCGGGGCCGTCGACTGCCTACAGGTCGACGTGAGCCGCTGCGGTGGCATCACCGAGTGGCAGCGGATCGCCGCCGTGGCGGCAGCACACAACCTCCAGGTCTCCGGGCACACCGCTCCGCACCTGCACGTCGACCCGGCCGTCGCCACCGCCAACCTGCGCCACCTGGAATGGTTCCACGACCACGCGCGCATCGAGTCGATGCTCTTCGACGGCGCCCTGGCGCCGGACGGCGGGACACTGCGGCCGGATCTGTCCGTACCCGGCAACGGCCTCACGTTCCGCGACGCCGACGCCGCCCGGTACCGCATCGCCTGACGACCTGCTCGGTGGGGTCGGTCAGCGGCCGAGCGAGAGTCGGATGTGCCCCTGCCGGCCGGCCGCCTCGATGTCCCATTCCTTGCCGAGGACGGACACCCGCCGCAGCATGATACGGCCGAGTTCGGGCGGCACGTGGGGTTGCACCGACAGCCGGTCGTCGACTACCTCCATGCCGAGCAGGGTGCGGAGGAACAGCAGCGGTGCGGCGCTGGCCCATGCCTGCGGGCTACAGGCGGTGGGATAGGGCACCGGCTTGCGGCCGTAGGCGCGGTCGTAGCCGGAGAGCGCCTCGGGCAGCCGGTGTTCGAAGAACTGGGCGGCGTGCAGCATGGCGAGCGCGATCCGGTTGGCCTCGTCCCGGAAGCCGTACCGGGCGAACCCGTGGGCGATGATCGAGTTGTCGTGCGGCCACACGGTGCCGTGGTGGTAGCCGATGGGGTTGTAGCACTCGTCGGAGTCGGCGGTGGTCCGGATGCCCCACCCGGAGAACATCGTCTCGGACATGAGGTGCTCGACGACCAGGCGAGCCCGGTCCGGTGGCACGATGCCGCTCCAGAGTAGATGTCCCATGTTGGAGGTCATGGAGTCGATCTGCCGCTTGTCGCCGTCCAGGCCGATGGCGTAATAGCCACCGCGCCGGTCGATCCAGAAGTCACGGTTGAACCGGTCGCGAAGCTCGGCCGCCTCCGTCCGCAGCCGCGCCGCGAGCGGAGGGTCGTCGAACGGCCCGTCGGCCAGCTCGGCCATCCGCAGCTTGGCGTCGTAGGTGTAGCCCTGGATCTCACAGGTGGCGATCGGCAGGGTCGGCATCCGACCGTCCGAGAAGATGACCCCGTCGGGCGAGTCCCGCCAGCAGTGGTTCCCGAGCCCCTCGGGAGAACGGGTGGCGTACTCGACGTAGCCGTCGCCGTCCGGGTCGCCGTACCTGTCGATCCAGCCCAACGCCTGGTAGGCGCTCCGGCGCAGCCCGAGGACGAACGGACTGTCCTGGGTCCAGCGCCAGTACTCGGAGAGCAGGATCAACCACAGTTGGGTCGCATCGGCGGTGCCGAAGTACGGGCTGTGCGGCTTCACCCCGATGCGGGTCAGTTCGCCGCTGCGTACCTCGTGCGGGATCTTGCCGGGTTCCTCGTCCCGGAAGTCGTCGAGCTGGGAGCCCTGGTTGAGCGCGAGCGCCTGGAGGGTGCCGCGGGCGAGCCGCGGTCCGAATCCGAGGCTCTGGTGGGCGGTGATGAGCGAGTCCCGGCCGAAGATCGTCAGGAACCACGGCAGGCCCGCTGCCGGTAGCACGATCGGCACCTTGCCGGGGCATTTCTCGATGCGCAGGGCGACCAGGTCGGCCTGGGTCTTCTCCAACACGTCGCGCAGGAGTTCGGAGTCCAGCTCGAAATCGGGACAGTCCTCTCGCCAGCTGGTGGCCGGATCCTCGTCCACCAGCTCGAATCCCTCGCCGAAGTGGCGGTGCACGGTCTCCCGCTCGTCCCGCTCCTGCGGGAGGTTGACCGTCACCTGACACTGCCACGTCACCCCCGGGCTCAGGTGCAGGTCCCAGACCAGGTCGTCAGCCTCGATCCGGTCGGGGCGCGGATCGGCCTCTATCTCGGCCCGCGCCTCGAAGTGCAGGTTGCGGTAGCAGAAGAAGATTCCCCGACCGTTCGGGGCCGGGGTCCGGGTGATCCGTGCCGAACGGTCCGGTACGGCGTCCTTGATCTCGAACAGGTCCGCGAAGTCGGTTCCGACGCTGAGCCGGAGCTGTACGGGTTGGCTGAGGCGGTTGAAGAACTGCACCTGGATACGCTCGTGCAGGCGGTCGCTGAGAAATCTCTGTCGCCGGATGCCGATGCTGTTCGCGGGCAGTGCCGGCAGGTCGGTGTTGGTCAGGAAGAACGCGGCCGAGTCGTCGTCCACGGTGCCGGAGCCGAGGATGAGCAACGCGGCGCCGCCAAGGGTGAGTTCCCACCTGTTCAACAGCCGGGTGTCGTCGTGCACCAGCCCGCCGATCGAGCCGGGCGGGATGTCCCCGGAGGCACCGGAAACCATGAAGGTACGCCCGTTGACCACCGCCACCGAGTCCGGACCCAGCTCCGGTGGCTGGGTACGCACCACGGCGCTGGGCGCTCTGGTGTGCCGTTTCCGACCCGGCATCGGATTGGCGGGAGTAGCACGCTCCGAGTGCTTCTCCATGTGACATCCCTTCCGTGGTGCAACGGGAGGACACTCCACCGGTTGTCCGGTCCGCTCCGGCCGCGCCTCGCTCTCCGGAGGCCCGGCGCGTCCTGTCCCGGGCCGCTTCCCCTGGCGAAGCAGGGTCAAACCCGATAGGCGGGTCGTGGAGTGAACCTTTTTCAACCTCCCCTTGCGGTCCGTGGGACCGCAGGGTCGGACGCGGTGTGTGAGCGCCGCGCGGTTCAGGTTGAAAAAGGTTCAGTGGTGGACGGGGTCGAGGTCGCCGGGTAATCCTGTGGCGTGCTGTTGCGTGAGTTGGAGTATCTGACGGCGTTGGCCCGGGAGCGGCACTTCGCCCGGGCGGCTGCCGCCTGCCACGTGTCACAGCCGTCGCTCTCCGCCGCGATCAGGAAGCTGGAGCGCGAGTTGGACGTGCCGATCGTGTTGCGGGGGCGCAGATTCGCCGGGCTGACCCCGGAAGGCGAACGGGTGCTGCTCTGGGCGCACCGGATCCTGGCGCAACGCGACGCGCTCCGTCAGGACCTGTCGTCGATGCGCGGCGGACTGACCGGCACCCTGCGGATGGGTGCCATCCCCACGGCGTTGACCGCGGCCTCGCTGCTGACCACCCCGTTCTGCGCCCGGCATCCCCAGGTACGGGTCGGCTTGGAGTCGGTGTCGTCGCGGCAGGTCTCCCATCTGCTGACCGAGTTCGAGATCGACGTCGCGGTGACCTATCTGGACGACGAGACGCTCGGCCGGGTCCGGACCGTACCGCTCTACGAGGAGCGGTACCTGCTGCTGACCCCGGACGACGGGGCGTTGGCCGACCAGCCGACGGTGCGGTGGGCGCAGATCGCCGAGCTGCCGCTCTGCCTGCTGGCGCCCCGGATGCGGAACCGCCGCATCGTCGACGAGTTCTTCGCCGCCGAGGGGGCCACCGCGGTGCCGGCGGTGGAGACCGACACCGTCGGGGCGCTCTACGCGCACATCGCCACCCGCCGATGGTCCAGCGTCATCGCGCACGCCTGGTTGCACACCTTCGGCGTACCGGCCGGGATGCGGGTCGTGCCGGTCCGCAGCCCGGACCGGGGGCCACGGATCGGCCTGGCGCTGGCCGACCGCGATCCGGAGCCGTACCTGTTGCGCGCGTTGTTGGACGTCACCCGCGAAATCGACGTCCGCCGTTCCCTCGACACGGTGCTGCGCAGCTATCTGACCCCGAGATAGCGCTGGGCTATCTCGTCATAGCGAGTTTCGTTTTGACCGGCGACTTCCCCGACGGGGACGGTGGAGACACATTCCCGTGCCGGAAGAGGAGCGACTCCATGGCGAAAGTACTGTGCGTGCTGTACGACGACCCGGTCGACGGCTACCCGACCTCCTACGCCCGCGACGACCTGCCCCGCATCGACCACTACCCGGGCGGGCAGACCACTCCCACCCCGCACGGAGTCGACTTCACCCCCGGGCACCTGCTCGGCAGCGTCTCCGGCGAACTGGGGCTCCGGCGCTTCCTGGAGGACCGTGGCCACACCCTGGTGGTCACCTCGGACAAGGAGGGTCCCGACTCGGTGTTCGACCGGGAACTGCCCGACGCCGACGTGGTCATCTCACAACCGTTCTGGCCGGCCTATCTCAGCGCGGAACGGATCGCCAGGGCGCCGAGGCTGAAGCTGGCCGTCACGGCCGGGATCGGCTCGGACCACGTCGACCTCGACGCCGCGATCGCCCACGACATCACCGTCGCGGAGGTCACCTACTGCAACAGCATCAGCGTCGCCGAACACGTCGTCATGATGATCCTCTCCCTGGTCCGCAACTACCTGCCGGCGCACCAGTGGGTCCGGGACGGCGGATGGAACATCGCCGACTGCGTCGCCCGCTCGTACGACGTGGAGGGCATGCACGTCGGAACGGTGGCGGCCGGCCGCATCGGGCTGGCCGTACTGCGTCGGCTCACGCCGTTCGACGTGCGGCTGCACTACACCGACCGGCACCGGCTGCCCGCCGAGATCGAAGCCGAACTCGGCCTCACCTACCATCCCAGCGCCGCGGATATGGTCCCGCACTGTGACGTGGTGACCGTCAACGCACCCCTGCATCCGGAGACCGAGGGGCTGTTCGACGACGCGTTGATCGGGCAGATGAGGCGCGGCGCCTACCTCGTCAACACCGCCCGGGCGAAGATCTGTGACCGCGATGCGGTCGACCGCGCCCTGCGTACCGGCCAACTCGCCGGGTACGCCGGTGACGTCTGGTTTCCCCAGCCGGCCGGACCCGACCACCCCTGGCGCAGCATGCCGCACCACGGGATGACCCCGCACATCTCCGGATCGTCCCTCTCCGCCCAGGCCCGCTACGCCGCCGGCACCAGGGAGATCCTGGAGTCCTGGCTGGACGACGTCCCGATCCGGGACGAGTATCTGATCGTCGACAAGGGCGGCCTCGCCGGCACCGGAGCGCACTCCTACTCCACCACTGCCCCGAAGGGCCGGGCCGGGTAGCCGGGCCCGGACGGCGTCGGCGGGGACGGCCGCCACCGCCGTCGCGGTGACCCGAGGTGCGAGGCCCGGACACCAGGGCTCCACCAGCGCCCGCCTCGGCCGTCGGGTCACCGCTGGGACCGGCCGGGTCATTCCACCCGGTTCCGGTCGCCGGGCGCCGCCGGGTAGACCCGGGTTTCGGTGGCCTTCACCGTGGCCCACAGGGGTTGTCCGGCGACGAGGTGCAGGTGCGCGGCGGCGGCCGGAGTGACGTCGGCGGCCACGTCGATCGGGCCGGCGAGCTGGATCCGCAGGTTGTCGCCGTGGCGTTGGATGCCGGTGATCGTCGCCGGCCAGACGTTGCGCGGGCTGCCGTCGGGGCGGCGCGGATAGAGGGCGACGGCGGACGGCGGGTAGGCGACGAAGACCTCGCCGTCGTGTCGATCGGCGATGGTCAGGGAGAAGTCGGAACCGATCCGGACGGTGTGGCCGGCGGCCCGGCCGCGGTGCAGGTTGAGCCCGACGAGCCGGGCGACGTAGTCGGTCCGGGGTTGCGCGGTGATGGTGGCGGCATCGCCTTCCTGGACGACCTGGCCGTGTTCGACGATGACGAGCCGGTCGGCGAGGACGAGGGCGTCCAGCGGGTCGTGCGTGACCAGCAGGGTGGCGCCGGGATGTGCGGCAAGGTGGCGTTGCAGTTCGGCCCGGGTGTCGAGGCGGGTACGGGCGTCGAGTGCGGCGAGCGGCTCGTCGAGGAGCAGCAGCGCCGGGTTGACCGCGAGGGCGCGGGCGAGCGCCACCCGTTGGGCCTGCCCGCCGGAGAGCTGCCGCGGCTTGCGGCGGGCGTGTTCGGTCAGTCCCATCCGGGTCAGCCAGCCGCTGGCGACCTCGCGGGCGCGATGGCGGTCGAGACCGTGCCGCCGGGGCCCGAACGCCACGTTGTCCAGGGCGGTCAGGTGGGGGAAGAGCAGGTAGTCCTGGAAGACGACTCCGATCGGGCGCCGCTCGGTCGGCGTCCACCGCCGGGTGTCGGGCCGGTCGAGGTCCTGGCCGGTCAGGGTGATGTGTCCGCGGTGCAGCGGGGTCAGGCCGGCGAGCGTCCGAAGCGCGGTCGTCTTGCCCGCGCCGTTCGGACCGAGTAGTGCGACGACCTCGCCGGCGCTGATCCGCAGGGTGAGGTCGAGCCGGAATCCGGCACGGTCGACGACGAGGTGGGCGTCGAGCATCGGTGTGCCGGCGGCGGGTTCGTCCCTGACCACGGTGAGGGCGGTCACGGGCTGGTGATCCAACGGTCGCGGAGGCTGGCCAGGATGGCCACGGAGACGACGAGCAGGATGAGGCTGAGCACGATCGCGGCCTCCAGGTCGGTCTCCAGGGCGAGGTAGACGGCGAGCGGCATGGTCTGGGTACGGCCGGGGAAGTTGCCGGCGAAGGTGATGGTGGCGCCGAACTCACCGAGGGCCCGGGCCCAGCACAGCACCGCGCCGGCGGCGATGCCGGGGGCGACCAGCGGCAGTGTGACGTGGGTGAAGGTGGTCCACCGGCTGGCGCCGAGGGTCGCCGCCGCCTCCTCGTAGCGGGTGTCGGCGCCGCGCAGCGCCCCCTCGACCGCGATGATCAGGAACGGCATCGCGACGAACGCCTCGGCCAGGACGACGCCGCTGGTGGTGAACGGCAGGGTGATGCCGAAACTGGCGTCGAGCCACTCACCGAGGAGTCCCCGACGGCCGAAGACGAGGAGCAGGGCGACCCCGCCGACGACGGGTGGCAGCACGAGCGGGACGGTGACCAGTGCGCGTACGAGCCGTCGGCCGGGGAACTCGACCCGGGCCAGCAGCCAGGCCAGCGGTACGCCGAGGGCGAGGCAGAGCAGCGTGGCCAGGGTGGCGGTCTGCAACGACAGCCCCAGCGCGGTGAGTACGCCCGGTTCGGTGAGCCGCTGCGGAAGGGTCGTCCAGGGGGTGCGGACCAGTAGGCCGACCAGCGGCAGTACCAGGAAGAGCAGGCCCAGGGCCGCCGGGACGAGTAACGCGAGCGGGACGCGGCCGGCCCGTCGGCGCGGGTGCGACGATACGCCGATCTCCGGCCGGGTCGCCGCACCCGCGTCGTCGAGGAGGGACACCGGTTACGGCGCCTGGAAGCCGGCCGAGGTGAGCACGCTCCTGCCGGTGTCCGAGAGCACGTGGTCGACGAACGCCTGCGCGGCCGTCTTGTTGGGTGCGTTCTTCAGCACGACGATCGGGTAGTCGTTGATCGCCCCGGCCGACTCGGGAAACTCGATGCCGTCGACGTCGGCGGTGGCCGCCTTCGCGTCGGTCCGGTAGACCAGCGCGGCGTCGACCTCACCGAGCTTCACCTTCGACAGGGCGGCCTTGACGTCCTGTTCGAGGGTGACCGGGGTGAGTTTGACGCTGGCGGCGTCGAGGGCCTTCTTCGCCGCCGCGCCGCACGGCACCTGCTCGGCACAGAGCGCGACCTTGGCGTCGGGCTTGGTCAGGTCGGTCAGCCCGGTCACCCCGTCGGGGTTGCCCTTGGGTACGGCGATGACGAGCTGGTTGCGCACGAACGTGGTCGGGGTGCCGGCACCGTTGCCGGCATCGGTGACTGCCTTCATGTTCGCCGGTGCGGCGGAGGCGAACACGTCGGCCGGTGCGCCCTGGTTGATCTGGGTCGCCAGGGCCGAACTGCCGGCGAAGCTGAACGTGACCTTCACGCCCGGGTTCGCCGCCTCGAAGTCCTTGCCGATGGTGGTGAACGACTCGGTCAGCGACGCCGCCGCGAACACCGTCACCGTGCCGGAAACGCCCGGACTGGCGTTCCCCGAACCCGGTTCGGCGGTGTCGTCACCACCACAGCCGGAGAGCGCCACCACCGCCAGCGCGGTGAACCCGGCCAGGGTCGTGCGGAATCGTCGTGCCATCACGAACTGCTCCTCCCTCTGCTACCGGCGGTCATCGTGGGCTTCTCCACCATGACCGTGGTCGACTTGATCACCGCGATCGCCACCGAACCGACCTCCAGGCCGAGGTCGTCGACGGCTTCCCGGCTCATCAGCGACACCAGCCGGAACGGTCCGGCCTGGATGTCCACCTGCGCCATCACCGTGTCCTTCACCACGGCGGTGACGATGCCCCGCAACCGGTTACGCGCCGACGACTCCTCCGCACGGTCCTCCGGATCGCCACCCTGCGCCTGGACGAACCCGGCGAGAGCGACCCCGTCGACCACCCGGTGCCCGTGCTCGTCCCGGACGGCCGGCAGGCGTCCGGCGTCGACCCAGCGCCGCACCGTGTCCACGCTGACGCCGAGCAGTTCCGCGGCCTCACCGATCCGAAACATCGTCACCCGGCCACGTTAGCTGGCCGCAACTGCCAAGCAGAACCGCCCGAACGGCCCGCATCCGCCGCAGGTGCTAGCCGGGGTAGGCCAGCATCTGCATGATGGACGGATGGCTGGTGAACCGGTTCCCGTACCGGCATGGCAGACCCTGACCGGCGAGCAGGCCCGGCGATGGACCGAGGTCCTCGACCACCTCGCCGCCGCCCTTCCCTCCGGTGCCGCCACCGTCGTGGTCGACGGCGGCAGCCCCCACCCGGGCGTCGTCGCCGACCGGCTCGCCGACACCCTGACCGCCGTGGGTCGTCCCAGCGCCCGCCTCACCGACACCGCGCCGCTGGCCGACGAGGACACCTGGCGGGCCGACCGGACCCCGCAGACCGTCGTCATCGCCGACGGACCCCGCTGGCGCGCCCACCCGCCCACCGGGAAGTGGGACGTGGTCGTCTGGCTCCGCACCCCACCGGCCGGCGCGCGCACGCACGGCGGTCACGGGCGCGACTGCGACGTCGTCATCGACCTGCACGACCCCGGCTGGCCGGTGATCCGTCACCTCGCCGACCGGCTCGCCCCCTGGGAACGCTGGTACGTCAGCGAATCCCGAGCCTTCTTCGCCATCCGCGCCGCGACCTGGGACAGCAAGTTCGGCGAGGACCTACCCGCCTACACCGCCGCCGTCACCGAAGCGCACCTGCCGGCCGGCGGAGTCGCCGTCGACATCGGCTGCGGCACCGGCCGCGCCCTGCCCGCGCTCCGACACGCCGTCGGACCCACCGGTACGGTCATCGGCCTCGACCTCACCCCGCAGATGCTGGCCGCCGCCCAACGGCACGGCCGTGACACGGCGGCGACCCTGCTCCTCGGCGACGCCCGGCGCCTCCCGTTCCGGGACGCCGCCGTCGACGGGGTCTTCGCCGCCGGCCTCATCACCCACCTGCCCGACCCTGAAGCCGGCCTTCGCGAACTCGCCCGGATCACCCGCCCCGGTGGCCGTCTCGTCCTCTTCCACCCCTCCGGCCGAGCCGCTCTCGCCGCCCGGCACGGCCGCACCCTGGACCCCGACGAACCCCTCGCCGAAACCCCGCTGCGCCGGTCCACCATCCGCGCCGGATGGGACCTCACCAGCTACGACGACCCGGCACACCGGTTCCTCGCCACCGCCACCCGCCAGCCGCGATAGCCCGTCCGACCACCCGGCGGCGGGACATCCGAGGTATCTCGGCCCACGACCGCCACCAGACGTACGCCGCTGGCGCCGCGCCGCTTTCTCCCGAGCCGGCCCAGCCGGCCCAGCAAGGCGACCAGCGCTGGGGGGCGATCGACACGAAGTGGGTCGAGAGGGTGGCATGGTCGAGAGGGTGACGCGAGTCGGGGCGCGGACCGGTCGGCCCGGCGCCCCGACTCGACCTCGGACCAGCGGCGACCGCCGGCGCCGCCGTGGGGCGGAGACAGGGACGGTCAGGAAAGGGAGTTGAGGAACGGCTCGTGGGCGTTCCGGAACTCCCAGCCGTAGTAGCGGTCCCAGTTGATCGACCAGGTCATCAGGCCACGGAAGTTCGGGTTGGTACCGCTGCGCGGGGTGTAGCCGCCGCAGGAGGTACCGCGGACCAGGCAGGTCACCGCCTGTTGCACGCCGGCAGGGGCCACGTACCCGTTGCCGGCGCTGGTGGCGGCCGGCGTACCGAAGGCGACCTGGTCCTCGCGCAGCGGTGGGAAGACGTTGGCGGCGTTCCCGGCGACCGGGAAGCCGGCCAGCAGCATGTCGGTCATGGCGATGTGGAAGTCCGCCCCGCCCATGGTGTGGTACTGGTTGTCCAGCCCCATGATCGGTCCGGAGTTGTAGTCCTGGACGTGCAGCACCGTGATGTCGTTGCGCAGCGCGTGGATCACCGGCAGGTACGACCCGGCGCGCGGATCCTGCCCACCCCAGGGGCCGGAGCCGTAGTACTGGTAGCCGAGCTGCACGAAGAAGGTTTCCGGCGCCATGGTGAGGACGAAGCCGGCACCGTAGCGCTGCTTGAGGGTCCGGATCGCCGAGATCAGGTTCACGATCACCGGGGTGGTCGGGTTCCGGAAGTCGGTGTCACCGGTGTTCAGCGACAGGGAGTGGCCCTCGAAGTCGATGTCCAGCCCGTCGAGCCCGTACCGGTCGATGATGGCGCTGACCGAGCTGACGAAGCGATCCCGAGCCGCCGTGGTCGTCAACTGCACCTGGCCGTTCTGACCACCGATCGAGATGAGCACCTTCTTGCCCTGCTGCTGCTTGGCCCGGATCGCGGCGATGAACGCCGCCTCGGTCTCCACTCCGGGGCATTCGCTGGCCGGGCAGAGCTGGAATCGGATGTCGCCGGAGGTCACCGAGGTCGGTTCGCCGAAGGCCAGGTTGATGATGTCCCAGTCGGCGGGTACGTCCGCCATCCGTAGATATCCGGAGCCGTTGGCGAAGCTGGCGTGCAGGTAGCCGATCAGGGCCCGTTTCGGCAGCCCTCCGGTGGGCGGCGGCGTCGTCGGGGGCGGGGTGGTGGGCGGCGGAGTGCTCGGGGGCGGAGTGGTGGGCGGCGGGGTGCTCGGGGGCGGAGTGGTGGGCGGGGTACCGGTGCCGCCGCACGAGGCCCCGTCGAGGGTGCAGTTGGTCGGGGTGCCGGCGCCGGTCACGAGGAAGCCGAACGACGCGGAGGCGCCCGGTGCGAGGGTCCCGTTCCAGGATCGGTTGGTGAAGGTGAACCGCTGGCCGGTCGAGGTCAGCAGGGCATCCCAGTAGGTGCCGACGGTACTGCCGGCCGGCAGGTCGAACGCGACGGACCACGAGGTGAGCGTGGTGGTACCGCCGTTGCTGACGGTGTACTTCCCCTCCCAGCCGGTCCCCCAGTCGGCGGTCTTGGCGAACGTGGCGGTGGGTCCGGCGGCGAACGCGGGCAGCGCGACGGCCACGGCGCCGCCGGTCGCCAGCACCGCGGCGACGGCGGTGAGCAGCAGTGTTCTGGAGCGTTTCATGGGGGTCCTCCGGAGGCGTCACTGGGCATCCACGGCCATCGACAGGGTGGTTAATTATTAGGACTATTAACAGTTCTTGTCCAGACCCTGGCCGGAAACCCTCCGGACGCCTCGGTCAGCTCGCACTGCCGCCGCCCGACCACAAGACCTCAAGCGGATCCCGGCCGCGCCGCCGTCGTCCTGCCCGCGCCGAAAGCCCCGTTCGGCCTCCGATCAGCAGAGGACGAGCGGGAGCCTGCCGGCCAGTTCGCCGAGTTCGGCCGTCTCCGCGTCGGTCGGGGCACGCCGGCCGGTGCCGACCAGCAGCGCGTCCCTGTCGGAGAACACCGCAGGGAAGGCGGCTCCGGCGATCTTCTCCAGCGTCTCGCGCGACCGGGCGAGGCCCTCGGCCGGCGGCCCCACCGCGTCCCGGAGCTGCGCGATCAGGTCGAGGTGGTGCAACGTCCACTCCAGGACGTACGCGGAGAGATAGTCGCCCGCGGTGAGCACCTGGTCGCGGGTGCTGACCCGGAGGCCCGGGTCGGCGAGTGCGGCGGCGCGACCGGCGGCCGAGCCCACGTCGTCGAGGTGGAACTTCAACAGCCACGGCTCCTCGTACGCGGCGGCCAGCCGGACGATCAGCGCGTCGAGCGGGTCGTCGCCTGTCGGCGGTGTCCCGGCGACCTCCCAGTAGGTGACCGCGTCACGGGTCGGTTCGGTGTCGACAGGGGTCACGAGGGTGATCAGGACGTCCTGGGCGTCGATGACCAGGTGGCACACCAGGTCCCGCACGAGCCAGCCGGTACAGCCGGACGGGCGCGCGAAGTCCTCGTCCGAGAGTTCGGCGACCGCCGTACGCAATGCCGTCCAGGAGCGGGAGAAGGGATCCACCCCGACAAGGTAGTGCGGCGCCGGAATGGCGGACAAGCGCATTGACGGTGCGTACCAACCGGGCCGGCGGGCCGTTCGCCGACCGGCGTCGCTCCCCTTCCAGTGAACCTTTTTCAACCTCCCCCTGCGGTCCGGCGGACCGCAGGGGGAGCGGCACACCGGTCAGCCGAAGGCCGGCATCAACTCGTCGTGGATCAGGCGTAGTTGACTGTCGACGTCGGCAACCCCGGGAACGTCGCGGCCGGTGAAGGATTTCACCAGACCGGCGTCGGTGATCGCGCAGATCATGTGGTTGACACCGGTCGGGGCGATCTCCCGCTCGATCTTCGCCCGCACCTCGTCGGGGGTGCCCGCCAGGGACAGTTTCTCGGTGATCTCCGGACTGGTCAGCTCGATGCCTCGCGCCAGATCACCCTCGGCGATGGCCTTGACGATCGGAACCATGTCGGCGGGGTTCACGCCGTTGCGTTCGAGTTGCTCGTCGGGCATTGCCGAGGCGTACAGGCCGACCATGCTCCGAGCCGCCTCCTTGGCCGCGGCCGAGTCCGGCCCGACGGCGAAGACGACCCACGCGCCGATGTCCAGGGAGCGCCAGTCCTTGCCCGCGCGCTCCGCGCCGATCCTGACGTGCTCGACCGCGTACTCGTAGGCAGCCCGCGAGTAGCTGAGCGCGTGGTGCACGCCGTCGGAGAGTTCGCCGGCGGCCTGGAACGACTTCGGCCCTCGCATCGCGCCGATCTTGACGGGTAGGTGCTGCTGGACCGGCCGGGCGAAGGTGAACAGACCGTCGTAGGAGTAGAACTCGCCATCACGGGTTATGGCGCCCTCGTCCAGCAGCGTACGGACGACCTCGACCGCCTCCTTGACCCGGGTCAGCGGCTTGGTGGTGGTCCAATCGATCTTGTATTGGGCCAGTACCCCGAAGTTGCCGCTGCCCAGTACGACCTCGGCACGACCGCCGGTCATCTCGTCCAATGTCGCGGCGGCCTGCGCGATGAGGCTCGGTTCGCGGAGGGTGACGGACGACAGGCTCGGGCCCATCCGGATCCGCGAGGTCTGCGCGGCGGCGGCGGCGAACAGCAGCCACATGTCCTTGTGCCACGGCTCGTCCGCCGCGTAGACCGCGTACAGGCCAAGTTCGTCCGCCAGCTTGATAGATGCGAGTGACTCGCTGATCGGATAATCGGGGAGCATGGCGTAGCTGAACTTCATGGTGGTGCCTCCTTAGCCGTGGGTCGTGGTCACACGTGGGGGAAGCAGTGCGGTTGACGTACGTGGCCACCCAACCCTAACCACGACCGGAACGACGTGTCGATTGCCGGCAGCTCAGCCCACGCCCTGTCTCGCACCTAGGTGGCCGTCGTTCCGCTCAGGCTGGAGGCAACCGTGATCGTCAATGAACCCTTTCCCACCTGGACCGCGCGGTGCTCACGCACCGCGTCCGACCCTGCGTTCGCCGGACGGCGAGCGGAGGTTGAAAAGGTTCAATGTCCTGACCGGGGCGGGCGGTCGACGGCCACGAGCGCCGGCCGTACTCCGTGACGACGGGTCCGCGCAGCGCGCCGCCGCCCGCACGTCCCAGCCGCCCGGCCCGGGGCGGACGGTCCGGCACCCGCGACACCACGGCAGCGGAACGACAGCGCCCACCGGTGCCGGGCCGAGGCGGACGAGGCCGGCGTCGAATGATCGAGATTCACCACCGGGTCACAGAGATTTCAGACGTCCGCACCGCCTGGTTCGCTATTCGACTTTGATGATGGATTTCCGGACGTAGGGAGGCCGCACGGTGTCATCCGTATACTGGCTCGCGCGCTCGGGTATTGCCGTGGCGGGTAGGACACCGCGCCGGGTGCGGAACGGACTTGCCTCGACCGTCACCTCGGCGAGCTACCTGGGATGGCGTTCCAAACGCCTGGTGACGCAGGAAAACATGGCGAGGGTCCTGGGCCTGCCCGTGTCCGACCTCCGCGTCCGACGCGCCGCGCTGAGTTCCTGGAGCAACTACGGCCGAACCGCGGCATCCCTGATCTGCCTGCCCTATCTGGACATGCTGGATGTCGACGCACGGACACAGGATCTGACCCAGGGCATGAGCTGGCGAGAATGCGTCCGGCGGGCGATGGCGGCCGACAAGGGGATGATCATCACCACCGGTCATTTCGGAAGCTGGGACCTTGCCGGCGCCATCGCCGCGCGCCACGTCCCGCTCTCGGCCATTGCGGACACATTCAAGGATCCGCGCCTGAACAACCTCCTCCAAGGGCATCGACGAGAGAAGAGCGTCGACATCATCCCGGTGTCGAGTGCCGTCCGACAGGTAATGCGCGAACTCGCCGAGAGCAGAGCGGTGGCGATCGTCATCGACCGGCCGGTGGCCAGAGAACGAGGCGTGGAGGTCACGTTCTTCGGCCACCGGACCTACGTACCCGTCGGCGCTGCCGCGCTGTCGGTGAAGTCGGGGGCGCCAATCATGCCCGGCTACGTCTGGTACGCACCGAACAATCGCTACTACATCCGAGCGTTTCCGCCGATGTTCCCGAGAGTCGTGCATGGCAACGCCGAGCGAAAGCGGGAGATACAGCGCCTGGCGCAGTACATGTTCGCCTGCCAGGAAGAGGTGGTACGGCAGTGCCCGACGCAGTGGTTCATGTTCCGCCGATTCTGGCCCGCCGATACGGAGGTACCCGGTGCGGAGGCCACCGAGGCGATGGCCGCCTGAGCAGCGGTGGGTGCGGCGCCGGTCTCGCCGGTGCGTGCCGACGACACCTCTGCCGGCGTCGCTCCGGGCAAGGTCTGTCATCGACGCCGGGATCAACCGTCGCGAGCCCCCCGTTCGAGGCGGGCCTCGCGGCGCCGACGGATCATCCGGCGCGGAGGGTCCACGAACCAACTCCAGGCGCATTGCGCGACGTAGGCGCCCGGGTTGAGCCGAGCCGGCGGTTGCTCCTGCCCACCGGCCCGCACGCTGCGGTCGAGGACCGCTCGGCGCAGGTCGTCGGGTGTCCTCCCCGGAAAGCGGGTGTAGCCGGCCCCGATGTGCTGCCAGAAATGCGCGTCGCTCGCACCGATCTCGGCCAGGCCCCACTCCTCGTTCGCCGAACGCACGGCGGCGCGTCGGGACGAGTTGGCCGGACTCGGGTTGTAGACCTCGATCCCGTCGATCTCGTACCCCGCGCTGAGTAGCGCGTCGATCCTCCGGCGGCTCAGGCTCGGTACCAGCGTCCCGAGGGGGTGCGGTACCACCACCAGCCCGCCCTGCTCCTTGATGGCGTCGATGCTCTCCTGAACCGGGCGCAGTGGTTTCGGCGCTTTCTTGACGAAGAGGCCGAGCAGGTGGCCGTGACGCGTCGAGACCTCGACGCCGGTGATCATCCGCAGCGGGGAGTTCTGTTCGGCCAGCAGTTCCTCGACCCGCCGCGCACCCTCGACGTGGTCGTGGTCGGTCACCGCGATCACGGTCAGTTGCCGGAGAGTCGCGGTCTGGACCAGTCGGGCCGGACTGATCCAGCCATCGCCCAGGTTGGTGTGCAGATGGATGTCGGCCCGGCCGGGACCGGCGGCCGGCAGCGTGCTGTCGGCTCCCGGCGCGCCACTGGTCTGGTCGTCCACGGCACGATCGTAGGCGCACCGCCGCTCGGGTCACTGGCCGCCGAGGTGCAGCTCCTCGGATACGGCGACAAAGTACCGCAGCACCCGCGTCTCCAGGCCGCACCGGTACCGCCGAGGCGGCCCGGGCCGCGCCGCCGGAAGCCGCAGGCGGGCCGGGGTGACGGGGAGGCTGGGCGGACATTCAGGGAGGTCTTGCGCCATTCATCGTATACAACATACGCTTCCATGATCACTCACTCGAGAAGTTCTCATGACGCACCTCTCCCTCAGCGGGACGAGCCCGCGAAGCTCGATCCACTCCGAACCACCGTGGCGGCGGTCGCCGTAATCTGCACTGTCGCGGCCTACCGCCTGCCACCTGGTCCAGCCGGACGGCTCCCGGCCCGACGTCCGGGCCACCGACCCGAGTAGTGGGGTGTTGCCATGACGTTCACCACCAGGCCGACGTTGCAGGGGACCTTCGGCATGGTCTCCTCGACACACTGGCTCGCCAGCCAGGCGGCGATGGGGATCCTCGAACGCGGCGGGAACGCCTTCGACGCGGCGGTCGCCGCCGGGTTCGTCCTGCACGTCGTCGAACCGCATCTGAACGGGCCCGGCGGTGAGGTGCCGGCCATCGTGGCGACCGCCCAGGACCCGGCCCCGAAGGTGCTGTGCGGGCAGGGGCCCGCGCCGGCCGGGGCCACCATCGCACACTTCCGGTCGCTCGGGATGGAGCTCATCCCCGGCTCCGGCCCGCTCGCGGCGGCGGTGCCCGGGGCCGTGGACGCCTGGCTCCTGCTGCTGCGGGACCACGGCACCGTCCGGCTCGCGGAGGTACTGGAGCCGGCGATCGGGTACGCCGGCGCCGGCCACCCGCTGGTCGGCCGGGTCGGCGACACCGTGGCGGCCGTACGGTCGCTGTTCGAGGAGTACTGGCACACCTCGGCGGAACTCTGGCTCCGCGACGGTAGACCGCCGGCGGCGGGCGAGATGTTCGCCAACCCGGCCTACGCACGTACGCTGCGGAGGCTGGTCGACGCCGGGCGGGCCGCCGGCCCCGACCGCGACGCCGAGATCGAGGCCGCCCGCCGGGCCTGGCGCGAGGGTTTCGTGGCGGAGGCGATCGACCGGTTCAGCCGTAAGCCGTTCCAGGACTCCACCGGACGGGCCCATGCCGGCCTCGTCACCGGCGCGGACCTGGCCGGCTACACGGCGACCTGGGAGGAACCGGTCACCCTCGACTGGCACGGTTACTCGGTGGCGAAGACCGGTTTCTGGGGCCAGGGGCCGCTGCTGCTCCAGACGCTGTCGATCCTCGACGCGCTCGACGACCCCGAGGGGTACGCCCCGGCCACCGCGACCGGCATCCACACCCAGACCGAGGCGCTCAAGCTCGCCTTCGCCGACCGCGAGGCGTGGTACGGCGACACCGACGTGCCCGCGCAGGCACTCCTCTCCGGCGAGTACGCCCGGGAGCGGGCTGCCCTGATCGGCGCACGCGCGTCGGCGGAGCTGCGACCGGGGCGTCCCGACGGGGCGGAGCCACGGCTGCCCGCCCAGCTCGGACGCGCTGCCGGGCGCCGCACCGACCTGGTGGATCCCAGCACGGGCGAACCGACGGTGCGGGCGGACGGGGTGACCCGGGGCGACACCTGTCACGTGGACGTGGTCGACCGCTGGGGCAACATGATCTCCGCCACCCCGAGTGGCGGCTGGTTGCAGAGCTCCCCCACCATTCCGGAACTCGGCTTCCCGCTGGGCAGTCGGCTCCAGATGTTCTGGCTGGAGGAGGGGCTCGCCTCGTCACTGGCCCCCGGCCGCCGGCCGCGTACCACGCTGAGTCCGACCATGGTGCACCGGGACGGGGAGCCCGTACTGGCCTGCGGCACCCCCGGCGGCGACCAGCAGGACCAGTGGCAGTTGCCGTTCCTGCTCCGCCATCTCCTCGGCGGCCAGTCCCTACAGGAGGCCATCGACGCGCCCGGGTGGCACACCGCCAGCCTGCCGGCGTCCTTCTATCCCCGCGAGATGGAGCCCGGTGTACTGGTGGTGGAGGACCGGCTCGACCGAGACGTCCTGGCGGCGCTGCGGGCGTACGGGCACGAGGTGCGGCTCTCCGATCCGTGGAGCCTCGGCCGGCTCTGTGCGGTGGCCCGCGACCCGGGTACGGGCCTGCTCAGCGCAGGAGCGAACCCCCGTGGCATGCAGGGCTACGCCTGCGGCCGTTAGCCGTCGTACGGCGGGCCACCAGACACGACGTGTCGGGCATGGTGATGAGATCCATGACTCCCCGCTCGACCCGACGGCGAAGGTGCCGGTCAGCCGTGCCGGCGGTGCCACTCCTGCGCGAGCAGCCGGTAGGACCGCACCCGGTCGGCGTGCTCGTGGGTGATGGTGGTGATGACCAGCTCGTCGGCGCCGGTCGCCTCGCGCAGCAGGTCGAGCTGGTCGGCGACCTGTGCCGGGGTACCGACGAACTGGGTGTCGACCCGGTCGGCGACCAGCTCGCGGTCGGCGTCGGTCCAGGAGTGGGCCCGAGCCTCGGCGGGAGTCGGGAACGGGATGGCGCCCTCGGCGGTCCGGATGCTGCGTACCCAGAGTCCGTAGCCCGAGGCCAGTTCGCGGGCCACCGCCGCGTCCTCGGCGACGACCACGTCGGCCGAGACGCTGAGGTAGGGCCGGTCCAGCTCCTTCGACGGCCGGAAGGCCGCCCGGTAGGCGTCCGCCGCTTCGAGGACGGTACCGGGGCTGACGTGGTAGTTGGTGGCGAACCGCAACCCGTTCTCCCCGGCGACGCTCGCGCTCTCGCCCCCGCTGCTGCCGAGGATCCAGATCTGCACCCGCGCCCCCTCCCCCGGTACCACGTGGGCCTCCTCGCCCTCGGCCGACCGGTACGTCCCGTGCAGCAGGTCGAGGATGTCCCGGATCTGTTCGGTGTAGTTCTGCGACCGGGCGCCCGGCAGTTGCAGCAGCGTCTTCTGCAACGCGAAGCGCGGTGACGTGAGCAGGTGGGCGAAGGAGAACTTCGGTGGGATCAGCAGCCCGTTCGGGGCCCGACCGCCGACCACTCCGCTGCCGCCGACGAGTGCCGGTTCCGCCTTCGGTTCGGTCGGGCGCCCGCCGGACCGGCCGAGGCCGAGGTCCAGCCGCCCCGGGTGCAGCGCGTCGATCAGCCCGAACTCCTCCACCGTGGACAGTGCGGTGCGGTGGCCGAGCTGCACCGCACCGGACCCGATCCGAATCGTCGAGGTGGCCGCCGCGGTGAGCGCCAGCAGGACCGCCGGGGATGTCCCGGCGACCCCGGGATTGAGATGGTGCTCGGCGAACCAGTAGCGGGCGTACCCGAATCGTTCGGTCTGCTGGGCGAGGTCGATGCTGTTGCGCAGCGCCTCGGCGGCGCTCGATCCCGAGGAGATCGGGACCAGGTCGAGTACGGCAAGTGGTGGAACGGTCATGGAGTCAGCCTCCTCCGACGGCCGGTACCAGTAACTTTCATCGATCCACCCCGATGCCGAGATGGTCGCGCAGGGTCTCGCCCTGGTAGTCGGTGCGGAACACCCCCCACTCCTGGAGCAGCGGGACGACCCGGTCGGCGAACCCGTCAAGCCCGCCGGGGGTGAGGTGCGGGACCAGGATGAACCCGTCGCTGACATCGGCCTGGACCAGGTCGTTGATGCCGTGCGCCACGGTCTCCGGCGCGCCGACGAACGTCTGCCGGCCGGTCACCTCGATGATCAGTTCCCGGATCGACAGCTTCTTGGCCTCGGCGCGTTCGCGCCACTCCCGGGCTGTGGCGATCGGGTCGCGGTACATCCGCACGCTGGCCCGGCCCCGGGAGACGGTGTTCTCGCCCGGGTCGGGGTCGATCTCCGGCAGTGGACCGTCCGGGTCGTGGCCGGAGAGGTCCCGGTTCCAGAGCTGCTCCAGGAACCTGATCGCGGTCTCCCCGCTGACCTGGCGCAACCGCACCTCGTGCGCGAGTTCCTGGGCCTCGGTGTCGGTGTCGGCGAGCACGAAGGTGGAGGCCGGCAGGATCACCAACTGCTCAGGCGTACGCCCGTAGCGGGCGAGCCGACCCTTGACGTCGGAGTAGAACGCCTGACCGGCGGCGAGGGTGTCGTACCGGCTGAAGATCGCATCCGCCGACGACGCCGCGAACTCGCGTCCCTCGTCGGAGTCGCCGGCCTGGAGGATGATCGGCCGCCCCTGCGGACTGCGCGGCACGTTGAACTGCCCGACGATGTCGAAGTCCGGATCGGCGTGCCGGAACGCCCCCGGCCGGGCGTCGCGGAGGAAGACACCGGTCTCCTTGTCCGCGACGATCTCGTCGCCGTGCCAGGAGTCGAAGAGTTTCCAGGTGGTGCGCAGGAAGTTGCGGGCCCGCTCGTAGCGCCGTTCCTGCGGCAGGAAACCGCCGCGCCGGAAGTTCTCCCCGGTGAACGCGTCCCAGGAGGTGACGACGTTCCAGCCGGCCCGGCCGGCGGAGAGGTGGTCGAGGCTGGCGAACTGCCGGGCGACCTCGTACGGCTCGTTGAAGGTGGAGTTGATCGTCCCGGCCAGCCCGAGCCGCTCCGTCACCGCCGCGATGGCGGCGAGCACGGTGAAGGTGTCCGGCCGGCCCACCACGTCCAGGTCGTAGATCTGGCCGTTCTGCTCGCGCAGTCGCAGCCCCTCGGCCAGGAAGAGGAAGTCGAACCTCGCCCGCTCGGCGGTACGGGCGAAGTGTACGAACGAACTGAAGTCGATGTGGCTCCCCGCCTCCGGGTCACTCCACACCGTGGTGTTGTTGACGCCGGGAAAGTGCGCGGCCAGGTGGATCTGCTTGGCGGGTCTACTCATCGTCTCTGACCTCATCGTCTCTGACCTCTTCGGCGATGCTCGGCACGGCGGTCAGCCCGCCGCGTACCGGCTGACGGGTCGGGGAAGGCCGAGCAGCCCGCGCAGGGTGTCCGCCTCGTACCCGCGGCGGAACGCCTGCCGCCGGTGCAGTTCCGGCACGAGTACCCGGGTGATCTGCTCCAGGTCGTGCGGCAGGGTGCCCGGGCGCAGCCGGAAGCCGGCGAGTCCGGCCGCCCGCCACTCGCCCAGCAGGTCCGCCAGGTCGCCGGGGGTACCGACGAACACCTCGGCGTCGCTGGCGAACTCGCCGCCGGCACGCTCGTCGAGACGCGCCCGGCGGGCCCGCGCGGTCGCCGCCGAGTCGTCGAGGAAGACGGCCAGGTCGGCGAAGACGTGTACGGTCTGCTCGGCCCGGCCGGCGGCGGCCTGCGCGGCGCGGATCTCGGCGACGATGGTCCGGGCCTGCTCCGGATCACGCGGGGTCACGAACCCGATGTCGGCGACGCGCCCGACCAGGCGGTACGGCACGCTCTGGTGCGCCAGCGCGCCGACCACCGGCTGCCCCTGCGGCGGGCGCGGCGTGATCGACGGGCCCTTGACGCTGAACCGGCGGCCCTCGAAGTCGATGTAGTGCAGCTTCTCCCGGTCGACGAACCGCCCGGTGGCGATGTCCCGGATCTCGGCGTCGTCCTCCCAACTGTCCCAGAGCCGCCGCACCACCTCGACGTAGTCGGCCGCCTCCTCGAACAGGTCGGCGAGCAGCCCCTGGCCGGCCGGGCCGGTCACCTCCTCAACACCGGGTCGGGGCAGCGTACGGCGACCGAAGTGCGCCGCCTCGTCCGCCCGGCCCGACACCCGCACCTGCACACCGGCCCGCCCCGTGGAGACGTGGTCCAGCGTGGCGATGGCCTTGGAGATGTGGAACGGCTCGGTGTGCGTGACCACCGCCGTGGGGATCAGGCCGACGTGCCGGGACAGCGGGGCGACCCGCGCGGCGACCAGCACGGCGTCGAGCCGCCCCCGCACCTGGTCGGTGCGCCCGTCCGGCTCCGTGTGCCGCGACGACTGCAGGCCGAGCGAGTCGTCGATCGTAACGAAGTCCAGCAGCCCCCGTTCCGCCTCGGCGACCAGTTCGGACCAGTAGCGGGCGGTGAACAGCTCCGTCGGGCGGGCCCGCGGTTCCCGCCACGCCGCGGGATGCCAACCCGCGCCGTCGAGCGCGACGGCGAGGTGCAGTGGGTGCGATGAAGGGACACGCCGTGGTCGGTCGGCAGGCATCGGAGGGTCTCCTCTCGGCCGTGGCACCTGATGCAACCGAACCACATTGCCTACTATTCCGATAGGCATTGTCCGAGTGTTGGGGTCGCACCGTCGGCGGTAGCCGCGCCCGGTCGGACCGGGAGAAGACAAGATCCGGCGGTACTCTTGCCGGTCGCGCTACCACGACCGGCCGTCCGTCGCTCATCATGGATGTCTGGGTGTCGGGGGCACCCCGCCGCCGGCATAGCCGAGAGCGAGGTCCGTCATGCGCGATCGTCCGTCCCGAGTGGCCCGGTGGGTCCGCGTCCTGCTCGTGCCCACCCTCGCCGCCGTGCTGACGGCCGCCTCCGGCACGGTCGCGAACGCGGCGGCGGATCCGGCGCCGTGTGGCGTGCGCTACCAGGTCACCGGCGCGTTTCCGCCCGGAATGCAGGCACAGTTGACGATCACCAACCGGGGTCAGGCCGAGATCAACGGGTGGACGCTGCGCTTCTCCTTCCCCGACAAGCAACCGCTGTACTTCTTCGGAGCGGAGCTGGTCAGCCGGAGCGCCGGCACCGTCACCACCCGGGACCTCGGCTACAACGCGGTCGTCCCGCCGAACGGCTCCGTGACGATCGGCTATCTCACCGTCCTGCCCGCACCGACCCCGACCGACTTCGCCGTGAACGACGCACCCTGCCAGACCGAGTAACACCAGTACGGCGATCCCGTGACAGCCCAAGCCCCGGCCTCGTGCACGACCATCGCCCCGTCAGTACGGCCGAACCGCACTGACGGGGCGATGATCACCGAGGGGTGCTACCTCTTGACGATCCTGATCGTCGCGGTCCGGTACTTCTCGCGCCGGTCGTTCTTCGTCGGGTCGTAGTTGTTCTCGATGTTGCCGGCGGCGTCGACCGAGAACCAGCGGAACGTCGTCGTCTCGGTCACGTGGAACACCTGCCCCGGCTCCCGGAACTCGGTCGCCTCGTAGCGCGGCGACTCCAGGGTCGGCCGGCTGCCGTCCGTCGTGTAGTAGATGGTGGCCGGCTCACTGGTCTCGAACCGCACGTCGACCGAGCCGCGGTACGTCCCGTCGCCGGGAAGCAGCCGGGACGTCGGATCCTTCTTGTCCTTGCCCCACTCCGCCGCGATCCGGAACATCTCCATGATCCCGTTGGCGTACTCCATCGTCTCGGCGTGGCCACTGACCAGCGCCGGGTCTCCCGCCCACGGCGGCTGGAACGAGCCGCCCTGCCAGTTGCCGGTACCCGGGTTGTAGACCGAGCCGCCGACCTCCCAGCCGAAGGCGTAGATCCCGTACGTGTGGTACAGGTCCTCGCGTACGTTGCCGGCCGAGGAGTAGAGCACGTCCGACGACCCGCCGACGTTCTCCGGCGTGACGACGGTCTCCCGGTGCGCCTTGACCTGCGACAGGATCCGGGCGGCCGACTGCCAGTAGAACGCCTCGTCACCCAGCGGCGGGCGCGGCGTGGTGATCCGGCCGTCCGCGATGTAGGCGCCGGGCTGCCAGAAGAGCTGGCCGCCGTTGGAGTGCACCGACATCATGAACTTGATGTTCGAGTACTTCTCGACCAGCCAGATGATGTTCTTCGCCTCGGGCTCGGAGAGCTTCGCCGGCCCCTGGAAGGTGTCGCTGACGCAGCTCGTCGACGCGCCGGAGTAGCCGTCGTGGGCCGACCCGACCCGGTAGTTCCGGTTCAGGTCGACACCCCAGCCGTTACGCCGGGCCGGATCGGCGTTCTCGTCCGGGCAGTGGTTCGTCAGGTTCCGGCGCTGCGAGGCGAAGTTGTAGAAGCTGTAGTTCGCCCCGTCCGGGTTGTTGGAGAGGATGAAGAAGACCTCGGCGTTGTCGACGATGTTCTTCGTCTCCCGGTCGGACCGGTAGTTGTGCACCAGCCGCTCGGCCGCCTCCAGCGAGGTCGTCGCGGGGACCCACTCGCGGGCGTGGTCCTGCGCCTGGATCAGTACGCCCGGCTTCTTGCCGTCGCGGTGCTTGCCGATCCGCAGCACCGGGATGGTGGCCGGGCCGCGCGGTACCTCGCCCTCCGGTGCGCCGGCACGCTTCTGGTCGAGGAAGTCGGTCAGCGCGACCGGACCGGCCGTCGCCGCGACGATGCCGGTGCCGGCGTTCGTCCGGTACGGGTGTGCTCGGTCGACGAGGCCCTGGGACCCGCTCTCCAGGGCTGCCGCCACCTCGGCGGCGGTACTCGCCAGCCCACCGGAGGCGTTCTTCGCGAGCAGGACCCGGATCGCCTTGCCGGCGACCTCGACGGCGAGCGGGAGGTCCGCCCCCGGCCGGTCCACGAACTCGACGGTGATGTCGTTGCCGCCCTCGTGGCCCCAGGCCGCCGAGCTGACGACGACCGCCTCCTGGCCGGTACCGCCGATCGTGGCCTGCGCCTTGCGCTGGTAGCCGTTCGTCTTGTTCGGCAGGTAGACGATCTCGGCGATGTCCGGGTACTGCCGGGCGATCTCCCTGGCGCGGCTGTAGAGCTGCTGCGGGGTCCGGTAGCCGTCCACGAAGTCCCACTTGTAGCCCGGGTTCGCGGTCAGCGGCGACGGAGCGTCCTCCAGCCAGTTGGAGACGGTGCCGGTGGTGACGCCGCCGGTCGAACTGGTCACCCGGATCTGCTTCGGGCGCGCGTCGAGCTTGAACAGGTTCCGGTGGAACATGTACTGCCCGGAGTCGACGAACCGGCTCATCGTCCGGGCGTAGCCGAACGGCGTACCCCGGCCCGAGTCGTTTTCGAGTTGCATCCCGACGACCGGGTCCGCCTGCTGTCCTTCGGTGGTCCGCGCCTCGACGTAGAGGAAGCCCTGGCCCTTCGTGGTGAACCAGTCGGCACGGACGACCCGTACCGTCTCAGTGTGGTTGAGCGGCTGGACGGACCGCGCGCCGAGGGCCTGGAGACCGCCGTCGGCCTCGTCGCTCCAGGCAAAGCTCTCGTCGTCGCCGAGGATCGTGACGCCCATCGCCCTGAGTTCGGCGACCTGCTCGGCGGTCACCACCGCCTCGCCCTCGATCCCGCTCGGCACGCGCCGCAGGCCGTGTTCGAGGTCGAAGCCGGCGGCCACCACCTTGTCCAGCAGGTCGGCGCCGGTCAACTGGATGCGTACCAGGCGTACCGACGCCTGGTCCTCGAGCGAGGATCGCCCGGAACCACCCGTGGCGGTGGACTTGGTGGGATCCGCGCCTGCCGGCGCGGTCGCCATCAGGACAGTCCCCACCAGGGCGGGCAGCGCGAGAAGCGCGATGCGCAGTCGTCTGCGTCGCATGCTCCACTCCTTGTCGTTTTCGGCCTGTGGTCGATGCCGTGGCCGACCCGGGTACGGGCCGGACCGATGTTCGGCACGGTCGTGCCGAGCTCGCCCACGGTGGGCCTGGGCAGGACGACGGTCGACGTCCCGAGCAGCGATGGCGCGGCCGATGGGTGAGCTGGGTGCGGTGAGCGTAAGCGCATTTTTCGCAGCTACGGGCGACGCGAACCGGATCTTGAGCATTACTTGAGCTTGTCGTCCCGCCCCGGCCACACCCGGTCACGACTGTCCTGTCCGGACCTCCCGGTGTCCCCCGGCCGCCGGGGTCGGATCAGCGGCGGCCCTTGAAGACGCTCTTCGGGATGTAGCCGGTCACGACCTGGGTCCGGTCGACCACCTCGGCGTTGTGGTAGTTCACCGCGATGGAGGCGAACGAGTACGCCTTCGGCACGGTCAGACCCTGGGTGGTGACGAGGAAGTCGACGGTCTTCTCGACCGCGATCCGCATCGCCCGGTCGAGGTCCCAGTGGATGCCCATCATCATCCAGTGGTCGTCGGTCTCGGCCCACGGCAGTTCGGTCGCCACGTTCTTGATCAGCGTGATCCGGAACGTACCGGCGAGCGAGTGCTCGACGGCGGTGCCGCTGACCTCGCCGTCGCCCTGGCAACTGTGCGGGTCGCCGATGAAGACCTGCGCGCCGGGCTGGAACACCGGCAGATAGAGCGTGGTCCCGACGTTGAGGTCGCGGACGTCCATGTTGCCGCCGAACCTGCCGGGCGGAGTCGAGTTCTGCACTCCGGTAGCCGGCGGCGGGGCGTCCTCGGTGTTGCCGATGAACTCACCCGTCGGGGAGGCGACCGCGATGATCCCCATGAACTTGTGGGTCGGGATGATGATGTCGTCGGAGAAGAAGACCACCTCCTGACCCCGGTGCATGCCGGTGCGGTAGAGGTGGGTACGGACGTCGGGCCAGACGCCGGCCGGCAGGTCGGGCGGGATCTCGGCGGGTATGTCGAGGCCCTGGTCGCCCTCCCGCCAACCCGGGTAGAAGGTGGCCATGACGCCGCCGGTCGGCGCGGTGTTGTTGAAGCCGTACGGCACCCGGGTGTCGATGTCGAGGATGTCGATCGCGATCGTGTCACCCGGCTCGGCACCCTTGACGTAGATCGGGCCGGTCAGGATGTGCCCGCCGTACTGCCGGCCGGTGGCCTGCCGCTCCGGCAGGGTCGCCCAGAACGCCAGCCCGTCCGGCAGGATCTCGTCCGGCTTGACGCCGAAGGCACCGAAGTAGTCGCGCGGGTCGACGGCCGGGTTGGTGAAGCCCTGGTGGGAGAGGGTGTCGACCCGAACGGTCTCCCCCGACCTCATCGTGAGACCGGGCTTCCAGCCGATCGGGAAGCCGCCCCAGTGCAACGCGTCCGGGGTGGACCTCAGGTGGTGCTGCCACTTCGGCCGCTGCGGACCGCCCCGGCCGCCCCGCCGAGCGGGCGACGCCTGGGCGGGGGCGGTGACGCCGGCCGCGACCGTGGCGGCCAGGCCGGCGGCCAGCAGACTCCGCCGACTCGCCGCACTCCAGTGCTTGGTGGACATGCTCGACTCCCGTCCCGGGACCACGTCAACCCGGACCGCACGGCGGTCACGCCCGGCCGCACTACACCCGGCCGCACTACGCCCGGATCGTCGGCGAGCACGGTGTTCACCGCGCCGCGCCGGACCGCACGGGAGGTTGGCGAAGGTCCACTGGCAAGCGCATCCCAGGCCCGACCGGAGTCGCTCCCGGGGTGCGCGGATCCGCCCTCTCGATCATGGAGGGGTCGGTACACCGTCGCCGTCCGGTGTTTCCACCACGTGACGTACGTGCAAATCCGGTGCTTCCGGTCGGGACCATCCGGCCCGGTGTCAGTCGCGGCGCCCCGACGAGTCGGCGTTGGCAGCGCCGGCCTGGCGAAGCCCCCAGACCGCCGCCTCCCGTACCTCGGGGGCGGGATCGTCGAGCGCGGTGGCGAGCACCCGCGCGATCGGCCGGCGCACCGACCGGTACCGGCCGACGAGCGCGCCGCCGTACCGGGCCGCCTTCTCGCGTACCGCCGGATGGGTCGAGGTGAGCAGTGCGGCGAGTACGGCGGGCTGGTCGGCGGGGGTGAGCCGGTCGAGCAGGTCGTCGATCGGGTCCCAGTTCCACAGGTACGGACCGATCTCGACGCCGTACTCGTGCTCGTTGCGGTCGAGCCAGGCGTCCCCGTCGGCCCAGCCCGCCCGTACGGCCGCGACCGCCGCCTCGCCCGGCCACGGTGCCGGCGCGCGGGCCGCGGCCAGTGCCGCCGCGGCGCGTACCGTCGCCGGCTGGCCCGCCGCGAGCGCCTCGGCGAGCAGCGGGGTGGCCGGGTCGAGGGTGGCCGCCGCGATGACCAGTGCTCCCCGAGCCTGGTCGTCGGTCTCGACCGGCCAGCGGTCGTGCAGCGCCGCCAGGATGTCGCCGGCCCGCCCCGGGCAGTTGCCGAGCGCGAAGGTGGCGGCCAGCCGGCTCCCGTTGTCCGGTCCGCTCCACCTCGAAGATCGTCAAGGACGGGATTGTCGGTAGGATTGGCAGGAATGCCGTGGTGCGCCTGGAATCCAGCGCCAAGGAGGCCCCGCCGTTCCCACAAGGGACAGCGGGGCTGACGCGGGCACGGGACCGCCCCGGGCGGGGTGTCGCGCCGGTGCGCGCTTCCGCCGGCCGCAACCTTGTGTAGCATTGCCGCGTTCGTCAGTCGGCTGGTGAAACGAGACGACATGCGGTGGCTCCGGCGTCTGCTGGGTGGCAGCAGGCAGGTCCAGCACGATCCGGCCCGGCAGGAGGCGCTCCTGTCGGACCTCCGGCACCGGTTCGGCGCTGGTGCGCAGGTCCGGTTCGCCGAACAGGCCGACACGGTCACCCGGCTACTGGACGGTGACGACGGCCTGGTCGTGGCGGCCAGGGTCATCCGGGAGTTCGCCGACGCGGCCCACCGGGAACTCCTCGCCCAGGCCGACGAGCTCTACCGGCATACCGGTCGCCGGCTCATGGTCGACCGTCGGAACTACCGTCCGCTGTGGCGGGAGGCGGGGCCCCAGTTGCGGTGGCCGCTGTTGGCGCTGCCGTGCGGCTTCCACCCGTACGCGCAGGTGGCCGGGGCGGTCACGGTCGTCGGCACCCGAGCGCCTCGGCTGGTCCGGATGACCGACCCGAGTCCGCTGCTGAAACACGTGTTCGAGGTACTCGACCTGACCGCCGCCGGCTGGGAGTACGGCCGGGTCCGGGCGGATGTCGACGCCGCCGCCCTGGCCAACCGGCTGATCTCGACCGCCCGGCAGATCCGGGCGGCGATGGACGACCCGCCCCGGCTGCCGCCACCTGCCCGGGAACTGATGCGCCGCAACAACAACATCGACGTCTACGACCCGGCCAGCCACCGGGTGGTCAGCGCGATCAATCTGGGTGCGGAGATGAGACCCGCCCTGCTGGCCTGAGCACACCGGCCGTCGCCAGCTCGCCGAGGCGCGGCTGACGCACAGATGTCACCGCGATGGCAGGCCCAGGCGTTCCAGGATCTCCCGTAGCCGGTGCCGGCCCGCCATCGACGCTGGGCCCCGCAGCCGGGCCAACACCCTGTCGCTCCAGTTGCCGGACAACCCGAAGCGGGCGTTGTAGGCGGAGAGGATCTCGTCGTAGCTGGCGATGTGCGCGTCGGCTACGACGGCGTCGTACTGCTCCCGGTGCAGTACGGCGGCCTGCGGCAACCGTGGTTTGACGCCGGCCCGCTCGGTGGGGTCGGGGGTACCGACGGCCAGCCCGAAGGTGGCCACCGTGTGCGGTGGCAGCCGCAGTTCCGCCGCGACCTCGTCGGGCCGGTTGCGGATCGCGCCGACGAACACCGAGCCGAGGCCGAGCGAGGCGGCGGCCACCACCGCGTTCTGGGCGGCCAGCGCGGTGTCGACGAAGCCGATGATGGTGGTCTCGAGGTAGTCGGCGGCGGCGACCTCCCGGTCGGCACGCGCGGCCAACCGGCGGGCCCGGCCGAGGTCGGCGACCCAGACGAGGAAGAGCGGTGCCTGTGCGACGAATGCCTGGTCGCCGGCGAGCCCGGCCAGCCGGGCCTTGCGCGCGGGGTCGCGTACCGCCACCACGCTCCAGGGTTGGAGGTTGGACGACGTCGGCGCGGACTGTGCCGCCGCGACCAGTGCGGCCAGTTCGTCGTCGGTGACCTCGCGCGACCCGAACTTGCGCACGGAGCGGTGTCCGAGTTGCAGGTTGAGGACGTCGTTGACCACGGCGAGAACGGCGGCGGGGTCACCGTAGCGGGCCGCCGCCGTCATCGCGCCGCCACCTCGTCCGCCGGTCGCCGGATCCGGTCCGGGAACGGCTGGCCGGGGCGGACCCGGCGGACGGGACGGCGGTACCGGACGGGTAGAGAGCGCGCGGGCATCACCTGCGAGATGGTGTCATGCGCGGCCGGGCCGGGCTGATCCGGTCTCCGAGATCGTTCTCGCGCCTGGGGATGCCGAGACATGATCCCTATAATACCCATAGGATCAGTGGGTTTTATATCGGCGGAAGAGGAGGACCCCGGCCATGAGCCTCGAGTTCCTGTGGTACATCCCGAATCAGGTCCAGCCCGGTCACCGTGGCGACGACGTCGTCGAGAGCCACAACAGCCTGGAGACGCTCACCGGCCACGCCAGGGCCCTGGAGGAACACGGCTGGAGCGGCGCGCTCATCGGCGCCGGCTGGGGGCGACCCGACACCTTCACGGTCGCCACCGCGCTGGCCGTCCGGACGACGACGTTCCAGCCGCTGATCGCGATCCGGCCCGGGTACTGGCGCCCGGCCAACTTCGCCTCGGCGGCGGCGACCCTGGACCACCTCACCGGCGGACGGGTGCTGGTCAACATCGTCTCCGGCCAGGACAACCTGCGGGCGTACGGCGACAGCGAGGGCGACCAGGCCCACCGGTACGCCCGCACCAGGGAGTTCATCCAGCTCGTCCGCAGGCTCTGGACCGAGGAGAACGTCACCTTCCACGGTGAACACTTCTCCGTCACCGACTCCACGGTGCTGCCGCGTACCGTCGTCCGGGGCGACCGCCGGCACCCCCGGCTCTATTTCGGCGGCGCCTCGGCGGCGGCGGAGCGGGTGGCCGCGACCGAGGCCGACGTGCAGCTCTTCTGGGGCGAGCCGCTGGACGGCGTGCACGAGCGGATCGAACGGCTCAGGGACCTGGCCGAGAAGCTGGGCCGCGAGCACCCCCCACTGGAGTTCGGGCTGCGGATCACGACTCTGGTGCGGGACACGACCGAGCAGGCGTGGGCCGACGCGGAGGCCAAGGTCGCCCGGATGGCCGAGGGCAGGGGCGTCGCCGCACCCGACCCGATGCGCCGGGCCGCCGTCGGCCAGCAGCGGCTGCTCGACCTGGCCGCCCGAGGCGAGGTACTCGACGACAACCTCTACACCGCCCCGGGCAGGTTCGGCGGCGGGGGCGCGGGCACGACCTGGCTGGTCGGTTCGGCGGAGGACGTGGCGAAGTCGCTGCGCAGGTACCAGGCGCTCGGCATCACCCACTTCGTACTCTCCGACACCCCCTACCGGTCGGAGATCACCCGCCAGGGCGACCAGTTGCTACCGCTGCTGCGGGAGTGAGCGCGGCCACGTCAGGTGATCATCGAGTGACGACCGGCGACAAGATCCAGCCGCACCGGGGCGACATTGACATGTTTCATAGTCGTGCTTGAAACTTATCAATGTTGGCATCGGCGATCATCGATCGCTGTCCTGCCGAGACCATCACCCCACCCGGAAGGAGAGCCCTAGTGGCCATCACCTTGGTTTTCACCGCGCCACATGCCGAGCAGGTCTTGGAGGATGGATGCCAGCGGTCGGCCACCAGGAGCCGGCCACCGTTCCACGAGGTTTTGTAGGCGAGCTGTCGGCGGATCTCCGCGAACCCGGCATCGGCGATGTGTTTCGCGAGACGCCGGTTAGCCAGCATGCCGGTGACGTTGAGGTCTTCGACCACGACCGTGCCGTGCTCGCGGGTCAGCCGGGTGGTCAGCTTGTGTACGCCGTCGCGGCGCAGGTTTGCCACGCGGGCGTGGGAGCGGCCAAGCCTGGCTACCGCTCGTTCCCACCGTTTCGACGGCCGCTGGCCGGTACGCCGGTCCGGGCCCGTCTTGCGCGACAGCGCCCGCCCGAGCGCCCGCAACCTGGTCTGCGCGGCGACCAGATGGCGCGGGTTGTCGACCAGCTCGCCGGTGGACAGCACGGCGAGGTGCTTGATGCCGATGTCCACCCCGACCACGGAGTCCGGCTGCGCCGGTTGCCGCTCGGTACGTTCGACCTCGACGGTGAACGCCACGTGCCAGCGTCCGCCGTCACGGCGCACGGTCGCGGACATGATCCGCGCCGTGCCGTTGTTCAGACGGCGGGCGAGCTTGCGGGCGGACTCGTGCAGCTTCAACCGGCCCAGCCTCGGCAGCACCACGTGCATCCGGCCCGGCTCGACCCGGATCGCGCCGGTGGTGAACCGCACTGACGGGGTGGTGCGCCGACGGGACTTGAACCGGGGGAACCCGACCGGCCGTCCGGCGCGTTTCCCGCTACGGGAGTCGGCCCAGTTCTTCAAGCCGCGGGCCAGGGCGTCGAGGCCGGTGTTGAACGCCTCCTTGGACACCTCGGCCCACCACGGCGCGACCTCCCGCTTTGCCACGTTCCACGCCTTACGCAGCCCGGCAAGGGACCACGACAGCGACGGCGTCAGCAGATCGTCCGGCATACCGTACGTGCGTTCCACGGCCCGCTGATCCATAACGGCCTTGACCCTACCGAGAGCCCAGTTGTGGGCCACCCGAGCAGCCCCGGCGTGCGCGAGCACGTCACGCTCCTGGCTTGCGGTGAGGTCGACAGCGAACCGGTACGCCTGGATCGTCTTCACGCCGGGTCCTCGGTGACCGCTTCGACAGCGCGGCGGGCACGGTCCGCCGCGGCACGCCGCCCATACAGGCGGGCGCACAGCGACGTCAGAATCTCGGTCACGTCCCGCACGAGATCGTCGTCGACCTCGGCCGGATCAACCACCAACAACTGCCGTCCCTGAGCCGCGAGGGCCGCCTCCACGTACTCCCCGCCGAAGCGGGCGAACCGGTCCCGGTGCTCGACCACGATTGTCGTCACGGCCGGGTCACGCAGCAGGGCAAGGAACTTCTTGCCCTGCCCGTTCAGCGCCGAGCCAACCTCGGTCACGACCCCCGACACGGCAAGGTTCTGTCCGGTCGCCCACGGTCTCAGCTTTGCATCTGAGCGGTCGTTTCCAGCAGCATGCGAATGCCGCCGGCGATCCTCCGAACCTCCGGGTCGGGATCCTGCTCGTCTACCTGAACGATCACCGGCAGAAAGTCCGTCCAGGATGTGTACTGCGGCACGATGAGGGCCGACTCGCGGACATCGGACCGCTCGTGGTTCAGCCCACGGACGGTCGCGGCGATCACGCCGCCGGCCGGGTCACCGATAGCCGCACCTGCTATGAACCGGTATCCACGCCGGACCACCTCTTGGCTTCCGTCGAGGTCGAGAGCCATCACGGCCTCGTCGCGGTCGTAGCAGACGAATCCGGCGCGAAGGTCCGCCTCGTCGTCGTTGGTTTTCGGTTCCGCGTATTGGCAGCCGATGACGGTGTCGTCAACGAAGCGGACGCTCCCCGCCGGTGTCCGCCACAGAGTCGACGGGCGATCCGCGTCGACATCATCATCCGGCCCGATCGACAGCGCTACCCGTTGCCATCCCCGATCCTCGGCGAACCGGTCGAACTCCTGCGTCGACGTCCTCTCCACCAACACGAGCCGGCGGGCGTTCACAGGAGTCCCCGGCGGGCGAGGTTGCCCATCAGGTCACGGACCCCGAAGTCCCAGGGGTCGCAGTCCTCGCTGTGCCGGACGCGGTTGACCAGGGTACCGAGCGGGGGCGAGCTGATCCGGACCACGTCGTCGACCCGGTGTGTGAACCCCTCACCCGGACGGTCCCGGTCCTGGATCGGCGCGAACATGGTGCCGAGCATCAGGACCGCGCCGTCCGGATAGTGGTGGTGCGGGCCGAGCAACTGCCGTACCAGTTCCTCCGGGTCGCGCGACATCCGCGACATGTCCGAGATCCCGTCGAGCCGGAAGCCGTCCGTACCCTCGATCTCCAGCACCAGTTCGAGCCCGCGTACCCGGTCCAGGTCGAACCGGTCGTCGAAGAGTCGGACGAGCGGGCCGAGCGCGCACGAGGCGTTGTTGTCCTTGGCCTTCGGCAGCAGCAGCGCGGACCGGCCTTCGACGTCCCGCAGGTTCACGTCGTTGCCGAGGGTCGCCCCGACGATCCGCCCGCTGGACGCGACGAGGAGCGCCACCTCCGGCTCGGGGTTGTTCCAGGTCGACGCGGCGAGTACCCCGACCGGCACGGCGGTGCCGACGGCGGAGAGGATCTGACCCTTGGTGAAGATCTCGGCGTCCGGCCCGATCCCCACCTCGAGGTACTGGCTCCAGACCCCCTCGGCGACCAGCAGCTCCTTCAACCGCGACGCCTCCACGGAACCCGGCGTCAGATCCTGGAGGTCGGCGCCCACCTCGGCGAGCAGCCGCTGCCGGATCTCCGCCGCGAGCGCCAGGTCACCCCGGGCCCGCTCCTCGATCACCCGCTCGACCAGCGAGACCGCGAAGGTCACTCCGGCGGCCTTGAGCGCCTGGAGGTCGACCGGCGCCAGTAGCCACGGCCGGTCGCGGTCCCGGCCGGCCCGGCCCGTGTTGGCCAGCAGCTCCGCGAGGCCGCCGACCGGCCGGCCACGAAGCCCGGCCACCACCGCGGCGGGTTCCGGCAGCTCACAGATGTCGCGAACGGTGGCGAACTCGGCGCTGACGTCGAAGACGTCGCCGTCGCGAACCACCACCGGCGACGGCCCTCCGACGGCGGGATCCCAGATCCGGCCGACCAGGATGCTCTGCTCGGCGTCGTCCGGCAACGCCTCGGCAGCGCTGCCGAACCAGTCGGCCTCGGGCGGTAGCAGGGTCACGAGCCGTCTCCCAGGGTGACGAGGGACCGCTCGTCTCGGGGTGGAGGCGGCCCCGGCGGTGCCAATCTCGGCGGTGCCGGTCTCGGAAAGGGATGTAGCCGGCTCCCACGGGGGAAGGAGTCGGCTACATCGAATAGGAACCCTAGGTCATTCCGACCCGAAGAGCAAAGGCGACACGGTACGGCCCCCTCCTCCCCCGCCATCGCCAGATATCGCGCGAATTAGGCTGTCCGGCGGTAGATCCATCCACAGAGGAGAGTGTCGGCGTGTACGAAGCTCGGCCCACCGCCAGAAGGCGTCTGGCAGCCTGGTGTGACCGGGTGGTCGGTGCCGACTGGTTCAACGTCGGGTCGTTCGCGCTGATCATCGTCAACGCGATCGTGCTCGGCGTGGAGACCTACGACCGGGCGATCGACCGGTTCGGCGGCGTCCTGCTGGCCGTCGAGTACGTCTGCCTCGCCTTCTTCGTCGTCGAGCTGGTCCTGCGGTTCGGCGCGCACCTCACCGCCCCGGGCGGCTTCTTCCGCGACGGCTGGAACCTGTTCGACCTGCTGATCGTCTGCGCACCGCTGCTGCCCGGCGTCCGGGAGAACGTGACCCTGCTCCGGATGATCCGGCTCGCCCGGGTGGTGCGGGCGGTACGGCTCTTCCCCGGCCTGCGGGTGGTGATCGGCGGCGTGCTGCGCAGCCTTCCCGGGCTGGTCAGCTTCCTGCTGATCGCCACCCTGACCATCTACCTGTACGCCATGGTGGGCTGGATGGCCTTCGGCGACGCCTACCCCGACCAGTACGGCACCGCCGGGCGAGCCATGTTCACGCTCTTCCTGCTGCTCTCCCTGGACGGCATCACCGACGCCTTCGAGGCCGGTCGGGCCGTCTCGGAGTGGAGCGTCCTCTACTACGCCTCGTACATCATCATGGCCTCGTACCTGCTCACCAACCTCCTGGTCGGCATCGTGCTGAAGGCGTTGGAGGACGCCCACCAGGCGGAGCGGCCGGACCGTCCAGCCGCCGCGCCGGACCCGGCCCCGGCGGCGGTCGTGGTGGTGCCGGCCGGGCAGCGGGTGCCGCCCTCCGGGCCGCCGGCCGACATCGGTGCCCGGCTGCGGGAGTTGCGGACCGCGCTGGACGCCCTGGAGGCCGAGCTGGCCGGCCAGGCGCGGGCCGGCGGGGCGGACCGCCGCCCGGCCGGCCGGCGCCCGAAGTCGGGACGCAGGTCGGCCGGGGCGAGAAAGTGACGGACGGGACGGCCGCGCGAGGTGGATGAGGTGGATGAGGTGGATCAGGTGCCGATGTTCGCCTGCGGCCCGGCGTACGTGCGCAGCAGCGCGGGCACGTTGGCGGCCGGGTCGAGGGTGTACGAGTAGAAGCTGCTCGGGTTGAACGCCGAGCCCTTGGACGTGACCTTGCCGGAGTCCCAGGGGCTGTTCACCAGGATGTTGCCCCGGTTCACCAGCTCACCGGCCTCGACGTAGTACGGGTTGCGGCTGTTCTCGAAGTAGCTGTTCTCGACCACACCCTTGGTCAGTCCCCGGATGTAGTTGCCGTACGACGAGGTGTTCTGGACGTAGTTGTTGTAGAGGTGGCAGTACGCGATGTTGTCCGCGCTCGGATTGCGGGTCCGGGTGTTCTGGAACCAGTTGTGGTGGATGGTGATCCGGGCGGTGACGTTGTCGGTCCAGCCGATGCCGAAGGTCTTGTTGTTGTCGACCAGGTGGTTCCAGGAGACGGTCAGGTTGGTGGTGTCCTTGCGGCTGTCGATCAGGCCGTCGTTCATCCGGGACAGCCGGTTGTGGTCGATCCAGATCCGGTTCGCGGTGTCCAACTGGATGGCGTCGTAGTCGTACGCGTCGTCGCCCGGGTCGTCGTCGGGCATCAGGGTGTCGCGGATGGTCAGGTTGCGGATGATCACGTTGCTGACCCCGGTGCCGAGGAAGAAGCCCCCGCCGACGATGTGTCCGCTGGTACCCACCCCGATGATGGTCTTGTTCGAGGCGACCCGCAGCTCGGTGCCCTTGGGACTGATGGTGATGGTGCCGGCCACCCGGATCACGTACGGGGTGCTCGCGGTGACGTACTGGTTGAGCTGCGCCTGGGTGGTGACCGTGACGGTCTGCCCGCCGGCACCGCCCGTGGTGCCCTGCGCGAAGCCGTCGGCCGTGTTCGGCCAGGTCCGCCCGCCGCCGGTCGGCGTCGGGTTGGGGTTGCCGCCGACCTGCTCGAAGGCCCACTGCATCCGGGCCACGTCCGCACAGGTCTCCTGGACGACCGGATTACCACCCGCAGTCGAGCCGTCCTTGTCACTGACACACAACCCGCTGACCGCACTCGTGACCCGGTACTTCCCCGACGCCGCCGACGACGCACCGAACGACCACAACTGATTCACCTTCGTACCGTCACCACAACCCCACTGCTGCAACTGCACACCCGACACCCCCGAACCCGACGGCACATCCACACACCGGGTACTGCCGACGTTCACCAGATTGAACCGACCCGCCGACGACACCACCCGCCACTGCTGGCGTGTGGTTCCCGCACAGGCCGCCTGCGCAAGCAGGGCACCGTTCTCCGCCGAACCGTTCACGACCTCCAGGCACTTACCCGACGCCCCGACGGCGAGGGTGTAGACCCCGCCATCGGCCGGCGCCACCGCAGCCTCGGCCGGCAGCACCGCCACCGCCACGACGGCGGCGGGCGCGGCGAGCGCGGTCACGGCGAGCCCGATCAGTTTGCTTCTCATCGGAGTCCTTCCTCCAGGTGGTGGTGTCGCCGTCACATCGGGTTCCAGCCGTCGGAGCCCGCGAGATAGCGCTGCGGCGTGTAGTTCGCGGCCTGCGAGTCGGCGAGCTGGGGCCGGTTGCCGTTGCTGCCCGCCCCGGAGCCGGTGTTGCGGTACTCCAGGAACCGGGCGTTCTGCCAGGTGTTCCCGGACATGTCGGTCCATGGCTGCGCGGTCCGGATGGTGGCGCCGAGGGTGGACTCGCGGTACAGCACCTGGGCGTCCGGGCGCCACGGCCGGCCGAGTTGGGTGACGTTGTTGGCCGCTCCGCTGATGGTGGAGCGGTAGAACAGGAATCCGTACGTCTTGCCGACGGCGGTACTGGCCGCGGTGATCGGCCCGCCGGTGGAGCGCTTCTCGTAGATGGCGCAGTTGTCGAAGACGATGGTGCCGCCACCGAAGATGAAGTCGACGGTCCCCTCCACATAGGAGCCGGTCACGTACGCGCGGGTCGAGTCGTTGACCAGGAAGGTGTCCTGGTCGCCGAGCAGGCGTACGTTGCTGAACACCGCGCGGTCGGCGTCGAGGTTCAGCGCCACCGCCTGGTGACCGCTGGGCGCGGAGTTCTCGTCGAAGTCGTTGGCGATGGTCAGGTTGGTCGCGACGAAGTCGTGGCCGTACACGAACGCGGTGGCGCTGCCGGAGGTGCCGTGCGTACCGGCCGAGTGGTTGTTGACGATGACGACGCTCGACGGCCCGGACCCGATGCCCTGGAGGGTGATGTACGGCTTGTTCGCCGGTACCGTGACGATCTCCCGGTAGCTGCCGGCCTTGATGGTGATCACCCGCCGGGTCGTGTTGCCGGCCGGGACGGCGTCGATGGCCGCCTGCACCGTCCGGTGGGTGCCGGTGCCGTCGGCCGCCACCGTGGGCCGGGTCCCGCTCGGCGGGCTCGTCGTCGGGTTCGGGTTGCCGCCGACCTGGTTGAAGGCCCACTGCATCCGGGCCACGTCCGCACAGGTCTCCTGGACGATCGGGTTGTTGCCCGCCGTGGAACCGTCCTTGTCACTCACACACAACCCGCTGGCCGCGCTGGTCACCCGGTACTTCCCCGACGCCGCCGACGACGCACCGAACGACCACAACTGATTCACCTTCGTACCGTCACCACAACCCCACTGCTGCAACTGCACACCCGACACCCCCGAACCCGACGGCACATCCACACACCGGGTACTGCCGACGTTCACCAGATTGAACCGACCCGCCGACGACACCACCCGCCACTGCTGGCGTGCCGACCCCGCACAGGCCGCCTGCTGCAACAACGCACCGTTGTCGACCGAACCATTCGCAACCTCCAGACACTTACCCGACGCCCCGACAGCAAGGGTGTAGACCCCGCCATCGGCCGGCGCCACCGCAGCCTCGGCCGGCAACACCGACACCGACACGACCACGGCGGCGGGTACCGCCAGAGCCACCACGGCCGCGACCACCACACGCCGGAGCACCGGCGAAAATGGTTGGGACATGCACAGTCCTTTCTACGCGCAGGATGGCCGGCCGAGTGGGGTGCGACGGCTCGCCGGTCGGGAGCGTCGCCGACAGTGGCCACGTGTTGATCTGGTCCGACGCAGCCCTGACCGACAGCGGGACCGTCGACGCCGAAGGTCGTACGACGCTTCGACGCGCCTCGCCTGGTGCCGGCTCTCGACGCCGACCGCCGCGCGGCACGCGGAGTCACCACCGTGGGGGAACTCTCGCGATCGTGTCGGCCGTCGTCGTGGGGCTGCCTAGCCGCCGCCGGCCCGGACGAGCGACGAGCTGATAGAGGGGTGGTTGCCCTGCCACCGACCTATCTCTATGCACCTGCGAGGCTATGACACCGCAAGAGTTTAAGTCAATCGATGAAACAAACCGGCGAGACCGACGGTCGACGCCACCGCCGCAGCTCCGAGGGAGGTCAGCCGGATGCGGAAGGTGGCCCACCAGAGCGGGTGGGACCGCGGGGTCTTCTTTACGCCGCCAAGCCGGGCTCCCGCTCCGGCGGCGACACCCGGAGGCCGGCGTGTTGCCGCCGTCTGCCATCCTCGGGGCGGTGACGACCGGCCAGCCGACCAGACACCGCCCACGGAGCCGTGCCACCCGGATCCTGCTGATCCTCGCCGCGGTCGTGTCGGCCGTGGCCGTGCTCGCGGTGGCCGTGGTCGCCGTACTGCTGCTGCGGCCACCCGGTCCGCGCCCGATCTTCCAGATGCCGGTCGCCTGCGGCGAGACGTGGCAGCTCGGCACCTATCCGGGCCACGACGACTTCGACGTCGACCTGTTCCCGACCGAGGGCGAGTCGTGGGGGCGGCCGGTGCTGGCCTCGTACGCCGGCCGGGTCACGGTGGCCGGGATCAACGGTTCACTCGGCGGCCGTACCCCGGAGGACCCGGACGGTCCGCGCGGCCGGGGCGGCGGTTACTGGGTGAAGATCGACCATGGTGGCAAGTGGGAGACGCAGTATCTCCACCTGCTCGAACCGCCGCTGGTCCGGGTCGGTCAGCGGGTGGAACAGGGCGAGCAGATCGGCCGGGTCGGCAGCACCGGCAACTCCGGCGCCCCGCACCTGCACTACGAGCAGCGCCAGGGCTGGCAGAAGGTCGAGGCGTACTTCGACGGTGAGCCGTCCGGCATCACCCACGACGACACCGAATACACGGTCAACCGGACCAGCAACAACTGCGGCACCGAGACCTCCCGGTAGCCAGCCTCGGCGCCTGTCCACCGAACCCGGAGCCTCTCGGTGCTCGCCGCCATCGTCTCCGGGGCGCCGGACCCGACTCGACCGGCGCTGGGCCGACCAGGGGAAGGCCGGCGACGAGCAGGCCCAGCCCGTCAACGGGCGACAGGCGCAGCCGGTTGCGTGAGACAGGCCGAGCCCGTTCTGTGAGACCGGTCGTGGCTACCCGGCCGCCGGCCGGTCAGCCGCGGTGCGCCTCGCCGAGGATGCGGGCGATGTGCGTGTGCTGGTCGTGGTGCAGGGTGGTGGCGATCCGCACGTGCGACCTGCCGTCGCCGTACGCGACGAACGGGGTACCGGAGGCGATCCCGATGCCGTCGGCGGCCAGTGACCGGATCGCCGTCGGGGCGTCCCGGACGTGCACCCAGACGGAGAGCCCGGCCACGCCGGTCGGCGCCAGCCCGTGCTCGTGCAGGGCCCGGACCATCCGGCGCCGGCGCTGCCGGTAACGCGTCCGGGCCAGCCGGATCGCCGCCTGCGCCTGCGGGTCGGCGAGCATCTGCGCGAGGGCCCGCTGGGTCAGCACCGACGGCCAACTGCCGGTCGCCTTCTGCCGGGCGCGTACCCGGGAGACGACCCGGCGGATCCCGGCCAGTGCACCGACCCGCAGGTGCGGCCCGTGCGACTTGTTCCAGCTCCGCACCAGGAGGGTCTGCGCTGGTAGGTACTCGCCGAGCGAGACGTCCGGGGTCGGCGCGAGTTCGTGCGCGGTGTCCTGCTCGACGATCACGATGTCCCGGTCGGCGAGCATCGGCACCAGCGCCTGGGCGCGGCGCCGGGACAGGGCGTGGCCGTGCGGGCTGGCCATCCGGGACTGGAACAGCAGCATCCTGGGCCGGGTGGTCAGGGCCAGTTCCAGCGCCTCGGGCAGCGGTCCCTCGTCGTCGCAGACCACCGGGGTCGCCTGGGCCCGGTGGTCCTCGACGATGTCCAGCAGCGACGCGGCGGCGACCTCCTCGACGACCACCCGGTCGTACGGGTGCAGCAGCACGTCGGCGATCCGGTGTACGGCGTCGTGGGCCCCGCTGGTGACGGTGAAGTCCTCGGCCTCGAACGGCCAGCTCGGATCCAGCACGGCCGCCAGGTGCGGGTCCACGGTGTCGTCCGGGTAGCTGCGCCAGTGGGTGCCGAGCACCGCCTCGGCCATCGGGCCGGCCAGGTCCGGCAGCAGGGCCGGGTCGGGGAAGGCGGTGGAGAGGTCCAGCCGGACCCGGGCCGGCAGGCTGGCGTAGCGGCGACCGGCGAGCCGCCCCGGGCCGCGTACGACACTGCCGTGCCGCCGGTCGGAGTGGATCAGCCCGCGTTGCCGCAGTTGGGCCAAGGCCGACGCGATCGTGGTCGGGCCGACGTGCAGGGCGGCGGCCAGGGCACGCACGGTGGGCAGGTGGAGGCCCTGGCCGAGTTCACCGGAGTAGATCAGGTGGCCGAGCCGGTCGGCGATCCCCCGGGCCGACCGGTCGGTGAGCATCAGGGCGAGTGCGCTGGCGTGCAGCCGGTCCGGCCGGCGCGCGGGGACCGCGTCGGCGGCCCGGTGGAGTTGGTCGGTGATCCGTGGCTGCGGCACCCCGGCGATCATGGCTCTTGATACCTCGCCGCCCGCGCCCGGAGCAACCATGTTGAGACATTCTTGAGTTTTCGCCGAACGGGACCGAAGACCGAACAAACGCGAACAGCGAGCCCGCTGTGGATCTTCACGCCCGCCGATAGCGTTCAGTCACGGTCGATCTACGACGACTGATGTCGAGTCGAAAGGTCCCGCCATGCTCAAGACCCGCCCCCCGTTGTTATACGCCGCCTGCGTCGGCCTGGTGGCCCTGGTCGGATCCACCGCCGTCGCACCCACCGCCACCGCCACCGCCGGTCCCGGCCTCGCCGAAACCGCCGTGACCGCCCGGGCCGCGGCCATCCCCAGCCCGGAACAGCACTTCGGCTTCAAGATGGGCGCCGAAGGAAAACTGGCGGCCTATCCCGACGTACTGCGCTATCTGAAAGTCGTCGCGGAACGGTCCGACCGGGTCGACTACGAGACCATCGGTCGCACCACAATGGGCAACGAGTACGCGACCGTGCTGATCAGCGCCCCGAGGAACCTGCGCCGGCTGGACCGCCTGGTTGAGATCAACCAGAAGCTCTCGGACCCGCGCAACACCAGCCCGGAGGAGGCCCGCCGGCTCGCCGGGGAGGGGGTGCCGTTCTACCACCTGGAGGCGACGATCCACTCCAGCGAGGTCGGCAACGGGCAGGCGATCAACGACATCGTGCACCGGCTCGCCACCGAGGACTCGGACTTCACCCGGAACGTGCTGAACAACTCCGTCATCGTGCTGGTGCCGTCGCAGAACCCGGACGGCCAGCACCTGATCATCGACCATTTCAACAAGACCGCCGGGACGAACTACCGGCGGACCTACCCGGACCTCTACCACAAGTACACCGGGCACGACGACAACCGTGACTGGACGATGTTCACCCAGATCGAGGCGCAGTACCGGCTGGCGCTGGAGAAGAAGTACCGGCCGGCGATCGTGCACATCATGCACCAGAAGGGGAACACCGGCAGCCGGATCTTCGTACCGCCGTACGGGGGGATCACCAGCGAGAACGTGCCGGCGAACATGAGTTCCTCGGTCTCGGCGATCGGCCAGCACGCCGCCCGGGCACTCGCCGCCGCCGGCAAGACCGGGGTCGGCAGCCTCGACTACCACATCTACTGGACCCTGGAGCAGCCGGTCGGGTTCTTCCCGTTCACCGGCTCCGGCGTCTATCTCACCGAGATCGCCTCGGTGACCGACTACGCGTACCCGCAGGTGTCCTCGGACGGCCGCCCGCTCGGCCCGCAGCAGGCCCGGATGAGCCTGATCGAGCCGTACCGCTCCAACACCTGGACCCTGGCGGACATCGTCGACTACGCGAAGATCGCCACCTACGCCGGGATGGAGTACACGGCAGAGAACGGCCGGGACCTGCTCTACGACAACCTGTACGCGGTGCCGCACGAGTACATGACCGAGGGCGTACCGGCCGGCAGCTACGCGTTCGTGGTGAACGCGAACCAGCGTGACCCGTACGCGACCTTCGAGATGCTCCAGCGTCTGGAGTGGACGCAGGTGGAGATCGACCGGGCCACCTCGGAGTTCGTCGCCGACGACAGGCGCTACGGCGCCGGCTCCTATGTGGTCAAGATGCGGCAGCCGCGCGGCAACTGGGCACACCAGGTGCTCGGCACCGACAAGTATCCCGAGGTGCGGGACTGCGGCGAGTGCCCGGTGCTGCTGCCGTACGCCGAGGCGACGACCAGCCTGCCGCTGCAACTCGGGGTCGACGTCGCGGAGATCCGCGCGCCGTTCCAGGCCAGCCTGGAGCGGGTCAACTCGGTGAAGCTGCCGCAGGTGACGATGCCGCCCGCACCGGGCGACAAGGGCGCCTATCTGGTCCGGCCCGAGTCGTACGGGACGGTCCAGATCGTCTCGGCGTTGCAGGACGCCAACATCCCGACGTTCCGGGCCGCGAAGGGGTTCGGTGCGCAGGGCACCAGCTATCCGGCCGGTACCTACGTCGTGCCGGCCACCCCGCAGGCCCGGAACGTGCTGGCGACCGCCTCGGCCAGGGTCGGCCTCCAGGTCACCGCGGTCGCCCGGGCACCGCGCGTCGCGGGGGTGCAGCTCAAGCCGCAGACCCGGGTCGGCCTGTTCCGGGGCATCGGCAACATGCCGGGCGGCTGGGACATGTGGCAGTTCGACCAGTACGGCGTCAACTACGACGTCGTCGCCGCGCAGGACTTCCAGCGGAAGTCGCTGAACGAGCTGTACGACACCATCGTCCTCTCGCACGGCACCTCGAAGGACGACATCGTCAAGGGCCTGGACCCGAAGCAGTACGCCGAGGAGTACTCCTGGGCCTACGGGGTGGGCGACCAGGGGTGGCGCAAGCTGGCGCAGTTCGTCCGCAACGGCGGCACCCTGCTGGCGATCGGCAGCTCGGTGGCGACCGTGCAGGAGTTGCTGAACCTGCCGATCACACCGGCCCTGCCCGACGACGAGGACGAGTTCGTCACCGGCGGCAGCCTGCTGCACCAGGAGTTCGACCCGGAGAACCCGGTCGCCTGGGGCATGCCGGACTCCTGGCCGGTCTGGCTCTACGACACCCAGGCGTGGGAGCTGACCGGCGAGGGCGGGACGGTGGTGTCGAACTACCCGGCCGAGGGTGAGGTGCTGGCCAGCGGCTATCTGCGCGGCGCCGAGCACATCCGGGGTGCGGTCAACACCGCGTCCTTCCCGGTCGGCAAGGGCCAGGTGGTGACGTACGGCAGCGAGATCACCTTCCGTACCCTGCCCCGGGCGCAGTTCAACCTGCTCTACAACGCGATCTACCACGGCCCGGCGGCCGAGGTGGACGCGACCGGCCTCCAGCAGCTCCGGCCACGGTTCGGCCCGGACGGCGCGCTCGCCGCACGCTAGCGCGGCAGACCCGGCGACCGGGTCCGGGTGGTCACCGTCGAGGTGGCCACCCGGACCCGCGTCGCTTCCCCCGGGCGCCGCACCCCGGCACCCGCCCCCGATCAGCCAGGTCAGGCAGCCGGGTCAGGCAGCCGGGTCAGGCAGCCGGGTCAGGCAGCCGGGTCAGGCAGCCGGGTCAGGCAGCCGGGTCAGGCTGCCGGGTCAGGCTGCCGCGTCGAGCCTCGCCCGCTGCTCGGGGGCGAGCACCAGCGCCACCCCGGCCAGGGCCTCCCGCAGTTGCGCGACCGTGCTCACCCCGACGATCGGGGTGGCGGCGGGACTGCCACCGGCCAGCCAGGCGAGTACCACGTGGTTGCGGGTACTGCCGGTCTCCGCCGCGATCTCGTCCAGTACGGCGAGCCGGCGCTCGGTGCCCAGGTGCGCGTACTCCGGCGGCAGCGGCTTGTCCGCCCGGGTGTACTGCCCGCCGAGCAGCGGCGTGTACGCCCACAGCGACATCTCGGGGTGACACTCCAGGTAGTCGAGCACCTCGTCGCTGACCGCACCGAACCGGTGCACCACGCTGGGCCGGGTCCCGGGGCGGGGCCGAAGATAGCTGAGCTGCTGCTGCACCGCCGTGAACCCGGTCATCCCGTTCGCCTGGGCGATCTGCCGGGCCCGCTCCACCCGCCAGATGGCGTAGTTGGAGCAGCCGAGCGCGCCGACCGTACCGGCGGAGACGAGTTCGTCGAAGGCCGCCACCGTCTCCGCCAGGGGCGTACTGCGGTCCTCCTTGTGTGCCCAGTACAGGTCGACGTGGTCCACGCCGAGCCGGCGGAGACTGCCCTCGATCCCGTTCTTGATCGCCGACGCCGACAGCCCCTCGGCGGTCTCCGGGAACCGTCCGGCCACGGTCGGTTCGCAGCCCACCTTGGTGCTGATCCTGATCCGGTCGCGGACGCCCGGGCGCCGGGCCAGCCAGCGCCCGAGCAGTTCCTCGCTCTGCCCGCCGAAGCCGCTGGGATCGGCCCAGAAGGCGTAGCAGTTCGCCGTGTCGATCCAGGTGCCGCCGGCCCCGACGAAGTGGTCCAGGAGGTCGAAGGAGCGTCGCTCGTCCTGGACCGTGCCGAAGAGCATGGCGCCGAGCACGATGGTGTAGGTCATGTCTGGAACGCTAGGCGGGATCGGACGGGCGGTACGCTCCAATCTCGTGGCAGATTCCCAGACCAATTCGGCTCCCCGGGCCAGTTCGGCCTGGGCGACACTGCTGGACGTCGAGCCCCGGGACCTGGCCCGGCGTCCCCTGCACGACCGGCTGACCCGCGCGCTGCGGGCGGCGATCCGGGACGGCCGGCTCCCGGCCGGCGCCGCCGTACCACCCAGTCGGGCGCTGGCCGAGGAGTTCGACTGCTCCCGGTGGGTGGTGACCGAGGCGTACGCGCAACTGGTCGCCGAGGGCTACCTCGCGGCCCGGGTCGGCTCGGCCACCCGGGTCTCGTGGTCGCCGGAGACCACCCCGGCCCGCCGCCGCGCGATGCCCAGGCCGGCACAGCCACCGGTCCGCTACGACCTGGCGCCCGGCCTGCCCGACCTGCGGGCCTTCCCCCGCCGGCGCTGGACCGAGGCGGTGCACTCGGTCACCGGCTCGGCCGCCCAGTACGACCTCGGCCCACCCGATCCGGCCGGCCATCCGGCGTTGCGCCGCACCCTCGCGGAATACCTGCGCCGGTCGCGGGGGGCCGACGCGCAGCCCGGGTCGGTGGTCGTCTGCGCCGGCATCACCGACGGGCTGTTCCGGATCTGCCGGGCGCTGCGCGCGGAGGGGGTCGCCGAGGTGGCGGTGGAGGAGCCGGGGTGGGGCCGGCTCCGGGACGCGGTGGCGAGCGCGGGGCTGCGGATCTCCCCGGTCCCGGTGGACCGGGACGGGGTCCGGGTGGCCGAGCTGGCCCGGGCCGGCGGAGCCCGGGCCGTGGTGGTCGGCGCGGCACACCAGTTCCCGACCGGGGCGATGCTCAGCCCGGACCGGAGGGCCGAGCTGGTGCGCTGGGCGCGGACGGTCGACGGGTACGTCGTCGAGGACGACTACGACGCCGAGTTCCGGTACGACCGCCGGCCGATCGCGGTGATGCAGGGCCTGGATCCGCGTCGGGTCTTCCTGGTCGGCTCGGTCAGCAAGACCCTCTCCCCCGCCCTCGGCCTGGGCTGGACGGTCGCGCCGCCGGCCCTGCTGCCGGTGATCCGGGCGGCGAACGCCGTCGCGGCACCCCCGCCGGTGCTGGACCAGCTCGCCCTGGCCACCTTCATCGACCGGGGCTGGTACGACACGCACCTGCGCGCCGCCCGGCGCCGGTTCCGTACCCGTCGGGACCTGCTCGTGCGCGAACTCGCCGCCCGGGTGCCGGACGGCCAGGTGGCCGGCACCGCCGCCGGCCTGCACATCCTGCTGCACCTGCCGGCCGGTACCGACACCGCTGCGGTGGTCGCCGGCGCGGCGGCGGCCGGACTGCGGCTGGCGGACCTCGACGCGTACCGGGCGGAGCGGTCCGGGTCACCCGCGCTGGTCCTCGGGTACGGCAACATCACCGACGCCGAGATCCCGCCGGCGGTCGGGCTGCTCCGGGCGGCACTCGACGGGTAGCGGGTGCCGCCGGCCCGAGCCGGGTCCGGTCACTCGGGGCGGGCTCCCGCGTCGACCGGTGCCTCCCGGGCGGCGTCGCCGCCGACCGCCCACCGGACCAGCCGGTTGGCCTCGGTCCGTTCGATTCCGGTGGCCCGGAGCAGGTCGCTCGCGGTCGTCCGCACCTGGGCGACGACCACGCTGCCGGAGAAGCCGACCCCGTCGTCGTAGGCCCGACCGGCCGCGCTGACCGCGCGGAGCGCGCACTCCCGGGCCGCCTTGGGCAGCGTACCGGTGCCCAGGTCGCGCCGGAGCATCCGGACCGCCTCGGCCAGGGCCGCCACCGACGCCGAGAGCGAGGCCGGCCGTGGCTCGCCGTCCTCCAGCGCGGTCACCGCCCGGCGTACCAGGGTGCCGCTGTTCTGCACCGCGTGGTTGATGAACTCGGCGCCCTCGAAGTACTGGCTGAGTGCGCCGCGGCGGTGCCAGCGCGCCGGCGAGAGGAGGGTCGTCTCCCGGCCGCCGTGCAGCGCCTCCGCGAGACCGTCCATGTACTCCTCGATCTCGGTCATCCGGTTCAACGCCGCCTGGGCCCGGGCCGCGTCGCCGGTCTCCAGCGCCTCGGCGGTCTCGGACAACTGGTCGGCGAGCCGGTCCAACGCCGGCCGCGCCGCCCGGTCCACCAGCCGCAGCGGGTTGACGGGCAGCAGCAGCGCGATCACCCCCAGGGCGATGAAGCCGCCGATCAGCGCGTCGAGCACCCGGAGCAGTTCGACGTCCGGCGTCGCCGGGGTGAGGACCACGATGAGTACCGCGGTCGCCGCCGCCTGGTTCACCACCGCCGGCCCGCCGCCGAGGAAGATGGTCAGCACGATCGCCAGCGCGACGACGATGCCCAGTTGCCAGGATCCACTGCCGATCACGAAGATCAGCAGGTCACCGATGCCGATCCCGACCGCCACTCCGATGATCAGCTCGACGCTCCGCCGCAGCCGCTGGCCGACCGAGGAGGCGATGGTGCCGATCGCCGAGATCGGCGCGAAGAGCGGATCCGGATTGCCGAGCAGGTCGTGCGAGAAGGCCCAGGCCAGTCCGGCGGCCAGCCCGGCCTGGGCGGCCAGCATCAGGTTGAACCGGGTGGTCTGCCAGCGGTCCCGTACGGTGGCCTGGGACCGCTCGCGCAACTGGCCCAGTGCGTGGACGATGCGGGTCTCGTCGAGATCGATGCCTTTGACAGCGGTGTCCCGACCAGAACGCATGGCGCCCGCTTACCCCGGATCTCCCCTTTCAACCGCTCCCCCGCCCTGCCGCCCAGGCGGACTCCCGGGAACGCCGGATCGCTGTCTCGCTGCCCACCCCGACCCGGTACGCGGTGCACGGTTGACATCCTCTCCGCCCTAGAGGACGGAGATTCCCTCCACGCTGCGCGTGGAACACGCGGCGC
>NZ_BONX01000064.1 GCF_016862935.1 Plantactinospora mayteni
TGACCGCCGAGGAAATCACCGCCGAGCCGCGGAAGCGGCTGCATCCGTTGAGTCCGCTGCTGCACGGGGCGAAGTCGCTGGTGGTGATCGTCGCCGCGCTCTCCTGGTCGACGCTGTCCCGGGTCGGTCTCGGCGTCTTCACCCTGCTGGTGGTGGTACTGCTGGTCGGTGCGCTCGCGCTCTCGGTGGTCAGTTGGTACAACACCGGCTACCACATCGTCGGGCGGGAGCTGCGGATCCACGAGGGTCTGCTCTGGCGGCGTACCCGGGCGATCCCGTTGGAGCGGTTGCAGTCCGTGGAGGTGGTCCGGCCGCTGCTGGCCCAGCTCAGCGGGCTCGCCGAACTGCGGCTGGAGGTGGTCGGCGGCGGCAAGACGGAGGCGCCGCTGGCGTACGTCACGGTGGCCGACGCGGTGGCCCTGCGGGAACGCCTGCTGGTGCTGGCCGGCCGAGCGCCCTCCGGCCCGACCGGGGCGCCCGCCGGGGCGGCCGGTCCCGGGACCGTGTACCCCGGGCAGCCCGGTGCCCCGTGGCCGGGTCAGCCCGGCGTCACCGGCCTGCCCGGACTGGTCGGCACCGCCGAGCCACCGGCCGGCCGGCGCCTGCACGCGGTCTCCAATCGCGACCTGCTGGTCAGCCAGTTGCTCACCCCGCAGGCGTTCCTGCTGCCGTTCGGCCTCGCCTTCGTGCTGACCCAGTTCTTCACCGAGGGCTCCTGGTCGTTCATCGCGGTCGCCAGCACCCTCACCGCGATGGCTGGGGTGGTGCTCCAGCCGATCCGGCGGGTACTGGACGACTGGAGTTTCCGGCTGGCCCGGGACGACGCCGCGCTGCGGGTACGGCACGGCCTGCTGGAGACCCGGGCCCAGACCGTACCGCTGGACCGGCTCCAGGCGATCGGGGTCACCTGGCCGCTGCTCTGGCGGATGAGGGGGTGGCTGCGGATGCGACTCTCGGTCGCCGGGTTCGCCAGCGGTGAACTGGACGACCGGAGCCACCCGGACCGGCTGCTGCCGGTCGGCGACCTGGCCACCGCACAGATGATCATGTCGGAGATACTGCCCGGGGTGGCGATCACCGGCACCCTCACGCCGCCGCCGGCCCGGGCCCGCTGGGTACACCCGCTGGCCCGTACCGCGCTCGGCGCCGGGCTCTCCGCCCGGGTCTTCGCGGTCCGCTCCGGACTGCTGACCCGGGAACTCCTCGTCGTGCCGTACGCCCGGATCCAGAGCGTACGGGTGGTGCAGGGTCCGCTCCAGCGGCGGCTGCGGCTGGCCACCGTCTACGCGGACACCGCCGGTGGGCCCGGCGCGGCAGCCCGGGACCGGGACCTGTACGAGGCGTGGGCGCTGGCGGCCGAACTGACCGCCCGGGCCCGGGCCGCCCGGGTCAGCGACCCGCGCTGACCGTCCGCTCCGGCGCCGGCCCCGACTCCGGCCCGGCGTCGGTCTCGGCCCCCGCCTCGGCACCTGTCGCCCCAGCCTCGGCACCCGTCCTGGCCTTTGGTGCGCTGTCGACGACCGACCCACCCCGGGTCGGTCCAGTGCCGGCCCCGGAAGTCTCGGGCTCGGAACTCCCGGGCTCGGAACTCCCGGGCTCGGAACTCCCGGGCTCGGAAGTCTCGGCCCCGACCGCATCGGCCCCGACCGGATCGGACTCGACCGGATCGGGCTCGACCGGCCGGCGGCGGGCCTTGCGCGCCGCCCACCAGCGCTCGGCGAGCCCGACGACCAGGAACGTCAACCCGACGTACGCCCAGCCGACCAGTACGTCGATCACGTAGTGCTCGCCCGCGTAGACCAGGGTGAAGGTCATCGCCAGCGGATAGCAGAGCAGCAGCGGCCACCAGCGTCGCCGGGTCGCGCCGAGGAAGAAGACCACCACGAAGAGCGCCCAGGCGGTGTGCAGCGACGGCATCGCGGCGACCGGGTTGGAGGCGATCTGCCCGGCGTTCAGCAGGTTGCCGGCGCCGTGCATACCGAACTCCCGCCAGCCCCGGGTGGAGATCCGGGCGACCTCCTCCAGCATCCCGTACTGGGCGGCCCACCAGGGCGGCGCGGCCGGGTAGAGGAAGTAGGTGACCAGGCCACTGGCGCAGAGGAAGCCCCAGCGGCGCATGAACGCAGCCCACTGGGCCCGGGAGCGCAGCCAGAGCACCACCGCGGCGGCCAGGGTGACCACGAAGTGCGAGAAGTAGACCCAGCTCACCCCGATGTCCCACCAGTGGATGCCGTCCGGGTCGTAGAGGTGCTGTTGCAGCCAGACCGTCGGCACCTGGCCGTCCATCGCCCAGCCGAACATCCACTGGTCGGCGACGATCAGCTCGATGGCGTGCGGTGTCGCCCCGTTGTCCGCGAACCCCCGGGAGAGGTTGTACAGGGCCAGCAGCACCACCACCGGCAGCCAGTCCCGGGCGAATCCCAGGTGCGTGCGCCAGGGCCGGTCGCTGCGCCAGGCGATGGTGGCGGCCCAGAGCCAGCCGAAGGCGTAGAGCGGGTCGGTGGGCAGGCCGATCAGCAGCCAGGCGGCGACGAAGGCCACCGCCCAGATCGACATGGCGACGAACCGGCGGCGCCGGCCGTCCTGGGCCGCCGGACCGGGCGGCGGCGCGGGCGGGGTGTCGGTGACGGTAACGAGCATCGCCGTCCAGGTTAACGGCGTCGGTACGACGGACTCCGAGAGGGACGACCCCACGGTACGGCGCGGCGTGACCTGCCCGGGTCTCGAACTAGCAACTCGCTTGCTAGCTTAGTAACCGAGTTGCTAGTGTCCCGGCCATGTCGGTCTCCCGAATCCTGCTCGGCCTCCTCGAACCGCGTTCCCAACACGGCTACGTGCTGCGCCGCCGCTACGACGAGTGGTTCGGCAACAGCCGTCCACTCAAGTCGGCGCAGGTCTACGCCACCCTCGGCCGGCTCGACCGGGACGGGCTGATCGACCTCACCGGGGTGGCCAGCGGGGTCGGCCCGGACCGCCGGGTCTACGCCATCACCGAGGCGGGCGTCGGCGAACTCGACCGCTGGCTCGACGAGCCGGAGGTGCCCGAGGTGACCGCCAGCCGCCGGGTGCTCTTCGCCAAGGTGCTGATCGCGCTCTCCAGCGGCCGGCCGGCCGAGCCGATGCTCGACCGGCAGCGCCAGGCGCACCTGGCCCGGATGCGCGAGATGCGCGTCCAGCGACAGTCCGGCGACCTGCTCGGGCAGCTCGACGCCGACTTCGAGATGTACCACCTCGACGCCGACCTGAAGTGGATCGACGGCGCCGTCGCCCGGCTCGCCCGGCTGGCCGCGCTGGTGTCCCGCGTCGACAACCCGCAGAAGGAGTCCCGATGACACTCCAGGGCAGCAACCTGGCCCTCCGGTTCGGCCGGACCGTCGCGCTCGACGGCGCCGACGTGACCATCTCGCCCGGCGAGATCGTCGCCGTAATGGGACCGTCCGGGTCCGGCAAGTCGACCCTGCTGCACGTACTCGCCGGCATCCTCCGCCCCGAGCACGGCGAGGTACGCCTCGACGCCCAGCGCATCGACAACCTCCCCGACAGCCGGCGCAGCAAACTCCGGCTCCGGTCGTTCGGCTTCGTGCTCCAGTTCGGCGACCTGGTGCCCGAGCTGTCCCTGCGGGAGAACGTCGCACTGCCGTTGCGGCTGCTCGGCACGCCCCGGGCCGAGGCCCGGCGCCGGGCCGCCGAACTGCTCGGGCACCTGGCCGTGGCCGAGCTGGCCGACCGCCGCCCGGGGCAGGTCTCCGGCGGCGAGGGACAGCGAGCGGCGGTGGCCCGGGCACTGGCGCACCGGCCGTCGGTGATCTTCGCTGACGAGCCGACCGGGGCGCTGGACAGCGCGGCCGGCGAGGTGGTGCTGGACGCGCTGACCGGACTGGCCCGGCAGGAGGGCAGCGCGGTCGTGATGGTCACCCACGAGGCCCGGGTGGCGGCGTACGCGGACCGCACGGTCTTCCTCCGCGACGGGCGGGTAGCCGCGTGAGCGAGCGAACTCAGCGCGAAGGTGCCTCATGGCGGCACGGAGCGAAGCGGAGTGCCGGCATGAGCGGGCAGGGCCGGCCGAGCCGGATGGATGGTGTTACGGCGTGAGGCGGTGGATCTGGCTCGGGCTGCGGCTCTCGATCGGCTCCGGGCGCGCTGGGGTGCTGCGTACCGCGCTGATGTCGTCGGGGGCGGCGCTCGGCGTACTGGTGGTGCTGGGGTCGCTGGCCACGTTCTCGGCGGCCGGGGCGCAACACGAGCGGGCCGAGGCACGCAGCCCGGTCCGGGAGGAGCAGCCGAGCACCCCGTCGACGCTGCGGATCTACGACATCGAGGACGCGCTCGGCGGTCGGGTGCTCCGGCGTACCGCCGTGATCGGTGCCACCGCGACCAGCCCGCGCCCGCCCGGCGTGGCCGTGCTGCCCGCGCCCGGGGAGGTGGTGGTATCGCCGGCCCTGCGCGACCTGCTCGGCACCGACCCGAGGGCGGCGGCACGCTTCCCGCAGCGGGTGATCGGCACCGTCGGCCCGGCCGGGCTGCTCGCCCCGGACGAACTGCTGGCCTACGTCGGCGCCCCGCCGGCACCGGTGTCGGCGGAGGAGCGGATGCTCGACGAGCACTGGGCGGTCACCGGCTTCGGCTACCCGCTGGGCTACGCCCTGGGCGAGGGGGCCGCACCGGACGTCTTCACCCCGGCCCGGATCCTGGCCGGCGCCTTCGGGCTGTTCGTACTGGTCCCGTTCGGCGTCTTCCTGGCCACCTGCGCCCGGCTCTCCGCCTCCACCCGGGATCGCCGGATCGCCGCACTGCGGCTGCTCGGCGTCTCGGCCCGGCAGGCGACCCTGGTCAACGCGGTGGAGACCGGGGTGGTCACCCTCGGCGGGGCGCTGCTCGGGCTGGCCGGCTTCGCGCTGCTCGCCCCGCTGTCGGAGGGCTGGCGGATCGGCCGGCTGCAGTGGTACGCCGCCGACCTCGCCGTACCGGTGCCGGTGGTGGTCGGCATGGTCGCGCTGACCGTGGCGTACGCGGTCACCATCGGCGTACTCGCCACCCGGCCGGCCCGGGTCGACCCGCTGGCCGTACGCCGGGACGCGCCGCACCGCCGGCCCGGCGTCTGGCGGCTGTTCCCACTGCTGGCCGGGCTCGCCGGGGCGGTACTGGCCGGCTGGTCCGGCCGCCACGAACCCAGCCAGGGCGACGCCCTGCTCTTCGCCGCCTCGATGCTGCTCACCGGACTCGCCCTGCCGCTCGCCCTGCCCACCCTCGGGTACGCCGTCGCCGCGCTGCTGGCCCGGCTGCCCCGTACCCCGGTCTGGCTGGAGTTGGCCACGGCCCGGCTGCGGCACGCTCCCGGGGTGGCACCCCGGCTGGTCGCCGCCTTCACCGTGATGATCTACGTGGCCGGGATGGGCTCGCTCGGCGTCGGCCTGATCGCCGACGACCGGAACCTGAGCCCGATCGACGACCCGGGCGGACGCCGGATGTACCAGGTCCTCGGCCCGGGGCCACTCCCCGCCGACGAGCTGCGACAGGTCCCCGGCGTGCAGGTCGTCGACCTGGCCAGCGTCCCGGCGACCGTCTCCGGCGAGCAGGGCTACCTGATCGTCGGCGACTGCGCGGACCTCACCGGCATGTTCACGCTCGACGCCGGGGAGTCCTGCGTGGACGGCCAGACCTACCGGCTGGTGCACCAGTTCTCGTCCGGGGCAGCGCTGCCGGAACCGGGCGCCGAGGTGGTCGCGCAGGACGGCACCCGGATCCCGGCGCCGGAGCCGATCCTGCACACCCGAACGCGGTTCGCCGTGGGCATGTCGGGGCAGATCCTGGTCACCCGGCAGGCACCGGTCGCCGCCGCGCTGGACGTACCGCCGTCCTCCTCGGTGGACCTGGTGGCGACCGACCCGGACGCCGCCGACCGGGCCGCCCAGGTGCTGGCCGCCCGGGTGCCGACCCGCTACCTCGGCGGCGACCTCGGGACCCGACGCGGGTTCGACGCGGAACTGCTGGTGACGGTGCTGGTCACCGGGCTGGTGCTGAGCTTCGTACTCGGCATCGGGGCGTTCGCCGCCGCCGCGATCGACCGGACCATGGAGCGGCGCCGGGACAACGCCACACTGGCCGTGGTCGGTACCAGCCCGCGCACCATCACCGCCGGCGAGGTCGGGTTCGGCACCCTGCCACTGGTGATCGGGCTCGGCCTGGCCAGCGGGGCGACGGTCGCCATCGCGGCCGTGCTCGCCGGCCTGCTCGACCTCGACCGGGATCGGGTGTTCGACCGGGTCGCCCCGACGCTCTGGCTGGCCGGCGGGGCGCTGGTGGTCGGGCTGGTGCTGATCGCCGTACCGGCCTGGTCGACCCAGCGGATCACCGCCGAACAGCTCCGCCGGCCCTGACCGGAGCGGGGCGATCGGGGGCAGCCGGTACCCGGGGGCAGTTCGGCCCCGGATACCGGCTGGATCGCCGCTACGGGCGGGCCGCCGGCACCGCCCCGACGAAGACCCGCCAGGGGTACGGGTCGGCCTCCTCGGCCTCGGGTCGCTCGCGAGCACGCGGAGCCGAGGGGTGACCCCGATCGGCACCTCGCCCCGCGTTCGGCTACGAGATTCCACGCAGCTCCCGGACGCCGGCCGGTCCGGCTGTGGACTATCCGGCAGCAGAACCACCCAGCTCAAAACACCGCTCGGGCCTCGCCCCGCACCACGGGGCCTCCACCCCCCGCCCTGAAGGGCGGAGCACTGGTCCGCAATCCGATAGCGGTACGGCGTGTCGCCGTGTGTCGGCAACGGCAGTCGGCGGAACATCTACGCTTTGCTGATGGATCAGGAACACCCGGCCGAACAGGTGCCGGAGTCAGCATCGGATGATTCGACGCAACCGCAGGTCAGCGCGTCCGCGCCGGAGCCGCAGAGCGTATTTCCGCCGGGCCTGACCGCCCGGGTCGAGCTGATCGTCACCGACGTCGACACCGCGCAGGCGGTCGGCTCCGGCGACGTGCCGGTGCTGGGTACGCCCCGGGTGCTGGCACTGGCCGAGGCGGCCACCGTCGCCGCCACCGCGAGCCGGCTGCCGGCCGGGATGACGACCGTCGGGATGCGGGTCGAACTCGACCACCGGGTGCCGACCCCGGTCGGCCGGACCGCCGTGGCGCAGGCCCGGCTGGCCAAGGTCGACGGGCGGCGGCTGCTCTTCGAGGTGGCGGTCACCGAGGGCGCGACCACGGTGGCCGAGGGCCGGGTCGAACGGGTACTGGTGGACCGGCACCGGTTCGTCGAGCGGGCCCTCGGTACGGCATGACGACGACCATGGGCATCGCCTTCAAAGAGATCGCCGATCGGGTATACCTGCTGCGCCAGCCGCTGCTCGACGTCAACGTGACCCTGGTGGTCGGCGACGGCGCGGCACTGGTGGTGGACACGCTCTCCACCGCCCGCCAGGCCACCGAGCTGCTCTCCGCCGTCCGGGGGCTCACCACCGACCCGCTGGTCGTGGTCAACACGCACCACCACTTCGACCACTGTTTCGGCAACGCGGCGCTGGCCGCCGACGGCCCGGTGCCGATCTACGCGCACGAGGAGACCGTCCGGCTGCTCCGCGAACAGCCCGCGCTGGTGCGCCGGCAGGCGTACGACGAGGTACTGCCCGCCGACCCCGGGCTCGCCACCGAACTGGTCCGGACCACGATCCTCGCCCCCACCCACCCGGTACGCCAGGAGGCCACCGTCGACGTCGGCGGCCGGACGGTGCTGCTGCGCCACCTCGGCCGGGGCCACACCGAGGGTGACCTGGTGGTGCAGGTGCCGGACGCCGACGTACTGGTCGCCGGTGACCTGATCGAGCAGAGCGGCCCGCCCGCCTTCGAGGACGCCTTCCCGCTGGAGTGGGTGGAGACGGTAGCCGGGCTGCTCCGCTGCCTCACCCCGGGCACGGTGGTCGTCCCGGGGCACGGCACGGTGGTGGACACCGAGTTCGTCCGGGTTCAGCACGACGACCTGGCCACGATGAGCTGGCTGATCCGCAACGGTGACGCCGACCGGGCTCCCGCCGAACGGGTCGCCCAGCGCACACCGTTCGGCCCGGAGGCCGGCCTCGCCGCCGTCCAGCGCGGCTACGCCGAACTGCGCGGCGACGCCTGAAGCAGCGGCCAGGCGAGCCAGCCTGGGTCGAGGCAGCCTGGGTAACGGCCGTGCACGTACCCGGGGCAGCCTGGGGAGAGCCACCCGAGCCGGTGGCACGCCCAGCGCGGTCGGGACGGGGTGGACAGCACGCCTCCGCCGGCCGACCTCGGCGACGGTCAGGAGGTCGGCGGATCCGTCCGGCCAGTACGCCCGGAAACATTTCATCGAGAGTTTCCTATTGCATCAGGGCCGGGTTCCGTGATGCGATTGCCCGTACCGAGCCAGTGCGGGGGCTGACGCGCTGTGCCGGGTGCCGGCAAGGGGCCACGCGAAGGGCACACATCCGTGATCGGACTGTGCGCCGTGTCGCCCGTCTGCCGTCCGGCAGATACCAGCCCACCACCTCTGGCGGGGCGGACCGGCGAGACCGCAACCAGTGTCGGAAGCGGGCGCCCGCCGTGTCGCGGGTCCCCCGCAGATCGTCCGCAGCGTTGGTTACCAGCTGCGTCACTGAACCTTTTCCAACCTGAACAGCGCGGCGAGTGCGCCCCGGCTTCCACCGGCGGCCACGACGGACCGCAACGGGAGGTCGAAGAGGTTCACCGCCCCTGAAGGAGAACTCGGTGAAACGTCTACGCAGGATCGCGGTGCTCGGCGCCGTGGCCGCGCTCGCCGCCGGTGTCATCACGGTGGTCAGTCCCACTCCGGCCCTCGCGCACGGTGCCGCCATGGCGCCGGGCAGCCGTACCTTCCTCTGCTGGAAGGACGGGCTCAGCCAGACCGGCCAGATCATTCCGAACAACCCGGCCTGTGCGGCGGCGGTCGCGCAGAGCGGGGCCAACTCGCTCTACAACTGGTTCAGCGTGCTGCGCTCGGACGCGGCGGGCCGGACCACCGGCTTCGTACCGGACGGGCAGCTGTGCAGCGGCGGCAACACCAGCTTCAGCGGCTACAACCTGGCCCGCAACGACTGGCCGCTGACCCACCTGACCGCCGGTGGCAACTTCAACTTCAAGTACAGCAACTGGGCCCACCACCCCGGCACGTTCTACTTCTACGTGACCCGGGACGGCTTCAGCCCGACCCGGGCGCTGAACTGGAGTGACCTGGAGGCCACGCCGTTCCTGACGGTGACCAACCCGCCGCAGAACGGCGCGGTCGGCACCAACGAGGGTCACTACTACTTCAGCGGGCAACTGCCGAGCGGCAAGAGCGGCCGGCACATCATCTACTCCCGCTGGGTCCGTTCGGACAGCGCCGAGAACTTCTTCGGCTGCTCGGACGTGGTCTTCGACGGCGGCAACGGCCAGGTTACCGGGGTCGGCCCGGGTGGCACCCCGACCAACCCGCCCACCGGCAACCCGACCAACCCGCCGACCGGCAACCCGGGCGGCCCGGCCGCCTGCACCGCCACGTACCGGTCGACCGGTAGCTGGAGCGGTGGCTTCCAGGCCGAGGTGACCATCCGGAACAGCGGTACCACCGCACTGAGCGGCTGGACCACCCAGTGGAGCTGGACGAACGGCGAGACCATCGGCAGCCTGTGGAACGGCACGCACAGCCAGAGCGGCAGTACGGTGACCGTCCGCAACGTCGCTCACAACGGCAGTCTCGCCCCCGGGGCGAGCGCCACGTTCGGCTTCGTGGGCAGCGGCACCAGTACCGGCGCCCCGGCGCCGACCTGCACCAGCCCGTAACCACCACCGCACCGCGACGGGCCCGGCGTCGGCGGCGCCGGGCCCGTTCGCTGCCCTCCGGACGTTCGTGCCGGAACGGTCAGCCGACCATCGAACTGGTTTAGCGGACCATCGAGCCGGTCAGCGTGCCGTCGAGCCGGTCAGCGGACCATCGAGCCGACGACCGGCTTGGTCAGCAGCGCCGACTGGTTGCGCTGGATGCCCGGGTCCAGGGTGCGGGCCACGAAGATGGCGTGCCAGACGCAGAAGATCAGCACTGTCCAGATCTTGCGGGAGTGGTCGGCCTCGCCCCGCTGGTGCTCGTCGAGCAGCCGCATCGCGTACGACAGGTCGAGCAGTTCACCCGCGCCGGAGATCGAGAAGACGTGCCGGGCCCAGTCGTACATCTCGCCGGCCAGCCAGACCCGGGTCGGGGTCGGGAAGCCCAGCTTGCGCCGGTTGACGATGGCCGGCGGTACCACGCCCTGCAACGCCTGCCGCATCGCGTATTTCGTCGCGTCGGAGCGGGGCGGCAGCTTCAGGTCCACCGGAATGCCGGCGGCGACCTCGAAGACCTCCCGGTCGAGGAACGGCACCCGCACCTCCAGCGAATGCGCCATCGAGATCCGGTCCGCCTTGACCAGGATGTCGCCGCGCAGCCAGGTGTAGAGGTCGACGTACTGCATCTTGGTCACGTCGTCCAACTCGGTGCACTCGGCGTAGATCGGCGCGGTGACGTCGGTGTAGCGCACCGCCGGGTCGTACCGGCGGAGCAGTTTCTGCTTCTCCTCCTCGGTGAACATCCGGGCGTTGCCGTAGTAGCGCTGCTCGATCGGGGTGGTGCCGCGCTCCAGGAAGCTCTTGCCCTTGACCCCCTGCGGGATCGCCTTGGAGACCGCGCGCAGGCCCTTCTGCACCCCGCCGGGCAGGCCGTTGACCGAGCCGAGCGAGAGCGGCTCCCGATAGATCGTGTACCCGCCGAAGAACTCGTCCGCGCCCTCGCCGGAGAGCACCACCGTGACATGCTCGGCGGCCTTCTTGGCGACGAAGTAGAGCGGCACCAGGGCCGGGTCGGCGACCGGGTCGTCCAGGTGCCAGACGATCTTCGGCAGCGCCTCCATCATGTCCCGGGGACCGATCTTGGTCGGGATGGTGGTGACCCCGAGATGCCGGGCCGAGTCCTGGGCCACCTCGATCTCGGAGTAGCCGGGCACGTCGTAGCCGACGGTGAAGGTGAGGATGTTGGGGTTGAACTCCCGGGCCAGCGCCACCACCGCGGTCGAGTCGATGCCGCTGGAGAGGAAGCAGCCGACCGGCACGTCGGACCGCATGTGCATCCGGACGCTCTCCCGCAGCGTCTCCCGGATCCGGTCGTAGAGCTTCTGCGGCTCCTGCACCGGGGCGGGCCGGAACACCGGCCGGTACCAGCGGCGCACCTCGATCTGCCGGCCCGGGCTCCAGGTCAGGTATTCCCCCGAGCCGATCCGGCTGATCCCCTGGTGCAGGGTGCCGGGCTCGGGGACGTACTGCAGGGTCAGGTAGTGCGACAGGTTGGCGGTGTCCACCCCGGCGTCACCGGCATGCGCCGACGGCGCGAACGGCAGCAGCGCCTTCTTCTCGGAGGCGAGATAGACCCCGTCCCGGGTCTGGAGGTAGTGCAGCGGCTTGATCCCGAAGTAGTCCCGGGCGCCGAAGGCGCGGCGCTGCTGCCGGTCCCAGATCACGAACGCGAACATCCCGCGCAGCCGGGTGAGCACCTGCTCACCCCAGTAGTGGAAGCCGGCGACGATCACCTCGCCGTCGCCCTGGGTGGCGAACTGGGCACCGTAGTCCCGGGCCAGCTCCTCGCGCAGCTCGATGTAGTTGTAGATCTCGCCGTTGAAGGTCAGCAGGTAGCGCCCGCCCGCGTACGGCAGCGGCTCGTGGCTGTTCGCCACGTCGATGATCGAGAGCCGCTTGTGCGCGAATACGGCGTCGGTATACCCGTCCGGGGTGGAAATCACCTCTACCCCGGTCTCGTCCGGTCCCCGGTGGTGCAGGCATTCCAACGCACCGGCCAGGGCATCTCGGTGTGCGCCGGCGTTGCCGTGCGCGCTGAAGAAAGCCAGGAGTCCGCACATGGCGGTCATCTTTCCACGCGGACCCGCCCGCTGTGCCGGCACCGCCATCGAGACCGACCGGTTCCGGCACGGTACGGTCGGAGCACGCCAGAAGCGCAGATCAGGTCAGCCGGACGAGGGACCAGGTCGCCAGCGGCGGGGAGTCGGACCGATCCCCCGCCCGCACGCCGATCACGCCTCGCGCGGACCAGGCCGGACGAGGGAGGAGCGGCGATGTCAGACGAGCGCACCGACATCACGGCAGAGCCGGCCGAGGTGGAGACGGCCCGGACGGAGTCACACGACCCGGACTTTCCGGAGAAGTTCCTGGAGTTCATGCGGCAGGGCTGGCGGGACAGTAGCCTGCCGGTCGGTCCCCGGCCCGAGGTGCCCAACCACGCCAAGCGGCGGGCCGCGCTCTCCGCCGCCCTGTCCGGCGAGACCCTGGTGATCCCGACCGGTCCGGAGAAGGTACGCGCCAACGACACCGCCTACCGGTTCCGCCCCGGCAGCGACTTCGTCTACCTGACCGGCGACCACGATCCGGGCAGCGTACTGGTGATGCGCCCGAACGGCTCCGGCCACGACGTGGTGCTCTACACCCGTCCCCGGTCGTCCCGGGAGAGCGACGAGTTCTTCCGCAGCCGGGACGGCGAGCTGTGGGTCGGCCGCCGGCACACCCTGGCCGAGAAGTCGATCGAGCTGGGCATCGAGACCGCACCCCTGTCCGACCTGCCGGCGGCGCTGGCCGACTGCGCTCCCGGGCGTACCCGGGTGCTGCGCGGGCTGGACCCGTCGGTGGACGGCGCGGTGCGGCCGTACGAGCCGCCGAAGAGTGGGACGGCCGAGGAGTCCGGTCCCCGGCTGAGCCGGGACGGGGAGTTGGCCGCGCTGCTGTCCGAGCAGAAGCTGGTCAAGGACGAGTGGGAGATCGCCCAGCTCCAGGAGGCGATCGACGCCACCGTACGCGGCTTCGAGGACGTCGCCCGGGTGCTGCCGGCCGACCGCCCGGTCAGCGAACGGCTGCTGGAGGGGGTCTTCGGGCTGCGCGCCCGACACGACGGCTACGACGTCGGCTACAACTCGATCGTCGGCTCCGGCGAGCACGCCACGATCCTGCACTGGATCCACAACACCGGCGTCACCCGCCCGGGTGAGCTGCTGCTGATGGACATGGGCGTGGAGGGGCGGCACCTCTACACCGCCGACGTGACCCGGGTACTGCCGGTCTCCGGCACCTTCTCCCCGCTGCAACGCCAGGTCTACGACATCGTGTACGCGGCCCAGCAGGCCGGCATCGACGTCATCCGGCCCGGGGTGACCTTCAAGGACGTGCACCGGACCTGCATGCGGGTACTCGCCGAGGGGCTCGCCGTGTTGGGCCTGCTGCCGGTCAGCGTGGAGGAGGCGATGGACGAGACGTCGATGGTCTACCGCCGGTGGACGCTGCACGGCTTCGGCCACATGCTCGGGCTCGACGTGCACGACTGCGCCAACGCGCGCAAGGAGAGCTACCGGGACGGCACCCTCGGCGAGGGGTACGTGCTGACCGTCGAGCCGGGGCTCTACTTCCAGCCCGAGGACGACCTGGTGCCCGCGGAGCTGCGCGGGATCGGCATCCGGATCGAGGACGACGTACTGGTGACGTCGGACGGCGCGGTCAACCTCTCGGCCGGGCTGCCCCGGCAGGCCGACGAGGTGGAGGCGTGGCTGGCGGCCCAGCGCGAGGCCGGGTTCCGGCTGCCGGGCTGATCCGACCGGGTTCCGTCGCCGGCCGGGCACTCCCCGGCCGGCGTCGGCGTCCGACCCGAAGAAATCCCTCGATCGTTTCACGTTCGCTGCCGACAAACCGCGACGGTACGATGGCGCTGCGTCCCGCACCGGACAGCAGGAGAGGTGTGGTGCCCGGAAACAGCCTCGGCGAGCCGCCCCGCGCACCGACCAAGAGTGTGCTCAGACTGGTGTTCGCGCTCGCCGGAGTGGTCGCCTTCGTCTGTGGCTACATCGGGCTCTATCAGCACATCAACCGAATCGGTGGCTACGGGGCCGACCCGTTCGACCTGATCTACTACGACCTACAGCTCTTCGTGCTCGGCGCCCCGCCGCTGGACGAGGGCGGGCCGTTCCCGCCGCTGCTGGACTTCGCCCGGTTCGCGGCACCGGCCGTCACCGCGTACGCCGTGGTGGAAGCCTGCCGGCTGCTCTTCGCCACCGAACTGCGCCGGCTGCGCGACCGCAACGCCCGGGGGCACGTCATCGTCTGCGGCGACGGCCTGGTGGCGGACACCCTGGCCCGCCGGCTCCAGGCCGCCGGGCACCGGGTGGTGGCGGTCCGCTCCGACGTCACGCCCCCGTCCGGCTCCGGCAAGGTGGCTCGGGCCGCGCGGGACCCGAGCGTGCTGCGCAGCGCCGGCATCGGCCGGGCCAGGGCGGTCTACGCGTGTACCGACGACAGCGCGACCAACGCGGCGATCGGGCTGGCGGCGGCCCGGCACGGCCGTTCCCCGCTCGCCGTGTACGCCCAGGTCGCCGACCCCGAGCTGTGCCTCGCGTTGCAGGCCCGGCACCTGGGGCTGGCCCGGCACCCCGGCGCCCGGCTGGACTTCTTCAACATCGACGACCTGGCCGCCCGGAAGCTCTTCGCCGAGGACCCGCTGACCGCGGTGGACGGCCGGCCACCCCGGGTGGTGGTGCTCGGCGCCACCGCCTTCGGCCGGGCGGTACTCGTCGAGCTGGCCCGGCGCTGGCGGGTACGCGACCCGCACGGCGCCCGACTCGTCCCGCTGGTACTCGTCGACGAGGCGGCGACCGAGGCGGCGGCCCAGCTCACCCACCGCTATCCGTTCCTGTCCCGGGTCTGCCGGATCATCCCGCTCGACGGCGGCCTCGGCGAACTGCTCGGCCAACTCCCCCGGGCCGGCTTCCCGCTCCCGCCGGACCGGGTGTTCATCTGCTACGACGACGAGGAGCGGGCGCTGAAGACCGCGCTCACCGCCGAGCAGCTCTGGCACGGCGGGCCCGGCTCGATGGTGGTCCGGCTGGACCGGCTGGCCAACCTGCGGGAGGCGTTCGGCAGCGGGCACGGCCTCGGCGTCCTCGACGACCTCTCCGGCGCGCTCCGGCTCTACGGCGTGGTGCACGCCGCCTGCGATCCCGCGCTGATCGGGGACGACCTGGTGGAACGGCTGGCCCGGGTGATCCACGAGGCTTACGTGGTGGCCCGGCGCCGGCACGGTGAACGGCCCGGCGGCAATCCCGCGCTGGTGCCCTGGGAGGAGTTGCCGGAGTCGCTGCGCCGGGCCAACCGGGACCAGGCCAAGGACATCGGCCGGAAGCTGCGCGAGTTGGGCTGTGCCCTCTCGCCCCGGGTCGGGCCGGGCGACGAGCACGCCCTGGAGGAGCCGGAGATCGAACGACTGGCCATCCTGGAGCACCAGCGCTGGCTGGCGGAGCAGGTGGCGAGCGGTTGGCGGTACGCGCCACACCGCGACGACGAGCGCCGACTGCATCCGGCGTTGAGCCCCTGGGAGGATCTACGGGAAGATCTCCGGGAGCGTAACCACGAGGCGGTCCGGGAACTCCCGGTCATCCTGGCCGACGCGGGCTTTCGTATCGTCCGCGTCGGGCACGCGTAACCACGAACGGACGGTGCTGGATGGCCCGCATCGGTGTCACCGGGCACGTAGTACTCGCCGACGGCACGGCGGAGCTGGTCTACGCCCGGCTCACCGAGGAGCTTCGCCGGTACGCCGGGCCGGAACTGCGCGGGATCACCTGTCTCGCCGACGGCGCCGACCAGCTCTTCGCCCGGGCGATACTCGCCAGCGGCGGGAGCTACGAGGCGGTGATCCCGGCCCGGGACTACCGGCAGCGGGCGGTCCAGGCACACAATCTGCCCGACTTCGACGAGTTGCTGTGCCGGGCCAGCTCGGTGTCGTACATGCCGTTCCCGCGCTCGGGGCGGGATGCATACCTGGCGGCGAGCCTGGAGATGCTGCGCCGGTGCGAGCGGCTCTTCGCGGTCTGGGACGGCAACCCATCGGCGGACGTCGGCGACACCGCCGACGTGGTCCGGGTGGCGCAGTCCCGGGACCTGCCGGTGACCGTGCTCTGGCCGACCGGCGCCCGGCGCCGCTGACCGTGCTCTGGCCAACCGGCGCCCGCCACCGCTGACCGCTCGCCGCTGACCGGTGGCGCTGACTGACTGGTGCCGTTGCGCCGTGATTCCGGTCAGTTGCGCCGTGATCCCGGTCAGCGGCGGCTGACGGCGTCGTTGCCGGTGAGCAGGGCGCGGGCCAGCGGGGTGAGCGTGTGGTGGGCGGCCTTCCCATGCCGGGTGGTACGCAGCAGTCCGGCGTCCCGCAGCACGCTGGCATGCTGCGACGCGGACGGGGTACTGATGCCGGCCCGGCGGGCCAGGTCGGTGGTGTTCGCCCCGACCAGGGCGGCCCGGAGTACCGCCGCCCGGGAGCGCCCGAGCAGCGCGGTCAGCGGATCACCGGTGGCCGCCCCGGCACCGAGCGCGTACGCCGGGACCGGCCGGTGCCCCGGCGTACGACCGGCCGGGGTGCGGGGCCGGCGTACCGGATAGGCCAGTACGACCGAGTCCGGTGAGCCGCCGACCCAGAGCTTCCGGGCGAAGACCGACGGCACCAGCAGCAGGCCGGCGCCGTTCGGCCGCAGGTCCAGGTCGACGCCGGAGGAGACCGAGAGCACCGGGTTACGCCACGCCGCCCACGGGTCGAACATCGCCAGCAGCGCCTCCACCCCACCGGTGGCCAGGGCACGGCTGCGCTCGTTGACGTCGAGCCGGACGACCGACTCCCAGGCGGTCAGCTCGGCGGCGATCCGGCGGTCGTGGTAGCTCCGTACCGCCGCCGCCAGGCTCCGGGCCCGGCGTACCGAGGTGGTGAGCAGCCAGGCGAGTGCGCCCTCCAGGGTCCGGTCCTCGGAGAGCGGGGCGAGCAGGTTGGCCGACCCGTCCCGGCCGACCCGGGCCGACGTCGACCGCCGCCGGGCGCCCGAGGCGGCACCGGTCGACTCGGCCAGTTCGCGCAGCCAGCCGGCGAGTTCCGGTCCGGCCACCGGATCCGTTTCCGGTCCGGCCACCGGATCCGCCCTGCCGTCGGCCGCGGACCCGGCGAGGCTGACGACGACCTCGTAGAGCGGGAGGGGCGTGGGTGCGATCCGGGTCCGGGCGATGTCCTCGGGGCCCAGCCAGATCCGGATCATCACCACCTCCACGCCTCGGCCGGGCGGCACCGCACGGCTGTTGTCTGCTCACGAGACGCCGACGCCCCGCCGCCCAGTTGTCGCCTCTCCGGACGGTTTGGACCCAGTCAAAAGCATTGCCGGGACGGGCTGGTCGGCTCGTAACTGGGAGGCAGGAGCCGGCCGGTGATGGCCCGGTCCGGCCGGACGGACGACCGTCGCGCCCGGCGAGGTCACGCCGCCCGGTGCTCGCCGTGCGGCGCCGATGCGAAGGAGTCTCCATGCCGGTGTCCAGACGGATGACCTGGAGCGCGGCGGCCCTGGCCGTCGTACTCGCCGCGACGGGGTGCAGTGGCGACGGCGAGGATCCGAGCACCCCGGACGCCGACGCCGTGGTGCGGATCGGAATCGCCGAGCCGCAGCACATGATCCCGTCGAACGCCACCGAGAGCGCCGGGGCGCAGGTGCTGGCCGCCCTCTACACCCCGCTGGTCGAGTTCGACGCCGACAAGAAGCCGTTCGAGGTGGCGGCCGAGTCGATCGAGTCGACCGACAACAAACTGTGGACGGTGAAGCTGAAGGGCGGGTACACCTTCCACAACGGCGAGGCGGTCACCGCCGACAGCTACATCAACGCCTGGAACCACGCGGCGTACGGGCCGAACGGCAACGGCGGGGCATACTTCTTCGGCCAGATCGAGGGGTACGACGACCTACAGTCGACCGACCCGGACGGCGAGGGTCCGCAGAAGGGTCCGGAGCCGAAGGCGAAGAAGCTGACCGGCCTGAAGAAGGTCGACGACCTCACCTTCACCATCACCCTCTCCGGGTCGTTCGCGGAGTTCGAGTCGGTACTCGGCTATCACGTCTTCGCACCGCTGCCGAACGCCGCGTGGGCCTCGGACGGGGTGTTGAAGGAGGGCTTCGAGGAGGCGCCGATCGGCAACGGCCCGTTCAAGATGAAGGGCACCTGGCAGCACGACAGCCGGATCGAGGTCGAGCGGTACGACGCCCACCCCGGCCCGAAGCCGAAGATCGGCGGCGTCGTCTTCCAGATCTACCAGGTGCTCAGCGCCGACTACGCCGACCTGATCGCCGGAAACAACGACGTGACCCGGCAGGTGCCGATCGAGGCGCTGGGCAGCGCACCGGGTGACCTGGGCGACCGGTTCAAGAAGAGCCCGCTGTCGGCGTTCCAGTTCCTCGCCTTCCCCACCTTCCAACCAGAGTTCGCCAAGGCGGAGGTACGCAAGGCGATCTCGATGGCGATCGACCGCGACGAACTGGTGAAGACGATCTTCAAGGACTCGCAGACCTCGGCCCGGTCCTTCGTCTCCCCGCTGCTCGCCGGTGCCCGGCCGGACACCTGCGGCGAGGCGTGCCAGTTCGATCCGGCGAAGGCGAAGGCCGCGTACCAGGCGGCCGGCGGGCCGGCCAAGTTGCAGATCTCCTACAACGGCGACGGCGGCCACAAGGAGTGGGTGGAGGCCACCTGCAACCAGCTCTCCAACAACCTCGGCGTGGACTGCGTCAGCACTCCCGAGACGAGGTTCGCCGACCTGCTGAACAAGGTGGAGGCGAAGACCCCGGTCGGGATGTTCCGGATGGCCTGGTCGATGGACTACCCGTCGATGCAGAACTATCTCGGGCCGCTCTACGGCACCAACGGGTCGTCGAACTACTACGGCTTCAGCAACGCCGACTTCGACCGCCTGGTCGCCGAGGGCGAGCGGGCGCCGAACCAGGAGGAGGCGATCAAGAAGTACCAGGAGGCGGAGCAGATCCTGGCCCGGGAGATGCCGGTGATCCCGCTGCGGTTCGGCCAGAACAACTTCGGCCACTCGACCCGGGTCGGCAACGTCGAAATGGACCCGTTCGGCCGGGTCGACCTGCTGAAGATCGAGGTGACCGGCTGACCGGCGCCGACACGACGGACTGAACGGTCCGTCGCGGGCCGTACCCGATGCCCCGTCCTCCGCCGCCGCCGGCTGGGGAGGACGGGGCGTAGCCTGCCGCCATGAGACCGGTCCGCCTGGCGGTCGCCGCCCTGCTCGCCACCGTCGGCACGGCATGTCACAGTGGCCCCACGGTGACACCGGGGCGGCAGTACTCGTGCTGCGCCGATCCCGTCCCGCAGGTGCCGTATCGGACCGGCGAGACGGTGATGTTGCACTGGACGGTCCGGACGATCGGCACCCCGAGCGGGCCGTCGCAGGTGGAACTCAACGCCGGACTGACCGGCCCGCACCCCGACGTGGCGGCGCTCAAGGCCGCCTCGGCAGCGGGCAACGCGGCCGGAGAGATGACGCTGACGGCAGCGCCGGTCCGGCCGACCGGGGCGGCGGACGAGGTGCCGACCAGCGTCATCCAGATCCCCGCCGCCGCCCGGCCCGGCTACTACAACCTGGTCTGGTCGGCGGACGAGCCCGGTGGCTCGTTCGGCGCCGCGTCCGTCGTCCAGGTGGTCGCGGGTTCCTGACTTTCGACGGGTACGCCGGCAGGCGGGTTCACGGCACTGGTCCGCCGCCGACGGCTGGCGGCTGATCGACTGGGACACCGTGCGGGTCGCGCCGCCCGAGCGTGACCTCTGGCTGCTGGAGCCCGGTGACGGGTCGGTGCTCTGACCCGCGCCTGACCGCCGGACTGGACTCCACACCGTATCGAGCCGGTCCGCCCGGGTGTTGCCGCTGGACGGCGCGGACCGGCCGCGGTCGCCGCACTGCCTGCTCGATCCTGGTGGCCGGCGCCGCCCGGTACTCCTCCCGTGGCACGATTGATCGAGATATTCCGGCGGAAAGGGTCGACATGCGCGCCCGGAGGTGGACGAGCCTGGTCGTGCTGCCGGTGCTGGCCGCCTGTGCCACGCTGCTCGGCTGCGACCGGCAGGACGAGCAGGAGCGGCCGTCGCAGGCGGAGACCCTGCGCGCCTACCAGCCCCGGTTCGAGGAACTACGGCGCAGGCTCGTCCAGGTCGGGTCGGTGCTGCCGGCCGGCAAGGTGGGCCGGGATGGCTGCCAGGCCCCGGCCCCGCCGGATCCGGCGTTCACCTACCGGACTGGGGACGAGGAGCAGGACGGGAACACCGCCGAGGTCTTCATGGAGCGGTCCCTGACCGAACCGGACACCCGGCTGCACTGGGACCGCAGCTTCCAGTACGGTGACACGCTGCTGCTCGACGCCCTGCACTGGACCGGACCGCGCGGCCCGCTGGGCGAGAACCGCTTCGAACTCGGACCGCCGCCCAACTACTGGGACGAGGGCGACGACCGCGAACTGCGGGCCAAGATGGACCGCGCCCTCGACACGCCCTACCTGGTGGTGCTGCGGGTACGCGCGTACACCCCGCCGACCTCGCAGGACGGTCCCACCGAGGTCGGCTTCGTCGCAAGCGTCGAACTGGACGGCTTCGTGGTCGACCTGCGACAGCCGAAACTGCTCTGCTCGTTCGGCGCCGCCGGCAGATACTCTGCGCTGCACGTCGTCAACATCAGACCGGGCGAGACCTGGGGTAGCCGGGTCTACGAGGAGTTGCAGGGGTCTGCCGGACGCCGGATAGCCGAGAAGCTGGAATCGCTGACCGGCGGCAGCGCCGACCCGCCACAGACGACGACCGCGTGGCAGTGATGGCCGGACAGGTCACACCGGCCCGGTGACCGGCGTGGGCAGGCCCGGACCGGGTCGACCTGCCAGCCTGCTCGTCGGACACCTCGCCATTATCGACTCCGAACGACTCAGCAGATGCCTCCGGCTCAAACCGGCTCGACGTACACGGCGACGGTGCGGGGCGGGACGGTGAAGGTGCCGGTGGCGGCGTCGAAGGAGGCCGTGCGGAGGGTCGGATCCGCCGAATTCCGCAGCACTGGATGCAATGAGATCTCCGCACCCCGCAGCCCGGCAACGGTCTGGGTGGCCGTCTCCGGAGTCGCGTTGAAGACCACCGTCACCGACCGCCAGCGCGGGTCGAGCCCCGTCCCGTCCAGCGTCATCGTCAGCACCCCCGGCGTCTCGTCCACTCCGGAGAGCGGGAACGACACCCGGCGCTGTACCTGGGCCGCATCCGCCAGCCCGAAGACCGGCGACGACTCCCGTACCCGCAGCAGTTCCCGGTAACGTTCCTCGGCCAGCTCGATCGCGGCGCAGTCCGGTACGAGCGCCGGGTCGGCGAGCAGCGGCCGGGCGTACGGCCACTTGTCAGCGTTGTCGGCAGCCGGTGGCAGTCCCGCCCCGAACCCGTTCCCCTCGGCACAGTCCCAGCGGATCTGGTTGAACCAGTCCCCGCTGTTGTAGGAGTTCCGGTCCAGCGACTTCGACCGCAGCCGCTCACTCCCCGCCGTGACGAACCCGGTCCCCTGACTCAGCACCGCCGTGCCCAAGGCCAGCACCTGCATCCGCGCCCGGTCCACCGCGCTCGTCCCGACCGGCAGCTTGTACGCCAACGCGTCGTACAGGATCTCGTTGTCGTGCGCGTCGACGTACGTGACCGCCTCGCCCGGCGCGGCGGTGTAGCCGGCCGGCGCGCCGTTGTAGTCGACCTCCGCCCCGGTCACCGTCTCGCCCGACGACCCGACGAACCGGTAACCCGCCAGGTTGCCGGTCAGCCCGACCTTGATCTGGTCCTGCTGGTGCAGCAGCCGGGCCCGCTGCTCCGCCAGGGTGCCGTTCACCGGGTCGCCGTTCGGGTCGGTGAAGAGCCCCGACCCGAAGCCCTGCACCCGGGGGTTGGCGTCGAACGGCCCGCCACCACGCACCGCGTCCCGCAGCCGGTCGTTGAAGGTGCCGATCCCGGTACCGGCCATGTTGGCCTGGGTGGCCTGGACGAACCGGGCCTCGCCGGCCACCTCGCCGAATTCCCAGCCCTCGCCGTAGAGCAGGATCGCGCGCCCGTCCACCCCGTCCCGGGCCAGCGTGAGCCGGTCCAGCGCGGCCCGCACCGCCAGGATGTTGGCCTTCGGGTGGTGCCCCATCAGGTCGAACCGGAACCCGTCGACCTTGTACGCCTTCGCCCAGGTCACCACCGAGTCGACCACGAGTTTGCCCATCATGGCGTGCTCCGGCGCGGTGTTGGCGCAGCAGGTGGAGTTGGCCACCGTGCCGTCGTCGAGCAGCCGGTGGTAGTAGCCGGGGACGATCTGGTCCAGCACCGAGCGCGGGTCGGTACCGGCCGCCGAGGTGTGGTTGTAGACCACGTCCAGCACCACCCGCAGCCCGGCCGCGTTGACTCCGGCCACCAACTGCCGGAACTCGGCCGTCCGCCGGTCCGGGTCGACCGCGTACCCGCCCTCCGGGACGGTGTAGTGCAGCGGGTCGTACCCCCAGTTGTAGCCGTCGGTGTCCCGGACCGTGCCGACGCACTCCTGCTGGCGCTCCGAATCGGCCGGCAGCGCCGCCAGGTCGCAGGGCGGCACGGCCTGGTCGGCCCGGCGCTCCGGGATGGTCGCGAAGTCGAACGCCGGCAGCAGGTGCAGGTGGCTGACCCCGGCGTCGGCCAGCGACCGCAGGTGCCGCATCCCGGTGGTCGCCGGGTCGGTGAAGGCCAGGTACGTCCCCCGGCGCTCCGCCGGCACCGACGCGTCGGCGATCGAGAAGTCCCGGACCGACACCTCCTGGATCTGGGTACGCGTCGACGGCACCGCCGCCGGCTTGCGCAGCCCCGCCCAGCCGGCCGGGGCCGACGCCGGGTCGGTCAGGTCGACGATCCGGCTGTGCGTGGAGTTCGCGGTCAGCGCCAGCGAGTACGGGTCGGTGACCGAGGCGGTGACGATCCGCTGCGCGGCCGGCTGCCACGCCTCGATCCGGTAGCGGTAGTAGCGGCCGAGCCAGTCCCGCTCGCCGCGCACCGACCAGACGCCGGTCCGGTCGTCGCGGCGCATCGGCACCATCCGGGGCGTCCCGCCCGGTGTGTCGAAGAGTTCCAGCGCCACGGTCCGGGCGGTCGGTGCCCAGACCGACAGGCTCGGCCGTCCACTCTCGACGATCGGGCCGAGCCGCGCGTCGGTGGCCGACGCGTAGAGGTCGTCGAGGACGCCCGGCACCTGCACCCCGGTCGCGCCGAGCAGCGCCCCGGCGGCGTCCCGCTCGGTCAGCACGAGCTGTCCGCGCAGCGCCGCCGGCGCTTTCGCCAGCTCGCGCGGGTCCAGCTTGAGGGCCTGGAACTGCCACAGGTGCGGGAACTTCGCGCGCTGGGCCTCCGTCGGCCCGCCCGGCACCGCCCGCAACGGCAGTTCGGCGTACGTCCCGACAAGCTCGCCGTCCCGCACCGCCAGTCCGCCGGCCGGGGCGCTGACCAGGGCGTACCGCCGGCCGTCGGTGGGCTGCCCCGGTGGCCGGAGCAGGGTGGACCGGTCGATCCAGTGTGCCCGCTGCTTCGTGATGTCGAGGTCCGGGGCGGCGCTGCCGGTGACCGGCAACAGCCGACCGGGGGTGCCGGCGAGCAGCCACGCCTTCCGGCCGGCGCTACCGAAATCGAGTCGCTGGTCGTCCGGCAGGTCCTTGGTGTCTCCCTTGTGGATGATGTAGCTCAGTCCGGTCGCCCCGGCGGCCAGCGGCACCCGGAAGGTGATCCCGAACTCGTCCCGGCCGGCCGGCGGCAGCGGGCTGGCCCAGTCGGTCGGGTCCGCCGCGCCGTCCCAGACGTGCAGCCCCCAACCGTCGTAGTTGCCGTCCGCCCGGCGGTAGTGCAGCACCGCCACGCTCTCGTCGACCGGCGGGTCCGGTTCGCCGGTGGCCGCCTGCCGGCTCGGATAGACCGTCGGATCGCCCTGTTTGAGCCAGACCTCGCCGGTCCGGGTCACGTCGACGCTCCGGTCCACCGCCACGTCCTTGTTGCCGGCGGCGTCCACCACCAGGAAACCGACGTTTGCGGCACCCGGCTTCAGCTTCACCCAGGCGAACCGGCCGTACGAGTCCTCCCCGGCGAACGGCTGCCCGGTCGGCCACGGCGTCTGGTACCCCGGATCGATGTCGCCCCAGGCGTGCAGTTGCCAGTCGGGGTACCCGCCGGCCGGCCGCTGGTAGTGCACCACCAGCCAGTCCCGGGCGTCGGCCCGGGGCGGAGTACCCACCCTCGCCGTCGACCGCCCGGTGCCGGTACGCCCCGACGAGTCCCGCACCACCGCCTTGTACTCGATCCGGGCGCCGCCCGGCAATCCGAGCAGGTCGTGGTGCACCCGGTACGGCACCGGTCCGCCCTGGTTGCGGGCCTGGCCGAGCAGCGTCCATGCCCCGCCGTCGACCCGGGCCGCCACGGTGACGGTGGCCAGCGGGTCCCCGGTGACCTGGGCAACCACCCCGGCCCGGGTCGGTACGGCCGCGTCCGGTGCCGGGTCGGTGATCCGGACGCTCGGCGCGGCCGTCGTCCGGGCGATCGGGGCGCCCGCCCGGAGCACGATCGCGCCCAACGGCGGCACGGTGACGGTCAGCCTGCCATCCGGGCCGGCCTGTGCGGTCACGTCGGATCCGTAGATGCCGGTGAACCGGGTGCCGGCCGACCAGGTGTCGACGGTGACGGTCTGCGCGGTCGGGGCGTTGTTGACCGCGGCGACGTACTCGACCCGGTCGGCGGGGGCGATCCGGGAGAAGGCGAAGACGCCGGGGCCGTCGGCGGCGTACCGGGTGACCTGGATGCCGTCACGCAGCGCCGGGTGTGCCTTGCGCAGTGCGCCGAGCCCGGCGATCGTCCGGTAGAGCGGATGCGTCGGGTCGTACTGGTCGACGGCGTGGCTCCGGTCGGTGCCGAGCAGGTCGTCGTCGAGGTAGTCGGCGGTACGCGAGGCGAACATGTCCTGCCGGGCGTCCTTGTCCCCGCCCGGCCCGGTGAAGCCCTGCTCGTCGCCGGAATAGACGATCGGCTGACCCCGGGTGAGGAACATCAGCTCGTGCGCGAGCTGGTCCCGGCGCAGGTGGCTGGCCGGGTCGGTACCGCCGTTCGCGACGAACGAGCCGATCCGGCCCATGTCGTGGTTGCCGAGGAAGGTCGGCAGCCGGCCCGCGTCGGTGTCCCGGGCGGTGTAGAGGTCGTCGGCGGCGAACCCGTCGGCGAGAGCCTTGGCCGAGCCGCCGCCGCTCGCCACGTAGCCCCGGGCGGCGTTCTGGAAGGTGAAGTCGAGGGTGGCCGGCAGCCCGCCCCGACGGACGTACGTCGAGGTGACCTCGGGATTGGCGTCGTAGACCTCGCCGAACATGAAGAAGTCCGGCTTGCCGGCCCGCTGGGCGGCCCGCTCGACGCCGGCCCGGAACTGCGGCCAGAACTCCAGGTTGACGTGCTTGGCGGTGTCCAGCCGGAAGCCGTCGACACCCAGCTCGGTGACCCAGTCGGCGAAGATCTTCGTCATGCCCCGGACCACCTCGGGGCGCTCGGTCCACAGGTCGTCCAGGCCGGCGAAGTCGCCGTACTCGCTGTTCTCGCCGACGAAGGTCGAGTCGCCCCGGTTGTGGTACATGGTCGGGTCGTTCAGCCAGGCCGGCACCTTGACCCGCCGATCCGCCCCGGTCGGGAAGGCCGGGGTGTACGGGAAGGACTCCTCGTCCACCGCCGGGAAGGCGCGGCTGCCGTCGGCGTAGTTGCGGTCCTCGAACGGCCGCCCCTGCGCGTCCCGGTAGGGTCGGCTCGCCTTGTCCTGGTAACCGGTCTGGTTTCCGGGATACCGGATGACGTCGGCGGTGTGGTTGACGATGACGTCCAGATAGATCTTGATGCCCCGTCGGTGTGCCTCCCGGACCAGCCTCCGCAGGTCGTCGTTCGTGCCGAAATGCGGGTCGACCTGGGTGAAGTCGGTGATCCAGTAGCCGTGGTAGCCGGCCGAGGCGTCCGCTCCGCTGCCCTGCACCGGCCGGTTCTTGAAGACCGGGGCCAGCCAGATCGCGGTGGTGCCGAGCCCCTGGACGTAGTCCAGCCGGTCCAGCAGGCCGCGCAGGTCGCCGCCGTGGTAGAAGCCCTTGTCGGTCGGATCGTGCCCGGTGCGCAGCCGGTCGCCGGTCAGCCCGCCCCGGTCGTTGCGGGGGTCGCCGTTGGCGAACCGGTCCGGCAGGACGAAGTAGAACTGCTCGGCCCGGCCCCGGTCGGCGTCGGCCGCGTCGAGCAGCGCCTCGGCCGACGGTTCCGCCGTCCACTGTGCCGCCAGCGCGGCGCCGCCGGTCGCGTCCGGGTCGCCGGCCCCACCCCGCAGTGCGGTCGGGCTGAACCCCGGCCCGGCGAGCGCTCCGGCGCCGGCCAGCGGAAGCGTGAGCGCGGCGGCGAGAACCAGCAGGACGGTACGCGGCAAGGCGGTACGCGGCAGAGCGGTACGCGGCGGCAGCGGCTTCATCGACGGCCTTCCTCTGGTCTCTGAAGTTCGCCCGCACGCTAGTCCTTTGCGGAAAGTCTATGCAAGACCTTGCAGCAGAAGCTTCCGCCATACATCATCTTGCGCAAGCCGCACCGCCGCCCGTACGGCCTCCGGGCGGGGTGGCACCAGCGGGAGCCGTACCGAGGGGGTCGGGATGCGGCCCTGCGCGTGCAGCACCGCCTTGATCACCGTCGGGTTCGGCTCGGCGAAGAGCGCGGTGGAGAGCACGGCGAGGCGGTGCCCGAGCGACCGGGCCCGGACGGTCCCGCCGGACCGCCACGCCTCGGCAAGCTGCACGAACGCGGCCGTGCCGACGTGTGCCGAGGCCAGGATGCCGCCGTGCGCGCCGAGCGCCAGCAGCGGCGAGATCAGCGCGTCGTCGCCGCCCAGCACCGCGAAGTCGGGCGGCAGGTCGGCCAGCAACTCGACGGTGCCGCTGTCGATGTTCCCGACCGAGTACTTGATCCCGGCCACCCCGGGCAGCGCGGCCAGCCGCCGGATCGCGGCCGTGGAGAGGTGCTGACCGGTCCGGTACGGCACGTGGTAGACCACCAGCGGTACCGGACTGGCGGCGGCGAGCGCCGCGAAGTGCGCGAGTACCCCCGCCTCGCCGGGGCGGAGGAACGGAGGTACCACGCTGAGCGCGGCCACGACCTCGGCCCGGCCGGGCAGCGCCGCCACCGCCTCCACCGCGTTGGCGCCGACGATCAGCGGGGCGGACCGCTCCCGGCAGACCCGGGCGACGACGTCGACCACGGCCTGCCGCTCCCGCACGTTCAGCGACGCCGGCTCGGCCGTGGTACCCAGCGCCACCACGCCGGCCGCGCCGGCCTCCAGTACCTGGTGGGCCAGGGCTTCGAGCGCGCCGAGCGCCACCGCGCCGGTGGCGTCGAACGGGGTGATCAGCGGTACGTAGACACCGGTTAACCTCATGATCACAGCGTCCGACAGGCAGACCAGTAAGGTCCAGTGCACCTTTCTGAACAGAAGCGTAAGCTTTCCTGATGCTCGACGTACGTCGGCTCCGGCTGCTCTGCGACCTCGCCCGGCTCGGCACGATCGCGGCTGTGGCGCAGGCGCACACGTACACCCCGTCGGCGGTCTCCCAGCAACTGGCCGTACTGGAGCGGGAGGCGGGGGTACCGCTGCTGGAACGTACCGGGCGGCGGGTCACCCTCACCACGGCCGGCCAGGTGCTGGTCCGGCACGCCGAGACGGTCCTCACCGCCCTGGAGCAGACCACGGCAGCGCTCGCCGCGGTCGCCACCGGCCTGACCGGCCCGCTGCGGATCGGCGCCTTCCCCAGCGCCGTCCGTACGCTGCTCCCGGCGACCCTGGTCGCACTCGGGCACCAGCATCCCGGGCTCGAACTGCGGGTCACCGAACTGGACCCGGTCGCGGTACCGGCCGGGCTGCGCGAGCGCCGGCTCGACGTGGGCCTGCTGCACGACTACGACGTCGTACCCGTGGAGCCCGATCCGGGGCTGGACACGGTGCCACTGCTGGACGAGACGGTCTTCCTCGCGGTGCCCGACAGCGTCCCCGTTCCCGGTAGCGTCGCCGTGCCGGACAGCGTCCCGGAAGCCGCCGAACCGCTGCGGGAGGCCCGGGACGCCGCCTGGATCCTGGCCAGCCCCGGCACCCTGTGCCACACCGCGACCCTGCACGTCTGCCGGACCGCCGGTTTCACGCCCCGGGCCCGGCACCACGCCGACGACTTCGCCACCGTGCTGGCGCTGGTCGCCGCGGGGCAGGGCGTCTCGGTGATCCCCCAGCTCGCCGCCGCACAGCCACCGGTCGGGGTCCGGCTGCTACCGCTGGACACCCGGCGGCGGACCCGGATCGCATACCGGCGCGGTGCCGCCAGCCATCCGGCGACCGCCGCCTTCGTCTCCGCGATCCACGCCGCCACCAGCAGTTTCCTCGGCCGCTGACCCGAGGGCACTCGATATCCGGCGGCGCCGGGCGACCACGGCTCCTACCCTGGCCGAGTGCGAACACGGCGGACGAAGCTCGGGGCGCGGCGACGCAAGAAGCTCGGCAAGCGGCTCGCCGACGCGGTGCTCCGGGAGGACGTGCCGCAGGTCGTCGCGTTGCTGGCCGCCGGCGCCGATCCGGACGCGGCGACCCCGGACGGCAGCACTCCGCTCTACCGGGCCTCCGTGCAGGGTCTGGCCCCGGTCGTACGGCTGCTGCTGGCCGCCGGGGCGGCGCCGGACACCGAGAGCGGACACGGCGACGAGGGCACCCCGCTGACCGGTGCGGCGGCCTGGGGACACACCGAGGTGGTACGCGCACTGCTGGCGTACGGCGCCGACCCGGACCGTCGGGAGGACGCCGGCACCGGAGCCACCCCCCTGCACTGGGCGGTACGCGGCGGGCACCGGGAAGCCGTCGAACTGCTCCGGGCGGCTACCGGATCTCGCAGGCCCGACCGTTCACCGTGCAGCTGATCGGCTGCTCGCCGTCGCCCCAGCGGGCGAAGTGGAACCGCAGCGGATCGGAGCGTCCATTGGAGAGCGGTGTCCCGCTCCGGAAGATCCACCGCCCGTTGTCGCGATCCACCGACGGCCGGGGCGCACTCTCGACCCAGAACGCCCGCAGGTCGTGCACCTCGTTGCGGAACCGCAGCTCCACGGTCCAGGACTGTGCCGAGCCGGCGTCGTTGCGGACCAGCACCTCGGCGATGAACGAGTCCCGGTAGTCGGCGAGTACCCGATAGCGGCCGGTCAGCGGATCGGGCGGCTTCGGCGCGGCGGTGGTCGGCCGGGCCGGCGGTGGGGTGGTGGTGGTGCGCGGCGGCGCGGCCCGGGACGCCGCCGGCTTGTCGCCGCCGTTCGGCCGGGCCGAGGTCGGCGTCGGGGTACGGGGCCCGGCCGGCGGCGAACCGCCCGGGCTCGCCGGGTCGGTGTCGGAGGCCACCGGTGACGGGGTCGCGCCCGGGGCGAACGGCCAGGCGGTTTCGGGGGCGCCGGAGGTGCGCCGGTCGCGGGCGAGGTATCCGGTGGCGAAGACGAAGATCACGGTCATCACCAGGACGCCGGCCAGCACGACGATCCACGGCGCCGCCGCGAGCAACCGCGGCCGGGTCGGTTCGGGTGTGCTCACCGAGCCGGGATCCGCACCGAGATCTCGTTGCCGAGCCGCCGTCCGGCGGAGAGTTCGAGGTCGTCGCCGCTCCAGAACCGCCCCGGGTCGTACCAGTTCGGCCGTCGCCCGGCCGGGAGCAGCCCCATCGCCTGGTAGGTCGCCGCGACGACCTCGGCGCAGTAGGCCGTCTCCAAGGAACCTTTTTCGACCTCCCGTTGCGCCGCGTCGGAGCGCACGGTCGGACGCGGCGTGTGAGCGCCACGCGGTTCAGGTGGAGAAGGGTTCAGCGTGCGGTCGTTCGGTCGGCGCCGCATTGCGGGCGCCCGGCCACGCAGCCACCGCCAGCCGAGCTGGGCGGTGGACGGGAACGGCGTTCCGTCCAGGCGGGCGATGGTACGCAGCACCCCGTTCTCCATCTCGTCGTCTGCCGGCGGTTCGAGTTGCCGCAGCCAGGCGCGCTGGCCGTACCGGATTCCCCAGACCCGGACCGCGTCGCGCAGGTCGTGCAGCTGCACGCCCCGGTGGTGGCTGCCCGACCACATGTCGGGCAACGACCGGCCGAGTTCGGCGTGCCACATTAACGGCGGCAGGTCCTCGATGACCACGGACATTCCGACATGGTTCACCGGACTGTTCGTGGTGAACTGGATCGCCCGATCCGGCACGCTGCGCCCCCGGAAGACCCAGACGTCGCCGGTACGGGTCAACTCGACCGCCTCGTCGAGGCTGAGTTCGCTGCGCTCCTCGGCCATCGCTCCCACCTCGGTCCACCCGTCCGCCCCGGGCATGCCGACTACCCTAGGCGGATGCGCTGGTGGAAGGTAATCGGTGTGGCGAGCGTCGTCGGGGTGGCCGCCACCGGAGTGGTGCTGGCCCGGGCCGAGCGACGCCGCCGGGCGTACACCCCGGAACAGATCCGCGGCCGGCTGCGGGAACGGCACGCCGCGGCGGTCGGCGGTGCGACTTCCGACAACGGTCGACCGGCGGATGGGCCGGACGCCACCGAGCCTGCGGCTTAGCCGTACCCCCTGTCCCGGGATCCGGGCGGGCTTGCGTTTATAGCAAGACGGACGTACGGTTTTGTTGAGTCGAACGAACGTCGGTAAGGGTTACCTGAGCCGGGTGCCCAGGTAACAGGTAGGAAAGACTGCTCGGTACTACGCCCGGTCGCCCGCCGGTCGGGAGGCCGGCCGGACCCGCCCCCGAACACCGACGGCATGGGCCGGGACGAAGACAGCGTGAAGGAGTACGACGTGGCGAGCCTCGACACCTTCGGTGCGAAGAGCCAGCTGCGCGTCGCAGACGCGAGCTACGAGATTTTCAAGATCAGCACGGTACCCGGGCACGAGCGCCTGCCGTACAGCCTGAAGATCCTGCTGGAGAACCTGCTCCGCACCGAGGACGGCGCGAACATCACCGCCGAGCACATCCGGCAGCTCGGCGGCTGGGACCCGAGCGCCGACCCGAGCGTGGAGATCCAGTTCACCCCGGCCCGGGTGCTGATGCAGGACTTCACCGGCGTGCCCTGCGTGGTCGACCTGGCCACCATGCGGGAGGCGGTCCGCGAGCTGGGCGGCGACCCGACCAAGGTCAACCCGCTCGCACCGGCCGAGCTGGTGATCGACCACTCGGTGATCGCCGACCTCTTCGGCCGGCAGGACGCCTTCGTCCGCAACGTCGAGCTGGAGTACGGCCGCAACAGGGAGCGCTACCAGTTCCTCCGCTGGGGGCAGAACGCCTTCAACGAGTTCAAGGTCGTGCCGCCCGGCACCGGCATCGTGCACCAGGTCAACATCGAATACCTGGCCCGGACCATCATGGAGCGGGGCGACCAGGCATACCCGGACACCGTGGTCGGCACCGACTCGCACACCACCATGGTCAACGGGCTCGGCGTGCTCGGCTGGGGTGTCGGCGGCATCGAGGCCGAGGCGGCGATGCTCGGTCAGCCGGTCAGCATGCTCATCCCCCGGGTCGTCGGCTTCAAGCTGCACGGCGAGGCGCCGGCCGGTACCACCGCCACCGACCTGGTGCTGACCATCACCGAGATGCTCCGCAAGCACGGCGTGGTCGGCAAGTTCGTCGAGTTCTACGGCCCCGGCGTCAGCGCGGTGCCGCTGGCCAACCGGGCCACCATCGGCAACATGTCCCCGGAGTACGGCTCCACGGTGGCGATCTTCCCGATCGACGAGGAGACGGTCCGCTACCTGCGGCTCACCGGGCGCTCGGAGCAGCAGGTCGCGCTCGTCGAGGCGTACGCCAAGGAACAGGGCATGTGGCACGACCCGGCCGCCGAGCCCGACTACAGCGAGCGGCTCGAACTCGATCTTTCCACCATCGAGCCGTCGCTGGCCGGCCCGAAGCGCCCGCAGGACCGGGTGCCGCTGGGCAACGCCAAGACGTTGTTCCGGTCCGCGCTTATCGACTACGTCGGTGACGGCGGCAACGGCGCGCACGGCCACGCCGACGAGGCGAGCGAGGAGTCCTTCCCGGCCAGTGACCCGCCGGCCAACAACGTCAGCGACCCGGCCGACGCCCCGCGCGAGCTGGTCTCCGCCGCCACCGGGGCGAAGGGCCGGGCCAGCAGCCCGGTCCGGGTCACCGGCGACGACGGCGTCGAATACGAACTCGACCACGGCGCGGTGGTGATCGCCGCGATCACCTCCTGCACCAACACCTCCAACCCGCAGGTGATGATCGGCGCCGCGCTGCTGGCCCGGAACGCCGTCGACCGGGGACTGTCCCGCAAGCCGTGGGTGAAGACCACCCTGGCTCCGGGCTCCAAAGTGGTGATGGACTACTACGAGCGGGCCGGCCTCACCCCCTACCTGGAGAAGCTCGGCTTCCACCTGGTCGGCTACGGCTGCACCACCTGCATCGGCAACTCGGGCCCGCTGCCCGAGGAGGTCTCGGCGGCGGTCAACTCGCACGACCTGTCGGTGGTCTCGGTGCTGAGCGGCAACCGGAACTTCGAGGGCCGGATCAACCCGGACGTCAAGATGAACTACCTGGCGTCCCCGCCGCTGGTGGTGGCGTACGCGCTGGCCGGCACGATGGACATCGACCTGGCCAACGAGCCGATCGACACCGGCGCCGACGGAGCGCCGGTCTACCTGCGGGACATCTGGCCCAGCGCCGCCGAGATCGACGAGGTCATCGCGAACGCGCTGCGCAGCGAGATGTTCACCAAGGACTACGCCGACGTCTTCGCCGGAGACGAGCAGTGGCGCTCGCTGCCGACCCCGGAGGGCGACACCTTCGCCTGGGACGGCGAGTCGACGTACGTCCGCAAGCCCCCGTACTTCGAGGGCATGGAGCGGGAGCCGAGCACGGTCGAGGACATCTCCGGCGCCCGGGTACTGGCCAAGCTCGGTGACTCGGTCACCACCGACCACATCTCGCCGGCCGGCTCGATCAAGCCCGACTCCCCCGCCGGTCGCTATCTGGCGGACCACGGGGTGGCCCGGCACGAGTTCAACTCCTACGGGTCCCGGCGCGGCAACCACGAGGTGATGATCCGGGGCACCTTCGCCAACATCCGGCTGCGCAACCAGCTCGTGCCGGGCGTCGAGGGCGGGTTCACGGTCAACCACCTGACCGGCGAACAGACCTCGATCTACGACGCCTCGGAGGCGTACCAGGCGGCCGGCATCCCGCTGGTGATCCTGGCCGGTGCCGAGTACGGCTCCGGATCGTCCCGGGACTGGGCTGCCAAGGGCACCATGCTGCTCGGGGTACGGGCGGTGATCGCCCAGTCGTACGAGCGGATCCACCGGTCGAACCTGATCGGGATGGGCGTGCTGCCGTTGCAGTACCCGGCCGACACCGACGCGGCCTCGCTCGGGCTGACCGGCACCGAGACGTTCTCGATCAGCGGGGTGACCGCGCTGAACGAGGGCCAGATCCCGCGTACCGTCTGCGTCACCACCGACACCGGCGTCGAGTTCAACGCGGTGGTCCGGATCGACACCCCCGGTGAGGCCGACTACTACCGGCACGGCGGCATCCTGCGGTACGTGCTGCGCAAGATGCTGGCCGCCTGAGTTATCCGCCAGCTCCACGAGACCGGGCCGGTCACCCCGAGCGGGGGTGACCGGCCCGGCCCGTTTCCGCCGGGCTGAGCGCACGGAGTTGACCTCAATCGAGGTTGAGGGCACAGACTCGGCCCCGTCACGACGACGGGGAGGATGTCCGATGCGAGCTGCGGGTTTCACCGAGTACGGCGGTCCGGAGGTGCTCCGGATACTGGAGCTGCCCACACCGGTGCCCGGCCCCGGCCAGGTACGGATCCGGGTCAAGGCGGCCGGGGTGCAGCCGTACGACTGCGCGGTCCGGGCCGGTTGGACGCCGCCGGGGGTGACGGGCGGCCTGCCGAGGGTGCCCGGCAACGAGTTCGCCGGCATCGTCGACCAGCTCGGGCCGGACGTCACGAGTGTCGCGGTCGGTGCCGAGGTGCTGGGCTTCGGCCAGCTCAACTGCTACGCCGAATACCTGGTGATCCCGGCCGACCAGATCACCGCTAAGCCACCGACGATGCCCTGGGAGGTGGCCGGTGGCTTCACCGCCGGGGCACAGACCGCGCACATCGCCCTCGGCGAGTTGGGCATCACCCGTGGCGAGACGCTGCTGGTGCACGCCGCCGCCGGTTCGGTCGGCACGGTGGCGGTACAGCTCGCCGTGGCGGCCGGCGCGACGGTGCTCGGTACCGCCAGCCCGGCCAACCACGACTACCTGCGGTCGCTCGGCGCCACCCCGATGGCGTACGGGCCGGGCCTGGCCGACCGGGTCCGCGCGCTCGCGCCGGACGGGGTGGACGCGGCGCTGGACGGGGCCGGCGGGGACGCGCTGCGGGTCAGCCTGGAGCTGGTGCCGGACCGGCGGCGGATCCTCACCCTGGTGGAGCACGACCGGGCCGAGGAACTCGGCGTCCGGCTCAGCCGCAACCTCCGGTCGGCACCCCGGCTGGCCGGGCTCGTCGACCGCTACGCCCGGGGCGAGCTGCGGATCCACGTCCGCCGGACGCTGCCACTGGAACGCGCCGCCGAGGCACACCGCGAGGTGGAGACGGGACACGGCCGGGGCAAGCTGGTGCTCACCATCGACTGACCGGGCCGACCGGTAGGGTCGGTACGACGCGGGGGACGGCTCCGGACGGCTCCGGCCCGGAACGACTCCGGCCCCGCTCCGCCGCCGGACGAGCCGCGAGACGAGGGGCTTCGCCATGCAGCAGAGTTCGACCCGGGTGGGCCGGGTGCCGGCGCTGTTCGCGTCCGCGCTGGCGACGGATCCGGTCCGGCCGCTGCTCACCTACTACGACGACGCCACCGGGGAACGCACCGAACTCTCCGCCGAGGCGTTGGCCGAGTGGGTGGCCCGGACGGCGAACCTGCTGGTCCACGGATGCGGGCTGGGCATCGGCGCCCGGGCCGCGGTGCTGTTGCCGCCGCACTGGCAGACCGCCGCCGTACTGCTCGGCACCTGGTCGGCCGGGGTGTCGGTGAGCTTCCACGGCACCGCCACCGCCGGGCTGCCCCGGCTCGGCCCGGGCGTCGAGGAGCCGTTCGACGTCACGTACGCCGCGCTGGGCCGGATCGACGACTGGCTCGACCACGTACCCGAGGCGGAGCACCGGTTCGTGCTCGGGTACGCGCCGGACGCCGCCCCGCTGGCCGAACCGCCGACCGGCTACCGGGACTACCTCACCGAGGTACGCCGGCACGACGCCAACCTGCGGCCGTACGTGCCGCTCCGGCCGGACGACGCGGCCAGTGTGGACGGCACCAGCTACGCCGACTGGGGCCGGCTGGCCCGGGGAATGGCGGACGAGGTCTTCGACCTGCGCCCCGGCGACCGGCTGCTCGTCGACGCCGCCGAGCACGAGCACCCGGTGAAGTGGCTGCTGGCACCGCTGGCCGCCGGTGCCACGGTGGTGCTCTGCGCCAACCTCGACCCGGCCACCGTCGCGCGGCGTAGCCGGGCCGAACGGGTGACCCGGGTGCTCTGACCTCACCCGTCCCGCCCGGCAGCGTCAAGGGGTGGTGGAGGCGTCCGGCAGCAGGCTGGTGGCGCCGGGCACGTACGGGTCGAGCAGGTGGGTGGCGAGCACGATCCGCTGCCACCGGTTGACCGGTACCCCGCTCGACTCGGCCAGCCGCACCACCGTCCGCCAGTCCCGGGAGCAGCGGGCCCGGATCCGGTCGATCAGCGAGACCAGTTCGCCGGCAGCGGTACCCGGACCGGACCGTCGGCGCGCCTCGGCCGCGTCGGCCAACTCGCCGAGGGTCCGGTCCAGTTCGAGATCCACCTTCGGGGTGGCCGCCTCCAGCCGGTCGGCCAGGGCGAACGCCTCCGACCGACCGTCACCGGACGGGTCCGCCGACCCGGCCAGGGTACGCCGGTAGAGGCCGGCCCGGGTCTCGTGGTTGCAGAGCACGGCCAGCTCCCGGAGCAGGTCGGCCGGCTCGTCGGCGGCGTGCACCAGGTTGAGCTGGTAGTTGAAGCTGCCGACGTCGTAGCGGAGCTGCCCCGGCCGGCAGCGGACCGGGTCGGCCGGCCCCTTGGCGGTGGAGAGCACCAGCGAGGCCGGCTCGGTACGGCCGGGCAGGGCGAGCAGCAGGAGCAGGCACTCGGACGCCGTGACGTAGAGGTCGGCGGCGTCCCGCCGGTCCCGGCTGGCGGCGTTCAGCCCGTACTGCCACAGCGCCCGTACGCCGTGCCGGTCGATGGTCACCGTCGCCGCCCAGACGATGCCGAACCCGTACGCCAGCACCCAGCGCAACACCGAGCCGAGCCGGCGGCTGACCACGGCGTCCGGTTTCAGCAGCAGGAGTGCGTGGTCGTGACAGAACTCCTCGATCCGGCCACCACCGACGGCGAGCAGGTCTTCGAAACTCTCCCGGAAGTACGTGTCGACCGCGTAGAGGGACCGCTTCTGGGGAAGCGTCGACAGGAAGGCGGGGATCTGCTGGGCGCCGGGGGTGGCCATCTCGGGTCACTCACGCAGTTCCGCGGCTCGCCGTCCGACCTCTCCGGGGGTGAGCAGCTCACCGTCGAGCACCACGCCGACGAAGCCGTCCAGCGGGATGTGCTCGAAGACCGGCGCACCGAGGCGGGCGAAGACCGGCTCGGGGACCAGCTTCAGCGCGGTGGTGACGATCAGGGTGGGCAGCCGCTGCGCCAGCTCCCGGGTACCCCGGATGTTGAGCACGGTGTCCGGCCCGATCGCGTCGGCGCCGGCCAGCGCGACCGCCGGCTCACCGACCCGCAGCGACTCCGGCAACTGGGCCAGGATCTGATTGACGATGGAGCTGCTCGGCGCGGAGGTGACCGGGACGCCCTGCTCGCCGACCCAGGTCACCGCCGCCTTCACGGTGTTCTCCACCGCGTGGTCCAGCTCGGCCCGGATCCGGCGGAGCGCCTCGGCCGGCTCGGCGGAGCGTACCGCGTTGGCGATGTGCCACATCGGTGCGTAGCCGGGCAGCCGGGCGGTCAGGAACTCCGTCGCGTCGGCCGCCGCGGCGGGATCGTCGATCAGGTCGAGCAGACCCTGGATCACCAGCCTGGCCACTCCGGTGGCCCCGGCCGTGGTGACCGTGACAGCCTCGCGAAGCGGTGTCGGCAACGTAGCTTGGTCCATGATGTTCGGGCTCTTTCCGTTCCGGGTCTGGTCCCCTGAGGACAGGACTACCTTCCCGGCATCGAGAATGCCCGATCTGCGGGCTTCCCGGCACCGAGTTTGGTAGTTCATATCAAACAGACACCCCGGTTGGAGCCGATTGACCAAATAGCAGCGGCCGTCACCGACCGGCGACAGGCAGTGCCCCTGCCTTGATGCACCGGCGGCAGCGGACGGTCGGGACCCACCTCCCGACCGTCCGCCCCGGCTGGCCACGGACTGACCGGTCAGCCAACGGACCGGTCAGCCTGGGGATCGGGTCAGCCGGTGATCCTGCCGGTGCCGGCTCCGGACCGGACCGAGGCCGGCACCCCGGCCGCCGGGTCGAGCTGGTACGCGTAGTACGTCCGCGGCTCCACCACCGAACCCGCCGTCTCCGGTACGCCGGAGTTCACGAAGATGTTGTTCCGCTGTACCGCCCGGCCGGGTCCACTGTCGGCATAGCCGCTGGCCGAGTAGAGCGGGTACGGCACGTTCTCGAAGTAGTTCCCCTCGACCAGTACCCCGGCGTTCTCGGTGGAGGCGACGGCGTACAGCTCGTTGCCGAGGAAGTAGTTGTTGTAGACGTGCACCGGCTCGCCGAACCGGACCCGGGGGTGCCGCTGCCGGCTGTTGTCGAAGAAGTTGTGGTGGATGCTGACCTTGAGGTGCCCGACGTCGGTCGAGGCGGCCCCGTCTGAGTGGCTGATCAGCATGCTCTTGTCGGCGTGGTCGAAGTGGTTCCAGGAGACCGTCACGTAGTCGGCGCCCCGGACGATGTCGACCGAGCCGTCCACCGCGCCGGTGAACCGGTTGTGGTCGATCCAGATGTGGTGCGACTGCTGCCCCACGTTGACCGCGTCGTCCTCGGCGTTGGTGAAGTTGAGGTTCTGGACGATCACGTTGTACGACCGGTAGAAGTCCAGCCCGCCGCCGTCGATCGTGGCGTTGGACCCCACGCCGATGATCGTCTTGTTCGGCCGTACCCCCTGCTTGCTGGTGATCCGGATGGTCCCCTGTACCCGGATCACCAGCGGCCCGACCGTGTCGATGTACTCCAGGAAGTCGTCCGAGGTGGTGGCGGTGACCACCGGTCCGCCGACCCCGCCGGTGGTGCCGTTCTGGCCGAGCGCGTTCAGGCTGGCGAAGCCGTCCGCTTGGCCGGCCGGCACCAGCACGGTGGGGCCGGCGATGCCGGGCGTCGCGGAGGTCGGGGGCGGACCGGGCGGTGCGGCCTCGACCGTGACCTCGTGAGCGGTGTCGGTGGAGAGGGCGGCCTGCGCGGCGCCGCCGCCGTGGTTGAGGGCGGCAGCCAGCGCGACGGCGAGCCCGAGGGCGGCGCGGCGTCGCCAACGGCGGTCGCCCGGGACGGGTACCCCGGCTCTGGTGCGTGGTGGAGTCACGGGTCTTCTGCCTTTCCGGTGGTGGCGGGGATGCGCGGGCGTGGTGTGCCGGCTTGTGCGGAGCGGGCTCGGCCGGCGCAGCGGGAGGCGCGCGGGGCAGCGGGCAGCGCCACCGGGCGGCCTTGGGACGGGTATGCCGGCCGGACGGGAGTCTCTGCACTTCGGGGAAGCGGGAAGGGTCGGGACGGTGTTTCGAGAAGACTGGAAAGCGCTTTCCTAACGTCACGATAGGAACCGGAGGGAACTATGTCAATGAATGTGTCCCGCCCCGGCAAGGCGACGCCCCGACGCGGGCCGCCCACCACCCGCTGCGGATGGTGGGCGGCACGTTCGACGCTGTGCCAGGATCTTGGGCATGGACGACAGGACGATTCTGAGCCGGATCTCCGACCTGGTCGACGAGGAACACCGGCTCCGCAACCACGCCCAGCAGGTCGAGAACTCGACCGACGAGGACCGGACCCGGCTGCGCGAGCTGGAGGAGTCGCTCGACCAGTGCTGGGACCTGCTCCGCCGGCGCCGGGCCGCCCGGCAGGCCGGCACCGACCCGGACAGCACCGGAGCGCGCAGCGTGAACGAGGTCGAGAAGTACCTCCAGTGAACCGCTAGCCCAGACCTGCCTCCCGGAGCAGCCGCTCGGTCAGTACGCCCGGGTCGACCAGTTCGCCGGGGAGTCCCCGCGCCGCGAACCAGGCGGCCACCACCCGTACGTCCCGGGCCAGGAACTCCCGTCCGCTCGGGTTGGCGATCACGTCCACCACCTGCGGCAGGTCGATCAGCACCAGCCGGTCCCCGTCGACCAGCAGGTTGTACGGCGACAGGTCACCGTGCGCCAACCCGGCCCGGGCCAGTACGACCAGCGCGTCGACGAGCTGGTCCCAGAGCCGGCGCAACAGCACCGGGTCGGGCCGGAGTTGGGCCAGTCGGGGCGCCGCCTGCCCCTGCACCGGATCGCCGACGAATTCGAGCATCAGCTCCGTCCCGATCAACTGCACCGGGTACGGCACGGCGATGCTGCCCAGTTCCCGCCCCACCTGCCAGAGCCGGGTCAGCGCGGCGAACTCGGCGGCGGCCCACTGACCGGCGATCATCTGCCGGCCGAACGCGGTACGCCCCTCCATCGCCCGGTTCTCCCGGGACCGGCGTACCCGCCGCCCCTCCAGATAGCCGGCGTCCCGGTGGAAGAGCCGATGCTCCGGCTCGCGGTAGCGCTTGGCGGCGAGCAGGCAGCTCCGGTCGCTGGCCGGCATTGCCCGGCGGACCAGGTGTACGTCCGCCTCCTTGCCGGTCTTCAGCACACCCAGCTCGGTGTCGACGGCGGCCAATTCGGTGACGAGCCAGTCGGGGTGCGGCTCCGGCCCGTGCACCGCCTGGTCCCAGGTCGACCAGCGGTCACCGACGTCCGGGACGTCAGTGTCGGCGTTGGTGTCGAACGCGGCCGTGGTGGCGTGCCGGTTCCGTTTCAGAAAGCGCGGCTCGTCGTCGTCGAACCGGCGGGTGGTACGACCGCCACGGGAGCGGGCCGAACCGGAATAGTCGTCATAATCGCGTGGCACTGGAGGAATCCTCTGGTCGAGTCGGAAGAAGACAGGCGAGAGCGCAGCACAACGACAGCCACGGTTACCCCTCCTTCCACTCGGCCGGGCGGTGCCCGGGATGCGATACGACCCGGAGAGACCAGGCAGGGTCCTCCGACGCGCAATGCTCGCCGGTCTGGAAAGCGACCGTCAACCGAATTACCGCCGAACCGGAAAGGCGCCGGGGCGGGGCAGGACCAAACACCGGGACCGGACCAAACGCCGGGACAGGGCCAAACGCCGGGACAGGGCCAAACAACCGGGGCGGGACAGGATCAGCCGCTGGGGCGGGGCAGGGATCAGGGGCCGGAGCGGGAGTGCGGGGCGGGGCGGTCGGGTTCAGGCGGCCAGCACCGTGGCGACGGCGGCGATCAGCCCGTCCACGGTCTTCGTCGGGGCGTACCGGCGCTCCATCCAGCGGCGGCCCCGGTGCAGCCAGACGCTGGGCAGCCCGACTGCGGCGGCCCCGCCGATGTCGGCCTCCGGGCTGTCCCCGACCATCCAGGCACCACGCAGCCGCATCCGGACCCGTTCGGCGGCGAGCGCGAAGATCCGGGGGTTCGGCTTGCTGACCCCGACCTCCTCGGAGATCACCCAGTCCGCCAGATAGCGGTCCAGGCCGGTACGCCTGATCTTCATCTCCTGTAGCCGCTCGGTGCCGTTGGTGACCGCCACCGGTACCCAGCCGGCGTCGTCGGCGATCCGCAACGCGCAGGCGATCAACGGATCGAGCCGGGTGTATTCCACGACTCCCTCGTGCAACGCCTCGACCAGGTCGATGGAGGGAATCCGGAGGCGGTAGCGGTCGCGAATCGCGTCGGCCACGTCCCAGCGGTTGGTCAGGCCGTCGGCATCCACCGAGAGCAGCCAGTCGACGTCGCTCTCGGGTGCTCCGATCTCGTCCAGGAACCCCTGCGCCCAGGTCCGGAACGGGCCCGCCCGGTCGAGCAGAGTGTTGTCCAGATCGAGGAGCAACAGCGGCACTTGCGCACAGTACGGGACGCAGCCGGTCGGACAACAGTCCCAGCATGTAAACAACCCGGGTTGGCCAGACTGACAACAGGCGCTCAACCGGTCAACAGCGTCCGTACCCCGCCCTGTCCCGGAAGCCGGTCGGCGAGCATCCGGTGCGCGTCGCGTACCCGATGCAGTTCGGTCGGGTCGAACCGGGCGACGACGACGGCCTCGCCGGAGTCCACGGCCCGGCGCATGACCCGGCCCTCGGGATCGTAGATCGCCGCGCCGCCGTTGAACCGCCAGGGCGGCGCGCCACCGACCGCGTTGGCGAAGACCACGTACATGGTGTTGTCCAGCGCGCGAGCCCGGTAGTAGAGGTCACGCCGGTGCTCGGAGCCGACCAGGTAACCGCTCGGGCAGAGGTAGCCGTGCGCCCCGTCGGCCGCCGCCGCCCGGCCGTGCTCGGGGAAACAGCCGTCGTAGCAGACACCGAGACCGAGCCGCCAACCGTCGACCAGCAGGGTCGCGCCGCGCCGCCCAGGTGTGAACAGCGCGTTCTCGTCCGGGCCCCAGAGGTGCTGTTTGGCGTATCCGGCGCCGACCCGGCCCGCGCCGTCCACCACCAGCGCCGAGCAGGTCCGCCGGCCGTCCGGGTGCCGGACCGCCGCGCCGACCACTACCACCACCCGGTGGTCCCGGGCGACCGCCCGCAGCGGGTCGAGCCGGGAGTCCGCCACCTCGCCGTCGTCGTCGGCGGCGACGTCGGTAGCGGCCGGATCGCCGGCCAGGCTCGGCGGGTGGTAGGCCGGCAGGAACAGCTCCGGAAGCACGACGACCCGGGCGTCGTCGGCGGCGGCCCGCGCCACCAGCCGGGCGGCCGAGCCGGCGTTCCCGGCCACGTTCCCGGGTTCCGGTTCGGCCTGGACCGCGGCGACCGGCAGTGCGGCGGCCGGCGGGGCGATGGTGGTCTGCGTCACGGCCGCGATGATAACCGGCCGGCGATCCGGCGCCGATCTTGCGAACCCGCCGTCGGAGAGGAAAATCGGCCCGTGCCCGACGCCTTCTACCTGCCCACCGACGACCCCGAGCGGTACGTCGCCACCCCGGCCACCGAGGGACCGTGGAGCAGCGGCCTGCAACACGGCGGACCGCCGAGCGCGCTGCTGACCCGAGCCGTGGAACGGTTACCCAGCTCGCTGGACGGGCCGGCCCAGGTCACCCGGCTGACGGTGGAGTTCCTCGGCGGGGTACCGGTGGCCGAGGTCGCCGTCCGGGCCACCGTGGCCCGGCCCGGACGCTCCGTCGAACTGGTCGAGGCCGAACTGCACGCCGCCGGGCGGGTGGTGCTGCGGGCCCGGGTATGGCGGATCCGGCGTACCCCGGTCGAGCTGCCCGCCGAGGTGGTCACCGCCCCGGCACCACCACCGTCCCGGCCGGCGGAGCCCTCCCGGTTCACCGAGCCGCGCTGGCAGACCGGCTACCTGCGGGCGGTCGACTGGCGGTTCGTCGACGGCCACTTCGAGCGCCCCGGCCCGGCCTCGGTCTGGGCCCGGCAACGGATTCCGCTGGTCGCCGGTGAGGAGCCGAGCCCGCTGCAACGGGTCACCCTGCTCGCCGACTCCGGCAACGGACTGAGCCGGCTGCTGGACATCGCGCACTGGTGGTTCATCAACACCGAACTGACCGTGCACCTGCACCGGCAGCCGGTCGACGAGTGGCTGCACGTACGGGCCGGCACGACGCTGGACGAACACGGGTCCGGGCTGGCCAGCACCGTGCTCTCCGACGCCACCGGTCCGCTGGGCCGGGGCGCCCAGGCTCTGATGGTCGGCCGCCGGGCCGGCTGACCCGCGCGCCGGACCGGCACCAATCCAAGACGTACGTACGGATTGCATACCGGGTCCCCGCCTGGCACGATCGGGTGGTGCCCAGGGTAAGTCAGGACCAGCTCGACGCCCGCCGTCAGGAGATCCTCGGCGCGGCACGGGCCTGCTTCGCCCGACACGGCTACGAGGGCGCCACCGTGCGCCGGCTCGAAGAGGCGACCGGGCTCTCCCGGGGAGCGATCTTCCACCACTTCCGGGACAAGGACTCGCTCTTCCTCGCGGTCGCCGAGGACGACGCCGCCGCCATGGTCGCCACGGTCGCCCGCAACGGTCTGGTGCAGGTCATGCGGGACCTGCTGGCCGGTGCCACCTCGCCGGACACCACCGGCTGGCTGGGCAGCCAACTCGAGGTGTCCCGGCGACTGCGCACCGACCCGGAGTTCGCGAAGCGCTGGGCGGAACGCTCGGCGAGTCTCGCCGAGGCCACCCGGGAGCGGCTGGCCCGGCAGCGGGACGCCGGGGTACTCCGCGACGACGTACCCATCGAGACGCTGGCCCGGTTCCTGGAGCTGGCCTACGACGGCCTGGTGCTGCAACTGGCGATGGCCCGGCCGGCGGGCGACCTCGGTCCGGTACTGGACCTGGTCGAGGAGGCGGTCCGCCGACCGGGCCGCTGAGCACGCCCACTCCGGCCAACACTGCTCGCCCCTTGTAGCTCTGCTCGCTCCTTCTGGCACTGATCGCGTCTCCGGCGGCGCTGCTGCCCCGGACAGCACTGCTCGCCCCTTGCGGCCCTGCTCGCCCCTTGCGGCGCCGCTCGGCACGCGGCAGGTTTGCCGAACCGCGATCGGGCGGGCTGGCGTAGCCGATCCACAATGGTGGCAGTCCCGACCCACGTACGCCTGGAGTGACCCGATGGACGTGCTGCCGGTGCAAGCCGAGACCTGGGGCGTACCCGGGCCGGTCTTCCTGACCATCTACCTCACGATCGCCGGACTGGTCCTGCTCGGCACCCTGGTCCACCGGCTGGTCGGGTTCGCCGGGCACCGCCCGCCCGGGGCCGAGCGGCTGCACCCGATCCAGCTCGCCTGGCTGTCCGGCGGTGACCGGCTGTCCGTGTACGCCACGCTCGGCGGGCTGCGCGCCGCCGGGGCGGTCGGCACCACACCGCAGCGCCGGCTGGTGCAGGCCGGGCCGTTGCCGGTCCAGGCCACGCCGCTCGACGCCGCCGTCCACCAGGCGGCCGGCCAGGGCGTACGCGGGCGAAAGCTCGGCGACGATCCACGGGTCCGCACCGCGCTCGCCGACCTGCGGGCCGAGCTGGTCCGGAACGGACTGGCGCTGCCCCGGTCGGCCCGGCCGGTCGCCCGGATCGGGCCGGTACTGCTGCTCGGGCTGCTGGCGGTCGGCCTGGCCCGGCTGATCGCCGGTCTGGTCGGCGGTCAGCCGGTCGGCTACCTCGGGCTGAGCCTGCTGGTGCTGGCGCCCACCAGCGTGGTGCTGCTCTGCGTGGTCCCCCACCGGACCCGGGCGGCGAACGCACTCCTGCGCGACCTGCGCCGGCAGCACCAGCACCTCGCGCCCCGGCACTCGCCCGCCTACGCCACCTACGGGGCGGCCGGTGCGGCGCTGGGGATCGCCCTCTTCGGCACGGCCGCGCTGGTCCAGTTCGACCCGGCGTTCGCGGTCGAGGCGGAGGTGCAGCGCGCGGTGAGCACACCGGCAGTGGGCGGCAGCGGCGGATCCGGCGGCGGGGACAGCTCCGGTGGCGGCGACGGTTCGGGCGGCAGTGGCTGCGGTGGTGGTGGCGGGTGCGGTGGGTGCGGCGGGTGCGGCGGATGACGACCGGGGATGGTGTGCGGGCGCCGGAGGTTGGAGACGGTGTGCCGGTGCCGGCCTCCGGTGTGCCGGTGCCGGCCGGTGTGCGGACACCGGAGGCCGGATACGGCGTGGGGATCGGCTGGCGGCCCGAGATCGCCGGCTTCGTCGCGGACCTGCCCGGCCTGCGCTTCGTCGAGGTGATCGCCGAGTCGATACCCGCTGCCGGGCCACCGCCGGGCCTCGCCGAACTGCGTGAACGCGGCGTGACCGTGATACCGCACGGGGTGCGGCTCTCCCTCGGCGGCGCCGACCCGGTCGAGCCTGCTCGGGTACGCCAGTTCGCCCGGGCCGCCGAACTGCTGGACGCGCCGCTGGCCAGTGAGCACATCGCCTTCGTCCGGGCCGGCGGGATCGAGGCGGGGCACCTGCTGCCGTTGCCGCGTACCCGGGAGGCGGTCGACGCGGTGGTCGGGAACGTCGCCCGGGTACGGGCCGAACTCTCCGTCCCACTCGCCCTGGAGCCGATCGCCGCCATCTTCGACTGGCCGGACGACGAACTGGACGAGGCGGACTTCCTCACCGAGATCCTCGACCGTACCGGCGCGCTGCTGCTGCTGGACATCGCCAACGTCTACGCCAACGCCCGCAACCGGGGTGCCGATCCGCTCGACCTGCTCGACCGGCTGCCGCTGGAGCGGGTCGGCTACGTACACGTCGCGGGCGGTGCGGCCAGCGACGGGATCTACCACGACACGCACACCGACCCGGTCCCGCCGGAGGTACTCGACCTGGTCGCCGAACTCTCCGCCCGGCACCGGCCGCCAGCGCTGCTGCTGGAGCGCGACGGACACTATCCACCGGCCGCCACCCTGCGCGCCGAACTCGACGCCATCGCCGCCGCCTCCGGCTATCCGAGGGTGACCTGAGATGTCGAACACGATCGCCGCCGCCTCCGGTCATCCGGAGATGAGCGACACGATCGCCTTCCGCCTCCGGCTATCCGCAGGTGACCGGAGATGACTGACCCGATCACCGCCCGCCTCCGGTTGCCCGGCGGTGACCGCAGATGACCGACGAGACCCGGCCTGCGGACCGACCACGATCACGGAACGACCGGAGCAGTCGGGCCGGAGCGGCCGGGACGCTGGCCGACCGGCAGGCCGCGCTGGTAGCCGCCCTGGTGGCCGGGGCGCCGCTGCCACCGGGCTTCGACGCCCGGCTGGTCGGGGTGGCCCGGTCGGCGCTGCTGCACAAGCGGGCCGGCGAGGTCGCCCGGCACTGGCCGCTGCTCGCCGCAGGGCACGGCCGGAGCTGGCGGGCCGTCTTCGCGGCCTGGGCGGCCGAGCGCCCGACCTCGGGCTCGGTCCGGGACGGCTGGGACCTGGCCCGGCACCTGGCCGCCGAGGAGGCGCTGCCGGCGCCCGCCGCCGAGGAACTCGCCGTCCGGGAGGCCGGCTGGCGGTACGACGGCCACACGCCCCCGCGCCGACGCCGGCTGCCGGCACTGCGCCGGGCCGGAAACGTGCTGGTGGTGCAGTTCGCCGGCCGGGTACGCATCTGGACCGCGCCCGGCTCCACCAACCCGAAGATCGACTCGGCGTCGCCCGGGTCATAGGATCCCGCTATGGATCTCGGACTCGCGGACCGGGTGTACGTGCTGACCGGCGCATCGAAGGGACTCGGCTTCGCCACCGCACGCGCCCTGGTGGCCGACGGCGCCCGGGTGGTGATCTCGGCCCGGGATCCCGACCAGGTGGCCACGGCGGCAGAACGACTCGGCCCGGACGACCGGGTGGTCGGGGTCACCGCCGACCTGGCCAGCCCGGACACCGCGACCCGGTTGGTCGACACCGCCCTGGAGCGGTTCGGCGGGCTCGACGGTGGGCTGGTCTCGGTCGGCGGACCGCCGCCGGGCAGCGCCGCCCAGGCCACCGACGCGCAGTGGCGGGACTCCTTCGAGACCATCTTCCTCGGCACGGTCCGGGCCGCCCGGACGATCGCGGCGGCACTGCCGGTCGGCGGCGCGCTCGGCCTGGTGCTCTCCAACTCGGTCCGGGCACCGATTCCGGGGCTCGGCATCTCGAACGGGCTGCGGCCGGGGCTGGCCGGGGTGGCCAAGGACATGGCCGACGAGTACGGTCCGCGCGGCGTACGCGTACTCAGCCTGTTGCCGGGCCGGATTCTCACCGACCGTAACCGGGAACTCTTCGCCGCCAGCGGGGACCCGGAGCGAGCCCGGGCCGACGCGGAGGCGGCGATACCGCTGCGCCGGATCGGCGACCCGGACGAGTTCGGCCGGGTGGCCGCGTTCGTGCTCTCCCCCGCCGCCAGCTACCTGACCGGGGTCACCATCCCGGTCGACGGCGGCGCACTGCGGAGCCTCTGAGCTGCCTCCGGCCGGCCACCGGCTCCCGCCAGCCGCCGAACCGACCTTCGCCCGCCACCGGCTGACTCCGGTCGCCCTCCAGATGGAGGGCCGGGTGACGGGTCCGGGTCGCGGCGCGTCACCGATCCGCTCCCGGTACGGCCAGTTCCGGAAGACCATGCGACTCGGCCGCCGAGCCGGTCTCGGCCTGCCGCCGGCCCGGCCCCGGGCCGGGATAGAGTTGCCACCCGTCGAGCCTGGAGGTTTCCATCATCGAACTGCTGAGCCTGGTGGTGCTCGCCGTCGGCGCGCTCTGCTGTCTGGCGGTGGTGACGGCTGTGGTGCTGGTGGTGGTATGGGCGGTCAGGCGAAACAACAAGAGTTGACGACGGCCCGACGGGTCCGGCCCCGTCCGACCCCGGCCGAGGTGGCGGCGGCGGCCGACCGGCTGCTCCCCGACCTGATCGCCCCGGACCTGGACGTACTCTTCTGCGGGATCAACCCGGGTCTCTACTCGGCGGCGACCGGCTGGCACTTCGCCCGGCCCGGCAACCGGTTCTGGCCGGCCCTGCACCGGGGTGGGTTCACACCGCACCTGGTCGACCCGGCCGACCAGGCCGAACTGCTCGGTCACGGGCTGGGCATCACCAACCTGGCGGCCCGGGCCAGCGCCCGGGCCGACGAACTGACCCGGGACGAACTCGTCGAGGGCGGTCGGCTGCTGGTCCGCAAGGTCCGGCGGTACCGGCCGCGCTGGGTGGCGGTGCTCGGGGTCACGGCGTACCGGACGGCGTTCGAGCGGCGTACGGCGAGGATCGGCCGGCAACCGGAGACGATCGGCGGGGCACACCTGTGGGTACTGCCGAACCCGAGCGGGCTGAACGCACACTTCACCGGGCCGGGGCTGGCCGCCGAGTTCGCGGCGCTGCGGGCGGCGACCCTGGCGGAGACGCGGGGCCAGGGGCCGGGCGACCGCCTGAAGAGTGGACTCGGTCAGACCGGGTCGTAGTCGGGGCGTGGCATCGTGATCACCGGCTCCGGGCCGACCGCGTCGGAGTATGGGGCCGGGGAGCCGGCGACGGCGAACTGCGTCCGGTACAGCTCGGCGTAGAGGCCGCCGACGGCGACCAGTTCCTCGTGCCGGCCCCGCTCGACGATCCGCCCGCCGTCCAGTACCAGGATCTGGTCGGCCTCCCGTACGGTCGACAGCCGGTGCGCGATCACCAGCGCCGTACGCCCGCTCAGCGCCACCGACAGCGCCCGCTGTACCGCCGCCTCCGACTCGGAGTCGAGGTGCGCGGTCGCCTCGTCGAGGATCACGATCGACGGGGCCTTGAGCAGCAGCCGGGCGATGGCGATCCGCTGTTTCTCGCCGCCGGAGAAGCGGTAGCCCCGCTCGCCGACCATGGTGTCGAGCCCGTCCGGCAGCGAGTGGACCAGCTCCGCCACCTGGGCGCCGCGCAGCGCCGCCCAGAGTTCGTCGTCGGTCGCGTCGGGCTTGGCGTAGCGCAGGTTTTCCGCGATCGTCTCGTGGAACAGGTGCGAGTCCTGGGTCACCACCCCGATGGTGTCGCGCAGCGAGTCGAGGGTGGCGTCCCGGACGTCGACGTCACCGACCCGGACCGCCCCGTCGGTCACGTCGTAGATCCGGGAGACCAGCATCGAGGTGGTGGACTTGCCGGCACCGGAGGGCCCGACCAGGGCCACCATCTGGCCCGGCTCGACGGTGAACGAGACGCCGCGCAGCACCGGCTCGTTGACCGTACGGTCGAGTGTGGCGACCTCCTCCAGCGAGGCGAGCGACACCTCGGCGGCGGTCGGATAGCGGAACCGTACGTCGGAGAACTCCAGCCGCCCGGCACCGCGCGGGATCTCGACCGCGGCCGGCTTCTCGGCGATCGACGGGGTCAGGTCGAGCACCTCGAAGACCCGGTCGAAGGAGACCAGCGCGCTCATCACGTCCACCCGGACGTTCGACAGCGCGGTCAGCGGGCCGTAGAGGCGGGTGAGCAGCAGGGCAAGCGTCACCACCGTGCCGGCGCTGACGTTGCCCTGCACCGCGAGCCAGCCGCCGAGCCCGTAGGTCAGCGCCTGGGCCAGCGAGGCGACCAGCAGCATCGCCACGAAGAAGGTGCGGGAGTACATCGCGGACTGGATGCCGATGTCCCGGACCCGCTCGGCCCGGTCGCCGAACCGCCGCGCCTCGACGTCGGGCCGGGCGAAGAGCTTGACCAGCAGCGCCCCGGACACCCCGAACCGCTCGGTCATGGTGGCGTTCATCTTGGCGTCGAGGTCGTACGACTCCCGGGTGATCTCCGCCAGCCGCCGGCCGACCCGGCGGGCCGGGATGATGAAGATCGGCAGCAGGATCAGGGAGAGCGCGGTGATCTGCCAGGAGAGCGTGAACATGACGGCGGCGGTCAGCACGAGCTGGATGATGTTGCTGACCACCCCGGAGAGGGTGCTGGTGAAGGCCCGCTGCGCGCCGGTCACGTCGTTGTTGAGCCGGCTGACCAGCGCCCCGGTCTGGGTACGGGTGAAGAACGGCAGCGGCATCCGCTGGACGTGGTCGTAGACCCGGGTCCGCAGGTTGAGGATGATCCCCTCGCCGATCCGCGCCGAATACCAGCGCTGGGCCAGCGAGAGCAGTGCGTCCAGCACCGCGAGGCCGGCGATCACCAAGGCCAGCCGGATCACCAGCCCGCCCGCGTCGGAGCCGCCCCGGGAAATCGCGTTGATCACGTCACCGGCGAGGACCGGGGTCGCCACCCCGATGATCGCGGCGAAGACCACCGTGACCAGGAACACCACGATGTCGCGCCGGTAGGGTCGGGCGAATTCGACGACCCGGCGTACGCTGCGCCGGCTCACCCGGTGTGCGGTCACCTCGTCGCGGTTACGCAACGAGCGCAGCATGTTCCAACCGCCCATGCTGGCACCGGCACCCATCGGGTTCACCACGCGCGACCTCCCAGTCGTCCTCGACGACTACGACAACCGGAGTGGCGGCCCGATTCTTCCCGAATGATCCCCTGGTCACACACGCCGCCGGCTGATCATGCACGCCGTCGGCGTACAGCCTATTCGCCGGCTCCGACAAGATCGCGCATGCGGCGGGTCTGCGCCTCGCGCTCGGCCCGCTGCTGCTCCGCCGGGGAGCGCCCGGAGGCACCGGCCAGCAGCGCCTTGATCTCCACCACCGCGTCCCGGTTGCCGCTCAGGATCGCCGCGGTCAGGTCCTGGACCGCCGCGTCGAGGTCGTCCGGCGGCACGACCACGGTGGCCAGGCCGAGCCGCTCGGCCTCGGCCGCGTCGATCCGCCGGCCGGTCACGCAGATCTCCAGCGCCCGGGCGTAGCCGACCAACTCCACCAGCCGCTTCGTGCCGGCGAGATCGGGGACCAGGCCGAGGGTGACCTCGGCCATCACGAAGGTGGCGTCCGAGGCCAGCACCCGGAGGTCACAGGCGAGCGCGAGCTGGAAGCCGGCCCCGATCGCGTGCCCCTGCACCGCCGCGACCGAGATCAGGTCGGGGCGGTGCAGCCAGGTGAAGCCGGCCTGGAAGCCGGCGATCCGCTCGGCACACTCCTCGGGCGGCAACCCGGCCAGCTCGACCAGGGAGTTCTCCGCCCCGGCGCCCCCGGTCGGCACCGAGAGGTCGAGCCCGGCGGAAAAGGCCCGACCCTCGCCCCGTACCACCACGACGCGGACGTCACCCGGGAGGTCCCGGGAGAAGTCGTGCATCGCCCGCCACATCTGCGGCGTCTGTGCGTTGAGTACGTCGGGCCGGCACAACGTCAGTGTCGCGACCGGCCCGTCGCAATTGAGTCGTACGCCGACGGTCACGAAGAACTCCGCAGGCGTACGGGTCCGGACCAGGCTGCTGAGCGGGTCACGCCTTCTTCCGACGGCGCGCGCCGCCACGCTGACGAAGCTGTACACCAGACTCGGTGAGCACCCGGTGGATGAACCCGTAGGAACGGCCGGTCGAGGCCGCCAGGGCGCGGATGCTTTCGCCGGAGGTATACCGCTTGACCAGGTCCTTGGCGAGCGTCTGACGCTCGGCTCCGACGATCCGGCGACCCTTCTCAGTGCTGGTGGCTGTGCCAGTGGCTGCCATGTTGATTCCTCACGTCCCAGACTGTGCGGTTCGATACGGTCCCACCTATTAGACCGCCTCGAACGATCATGCGCTAGATATCAACTCTTCGCCAACCGACACGCACAGCAGTGTCAGTTTCCCGATTGAGTGATTGCGCCGCCGACGTCGTCCACACCCACCATCCGGGCTTCCGCCGCACGTCAGCGGGGATGTCGGGCCGCGACCGTCCGGTCACGACCGCGGCCGACGCGGTTTTCCCGCCCCTCGGTCGAGTTTCCTTCCACGCCACGGGAGTTTCGCCTCATCATCCGGCGAGTTTCGTTCCGCCGACGTCAAGTTTCGGCTCAGGTCGCGGAGAGTTTCGTTCCCGGCGCGGATTCCGTCGGGGCGGATTCCGCAGAATGGCGTTCCGGTCCCCGCAGTGTCGTCTGTGCTCGCCGGCGGCAACCCCGAGACATTGTCGTACTGACCGTCCTCTTCGTCACCTCGGCACGGGCGGGACCTTGCCGATCCTGGCAGATCGTCGTCGGTCAGTACCCGAAAATCCCGCCGCCGGGCGGCGGCGGGACCGCCGTCAGGCCAGCTCGACCAGTTCGAGCAGGTCGTCGCTCCAGGCGTCCTCGTCGCCGTCGGGCAGCAGGATCGCCCGGTCGGGCTTGAGCGCCAGCACCGCGCCCGGGTCGTGGGTGACCAGCACGATGGCGCCGGGATAGCGGGCGATGGCGTCGAGCACCTGCTCCCGGCTCACCGGGTCGAGGTTGTTGGTCGGCTCGTCCAGCAGCAGCACGTTCGCGCCCGAGCAGACCAGGGTGGCCAGCGCCAGCCGGGTCTTCTCACCGCCGGAGAGCACCCCCGCCGGCTTGTCCACGTCGTCGCCGGAGAAGAGGAACGCGCCGAGGATCTTTCGCAGATCGGTGTCGGACTGCTCGCTGGCGGCACTGCGCATGTGGTCCAGCACGCTGCGGTCCACGTCGAGCGTCTCGTGCTCCTGCGCGTAGTAGCCCAGCCGCAGCCCGTGGCCCGGCCGCACCTCGCCGGTGTCCGACTCCAGCAGCCCGCCGAGGATCCGCAGCAGGGTGGTCTTGCCGGCACCGTTGAGCCCGAGGATCGCCACCCGGGAGCCCCGGTCGACGGCGACGTCGACGTCGGTGAAGATCTCCAACGAGCCGTACGACTTGGAGAGCCCGCTGGCGGTCAGCGGCGTCTTGCCGCACGGCGCCGGGCTGGGGAACCGGACCTTGGCCACCTTGTCGGCGACCCGGGCCTCCTCCAGTCCGGAGAGCAGCTTCTCGGCCCGCCGGGCCATGTTCTGCGCGGCCACCGTCTTGGTCGCCTTGGCCCGCATCTTGTCGGCCTGGGCCATCAGCGCGCCGGCCTTCTTCTCGGCGTTGGCCCGCTCCCGGCGGCGGCGCCGCTCGTCGGTCTCCCGCTGCTCCAGGTATTTCTGCCAGCCGACGTTGTAGACGTCCACCACCGAGCGGGTGGCGTCCAGGAACCAGACCTTGTTGACCACGGCCTCCAGCAGCGAGGCGTCGTGGCTGATCACGATCAGCCCGCCCTTGTGCCCGTGGAGGAAACCGCGCAGCCAGGTGATCGAGTCGGCGTCCAGGTGGTTGGTCGGCTCGTCGAGCAGCAGGATCCCGCCGCCGTTCTCGGCCGCGTCCCGGAACAGGATCCGGGCCAGCTCGACCCGGCGGCGCTGGCCGCCGGAGAGGGTGCCGATGGTCTGCGCGAGTACCCGGTCCGGCAGGCCGAGGTTGGCGCAGATCCGTGCCGCCTCCGCCTCGGCGGCGTACCCGCCGAGGGAGGCGAACTGGTCCTCCAGCGCGCCGTACCGGCGGACCAGCCGGTCGTCGCCGGCCTCGTCGGCGAGCCGCTGCTCGATCTCCTTCATCTGGGCCATCAGCACGTCCAGGCCCCGGGCGGAGAGCACCCGGTCCCGGGCGGTGACGCCGAGGTCGCCGGTGCGCGGGTCCTGCGGCAGGTAGCCGACCTGGCTACGCCGGTCGAGCTGGCCGGAGTAGGGCTGACCCTCGCCGGCCAGCACCTTGAGGGTGGTGGTCTTGCCGGCGCCGTTGCGGCCGACCAGGCCGATCCGGTCGCCGGGCTGGACCCGCAGCGTGGTGTCGGACAGCAGGATCCGGGCGCCGGCACGGAGTTCCAGGCCGTTCGCAGTGATCATGTCGGAGGACTCGCTCTCGGGGTCGAAGGCTGACTCAGGGCACACGAACAAGCCGGCGGACCACGGATCCGTCGGCTCGGGGCGTTCAGCCTTCGCAGAGCAGCACGGTCCGATTGTACCGGGCGCCCGAACCGGACCGGTGCCGGATTACCGATCAAGATCACCGGATATCGACCATTCGCGACGTACGGCCGGGCACACGACATCCGGCAAGACATCGGCGACCAGGGCGATCAGGGTACGTGAGGGAACTCAGGAGGACGTCCGGATCGATTACGGCACCGAACCCTGACCGGCTCGGCGGCCCGTCAGGGGTCGCGGACCAGCACGCGTACCGCCCGGGCGGCGGAGATCGCGTCGACCAGTACGGTGTGCCGGGGTTCGGGTACGTCGAGCAGCCGCTCGGCCCGCAGCGCCGCCACCGGGGCCAGCCGCCGGTCGGCCAGGATGGTCTCCACCGCCCGCCGGTCGCCGCCGGCCACCACCGCGGCGAGCCGGCCGGCCTCGGGCAGCAGCAGCCGGACGGCCAACTCCGCCCCGTCCGCGGCGGCTGCCTTCGCCTGGTTGTCCCGCCGCCGGGCGAACCGCTGCTGTGACCAGCCGCCGGCCGCGGTACGGCCCTGCACGTAGCGGCTGTCCACCTTGGAGACGACGAGTTGGTCGCCGTCGGCGACGCCGACCGCCACCGCCCCCTTGCGAGCCAGCAGCAGGCCCAGCCGGCGGGGCGCCTCGGCACCGGTCAGAAAGCCGGGCAGGTCCTCCGCGCCGGGCGCGCCCGGCGGCGGGTGCAGCACCGCGAGCGTGCCGTCCGGGGCGGTCAGCCGCAGCCCGTCCGGCTCGGCGGCGACCTCGGGCGGCCCGCCGTGCCGCTCGGCGAAGCCGTCGAGCCAGCGGGCGAGCCGGGCCGGGGGCACGTCCACCCACCGGCCGCCACCGGCAGCGGGTCGGCTGTTCACCCCCGAACGGTACGACGCCCACCACCGCCACCCCGTCACCGGGTCCGAACAGCGGCAGGACAGCAAGATTCAGCGCAGTCACCCGGTCGAGTTCCGGCTCCACCGGGATCAGCGGCAGGACAGCGAGATTCAGCGCAGTGCTGGACGGCGAGCGCGCCGATCAGCGGAGCAGCAGTTGGACGGCGAGCGCGGCGATCAGTGTGCTGGAGACGAGGGCGGTGCCCAACCGGCCCCGGGGCCCGGAGAGTACCCGGCCGATCAGCGAACCGCCGGAGGCGACCAGCAACTGCCAACTCGCCGAGGCGACGAAGGCGGCGAACGCGAAGACCAGTTCCGCGCCGGCCGACCAGTCGGTACCGGCCCGCCGGCCGAGCACCAGGGCGGCGAAGTAGAGGATCGTCATCGGGTTCAGCAGGGTCAGCGCCAGCAGCCCGCCGTACGCCCGGAACGGCGTACCCAGGCTCCGGTCGGTCCTGGCAGCCCGGCCGGGATCGGCCCGGTGCCGGATGGCGCCCCAGGCTCCCGTACCGGCCAGCAGCAGCAGTACGCCGACCGCGACCCAGCGCAGCGGCTCGGCGATCGGCTCGATCAGGCCGGCCAGCGCGGCACCGCCGAGCACGGCGACAGCCGCGTACAGCCCGTCGGCGGTGGCGACCCCGAGCGCGGCGGCGACGCCGACCCGGATCGAGGTACGCGCGGTCAGTCCGATCACGAGGATGGCGATGGCGCCGACCGGCACGGCTACGCCGTATCCGGCGAGCATGCCGGCGACGAGCGCGTCGGTCACGACGATGCCGGGGTGATCGGGGCCGGCCGGGTGCGCTTCCGCTGTCGCCGGGCGGCCCGGACGGGCGCGGCGGCGGGAGCGGAGGTGCACGAGGTAGGCGCGATCACGGGACGATTCTGGCCCGTCCCGCACCGGCCCGCGACGGATTATCCGCCGGTGGCGGTTATCCGCCGGCACAGGTTCTCCGCCGGCACGGGCGAGGTCCGCCATGTTCGCCCGAGGAGAGATCGCCAGCACGGTGGCGCCGATCCAGGACTATCTATCGGCCCGGTGAACTCGTTACCATCCGGTAGCCGAATGTTGCTCACATTCGCCCGTACCGGCGGAAGGATCTTCCGATGGCCCACCGTCCCCGCCGCCACGTCGCCGCCGGGATCGCGCTGCTCGGCGCGGCCGTGCTCGCGTTCACCGCCGCCCCGGCCCCGGCCGCCGCACCCGCCGCCCCGCCCGCCGCGCCGGCTGGCCTGGGCGCCGCGCTGGCCGCCGCTCCCGCCGCCACCCGGGCCAGCACCGCCTTCACGGCCGACGACTACTGCCTGGGCGAGTGCGCCGACATCCTGCCGCCGGGCCAGAACGGCAACGCGACCCTGGTCGAGGTACTGGCCAACCAGGCGCTCGGGGTACTGCCCCGGCACGCCGGCGACCAGCTCGACCGGTACGCCAGCCTGGTCTACGGGTACGCCGGGCTGCGCGAGGAGCAACTCGGGGCGTTCTTCAACGACGCCTCCTTCGGGGTACCGCCCGGCCAGGTGGAACGCAGCTACTCGCCGCGCGCCGACGTCACGGTGGTGCGGGACCGGGCGACCGGCGTCCCGCACGTCACCGGCAGCACCCGGGGCGGCACGATGTTTGGCGCCGGGTATGTCGGCGCGGAGGATCGACTCTTCACCATGGACCTGCTCCGGCACGTCGGCCGGGGCACCCTCACCCCGTTCGCCGGCGGGGCACCCGGCAACCGGGCACTCGAACAGAGCGTCTGGCGGAACTCGCCGTACACCGAGGCGGACCTGGCGGCCCAGGTCGCCGCGCTGCGCCAGCGCGGTCCCCGGGGTGAACAGCTCCACGCCGACGTGCAGGAGTACATCGCCGGGATCAACGCGTACATCCGGCACTGCATGGCCAACCGCAACTGCCCCGGGGAGTACGTCCTCACCGGGCACCTGGACGCGATCACCAACGCGGGCGGGCCGGAGCCGTTCCAGATGACCGACCTGATCGCGATCTCCGGTGTGGTCGGCGGGCTCTTCGGCGGCGGTGGCGGGCACGAGATGCAGTCGGCACTGGTCCGGATCGCCGCCCGGGCGAAGTACGGGCCGGTCGAGGGTGACCGGGTGTGGACGGCGTTCCGGATGCAGAACAACCCGGAGACCGTGCTGACCCTGCACGACGGGCAGCGCTTCCCGTACGGCGCCGCCGACCCGGACGCGCCCAGCGTGGTACTGCCGGACCCGGGTTCGGCCCGGCCGGAGGCGGTCACCGCCAACCCGACCGGCTCGGCCCGGCAGGCCACCGGCGGGCCGTCCGAGCTGGCCGCCGCGCTGTCGGGGCTGACCATCACACCGCGGGGGATGTCGAACGCGGCCGTGATCTCCGGCGCGCACTCCGTCACCGGACATCCGATCGCGGTCTTCGGGCCGCAGACCGGCTACTTCGCGCCGCAACTGCTGATGATGCAGGAGTTGCAGGGGCCGGGGATCAGCGCCCGGGGCGCCGCGTTCGCCGGGGTGAACCTCTACGTGCTGCTCGGCCGGGGCCAGGACTACGCCTGGAGCGCCACCTCGGCCACCCAGGACATCACCGACACCTACGCGGTGCCGCTCTGCACCACCGACGGCAGTGCGCCGACGCTCAACAGCACCTTCTACCGCTATCGCGGCCAGTGCCTGGCGATGGAGGAGATCTCGCACGTCAACTCGTGGCGGCCGACGGTCGCGGACGGCACGGCGGCCGGCTCGTACACGATGGTCGCCCGACGGACCAGGCTGGGGCTGGTGGCCTGGCGGGGCACGGTCGGCGGGGTGCCGCACGCGTTCACCCAGCTCCGGTCGACGTACCGGCACGAGGCCGACTCGGCGATCGGGTTCCAGATGTTCAACGACCCCGCCGCGATGGGTTCCGCCGCCCAGTTCACCGCCGCGGCGTCCGAGATCGGGTACGCCTTCAACTGGTTCTACGTCAACTCCCGCCAGGCGGCATACGTCAACTCGGGGCTGAACCCGGTCCGGGCCGCCGGCAGCAACCCGAACCTGCCGATCCGGGCCGAGCCGGCGTACGAGTGGCAGGGCTTCGACCCGGCCACCAACACCGCGACCTACCACCCCGCGTCGGCGCACCCGAACTCGGTCGACCAGGACTACTACGTGAGTTGGAACAACAAGCAGGCCGCCGACTACGGCGCCTCGGACGGCAACTTCAGCTTCGCCCCGGTGCACCGGGGCGACCTGCTGGACAAGCCGATCCGGGCGGCGATCGAGGCCGGGCAGAAGTTCGACCGCGCCTCGCTGACCGCGCTGGTACAGCGGGCCGGCCTCACCGACCTGCGCGGGGTCGAGGTGCTGGACGAGCTGATCCGGGTGCTGGAGAGCCAACCGGTCGGCGACGCCGGGCTGGCCGGGGTGGTCGGCCGGCTGAAGGCGTGGCGGCAGGCCGGGGCGCTGCGGGTGGAGACCTCCGCCGGCGCGAAGACCTACCAGCACGCCGAGGCGATCCGGGTCTTCGACGCCTGGTGGCCGCTGCTGGTCCGGGGCCAGTTCGCCGGGCCGCTCGGCGGCGACCTCTACCAGGCGCTGGTCAACGCGATGCAGCTCAACGAGTCACCCTCGGGGCACCAGCAGGGGGACACCTCGGACCTGCCCGGGTCGGCCGCCGACGCGCAGACGCACAAGGGCTCGTCCTTCCAGTACGGCTGGTGGGGCTATGTCGACGCCGACCTGCGGGCGGTACTCGGCGAGCCGGTGTCCGGCGGGCTCGGCCGGACGTACTGCGGGGACGGTGGGCTGACCGCCTGCCGGCAGATCCTGCTGGACACGCTGCGGACCGCCGCCGCCCAGCCGGCCGCCGAGGTCTATCCCGGCGACGAGCACTGCGCCGCCGGGGACCAGTGGTGCGCCGACGCCATCGTGCAGTCCCCGCTGGGCGGGATCCGGCACGGCACGATCGCCTGGCAGAACCGGCCGACGTACCAGCAGGTGGTGTCGTTCCCGGCCGGGCGCGGCGACGACCTGACCAACCTCGCCGCCGGGCGACCGGTCTCCGCGTCCAGCAGCCAACTCGGCAACGGCGCCGCCCGCGCGGTGGACGGCGATCCGGGTACCCGCTGGGCCAGCTCCTGGTCCGACAACCAGTCCATCACCGTCGACCTCGGGTCGACCCGGACCGTGGGTCGGGTGGTGCTGCACTGGGAGGCGGCGTACGCGAAGTCGTACCGGATCGAGGTCTCCGCCGACGGTACGAACTGGAGCCCGGTCTGGTCGACCACGGCCGGCGACGGCGGCACCGACACCCTCGACTTCCCCGACACCACCACCCGCTACCTGCGGATGCAGGGCCTCACCCGCGCCACCACCTACGGCTTCTCCCTCTGGGAGTTCGAGGCGTACGCACACTGAGATCGGCAGACCTTGACGACGTGTTGTCGTTCCGGCGACTGTCGTTCCGGCGACAACAAGTCGTCAACATCTACCACACCCGGACGAGCCGCTCAGACGTTGAAGCCGAGGGCGCGGAGCTGGTCGCGGCCCTCGTCGGTGATCTTGTCTGGGCCCCACGGGGGGAGCCAGACCCAGTTGATCCGGATGTCGTTGACCAGGCCGCCGCCGGGGCCGGTGGTCAGCGCCGAGCGGGCCTGGTCCTCGATCACGTCGGTCAGCGGGCAGGCCGCCGAGGTGAGCGTCATGTCCAGGGTCGCGACGTTCTCGTCGTCGACGTGTACCCCGTAGACCAGACCCAGGTCGACCACGTTGATGCCCAGCTCGGGGTCGACGACGTCCTTCATCGCCTCTTCGATGTCGGCGACCGCCGCCTTGCCGGTCGACCCCGTCGACTCGGCCGACGCGGTCGTCGTGTCCTGATCAGTCATGCCGTCTTCACCTCGCTCCGCTCGTTACTGTCCTCGTTGCCGGCCTCGACGTCCACGCCGGCCCGGGCCGCGGCGTCCTTGAACGCCATCCAGGGCAGCAGCGCGCACTTCACCCGGGCCGGATAGCGGGCCACCCCGGCGAACGCCACCGCGTCGCCGAGCAGCTCCTCCTCCGGGGTCACCTGCCCGCGCCCGGACATCAGCTCGACGAAGGCGGCGTGCACCGCGAACGCCTGCCCGGTGTCCCGGCCGGTGAGCAGCTCGTGCAGCACACTTGCCGACGCCTGGCTGATCGAGCAACCCATTCCGTCGTACGAGACGTCACTGAGCGTGTCGTCGTCCAGGGCCACCCGGATGGTCACCTCGTCCCCGCAGGTCGGGTTCACGTGGTGCGCCTCGGCGGCGTACGGCTCGCGCAGCCCGCGCCCGTGCGGGTGCTTGTAGTGGTCCAGGATGATCTCCTGGTAGAGCTGGTCGACCTGCATTACCCGAACACCTTCCGTACCTGTTCCAGCCCGCGCACCAGAGCGTCGACCTCGCCGGTCGTGGTGTACAGGTAGAACGAGGCGCGGGTGGTCGCCGGTACGCCGAACCGGACGCAGACCGGTCGCGCACAGTGATGGCCGACCCGCACCTCGACGCCCTCGGCGTCCAGCACCTGACCCACGTCGTGCGGGTGGATGCCCTCCAGCCCGAACGAGATCGTCCCGCCCCGGCCGACGGGTACGGTCGGACCGAAGATCCGCAGCCCGGGAACGGTCTCCAGGGCGTCCAGCGCGTACGCGGTCAGCTCCTTCTCGTGCCACTGGATCGCCCGCATGCCGATCCCGGTCAGGTAGTCCACCGCCGCGCCCAGCGCCACCGCCTCGGCGATCGGCGGGGTACCCGCCTCGAACCGGGCCGGCGGCGGCGCGTAGGTCGAGCCGGTCATCGCGACCGTCTCGATCATCGAACCACCGCCGAAGACCGGCGGCATCGCGGCCAGCAGCTCGCCCCGGCCCCAGAGCACCCCGATCCCGCTCGGCGCGCACATCTTGTGCCCGGTGAACGCGATGAAGTCGGCGTCCAGGTCGACCACGTCGACCGGCAGGTGCGGCACCGACTGCGAGCAGTCGAGCAGCAGCAGCGCGCCGACCTGGCGGACCCGCTCGGTGATCCGGGCGGTGGCGTTGATCGTGCCGAGGATGTTGGACATGTGCACGAACGAGACCAGCTTGGTCCGCTCGTTGACCAGCTCCTCCAGCCCCGACTCGTCGAGCCGGCCGCCGTCGGTGACCGGGAACCAGCGCAGCGTCGCGCCGGTCCGCTCGCAGAGGAGCTGCCACGGCACGATGTTGGAGTGGTGCTCCATCTCGGAGATCACGATCTCGTCGCCGGGGCCGAGCCGGAACCTCGGGTCACCTCCCGCGCCGACCGAGGCGTTGGAGAAGGCGTACGCGACCAGGTTGATCGCCTCGGTGGAGTTCTTGACGAACACCACCTCGTCCGGGCTCGGCGCGTTGATGAAGGTCGCGACCTTCGCCCGGGCCCCCTCGTACGCCTCGGTCGCCTCGGTGCCGACCGTGTGCACCGAGCGGGAGACGTTGCCGTTGTGCCGCTCGTAGTGCTGGCGCAGCGCGTCCAGCACCTGCCGGGGCTTCTGCGAGGTGTTCGCGCTGTCGAGGTAGACCATCGGGTGGCCGTTGACCTCGCGCCCCAGGATCGGGAAGTCGGCGCGTACCGCCTCGACGTCGTAGCGCGGCACGTCGTCGTACTGTGGCATCCCCGGTGGGATCGCGATGCTGGTCATCTCGATGGTGCCCTTCCGGCTCTCAGGCCCGGGCCGTGCCGGCGCCGGCGACGTACCGCTCGTAGCCCTCGGCCTCGAGCTTCTCGGCCAGCTCCGGGCCGCCCTCCTCGACGATCCGGCCGGCGACGAAGACGTGCACGAAGTCCGGCGTGATGTAGCGGAGGATCCGGGTGTAGTGGGTGATCAGCAGCAGCCCGGTCTCGCCGGTCTCGCGGACCCGGTTGACGCCCTCGCTGACCACCCGCAGGGCGTCGATGTCGAGGCCGGAGTCGGTCTCGTCGAGGATCGCCACCTTCGGCTTGAGCAGTTCGAGCTGGACGATCTCGTGCCGCTTCTTCTCACCGCCGGAGAAGCCCTCGTTCACGTTCCGCTGGGCGAACGCCGGGTCCATCTGGAGCCGCTCCATCGCGCCGCGCAGCTCGCCGGCCCAGGTGCGCAGCTTCGGCGCCTCGCCGTCCACCGCCGTCTTCGCGGTGCGGAGGAAGTTCGCCACCGACACCCCGGGCACCTCGACCGGGTACTGCATGGCCAGGAAGAGGCCGGCGCGGGCCCGCTCGTCGACGGCCATCGACAGCACGTCGACGCCGTCCAGGGTCACCGAACCGCCGGTGATCTCGTATTTCGGGTGCCCGGCGATCGAGTACGCCAGCGTCGACTTGCCGGACCCGTTCGGGCCCATGATGGCGTGGGTCTCCCCCGCCCGCACGGTGAGGTCGACCCCGGCCAGGATCGGCTTCAGCTCGCCCTCGGGCAGCCGGACCGACACCTGTAGGTCACGGATCTCCAGAACGCTCATGGTGCGGTAACTCCATTGCTCGGTGTGAGACTCAGGTAGATGTCGCCGTCGCGGATCTCGACGGGATAGACGGGTACGGGTTCGGTGGCGGGCAGCCCGGTCGGCTCACCGGTACGCAGGTCGAAGCGGGAGCCGTGCAGCCAGCACTCCAGGGTGCAGCCGTCGACCTCGCCCTCGGAGAGCGCGACGGCGGCGTGCGAGCACTCGTCGCGTACGGCATAGAAGTTGCCGTCCTCGGCGTGCACGACGGCGATCTCCGTGCCGTCCACGTCGGCGGAGATGGCGGTGCCCTTCGGTACGTCCTCGGTCGAACAGATCCGGATCATCAGGCCGCAGCCTTCGCGAGTCGGGTCTCGATCTGCTCGCCCAGCCGGTCCCGCAGTCCCTCGGCCGGGATCTTGTTCAGCAGTTCGGCGAAGAAGCCCCGGACCACCAGCTTGCGCGCCTCGTCCTCCGGGATGCCCCGAGCCATCAGGTAGAAGAGCTGCTCGTCGTCGAAGCGCCCGGTCGCGCTGGCGTGCCCGGCGCCGGCCACCTCGCCGGTCTCGATCTCCAGGTTGGGTACGGAATCGGCCCGGGCGCCGTCGGTCAGCACCAGGTTGCGGTTGATCTCGTACGTGTCGGTACCGGTGGCGGCGGCCCGGATCAGCACGTCGCCGACCCAGACGGTGTGCGCGCTGGCGCCCTGGAGCGCGCCCCGGTAGCCGACGTAGCTGCGGCAGTCCGGCACGCTGTGGTCGACGAGTTGGCGGTGCTCCAGGTGCTGGCCGGCGTCGGCGAAGTAGAGGCCGTAGAGTTCGGCCTCGCCGCCCCGGCCGGTGTATTCCACGCTGGTGTACTGCCGGACCAGCTCCCCGCCCAGGCTCACCTGGACGTGCGTCACCTTGGCGTCCCGGCCGAGCCGGACCTTCAGGTGCTGGGCCTGCACCGCGTCCGATGCCCAGTCGGCGACGGTCACCAGGGTCAGCCTGGCACCCTCGTCGACCGCGACCTCGACGTTGTCGGCCAGGGTCACCGAACCGGTCTGCTCCAGCACCAGCGTCACCTCGGCGAACCGGCCGACGTCGACGAAGGTGTGCCCGAAGGAGGCACCGTCGGCGCCCTGCCCGACCAGCCGGACGGTCACCGGCTCGGCCGGCCGGGTCTCCGGGGCCACCGCGACGACCACCGCCTCGCCGGCCCGGCCGTGCGCCAGCGCGCTGATCCGGTCGAACGGGGTCAGCACGCTGCCGATCCGGGCGTCACCCTCGTGTACGCCGCCGAAGGTCACCCCGTCGGGCAGCGCGGCGACCTCGTAGCGCAGCCGGCCGTCGACCGGGGTGAACGTGTCGTCGGCCAGGCCGTGCAGCCGCTTCAGCGGGGTGAACCGCCACTCCTCCTCCAGGCCGGTCAGGGCCGGGAAGTCGCGGACGTCGTACGAGCGGAGCGTCTGCGCCTTGGTCTGCGCGACCGGCGCGGCGGGCGCGAATGCTTCGGTAGTCATCTCTTCCTTGGTCTTGTCTCGCGAGGTCCGAGGCGGATCGGCGGGGCGACCGGCGTCAGCCGACCGCGCCCTCCATCTGGAGCTCGATCAGCCGGTTCAGCTCCAGCGCGTACTCCATCGGGAGTTCCTTGGCGATCGGCTCGATGAAGCCGCGCACGATCATCGCCATCGCCTCGTCCTCGGTCAGCCCCCGGCTCATCAGGTAGAAGAGCTGGTCCTCGCTGACCTTCGAGACGGTCGCCTCGTGCCCCATCGCCACGTCGTCCTCGCGGATGTCGACGTACGGGTAGGTGTCCGACCGGGAGATGGTGTCCACCAGCAGCGCGTCGCACTTGACGGTGCTCTTGCTGTGGTGCGAGCCCTCCAGCACCTGCACCAGGCCCCGGTAGGACGTCCGCCCACCGGCCCGGGCGATCGACTTGGAGACGATCGTGCTGGAGGTGTGCGGGGCGGCGTGCACCATCTTGGCGCCGGCGTCCTGGTGCTGGCCCTCGCCGGCCATCGCCACCGAGAGCACCTCGCCCTTGGCGTGCTCGCCGGTCATCCAGACCGCCGGGTATTTCATCGTCACCTTGGAGCCGATGTTGCCGTCGATCCACTCCATGGTCGCGCCCTCGTGGCAGACCGCCCGCTTGGTGACCAGGTTGTAGACGTTGTTCGACCAGTTCTGGATGGTCGTGTAGCGGCAGCGCGCGTTCTTCTTCACCACGATCTCGACGACCGCGCTGTGCAGCGAGTCGGAGGAGTAGATCGGCGCGGTGCAGCCCTCGACGTAGTGCACGTACGCGCCCTCGTCGACGATGATCAGCGTCCGCTCGAACTGGCCCATGTTCTCGGTGTTGATCCGGAAGTACGCCTGGAGCGGGATCTCGACGTTGACGCCCTTCGGCACGTAGATGAAGGAGCCGCCGGACCAGACCGAGGTGTTCAGCGCGGCGAACTTGTTGTCCCCGACCGGGATCACCGTGCCGAAGTATTCCTTGAAGAGGTCCTCGTGCTCCTTGAGCGCGGTGTCGGTGTCCAGGAAGACGACGCCCTGCTCCTCCAGGTCCTCACGGATCTTGTGGTAGACCACCTCGGACTCGTACTGGGCGGCGACACCGGCGACCAGCCGCTGCTTCTCGGCCTCCGGGATGCCCAGCTTGTCGTAGGTGTTCTTGATGTCCTCGGGCAGGTCCTCCCAGCTCGCGGCCTGCTTCTCGGTGGACCGGACGAAGTACTTGATGTTGTCGAAGTCGATCCCGCCGAGGTCGGCACCCCAGTTCGGCATCGGCTTGCGGCCGAACAGCCGCAGCCCCTTCAGCCGCAGGTCGAGCATCCAGGCGGGCTCGTTCTTCTTGGCGGAGATGTCCCGGACCACGGCCTCGTTCAGGCCACGCTGGGCGGCGGAACCGGCGACGTCGGAGTCGGCCCAGCCGTACTCGTAGCGACCCAGGGCGGCGAGCTGCTCCTCCTGCGTCATGGGCTGGACGATCTGCTCGGTCATCTATCTGTCCTCACACTGCTGACGGAAGGTTTGGGCTGGGTCGGGATGTGCGTGGTGCACACCCCGTCGCCGTGGGCGATGGTGGCGAGCCGCTGCACGTGGGTGCCGACCAGGCGGGAGATGACCGCCGTCTCGGCCTCGCACAGCTGGGGAAACTCCACGGCCACGTGGGCCACCGGGCAGTGGTGCTGGCAGAGCTGCCCGCCGGAGGCGATCGTGGACGCGTTGGCAGCGTATCCCTCGGCGGTCAGCGCCTCGGCGAGTGCCTCTGCCCTGGCCAGCGGGTCGTCCCCGGCATCCTCCAGGGCGGCCCGGCAGCGGGCCTCCAGCGCCGCGACCTGCTCGGCGGCGAAGGCGTCGACGGCGTCCGGCCCACCGTGCCGGGAGATCCAGCGCAGCGCGGCGGTGGCCATCCCGTCATAGGTGTGGGTGCCGCAGCGCCGCCGGCCGGAGTCGGTGAGCCGGAAGATCCGGGCGGGCCGGCCGCGACCGCGCTGGCCACGGATGACCTGGTCACGGGCGACCACGTCGCCGTCGGCGAGCATCGCGTCCAGGTGCCGGCGGATCGCCGCCGGGCTGAGCCCCAGCTCCGCGCCGAGCTGCGCGGCGGTTGCCGCGCCGTGCTCCAGCAGCAACTGGGTCACCCTGTCCCGGGTGGGGCGGCCGTCCGGACCGGCGACCTCAGCGGCGGCGGGCGCGGCGGAACCGGCGACCGGATCGGTCACCCGCTCCTGCTCCGAGTACGCCGCCAGGTTTTTCACTACGCCAACGTTACGTATTTCCTCGAAGGTCCGCAAACCCGGGGTCCGGTGATCCAGACCACCGGGCGGCGGACGCGCCGCCCAGCATGATCACATTTGCACGTACCATGGCCGGCGTGAGCCGATTCGGCGAATTTTCCGGCAAACCCACCCTATCGCGACTGGCTCTCGCCTCCGTGGTGGGAAACGTGCTGATCGTCGGGACCGGTGGCGCGGTCCGGCTGACCAAGTCCGGGCTCGGCTGCCCCACCTGGCCCCGCTGCACCGACGAGTCGTACGTGGCGACCGCCGAGATGGGCGTGCACGGGGTGATCGAGTTCGGCAACCGGCTGCTCACCTTCGCGCTCGCCGCCGTGGTCATCGCCGCAGTGGTGGCCGCCTGGCGGCAGCGCCCGGCCCGCCGGGGGCTCCGGTGGCTCAGCGTCGGCGCCGCGTTCGGCATCCCGGCACAGGCGGTGATCGGCGGGATCACCGTGCTCACCGATCTGAACCCGTGGGTGGTCGGGCTGCACTTCCTCGCCTCGATGGCGGTGATCGCGGCGGCGTACGCGTTCTGGCGCCGGACCCTCGAACCGGACGGACCGGCCCGGCCGACCGTACCGGCACCGCTGCGTGCCCTCGGCTGGCTCACCGCCGGGGTGGCCGCGGCCGTACTCGTGGTCGGCACCTGGGTGACCGGCAGCGGCCCGCACTCCGGCGACTCCGGGGCGGCCCGCAACGGACTGGACCCGGAGACCATCTCCCAGGTGCACGCCGACACGGTCTTCCTGCTGCTGGGGCTCTCGATCGCGGCCTGGTTCGCGTTCCGCGCGGTGGGCGCACCGGCCGGCGCGGTCCGGGCGGCCGGCCTGCTCGTGCTCGCCGAACTCGGCCAGGGCCTGATCGGCTTCGTGCAGTACTTCACCGGCCTGCCGGTGGCACTGGTCGGCGCGCACATGCTCGGCTCCTGCCTGGTCTGGCTCGCCGCGCTCGCGGTGCTCTGGTCGACCCGGGAACGCACCGCCGCACCGGCCGTCCCGCCGAGCCAGGCCCAGCCCGAGTACGCCGGCACGGCGCACTGACGATCGGAACTGTGCCCGGCCCGGCGGCAGGAGATCAGCCGAGCCGGGCGGCGATGGCGTCGGCGAGGCGGTCGGCCGCGCCCGGCTCGTGGGCCAGGAAGAGCGACGGCTCGGTGAGTTCCAGCTCGACCAGCATCGGCGCGCCGTCCGGGCCCGGAATCAGGTCCACCCGGGCGTAGAGCGGCCGACCCGGACCGCCGGGGAGCGCCGCGAGTACCCGCTCGGCGACCGCGAGTTCCGGCTCCGCCGGGGTACGCGGGGTGATCCGCTCCGGCCGGAACAGCCCGTCGACGCCGTAGTCCGGGCCGACCAGCATCGGCCCCTTCCGGACCGCGTGGCTGAACCGGAGCCCGTCCGGGCCGGCGACGAAGAGCAGCGACGTCTCCCCGGCGGTGTCCACGGCGGTCAGGTACGGCTGCACCATCACCCACCGTCCGGCCGCGTGCAGCCGCTTGACGTGTCCGGCGGCCAACTCCCGGTTCTCCTCGTCGGCCAGGTCGTACCGGCCGGTGTCCACGCTCCCGGCGCCGACGACGGGCTTGACGACGTACTCGCCGGGCTCGGCCGGGAGCGTCCAGTCGGCGTCGGGGCCGAGCCAGCTCGTCGGCACCGTCGGCAGCCCGGCCTCGGCGAGTTCCCGCAGGTAGCGCTTGTCGGTGTTCCAGCGCACCAGGTCGGCCGCATTGGCCAGCCGGGGCACGGTGTCGGCCCAGGCGACGAACTCGGCGCGCCGGCTCGGATAGTCCCAGGCCGAGCGGAGCACCGCCAGGGCGTAGCCGGCCCAGTCCACGTCCGGGTCGTCCCAGACCGCCGCCTCGACCCGGATGCCGCGTTCGGCGAGCGGCTCCAGTACCAGCCGGTCGTCGGGGTCGAGTTCGGGAAGGTCGGCGCAGGTAATGAGAGCGACCCGGGGCTCACCCCGGGCCGCACGGTTGTTATCGGACAAAATTATCAACGAGCCAGGGTGCGTCGAGCCATCGACCGCCATAGGTCATTACTCGGGCGCATCTGGTCCATCAGTTCCCGCTCCCATTCGTTTTCCACGGCAACCCCCGCCTTGGCGCAGGCCAGTCGCGCGACATCGGTGCTCTCCGCGAACTGGTCAGCCCACACGCCGTCCTCCCCCACCAGGACAATGCGTGCGCCCCGCTTGCCGACGTACTCGATGACCGCCTTCGCGCCGCCGTGCCCGGCGGCGAACGACTGGATGCCGGCGACCAGACCGTTGGGGGTCTGACCCGCGACGGTCTGCTCGGCCGTCGGCGTCGTATCGGAACCTTCTGCCATAACGCGAAGCCTAAGCAGACTTCTCCCACCGCGAGGGGCAGCTACCGATAATTTGTGATGCCGATTACGGTGGGGTTAACCGAAACCACTCACCATCTTTGGGTGATTTTTCGGTGTATACGCGATTAATTCAAAGCCATCATTCACGTTGAAGCCCGGCGAACAGGACGAAGAGGCACGAAAGCCTCGAAAACCTCAAAGCAGCGCGTCGACCGCGACCGCAGCGAAGACGATCGTCAGATACGTGATCGACCAGTGGAACAGCCGCATCGGCTTGACCGGCCCGCCCCGGGCGGCCCGCTGGCTCAACCGGTGCGCCTCGACGATGAACATCCCGCCCGCCACCAGCACGGTGACCCCGTAGACCGGCCCCATGCCCAGCGGCCAGACCAGCACCGACGCCGCCACGGTCAACCAGGTGTAGACCACGATCTCGGCCGTGACCCGGCGGATCGAGGCCACCACCGGCAGCATCGGGATGCCGGCCCGGGCGTAGTCGTCCTTGAACTTGATGGCCAGGGCGTAGAAGTGCGGCAGTTGCCAGAAGAACACCACCGCGAACAGCCCCCAGGCCCGCGGCGCCAGCGAGCCGGTCACCGCCGCCCAGCCGATCAGCACCGGGGCCGAGCCGCAGATGCCGCCCCAGAAGGTGTTCTGCCAGGTGGTCCGCTTCAACCACAGCGTGTAGACGAGGTCGTAGTAGAGGATCGCGCCCAGGGTCAGGCCGGTGGCCAGCCAGTTGGTGAAGACCGCCATCAGGGTCACCGAGACCACCGCGAGCACCAGCCCGAAGACCAGCGCGTTGCGGGGCGCCACGGTGTGCGTCGGCAGCGGCCGGCGCTTGGTCCGCTTCATCACCTGGTCGATGTCGCGGTCGATGTAGCAGTTCAGCGCGTTGGCCGCGCCCGCCGCCAGCGACCCGCCGACCAGCACCACCCCGACCAGCCAGAGCGACGGGATCCCGCCCGCCGCCAGCATCATCGTCGGCACCGTGGAGATCAGCAGCAGCTCGACGATCCGTGGCTTGGTCAACGCGACGTACGCCCGGATCAGGGCGGCGACGTCGCGTCGCCGGGTCACCTCGCCCGGGGTCCCCGCAGCCGGGGCACCGCCGGTCACGGGGCGCTCGGTGATCATGCTCACGGATTGCCACCTTCCGGCGTCGGGCAGAAGTGATTGGCTGCGGAGGCAGCACGGGTGGCGGCCGACCGAAGGGCCAGCACGCCGACCGACAGCCTACGCGTCGTCGTTTTCGCTGCCCGGGCGACCCGTCTTCGGTGCGAACGATCACACTTCCGGCGAACCGTGTCGCCGGTGGACGAGATCCGGGGGTTGGCGCGCGGAAGCGGTCGCTAGGGTCTTGAGGGAGGGTTCCGCCCATCACGCCGAGGAGCACACACGATCGTGGCTGACAATCGACCCGAGCAAACCTCGCTGAACTGGTCCGATCTCGACCAGCGTGCCGTCGACACCGTCCGCGTGCTGGCCATGGACGCCGTGGAGAAGTCCGGCAACGGCCATCCGGGTACGGCGATGAGCCTGGCGCCGGCCGCCTACCTGCTGTTCAACCGGGTCATCCGGCACGACCCGACGCACCCTGACTGGGCCGGGCGGGACCGGTTCGTGCTGTCGGCGGGCCACAGCAGCCTCACCCTCTACATCCAGCTCTACCTGAGCGGATACGGCCTCGGCCTGACCGACCTCAAGGCACTGCGCCAGTGGGGTTCGCTGACCCCGGGCCACCCCGAACACGGGCACACCCGGGGCGTCGAGACCACCACCGGCCCGCTCGGCCAGGGGCTCGGCAACGCGGTCGGGATGGCGATGGCCGCCCGCCGCGAACGCGGCCTGCTGGACCCGGACGCCGCACCCCGCACCTCCCCGTTCGACCACCACATCTGGTGCATCGCCTCGGACGGCGACATCGAGGAGGGGATCAGCCACGAGGCGAGCGCCCTCGCCGGGCACCAGCGGCTCGGCAACCTGACCCTGATCTACGACGACAACGAGATCTCGATCGAGGACGACACCCGGATCGCCAAGAGCGAGGACGTGGCCGCCCGCTACGAGGCGTACGGGTGGCACGTGCAGACCGTGGACTGGCGGGCCGGGGACGCGGACGAGGGCCACTACCACGAGGACGTCCAGGCGCTCCACGCCGCACTGCTGGCCGCCAGGGCGGAGACCGGCCGGCCGTCGTTCATCGCGCTGCGCACCATCATCGGCTGGCCGGCGCCGACCAAGCAGAACACCGGCAAGATCCACGGTTCGGCGCTCGGTGCCGACGAGGTGGCCGAGACCAAGAAGCTGCTCGGCTTCGACCCGGCCCAGCACTTCGAGGTCGAGGAGGAGGTACTGGCACACGCCCGCCAGGTACTGGAGCGGGGCCGGGCGGCGCACGCCGAGTGGCAGACCGGGTACCAGGCGTGGGCCGACGCCAACCCGGAGGGCAGGGCGCTGCACGACAGGCTGGCCACCCGTACCCTGCCGGCCGGCTGGACCGACGTGCTGCCGGAGTTTCCGGCGGACGCCAAGGGGATCGCCACCCGGGCCGCCTCCGGCAAGGTCCTCCAGGCCCTCGCCCCGGTGCTGCCCGAACTCTGGGGCGGTTCGGCCGACCTGGCCGAGAGCAACAACACCACCATGGAGGGCGAGCCGTCCTTCATCCCCAGCCAGTACGCCACCAAGGCGTTCCCGGGCAACGAGTACGGCCGCACCCTGCACTTCGGCATCCGCGAGCACGCGATGGGTGCCATCCTGAACGGCATCGCGCTGCACGGCGGCACCCGCCCCTACGGCGGTACCTTCCTGGTCTTCAGCGACTACATGCGCCCGGCGGTCCGGCTCGCCGCGCTGATGAAGCTGCCGGTGGTCTACGTCTGGACGCACGACTCGATCGGTCTCGGCGAGGACGGCCCGACCCACCAGCCGGTCGAGCACCTGACCGCGCTGCGTGCCATTCCCGGCCTGGACGTGATCCGGCCGGCCGACGCCAACGAGACCGCCTGGGCCTGGCGGCAGGCGCTGGAGCACACCGACCGGCCGTCCGCGCTGGCGCTGAGCCGGCAGCCGCTGCCGACGCTGGACCGCACCGAGCTGGCCGGCGCCGACCAGACCGCCAAGGGCGGTTACGTACTGGCCGAGGCGTCGAACGCGCAGCCGGCGGTGATCCTGATCGGCACCGGCTCCGAGGTGCAGCTCTGCCTGACCGCCCGGGAGCGGCTGGAGGCCGAGGGCACCCCGACCCGGGTGGTCTCGATGCCCTGCCAGGAGTGGTTCCGGGAGCAGGACGCCGCCTACCGGGACTCGGTGCTGCCCCGCGACGTCAAGGCCCGGGTCAGCGTCGAGGCCGGCATCGCGATGTCCTGGCGGGACCTGATCGGCGACACCGGCGAGGCGGTCAGCCTGGAGCACTACGGCGCGAGCGCACCGCACAGCGTGCTCTTCGAACAGTTCGGATTCACCCCCGACCGGGTCGTCGCGGCCGCACACGCGTCGCTGACCCGGGTGGGCCAGATCACCGGTGAGACCACCGGCAACTGAGGGAGCGTTGCAGACATGACTGACCGGTTGGGTGAGCTCACCGCCGCGGGAGTGGCGGTCTGGCTCGACGATCTTTCGAGGGTACGGCTGAGTTCGGGCGGCCTGGACCAGTTGCGTAGGGAGAAGCACCTGGTCGGGGTGACCAGCAACCCGACCATCTTCGCCAAGGCGCTCAGCGACGCCGACGAGTACAACTGGCAACTGCGGGACCTGGCGGTGCGCGGGGTCAGCGTCGAGGAGGCGGTCCGCTCGCTGACCACGTACGACGTGCGGTGGGCCTGCGACGTGATGCGCCCGGCGTACGACAGCAGTGCCGGGGTGGACGGTCGGGTCTCGATCGAGGTGGACCCGCGGCTGGCGTACCAGACCGAGCCGACGGTGGCCGAGGCGAAGGCGCTGTGGTGGCTGATCGACCGGCCGAACCTGTTCATCAAGATCCCGGCGACCGAGGCCGGGCTGCCGGCCATCACCGCGACGCTGGCCGCCGGGATCAGCGTGAACGTAACGCTGATCTTCGGGTTGGACCGCTACTCGCAGGTGATGGAGGCGTTCCTGACCGGCCTGGAGCAGGCGAAGGCGAACGGGCATGACCTGAGCAGGATCGCGTCGGTGGCGTCGTTCTTCGTCTCCCGGGTCGACAGCGAGGTGGACAAGCGGCTGGACAACCTCGGCGGCGCCGGCCGGCCGGACATCAAGGCGCTGAAGGGCCGGGCGGCGGTCGCCAACGCCCAGCTCGCGTACGAGCGATACTCCAAGGTCTTCTCCTCGGACCGCTGGCAGGCGCTGGCCGACGCCGGTGCCCACCCGCAGCGCCCGCTCTGGGCCTCCACCTCCACCAAGAACCCGGAGTACCGCGACGTGATCTACGTCGAGGAGCTGATCGCCCCCGGCACCGTGAACACCATGCCGGAACCGGTGATCGACGCCTTCGCCGACCACGGCGAGACCCGCCCGGACACCGTCACCGGCGCCTACATCGAGGCCCAGGAGGTCTTCACCGGGCTGGCCGCGACCGGCATCGACTTCGACGACGTGATCGCCACCCTGGAGCGGGAGGGCGTGGAGAAGTTCGAGGCGAGCTGGCTGGAGCTGCTGGACGGGGTTCGCAAGTCGCTGGAGGCCGCCGCGCAGGGCGCCGGGGAGCCGAACCAGGCCGCCGGGGAGAACGCCGACGCGGCCGTCCAAGCCGGAGGCAACGCGTGAACGAACGTAGTGAGCGAACCAGCCAGCTCAGTGCCAATGTGCCTCATGACGGCACGGAGCGAAGCGGAGTGCCGGCATGAGCAACAGTGGGGACCTGCTCGACGGCGGGTGTGAGGGGGCGGCGGGGCTCGCCGTCTACGGGGCGGAGGCGGTCGACGCCGCCGCCCCGGCCTCGGCCCGGGCCGCACTGCTCGCCGAGGACGTACCGGCCCGGCTGGTGGCCAAGGACCCGACGCTGTGGGGGCCGGACGCGCAGGCCGAGGCGGCGATCCGGCTCGGCTGGGTGGACACCTTCCGGCGCGGCCGGGAGCTGCTCCCCCAACTCGCCGAGCTGAAGGCCGAACTGGCCGACCTCGACCACGTCGTACTCGCCGGGATGGGCGGCTCGTCGCTGGCCCCCGAGGTGATCACTCGTACCCTCGGCAGGTCGCTGACGGTGCTGGACACCACCGACCCCGGGCAGGTACGCGCGGCGATCGCCGACCGGCTGGACCGGACCGTCGTGGTGGTGGCCAGCAAGTCCGGCTCGACGGTGGAGACCGACAGCCACCGCCGGGCGTACTGGCAGGCGTTCCTGGACGCCGGACTGACCGAGGCGGAGGCCGGCCGGCACTTCGTGGTGGTCACCGACCCCGGTTCGCCGCTGGCCGACACCGCCGCCGAGATGGGCGCCTTCGTGGTGCTCGCCGACCCGGACGTCGGCGGGCGCTACTCGGCGCTGACCGCGTTCGGGCTGGTCCCGTCGGCACTGGCCGGAGTCGAGGTGGCCGAACTGCTGGACCAGGCCGAGGAGTTGGCCGGGGCGCTCGGCGGGCCGCAGGACAACCCCGGGCTGGCGCTCGGCGCCGCGCTCGGTGCCGCCGCCACCACCGGCCGGGACAAGGTCGCACTGGTCTCGGACGGCACCGGCATCGACGGCCTCGGCGACTGGGCCGAGCAGTTGATCGCCGAGTCGACCGGCAAGAACGGCGTCGGCATCCTGCCGGTGGTGGTCGAGGACCCGGGCAGCCCGGGGGCGACCGGGCCGGACGTACTCACCGTCACCTACGGCGGCGGGCTCGCCGCCGGTGCCGTACCCGGCGGCGGGATCCGGCCCGACCTGGCGGTGAACGGACCGCTCGGCGCGCAGTTCCTGGCCTGGGAGTACGCGACCGCGGTCGCCGGGGTGGTGCTCGGGATCGACCCGTTCAACCAGCCGAACGTGACCGAGTCCAAGGAGAACACCAACCGGCTGCTCGGCACCGGGCTGCCGATCGAGACGCCGACCTTCGCCGACAACGGGATCGAGGGGTACTGGTTCCCCGGCGAGCCGCAGCGGACCGACCCGCTCCCCGGTGACCTGGCCGGGGCGCTGCGGCGGCTGCTGGACGGGCTCGGCGACGGCGGCTACCTGGCCGTGATGGCGTACCTGGACCGGTTCGCCGATGCCAAGACCGCACAGGTGCGCCCCGGGCTCGCCGCCGCCTCCGGTCGACCGGTCACCTTCGGCTGGGGCCCCCGGTTCCTGCACTCCACCGGGCAATACCACAAGGGCGGGCCGCAGCTCGGGTCGTACCTCCAGATCACCGGGGACGTGGCCGACGACCTGGCGGTGCCCGGCAAGCCGTACTCGTTCGGGCAGTTGCAGGCCGCGCAGGCCGCGGGCGACCGCGAGGCCCTCGCCCAGCGGGGCCGGCCGGTGCTCCGGCTGCACCTGACGGACCGGGCCGCCGGAATTCCACACCTGCTCGATGCGGTACGGGGTCTGCGGAGTTGACGACGACCGGGCATCCTGACAGTGAACCTTTCCAGCCTTCCCTTGCGGTCCGTCGTGGCCCGGGAGAAGGTCGGGGCGCAGGCTCCACCCTTTTCAGGCTGAAAAGGTCCGGGAACCGACCGAGCGAGGAGGGGAAGCCGTGAATCCGCTGCGCGACCCGCAGGACCGGCGGTTGCCGCGGATCCCGGAGCCGTGCGCGCTGGTGATCTTCGGCGTCACCGGGGACCTGGCCCGCAAGAAACTGCTGCCGGCGGTCTACGACCTGGCCAACCGGGGGCTGCTGCCGCCGAGCTTCGTGGTGCTCGGGTTCGCCCGGCGCGACTGGGGTGACGGCGACTTCGAGTCGATGGCCCGGGACGCGGCCCAGGCGCACGCCCGGACACCGTGGCGGGAAGAGGTCTGGGCCCGGCTGGCCGGCAACATCAAGTTCGTCGGTGGCGCGTTCGACGACGACGACGCGTTCGACAAGCTGGCAACCTGCCTGGACGAGCTGCGGGACACCCACGGGATCGGCGGCAACGCCGCGTTCTACTTCTCCATCCCGCCGGCCGCGTTCCCGACCGTGCTCAAGCAGCTCGCCCGGACCGGGATGGCCGACAACGACAAGTGCGGCGGCTGGCGGCGGGTGGTGGTGGAGAAGCCGTTCGGGCACGACCTGCCCTCGGCGAAGGCGCTCAACGACCTGGTCGACGACGTCTTCACCCGGGACGACGTGTTCCGGATCGACCACTACCTGGGCAAGGAGACCGTCCAGAACATCCTCGCCCTGCGGTTCGCCAACAACCTCTTCGAGCCGCTCTGGAACTCCAAGTACGTCGACTCGGTGCAGATCACCATGGCCGAGGACGTCGGGATCGGCTCGCGGGCCGGCTTCTACGACGCGACCGGCACCGCCCGGGACGTGTTGCAGAACCACCTGCTGCAACTGCTCGCCCTGGTGGCGATGGAGGAGCCGACCAGCTTCGACGCCAGCGAGATCCGGGCCGAGAAGCTGAAGGTGCTGCGCGCGATCACCCTGCCGAAGGACGTGCACACCGGCACCGTACGCGGGCAGTATCTGCCCGGCTGGGTGGCCGGCAAGCGGGCGGTCGGCTACCTCGACGAGGAGGGCGTACCTCCCGAGTCCACCACCGAGACGTACGTGGCGGTCCGGCTCGGCATCCAGAACCGGCGCTGGGCCGAGGTGCCGTTCTATATCCGGGCCGGCAAGCGGCTGCCGCGCCGGGTGACCGAGGTCGCCATCATGTTCAAGAAGGCGCCTCACCTGCCCTTCAACCCGGCCGACATGGAGATGCTCGGCAACAACCAGCTCGTCATCCGGGTGCAGCCGGACGAGGGCGTGGTGCTGAAGTTCGGCTCCAAGGTTCCCGGCACCACCATGGAGGTCCGGGACATCGCGATGGACTTCCAGTACGGCGAGGCGTTCACCGAGTCCAGCCCCGAGGCGTACGAGCGGCTGGTGCTGGACGTACTGATCGGGGACCGGACCCTCTTCCCGGACGCCGCCGAGGTCGAGCAGAGCTGGCAGGTGATCGACCCGCTGGAGGAGTCCTGGAGCGGCGTCAAGCCGGAGCCGTACCGGGCCGGCGAGTGGGGTCCCCGGGCGGCCGACGAACTGCTGGCCCGGGAGGGCCGGGCGTGGCGGCGGGCCTGATTCCCCGAGGATCTCGACAACGACAACAACGACAGCAGCAACCAGGAGGCATCGTTGATCGGCTTGTGGGACACCACCGGTAACGAGGTGGTCAAGGCCCTTGCCGCCGAGCGGCGAAGTGCGGGTGGAGTGGCCAGCGGCATGGCGCTGACCCTGATCGTCGTCGTCGACGAGCCCCGGGTCCGGGAGGCCGAGGCGGCGGTGACGATCGCCTCGGCCGCACACCCGTGCCGGATGGTGGTGGTGGTCCGCTCCGACATCGAACGCGACCGCAACCGGCTCGATGCCGAGATCGTCGTCGGCGGCCGGCTCGGCCCGGGCGAGGCGGTGGTGACCCGGATGTACGGCCGGCTCGCCCTGCACGCCGAGTCGGTGGTGATGCCGCTGCTGGTGCCGGACGTGCCGGTGGTGACCTGGTGGCACGGCGAACCGCCGGCCGAGATCGCCAACGACTTCCTCGGGGTGGTGGCGGACCGCCGGATCACCGACTCGGCGCAGGCGGCCGATCCGGTGGAGGCGCTGCGGCAGCGGGCCCGGGACTACGCGCCCGGCGACACCGACCTGGCGTGGACCCGGATCACCCCGTGGCGCACCCTGGTCGCCGGGGCGTTCGACACCACCGAGGGCAACCGGGTCACCTCGGCCACCGTGGTCGCGCCGCACACCGACCCGACCGCGGCCCTGATGATCGGCTGGCTGAGGTCCCGGCTGGGGCTGCACCCGCACTGGGAGCACACCAGCGAGTTCCCTCGGATGCGCTCGGTGGAGCTGCGCTGCGCCAACGGCGACGAGCTGGTGCTGACCCGGGACGACAACCAGGCGACGTTCCGGCGTACCGGGCAGGCCGACCGGCAACTGCCGCTGGTACGCCGCCCGCTCGGCGACGAGCTCGCCGAGGAGCTGCGCCGGCTCGACCCGGACCAGATCTACGCCGACGCGTTGGGTGCCGCCGCCGGGGTGGCCGGGCTGGAGAGCCGGCCGGCCCAGCGGGTGCACGTCTGGAAGGACCCGTCGAAGCAGCCGCAGGGCGTGGCGTGACCGAAACCACGGTGGTGGTGCACGCCGACCCCGAGCTGCTCGCGCAGGCGGTCGCGGCCCGGCTGCTGGTCAGGATCATCGACGCCCAGGCGGAACGGGGCGAGGCGAGCGTCGTACTGACCGGCGGGCGGATCGCGGCGGCGGTCCATCGGGCGGTACGCGACCTGCCGGCCCGGGACGCGGTCGACTGGTCCCGGGTCGACGTCTGGTGGGGTGACGAACGGTTCCTGCCGACCGGGCACCCGGAGCGGAACGAGACCCAGGCCCGGGAGGCGCTGCTCGACGCGCTGCCGCAGCTCAGGGTGCACCCGATGCCCGCCTCGGACGGCCCGGACGGTGCCGATCCGGAGGCGGCGGCGGCCCGGTACGCTGCCGAACTCGCCTCGGCCGCCGGCCCGGGTACGGCCACCCTGCCGTACTTCGACGTGCTGATGCTCGGGGTGGGCGAGGACGGCCACGTCGCCTCGCTCTTCCCCGAGCATCCGGTCGGCTACGAGAGCCGGCCGGTGAGCGCGGTCCGGGGCAGCCCGAAGCCACCACCGGTACGGATCACGCTGACCAGGGGTGCCATCAACACCGCCGAGGACGTATGGCTGATCGCCAGCGGCGGCGGCAAGGCCCGGGCGGTCGGGATGGCGCTGCGCGGTGCCGGCCCGGTGCAGGTGCCGGCGGCCGGGGTCGCCGGGGTGCAGCGGACCCGGTGGCTGCTGGACCGGGCGGCGGCGGCCGAGGTGAAGCCGCAGTTCCGCAGCCTCCGCTGACCGGACCGCCCCGCTGGCTCAGCCTGCCTGCTGCCGGTCCGCGTAGTCCAGCAACTCCTGGTAGCTCTGCCCGTCCGGCCGGTAGAAGCGGGCGGGATCCTCGGCCCGGCCGACCGGGGACTCCGCCAGCAGGCGCGAGAAGGTGAGGGCGGCCGAGAGCGGCCAGTGGTTGACGACCACCCGGTCGAACCGGCCGTCCCCGCCCCGGTGCATCATCGCGATGGCCTGGACGGGGCGGCCGGCGACCACCGCCGTGTACTGCTCGACGACATATTCACCTTGGTCGAAGCGGGCGACGTCGACGCGATCCCGGTAGAAGTCGTTCACCACCGCCAACTGGGCCAGCACGGCGTCCCGCCCCTTGAGCACCCCGTTCATCACGGCGCCTTCGAGGGTGACGTTCTCGGCAAGGTTGTCTCGGAACGAGGCCACCGGTGTGCTCCCATCGTCCCTTTCACCCTACGGTCGGCCCGGTGGCGCAGGCCCGGCTTCGGTCAGGATTCACCTCGGCGGGCCCGCAGCGCGGCCAGCGCCTCGGCGAGGATCGCCTCGGCATCCGCCTCGCTGCGCCGCTCCTTCACGTACGCCAGGTGCGACTTGTACGGCTCCGTCCGCTGCCGCCCCGGCGGATTGTGCACGTCCTGCCCGGCCGGCTGCCCACAGTGCGGGCAGTCCCAGGTCTCCGGGATCTCGGCCTCGGCCGCCAACAGGATCTCCAGCATGTGCCCGCTGCCGCACCAGTAGGTGACCGGACGGCGGGGGGCGGGTTCGCATCGCTCGGTCGGCCGGGCTGGGCCGGCACCGACTCGGCTGCCACGGATGGCGCTGCCACTGGGCACGGCTGCTCGCTCCGTTCGTCAGAGGGGGTCCCAGAGGGGTATGACAAACTGCGCGCGGCCCACGTTAGCGGACCGCGCGCAGTTTGTACGCCCTGGTTGTCAGGTGGTCTCGGCGAGACGCAGCCAGAGACCCAGCCCGACGATGCATGCGAACCAGACAAGACCCACCAGAACGGTGTATCGGTCGAGGTTCTTCTCGGCCACCGAGGAGCCGGCCAGGCTGGAGCTGACCCCTCCGCCGAACATGCTCGACATCCCGCCGCCCTTGCCCCGGTGCAGCAGGATCAGCAAGGTGAGCAGCACGCTCGTGATCACCAGCAACACGATCAACGTGTATGCGAACCAGATCGGCATGGTAGGGGTCAGTCCTCTCAGCTACGCGGGGCTCGTCAAGGATAGCGACCCTCAGCGGGCGATGTGCTCCGGGAACCGGCAGATCTGCGCGAACTCCTCGGCATCCAGGCTCGCCCCGCCGACCAGTGCGCCGTCCACGTCGGGCTGCGCCATGATCGCGGCGATGTTGGCCGCCTTCACCGACCCGCCGTAGAGCACCCGGACCTGGTCGGCGGTCTCCTGACCATGCACCTCGGCGAGCCGCTGCCGGATCGCGCCGCAGACCTCCTGGGCGTTCTCCGGAGTCGCGGTCTTGCCGGTGCCGATCGCCCAGACCGGCTCGTACGCGACGACGAGCTTGGCCACCTGCTCGGCGGTCAGCCCGGCCAGCGAGCCGTCGAGCTGGCCGCGCACGTACGCCACCTGCCCGTCCTGCTCGCGGATGTCCAGGCCCTCGCCGACACAGACGATCGGAGTCAACTCGCTGGCCAGCGCCGCCTTCGCCTTGGCGTTGACCAGCGCGTCGTCCTCGTGGTGGTACGTCCGCCGCTCGGAGTGCCCAACGACCACGTAGGTGCAGCCCAGCGCGGTCAGCAGCGCGGCCGAGATCTCCCCGGTGTACGCCCCGCCCTTGTGCGGCGAGAGGTCCTGCGCGCCGTACCCGATCAGCAGCTTGTCGCCGTCGACCAGGGTCTGCACCGTCCGCAGGTCGGTGTACGGCGGCAGCACCACCGTCTCCACGTCGGTCAACTGCTTCTCGTTGAGGCTCGCGGCGAGCTTCTGGATCAGCAGGTTGGCTTCCCGGTGGTTGAGGTTCATCTTCCAGTTGCCGGCCATCAACGGACGGCGGGCGGGGGTAGGGGTGGCCACTACTGCTCCAGAGCGACGATGCCGGGGAGGGCCTTACCCTCCAGGTATTCCAGCGAGGCGCCCCCGCCGGTGGAAATGTGCCCGAACGACGACTCGTCCAGACCGAGCGCGCGGACGGCCGCGGCGGAGTCACCGCCACCGACCACGGTGAAGCCCTTCACGGTGGTGATCGCCTCGGCCACCCCCCGGGTGCCGGCGGCGAACGGGGCCAGTTCGAAGACGCCCATCGGGCCGTTCCAGAACACCATCCGGGCGGTGCCGACCGCCTCGGCGAACTCGGAGACCGTCCGGGGGCCGATGTCCAGGCCGAGCCGGTCGGCCGGGATCTCGGTGACCGGTACGGTGTCGTGCGCGGCGTCGGCGCTGAACTCGGTCGCCGCGACGACGTCGACCGGGAGCACGATCCGCCCCTCGCCCCGGGCCAGCAGGTCGCGGCAGGTGTCGACCATCTCCTCCTCGAGCAGCGACTTGCCCACCTCGTGCCCCTGGGCACGCAGGAAGGTGAAGCACATGCCGCCGCCGATCAGCAGCTTGTCGACGGTGGGCAGCAGCGCCTCGATCACGGCGAGCTTGTCGGAGACCTTGGAGCCGCCGAGCACCACCACGTAGGGGCGGTCCGGCTCGTGCCGCAGCCGGGCCAGTACCTCGACCTCGCGCAACACGAGCTGGCCGGCGAAGTGCGGCAGCCGGGCCGGTACGTCGTAGACGCTGGCGTGCTTGCGGTGCACGGCGCCGAACGCGTCGTCGACGTACGCCGAGGCGAACGCGGCGAGCTGGTCGGCGAAGGCGCCCCGCTCGGTCTCGTCCTTGCTGGTCTCGCCCGGGTTGAACCGCAGGTTCTCCAGCAGTGCGACCTGGCCGTCACCGAGCTCCTCGACCGCCTTGCGGGCCGACTCGCCGACCGTGTCGGTGGCGAACGCGACCTCGGCGCCGAGCAGCTCACCGAGCCGGGCGGCGACCGGGGCGAGGGTGTATTTCGGGTCGGGCGCACCCTTGGGGCGGCCCAGGTGCGAACAGACCACGACGGCGGCCCCGGCGTCCCGCAACGCGGTCAGCGTCGGCAACACGGCCCGGATCCGGCCGTCGTCAGCGATCCTCATTCGGTCCGGAGTGCCGCCTTGCGGCGCGGAGGCCGAATTATGATCGTCGATAGCGCCGGTCTGCTTGTCGAGGGGCACGTTCAGGTCGGCGCGCACCAGCACGCGCCGACCCGAGACCCCCTCGGCGAGCAGATCGTCGAGGTTGCGGATGCTCACAGAGCTTGCCCTCCGTTCACGACTGCGGGGCTCGCAAGCTCACTCCTCGCGTTCACCGCGAGAGCCCCCCCGTTCGTTCGTGCCGTGCTCACAGCCCGGCGCCGACCAGCTTGACGAGGTCGACCAGGCGGTTCGAGTAGCCCCACTCGTTGTCGTACCAGCCGACGACCTTGACCTGGTTGCCGATCACCTTGGTCAGGCCGGAGTCGAAGATGCACGAGGCCGGGTCGGTGACGATGTCGGAGGAGACGATCTCGTCCTCGGTGTAGGTGAGGATGCCCTTCAGCGGGCCCTCGGCGGCGGCCTTCATCGCGGCGTTGATCTCCTCGACCGAGGTGTCCCGGCCGGCGTCGATGGTCAGGTCGGTGGCCGAGCCGGTCGGGATCGGCACCCGCAGCGCGAAGCCGTCCAGCTTGCCCTTCAGGTCGGGCAGCACCAGGCCGATCGCCTTGGCGGCACCGGTCGAGGTCGGCACGATGTTCAGCGCGGCGGCCCGGGCCCGGCGGAGGTCCTTGTGCGGGCCGTCCTGGAGGTTCTGGTCCTGGGTGTACGCGTGGATGGTGGTCATCAGCCCCTTCTCGATGCCCACCGTGTCCTGGAGCACCTTCGCCATCGGCGCGAGGCAGTTGGTGGTGCACGAGGCGTTGGAGATGATGTTGTGCTTCGCCGGGTCGTACGACTGGTGGTTGACCCCCATCACGACCGTGACGTCCTCGTTCTTGGCCGGCGCCGAGATGATGACCTTCTTGGCCCCGCCGTCGATGTGCGCCTTCGCCTTGGTGGCGTCGGTGAAGAAGCCGGTCGACTCGATCACCACGTCGACGCCGAGGTCGCCCCAGGGCAGCTTGCCCGGGTCCTTCTCGGCGAACACCTTCAGGGTGTGCCCACCGACGGTGATCTCGTCGGCAGTCGCCTTGACCTCCTGCGGCAGCCGGCCGAGGATGCTGTCGTACTTGACCAGGTGCGCCAGCGTGGCGTTGTCGGTCAGGTCGTTGGCGCCGACCACCTCGACGTCAGCGCCCGACGCGAGCACCGCGCGGAAGAAGTTGCGGCCGATCCGGCCGAATCCGTTGATGCCAACCCGGATGGTCACTGCGTCCATCTCCTCGTGTTTCGGTTCGCCGTCGGTGAGAGCGCGCGGCGGCGAAGGTGGGTGCGCCGACCCTGGAGCCGGCCGCTGGATGTCACCCCGGCCGTCTCACCGCGACCTCTGGGCGGTCAGCACGGCGGAGAAGGCCGGTACCGGCCCCGTCGCCGTACGCTGCGACCTTATCCGAGCGCGCCGCTCCGCGTTGCGTCGGGGCACAATCCGGCCAATCGACTCCCCCGGTGGAGGTCAGACGCCCTCGCCGGGACGGCTCAGACCGCCAGCATGTCCGGGGTGACCGCCGCCTCGGTGTCCGGGATCCCCAGGTCACGGGCCCGCTTGTCGGCCAGCGCCAGCAGCCGGCGGATCCGCCCGGCGATCGCGTCCTTGGTCAGCGGCGGGTCGGCCAGCGCCCCCAACTCCTCAAGGGACGCCTGCCGGTGCTCCAGCCGCAGCCGGCCGGCCGAGGTGAGGTGGTTCGGGGCGTCCTCGGCGAGGATCTCCAGGGCCCGGGTCACCCGGGCGGCGGCGGCGACGGCGGCCCGGGCCGAGCGGCGCAGGTTGGCGTCGTCGAAGTTGGCCAGCCGGTTGGCGGTGGCACGCACCTCGCGGCGTACCCGGCGCTCCTCCCAGGAGAGCACGCTGGAGTGCGCGCCGATCCGGGTGAGCAGCGCGGCGATCGCGTCGCCGTCCTTCACCACCACCCGGTCCACCCCGCGCACCTCGCGGTATTTGGCGGTGATGCCGATCCGGCGGGCCGCGCCGACCAGGGCGAGCGCGGTCTCCGGGCCGGGACAGGTGATCTCCAGCGCGCAGGAGCGGCCGGGCTCAGTCAGCGAGCCGTGCGCCATGAACGCGCCCCGCCAGGCCGAGACCGCGCAGCAGACGTTCGCCGCCACCACGTGCGGGGGCAGCCCGCGTACCGGCCGGCCGCGTACGTCGAGCAGCCCGGTCTGCCGGGCCAGCGCCTCGCCGTCCTTGACCACCCGGACGATGTAGTGGCTGCCCTTGCGCAGCCCGCCGGAGGCGAGTACGTGGATCTCGCTCGGATAGCCGTAGACCTCGGCGATCTCCCGGCGCAGCCGACGGGCCACCGCGCCGGTGTCGAGTTCGGCCTCGACCACCACCCGTCCGGAGACGATGTGCAGTCCGCCCGCGAAACGCAGCAGGGCGGCCATCTCCGCCCGCCGGCAGCAGGGCTTGGGTACGTCCACCCGGCTCAACTCGTCCTTGACCGCAGCCGTCATCGCCATTTTGTCGTCACCTCGTGGGCCGGTCCCGGCGGGTGCCGGTGATTCGTAGGTGCTTCGTTGTTGATTCGTAGGTGCTTAACGATCGGCGCCCAGGAGAGGCACCAGTGCGGCGCCCAGCGCTGCCGGATCGTGCTGGGGCCCACCGTCCGGTACGGCCACCGGGGCGAGCACGAGCCGCGCACCCAGCGATTCTGCCGCACGGTGCACCGGTTCGGGGTCACCCACCGCCTTTCCGTCCGCCAGCACCACGTCGACCGTGAGCCCGGGCAGGTACCAGCCGAGCGCGGCCAGGTGGTCGGCGAGGGAGAGGCCGAGCGTCTCCGCCTCGTTGGCGAGGTTGAGCGTGACCAGCCGACGGGCCGGGCTGGCCACCATCGCCGCGGCCAGCTCCGGCACCAGCAGGTGCGGGATGACGCTGGTGTACCAGCTTCCCGGGCCGAAGACCAGCCAGTCGGCCTCGCGGACCGCCGCCACCGCCTGCGGGCAGGCGCTCGGCCCCTCCGGGGCGAGCCGGACCGACTCGACCCGGCCGTCGGTGACCGCCACGGCGTGCTGTCCGCGTACCGTCTGGACAGCGCTGGGGCGCCGCGGGTCGGCGCCGCGGACCCGGGCCTCGATGCCGACCGGCTGGCAGGCCATCGGCAGCACCCGGCCGACCGCGCCGAGCATCGCGGCGGCGTGGTCGAGCGCGGCCACCGGGTCGCCGAGCAGTTCCATCAGCCCGCAGAGCACCAGGTTGCCGACCGCGTGCCCGGCCAGCGGGTCGGGCCGCGGGCCGCCGCCGGCGAACCGGTGCTGGAACAGTTCGGCGCTGCGCCGGGTCCCGGCCTCGTCGGCGGCCAGCGCGGCGAGCGCCTGCCGCAGGTCACCGGGGGGCAGCGCGCCGCGTTCGAGCCGCAGCCGGCCGCTGGAGCCGCCGTCGTCGCCGACGGTCACCACCGCGGTGATGTCGAGGTCCAGCTCCGGCGCGCAGCGGCGAAGCGCCCGCAGCGACGCCGACAGCCCGTGCCCGCCACCGAAGGCGACCACCCGCTGCTTCACCGAACCTCCCCTTGCGGTCCGTCGTGACCGCAGGTGGAAGTCGGGGGACACACGCCGCGCGGGTCAGGTGGGAAAAGATTCACTCGCGCCCCAGGTCACGGTGGTGCGCCGTGGCGGCCAGCCGGGCCTGGCGCAGCCGGGCGGACAGTTCCTCGGCAATCGCCACGCTGCGGTGCTTGCCGCCGGTGCAGCCGACCGCCACGGTCAGGTAGCGCTTCCCCTCCCGCTCGAAGCCGGGCGCGGTAGCGTTGATCAACCGGGCGTACGTCTCCACGAAGGTCACCGCGCCGCGCTGGCCGAGCACGTACCGGCTGACGTCCTCCTCCCGGCCGGTGTGCTCGCGCAGCTCCGGCACCCAGTACGGGTTGGGCAGGAAGCGCGCGTCGAGCACGAAGTCGGCGTCCGGCGGAAGGCCGTACTTGAAGCCGAAGGAGAGCACGGTCACCCGGAGCCGGCGGGCGTCCTCGCCGCCGAACAGCTCCTCGACCCGGCTGCGGAGCTGGTTCACGTTCAGGTGGGAGGTGTCGATGATCACGTCGGCCTGGTCGCGGGCCTCCTCCAGCAGCCCGCGCTCGACCGCGATGCCGTCGGCGAGCCGGCCGTCGCCCTGGAGCGGGTGCGACCGGCGGACGCTCTCGAAGCGCCGGATCAGCACCTCGTCGTCGGCGTCCACGAAGACCACCCGGGGCTGGAAGCCGCGTTCCTTCAGCGCCCGGATCGCCCCGGCGAGGTCGGTGGAGAACGCCCGGCTGCGCACGTCGAGCACCATCGCGGTCTGCCGGGCCGCCCCACCGGCCCGGAACGCCAGCTCGGCCATGTCGAGCATGAGCGCCTGCGGCAGGTTGTCCACCACGTAGAAGCCGACGTTCTCCAGGGCTCGGGCGACCGTGCTGCGCCCGCCGCCGGAGACCCCGGTGACCACCACCAACGTGGTGTCCGAGCGGGTCGGTTCCGCCGACTCCGCCTCGGACCGGGTCCGCGCCGGCGCTCCCCCGTCCGGTGCCGGTTCCGTCTCGTGCTCCCTGCTCTGGTCGTCCGCGCCCGTCGGCGACTCGTCGGTCGCCAGCCGAGTCTCGCTCACGTTCCACCCCCCAGCCGTACCCGCCTGCCGGATCGACGGTACGCGCCCGGAGGCGGGTTCCCGAGGGTCGACCACCCGGCGAGGTAGGAGACGTAATCTACCCGGCCGTCGGAATCTCCCGGGCCGGTGGCCCAGGCGGGTCGCCGCCGGCAATTGCTAAAGGAATCTTTCTAGAGCTACCTTTAGGATATGCCGAGGTCCGAGATCCGACTCACCGACCCGAGGGCTCTCCGGGGGTACGCGCACCCGCTCCGGATGGCCCTGATCGGGCTGCTCCGTCGAGAGGGCCCGCTGACCGCGACCCAGGCCGCCGAGCGGCTCGACGAGAGTGTGCCGAACTGCTCCTACCACCTGCGCCAGCTCGCCAAGTACGGCCTCGCCGAGCGGTCCGAGGGCGCCGACGCCCGGGAACGGCCCTGGCAGGCGACCGCACTCAACACCTCCTGGGACGACCTCTCCGACGATCCGGAGGCCCGGGCGGCGGCCAACCACCTCAACGCGATGGTCCTGGACCACTACGTCGCCCGGGCCCGCGCCCACCTGGCACAGCGGGCGTACGAGCCGGCGGACTGGCGGGCCGTGCTCGGCTTCGGCGACGCGCTCGTGCACGTCACCTCGGCCGAACTGGCCGAACTGACCCGCCGGATCGAAGCCCTGCTCGCCGAGTACGACGAACGGATGACCGACCCGTCGACCCGACCCGAAGGCTCCCGGGCGATCGGCCTCATCCAACTGCTCGTACCCATCGAGCCGCCAACGGAGTCCGCGCCGCCGTCGGGCTCGGACTCGGCACCGCCGTCGGAATCGGGGTCGGCCGGGGAGCCGGGACGGTGACCGGCACGCTGACTCCACCGGCGGTCGACCGCCGCCGGCGCTGGGTGCCGGAGTTGCTGCGCCGGGCACCGTTCCGGCAGTACTGGTCGGCCCAGACCGTGTCACTCTTCGGCGACCAGATCTCCGCGCTCGCCCTGCCCCTGCTGGCAGTACTCGGCACCGACGCCGGCCCGGCCGAGATGGGCTACCTCACCGCCGCCGCGCTGATCCCGAACCTGCTCTTCTCGCTGCTCCTCGGCGCCTGGATCGACCGCTACCCGCACAAGCGCCGGGTGATGGTCCTCGCCGACCTCGGCCGGGCGGTGCTGCTCGCCGCCGTGCCGGTGGCGTACCTGTTCGGGGTGCTCTCGCTCGGCCAGCTCTACGTGGTGGCCTTCCTGACCGGTACCCTGGCGGTGCTCTTCGAGGTCGCGCACAGCACCCTCTTCGTCTCGCTGGTACACCGCAAGGACTACGTCGACGCGAACGCGCTGACCAACGGCAGCCGGGCGATGTCGTACGTCGCCGGGCCGAGCGCCGGCGGAATCCTGGTGCAGACCCTCACCGCACCGGTCGCACTGCTCGCCGACGCGGTGTCGTACCTGGTCTCCGCACTGTTCCTGGCCCGGATCGGGCCGATTCGGCAGACGGAGCCGGCGTCGCCCGGCGGACGCGGGCTCGGCATCGGGCAGGGACTGACGTTCGTGGCCCGCTCGCCGATCCTCCGCTCGCTGCTGCTCGGCACCACCACGCTGAACCTCTTCAACTACATGTTCAGCGCGCTCTTCGTGCTCTACGCCAGCACCGAACTGGGGCTCTCCCCCGGCCTGCTCGGGCTCGTGATCGGTGCCGGGTCGGTCGGCGCGCTGCTCGGCGCGGCGGTCACCGGTCGACTCGTCCGCCGGCTCGGCATCGGCCGGACCGTGCTGGTCAGCTTCGTACTCTTTCCGGCACCGCTGGTGCTGGTGCCGCTGGCCGGCGGCGGTCCGACCCCGGCGGTGCTGGGCGCACTCTTCGTCGCGGAGTTCCTCTCCGGGCTCGGGGTGATGATGCTGGACATCACCGTCGGCTCGCTACAGACCGCGGTCATCCCGGAGAGGCTGCTGGCCCGGGTCACCGGTGCGAAGCGGACCGTCAACTACGGCATCCGGCCGATCGGCGCAGTGCTGGGTGGCAGCCTGGGCGCGGCCCTCGGGGTACGCCCGACGCTGTGGATCGCCACCGTCGGGGCGGTCGCCGGGCTGCTCTGGGTACTGCCGACCGCCATCCCGAAGCTGCGCGAATTGCCGGAGCCAGACGACCACGCCGTCACCGGGTGATCCGGTTCCTGATCCGAAGACGCCGCTGGCCGGGTCCCCGGTGGTGGGGACCCGGCCAGCGGGTTCGTGCCTGTCTGCTTGTGCCTGTTTGCTTGTGCT
>NZ_BONX01000065.1 GCF_016862935.1 Plantactinospora mayteni
ACTCGACGTCCGCTCCGCGACCGGTCTCCCATAGCAATCGACGTCCGGATCTGCCGAAAGTAGTGCGTTCGATCATAGGGCTTTGGAACGACCGCCGACCACTTCCGTCGCCGGTCAGCATGCTGGCTGCAACAGCAGCCGGCACCTGGTCGACCTCAAACGCTTCACTATCTGGCTGGACACCCGAGCGCAACAGCAGGCGCTGAGGGACCTGACCGCTGCCGATCTCGCCGCCTACAGCTCACACCTGGACTCGGTGCTGGGCCGCGGCGCATCGCGGGAGGTCGCCGAGGTCGCCGTCCGGCTGTTCTGGCGCTACCGGACCGTCCTGCCCACCGACCGGCTCAGCGTCGACCCATTGGACGCCGACGGCTGGGGCAACAGCACCCGCCGCCGCGCGGAGAACACCACGCTGCGGATCCCCGAAGACGTCATGGGACCGTTGCTGGCCTGGTGCCTGCGCTTCGTCGACGACTTCGCACCGGACATCATCGCCGCCCGCGCGCACTGGCAGAAGCACCGCCACGCTCGGCGGCGAAGCCGGCTGCCCGCCGCGGCGGTCCAGGAGCAGCTCCACGCGACGCTGGAGCGCTACCTGTCCTCCGGTCGTCCGCTGCCCGGGCATGCCGGCAAGGTGAACTATTCGGCATTGGCCGCCGAGATCGGCTGCAGCGACTCAGCGCTGTACCTCCCGCCGAACAGTACGAAGATCGCTGCGGTCGCGGCCCGCACCGGAATCACCGTCTCGCCTCCGGTGCCGATCCCGATTACCGGGCAGCTTGACGGGCAACCGTGGCTGCCGCACATCGGCACCTCAACGTCGGACCCGAACGGCACGGTGCCGCTGGCGATCCTGCTGCAGGCCGCCTGCTACATCACCATCGCCTACCTGTCCGGGATGCGCGACAGCGAGATCAAGCACCTGCGTCGCAACTGCGTCCGCACCCACCGCGACAGCACCGGCCACCCCTACCGGTGGACGATCACCAGCCTGGCGTTCAAAGGCGAAACCGACCCCGCCGGGACCACCGCCAACTGGGTTATCGGCGCAGCCGCCGCCCGCGCTGTTGACGTCCTGCAACGACTGCAGCCCGACACCGTCGACGAGTTGTTCCGCACCGTCGCCAACGGCGGCACCCGCAACAGCCCCGAGACGCGCCCGACCCGTACGCAACACGTCGGACGCACCAATGAACTGCTCAACCAGTTCACCACCTGGGTCAACACCTACTGCCACACCCATGGCCGCACCGACACGATCCCGCCTATGCCAGGCGGACACTCCCTGCAAACCCGCCAGTTCCGCCGCACCCTTGCCTGGCACATCGCCCGCCGCCCCGGCGGCGCGATCGTCGGGGCCATCCAGTACCGGCACCTGAGCATCCATATGTTCGAAGGCTACGCCGGCACCTCCGAATCCGGATTCCGCGCCGAAGTCGAAGCCGAACAAGCCCTCGCCCGCGGCGAACACCTCCTGGCGATGACCACCAGCCACCACCACGCAAACCTGACCGGACCCGCCGCCGCCGACGCCCAGCGCCGCATCACCACGTTCACCGCCGCAGCCGACACCGCCCCGTCCACCACACCATCGCCTGCCCACCCGGCGGCCGGCACCGGGTTCACCGGTGCCGTCGTCACCGACCCCGCCCGCCTGAAACGACTCATGCAGCGCCGCGACCCACACATCTACCCCGGCACCTACAGCACCTGCGTGTTCGACCCCGCCAAAGCCATGTGTCATCCCCGACCCGACAGCGGCGGCACCACCCGCCCCGCCCAAGCTGCTTGCCAACCTCTCGACTGCCGCAACACTGCGCTCACCCTGGCCAACCGTGCCGCCCTGCGCGCCGAAGCCGACCAGATCAGCATTCAACTCGACCAACGGCCACCCCTGCCGCCGCTGCTCATCCACCGGCTCACCGACCGCCGCGACAAGATCACCACGTTCCTGACCCGTCACGAACCCACCGAGGCACCATGACACAGCCGCCGCCGCTTACCGACACCGACGTTCGCGCGGCCCTCGACGCGATGCACCGCGAGACCGCCACCACCGGCCGCCGGCCCAGCGTCCTCGGCCTCGCCCAGCGCCTCGGCCTGCCCAACACCACCCTGCGTCGTCGGTTCCCCGAAATCTGCGCCGAGCTCACACCCGGCCACACCACGCCGGCAGCATCACCCGCGACCGACGTCGCCACCATCAGGAACCTGCGCCGCGACAACGCGCGGTTGCGCCGCGACAACCACAACCTCACCGCGAACCTGGAAGTGGCAATCGCGAACATCCAGCAACTCACCCTCGAAGTCCACCAGCTGCGCGAAGCGCTCGAGCACGCCCGCAACGTCACCCGCCTGCCTCGCCCACCACGCTGACCGAAGCCGGGAGTGGGGTTGTCGGCACCGGCCCGGCCTACCTGCTCGAAGCCATTTCGGGAGTATGTTTCAGGTAATCAGTTTTATCTGAAGTACGGCCACTTGCCCGCTTTGCCCCACCCAGGCCAAGATCACTTTTGTTTTCGTTTCTGCAGTCAGCCACCTGCTGTTTCAGCAATGCGATAGCTCAATTTCGAGCGCGTCCCGCGGCGTCCTTGGCTCGGTTTCCTTGATCAACTCTGCGACATTCTTGCTCTCGGCCTCAGCTGTTTCGCAGTACGGCGGCGACGGCGAGCCCGTCGCCCGGTCGAAAGATCATCGGCGCAACGGACAACGAGACCCGGTCCCGACATCGACTCCCTCTTGGCCACCTTCGCATCGATAGATAGGGCGAGACGAGTGACGAGATGGAGACGGACGGCACGGCGCGGGTTGGTTCCCGTGCTGGCGCTGTCCCTGGCGATGGGCGGTGCCGTACCGGCCGCTGCCATCCCCCAGCCGGGCGGCGACCGGTCGGGCCACCGCCCGGCGGCGGGTGCGCTTTCCGGCGAGCGGACCGTGACGTTGCTTTCCGGCGACCGCGTGCGGGTACACAACGGCGGCTTCCGGGTGGAGCCCGGCCCGGGACGCCGGAAGGTCGTTTTTCACCAGCAGCGGGTGGCCGGCCACGATTACGTGATCCCCGCTGACGCGCTGGGACTGATCGGCTCGAAACAGGTGGACCGCCGCCTGTTCGACGTCACCAGCCTGCTGGAGATGGGCTACGACGACGCATCGGTGGGTGACCTGCCGCTGCTGGTGATCCCCGGTGTGGGCATCAGAACCGCGGTTGCGTCGGCCGGCGCCGGTCGGCGGGTGGTCCGCGAACTGCCCAGCGTCAAGGGTCGAGCGGTGCACGTCGCGAAGCCCGAGGCCGGCCGGTATTGGGCGGAACTCTCGGCAACCATGACGCCGGGCGTGCGGAGTAGCGCACCGACCACCCGGGTCTGGCTGGACGGCCGGCGTCGGGTGCGCCTCGACAAGAGCGTGCCGCAGGTCGGCGCCCCCAGCGTCTGGCAGGCCGGGTACACCGGTCGGGGGGTGAAGGTCGCCGTACTCGACACCGGCATCGACTCGGCCCATCCGGACTTCGCCGGGCGGATCATCGCGACCCGCAACTTCACCGAAGACGCGGACACCAACGACCTCGTCGGTCACGGCACGCACGTGGCCTCGATCATCGCCGGCTCGGGCGCGGCCTCCGACGGAAAGTACAAGGGGGTCGCCCCGGATGCGACTCTGCTGGCCGGCAAGGTCTGCACCTGGGACGGGTGCTCCGACTCGGCCATCATGGCTGGCATGGAGTGGGCCGCCACCAGCGGGGCAAAGGTGGTCAACCTCAGTCTGGGCGGCGGCGACACCCCCGAGGTGGACCCCGTGGAGGAGGCGGTCAACAACCTGACCGCCCAGCACGGCACGCTCTTCGTCATCGCCGCCGGCAACGAAGGCCCTGGATCGGGGACGGTCAGCTCGCCGGCCAGCGCCGACGCTGCCCTGGCGGTGGGCGCGGTGGACGCCAATGATGACCTTGCCTGGTTCTCTAGTCGCGGGCCGCGGACGGGTGGCGGCGCGATCAAGCCGGAGATCACCGCTCCGGGCGTGGACATCGTCGCTGCCCGGGCCGCCGGCTCCGAACCGGACGATCCGGTCGGTGCCTCGTACGCCCGCATGTCCGGCACCTCCATGGCCACCCCGCACGTCGCCGGGGCAGCCGTGCTGCTGGCCCAGCAGCACGCCGGCTGGCGGTCCGCAGACCTCAAGGCGAGCCTGATGGGTGCGGCGGTACCGAACCCGAGGTTGACCGTCCACGAGCAGGGGGCGGGTCGTCTCGACGTGGCCGCCGCGTCGACGCGGACGGTCCGGGTCGAGCCGGCCACTGTCGACCTCGGCCTGCAGCGTTGGCCGCATACCGACGACCAGCCGGTAAACCGTACGCTGACGTACCACAATTCCGGCGGCGCGCCCGTCACGCTGACCCTCGCCGCCGATGTCACCGGCCCGGACGGGAAGCCCGCGCCCGCCGGCATGTTCCAGGTGCAGCCGAGCCGGCTCACCGTGCCGGCCGGTGGCACCGCCACGGCCACCCTCACTGCGGACACCCGGGTCTCCGGCGCCGAGGGCATCTACCTTGGCACCGTAGGGGCGGCCGGGGACGGCACATCGCTGCGTACCCTTTTCGTCGTCGACCGCGAGCCGGAGAGCTACGACCTCACACTGACCCACCTCGACCGCACGGGCGCACCGACCCCGTCGTACACCACGGTCCTGGACGGTGTTACCGCCTCCGGTGCGACGTGGCCGTACGACCCGGACGGCACGGTCACGTTACGGCTGCCCAAGGGCCGCTACCATCTGACCACCACGATCGCGGGTGAAGTTGACAGCAGTCTGTTGACTCAACCGGAGTTGAGCCTTACCGGTGACACCGTCGTCATGCTCGACGCCCGGGTGGCCCAGCGCGGCGCGAGCGTCTCGGTGCCCAGGTCGGGCGCGGAACCGCTCGGATCGAGCGTCGGCTTCTACCGGCATCTCCCGGACGGCAGCCTATCCAGCAGTTCGTTGTTCAGCCTGGGTGGCTTCGAGCCGCTCTACACGGCATACCTGGGCGGCGCACTACCGGCCGACCAGATGAAGGGTCGGGTGCTGAGCTGGTGGGGCGAGCCTGCGGCCAACGGCGGGTTCTCACATCTGTACAACCTGGCCTGGTATCCGCCGGGGCGGTTGCCCAGCGGGTTCACCCGGCAGGTCCAGCACAGTGACCTGGCGGTGGTCCAGGCGGAGCACCGCATCGCACAGACCGTGGAGAAGAGCTCTCAACCTTCGCTGCCCGACTACCAGGACACCTGGCGTGGGGGCAGTCTGGTCGCTCCGCCGGGAGACCGGACCGAGTACTACACGACTGAGGGTGGCGTCCGGTGGAACTCGGAGCTCCAGGGCGGCGACGTCGGTCAGGAGTCCGCCCCGACCGCCTACCCAGTCGGGGGACAGACCGAGCAGTGGCTGGCGGCCCCGTTCGGTCCGGGCTTTCCCGCACCGGCGAGCCACGGCGATCTGTGGATGTCCCGTACCGCGAACAGGTTGTGGCTGGTTCCGCCGATGTTCGCCGACAGGACGCTCAGCCACGCCGGCTCCGCCGATACCGAGTCGAGTCGACGTGCCCTCTACCGCGACGGCGTGGAGGTGCCGCCAACCGGATACGGAACCTATGACGTACCGCCGAAGGTGGCCAACTACCGGTTCGAGGCCGAGGACAACCGGATCGCCGAGGCGGAGCTGTCGACCCGGGTCAGCGCGACCTGGACGTTCCGTTCCGCGCCCGTGTCGGGCGACAAGGCTCAGCACCTGCCGGTCATGGCGGTGCGGTCCATGCCGACGCTGGACGGGCAGAACGCGGCTCCAGCCGGCCGGCAGTTCCGCTTCCCGGTGACGGTGCAGCGGCAGACCGGGGCACCGCGCTCAACCATCGTGGGCCTGACCCTCGACGTTTCCTACGACGGTGGTCAGACGTGGCAGCCAGCCCGCCTGGTCCGCAGCGGCGACACCTGGACCGCGACCGTGGACCACCCGGCTGCCAATGGGTTCGCCTCGATTCGGGCGTTCGCCGTGGACTCGGCCGGCAACACGGTCCGTCAGACGATCGCCAACGCATACCGACTGAAGGGGTGACCTGCGGGTGCTGTTCCGAAATAGCGACAAGGCAGCGGCCGACGAGGAGTACACCACCTACGTCCGCGCCACGATGGACCGTTGGCGTCGAGTGGCGTACCTGATGGCCGGTGACTGGGACCGGGGGGACGACGTCCTGCAGCAGGTGCTGACCGAGCTCTACCGCAACTGGAGTCGGGCGCGGAAGGCGGACAGTCTCGACGCGCTCGTCCGTACCATGCTGCTGCGTCGATTCATCGACGGGCAACGGCTCGGCTGGGCCCGGGTCCGCCTCGGCACCGAGTTGCCAGAACGAGCCGCGACCACCGGGACCGACCCCACCGACCGGCTGGACCTGGCGACCGCCCTACGGCACGTGGCACCCCGGCAACGCGCCGTCCTGGTGCTGCGCTACCTCCACGATCTGTCGGTCGCGGAAACGGCGAAGGCGTTGAACTGCTCACCCGGCACGGTCCAGAGCCAGGCCCGGAAGGGTCTGGAGAGGATGCGCCGCCTCCTTCCGTCCGAAACCAACACGCTGAGGAGTCAGAAATGATCGAAGAAGACCGCGACATCGCACATTTCATGCGCCTCGGCAACGAGGGAATCGAGGCGCCCCGCTCGAGGATTTTGGACGTGGACCGGGCGATGCGCACCGGCCGCCGCCAGCGCTGGTACGGCCCTACCGCCGTTGCCGCCGCACTGGTTGCCGCACTCGCCATCGGCGTGGCCGTTGTACCCGGCCGGTTCGGGAGCGAGCCCGCCAAGGACGGTGGCGCGAACATGCTCGTGGTGGGTAACTACACGGTGGTGGCTGCGGAGCCGGCCGGCCTGGCCACCCTCCCCGAGGCCCCGGCCACCATCGACCCGATGGGCCTGTACCTCACGTTCGGGTGGTTGCCCGACGGCTACGACCACCGGCAGTACCATGCGGGCTTCAGCCCTGGTCAGACCGGCTCGGTCGCCTTCCTGTCGGCGGATCAGGACCGGGATGCCAACTCCGACAAGGGCAGTTTCTCGGCGGTCCTCTATCCCCGAGGGCTCACCCCGGCTGCGCCTCAGCGTGACGTCGGTGGCCGCGGCACCGAACTCGACGCCGTCGCCGCCAAGTCGGTGAACGACAACGCCGCTTCGTGGATCACCTACAGCGGAGCCGAGGGTGCTGAGACAATCCTCCGCTGGCGGTACGCGCCCGACGGCTGGGCCCAGCTCCGCTTCCAGGGCAACGACCCAGGCCTGGACGCCAGGGCCACCGCACACAGGATCGCGAGTTCGATGAAGCTGAGCAGCAGCGGGAAGGTTCCCCTGCCCGTACAGGCGACATCGTTGCCGACCGGTCTCACGCCGGTCAGCGTCGCCATCTCCGACTCCGTACGGACGCCTCGCTCGTGGTACGCCTCGATCACGCTGGGGACGGCGATCGACCCGTCGCAGCCGTTCACGAACACGCTGTACGTCAGCGTCTCTCCGTACAAGGAAGAGAAAGACCGGACGGAGAAGGAGAAGCTCGCTCCGGCACCGAACACGACCATCGACGGCCAGCCGGCGCACCGGACTCCGCTCGACGGACCCGCCACGAGGGTGCGGGTCGGCGGGAGCGGAGGCGTGCTGGTCGAAGTGGACGCCAACGGCGCACTCGCCGGACAGCTCGGCCCGGACGGGGTGCTGACCGCGTACCGGGGTCTGCGGCTTGTCGACAGGCCGGTGGAGTGGTCCAGCCACCTGAAGGGCTGAACGACCCAACCAGCACGGTCGGTCCTGGCCCCGTCGGCCGATGCCGGCGGGCCAGGACTACGCCGTCACCAGGATCTCGCCGACGACGGCCGCTGGCTGCGCTGAATACCGCGATCGCTAGCCTGCTGCTGGCGACCCATAACTCGTAGCGCCCGGGTGGATAGCCGCCTCGGTGCGCGAAAGTCTAGGGCACCGGCAGCACCTGGGGCAGGTTCAGCCGGCCGAGTACGGGGGCCGGTGGGCGCCGTGGGCGCCCGGGTGGTCGGTCCGAACGAGCTGACGTGGCTGGAGCACGCGGTCACCGCAATGACCGGATTCGGGCTGCATGGCAGCGAGATGCTCGACGTGGCCGTGCTGCTGACCGGCCACGTCCGCAACCTGGCCCAGCAGGTCACCGCGATGTCCTCGGCACCGACCCCGGAGCGTGCGATGGGCTCGTCGCTGCACCTCGTGCTCGCCGGCAGAGAGGACCCGTTCCCCGCCGTGACCGCGGCGATGGCGTCGGCCCAGGCGATGGAAGGCCAGGACCAGGCGCTCGACTTTGGGCTCGCCCGCATTCTGAACGGGGTGGGCACACTGACCGACGCACGAAAAAACCGCGTTTCAGGTAGGCCCAAATGGCGGCCTAAACCCGCGAAAGCGGGGGCTGCGTGAGAGCCTGGCACAGACCCGGCACAGACCGAGGAGTGCCGAGCCGGAATCGACGCCGCTCGGCCTCACCGGCATCGGCTTCCAGGGCGTACTCACATGCCGATGAGAGCGCACTCGATCACGGCACCCCTCTATGTCAAGTGGTGATCATGAGGGTTGTTCCAGGCTGGGGTTCTGTGGGTCCGGGAAGTGACTTGTCCAAAGTGTCGATCATGGGGTTCAGGTCGGCCGCGCTGGATTGCAGAGTCGCCCCCACGTGTCCTCCCGGGCCCGTCGCAAGCTGTTTCGCATCGGTGACCATCTGTTGTAGACGATGTCGGACAAGCGGCGTTTCAGCGCCCGCATCGCTACAGTCGCCGCTCGATCGGCAGCCGGGAGCGGGTGAGCAGGCCGGCGCCGAGCATCGCCACCACCGGTACCACGAGCAGCGCGATGGTGACGTTGAGCCAGGGCACCGCGATCGGGTAAGGCGTGGGAACCGGCCAGATGTTGTCGAAGTTCCGGTTGTCGGCCGCCAGTACCGCCGTTGAGGCGCCGAGGCCCGCGATCCCGCCGAGTACCGAGCCGAGTCCGGCGATCACCCCGGCCTGGCTGAGCGACAGGGCCCGGCGCACCCACGGGGACGCGCCCACGGCGGCCAGCGTGGCGAGATCCGCGCGGCCGTCGGCGGCGGCCAGCCCGGTGGCGATCGCGGCGGCGCCGAGGGTGATCACACCAGCCACGATGGCCAGCACCAGCAGCGACGCGCGGTTCGGCTGCGGGTGGCGCTCAACCACCACGTCGTACTCGTTGCCGAGTGCGGCCCGTAGCCGGTCCTGCTCGGCGACCGTCGGCACGCGGCTGGTGGTGGCCAGCGTCACCAGGGTTGTGCCGGACAGGCCCAGCGACCGTGCGGTGTCCGGGCTGAGCAGGGCCAGCGGCGTCCGCGGCGGGTGCGCGAACGCGAAGCCCGGTGCCGTGATGGTGCGGATCTCCTCGCGGGAGGGACCGGTGTGCACCTCCAGCGTCACCCGGCCGTTGTCCAGCTGGCGCGGGTCGTCGACGACGACGGCCCCGGCGCGCATGGCGGCGGCCACCTGCGCGGCCTCCTCGGCCGGGATGTCGACGAGCGCGCCCACCGCCTCGGGATCGATGACGAACGTCATGCCGACGTTGGAACTGAACGCTCCGCCGAAGTAGTCGTACTGAATGTCGACGCCGTCACATCGGGCGTCGCGGCGGGCTGCACGCTGCTCGGCGGCGGTCGGATCGCGCCCTTGGTCGAGGTTCGCGTAGGGGCAGCGGCGCTCGGGTGGCGTGCGCGCGAACACGAGGCACTTTTGGGTGGCGCACGTCGTTTCGCCGATCTGGTAGATCTGCGTCACCGGCAAGGTGCTGCGCAGTGCCGATGACACCTCGGGCGGCATCGCGAACGCGCCGCTCGGCCGCGCCTTCTGCCCGGGGTCGGTGGCGAGCACGAACACGTCCCCGGCCCGTCCCAGCGGCCGGTAGTCCGCCCGGGCGCGGGCGTCGCTCGCGGTGAGCACCACCCCGACGGCGAGGCTGGCCATGGCCGCGGCCATCACGGCGGAGATCGCCGGGGCCGCCGCAGTACGGTTGCGGGACGTGTCGCGTAGCGCGATGCGCGGGGCCAGCGGAAGGAAGCGGCCGAACCGGGTCACCAGGCCCACGATGGCCGGCGTACACAGCACCAGCCCCAGCTCGGCGGTGACCAGTCCGGCGAGGACGAGCGGCGCGTCGACCCCCCAGGCGCCGACGGCGGCGGTGGCCGCGCCCGCCGCACCGAGTGCCGTGCCGAGCACCACCCATCGCCGCCGCGACCGGGTGATCCCGCGCCGCCCGGCCAGTGCGGCCACGACGTCCTGGCGGGAGGAGATCCAGGCGGGCACCAGCGCGGCCAGCACCCCGGTCACCACGGCCACCCCCGCGAGCACCGCCAACGCCAGCGGGAAGACCCGCAACGCGCCCGACCTCACGTGAGTGAGGTGCTCCTCAAGCCAGAGGCGGCCGCTGGCGGCCACGGCGACACCCAGCAGGACGCCGGCCGCCGCGGCGACCGCGCCGAGCACGACACCGTCGGCGAGCACGATCCGGCGAACCTGTGCCGGCGTGCCGCCGGCGGCGGCGACCAGCGCGAGGTCGCGGCGGCGGCGCCGGGCACTGACCGCGAACGCCGGCCCGGCCAGCAGGACGATCTCCAGGATCGCCAGCCCGGCGATCAGCATGAGTATGCCGGCTTCCGAATCATCGTCCCGCGGGAACTCCGGGTACCGCTCGTCCACGCTCGGCGGGTGCGCGAGCACGTGGCGGGAGACCGCGACCACCCCGCGTGTGTTGAGCTGCTTGACCTGGTTCCAGGTCAGCGGACTTGGCGTGGCAACCAGCCAGGTCACCTCACGCGGGTCGACGGGCAGCATCCCCTGCGGCAGGCCACCGGGGTGCACGACGATCGCCGTTGCCCGGATGTCGGTCGGGTCCTCCACCAGGCCCACCACGCGCAGGGTGCGGCTGCCGTCGGCCAGGCGGACGGTGCCGCCGAGCCGCGTCCCCAACCGGGCGGTGGCCGCCGGGGTCAGGGCCACCTCGTCGGCGGCCACAGGCGGGCGCCCGGCAACCGGACGCAGGAGGCCGCGTGCCAGGGGGTCGCTGTAGTCCAGGGTCCGGGTCGCGACGACCCCGATGCCGGTCGCGGTGTGCACGGTCAGCCGGCCCGTGTGATCGCTGATCACCCGGCTGCCCGTGGGCAGCAGCGCCAGAAGCCGCGGCAGCGTCGGTGCGGCCTCCGGCTCCTCCGGCGCGGTCGGCCCGGTAGGCCCCGTGGGCACTGTCTGCGGTGCGGAAATGTAGGACAGCTCGGCCGGATCCTGATACAGCGGGTCTTCCTGCGGCCATCGCATCGCGGCCTGTCCGGCGCCCATGAGCCGGTCGGCCTCCTCGTCGGGGCGCAGCGTGAAGCTGTCGTACGTGACGGACGCGAACGCCATGACCGCCACCGGCAGCGCGATCATCGCGATGACCAACGCCGAGCGTCCCCTGGCCCGCCGTGCCTCGCGCCGCGCCACCCGCAGCGCGGCGCGCCAGCCGGTCATCCGGCACCGCCGGGCGTGGTCAGCAGCTCCTCGGGCTGGTCCAGCGGGCCGGAGGTATCGACGATGAGCCCGTCGCGCAGGAACACCACCCGGTCGGCCCAGGCGGCGTGCCGCGCCTCGTGCGTGACCAGGACACCGGCCGCTCCGCCGTCGACCTTGGACCGCAGCAGGCGCAGCACCGCCTCACCGGTCTGCGAGTCCAGCGCGCCGGTCGGCTCGTCGGCCAGCACCAGGCGCCGCTGCCCGACCAGCGCCCGGGCGATCGCCACCCGCTGCTGCTGGCCGCCGGACATCTCGTCCGGGAAGCGTGGACCGTAGCCGTCCAGGTCCACCTCGCACAGCGCCTCCTGCGCCAACCGCCGGGCCCGGCGCACCCGCATGCCGTCGAGCTCCAGCGGCAGCGCCACGTTCTCGGCCGCGGTGAGGCTGGACAGCAGGTTCAGGTCCTGGAACACGTAACCGATCCGGCGGCGGCGCAGCGCGGCCAGCCCGCGTCTGCTGCATCCGCCCAGGACCGTGCCGTCGACGACCACGTCGCCCTCCGTCGGGCGGTCCAGGCCGCCGGCCAGGCTCAGCAGCGTCGACTTGCCTGATCCGGACGGACCCATCACCGCGACCAGCTCGCCCGCCCCGACGGTGAGCGTCACTCCGCGCAGGGCGTGCACGGCCGTCTGCCCGGCGCCGTGCACCCGGTGCACCGCTCGCAGCTCCAGGACCGTCATCTCGCGGCCTCCCGTTCGGCTTCGTCTCCAGCCTCCTGCTCGGATACCGGTGTCTTCTCGGACACCGACGGTGGGCCGTAGCGCAGCAAGCTGACCTCGCAGTGGTCGAGCCAGCGCACCTCGGCCTCCGCCTGGAACACCATCGCGTCCACCACCAGGCGCCAGGAAAGGTCGGCGGGACGGTCGGTGCGGTGCTTCAGGCGCGTGTACTCCTGCATCGTCCGCACGGTGGCGGTGCGCTGGGTCTGCACCACGGCACCCACGTCGACACCCGGCGTCGTCAGCGCCAACGCCAACTTGATCGCCAGTTCGTCACGCGGCCGGTCACCGTGGCTGATCGGAGTGGCGAACCACAGCGCGAGCTCCGCGCGCCCGGCGTCAGTTATCTCGTAGGGCCGCTGCCCGGTGCCGCTCTCCGCAAGCGGGCACACCAGCTTGTCGCGCTCCAGCCGGGAAAGCGTCGTGTAGACCTGCCCGATATTCAGCGGCCAGGTGCCGCCCGTGGATTCCTCGAACGTCACCCGTAACTGGTAGCCGTACATCGGACCGCGTTCGAGAAGGGCGAGGAGACCGTGTCTGATCGACATAGCTACCGAGTATGCATACTCGGTATGGGATGAGCAACCCTGACGTTACCCGGAGCCCGGAAGCTCCTGAGCGGCCGTTCGTCACTCTGGGCGATTCGTCATTCGCGCGTGCCAGATCGCTTCGTTGGGCCCCACCTACGCTTGCCCGACGTCGCCCTCACCATCGGCATCGTCGGCCCGCCCAACGTCGACAAATCCACGCTCGTCACCGCGCTGACGCGCGATCAGGCGCTCGCTGTGAACTACCCGCTCGCGACGATCGCGCCCGAGGGATGCACGGTGCCCGCTGCTAAAAGCCCGACCAGGCAAGCTCACGGATATCTTCCACAGTGGGCGGATCCGCCTGGCCACCGTGTCGTTCGGGGACATCGAAGCTCGGCGTTCACTGCCTGACTGTTCAGCATGTCGGCGCGCTCACATGCCGCAGACCGTGCGCGCCGCCCTCCGCCTGGAGCCGTCGCGCTCCGTGGCCGGTCCCCGTGCCAGTCGACGTCCGGAGCTGCCGAGGACAGTACTTGTGATCTTGGCGCAATGTAGCGTTGTGTGTCTGGTGCTCACGAGGCCAGTTGGGCAGCACATGGACCTCACGGGCGTTGCCCTGGCGCAGGAAAGTGCCTGCCGTATGGTCTGCGGGTGCGTGGACGAATCCAGCAGTGGGCACGACGGACGCCGGTCGGGGTCGCTGCCGCATTGACGCTGGCATGGCACGTCGTGCTGTTCGCCTTGGCAGAGCTCGTTGGGGGCTTGTCCGTTTCCTGGTTCCCGGATCTGGGTCCCGCGCTGGTCAACGCCGGCACCGCGGCCTGGGTCCTCGTGCTGGCTGCCTGGATGGGTTGGTGGCGCGGTGCCGCTTTGGGCTGGCGACGCCCTGATCGCTCGTGGTGGTGGTGCCTGCCGGTCGTTGCCGTCACTGTGTCGTATGCGGCCCCGGGCGTTACCGGTTCGCTCACCGTGCTCGTCAGTACCGCCGTGACCATGCTGGCCGTCGGCATCGCCGAGGAGTCTCTCAGCCGTGGCGTCAACCAGTATGTGCTCGCCCGCCTCGGCGTGATGCGCGCAGCCGTCTGGGTGGGTGTGCTGTTCGGACTCGGCCACGCCTTGAGCGCCTTGTGGTTCGGGCGTCCTTGGGACGACACGGTCGCACAGGTGATCAGCACCACTGCGTACGGATTCGGGCTGGCGGCGTTGCGCTGGCAACTCGCCACGATCTGGCCGCTGGTCGTGCTGCACGCGTCAGACAATTTCGTGCAGCTCCGCAGCCCGGGCGCGGCCGCGCTGTGGTGGCAGGCGGTGGTCGCTCTGTTCTTCGTCGTGTATGGCTGGTGGCTGATTCGACGCCTGCCCGAACGGCTGGACGAGCCGGTGTCGAGCGACACCGGCCCGCGATAGTGACTTCCTCGGCCACGGCCATGGCGTCCTCATCTGCCGCTCCGGGTGGGCTGGCCTCTTGACCGTCACCGGTCTGCCGTTCCCACACGCGGTGCAGGCCATTCGGATCACCCGACGCACCCGGCCCCGCCGTGGTGGGCGCTGGCGCACCGTGACCGTGTACGCGGTCACCAGCCTGACTGCCTACCAGGCCAGCCCAGCCCATCTGGCCGACTACGTCCGCGGACACTGGGCCATAGAAGCGTTGCATCATATCCGCGACGTCACCTTCGGCGAGGACGGCTGGCAGGTGCGGACCGGCAACGCGCCCCGCGTCATGGCCTGCCTGCGCAACCTGGCCATCGGCATCCTGCGCCACCAGGGCTGGACCAACATCGCCAAAGCCTTACGCCACAACGCCCACGACGCCTACCGACCGCTAGCGATCCTCGGAATCATTCCACCCTGAGACCCGACATTTCCAACACCATACCGAGGCCGTGGCGGCGACGTAGAAGTGGTCGTGGGTGTTGCCGGCGGTGACGTCGACCGTTGTGTCGCGAGCGTCCGGACCGGACGGTTACACAGTCGCCGCCGGCCTGGTGCCGGGAGCGAAGCGGAACTGAACTGCTTCCATCAGTGAGCGCCGGCGGGTGTTGTGGAAGGCCGCAACCCGCCAGCCCTCTGGTCGGCGCACCAGGGTGTAGGTCTGGATCTTGGAAAGGGCGGGCCGGCGGCGGCCCTTGTAGGTGTCGCCGCGGCCGACCATGACCGCTATGTCGGGGCCGAGGAACGTGGTGATGAGGGTTTCCGAGGCCATCCGGGTGCCCTTGGTGAAGGCATGGAACAGGGCACGGTGGCCCTCGGTGATGTCGGCCCGGCCGCGGTAGAGGGTGCCGACGAAGGTCACGTACGACGCGTCCTCGGTGAAGAGGCGCCCGAATGCGTCGGCGTCGGCGGCGTCCCAGGCGCGCGCGATCGCGTCCATGACCTCGGCGATCGCCGTCAGGTCGGCGGCGCGGTCGGAGTGGCTCATGTGTCTTCCTTCCGGGTCGTCTGCTGCCGAGGCCTATATTGGCTCCGTACAGACAGAGGTTGCATGGACGCAATATCTGCTCGCGCGCAGAGATTAGCGCAGAAGGAGCCGTCACGCCATGGCCGACGCCACGCCACCGCCCGGTCTGCCCGAGGGTGCCCATGAGTCATTCCGGCGCTACCTCGACGCGGTCACCGCGCATGCGCAGGCTGCGGCGGACGCGGCGGGGATGCACCCGACCGACTGGGCGGCGCTCAGCGTCCTGAATCTTGCCGGCCGGCTGACCTCGGGCGAGCTGGCCGAGCGCACCGGGCTGACCACCGGCGCGACTACCCGGCTGATCGACCGGCTGGAACGGGCAGGGCACGTACGGCGCGCCGCCGACCCGGCCGATCGGCGGCGGGTGCTGGTGGAACCCGTGCCCAAGCTCGACGTGGATACCATCGTCGGCCCTGCCCGGCAGCGGCTGGGCGAGGTGTTCCAGCGATACCGGCCAGATGAGTTGGTGGTGCTGTTCGACTACTTCGACCGTGCCGCTGATGCGCTACTCACCGCCACCCGCGAGGTACGCGCGCGCAATGCCCGCCGCAGCAGCCTTCCGTCCTGACGCGCAGCCGTCTATCGCTCGTCGTTTGACGAACACGGCCGCAACTTTCCACACCCTGCCACCTGCTGTTGCCGCCGGGCGCGAGGGGGCGCATGCGCACACCGCCACCGCCAGGATGGAGGCCAGCCGATGTCGCAACCCACGCCGGTCACGAGGATCCGGCACCAAGGCCAGATGGGTCACCAGGCCAGCACACCGCTCCGGCGCGACCGCGCCCTGGCCGCCCCCTCGCAAGCCTGTCTAATCAGGACGTACCCCTATTTTGCCGAGGCCCTGAGGTTTAGGGGCGTGCGTCGAATTGGGCGCGGGCTTCGAAGACGCGGTCCATGTGTGTCTCCGCCCAGTTCTTGATCGCGATCATGACCGGGAACAGTTCATGGCCCAGCGGAGTGAGTTCGTAGTCGACGCGGACCGGTACCGAGGCCGTGACCGTGCGGGTGACCAGGCCGTCGCGCTCCAGTGTGCGCAGGGTCTGGGTGAGCATCTTCTGGCTGACGCCGGCGATGCGGTTGGCGAGTTCGCTGTGCCGCTGCGGGCCGTCGGCGAGGGCTGGGATCACCAGTGCGACCCACTTGTCGGTGAGCCTGCTCAGCAGTTCGCGGGTCGGGCACCGTTGCAGGAACGCGTCGTAGTCGCGTTTGGCCTGTTCGCGGCGTTGTGCCGCAGTCGTCGTCGCCATCATGCCCTCCACCGGTGCCCTAGGTACTTCACGGTACCTACTTTCTCATGGTGCCCGCCGATTCGTACGGTCTTGGTGATCACGAGGTCCCACGAAGGAGACGGCGATGCGCGCAGTCAGCTATGCACAGTTCGGCGGGCCGGAGGTCCTGCACGTGGCCGACGTGCCGGTGCCCGAGCCCGGGCCGGGGCATGTGCGGGTAAGGGTCACCGCGTCCGTCGTCCACCCAGTCGACCTGATGATCCGTTCCGGTCGGTTCCCGGCCCCGCTGCCGACCGGGTTGCCGTACACGCCCGGCTGGGATGTGGCCGGCACCGTCGACGCGGTCGACCCGGCGGTCGAGCAGTTCACGATCGGCGACGTGGTCGTCGGCTTCTCGCCGTGGCTGCAAACCACGGTCGGTGCCCACGCGGAGTACGTGGTGCTTGACGCAGCCTGGCTGACCCCCGCGCCTGCCGGCGTCCCCGCCACCGAGGCGGCGACCCTGCCGACCAACGGCCTCGCCGCCGCCCAGGCCCTCGACCTGCTCGCGCTCCCGGCGGGTTCGACGGTGCTCGTCACCGGCGCCGCCGGGCAGGTCGGCGGGTTCGTTCTGCCGCTGGCCCGGGCGACCGGCCTGCACGCCACGGGTCTCGCCGGAACCGACGACCGTGCGTTCGTGGAGTCGCTGGGCGCGGCATTCCTGTCGCGCTCCGACGACCTGACGGGGGTGTTCGATGCGGTCATCGACCTGGCGGTGATCGGTCCCTCGCTGCTGGACCTCATCCGCGACGGTGGCGGCTACGTGGCCGCGTCGCCTCCGCTTCGCCCGGAACCGGTGCGGGGAATCCGGACCTTCGCGCTGGAGGTGCTACCGGACGGATCGCGGCTGGGTGAACTGGTCAAACTCGTTACTAGCGGCGACATCCTGCTTCGGGTCGCCGGCGTGTACCCCTTCGCCGACGCCGCGGCCGCTCATGAGCGGCTGGCTCAAGGCGGCGTTCGTGGCGGCGTGGTGATCGTCCCATGACGCCCGGCCAAACCTCCGCAGTCAGGATCAACTGATGCGCCCCACGGTGAGTTCGCCGCTCCCGCCACGCCTGCTGCACGGCGTGGTGTGGTATGGCGTGGTGTGGCGCGAGCACCTTCACCTGATCGACCGTGAAACACCTCTACCGAGCACATGAAAGCCGTCGCCGGGGTGGACGTTTGCCAGCAGCCTGTTGCGCGGCCCGCGCGTCCGAACCTTGACCGGCATCGACGATCAGGCCCCTGTCGAAGCACGCGACGAGCGATCCGCTCATGGCAGACCGTGCGGTGCGGATCACTGGTGAACACGTAGCCGACGAGCGTGCGTTCGGTCGCTCTGCTCAGGTCCTTGACCTCGATCCCCTCTTGTGGCGTTGTCGGTCCTGTCGGGTGCCGGCGATCTGAGCGATGATCAGGTCGACTCGCTCCTCCTGCCCGTCAGGGGGGATGCGGCCGCTGCCCGACAGGACGGCGATGCCGTGTAAGGCGCTCCAGATGACTTCGGCGAACAGTTCGCGTCGCTCGTTGTCCGGGTGGAAACAGTTGACGAACTCGTCGAACGAAGCCCGCAGCGGGGCCGGTGTCTCGGTGCTCGCGAACTTCAGGTCGGTGGGCAGGATGAACATGGCCTGGTACAGGGCGGGTCGCTCGGTCGCGAACGCCAGGTAGGCGTGGCTGACGGCGCGCAAGGCAGCCTGTCCGGGCTCGGTGGCTGCCTGCCGTGCGTGGCTTAGGTGGGCGGCGAGTTGGCTGAATCCGTCCAGGGCGACGGCGCTGACGATGGCGTCTTTGCCATTGAAGTGGCTGTACAGCACCGGCTGGCTGTACTCGACGCGTTCAGCCAGCCGTCGTGTCGTGACCGCTTCCCAGCCTTCGGCCTCCGCGAGTTCGCGGGCGGCTGTGATGATCAGCTGGTGACGGTGAGCACGTTCACGCTCGCGGCGCTCGCTGATGGTGGGCATGACTACATCCTAGCAACGCTAGACATCCTGTCGAAGACAGTCTAACGTCGCTATCGCATCTAGCGCCGCTAGATTGTCGCTGCTGTCACCAAGGAGGAAACCGCCGTGCTTACCGCCGTCGCCAACGTCCTCGCCGGGCTGATCGGCGCAGGCATCATCGTCATCGGCTTGAACGCCTTCCGGGCGCCGCACGCCGCAGCCGGCTTCGGCATCCCCGGCACGCCGACCGAGGACCCCGCCTTCCGTGCCTGGCTGAGGGTTAAGGCCGTGCGCGACATCGCCTCGGGCATCTTGATCTTCATCGTGCTGGCCGGCGCCACGCCCCACCTGCTGGGCTGGTACATGCTGGCCGCCTCCGGCATGCCCGCCGGCGACGCGATGATCGTGTTGCGCAGCAACGGCCCCAAGGCAGTTGCGTACGGCGTGCACGCTGCCACCGCCGTGGTGATGGTGGTGATCAGCGTGCTCCTCCTCGTCGCGTGACCACGTGTCACGCCGCTTCGGCCGAAGATCGCATTCACTGAAGGGAACAGCCTCTCTCCATGCTCAGCTTCGAGATCAATCCGATCGGTACGGTGCGCAATGACCGGACGGATGTCCAGCACACGGACAACTGGGGTGCCGTCCGCAGCACGATCACCATCGACGAGCGCTTCGGCGAGGCGTGTCTGCAAGGGTTGGAGGGCTTCTCCCACGTCGACGTGCTGTTTATTTTCGATCAGTTCCCGGAACACGACGACTACCGCGAGCCTCGCCCGAACCGCGGCCGCGCTGACCTCCCGCCCGTCGGCATCTTCGCCGGTCGCGGTCCCCGCCGACCGAACCGCATCGGGGTGACGTGCTGCGCGATCGAATCCGTGCGCGGCCGCGAACTGACGGTGGTCGGCCTTGACGCGGTCTCGGGTACCCCCGTCATCGACCTGAAGCCAACGATGACCGAGTTCCTGCCGGTAAACGTCCAGCAGCCGGAATGGGTCAGCCATCTGATGTCGGAGTACTTCCAGCCGTAAGCGAGGGCTTGACGGTGGAGCCGATTCCCGAGCACATCGACCTCTCGTATCCACAACTCCGTCGACCCCACCAAACTCAGCGGCCTCTCGGAAGAGAAATCCCGAGCCGGCCGCGCAGTCGTGATCGAACGCGCTCCATGCCGCAACGCTTTGCATCCGCTCTGCGCGTCGGTCGCTGCATGGCTTGGGTCTTGCGAGGATCGGCGTCGTGGATCCGCACGCCGATTGCCGATGTCACGAACATGTTCACGACGTGTATGCCGAGTTCAGAGGCTATTCGGCAACGCATGGCGGTCGGTAAGGTGGAGCAGGACTACCTGCGCCGCATCGTCCTTCGGGAACGCGACGTCGACGGCGGCCTCGCCCCCGAGCTGATCTCCCAGACCGTGTGGCTCGCGCTGCGGCACGGCTACCACGTGGTCCTCGAAGGGATCCTCATCTCCCACCGGTACGGGCCGATGATCTCGGCGTTGCGCCGGAACCATCGCGGCGACACGTGCCTGTTCTACCTGGACGTGTCCCTGGAGGAGACGCTGCGCCGGCACACGCTCCGACCGCAGGCGGCCGAGTTCACCGCCGACGACATGCGCGGCTGGTACCGGCCCCGCGACCTCCTCGGCCTGCCCGACGAGCTGATGATCCCCGAGTCCTCCTCCCTGGAGGAGACCGTGACGTTCATCCAGCACACCGCTGGCCTCGCCGTCCCCAGCCCAGTCGCCGGGTGAACCTGCCCGGTGCGAGTCACACCGAGCCACGCCCGGCCCCAGCCGTTCGCGCGCCAAGATCGGTCGCCACCCTCACCCGCTAATCCCTCTCTCCGGCCGGGCGGGGACTCGGTATCGCGTTATCGCTGGCCGAGGATCATTCCGGCCGCGAGGACGAGGGCGGTCACGCCGAACGCGGGCGGACGGCCGTCGGATGTGGTGAACCGGAAATACAGCAGCGGCAGCAGATGAGCAGCCAGCCGCTCCCGGTCCACCGGCAGCCTGGCGAGCCGGCCCAGCAGCCACGGCGTGCTCAACACCCGCCGTGCGACCGGGTGCTCGACGGCCGAGGTGAGGTTCAGACAGTCGCGTCGGGTCGTGGCCCGCGCGGTGAGCAGACCGGTGTGCTTGAAGCACGAGGTGACCAGCTTCGCCAGGAGGTACTCCTCCCGCCAGCCGGCCATGTTCGTCCCGGACGGCGAACACCGGGCTGGTGCTGGGGCGGAGCTGCTCGACCCGGCCGTCCGGCGAGCGGTAGACCGGCGCGGGCCGGTGGTAGTCGGGCTCGACCAGGTAATCGGCAGTGACGGCGGCGCGGATCTGGGTGAGCGCGGCGTCGGCGGCGCTGGTCAGCGGCAGCGGGGTGGGCCGTGCGGCCATCAGCGCCAGGTCGACCCGGCCGGCGGTGGAGATGCTCCAGCGGCCGTGATCGTCCTTTCCCGTGTAGAGCAGGTCAGCGGTGTCCGGCCCGGTGGGCAGCCACAGCGGGTACCAGACCCGGCGGGAGTCCGGACCGTCGAGCCTGCGGTGCAGGATTGGACCGAGCTTGCGCCAGGCGACGCCGTCGCGGGAGACCGCCGCCGCGACGCTGCGAGAGTTGGCGGCGCCGTAGGCCATGACCAGGGTGCCATCGGCGGCCTCGACAACGGCTGGGCAGTCGACGCTGTCGGCGTCCGCGCTGCCCGGTTCGCCGAGGGCCACCGCCACCCCGCGACGCTGCCACGTCCGCCCGTCGACGGAGCGGGCGACGTGCACACGTCGCCCTCGCCTGTCGTGGCCGGCGTACCACATCCACCACTCGTTGCCCCGCCGCAGCACCGAGGCCAAGAGCACTCGGTCCCTCCCGCCTGCCGCAGTCAGACCGGCAACCGCGGTTGGCGGGGACCAGGCGGCGCCGTCGGCACTGACCGTGTGATAGATCCGCCAGCGCTCGTCAGCGGTGCCCGCGCTGAACCACAGGTGCAGGTCCTCGCCCTCGCTGGCGAGGCTCGCGCCGAGCACCTCGTCCACACCAGGCGGCGTCGGTACCCGCACACCGCTGTCGATTACGCTGGCCGTGGCGGGTCGTCAAGGTCATGATCCGTAGCGCTGTTCGGCCGTCCCCGCGACCGGGGCAACTACCCTCGTACGGCGCGTCAACGGCGGCCCCGGTGACCGCCAGCAGGATGCGACCACGATGGCGGGCCACGCCCGCCGCGACCGGGCTCCGACCCGCGGCGGCAACTGCTCGCCGCTGGCGCCCCACGATGTCCAGGCGCGACCCTACGGTTCTCTGGACCGGCAGCTGCAGGTCAGCTAACCCGCCTGCCGCCCCCAGCAGCGACTGCGCCCAACGCCGACCGCTGAACGGCGCGACAACCATCCCAGACACCCCTCCGACCGGACTCTTCAGTCGAGAGCCAGAAGCCCTCTCCAGTGCAGTCGCTGGACCGGTTGTCGAACAGGTCCGACAACGGATTCCGACACTGGGGTATGCCGGTCTCGACAGGGTCTTCAGGTGCGACGGGCCTGAAGGGGGCGAGCCCGATCGCCGTGAACCCGCCCTGCGGCCCGGCAGAACTGCATAAGGTGAGGGCGACCCCGGGCGCTACGACGCCGTTGGGGGATCATGCTGCGTCCGCCGATCAAGCCGATGCGAGCACGGCCGACACCCCACCTGCCGGACCTGAACCGGAGCGGCGCCGCCGTCGAGCCGAAGTGGGACGGTTCTCCAGAGATTTCGAGGTGTCTCAGGGCGACGCCGCAGGTAGTCAACCTGACCATGCCCACCCACGCGGGCTTGATCGAGACCACGGTGTGTTGCTACCGACCGTCAGCGCGAACGACCGACCACCAGATAAGGATTGGATCTCGACCAAGGTCGGCGGGCCTTATACGGTCCCAGGCGTGGTTGTTCGTATGAACGGCGGTGGCGGTGACGCCGCCGGTCTGGCAGGACAGCATCGATGTCGCGATCCTGCCTGTGGCTGGCTGAGGGGGGCCGGTGACGAACATTGCGTGGATCGGGCTTGGCGCCATGGGTGGTCGCATGGCCCGGCGACTTGCCGCTGATGGTCACGACCTCACGGTGTGGAACCGCACGCCGAGTCGCGCCGAGGAGTTCAGCCTCGCCGTCACGGGTGTTCGTGCAGTCGGATCTTTGGCCGAGGCGGTGCGGGGTGCCGAGGTGGTCTTCCTGATGCTGGCCGATCCGGCCGCCGTGGCGGCGGTCGCCGAGGGGCCAGGCGGTATCGCGGCGGCAATCCCGGCCGGGGCGACAGTGGTGGACATGTCGACGGCCGGCCCGGCGGCGGTGGCCCGGCTCCGATCAGCGCTGCCGGAGCGGGTGACGCTCTGGACGTACCGGTGCTGGGCAGCCTGGCCGAGGCAGAGGCTGGCGGACTCGTGCTGCTGGCTGGTGGGCCCGATGACGCGGTCGCCCGACTGCGGCCATTGTTGTTGGTCCTCGGTGAACCGGTCCATCTCGGTCCGGTCGGCACCGGTGCCGCGGCGAAGCTTGTCGCCAACCTGGCGCTGCTGGGCACCGTCGGGGTGCTCGGCGAGGCGCTGTCTCTCGCTGACGCACTTGGCCTGCCCCGGCCCGCCACGTGTCGGGCCCTCGCGCGTACGCCGCTTGCCGCCCAGGTGGAGCGGCGACGGCCAGCGGTTGAATCCGGTGTGTTCCCGCCGCGGTTCACCCTCGGCCTGGCCCGCAAGGACGCCGACCTCATCGTGGCCGCTGCGGACCGGGCCGGGGTGGACGCGTCGCTGGCTCGCGCCACCCGGCGCTGGTTGACCGATGCGGAGGCCGCAGGGCTCGGCTCGCTCGGCGTCGATGTCGCCGAGACCGCGTACATCGGCGACGCGGAGGTGGATCTCAAGTGTGCCGAGGCGGCGGGAGCACTGGCCGTGCATGCCCGCTGGGGCGTCACCTCCCCAACTCCGGTAACCATCCCGGTGGCGCGCCAGCCCGCCGACGTCCTCGAACTGCTCTCGGAACCGGAACCTGGGCCGCCCGACCTAACAACCGCGACGAGCCCGACGCACCGCACGACACACCTAGGAGACCACCGTTGATCAGCGTCACCCCGCTCCAGCCCGACGATCGCGCGACCTGGGAGGAACTGTTCTGCGGCTACAACGCTTTCTACGAGCGCACCTGGCCGGCCGGCAACTACGAGCACGCGTGGCGGGAGTTCCAGCGAGGCGACCGGATCCATGCGCTCGGCGCCCGGCTTGACGGCAGGCTGGTCGGCATCGCCCACTTCCTGGTCCATCCCAGCACGACCTCGCCCGACGTCTGCTACCTGCAGGACCTGTTCACGGCTCCGGACGCTCGTGGCAAGGGAGTCGCCCGAACTCTCATCCAGGCCGTCGAGGGGTGGGCTCGTGCGCGGAGCTGCGCGCGGCTCTACTGGCATACCCAACAGCACAACCACACTGCCCGCCGGCTCTACGACCAGATCGCCGAATTCCGCGATTTCATCGTGTACGCGACGCCGCTGTAGCCTCACTGCTGAAACGACATTGGGCGAGTGGACCACGCGCCGGTGGGCAGGGCAACGGTCACGGCCCGTTCCGGGTCGCCGATCGCATAGCCGATCAAGTACTGGGGTGTCGTCGTCAACTCCGGTCCGCATCGGGAGAATCCCCACGAGCAGCTTCTCGGGACACAAATGAACGGATCCGCCGCGATCCGGGCGCTGCGCCCCTCGTTGTGGTAACACACTGTAGTCAGCGAGCGAAGGCATCCAGTGGATCTGATTAGCCTGTCCGCCACTACTGTTGGACGCCGGTGCCGTTGAGTGGTTGACGTAGTCGTCGACTGCCCGGAGCTGCCATGCACCTGTTCTTCGCAGATGTGCGGACGGTCCGTAAGGCTGGCGATGTGCCGGGGCTGAGTGCACCGGATGCTTCCGATGTGCTCGCGAGGTTCGCGCCGGTCCCGGGTACGCCGGTGCTGCTGTCGGACTCAATGTGGCCGGTAGAGCCGCTGTGCAGCTGGTTCCGGGAGTTGGCGCTGAACCGGCGTAGCCCAAAGACGATGCGCGGGTACGCGTATACGGCGTTGATGCTGCTGCGGTTCCTGCAGGCCTGAGGGCTCGACCTGGCGTCGGCTTCCGAGGCTGACGTCCAAGACTTCCGGCGTTGGCGGCTCGACGAGGCCGAGCAGACGGTCGGTGAGGCGGCCTGGGATCGTGACGCGGCAGCGATCGGCTGCCTCTACGACTTTCTGCTGCGGCAGGGCGTCGTTGAGCGTCGGCCATGGCGAGCGACGACCCGGCAGCAGCGGACGCTGGCCAGCGGGACCCGCCGGGATCTGCGGGTGCGGCACATGGAGCTTGAGCAGTACCTGTACTGCCGGGACGTCGGATTCGGGGGGCTGGCGCCCGACGGCGGTCTCGACCAGGGCTTCCGGGGCTGGCGACCGCATCGCAACCGCGCGGCCTGCGAGCTGGCGCTGCTGACCGGGATGCGGATCCAGGAGTGGTCGACCCTGCTGCTGCCCGAGCTGGGGCTGCTCGATGCTCGACGGCCGCGCACCGCGGACGTCGAGCTCGGCGCGTGCGCGAAGGCTGGGCACCACCGCTCGGTATACGTGCCGGGGGACGCGATGGAACTGCTGGACCCTTACCTGCTGCTGGAGCGGCCCGAGATCGTCGCGAAGGCGCAGGGCTCGCTGCGGCGCGACCACCGTGACCTGTTCGTCATCACCGGGTTGGAGGCGGACGGCGCGAAGGTCTGCGGCGTGCTTGAGGGCCGTACGGTCGCCAGGGCGATTCGGGGTATGGATCCGCGGCTGCGGCGGATCGCGGTGTGGGAGACCGGGGACGGGCTCGATCCTCTGGCGTTGTTCATCGGTGCCGGTGGGCGGATGCTTACGGCCTCGGGGTGGGACCGGGTCCGGTGGGCGGCGTGGGAGCGGATGAAGGCCGCGGCGGTGACCGGCGGGGTGGGGCCGGAGCTGCCGCGCCGATGCTGGGTGTATCACGATTTGCGTCATACGTTCGCGCTGCGGCTGCTGATCTATCTGACCCGGCTGGCGTTGGGTGACGGCCGGGCGCAGCAGCTACCCATGTCGACGCTGCTGGACCACATGAGCGGCAACCCGTTGTTGCAGGTGCAGCGGCGGCTCGGCCACGCGAGTCCGGTGACGACCTACCGCTACATCCGATACCTGAAGGACCCGATGCGGGAGGTCGATGAGGCTTTCCGGGCCTGGACCGCCGCTGGCGGGGCGTCCTACGCCGACATCGCCCGGACGACGATGAGACTCGGGGACGGCGATGCCGCGCAGGGGTGAGCACCGCTCCGGATTCCCTCCAGCCCGCGCCGCGGAGCCGTCACCCTCCAGGATCGGGTTGAGGCGGGTGACGGTGCCCGCGACCGGTCAGGCGGCTCTGCGCTCAGCCACGGCGATGCTGTCATTCAATCCGGCCTCGTTCGCGTGTACGCGGCTCGCCACGGAGCTGGCCGACGAGTGGGTGGAACTCGTGCAGGCCGGACGGCTGCGCGAGAGCGCTCCTGTCCACCTAGTTTTCTAGAGTGGTGCTGGACCAGGTCAGGCGTGTCGCGAGCACTCGGCGCCCCCGAACCGACCTAGACTCGATGCTCGAACAGGTGTGCCATTCGGGGGTGTGTTGTGTCCAGTAAGCCTGTAAGCCTCGGTTGGGTCTTCCGGCCCGACCGCGCCAACGGCGGCCCGGATCGGGCTGTTGAGCATGCCGGCACGCCGGTACGCGCGGTGGGGAGGACGGCCGACGACGGTGGTCGGGTCGAAGTCGTACTGGCTGACGGCGTACGGATACAGGCGTACCGTCACGAGGTCGTACCAGGGTGAGCCACCGTGCCCACACCACCAGCATTCATCGGTAGCTCGATCACCGTTATCCCGCTCGTTGGCTGCCGCCGGGCAGGCCGACCAGTCCGCCGGGACCGAGGGGCCACGGCGAGGACACACCCGTCGACGCGCGTTGTCGTCGGGCGGCCTCCGACCCGACACGCCTGCGGACGGACACATCACGCAGCGGGGTCGACCACAGCCAGGACGGCTCCTCGTAGCAGCCGCCCCGTCGCTGATCTACTGCTCACTTGCCCACTGCACGCAGGTTGGTCGCTGGCCGGTACGGACGAACTCGCGAGCGGCCTGCCGAGCGGTGGCCGGCGTGACCCGGGCTCGGGCCGGCCCGGCGAAGATGGCGTCGCCGCCGTAGTCGAACGCGATGTCCGGGGCCCTGCTGGGCCACGACGGAGCGTCCGCCTCAACCCCGATCCCGCCTTCGGGACCGAGCCAGAGCACAAACGACCGGTCCGGATGGCCGACGCCGATCTGCAGCGCGGGCGGCAGCGGGCCGTCCCACGGAGATGTGTCACCAGCCAGGTGCTCCGGTGGGTAGATCCCGACGACCCGCGGAACACCGGACGCGGCGGCTTCATCGAGGGCGGCGTCCAACTCCGCGACGGTGGAGCCGGGCCGGCGATTACCCCGACCCCACGTGACGACGTAGCTCAATGCGCGATCCCCTTCCCGGTTCCCTCGTACTCGCCGACCAATCGCACCCCATCCAGGGCGTCCGGATCTCGCACGTAGACCATGAGACGCGAACCCGCCGGGATGATGTGTCGCAGCACCCGATCGCAACCGTACGGGTCGTCCGTGCAGGGCTCTTTGTTGACCACCAGACTGACCTCCCGCGGGGCACCGGGCCGGCGCATCTCCTGGGCAACTCGTGACTCCACGTGATCGGTGAGCGTCCACGGAAATCCTTTCAGCCCGGGAATCGGACGCAGGTCGCTGGTGGATGCGATGTTGCGTCCGCTCCTCCAGGGCTCGGCCGACAATGGGGTCCCGGTCGAGTCGAACGCCTGGCCGTGGGTCGGGCCTTGATCGTCCGGTCGTTTGGGCAGATCCCGTCCCGCCTGCCGGATCCAGGATGGCACCGGGACAGCGGCGCGCGGCGGGGCCGGCCCAGGTGCCGGGCGTGCTGGGGCTGGCGCCGGGAGGCTGATGCCGACGGTGCGGCCATACGCCACAAGGGCCGCCGCTGCCAGGGCCACGTCCCGGTCGGCCTCACGCAGGCGCTCGATCGCGGCCGTGAAGTGCTGGATTGCCTGTTCGACCAGCGGGTGTCGGCTGGACGCGGTCACTGCGGCGAGCCGGTCGCGGGCCCGGATGGCCGCCTCGATGCCAGCCGCCGCGCGTGCCCGTGTCTGGGCGATGCCGTCCAGGACCGCGCGTAGCCCGGCGGCGACCTCGGCCATGCTCACCGGCTGGCTCCCCAGCACATGAAGCTGAAGCGTACCGGCCGGTCGATGCCGCTACACGCCCTCAGCGACCGGACCGAGCCACACCAACCGCGCCGTGTACATCGCGCCGACCACGGCAGCGACCCGACTCGTTGCTGAACTGGCCCATCTCATAGCCGCCACCCGTCTGGGCCCTACACCACGAACGGCGTCCGCCTTGCCAGCGTTGGCTCACTCCGAGGCGGTCGGTATCTCAGCGAAGTGGGTGATCACGGCCGGTCGAACCGGCCCAGGAGATCGCGCAACCCATACCCGTCCTCAACGACGAGTCCGTACCGACTTCCGCTACGGCCCGTTCCCGGCCGGTGCGGGTCGAGCGCATCAGGTTAGCGGCGCCGGCGCTGTTCGCCCGGCTCCTCGCCCACCTCCTGATGGGCACGACTCCGCCGATCTGGGACAACATCGCGCGGGTGGCGCTGGCGGTCAAGGAGAACGCGAAGCCAGCAGACTTCACCGTCATCCGCGACCAGGCGCTACGCCTGCGCGTCTCCGGCGCCGCCGGCTGGTGAGCTGGCTGCGCAGTCCGACGCGCTACGCCCCGCCGGCAAGGCTCTCCTTCCCGTCAACAGCTGACGAGACCACCTCGTTTGCCCTCAGGCCGCTTCCCCGCACGAGGGCAACCGCGTCGCCTTCGATGAAAACAAAATCTGCGGCGTTTGAAACCATTCCAGACCGAGCCTCGCGGGCGCCCGTGATGGAACCGTGAGCGGTGTTGAACGTCAACATCATCGAGACCGGCACCGACTCGTTTCGCCTGCGCACCGCCACCGGCCGGCAGCGCAGCTGAACACCTGAACGCAACGAGCTACCAGCACTCGGCGCACCGGGCCGTCACCTTACGAGGCGATACAGGGCCAGCAGCGACCGAAGATCGCTAGAACGCATTCGCTAGCTCCATGATCTTCGCCGCGACACCCGCGGGGTCGCGAAGCATGTGGAGGTGATTTCCCAGCATCGTGTGCACCGGCCAACCACGGGCTCGGGCATCCTCCCGCTCGTCGGCATAGGTGTCACCGAAACTGAGATACCCCGCAGAAACCACATCCCACCCGTCAGGCAGGTCCACCCGTGCGGTGAGGTACTCGAATGGCACCCGCGCCTGCTCCGCCTCCACCCGGGCCCGCGTCTTGGCATCGGGAAACAACCCGGCTACTGCCTCCTCCGGCCACCAGCGCGTCCACGGCGGCAGATTGCCGTCCAGGTCCACGCGGTCGCGGAGCATATCCCTCAATCCGGCTGGCGCCACAGGCGCATCGCCCCTCGCCGGCGGCAGCACCGCGTCCACAAAGACGGCGCCGCGCACCGGACGCGTCGCCACGATCGCGGGGATATACAGACCCGCGTTGCTGTGAGGCACGAGCACCACATCGTCCGCGTCAGGAAGCCCCTTCTCGATCGCCGCCAGGACCGCCTCCGGCGAGGACGCCACCAGGTCGGGCGACGCGGCCACCGTCGAGGCGACCCCGAAATCGGATCGCAGCACCGAGGCGACAGGCGCCCACACCGCCGGACCGAGGAAGGGACTGGAGATGAGCACCACCGAGAACGCCATGACGCGTTTCTAGCATCCACACCGCGGCGCTACCTATCCCACAAGCACGATCCCGACCGTGGCTACCACACAACCAGGCGCAGCCCGGCCCGCAAACAACACCGGCCGGCCAGGGGCGTCAACTGTCGGGAAGCAGCCCCAGGCCGGCACGGCGCACCACCCACGCTAACCGCCCGAACTTGCCCTCGCCGCAGCGCCGCGCCCGACCACAGTGGGGCCAAACAAACCAGCACATCCAGCAACGCGCATCGATCATCGACAGCCTTGTGGGGCCACAACCACCTGGACCACAGCCCAACCATCAACCCCTTGGGCTCGAACTATCGGGACGAACAGTACGTCGGTCGGCATCGGGAGGGTGAACTCACCGCTGGTGGTTTCCGGTCTGCTCGCGAGGAAAGCGCGGATTCGGCCGAGCGTGACCTCTTGTTCCTGTTGTGGCGTAACCAGCACCCCCGCGTGCGCGTCGCGGCGCCGGGTTCGTGGATGACGTCCCTTTCTCGGTGATGTCGGCTTTGCGGTCCGCCGCGTTCCGTAGGGGGTCCGCCGTCGCCTGGGCGATACGTGAGTAGCCCTGATTCTTTACTCGGATGTCGCCGATCCATCGTATGGATGACGCGTCGGTGTCGGCCTGTAGGAGTTGGTTGTCAAGTCGTCGCACCCGTCTTGAACAGGAGCTAATCTACGTGCCTCCCTCTCGTCGTACCATCATCGCTGGCGGCGTCGGCGTAGGCCTCGCCGTCGCCGGTGGCTTCCCGTCCCTTGCTCAGGCCCACCCGAACCGGCCTCGCCCGCCGGCGGGCGCCGGCCACGTGCCCTTCCCGCCGCTCGTAGACGACCCCGACGGCATCCTGGCCCTGCCCGAGGGCTTCAGCTACGCCGTGGTTACCCGGGCTGGCGTCACCCGGCTCAACGGCGGCCAAGGACTAACCCCGGCCGACCACGACGGCATGGCCGTCTACGACGCCGGCCGAGGCCGCTACACCCTGATCCAGAACCACGAGATCGACCCGGGCGCCGAGTTCGGCGTACCGCACATCAAGGGCACCGTCTACGATCCCGGCGCTGTCGACGCCGGCGGTTGCACCGTGATCAGGACTGACCGCTCCGGCCGCAATCTCGGTGAGTTCGTCGCCCTCTCCGGCACCGTCGGCAACTGTGCGGGCGGCCCCACCCCCTGGGGGACGTGGCTGACCTGCGAGGAGACCGAGGACCGCGCCGGGGACGACTGGGAGGAGGACGGCCGGTCCGGCGTCTTCCAGAAGGACCACGGCTACGTCTTCGAGGTCTGGGCCGACGGCAGCGCTGACCCGAGGCCGATCAAGTGCCTGGGCCGCTACGCCCACGAGGCCCTGGCAGTCGACAAGGACCGCACCAAGATCTACCTCTCCGAGGACGCCGACGAACCCAACGGCCTCTTCTACCGCTGGACCGCACCCCGCGGGGTCAAGCTCGGTCCCGGCGTGCTCACCCGCCTCGCTCCGGACGCCGGTGTCCTCGCCGCGATGCAGATCATCATGGACGACGGCTCGGTGCTGCCGGACGTCGCATACCTGACCTCCGCTCAGCTTGGCCGCCCTTTCCCCGTGCGGTGGATTGAGGTGCCTGAGCGCGACGCGCAGACCACGACCGTGCGCGAGCAGTTCACCGATGGCCAGGTCACTCGCGGACGCAAGTTCGAGGGCGTGTGGGGCACCGACGAGGGCGTATACGTCGTCAACTCCTACGCGTGGGACGACGGTGAACTCCCGGCGGACGCGGCTCCGCACGATGGCATGGTCTGGTTCTACGACTACCGGGCCCAGACCATCCAGCTGGTGACGTACTTCCCGCACCAAACCACGTCGGAGGAGGGCACGCCGGTCAAGTACAACGACCTCACATTCGACGGCCCGGACAATGTGACCGTCACCCCGTGGGGAAGCCTCGTACTCGCCGAGGACGGCGCGGGCGCCTCCCACGTGCTCAGCGCCATCCCGGGCGGCCCAACCTACGCGATCGCCCGCAACCAGCTCAACGACTCAGAGTTCTGCGGGCCGACCTTCACCGCCGACGGCAAGGTGCTCTTCGTCAACATGCAGGACCCCGGCCTCACCCTGGCCATCACCGGCCCGTGGGAGAAGTACCTGGGCTGACAGCCAGACCGACCGGTGGGGCCAGGCGATCAGCCTGGCCCCACCGCATCCACACCGCGATCGACGACCTGCTCAGGTGCAGTGATCCCGTGAAGCGGAGGTGATGTCGCCCCCCGCGACTGGTCGATCCGTGTATTTCGATCGGCTCCTCCCGGTGGGGGGATAGGCTGAGGCCCGTCCTGCCGTCGATCGCTGGGAGACGACATGTGGTGGTCGGGGGCCCGGCCTCCTGGCGGTCATCTTTCCCGCCGCCACGATCCGCCAGCACGTCGGTCGCGGCTTCATACTTCCGGGGCGGGACGGGCTTGGACATCGGCTCCACGGTGACCGAGGCAGCGGCCGATCGAGGTGGATCAGTCCGTTCGCCGACCGATCCCGGCGAATCAGGTGCGGATCGGCGCCAGCAGGCCGGCCGCCGCGACACGGCGGCGGGGTTCGTACCAGTCAAACGCTCGTGAGTGGGGGAGCGGACCATCGGCACCGTGGTGGGATGCCGGACGGGTAGCCGGCGACCACGGAAACCGCCGGCTGGCACGATGGAAAAGGTGTCCTTGCCCGACCGAGCCGAGATCGCGGCGTTGCTGCGACGGCTGGACGACCCCATCCACCTTGAATACCCGGCCCGGTTCAATTGCGCGGCTGAGCAGCGGCGTTTCCAGTCGCTGATTGCCGAGTTGGGACAGCGGTTCGGGTGCACCTGCGAGGCCGAGTCGGGTCGCCAGGTCCAGGACGCCAGCTACCTGGGGCAGCTCGTGATCCAGGCGTCCGCGACGGCGAACGGCATGGCGATCTTCGTTCGGGTGAGCAACTTCGATGGCTTGGCGTTGCTGGGCGCGGAGGGACCGGGCAGGTACGACGATGCCGAGACCCCGTACCTGATCGCTGAGACCGATCGCGGAGCGGTGCTGGAGGTACTGGCAGAGCTGAACTATGCGCCGCTGCTGGAGGACGCGCTGTCGGCTGGGTACGACGGAACCAGCGGCGCCTTGCGCGGCGCCTATCCGTCGCATCCGCCGACGTGGTTCATCCGATACTTCGACTACCTGTGAGGTGAGCGCGGCGTGACGTCGGTAGCGCCCGACAGGCCAGCACCGTCGATGGGAGCCTGTTCAAAGTCTGGATTCGGTTCGTGCCGCGCGACGCATAGTACATCGGCCGCGACATGCGCGAACGTATCGAGCTGGAGTCGTACGCCGAGGAGCCGGTCTCGGTCCAACTGCGGTTGGCGGTGGGTACGGATTTCGCGGATCTGTTCGAGATCAAGGAAACCGTCCGGGATCGCGTCCACCAGGTCGACCTCGCCGACATACTCATGGAGGCGTTCCGGGAACGGCGCGGGTTCATCCGTGGGCGGCCGGCGGCCCCTGCAACTCGTACTCGTTCGAGCAGTGGATTCCGTTGCTCACCCGGATCGTCGCGATGCCGTTGACCGGGTTGAGCGTGTGCGAGTATTCGGGCCGCTTGGCGGGGTGGCACGAGACCAGTGGTGGATCTTCGTCGTGGCGACCGCGGCGTCGAGTGGTCAGGCGGGCGTCGCCGGACCCTTGACGCACTCGACAACGACGCAGAGCGGTTCGGCGAGGTAGTCGTGCCACTGCTCCGGGTCGAGTCCCTGGGCCGCCTCCGGCGAGAGTTCCGGCATGATCCAGCGGATCACCGCGAATCCGGCCGCCCGCAGTGCGTCGTCGAGGGTCGCCCGGGTCCAGTAGTAGGCGGTCACCTCGGGGCTGCGGAAACCGGGGACGGTGATGCGGAACGGGACGGGGTCCCCGTCCGTCAGCGGCGCGTCCGGGTCGAGGAAGATCTCCGAGCCGTACGGCAGGTAGTAGTCCGGCCGGCGGGAGAAGGCCGGGTTGAGCTGGTACGTGACGAGGCGGCCGCCTGGGCGCAGGTTGGCCGCGATGTTGCGGCACATGGCCCGCAGGTGCTCCTCCGTCGTGCCGTAGTGCAGGAGGTAGGAGCCGATGGCGCCGTCGAAGTTGCCGAGCACCGGCATGTCGCCGACGTCATGCTGGACGTACTCGATGCCCAGCGGGTCGGCCTCCTCGGCGGCCCGGGCGACGCGGAGCATCTCCCCGGAGATGTCGATGCCGACCACCCGGGTGGCACCCCGCCGGCGCAGGGCCCGGGCGTATGGGCCGCTGCCGCACGCCGCGTCCAGCCACGCCTGGTCCCGTACCTCACCGACCCGCTTGAGCAGGGAGTACGCCTCGATGTGGGTACGGAACGGGAAGAGCGTGAACGCCTGGTCGTACTGGTCGGCGAACGTGTCGTACTCGGCCACTCGTCCTCCTCGGTCCGCTTCGGCCCCGTGCGGGTGACCATCCGAGGAGGACGGTCGGCTCGGCCAATAGGAAATCTAGGCGAGTCGATGCGGCAGTGGTAGTGCCCGGACAGGTCCCCGGGCCACGTGATGCCACAGAACAGCTTCGTCTACTGCCTGCTGGTCGACGGGCCGGATGCACGTACCGCCATCCGCCATCGACCTCGGTGTGTGGCGGCAGTTGTCGGACCTCGACGACCGCGTACCCGGTTCATCGCTTCATGCAATGAACTTCACCTCGGGAAAGGTCGCGCTCGGGCCGTCGAGCAGGCGACACCGCCGGCCCCGGAGATGCAGGTCGAAGAACGCGAGCGGGTACGCCCGCTGGATCCGCAGCGCCCGGGCCGGATCGAGGGTACCGATCCAGCCCCGTAGCTCCTCGTCACTCATCCCGACGTCCTTCGCGAGCTGTGGGATCAGCACCTGGTTGTCGCCGTACGACGAGTGGACCGCACCGTCGGCCCGAATGTTGAGCCGCCATCCGCGCAGGTGGGACCAGAACTCGGCGACGCTCGGCTCGGCGGCCCGGGTGAACCTCGCGGTCATCAGCATGAAGGGCCGGTCCACGTCGGTGGTGAGCGGCGGTTGCGCCTGCATCGGACCGTCGAGGCTCAGCCCGGCCCGGACGCGCTGGTCGTCGTTCATGACGAGGGCGGTCGCCGTCCCGCCTTTCGACCACCCGAACATGCCGATGCGACGTAGGTCGGGAGCGCCACGCAGACCGGCCGGCAGCGGCTGCGGGTGGTGTTCGGCGTCGGGATTGCGCCCGGCGGCGAGGTCTTCGACGCAGTCGAGGACGAACCGGATGTCCGCGGCGAAGTCCGATGGAACCAACGCCGGGTCGTCCAGCGGAACGATGAGCCGGCCGTCGGGGAATTCGCCGAACGCGTCGTACGTGTGATCCACCGTGACCACCAGGTACCCGTGGCTGGCGAGTTCCTGAACCACGATCGTGGTGTCGGCACGGTGATCGTGCGCGCCGTGCGAGAACACGACGACGGGCAACGGTCCATCCGTTCGCCGCACCGGGGCTCCCTGGTGACCGACCGTGAGTGGCGTAACCGCGGCCTCGGCCTCGAACCCTCCGGACGTGAGGTATGCGCGCAGAACGGCGGGGGACATCCACCGCGCCAGCGGATGCCGGCCGACGTCCCGGGCGGGGTACCAGACGCTGGTCATCAACTCGCGGTAACGCCCCGGGCCGGCCACGGGATCCGGACGGGAACGGTCGACGACGTGTAGCTGCACCGTGCCCACCGGGTACGGCCCGGTGGGCACGGGCAGGGTGAGCCGCGTCGGGCCGGGGGTGGCCCGAGCCACCGGCGGGTGGCCTGCGGCGCCGACCGGCAGGGCGACTCCCACTGCCAGCGCTGTCCCGATCATGCGTCGGCGTGTCATCTGTACTCGGTCGATGTGCGCCGTGACTGGTGCTGCCACATGCCCTCCCCGGATAGCCGATGTGCCTTGATGGTGCCGCCCGGCAGTAGCCATGTCGTCAGCCCATGGACTCATCTGCCGGGCGGGTAGGTAGCCCTCGGACGTACCTCTGCTCCGACTACGCCTCTGGTCGGTGCTGCCCAACGGCCGGCACGGCGCGGTCTACCGACTCAGCACGGCGGTACGACGCCACCCGCAGCGGATCCGCGACAGCCTCTACACGCTCGTCGACGAGCTGCGTTCGGGGGCGATCAATCCACTGGTCGCCCAGCAGGTCCCGCTCGAAAAGGCCGCCGAAGCGCATCGGCTCGTCGAGGACCGAGGTGTTGCCGGCAAGATCGTTCTTGTCCCCTAGCGCAGTCTCCACTGACGTGCACCGGGTTTAGGTGAGGACCCGTCCGGGTCGGAGGTGCCGGGCGGCGTGGACGGCTTCCACGGGTCTGCCCGGGTGCCTCAGGTCATGGGTTCGTGTCCTTCACGTCGTGGATTGTCTGACGGCTTGGATGACGTGCGGGAGGAGACCGCTCCAGCCGGCCTTGTTCGCGTCGCGCCAGTCGGGCCCGGCGGCGCCGAGGCGTTCCCAACCGCGATGCTCGATGTCGACCCTGGTCCTGCCGTCGTGGTCGTGAAAGGTGATCTCCACGTCCGTGGCGTCGGCGCGGTCGCGGCGCAGGTGCCACCGGTAGCCGAGGCGGTGCGGTGGCTCCCAGAGGGTGATCTCGCCCCACTCGTGGGTGGTGCCGGTCGGGGTCTGCTCATAGATCCGGCCGCCGAGGCGCGGTTCGAGGACGACCTCGACGTCCCTGTCGCCGGTGACTGTGTGGCTCTTGGGCCACCACTGGGAGAAGTTGGCCGTCCAGACCCGGAAGACATGTTCGGCCGGCCGGTCGACCTCGAAGCTGGTACGGAGCGGTTCGATCATCCGGCACTGTCCTCGGCGGGTTCGTCCGTCCTGCCCTGGCGCGGAACCGTTGTCGCGCTGTCCCCGGTGCCGCCCGAGGCGTTCTCCGCGAAGAGGCGCAAGCGGGCGGCGGCGTCGCCCCAGACCTGCTCCAGGTATGCCTGGACGGCCGTGACGCCGTCGTTGTGGAGGCGGTAGATGCGTTGCGTGCCGCGAGGCTCCTCGATGACGAGGCCGGCCTCTTTCAACAGGCGCAGGTGGCGCGAGACGGCCGGGCGGCTGATCGGGAGCGCGTCGGCGATGTCCTGGACCGCCTGCTCACCGGTGCCGAGCAACTCGACGATCCGCCGTCGGTGCGGGTCGCCGAGCGCGTTGAACGGGTCACCGTGCAGGGCGTTCAAGCGGACCGTTCCTCGGCGCGGCGTTTGAGACCGTCGGCGAAGGTACGGAACGACGGGTTCAGGTCGGGAATCGACTTGAAGATCATGCCGGCCAGCGGGCCCGTGTATTCCTCCCGCATGTCGAAGCGGACCATGCCGTCGGGCTGCGGTGTGAGCTGGTAGGTGCGCGTGCCGGTGAACAGGCCCAGCGGCATGCCGCCGCGCCAGGTCATCTCCTCGCCCGGCCGGAAGTCGACAACCGTGACCGTAAAGCCCCGGTTGGGGTTGACGTCGGGATAGACGGTGACCTTCCGCCTGGCTGCGATGGTGCCTTCGAAGCGGGCCACGGCGGAGTCCCACGTCGGCCAGGCAGCGCCGTCGGTCAGGACGGACCAGATCGTAAGTGGGTCGGCCTTGATCAGGGTTGATGCCTCGAAGCCACGCACGGGCCACCTCCTCGGTAACAGGGACGTTACCGTAACAGGCAGGTTACCGATGGGCAAGATTGCCGTCCTCGGGCGCTCAAGACGAACGCGGCTGGTTATGCCTGCGCCAGGTCCGGTACCCGTGCGACGGTCTGCCAGGTCTGGCCGTCGTTGGACACTTCCCAACGGTAGTGGGTGGGATGCGTATCGGCGGTCTGCCGCCAGGTTCCCACTCGTGCCACTGTGCACCGACAGCTCCCGCACCGAGAACCCGTACTGCGTCGCCGCCGGCACGGGGGCGTTGCCGGTTGACGCGGCGACCTGGTTGATCTCTGCAAGCCGAGTGTAAAAATCTTCCCCGAGTGTCGTGTGACCTGCTCTGGCTCCTTCTTCCTGACACCGTGCCCGCGCACCGAGACCACGGCCTCCTGGTCCGTCACAGTCCGGGGCCTGCCGGCCGGGTGACCGCCGTCGGGCCGCTCCCGGCAATCGGTCTGCGGGCCGCCGGGCTGGTGTGGACCGCCGCCAGACGGGAATAGCGCTGGGCCGGCGCCCGGGATACCGGGCGTCGCCCACTGCTGGAGGCAGCCCATGGCCGATGCGCGTCGCGTCGCGTCACCCGCCGTGTTCCGCCGCTTGGCGAGCCCCGACCGGCCCAGCAGTGCCGTCGGTGGCCGGCCCGTGCCTGGTGCCCCGGCCCGTCGGGCCCGGTGGCGCCTGGTCCAACTGGTCGGGGTCGCCGCCACTGGGCTGGCACTGGCGATGTTCGCCCTGCTGCACGTGCGCGTCGCACGGATCAGCCCGGTAGCCGGCACGATCAGCGATTACGCCCTGGCGTCGTACGGCTGGGTCTTCGATACGGCCGCCCTCCTTCTGGCCGGTGGGTCGGTGCTGTTGCTGCCACCGCAAACGCCGCCTTCAGCCCGCACAACGTGGAGCGGGCCAGCGACGGCGACCAGATCTTCCTCGGCCGGGTGATCTGGAAACGTCCGTCCAATCCGCAGGTGGATGGCTCCTTCCGGATCGTGGTGCTGGACAAACGTACCCGGCGGGTTCCCGGCTACATCAACGTGACGTCGCCGCGGCACGATGATGTCGGCGCTGGCTCGGACGGGACTCTCAACCGCGCCGAGGAACGCTATCCGTGGCTGGAGGGCATCGGCGCGCGGAGGGTCCACGGCGGGTTCGTGACCACCGCCAGCGCGATCACGGTGTCCTCGATCGACGCGTCACCGGTGGCGTTCGTTCTGGTGCTACGCCCGGAGCGCCCGGGAACGCCACCCGAGCGGGCGGTCGTCAGCGCACCCACTACGGTCAGCGACCTACTGGTCGCCCTTATCGGCGTCGGCCGGACGGCCAGGTCTACTGGGCCCAGCGCCTGCTGCACTGACGGCCCGCCCTATGGACGTGAGACAGCGACGATCGTGTGGCGGGTCGTCGGCGGCGCTCGCTTGAGGCGCGGTCGGCGGTGAGTGAGTGGGGGCGGCGAAGGGATCAGCGATCTGGTGTGCTCATGGAACGGGTCGCCCGCGTGGCGTCGTCGCGATGGTGCGGGCCCGGTCCGGTGTGACGAGGTGCCGCAGTTCCGGATCTGTGAGCAGGATGACTGGTGCGATGCGGTGTGGTGAGCCGGAGCACCAGTCGGGCAGCGCGAGTTCCAGCGTGGCCCACGCCTGTTCGGGGGCACTGTCTCGCAGGAGTTGCCGGGCGTGCTCAAGGGCGGCTTGGAACTCTGGCGGCTCGGGCAGTCGGGGCGGCAGGAACCGCTCGGGCGCCTCCAGTTCCTCTTCGGTCAGGATCCCGGTGAAGAGCGCCCGGTACGGCCCGATTGCGGCGCGGTGCAGGAACATTGGCACGACTTCCGCCCGCACCTGGTGCAGACCGATCTCCTCGATGACGTGGGGGTGGGCGAGAACCCGGTTGCGGATCTCATGGTGCACGAAGGCCGGTTCTAGGAACCCCTTCAGGATGACACCCAGATAGGCGCCGGCACCGGAGCCCTTCACCGCAGCGCGAGCGAAGGCGTCCGCCGCGGCGCTGACATCGCCTCGCAGGGCGAACTCACGGCCCTCGTCGACCAGGGCGCCGGCTCCTTCCGGCTGAACCGGGCGACCATCCCGCCCGCTCAGTTCCTCGAAGGAAGCACGTTCGGCATCAACCAACGCCGCGAACGACTCGTGCCGGTCGCCGAGCCCCGGGTACCAACTCGCCCAGGTGTAGGCCGCCCACTCACCGTCCACAGATACATCGCCCGGGTCGAGTAACCAGTATTGGGCATCCCCGTTCCCGGAGATCAGTAGCGCCCGGTCGGCCAGCGACGACTCCGGCAGCGTCGGCTCCTCCCGGAGCGAGGCGTACAGGTCCGGGTCGGCGTCGCGGAGCCAGTTGATGTCCCTGGTGGTCCGCATCGTCCACATGAAGGGACTGATGTTGACCCAGCCGTTGGACATCACGAGAAATGACCGGTAGCTCGGCGGTAGCGCGGCACCCAGGCGCCCTTCCAGCAACCTGACGCTCTCCGGGCTGGCACCGTCGAAGCCCAACCAACCAGCCGCCCGCTGAACGGCGCTGACCTCGGCGAGTTCATCGTCGGAAGCGGTCCGCAGTACCTCGGCGCTGTACTCGGTCAGATAGCGCCGCCACTGCTCCACCGACCGTGCACCCTGAGCGGCTGTCATCCGGAATCCGTCCATCGGTCACCAGTCCACGACCGCCGCATGATGCCACGCTACGCAGCCCGCCGCCCTCGCTGCCGCCCGACCTCTTCGGCCCGACACGACGAATATCGACGCACTCAACTCGGCAGAACCGGATGGAACCCGGGTGAAGGCGGACTTGACGCAGCGTGACCGGTATGCCGAGCCCTGCGCGCCCGGACGGCGGCAGATCAGTGCGCCCGATCTTGCTGTTCGGCCGGCCTACTGGTGCGTTGATCGGTCAACTCATCTTCATGCGACGGTGGATACGGGTGCCTCTACCCGAGACCCGCCTGTTTGTCGTGTCGGATGGTTCGGTAACACCCGCGCTCCGCCTGACGAAGAAGAGGTGTAACGGCTCGGAGAGAGGACGGCCTGTGAATGATCCCAGCCCCGCGGAGGGTGACATTTCCGGTATCGGAGTTGATCCGGCGGCCTTCGCGGCATTTTACCGGCGGCATGTGGAGGCGGTGGGCCGGTTCGTGGCGCGGCGGGTCGACGATCCACACCTCGCCGCCGACCTGACCGCCGACGTGTTCCTGGCGGTGATCGAATCGGCGGCCGGCTACCGGCCAGACCGGGGTAGCCAGATCGGCTGGCTGTTCGGGGTGGCCCGCAACGTCATCGGCGACGAGCGGCGTCGGGCGGCCCAACGGCTGCGGGTGACCGGCCGACTGGCCGGACGACGGGACCTGGACGCCGACGACATCGCCCGCATCGAGGAGCGGATCGACGCCGAGTCGGCGGCCCGCCGCACCTATCGAGCGCTGAGCGAGCTACCCGAGGGCACCCGAACGCTGGTCGAACTCGTCGCCGTGGACGGCCTCACCGTCGCGGAAGCGGCGACCGCGCTCGGGATGTCCCCGGTCGCGGCTCGGGTCCGCCTGCATCGTGCCCGTCGCGTCGTCCGCGGCGTGCTCGCCCACCCGGCCACCGCCCTCGCATGATCAGACGGAGAGACGCTATGAACAAGATCGAACAGCCGCGGCACGGTTTCGAAGAGCAGCTCCTCACGGATCTGACAGCACACGTCGCCCGGCGGGCCGAGATGGGTTCGGCGGCCCGTCCGGTCGGGAGCCGTACCCGGTTCCTGCGCGGTTGGCGCCTCGCCGGAGCATTCGGGCTGGCAGTCGCACTGACCGTCGGCGGTCTGGCGGTGCAGACGATGGGGGTGGGCAACCAGTCGCCGTCCGCGGCGAGCGCCTCGGAGATCTTCCGTATGGCGGCCGATGCCGCCCGGCAGCAGCCCGAACTCACCGCCCGACCCGATCAGTACGTCTTCACGGAACTCCTGGCCACGACGCGGGAGAAGCCGGACAGCGGTCCGTACACCACGGTGCGGGTGCAGAGGTGGCACTCGGCCGGGGGCGTCGCGCACACGCAGGCACGTTACCGACCGGAGACCAATCCGAACGGGTGGAGCGAACTGAAGGTGCTCCGTCCGAACGATCCCGCCAATCCCGGCAAGGAGCTCGATGCATTCCCGTCGCCCGCGTACCACGGCGACTTGCCCACCGACCCGGACGAGATGCTTCGATACCTTCGGGAGAACCCGGTCGACCTGCATCTCCCCGTAGGAGCCGATGAGCAGGCCGTGTACGGGAGCGAGAGCATGCCGTACACCACCGCGAGGTCGATGCTCGATGGCTACGTGCCGCCCCGAGCACTGGCGGCGCTGTTCGAACTGCTGGCACGAGAGCCCGGAGCGATCGTCATATCGGGCGACGTGGTGGACGCCGCCGACCGGCATGGGGTGGCGATCCGGATGCCCGGTGTGATCGGTGGTAACGAAGACTTCATCTTCGACCGAGACACCCACGTCTACCTTGGCACCCGCGGGTCGGTGGTGCGGAACGGCAAGGAGTCACTGGAATCGGCTTCCGCGCTACTCCGGCTCGCAATCGTCGACCGGCCGGGCCAGCTGCCCTGACCAATGATGGGCCCGCCCCAGCCGGATCGGATCCCGCGCCATATGCCGCCACGGCTCACAGCCGGGCCGCTCTGTTTGGGGCGAGCAGATAACGGCGGCCTGCCTCCGGCGCGGGACCCAGCGAGGACGGTTCACCCGGTCGGGCCGCTGACCGGGTCGATCAAGGAATCGGCAGCAGATTGGCTAAAGAGAAACCTGCTGCCGATCCCCTCGGCGTGCCACTTCGTTCCCAAGCTGCCGGCATCCGCACATCGGCATGTCCGGATGCAGGCCCCCGCGCCATCTCCGTGACGAGCGCTTCGCGGCTACTTATTTACTTGGATCTACGACCCGTGCCCGGCCAGGCTGGGTCGAGGTAGCTGGTGGGTTCGCTCTCTTTGCGGCTGTCCATCCGGATCCAGGGTGTGACTCTCATCTGGCATGCGCCCGCCGGCTACCGCCCGGGGAGTGGCTCAAGAGGGGTTTGTGCAGCTCAAAGTAGCTCTGCCCTCCCTGTTTGGCATCAAGTAGTAGCCATAAAGGGGAGGGACCAGCACATGAGCCGAGTCGTGATCGGGATGGATCCACACAAGCGATCGGCCACGATCGAGGCCATCAACGAACGAGAGAAAGTCCTGGCCCGGGGCCGTTTCACCACCGACGCCGAGGGTTACCAGCAGATGCTGACGGCCGGCCGAGCCTTCAGCGATCGGGTGTGGGCGGTCGAAGGCTGCTCCGGCATCGGCCGGCACATCGCCCGGGCTGCGCAGCCGCGGCCTGCGCACCGTCACCCCCGACGACGTCACCGTCGTGGTGCGCCTGCTCGTCGATCGCCGCGACGAACTCGGCCGGCCCGCACCGACATCATCAGCCGCATCCACCACCTGCTGCTCGAACTCCTCCCCGGCGGGGCCAAGAAGTTCCTCACCCGCGGCCAGGCCAGCTACCTGCTGCGCACCGCACCCCCCGCCGGACAACATCGTGGCCCAGACCCGCCACGACCTGGCCCGCGAACTCGTCGAGGAACTCACCACGATCGACGGCAAAATCCGGGCAGCCGCCAAGCAGCTGAGCCAGCTCGTCACCGAGCACGGCAGCACCCTGACCGAGCTCTACGGCATCGGCCCGTCCGGAGCAGCCCGGCTGATCGGTGACGTCGCCGACATCCACCGATTCCGCACCGCCGCGCACTTCGCGTCCTGGAACGGCACCGCCCCACTTGAGGCATCCTCCGGCGACCAGCGCCGCCACCGACTCTCCCGCGCCGGCAACCGCCGCATCAACCGAGTCCTGCACATCATGGCCGTCGTCCAGCTCCGCCGTGACACACTCGGCCGCGCCTACTACCGGCGACGCCTCACCGAAGGCAAGACCACGATGGAAGCGCTACGCGCTCTCAAACGCCACCTGTCCGACGTCGTCTACAAGCGGATGCTCCACGACGCGCAAGCGCACCGGGCTGGTGAGACGGGTCCGGGAGGACACTCGGGAGCGACTCTGCAATCCAGCACGGACGGCCTGATCCCGACAGCCGTCTCTTCGGACAAGTCACAACCCGGACCCGCCACGAAAAGCCTAGAACAAACTCACCATGATCCCTTGACATAGAGGGGATCCAGATTCGTGCGCGTGACCTTGGAGTGCGCCCCGTTTTGATTGATAGGGCGTGTTGATTGAGCCGGGTGAGGTGGCCTCAGCGATGGAGGGGGTCTCGCGCGGCCTGGTTGAACGGGAGTACGCGGGCGGTCGCCGCGTCCGTGCGCCAGACGAGGCCCCGTTCGATCGGGTGTGTCGGAGGAGACGTACGTGACGTCGAGACGGGGGTAGTAGCGCCGGGCGTGCGCGCCCACCCGCGCGGCGCCTTGGCCGGAGCCGACTCAGCATCAGCCCGCCTGGATCGGCCGCCCGCCCGGTGTAGTGTCCGGCGTCGCGGACTGTTCAGCATCGTCGCCAAACAGGCCATCCGCCGAGGCACGTTCACCTCGGTCAACGCCCTGATCGCCCGCGTCCGCGACTACGTCGAACACTGGAACACCCCCGCGGGACAGTTCGCCTGACCGCCACCGCCGAGGAAATCCTCGCCAAGATCCGCTGGGTCGAGAGCAGCGTCAAACAACTCGTCGCAAACAAACTCGAAGTAACTCAAACAGAAGTCACTGGACTCTAGCGGAGCGGTGTGGGGATGCGGATCGTGATGTCTAGCCCGCCGGTTTCGGGTGCGCTGCTGGAGAGTTGCCCGTGGTGGGCGTCGACGACGGCGCGCACGATGGACAGGCCGAGCCCGGCTCCGCCGTCGGTTCGTGGCTGGTTGGTGGTTCCTCGGACGAAGGGTTCGAAGAGCTGGGCCGCCGTGTCGGGTTGGATGCGTTGGCCGGTGTTGGTGACACGCAGTTGGGCGTGTTCCGCCGTGGTCTGTGTGGTGATGGCGATGGTGCCGCCGGTTTCGTTGTAGCGGATGGCATTGTCGACCAGGTTGATGACCATGCGGTCGATGAGGACTGGATCGCCGACGATCGGGGAAGGACGCAGGTCGGTGCGCAGCTCGACGTGATGGCTCTTCGCCTGCGCTCTTGACGCGTCGGCAATCCCGGCGACGACGTCGGCGAGGTCGATGGGGTGTTGCCTGCTGGGCCCGGTGTGGCTGCGGGCGAGGGTGAGCAGGCCGTCGAGGGTGCGTTGGCTGTGTTCGACCGCGGTGCGCACGTCGCCGGTCATGACGAGGAGTTCTTCGGTGCTGGGTTGGCCGTCGAGGGTCACGTCGATGGCGGTGCGCATGGTGGTCAGGGGAGTGCGCAGTTCGTGGGCGGCGTTGGCGACGAACATTTGCAGGCTGTGCAGCAGCTTTTCCTGTTCGGTGATGCCGGATTGGATGCGGTCGAGCATGCCGTTGACGGTTTGTGCCAGCGTGGCGAGCTCGTCGGCGGGTGCGGTAACGGGCACCCGTTCGGAGAGGTTTTCCGCCGATAACCGTTGGGCGGTGGCGGATATGGCTTGGATCGGGCGCAGTACCCGGCCGGCCAGCAGCCAGCCGAGCACGGCCGCGAGCACGGTGACGATCGCGAGGGCGATGAGTGACTGGGTCAGCAGTTGCGAGAGCGTCTCGGCGTGCAGCCGGTTGACGTTCTCCAGTGCCGCAAGGCCGTCGGCCGGGATCGGCGACGGGGCGTCGGGCGAGCCGATGATGGCGAGCATCCTTGGCCGGTCGTTGAGGTTGCGGCGCATCAGCACGTACGTGAGCGTGACCAGCACGGCACCGGCGGCGAGGACCAGGCCGGTGTGCAGCAGCGCGAGCCGGCTGCGGGCGGCGAGCCGCACCATCACGATTGGATCCGGTAGCCGGCGCCGGTCACGGTTTCGATGGCCGGTGGTTCACCGAGTTTGCGGCGCAGCGTACCGAGGGTGATCCGGACCGCGTTGGTGAACGGGTCGGCGTGTTCGTCCCAGACCTTGTCCAGCAAGGTCTCGGCGCTGACAACGGCGCCGCCGGCCGCGAGGAGCTGCTCCAGCACGCCGAACTCCTTCGGGGTCAGGTGCAGCAGTCGGCCACCGCGTTCGGCGGTGCGGCGGGCGGGGTCGAGCAGCAGGTCGGCGGCGCGCAGGACCGGTGGTCGGACGGTGCCGGTACGCCGGGCCAGCGCCCGCACGCGGGCGATGAGCTCGGTGAACGCGAACGGCTTGCCCAGATAGTCGTCGGCTCCCAGGGTGAGCCCGTCCACGCGGTCCTCGACCGCGCCGGAGGCGGTGAGCATGAGTATGCGTGACGTACCGCGCTCGGCCAGCCGCCGGCAGACGGTGTCCCCGTGGACCACCGGCAGGTCCCGGTCCAGCACGACGACGTCGTACGGGGCGAGGTCGAGCTTGTCGAGGGCGGTCTGGCCGTCCAGGGCGATGTCCACGGCGCAGCCGTGCTTGCGCAGCCCGGCGGCGATGTAACCGGCCAGTGGCTGTTCGTCTTCGACCAACAGGACCCGCATCGACCCAGTCTCCCAGCGGGCACATATGGATTTTGTATGGCTCGGTCATCGGCTCCCGATATCCGCCGGTCGGTAGAAGTGATCGCTGTTGCCTACGGAAGGGAAGATGCGATGACACAGCCATCCAGAAGAGCCGTACTCGGCATGCTGGGCGCGGTACCACTGGCCGCGGGCGGGGTGCTCGCGCCCAGTGGAGCGGCCTATGCCGGATCCGCAGGGAGTGTGCTGGCCGGCTCCCGGCTGGCGGCGAGGATCCAAGCGATCATTGAGCGGCCCGGGTTCGCCGGCGCACGCTGGGGCATGGCATTCTCGGCCGCCGATACCGGCGACATCGTGTACGCGTTGCGGCCAGACGAGTTGTTCGTGGCCGCCTCGTCGTTCAAGGTCTTCGTCGCCGGTACCGCGTTCGAGGCGCTCGGGCCGAATCACCGGTTCCGGACCCGGGTCTACCGCACCGGTCCGGTGGTGCGTGGTGTGCTCCGGGGTGACCTGGTGCTGGTCGCCGGTGGCGACCTGCTGCTGTCCGGCCGGCGACGGCCGGACAGCACGCTGTACCTGCCGGAGCCGGATCCCACCTACCCGGGTGGGGTCCCGTTGCCGGACCCGTTGCGGGAGATCCGCGACCTGGCCGGGCAGGTCGCTGCCGCTGGCGTACGGCGCGTCGAGGGTCAGATCCTGGTGGACACGTCGCTGTTCCGGGAGGCGCGGGAAGGCGTCTTCATGGGCAATACGCAGATCACGGTGTCGCCGATGATGGTCAACGACCATGTCGTGCACGCCGTCGTGACCCCCGGCGGCGCTGCCGGTGCCCCCGGTGTCGTGCGGGCGGTCCCGCAGACCGGCTACCTGCGCTTCGTCAGCCAGGTGACCACGGTGCCGGCATCCGGGCCCGCACGGCCGCTCGCCTTCGGCGACGACGTCGAGGACCTCGACGGCAGCCGCAGCGTGACGGTCACCGGCGACATCCCGCTGGGTGCCCAACCGCGATTTGTCGCGTACTTCGTGCCGAGCCCGACGCGGTTCGGGGGCACCGTGCTCGCCGAAGCGCTGCACGCCCTGGGCGTGACGGTCGGGGGCGGTATCGAGGCGGCCCCGACCGGGTGGCGGGGTGCCCGACTGGCCGAGCACGTGTCGCCGCCGCTGGCGGAAGAGGTGAAGGCCATGCTCAAGGTCAGCTCGAACATACACACCGTCACGTTCCCGTACCTAGTGGGCGCGGTCGCAGGCCGTGACAGCGTCACCCCGAAGGCGACCTACGAGCAGTACCTCCGCCAACTGTTCCGCGCGGCCGGTCTCGATCCCGACCTGGCCAGAGTGGCCGAGGGCAGCTACACCGCGAACACCTTCATCCGGTTCCTGACCCACATCAAACGGCGGCCGTACTTCGCCCAGTACCGGCAGGCGCTGCCCATCATGGGTCGCGACGGCTCCATCGCCGGCAACCAGCCGAACTCCCCGGCGGCGGGCCACGTCTACGCCAAGACCGGTACCGGTGGCCTGGCCACCCCCACCGGCGGCGCCATGCTCCACAAGGCCCTCGCCGGGTACATCGAGCTGCCGGACCGCCGGTGGCTCACCTTCGCCCAGTTCATGAGACAGGAAACGACGTTCGAGGCCGTCCGCGGCCTGGGCGATCAGGCGCAGGAAGCGATGGCCGAGATCGCCACCGCCGTCTACGAGACCCTTACCAGGAGCCCGCGATGACCCGTCCCACGAGCCGACGAACCGTCCTCGGCGCGCTGGGCGCCGCCTCCCTGGCCGGTACGGCGCTCGTCGCCGCGCCCGGCACCGCCCATGCCGCACCACCGAAGGATCTGCGGCCCGGCGGCGCGTACGACCGGCTCGTGGCTGGGCGGGCCGCACAAGACATGTTCTCCGGAACCGTGCTCATCGCCCACCACGGCCGGCCGGTGCTGGTGTGCGCCCACGGCATGGCCAACAAGGACCAGTCCATACCGAACCGACCGGACACGGTCTTCTGGCTCGCGTCCATCACGAAAACCTTCACCGCACTCGCGATCGCCCAACTGGTCCAGCAGGGCAAGCTGGCGTTCCACGACACCCTCGGCGCGCATCTCGCTGGCTTCCCCACCGAGCAGGCGAGCACGGTCACGGTCCACCAGCTGCTCACCCACACCTCCGGCGTCGGCCGGCCCGCCATCGGCGGTGGGACCCCACCCGGACTGGATTGGAACGGCTTCGACGAGGTGATGGACGGCACTCTCGCGCTCATCCGGCAGACGCCGCTGCAGTTCACCCCCGGCACCCGATACGCGTACAGCAACGACGGCTTCTTCGTCCTCGGCGCGATCGTGGCGAAGGTGACCGGACAGTCGTACTTCGACTACATCCGCCAACATGTCTTCTCACCCGCCGGCATGACTCGCACCGACTTCTTCAGCCGAGCCCAGGTGTTGGCCAACAACGCCATCGCCCGGCCCTACTGGACCCAGCGTGACGGCACCCGTGCCGACTTCATCACCAGCCCCTACGCGCCGTACACCACCGGGCCGGCGGGCGGTGCCTACTCAACGGTGACCGACCTGCTCGCCTTCGCCCGTGCGCTGACCGCCGGCAAACTGCTCGACCCCGCGTTCGTCGACGTCATCACCAGCGGAAAGCATGCCCTGCCACCGTCACAGCCACCGAGCCAGGTCGAGTTCTACGGGTACGGCTACCTCAACACAATCCTCAACAACCGGCGCATCGTCGGACACTCCGGCAGCGGCCCCGGCGCAGCCAACCGCCTGGACATCTACCCCGACCTGAACTGGGTCTCCATCGTGCTCAGCAACTACGACACCACGATCAACCCGATCATCGAACTCGAACGCAACCTCGTCACCAGATAACCCGATGGCGCCTGCACCGGGCCAACACGGGTAACCAAAGCCCACGGCCCGGTCAGGCAACCGGTCAGGCAAATCGAGGATCCACGACTACCACATCGGCTGCCACCAACCAATCCGCCCGTGACGAGAAGGCCCAACGATGCGGGCGACTCGCAACCGCCGGCGATGGTCGGCACGCGACGTCCCGCCTTGGGCTAGGGGCTACCGCGCCACGATGGCAGTCGCGGGTCTCCGCAAGCTGGGACCGAGCGCGTGCTCGGAGACGTTGAGGGCCGCAGCGAACCACGCCCCGCCTTGATCGAACGCACTGTCATCGGCAGTTCCGGGCGCCTGCGTGCGCCGTGCGCCGTCACGTTGCGTGAGGCGCGAATCGCGGTAGATCCGCGAGCTGATCTTGGTTGCCGTGCCGAGGGACCCGGCCACGGCCCCGGCGTTGTTCTTCTATGCCCGGTTACTCTGGCCCGGTCTTGCGGTGTGATCGTGGATGGGAGGCTTGATGGGCGCCACCGAGTGGGCTGTGCAGTGGGTGAGCCGAGATTCACGGGAGTTGGTGTGCTGCCCACCCGTTGGTTCGCCAGAAATCGAGCGAGTGTCGTACATCCGAGATCTTGCCACCGTGGTGGTGAAAGGGCGGCTGATGGCCGTCACCGTGAGCCATCACGGACCGGTGCGGATGTGGGATCTGACCACCGGCCAACTGCATCAGTCCTTCAGGTGGCCTGGGGCGAGTGTGGTGACGACCGCGGTCGTCGATGGGCGACCAATGATCGTGGCCGGGACCGATGACCGGACGGTACGGCTGTGGGACCTGAGCACTGGCCAACGGGTGGGTAAGCCTCTGACCGGCCACACCAACGGGGTGATCGCTCTGGCGAGCGGTGTGGTGGACGGCCGTCCGGTGGCGGTGTCTGGCTCACTGGACGGGACGGTACGGGTGTGGGATCTCGCGAAGCGGGTCGAGGTCGGTCGCCTGCTCACCCTTGGCGGCGCGGCGCACGCGGTCACCACCGCTGTGGTGGACGGTCGTCCGGTTGCGGTTTCCGGCTGTGAGGGAAAGCGGGTACGGGTCTGGGATCTGGTCACCGGGCGACAGGATGGCCCGCCGCTGATTGGGCACACGGCTTCGGTCCGGGCGGTGGCGACTGGGATTCTTGACGGCCGTACGGTCGTGGTGAGTGGCAGTTGCGATCGCACGGTTCGGGTGTGGGATCTGGCCACTGGGGAGCAGGTCGGTGAGCCGTTCGCCGGTCACACCGACGAGGTGTGGGCGGTTGCGACCGTTGTGGTGGACGGCCGTCCGGTGGCGCTCTCCGGCGATTGGGACGGGACAATACGCATGTGGGATCTGGCCACCCGACAGCAGATCGGTGAGCCGTTCGCTGGTCACCGTGGCTATCCGCCAGTAATCGAAACCGCGGTGCTGAATGGGCGTCCGGTGGCGGTCGCCACAGCCGATGACCGAACGGTACGGGTTTGGGACCTCGCCGCTGATCATGACGTCCACCAGTCTCGCCATTCCGGCAGGGTGCGTGCCGTTACCACGACCGTGGTTGATGGGCGGCCGGTGGTCATCACCGCCGGTGAGGACCGGACGGTGCGCGTGTGGGACTCGGCGACTGGGGAGCCGGTGGGTGAGCCGTTCACCGATCACACCGACAAGGTGTTGGCGGTTGCCGCCGCTGTGGTGGACGGTCATCCGGTGGTGGTGTCCGGCGGTGCGGACCAGACGGTGCGGGTCTGGGATCTCACGGCGGGGAAGCAGGTCAACATGTTCACCGGTCATAGCGACAAAGTGTTTGCGGTGGCGACCGCAACGGTGAATGGGCGCCCGGTGGCCGTGACTGCGGGAGATGACCGGGCGGTGTTGGTGTGGGATCTGGCCACCGGTGCGAAGGTCGGGAAGCCGTTGGCCAAGGAACGCCGACGGATGGCGGGCATGGTCACCGGTGTCCTCAACGGCCAAGCGGTCGCGATCACCGGAGGCGTGAGGGGCGCCATCCGTATTCGGGACGTGGCGACGAACCGGCAGATCGCCGCGTATCGCAGCCCCCGCAACTACGTCGAAGTCCTGGCTGTTGGCCCGGGAAGTTCAGTCGTCCTCACCAAAGGCGACATCCAGCCTCCCCAGATCTGGGACCTTGGCACCGCGCAACCCGTCAAGGAGTTGGCGATCGACCACGGGACCATCGGCGCCATCGGCCACCTGGACGGTACGCCCATCGCGATAACCGGCTGGAACGAGCTGTCCGTCTGGGACCTGACCACCGGAGATCAGATCGGCGAGGCGCTCCATTTTCCTGGCCATTTAGAGGCGGTGGCGGTCGACGCGCAGGGACGCATCATCGTCTGCATCGGCAACACTGTCGCCGTACTCGCCCGGTCCTGACCCGCTCCATCTGGCGGACCCCTGTCACTGGGTGCCGTTACGCCGGGGAGCGTCGTCCGCCGGGTATGTAGGAAGCCGAGAGCAGTGGTCTCGGTATACGTCGACAAGGGAGTGGCGCGGCAGGGCTGAGCTTCAGACTGTGTTCGTGGTCACGGGCGGTTGGGCCATGGAACGGCCCGTAGGCGCCAACTGAGGACGAGGGTCAGGAGCGCTGCTGCGGTCGTGATCCAGTAGTTGGTGTGCCAGGATCGGCCGGTGGAGAAAGTCTTGCTGAGTAGCGATTCTGGTAGGGCTTGCTGAGCGACCACGAGTAGTGCGAACAGGGATGGCGTGGCAACGGCGGCGACCAGCGAGCCGAGGACGAGGCACAGAATCGCGCCGATGGATGTGAAGACAACCACGTTGCCGATGAGCCCGTGCAGGGGTGGGAACTGCGTGTCGGGGTGACGGGTGGTAATGACCCAGTACCAGACCGGCAGGACGGCCAGAGGGGCTGCGAACATGATCGCGGAGTAGGTCAAGTGTCCGAGCCGTGCAGATCGGTGCGCGGTGAGTTCTCGCCCGTCGAATCGTGGGGTGGTGATCGCCGGGAGGACGCTGGCTAGCGCGATGGCGACTAGCTCCGGGGTGCCCACGCCGCGAGGCGGCAGGTCGAACACCGTGCTGACCGACAGACTCAGCTCGGGAAACGCGGCAGTGATGATCAGTGCGACGACAATTGCGGTCGAGGCGACTGGCCCGCCACGGATATGCCACAGCCCGGCGACGCGGCAACGCGTCACGTGAGGCTGGCGGGTGAGAGTAGGCATGCTCGGATCAGCTGTTGGTTGGTCCGGACGAACTCGATGAGTTGCTCGGCGTCCATGGTCGTCAGTTTTTGCGCTGCTGGCGGGGGTTGGGCTGGTGCCACGGTGTTCGCCACGGCCGCGGCGTTGTTCTTCTATGCCCGGTTTGATCATGGTTTGCTAGATGTTGTAGACGGCGAAGGTGTCGGTGCGGTCGTGGAGATCGCGGCGAGCGTGGGCGATGTTGGCGCGTCCGGCGAGGCGGAAGGTGTTCAGTGCCAGGTTGCGGAAGGCTGCCAAGTTGCGTGGAGCCGCACCGGTCCTGAGCTGGGAGTCGTCCTCGCTGAAGGTGACGTCCCTGGTCCAATGGAGACGATTTTCCACGGTCCAGTGGCCTCTGGCGTAGTGGTTGAGGTGGTGCGGGCCGGCCTGAGTGGCGTCCAGGCTGACGATGCCGTAGATGATCTGTTTGCTGGTGCGGACCCCGTCGAGGCCGCCGGTGTCGCGGCGTAGTCGGAAGGCTTCCCGGGCGCCGGGGAACAGGGTGTCGTCGCAGGCGGCGACGCGGATCGTGCGGCGTTCGGTGCGTCCGTGTCCCCGGTCGCCGGTGATGTCGGTGGTGTCGGCGAACTTGGTGTCGGCGCCGGATAGCAGCGCCTGGGCGGCCTGCAGGGCGAGCGGCTGGTTGCCTTTGAGGATCAGCATGTAGTGGGCGTTCAGGGGCCCGGTGATCAGCTGGGCGGTCTTCTTCGTGGTGTGCAGTGCGTCGAGGGTGAGCAGCATGCCGGCCACGTCCAGGGGCGTGAGCAGGTCGCTGGTCACGGTGGTCTCGCCGCGCTTGTCGCCGACCTGACGCTGGCCCAGGATCACCGCCCGGTCGTGGGTGACCGCGGCGACCAGGAACACCTGCCCGACCCCGGTGCGGGTGCCATGCAACAGCTTGCCGTCGATCGCGACCGCGGGCAGCAGCCCGGCCGGCGCCGGATGGGTCACCGCCCGCGTCGCGGTGCGGCGCTGCTCACGTTCGGCGGGTTCGTCCTCGGCGGCGGGCACCTGCGGGGCCGGGGCGTCTCCACGCACGACGTCGGCCAGGTAACCGCAGGTCGCCAAGTCGAGGGCGTCGCCGTCGACCGCTTGCAGGACCCGCCGGAACGTACGCTCGCTGGGCACCAGGTAGCGGCCGGTCAGCGGGTTTCGCCGGGCTCCGAGACTGCGCAGGACATCTTGCGGGGTCCGCGCCGCCCACTGCCGGATCGCTGTCAGTCCGTCATTGCCGGTCACCAGCGTGGCGCACGCGGTCAGCACCAGGATCACCAGAAGCGGATGGCGAAGCCCCCGCAGCCGGCGCGGGTCCGGCACCTGCCGCAACCGCGCCACCAACGGAGACACCATTGACAACGGATCGGCCACACCCGGATCCGCAGCGAGTTCGGCCTCCCACAACGCCAGATCGGCGAGGTGGTCAACAACAGGGTCGATCAGGGAAGATGACGTCACGAGCGCGACTCCAGCGATGATCTTCAGGACTAGACACCCGAAAGATCATCAGGAGTCGCGCTCGTCCTGCAACTCACATCTCGCCCGGTTCTCAACACGGACAGAACGCCTCAACCCGGAACAACGCCGGGGCCGTGGGGGCTACCCGACCTCGTCACCGAAGTCGACGGCGGGCGCTGCTCGCCGGTGTCGGTCGCACCGAGGGGCGTGCATCTGGTTGAGCGTCATGTGGGTTGGCGGTCGTGTACCGGGAGGAGCAGCCACCGAGCGAAGCAGCTCTGGTCGTCAATCTTGGTGTACCACCTGACTCTGAGCCTGTATCCGTTGCCGCGGGCTGGCAGGAGCAGTCCCGTGTCCGGCTCCCGTGACGGAGGTCCATGTTCAAGCGGCGGCGGGCCTGATTGAGGCGGCGACAGCGGCATCGCGTGCTCGCCTATTCCGTCGAGGGCGGCGCTGAAGATTGCGAGATCGCCACTGGGAACGCTGAGGGCATCACCGACATCATCGATGGCCGATGGATGATTCAGCGCCGATTCGAGGGTTCTGCGATAGTCCGGGCCCGAGGCCTGGACTATCGCCAAGGTGCCCTCCGCGGACTCGAACACCTCCATCCAGCTGTCGTCACGAACGACCCCGTCAGCGCCGACAAGAAGAGCGGTAGAACCGGCGACGGCGATGCTGGTTTCCTCGGGGGTCATGTCGACGATCCGGTCGTACTCGTCGTCACTCAGGCCGCGCCAGAAACGGCGACCGGCGGCATCGACGGCGAGGTACGGTTCGCCGTTCGTCCAGAGCCGCCCGATGTGGGTCCAGGACGTATGCACGGTGACAGTATCCATACGGCCGTCGCCGCGGCTGGCCGGTGCCCAACGGCTTACTCTCATGCCGCGACCGGGGCGTTGCCGTTCAGCGGGTCACCGACACGGAGGGAACTCTTCTCTGCCTGCCTCGTTTGGCAGGTGGAGGGGAGGCAGGCATGTCCGTTCGCACAGCTGCCCTCGCGGCAGCGACAGTACTGACAGTGGTGGGTTGTTCCGGACCACGACCAGGGGTCCACTCGCCAGCTTCAGCGGTCCCCGCCGTCGGAGCGTCGGCCGCCGAGGGCTCAACCCCGCAGCTTGGGTCCCCGCCGTCGGCGATCCGTGTTGTCAGCGCGGACCAGGCCGACCTCCATCTGTGGGTAAGCAATCAGTCGTTCAAGGATGATCCGGTCATCTTCACGGTGGCCATCGACGGCATCGTGGTTGTCGCGCAGCCCTTCGAGGTCGGGAGCCAACACAACTGGATCCTGTTCCCGATCAAGGCTTCGCCCGGACGTCACATCGTGGACGTCGTCTCGGATACGGGCGTCGAGGTGCAGGAGCCCTTCACGCTGCCGGAGACAGGACGACGCTACGCCGTGATCGACTATTGGACCTACCCAGGGGATGGAGATCGACGTATCACGTGGCAGTTCCGGTCCGATCCGGTGGCCTTTCTGTAGGGCGGCGGTCTCGTGCGACCCGTCCGCTGCCTGCGACGGCGTCGCCGAGACGGTCTCCGGCATCCATCGAGGAACAACCCACCGCCGACGCCACGCGCCGATCGGTCCTGTTCAACCTCGACGCCCCCGACGTGGTCACCGTAACCTGCGCGCCATCCGTAGCTAAACCTCGCGGACAACCTCTTCTGCTGACCGAGCGTCACACACCGTCATAGTTGGCCGATCAAGGCCGTGCTCGGTCGTGGCAGCCGATGAGCGGATGTTTTCATGCCGCCTTGCGGGACTACGCTCGTGGCGTGACGGACGCCGTGGAACCGAGGGTCGGCATGGCCATCAGCATCCGGGCGACGCGATGTTGTCGTGGTGGATCCGGATCGGTTCCTGGTCGCGGCACGTCAGGCGCTGCGCGACCGCGACCCGGATCTGACCGGCGCCGAGGCAACCGATGCGGTAGCCGACGTATATGACGCCGTGCATGTACTGCTTGACCGGGACGGAGCCCTCGCCGCCGATGCCATGGATGGCGAGAGGATCGGTGTCGGTGGATCTTTGCCGGGCGTGCGGGTAGAGGATCGACCGGATTGTCTGTCGCCCGCTGGTTGGCTGCAACAGGTGGTGCTCAACGATCCACAGCCACTGCAGGATTACGGCTGCTTCCTTCCCGAGGATCCCTTCGCGGTGCCTCGCATCGAGGACGCCCGGTGGGAGCGCACCTCGGATACTGCTTGGTGGGTGATTGCACAGGAGCATGGGTGGATCCGGCCCGCGCCCTCACACCGAGCAGCCAAGGACTTCTAAGCTGGGTCACTCGTTGCGGAGTCACGAGCTGGGGCCGGTACGTCGGCGGCCAGTTTGATCTGATCCCAGTCGGTCAACGGTTGGCTGTTGCCGTTGTAGGGCTTGACGTAGTCGCGCAACGCACCGGCCGCCGGTCCAACGATCTGCGGGAGGATGAGTCCGGGAGAGACGGGACTCGCCTTGAGCACGGTTGCCTCAGCGTGGAGCCAGACCGTGTCGCACTCCTCGCAGACCCAAAGGCTGGTGCTCGTTGCTACCACGACGCATTGCAGAACCCAGCCTCGCTCGCAGGCGCCGCACAGGTACTTCTCGAGTCCGGCGAACCGGTGCTCCATGACATGTCGCCAGTAGTACATTGCCCGCTTGCCCCTTCCCTCTCGAGGCCGGCCTTCCGGTGGTCTTTCGGTGCCAATGCAACGATGTGCACTCCGTCGCGGGTCCGTACGGGGATCAGGACCTCGCCGTCAGGTGTGACCGACGATGCCTCCGGCTTTCCGTGGACGTCATTTTTCAGCCACTTGTCGCCGCCGGCTGGCTCGCTTCTCGTCTGGCGTCCCCGAGTGTCGAGGTACAGCAGTCTTCCATCGATGACGCCGCCGTCGTGCAGCACGTAACCGCCGTCGTCGGTACGACCGGTTAGATACCCCGAGTTGCCGTGGGAGAACTTGGCCACGATCTGGCCGTCTCCGGTTACCAGCACACCGCCGAAGTCTTCGGTGATGAACAACATGGCGATCCCGTGCTGCCGTGACACCGCGACTCCGCCGAGTTCGACTGCCCAGTCCGGTGCGCCCGTCGGTGACATCCGGCGGCACCACCGTCCATCGCCCCCGTACACCCGGCCCGCCGCGTCCACCCCGATGACCGAGGCGAGGAGCAAATGGTTGTCCTTGCGGGCGCCGATCACGATCTCGGCGGTGCTGTCAAGATCACGAAGAACCCAGTTCAGTACGCGCCCTCTGGCGCTGAGCGTGGCGAATCCCGCCCACCCACACGGGTCGATGACCACCCTCGGGCCCAGACGTTGGTCAGCCAGCGGTGTCGCTGTTCTGACGTCGACGCGGGAGAGTAGACCGTTGGCGGTGAGGAAGACCCGTCCCCGGGCGTCGGTGATCAGCCGATGACCCCCGGCGTCGGCGACGACGGAAACCGGCCAGGCTGTCGTGCCGTCCGGCCGCAGACGGTGCACCATGTAGCCGCCGTCGGCCCAGACGAGGGCGGTCGCGTGGCCGTCTTCGGTCAGGACGGCGTCTTTCACCTGGCCGGTCGTTTTGATGTCGACGTGTGCCGGGGAGGGGGAGAGTCGGACCACCCGTGCGCCGTAGGCGGTCGGCGCGAGAACCTGTGGTGTGCCGTCGGGCAGCGCCCGGACCTTCACATCCGCCCGCCTTTGTATGTACACCTCCGAGTCGTGGCGGCTCGACGCAACGCCACTGGGGACGATGCGTTCGGGGATGCCGTCGGGCGAGTTCCAGGGCAGGAACGCGACGGCTCGGGCCACCGTGTCAGACGCCGTCATGACCTCGCTCACCTGCTTCAGGACCGATTCTCGGACGCGTACGCGGGCGGCACGACCGTGCACCGGACGGGTCCTGAGGTCGGCAGCCGTCCGGCGGCGGTTGCTGCTTGGTCTTACCTGTGCCGCATGGGCACAGGCTGGAGAGTACACACGGCTGCGGTCCCGTAAAAAAGGCCATCGCGGCTCGGCAACGCATCACCAGCCAGTGCCCAGGGCACTTCTTGCGTGTCAAGGAGATCCCGTCGAGTTCGAGTACGCCGACGCCGCCAACCAGGCCGTCCGGAATCGCGACGGGCCGAGGCACGTTGGACAGGGCATGGCATTGACTGGTGAGCATGAACCGAGTCTGTGGGGGGATCTGTGAGCAGGTCGAGCAGATCATGCCCACCGGCACGACCAACGACGTGACGTTCAGGGGCCCTGCCCACAGTGCTGATGACCTACCGGGGCGCCAAGACCGGCAAGGTTCGCAAGGCGCCGCTTGTGCGTGTCAAACACGAGGGACGCTATGCGGCTGTCGCGTCCAAGGGTGGCTGGCCGACCAACCCGCAGTGTCAAGCCGCACAAAGGGAGCCGCCACGATTCGAGGGGATCGACACCTCATCGGCTCCCCGCAGAGGGTGGTTCGTCTCTACGTATCCGACCGCCGCGACGGAGTTCCAACGGGCTTCGGGGTGAACGCCTGGAGGAAGGTGTGAACCGCAGCGCGTGCGACGGCGCGTCGTTCGCTGTTGGGGACGTGACGGGTGCCGAGGCGTGCTCGTGTGTCCATCGGGCCCGTCAGCAGGGCGAAGAACTGTTCGGCCGCCAGGCGTGGGGCTGGGGTGTGCAGGTGTCCGGCGACGGTGAGGCGTGCGAGTCGGTCGGCGAGGGCTTCGGTGACGCGTTCGGCCGCGCGGGTGTGGATGATGTCGAGCAGGTCGGGGAACTGGTTGATCTCCGCGGAGAGCAACCGGCGCAACGCCCAGGATCGGTCGTCGCAGTAGCATTCGAGCAGGCGGATGCCGACGCGTTCCAGGCTTGCGCGGATGTCGTCGCTGTGGTCGGTGAGCGTCTCGATCGTGGCGAGGTTCCTGGCCAGTGCCTGGTCGGCAGAGGCGGCGATGGCCTCGCGGAGCAGGTTCTCCTTGTCGCCGAAGTGGCTGTACACGGTGGCCTTGGCTACACCCGCTTCCGCCGCGATCACGTCCACACCGGCTTGGGCGTAACCCGCTCGGGCGAAAACAGCGAACGCGGCGTCCACGATCGCCTGCCGCTTCTCGATCCGGCCACGCGCGGCGATGGTCCCGCTCATCGGTGCACCGTCCCGGCGAGCAGCTCGTCGGTGAGGCGCGCCAGTCGCTCCGCATCCTGTGTGGAGAAGAGCTCGGTGTGCACATTCAGCTCGGTGAACAGGTTGAACGCGGTCAACGGTGGTGCCGGCGGATCGTCGAGCAGCCGGACGAGCGGCGGGACCACGTCGGTCGCGGGTTTCGCCATCGTCTGCTGCTGCCGGAGGTAGGCAGCGGTCTGCGGGTCGACCTTCCCCGCGTAGCTGGTCGCCGTGCTACCGGGGTGGAAGAGCACGTACCGCACCGGGCCCCCGCCGTGCCGCTCGGCGAAGCTCACACCGAGCAGATCGTTCAGGCGTCCGGTCATGAACATCGCGTTCACCAGGTCGTACTGCCGCGCGCTCTGCAGATCGTCCCAGGCCACCGGCGTGTCGTGGCCCGGACCGGCGACGTTCACGATCACCGGCCGGTCCGCCTTCTCCAACGGGCCGAGCAACCCGTAGCTGAACAGGAGGCGGCTGAGATAGAACAGGGCGAAATTGTCCTCGAAGCCCTCGGCGGTCACCGACCGGTAGGACCGTATGAACCGTGCGCACAGCACCACGCCGTCAATGGCCGGATACTGCTCGGTGAGCTCACCGACGATGCGGCGGGTGTTCGAGACCAGGCTGAGGTCGGCCTGGACGAACGCCACGGTTCCCGGCGCCGACGCCGCCTCAGCCACCAGTCGTTCGCCCTTGTCCGGATTGGTCCCGACCACCACGGCCCTGTCCCCCCGGCGGAACAACGTGCGGGCCAGTGCGGCACCGATGCCGTCCGTGCCGCCCGTGATCACATACGTCTTCACGAGAGTCCCTCTCCCCGCCCCGGTGACGTGCCCTTCGCTCAGCCATCACTATACCAGTTGGCCTGGAATACCAGACTAGCAAGTCTGGTATAGCGCCAAGCGTGGCCCGGACGGCAAACGCCTCACCGCGCGGTACGACGCTGCCGAGATCCACCGAGCAGCCGAGATCCCGGCTGGCCATCCGTTCCTCGGTGCTGCTCGCTTGGCGTAGGTAGAGCAGCGAAGCCGATAGTTCCTCGCGGGGCGCGACCGCAGCCAGCACCGGAAGCCCGGACGGCCTGATCGCGATCACCGTCAACGAACTCCGCCGACTGTTCCACGCCAGTGGTCTGTTCGATCCGGGGGCTGATGGCCGCAGCGAACATCGAGGGGGTACGCCATGGTGGGCTCACCTCGTGGAGAATGCGGCGGGTGCGACTTGATCTGGACAGCATCGACTGGGCGTCGTTGACGCACGCGTACGGAAGTGCCGAGGACGTGCCTGGCCTCATCCGTGATCTGCGGTCATCCGATGCCGAGGTCCGTGGCGCGGCAATGTACGAGCTGTACGGCAACATTTACCACCAGGGCACCCGCTACGAGGCCAGCGCATACGCGGTCCCGTTCCTGCTGGATCTGCTGGCCGACCCCGCCACGCCCGCCCGGCACGAAGTCATTCAGCTGCTCTCCTGCCTCGCTGTCGGTTACACGCCTTACGACATACCCGCCAGCGGCTTCCCCATCGCCGAAATCCGCAACGACGTGGCCCACGTCCCCGAGGAGACCTGGCGCCGCTGGTCGCAAGGGATGAAGGATTGGCACGAGGTCGTCAGTACAGGGCAGAGGCAGCCGCTTCCACTCACCAAGCCTGAGCGGCGCCTGTTCGAGATCCGGCACGCGCTCGCCGCGTACGATGCCGTCCGGGCCGGCGTCCCGCTGCTGTTGACATGCCTGGCCGACCCGGACGCCGAGGTGGTCGGGGAGGCGATCCATGCCTTGGCCTGGTTTTCGGAGGAGATGACGTCGATCCGCCCCGGCCTGCTCGAAATCGCCTCCGACGACCAGCGCCCGGCGCAGACAGTGGGAGCGGCGCTGATCGCGTTAGGACTGGTCGGCGGTGCGTTGACCCAGCCTGTAGCGGACCTGCTCGACGGGAACCTTGCCGGTACGGATCCCGACTTGAGATGGGCGGCCGCTGTGGCGTGGGCGCAGCTGGCTGGTGAAGGGGTGCCGGACTCGGCAATAGCCGAACTACGGGGATGGGCGGTCATTCGCCAACGGGACACCGGGCAGACAATCTGGTTTGCGAGCCCCAGCTACGTGGCACTCGAAGTACTCGACGCCTTCGCCGTGCCGGTGGCCGAGGAGGTGCGGTCGGACCTCGTTGCGGCGGTGCTCGCCGAGCAGCCCACGTCGAACTGGCACAACCATTTCAACGTGGTGCTGGGGTGCGCGTTTCCGCAGATGGAATCGGATCACGGCCGCGGCTTCGGGGAACTGACGGCGGCGCAGCGGGCGGTGGTCGCCTGGCTTGTCGACAACCCGCATGTGTTCGGCTCTTCGGGCCCTCAAGGCCCACTCCGCCAACACGGCCTGCCGGCGACTCACGAGGCGCTACGCGCTTACGCCGGCCTGGACGGGTAACAAACACAGGGGGCGGCTGGACAGCGGATTGCAGGATGGTCTTGGCGCACTTCACCCCTCGCCTCGTCACGTCCTTCCGCATGCTGAAGAACTCCCCTCGTTTACCTGGTTTCGCCAATCACCACGCGGACCGCCTACCAATCTGCGGTGGCCGCATCGCCGGCTCGTCGTGATCCGACGGCACGATGAGCTGTTGTGGGCCGCCGGGGACTCGAACCCGAACCTACTGATTAGAAGTCAACGGATACACCGGCCTGCGCCAGTACGACATCGACCAGGTGCACGCCTGGCTCGACACGTTGCCGCCGCCGGACGGGCCGGCGTGGTCCACCACCGATCCGTCCACTCCAACCCGATCCGATGATCCGAGCTGACCTGAGCAGCACGAGCGTCGCCACGTCCGACAGAAACCGACAGAACGCCATGAAAGGATCAACACCATGGGCGATGATCAGCCCGGCCACGAACTGCTGACCACGCGATTGGCCCTGCGGCGACCCACCCCGGCGGACATCGACACGATCTACCGGATCCACCACGACCCAGCGGCATGCGCCCACAACCCGGCCGACATGCTCGCCACCCACGCCGACGCCGAAGACCGCTACCACCGGTGGGACCAGCACTGGCAACAGCACGACTTCGGCTACTGGGTCATCCACCCGCGTGAGGCCAACGCCCAGCACGGCATTCTGGGCTTCAGCGGACTCAAGCTCATGCGCCTGCAGGACCGAGAAGTCCTCAACCTCTTCTACCGTCTGGATCCGGTTACCTGGGGCAACGGCATCGCCACCGAAGCCGCGACCGCGGTCGTCAGCTGGGCAACCACCGACCGCCCAGACCATCCGGTCATCGCCCGCGTCCGCCCCGACAACGTCGCCTCCGCCACAGTCGCCGAACGAACCGGCCTGCGCCGCGCCGCGCACCTCGACACCGCCGGAGAGGACGGCCTCGATTGGATCTTCGCCAAGAACTGGGAGCCACGCCGGATGCAATCGTCCGACTCGCCTATCCGCGCGCGAGACTGACCCCAGCAGCGACCCAAATCCATCCCACAAGCACACCCAGAGAAGGCAGTATGAAGCGCCCGTCGGAACGAACCCGAGCCCGCATCGGAGCCTCGTCGCTGCGGCGGCGGCTCATCGCTGATCACCCCTTGGCTTTGAAGAACGGCGCACCGGAGCGGACGACCGAGCCGGCGGCGGGGACGACGGGGACGGGGACGGCCCGGTACGGATGGCGGTCGGACCTGCCGGGGACGCACCGTCCGCCGGGGACGGCCTCGCCGCTGGAGTCGCGGACGGGCGCAGCGGCGGGGTGGGGACCACAGCCCGGCGGCCGTCCGGGGACGGCGGTACGGACGAGGCCGGTGGACGAAGCCGGGGCGCGCTGGTGGCCGGTGCCCGGCGGGCGGCGGTCACGGGCGCGGCGACCGGGGTGCCCGCGTTCGCGGCGGCTTGCCGGCTCGGGACGGCACGCCGCGCCGCTGTGGGCCGCGTCGCCGGGGTCGAGGCGCGTCGTGGCCTGCCGGCTGCCGGTGCGGCCGGAGCTGCGGAAAACACCGGTGTGACCGGGGCAGGTGGCCGGCGCGGCGCGGTCTGCGGTGCTGGTGTGGCCGAGAACGTCACCGCCGGTGCCGCACCGCTGGGGGTTGCCCTTGGTGTCGTGGTCGTGGCGTCGCTGAAGGCGACTCGCGCCGGTGGCACGTTCGGGGACGGCGGACTCGGCTGGGGCGGGGACGGGTGAGAGAACGGCGCGGCCGGGACAGCCACGGACGGCAGTGCCGATGGTGTGGACGGGGTCGCCGGGTGGCTGAAGGTGGGCGCGGCGTTCGTCCCGGACGGCGCGGGCAGCGGCGTATGGCTGACCGGGGCGTGGCTGAAGGCCACCGGTCCCGGCGGGACCGGAGCCCGCCCGGGACGGGGCGGACGAGGTGGACGGGGGCACCGGGCGACGGACGGGGACCGGGACCGGGTGGACGAGGTGGCGTCCGTCCGGCGGTCCGCGCCGCGCTCGCGCCGCCCAGGATGCCGGCCGCCGCGCCGAGCGTCGGCAGCCCGCAGCGGGGCATGGGGTGCGCGAGTAGGCGACGAAGGCGAGACCGGGCGATGCGCTCGTGGGTGACCTGTGATGCCGACCGGCGCGGCCGTCCTCCTCACCAGCGACGGGTGGTGGGCCGGGGACCGTGCGGGGTGTCAGCGCCGTCAACGGGTCCGGTCGGAGCAGGTCACCTGCGCGGAAGAGTCCCGCACTAGGGGATTACAAATCCGGGCCTCGGATTGGAAACCCGCAGCTCAGCGGAGGCTGCTAGGGGCGCTTCCGGGCGGTGGGCACATCGAGGACCAGGGTCGCGGTGGCCTCGTTGATCACGTCGGCGTACGGGTCGGACAGCTCGCCGGACTCGATCGCAGCCTTGAGCCGGGCGACCGCGGCGCTGCGCCGCTTGTAGAGGTTCCAGCGGGGCTGGCCGGTGCGTTCGGCGTATCCGGTGAGGCTGACCTCTCCAGGTACGTCGCGCCGATCAGCTCCGCCTCCTGCACGGTGATGACCCCGGCGGTGACCGCACGGGCGAGGACCAGATCCGGATGGCCGTACGGGGCCGGCGGCAACACCGCGCCCGGGGCGTGGTTCGGCGCCCCGGACGAGGCCGGCTCCAGGTCACGCAGCTCCGTCCGGGCCTTGGAGAACGCGGCGGACAGCAGGTTCCCGACCACACTCGGCCTGTCCAGGTCGACCGTGCCGAGAGCACGGAGGAAGTGCTCGACGACGGCGGCCTGCACATCGCCGGTGAACAGCTTGGCCAGCAGGTACGCCTTGAACCGCAGGCCCGGCAACGCGACACCGACCGAACCGGCACGCCACGCCGGATCACCGGTGCGGGCGTACTGCACCAGCAGCCGCCACGCGGCGTCCCGGGCGGCGTAGCCGCAGGACGGGTGCATCAGGATCGCCGACAGCTCCGGCAGGGCGATGGCCCGGCAGGGCAGGCCGTGACCGAGGCTGCGGCCGTCCACCGACAGCGGGCTCGGCCCCTGCCCCATCAGCCGGAATCGGTACTCGATGTCGTTGAGCAGCGTCTCGCCCCGCCGTGCGGCGGCCAGCTCGGCGGTGAGGGTACGACGGTCCATGGTGGTACTCCCTCGTGATGCCCGTGTGCCGTCCGGCGGGAGTGCCGGTCGGCGCTGTGCCACCACGCCACCAGGCGCCTTGACGAACAATCGTGATCTTGTTCAACCGGGCTCGACACGTGTTCAACCCGGCCGTCACCGATCCCCGTCAATACGCCTCGACGTCAACCGGCCGCCGCCCGAGCCCAGGTGTCCAAACCCGTGATCAGGCTGTTCAAGGCGCTGGGCGCCGACCGCGCCCGCCGCGAGGCCGCACCCTTGAACACGCACTGCCCGACGACGCGATCCACGGCCTTAAGCAGGGCGCCGAGAGTGGCTCTCGACGCGAAGGCTCACAGCCGTCGCGATCTTGTTCAAGGTCCCTCGACGGTCAGCCTGGGTTCGGCACCTTGAACGGGCACCACTTCGGTAGGTCTTTCGGCGCCAGCGATCCGGGCAGGACATCGATCGCCAACTTTGGTTAGCTTGTTTCGGCACCAGGTGGCTGGATTCGCGAAGTTGCGCTACCTGACATCGCGGAGACCGCTACGAGCATCCTCTCCGGGTAACACTTCGTAGTGCATCGGGGTGCGTATGGCTCGTCGAGTCTTCCGCTCATAGCCGATGAGCGGGCACCTGCTGTCCTGATTGCCTGCTGCCAAGTCCTGCCTCAGTTTGTTCATGCAGTGGTGACAGCGGACAGCCACCGGGGTCGGCTACGAGTCCGATCGAGGCGGCCGAGCGACGGGCGGAGACAATCTGTCCGACTGCCGGGCGTGCCTTCGCCACCGGTAGTGGCGCCACACAGCGCCTGTGACAGCCACAGCAAAGAGCAGCGCGGTGGCGCCCTTCCAAGCACGCTCGAACCACGATCTCTCGTTGCCGAACGCTGCTTCACCGGCCGTCATCAGCCATAGCCCCACCCACGCCCACTGCCAGCCACGTGGGCGAGAGAATTTCTCGGGCGGGTCGGAGAGCGCGACGGACACAGCGACTGCGGCGCTGCCAACGACGACCAGCGGTGCTCCGATGCGCCAGATGGCCTCCCACAGCGACACGAACCGATAATGCACCTCGTCAGCTCAACTCAACAACAAGAGCGCCCGCGGTCGGGGCTCCATGCCGCGGTGTCGGGCGCGGCCACGGTCTTCGGTGCGGTCATGGTCATGGTCATGGTCCTGTTCCGGAGGCGGGACGTGACGGGACGCGGCCGGTGCGCCGCCGACCGGGCCCCGGAGATGTCGGGCGAGGGCGGCGGTGGCGTTGAGGCGGGTGTTTTCGTTTCGGACGACGGGGATCCCGCGCCAGTCGTCGGACCGACCGCCCGGGCGGCGCACACCGTCGAGGTGGCGGGCGCGCACCTGTCGGCGCACGGCGGGGAAACAGCCGTGGGCAAGGCGGAGAGGGCCGGTGCCGACGAACGCGCCGCGACCCGAGACAGTACGGCGAAAGGTAGGCATCAGCTTCTTCGCACGGAGCTCCCGCCGCAAGGCCGTCCGCGTCAGATCCGGGTGAAGTTCTGCCAGAAGTTGGTGTGCTGGTTCCGGCGGACGGGGTTCAAGTGACCAGGTTGAGGAAGCTCATTGACATCAAGTGCGGTTGGGGTTGCAGGCTCGACAGGGCAAGTCGAACATGACCGCGACCTTTGGGAGGGCGATATGCGTGCCATCGTTTTGCACACCTTCGGCCCTGCGGAGAACCTGCGGTACGAAACCGTCGTCGACCCCATGCCCGGTCCGGGACAGGTGCGCATCACCGTCCGGGCGGCGGGCGTGCACATGGTCGAAACGATGATCCGGTCGGGCCTGGTCAGCGAGTCCCTGCCGCCGCGCCCCCAGCTTCCGTCGATCTTCGGCGGCGAGGTGGCGGGAACCGTGGACATGGTGGGCGCCGGGGTGGACCCGGTGTGGACAGGGCGGGATGTCGTGACCTCCGCAGCCACGCCCGGCGGCTACGCGGAACTGGCGGTCGCCGACCTGGAGACCGTGCACCGGGTTCCCGACGGACTGGGGTATGAGGCGGCCGTCGCCATGGTTGTCACCGGAACCACGGCCCTGCAACTTCTGGATGTCGCCGAGCTCACCTCGGACGACGTTGTTCTGGTGACCTCCGCGGCGGGCGGGGTCGGCCGCTTGGTGGTGCAGTACGCGCGCGGCCTCGGTGCGAAGGTGGTCGGGGCGGCAGGCGGCCCCGCCAAAGTGAGGGCCGTGAGCGGGCTCGGCGCGGACATCGCCGTAGATTACAACGAGCCCTTCTGGGAGAAGAGCGTCGCCGAGAAACTGGGTGGCCGCGCCGTCACGGTTGTGCTCGACGGAGTCGGCGGAGCGCAGGCGAGGGCGGCGTTCGAGCTCATCGTCGACGGCGGCCGGTACATTACGATCGGCAACGCCTCCCAGCAGGACTTCGAGCCGGACCCCGAGACGCTGACAGAGCGCGGAATCATGGTGATCGACGCCCTGGCGCTTCTGCTCGATCGGCTCGACGAAGGCCCGGAGTTCGAGGCACGGGCGCTGGCGGCGGGCGGCGAGGGCAGGCTTGTGCCCTCTGTACAGTCGTTTCCCCTGTCGGAGGCAGCGGAAGCCCACGCCGCCCTCGAATCCAGGGCGACGACGGGCAAGGTCGTCCTCATTCCGTAGACGGACCTCACATGATCCAGTCGCTCTTTCAGGCAGCCGTGGAGTTCATGACGCGATCTTGTCGAAGTGCCCTCTGGCCGGGAAGATCCGGGCGGTGCACCCCACTTCGGACGGCACCTACGGTGCGCCGAGGATCACGCAGATCTGCAAGACAACGGCCTGCCGGTCAACCACAAGCGAGTGGCCCGGGTGATGCGCCGGTTCGGCGTGCAGGGAGTACGGTTGCGCCGTCGCGTGCGGACCACCGTCGCGGATCCGGCCGCAGCGAAGGCTCCGGACTTGATTGGCCGGAACTTCACCCGCCCCAGCGGTGAATCAGCGTTACGTCGGCGACATCACGTACCTGCCGGTCGGTGAGCGCGGGTTCCTCTACCTGGCCACCGTCATCGATCCGCACTTTCGGCGCCTCGCCGGCTGGGCGATCGCCGATCACAGACGCACCGACCTGGTCATCGACGCCTTTGGTCGCGGCCCGGCGAACCCGGGGCAACCTCGACGGAACGATCATGCACACCGACCACGGCGCGCCATACACGTCCAAGGCGTTCACCGCCGCGTGTACCGCGGCCGGGGTCCGACAGTCGATGAGCGCGGTCGGCAGCTCCGCCGACAACGCACTCGCCGAGTCGTTCAACGCCACCTTCAAACGCGAAACCCTGCAAAGCCGCCGCGCGTTCACCGACCAACGCGAAGCCCGGCTCACCAGCTTCCGCTGGTTGCACCGCTACAACACCCTCCGCCGCCACTCCCGCCTCGGACATCAATCCCCGATCACCTATGAGAACATCCGAACCACACCAGATCCGCTCGCTACGGCCGCATAGACCCCGTGTCCAAGATCAGAGGGCAAGTTCCCCACTCCCGTTCCCGCCCACTCACGCCGGAAGGACGCCCATCCCATGGCCCACCTGATACGTACCAGCAGCAGCCCCCACGTCTTTGTCGACGCGTCCAGCGTCGATCTGGTCGACGAGGGCACTGTCGCGGAGTTCTGTCCGGAGTGGGACGACAACGGCATGGTCGAAGCCGCGCCCCCGGACGGGGACGCGACCGGCATCAAGATCCTATGCGGGCAGGAGATCGGCAGCATCACCGTCACCGCCCAGTTGTGGGACGGGCCGCCCCCGCTGGAAGCCGACGGCTGGCAGGACGTCGTGGAGATCCAGGTCCACTGGGCGTCTGCGTTCATCGACTTCTCAACGGCCACCGAGCGGGAAGACCCGGCGCAGCGGCTGGACCTGGACAGGCCCGGCGACTACCGGGTCCGCGTGTCCGGCAAGAACCGGGACGACGGCGACCCCCGCGACGCCCAGGACCCCGTGGAGGGATACCTGATCCAGGTGTGGCCTGCCCCGCCCACCGCCTGCCACCAGGCCGCCAACGAGTCCGTGACGCACAAACGGACCAGTGACCTGGCCGCCGGCTACACCAGCCCCGCTAGTGTGTCGCGCCAGAAATTCGCCCCATAAGTGGGTGTGAGCTGCGGAGATGGCGAGAATCGGACGTCCGATCCCGCCGTTGACATTGACGGATGAGGAGCGTGTGACGTTGACGCGGTGGTCACGGCGGGCGAAGTCCTCGCAGGTACTTTCGATGCGTTCACGGATCATCCTGGCGTGTGCCGAGGGCGCCTCGAACGTCGATGTGGCAGCCGAGCACTCAAGTGCCTCTACCTGGCAGTCACCGCCCTGGACCCGACCGGCAAAGGCCAACGCCGGTGGACCAACCCAGAGCCAAAGCAAAGTCGTTCGCTACGTCTTGGATGCGTTGAGTAACGCTGGGATGAGCACCTTGTTGGCGTGGCGACGTTCCATGACTGCCGGAAGTTGCGCGCCCCGCACAGCAGCGCCGCCGTCAGCACGGTCAACACCGCCGACAGCCGATGGCGTACTCCCCGCGCCTTCCGCGGGTCGGTGACCTGCGCGAACAGTGTCGCCAACGCCGCTACCTGCCCGGTGTCCACCTCCCCGCGATCATCCATTACGGCTTCGAACGCAGCGTGGCAAACTGACACGAGCGGCCTTTCTTCGCAGACGACGAGTGGCGTAGGAACCTTCATCGTCTACTTAGGAAGTCCGCGCTTGTTCGCCACCCCCGACCCCCTCGCAGGCACCCGTCTAATCTCACCAGGCCAAAAGAAGATCAACTAACTTTGCTTTGGCTCTGGGGACCAACCGCTGGAAAGCGGCTCTGAACGCCTTCGAGGTCACCTTCGACGGACGCCTATCCCCAGGCCGCAAATAACACGAAAACAACTTAGTTACACCAAATTCTTGGCTCTGGCGCACATTCGGTGGGAGCAGTGAGTAGCGGATCGTTCGCCTGACTGGCGACCCTAACCATATTTTGACAAACTGATACAAATTAGATCTGGATCGTGGTTATGGCTCCGAGTGAAAGGCTGGCCAGCCTCCAAAAGCCGGCGTCAGAGGCTCGGCACGCCTGCAACGCCGCTGCCGACTGTCACCACCGAATGTGGGCCAGAGCCAAATTCTTGACACTCCCGTGGCTACTTGAGAAGCCCGGCCGTGTCGTCGCGCTCCGGTGCACCGATCTCGTCGAAGTGGGTGTGGGCCTGTCGCCAGCGGGATTGTGCCAGGTGTGGTCGTCCGAGGCGGTGGTAGGCGTGCCCCATGGTGAGCAGGGTGCGGGCGTACGCGAGCCGTTGGCCCGCACGTCGTTGAGTTGTCAGTGCGTGTCGGCAGTGTTCAAGGCTCTCGGCCACGTCTTCCGTACCGAGGCTGGCCGCGGCGAGGCGGGCGTGTGCTCTCGCCACCAGGAGGAGGTACCCGGACGTGTGGGCCAGGCCCAGTGCTCGGGTCGCCTGTTCGTGGGCTCGGCGGTGGTCGTCCTGTGCCGTGTGTAGCTCGGAGAGGGTGAGCAGCGCTTCGACGTTGCCGCGGTGGTGCCCGATGCGGTCTGTGATGTCCAGCGCGATGCCGAGCGATCTGGCCGCGTCGTCGAGGTGGCCCAGTCTGATCTGGACGCTGGCGAGACCGTTGTGGGTGAAGCTTTCCAGACGGACGTCGGCGATCCGCTGGGTGATGTCGAGGCTGGTGGTCAGGGCTTTGATGGCGTCGTCGTGTCGTCCTGCGTCGCGGTGCACCAGGCCGAGCGTGGTCAGCGCGGAGGCTTCCTCGTGACGGGCGCCGATGGTCCTGCTGATGGTCAGGGACTGGTCGAGAGCGCGCAGGGCGTCGCCGATGCGCCCCTGTTCGCGGCGGACCATGGCGAGGTTCTCGATGGCGGTGGCCTGACCCTGGTGCTGGCCGGTCTCCCGGAGCAGGGGCAGCGCGAGTTCGGCGGATCGGGCCGCCTTGGACAGGTCGCCGGTCTGTTCGTACGCGGCTGTCAGGTTGATGAGGATCGACCCCTCACCGATTCGGTCGCCGAGCTTACGGTCGATGGCCAATGCCTGTCCGAACCGGCGGATCGCCTGCCGGGTCTGACCCAGTTGAGCCAGCGCGACACCGGTATTGATGAGGGCGGCCGACTGGCCCTGTGGCCATCGCGCGCGCTCTGCGAGGGCTGCGGCGGGTCCGCACTCGTTCAAGATCGCCTGGTAGTCGGCGGTGCGCCAGCGGAGGTAACCGAGGTTGTGCCACATCGCTGCTTCGCCGAGCACGTCACCCGCCTGTTGCGCGGCGGCGAGTCCGGTCTCCGAGATGTGCAGCCCTTGCGTCGGTGGTGCCTGCATCGGCATGAAGTCGCGCAGGGCGTTCGCCAGGTGCCAGACCATCCTGTGCCGGCCGGATTCGGCGGCGTAGTCCAGCGCCGCGACCAGATTGGCCCACTCCGCAGCGATCCACTTCCGCGCGTGGATCTGCTCGGCGAACTCGAGGGGCGTTGTGCCCTCCGGCAGGGGGTCGCGCTGCAACCGCAGGCGGGACTGCCCGAGCAGGGCGGTGGCGGCTCGGTCGGCGGTGTGCAGGTAGAAGTGCAGCAGGCGGTGGATGGCGGTGCCCAGTTCTGCGGGTTGGTCGCTTCCGGCGGCGAGTTGCGCGGCGTATTCGAGCAGCAGGTCGTGGCAGATCAGCCGGCCGTCGGCGGTGACGTTCACGAGGTGGAAGCGGGCGAGCGCGTCGGTCAGTGGCTCGACCTTGAACCCGGGTAGGCCCGTGAGCGCCGCTGCGGCGGTGGCGGTGAGGCCGGCTGGAGCCGGGACCAGGCTGAGCAGCCGGAACAGCCGTTTCGCCCCTGGCGGGAGCGCCCGGTAGGACAGGTCGAACGCACCGCGTACGGTGGCGGTGCCGTCGCCGTCCACCCGCAACTGGGTTATCGGGCCCCGGGCGGCCAATTCTTCGACGTGCACACGTATCCCCAGGTGGGGCCGGTCCGCCAACCTTGCCCCGGCGATGCGCAGGGCCAACGGGAGATTCCCGCAGAGCCTGGCCAGTTCGACAGCGGCGTTCCGTTCCGCGTCGATCCGCTGTCGGCCGGGCGCGTGGGCGAGCACGTCGACAGCCTCGGCGACGGACAGGACGTTGAGGGTGATCCGGCGGGCACCGTCCATGGCGACCAAGCCGCTGAGCCGGTCGCGGCTGGTCACCAGAACCAGGCACCCGGGTTCACCCGGCAGCAAGGGCCGCACCTGGTCCGCGTCGGCGACGTTGTCCAGGATCACCAGGACTCGCCGGCCCGCGAGCGTTGAACGATACAGTGCGGTCTGCGCGTCGAGGTTGATCGGGATTTGCTTGGCGGCAAGTCCCAGCGCGACCAGCAACAGCGGCAGCGCCTCCGTCGGCGACATCCGCGGTCCGGTGTGGAAGCCCCGCATGTCCACGAATAGCTGGCCGTCCGGGAACCGGTGCGCCGAGCGGCGTGCCCAGTGCACCGCGAGGGCTGTCTTGCCGGCACCCGCGGCGCCCACCACCAGCGCCATTCGTTGGTCGCCCTCGGCCACCGCGTCGAGTTCGTCCAGCTCCGCGCGATGGCCAACGAAGGATCCTGGGTCGGCCGGCAGCTGCCGTGCCGGTACCCAGTCCGGCGGCTCTGGATCTGGCCGTGGCTCTGGCTCTTCCGGCCAGTTCAGGCCGGAGTCGCCGGCCAGCATCCGCGCATGCAACTGCTGCGGTCGCGGGGCAGGTTCCAACCCGAGTTCCTCGACCAGCCGCGTCCGCAGATTCCGGTAGACCGCGAGCGCCTCGCCGCGCCGCCCGCTCCGGTACAGAGCCAGCATGAGCTGCGCATGCGACCATTCCCGCAGCGGGTGCTCGGCCACCACACGGGTCAGCTCGGCGACCAGTTCGGCGTGTCGGCCCACCGTGAGCATCGCCTCCGCACGCTCCTCGATCACCCGCAGACGTTGCTCCTCCAGCCGGGTGGCGTGAGCGTTGACGAATGCGCCGTCGACCCCGTCGAGCGCGCCACCGCGCCACAGCGCCAATGCCCCGTCGTAGCGGTCGATCGCCTGCGCCGGTTGCTCGTCGCGGGCAGCCCGTCCTGCGTGGTCGACCTCGTGCTGGAAGTGGTCGAGATCCAGTTCTCCCGGTGCGACCCGGACCAGGTACCCCGGCTGTCGGGTCACGATGAGATCGTCGGCGGCGGCCCCATCCGTGGCCCTGCGTAGCCCCGCGATGAGCCCTCGGATCCGGGCCTCCGGGGCGGCCGGCAGCGAGTCGCCCCAGAGTGCGTCGGCGATCTGGCCCACCCCGACCACCCGGTTGGCGTTGAGCAGCAGGATCGCCAGCACCGATCGCTGTCTGCCCGTCAGCGCGACAAGCTCGTTGTCCACCCGCGTCTCGAACGGACCCAGAATTGCGAAGCTCAACCGGCGAGCCGCGTCGGGAACGCCGCTGACGGTGGCTGCCGCGAGCCCCTGTGACACGACGAGTGGTGCATCCCGGTGGTCGGTGGTGGCGGCGTTGTCAACGGTCCCGTTGAGGATGGCGGCGCGGATCTCTTGCAGCTCCGGTCCCGGGTCCACACCGCGGTCGTCGGCCAGCAGCCGTCGGCCCTCGTCGAACACCTGTAGCGCCTCTGCCCGCCGGCCGCAGCGGTACAGCGCCACCATGAGCTGGCCGCGCAGCCGTTCGCGCAGTGGGTGATCGGCCAGGAGTCGGGTGGATTCCGCGACGACCCGGTCGTGCCCTCCGCAGCTCAGGACCGCGTCGATGCGGGTCTCGCAGGCGCGGAGGCGTTCCTCCTCCAGAGCGGCGCCCAGCCGCCGGCCCGGTGCGGTAGCGGCGAGGTCTGCCAACGCCGGGCCGCGCCACAGGCTCAGCGCCCGATCGAGGAGTACGACGGCGGCGTGGGGCTCGACACCCGAACGGCGGACGTCGTCGCGGAACCTCCACAGGTCGACGACTTCGGCTGGGAGATCCAACCGGTAACCGTGACCGACACCCCGCAGGGCGATCTCGGGGACATCGGTGAGCGCGCGACGCAACCGCGAGGCGTAGACCTGGATCGCCTTGCGGGCGGTCACGGGCGGCCGACCCTCCCACAGCAACTCGCTCAGGGTGTCGACGGTGACGACCCGCCCGGCGTACACGAGTAGAACGGTCAGCATCTGCCGCACGCGTCCGGCCGGTAGCCGACCAGTTTTGGGATGCCGGACCTCGAGCGGGCCCAGCACGTGAAACCAGATATCCGGCATTGTCCGCCCATGCCTCCCCGCCCAGACAGTGCGATTTACCGAGCACCATGCGTAGATTAACCGGCCTGGTCAACGATCCTGCGCAGCGCTGCGGCCCGGTGACACATCGTCAGACCGGCGCGTACCCAATAGCCTCATGGTCTCCACTGTAGAGACGGCGACGCCACGCATACGCGAATCGTGCCGAATGCATGCGCGGGCTTCTTAGTGTGGTCTCGTCCGCACGAACTCCTCAAGGTCATGCATCATGATGCAGAACGGTCCAATGCTATTCATGCATTGGAGGAAGGACGGCAACCTAAAGTTAACCGAACGGCCATGGGAGGCCGGCGAGGAACCCGCGCGTGAGCAGACCCAGCGCCTCGCCCAGCGGGCCAGGTCCTCGTCATCTGTGGGCGGGCAAACAAATTAGTGTGGCACGGTGCGGGGGATCGATGGTAGCGACGCCCAGGGCACCGTGAGGTCGGCAACGACATCAGCGGAAACAGGAGAAAGCATGCGACCCCTGGCAAAAGTAACTGCCGCCCTACTGCTCGGCGCCGTGATGGCCGTGCTGATGGGCGCCGCCCCGGCGAGCGCCTATGACGTGCGGTACCGCGCGGCGAAGTCCTGTTTCGTCGACGGGCGGGAGTTCCGTGCCCATATCTTGACCTACGGCAAGCCGACCGGGGTCGGTGACTACACGGAGGTTCAGCTCTGGGGCTACCGGATCGAGGCTGCGGGCGGGAATACCAGAAACACCACTGTCCAAGCCACGGAGGTGCGGTGGATCGACGGGTCGTGGAGGCGCATCGGAGGGGTCAGCTGGACCCAGGCCGCCATCGAGGACGGCGAGTTCCACAGGGGCGCCATTCAGGAAGGCACCATTCCGCAAATCGGCTATACCGCGGAGGACAGTCCGCGTGCCTTCATGGTCCGCGTCTACTTCGACCAAGACGCATTCAAGACCTGCCAGGTCACCCTGAGGCCGTACGACCTCGAGTGGATGAGCTGACCCGACCCTGAACGCGTGAGCCGGGGCGTGCCTGTCGGACGACAGGCACGCCCCGGCTACGTCGACACGATGATGCCAGTTGTTCTGGGCGCTTTCGCGTAGTCGTAGTAGATGGAGTCGATGTCGTCGGCGTGGACCGAGACCGCCAGGTCGAATTCTTCGAGGGCACTACAGAGGTTGAAGGGTTGATGTCTGTCGGCGTGTCCGGGTGATTCGGGTCGATGTAGCAACACGCTCCGTTGCCGCCGAATGTGAGACAGGGCCGTTAACTTGACAGCCCCGATCGCGCGCCTGGGACGGGGGGTGGGTGTTAAGGTCTTCGCGCCCAGGCGCCGATGCTGAGCGGCTATCCCTGGTACGGCGGCGCTATACCCCAGCCCCAGCGCGGCACCGGCGCATCGTGGGTAGGGTCCGCGTCGGGCCGGGAGTTCTGCAGTGCCAGCCGGGTGCCCCATTCCAGGTAGCTGGCGAAGGCCGCCCGGAACTCTGGATCGTCGGGGAGGCCGACCTCGTCGGCGGCGTCCAACATCAGGTTGACCCACCGTCGGCGTTGTGCCTCGTTGATCGCCCTGCCGAGGTGTTTGCCGAGCATATGGCGGTAACCGCCGCGTTCCTCGGTGTAGCTGGTCGGTCCGCCGAAGACCTCGGCGAGCCACAGCGCCACGTACCGGGGGTGCTCGGGGTCCATGCGCACGAACATCGGCGCGAGCAACTCATCGGCGCGGACCAGACGGTAGAAGGCGTCGCACAGCTGCACGAAGGCGTCCGTGCCGCCGGCCCACTCGTGGAGGGTCGGCGCAGCGGGCGCGGCGGCGGCGCCGGGGCCGGCGACCGCAGTGTTGGTGTAGTGCCGCATCTCCTCGATGTCCGCGACATACGGTTTGATCTCGGCGAAGAACTTCGCGAACAGTGAGCCGCCCCGGAATCCACGCAGGTGCTCGTCCGTCGAGGTCCACCTGATCCGCAGCACGTAGCAGGCGGGGTCGTCCAGGCAGCGGCTCAGCTCGTAGTCGACGCACTGCGGCGCCATGCGCAAGACCTCGGCGGCCCGCTCGTACGCCGCCTCGAAACCGCCCGCCCGCTCCTGCGGTACGCGGTACCTGATGTACTCGTTAACCATGGTCAGAGCCCAGCATCCAGAGCAACAAAGATCAAGTACGCACCAACTGGTGCGTACTTCGGAGGGGAATTCGACGCGCAGGCAGTATGGCTGCCCGGTGGAACTCGCCGTCGACGTCATTGGCGGCAAATGGCGACCGGTGATCCTCGCCCACCTCAAGGAGGGCGTGCACCGGTACGGCGAATTGCGCCGCCGGATGCCCGGAGTGAGCGAGAAGATGCTGACCCAACGACTACGCGAGTTGGAGGCCGACGGACTCGTCGCCCGCGATGACCACGGCACGAGCCCGCCGCACGTCGAGTACCGGCTGACGGAGGAGGGCCTCAGCCTGGCGCCTGTGCTTCAGGCACTGTACGACTGGGGAGTCACGCGAGCCGCGCGTACAGGCGCGGTCGTCCGAGAGGCGGGTTCGCTAGCTTGATCCTCAAACTCCACCTCGGAGAGCGGCAGCCGGTCTTACGATCGGGGGCGCAGGACGCTGAAGATTTCCTACGTGAAATCCCCTAGTATCGAAGCATTCCTACGCTTCGTTACGGGGAGGACGCATGGGTCCTGGAAGAAGGCTGGCCGCCTGGCTCTCCGCCACCGGTCTCGGTGCCGCGTTGCTCGTGGCACCACAGGCCGGCGCGCAGGCGGCGCCGGCGGGCGGGGCGAGGGCGGCGGCACCCGCAGGTCGTACCGTGACGTTGATCAGCGGCGATCGGGTGCTGCTGACCGACGACGGGCGGGCCAGCGTCGAGCGGCAGTCGGGACGCGAGCACGTGCGGTACGTGTCGTACCGCGACGACGCCCGGCACCTGCACGTGATTCCGTCGGACGCGCTGCCGCTGCTGCGGGCCGGACGGCTGGACGCCCGGCTCTTCGACGTTACCGCCCTGCGCGACTTCGGGTACCACGACGGTCGAGCCGACCTGCCGTTGATCGTCACCTACCGGGGGGACGACGCGCGGGTGTCGGCCCGCTCGGCCGTGGCGGGCGCGACCGTGAGCCGGGAACTGCCGGCGATGGACGCGCTCGCGGTCCGCGCACCGAAGTCGAACACCGGACCACTCTGGCGGAGCCTCACGGCCGACGGCACCGCGACCCGGAGCCTGGGTGGCGGCGTCGCCAAGGTCTGGCTGGACGGGCTGCGCAGACCGACGCTCGACGTCAGCGTGCCGCAGATCGGCGCGCCCGCGGCCTGGCAGGCCGGATACGACGGCACCGGCGTACGCGTGGCGGTGCTGGACACCGGCATCGACGCCACCCACCCGGACCTGGCCGGCAAGGTGACCGCCACCCGGAACTTCACCGAGGGCGCCGAGGACGACCGGGACCTGGTCGGCCACGGTACCCACGTGGCCTCCACCATCGCCGGCAGCGGGGCGGCGTCGCAGGGCCGGTACCGGGGCGTCGCGCCCGGCGCCCGGCTGCTCGACGGCAAGGTGTGCGTGGACGGCGGCTGCGCCGAGTCGTGGATCCTCGCGGGCATGGAGTGGGCCGCCGCCGAGCAGCACGCCCCGATCGTCAACATGAGCCTCGGCGGTCCCGACACACCGGGCACGGACCCCTTGGAGGAGGCGGTCCAACGCCTGAGCGACCAGTACGGCACCCTCTTCGTCGTCGCCTCCGGCAACGAGGGTGGCGAAGCGGCGGTCGCCTCCCCGGCGAGTGCGGACGCGGCGCTGGCCGTTGGCGCGGTGGACGCCGACGACCGGTTGGCCGATTTCTCCAACCGGGGCCCGCGCGGTGACGACGGGGCGCTCAAGCCGGACATCTCCGCTCCCGGCGTCGACATCGCGGCGGCCAACAGCAAGGACGGGCAGCTCGGCGAACCGGGAGCGGCCTACACGACCATCTCTGGTACGTCGATGGCCACCCCGCACGTGGCCGGAGCGGCGGCGCTGCTCGCCCAGCGTCACCCGGACTGGTCAGGGGCCTCGCTGAAATCCACGCTGATGGGATCGGCCAAGCCCAGCAGCCCCATCGACCTGCTCGGCCAGGGCGCGGGCCGGGTCGACGTCGCTGCGGCGATCGGCCGGAGCGTCACGGCCGCCCCGGCCAGCGTCAGCCTTCCCCTCCAGGAGTGGCCGCACGGCGACGACCCGCTGCTGACCAGGACCGTGACCTATCACAATTACGGCGACGCCGACGTGACGCTCGCCCTGGCGTGGCCGGCGATCGGTCCGGACGGTAGCCCGGCACCGGCCGGGATGTTCACCCTGGACCGGCAGACCGTCACCGTGCCCGCCGGTGGCGACGCGACGGTCCGGCTCGCCGCCGACACCAGGATCGAGTCGCCGGTCGGCCGCTTCGGCGGGTACCTGACGGCGTCCGGCGGCGGGCAGGTGGTACGGACCCCGTTCGGGGTGGAGAAGGAGTCCGAGCGGTACCCGCTCACCCTGGTCCACACCACGCGATCCGGCGCGCGGGCGACGGACTACAGCGCCATCGCCTACCGGCTCGACACGTTTGACTCGTATCCTGCGGACGGCGCCGGCGGCACGGACGGCACGCTGGAGTTCCGGCTGCCCCGGGGACGGTACGCGGTCTTCTCGGCCATCTTCGAGGGTCAGGACGAGCAGCTCACCTCCACCCTGCTCGCCCAGCCGCGGCTCGACCTGACCGGCGCGCAGACCGTGGCCCTGGACGCCCGGCTGGCGAAGCCCGTGAACGTCACCGTGACCAACCCGGCCGCCCGGGGCGTCTGGGGTGAGTTCAGCGCCCGGACCGGGGCGGCCGACCTGCCGGGCGTCTCGCTGGAGATGAACATGGGGAGCCTTGACGGCTTCGACCGGGCCTACACCGGCCAGGTCGGCCCGGACCAGGCCGTGGACGGGTTCTCCACGAAGATCAGCGGCGTGTTGGCCAAGCCCAGTCCCGACGGCAGCCTCGACGGCAGCCCGTTCGCCTTCCACCTCGCCTGGTTCCGCGACGGGCGGATGTTCAACGGGCTCGACCGCCGGCTGAGCCCGTCGGCTCTCGCCACGGTCCGCGAGAACTACGCCGTGCAGGGCACCGGCACCACCGGCGCGACGACGGCGTACGCGAGGGCGCCCGGTCTGGCCGGCAACTTCACCACGACGGTCCTGCCGTTCACCCTGCCGTTCACGCGCACCGAGTACTTCAACACCGACGGCGAGGTCCGGTGGACCAAGGTGTTCCAGGAACGGGTGCCCAGGCCCGGCCCGCCGGGCCCGCCCATCATCCAGGCCACGGCGGAGCAGCCCGACGTCGCGTACCGGGCCGGCCAGAGCTACGACGAGCGGTGGAACCGGGGTGTCTTCGGGCCCTCCCTCGCCGGTCCGGGTAGCTCGTCCGAATGGGTGAGCCGACAGGGTGACACCATCCTGGCGGAGCCGCCGATTTTCACCGACGGCTCGGGACGGCTCGTCTCCGGCCGCGCGTCGAACCCGCGCATCGCCCTCTACCGGGACGGGAAGCTACTCGCCGAGGCTGCGGCGCTGCGCGGGGAGTTCACCGTGCCGGCCGGCGACGCGGGCTACCGGTTGCAGATCGACGCCCAGCGGGCCGCACCGTCCACCCTCACCACCCGGGCGAGCGTGGCCTGGACGTTCCGCTCGGCACACGTCGACAGCGACCAGCCGCGCCGGCTGCCGCTGTCGGTGCTGCGCTTCACCCCCGTGCTCGACGAGCGCAACACCGCCCCGGCTGGCCTGACGTACCGCGTGCCGGTCACCGTCGAGACGCAGCCCGGCTCGGCGGCGGGGGTTCAAAATCGCCCGACGGTCGAGGCGTCGTTCGACGACGGCCAGACGTGGCGAGCGGTGCCGGTGCTAGGTGGGCAGGGCGGTTGGTACGTGATGGTCCCGCACCCCGCGGCCGATGGGTACGTCTCGCTGCGCGCCAGGGCGACCGACACCGCCGGTAACACGGTGGACCAGACCATCGTCCGCGCCTACCGGATCGGCGGATAAGCCGGCGGGTACGGCCCGACGGCAGCCGGCTGGCAGCCGTCGGGCCGTACCGCGGACGAGGTCGCGGGCCGACCGGTAAGCCCGGCGGGTGCCCGTGGTCAACAGGCAGCCGTCAGCGAAGGCCACCGGCCGCGCCACCCCCCTCCCTCCGCTGCCCGACGCCCCACCCCCACCACCCTGTACCGAGCCATGATCCGCCTCAGCCGACCCCACAGCGCCGGAACCGAACACTGACGCCGACGCGACCGGGTCCCGATCGGCCAGCGCTCGTACCCCACCGACAGCCTGGCTTGTTCCCGGCGTCACGGGACGAGCTCGACGCTTACGGGCCCGGTCGCCAGGTCGTTGAGACGTTCGTGGCCGGTCTCGATCGTGCCGATCATGATGACCTGGTCGGAGTAGGTCTCGTCGGAGTTGTAGAAGAACCCGAGATTGCCCCAGGGGACGTAGTAGATGAGGTCACCGTTGGCGGGTGCGCTGCCGGTGGAGCCATCGGTGGCCAGTTTGCGTGGCAGGTGGCTGATCTTCTCCTTGCCGGCGAAGTCCTCGAACTCCAGCGTCAGCGGCAGCATATGGACACGAAGTCGCGGCTGGTCGGGTTGTCCGCGATGCGGACGATGATCTCCCCATCGCCAGCGGTGAACCGTACCCGCGTCCGGGCCATGTCTGGCTCGGTGGAGGACTGCGGCGCCGGTGACACTGTCACGCCGGCTTCGGGGCCGCTCGTGGGGTTTGGGTTGGCGCCGCAGGCCGCCAGCAGCGGCAGCATGGCCGCGCCAGCGGCGAACGCGATGCGGAAGGGTGTCATCCGAGGTTCTCCTCATCACGGATTGGTTGGCTCGCCGCTGCACGGCGACCGTGCTCAGGACGGGGTGGATGTTCCGGGCAGGGTCTGCGCCCGTGGCCGGCTGTCTCCGGGTCGCGCGAGGACCAGCAGGCCGATCATCGAGGCAACGGTGCCCGCGATCATGAACAGCGCCATCGGCACTGCGGTGTCTTCGCCGCCGAGCCCGACGATCGGGGCAGTGAGGCCGGCGGCGAGCCATTGGACGAACCCGAGGACCGCCGAGCCGGTGCCGGGATGGTCGGGCACTTCGGCGGAGGCGAGCGCCCCGCCGTTGGTGATGATGAGCCCCTGCGCCGTCATGAGGACGAAGAAGCAGCCGACCGCGAGGAGCAGCGGCGTGCCGAACCAGATCGCCCCGGCGAGCATCGCTACGCCGGCGGCGAGGGCGGCGACCTGCCCGATGAGGATGAGCTTGCGGGTGGCAACCCGGCCGGCCAGCCGAGCGGCGGCGAGCGCGGCCACGGTCATGCCGGCGGCATTGGCGGCGAAATCGCCCGAGTAGGCGATCGGGGACATCCCGTTCATCGACTGCAACACGAACGCCGACGCAGCGACATAGGCGAACAGGGCACCCATCGCCGACCCGACGACCAGCAGGTACCCGACATAGCGGCGCCGGCCGAGCACCCGCCGCCCAGCGACCGCGAACATCCGCAGCCCACCGCCGTGGCGCCGCTGGGAAGGCAGCGACTCCGGCACCGCGACCAGCACGGAGATCGTCATCGCCACGCCGAGGGCGGCGACCGCCCCGAACGACACCCGCCAGTGCGACAGCTCCAGGATGACCCCGCCGAGCAGCGGCCCGACGATGATGGCGACGCCGCCGACCCCGGCTACCACGTTGAGCACCCGTACCAGCCGGGCGCCGCTGGCGAGGTCCACGATCACCGCCCGGCCGATCACCATCGCCCAGCCACCGCTGAAGCCCTGCACGAAGCGGGCCACCATCATCACCGCGATCGACGGGGTGAGCGCGCACACGATCGAGGCGACGGTCATCAGCGCGATCGCGCCGATCAGCGGTCGGCGCCGGCCGCGCTGGTCGGAGACCGGTCCGCCGATGAGCTGGCCCAGCGCCATACCAACGAAGAAGGTGGTGAGGGTCAATTGCACCTGGGTCGCGGTCGCGGACAGGTCACCGGCGACCCTCGGGAACGCCGGCACGTACATGTCGGTCGCCAACGGTGCGATCGCGGTCAGGAAGACCACGGTCGCGACCAGACCTGAAGTGAGCCGGGCCTGGCGGCGAACCCGATCGGGCGGCACACCGGTGCCGGTGGCCATCGGTGCCAGCGCGGGCCCGGACGTCAACCGGGGCATTGCATTCTTCCTCGGCGGCAGCACGAGCAGAGGTGGTCAGGGCCGCAGCAGAACTTTGATCGCGTCCCGGCGGTCCATGGCCCGGTAGCCCTCGGGGGCCTGGTCGAGTGGCAGCTCCAGGTCGAAGACCTTGCCGGGGTCGATCCGGCGGGTCCAGATCCGGTCGATCAGGTCGGGCAGGAACCGCCGAACGGGTGCGGGGCCGCCGTGCAGGTGGACGTGGGAGAAGAACAGCTCCATGCCGGGCAGCGCGACGTTGTGGGTGACACCGACGTAGCCGACGCGCCCGCCGGGTCGGGTGGCGTGGATGGCCTGCATCATCGACTCCTGGGTGCCGACGGCTTCGATCACCGAGTGCGCGCCCAGCCCGTCGGTGAGGTCTTTGACGGCGGCTACGCCAGCGTCGCCGCGCTCGGTGACAATGTCGGTGGCGCCGAACTCGATGGCGAGTTTCTGCCGTGACTTGTGGCGGCTCATCGCGATGATCCGTTCGGCGCCGAGCTGCTGGGCGGCCAGGACGCCGAGGAGTCCGACGGCGCCGTCGCCGACCACGGCGACGGTCCTGCCGGGACCTGCGGCGGCGGCAACGGCGGCGAACCAGCCGGTGCCCAGCACGTCGGACGCGGCCAGCAGGCTCGGGACCAGATCATCGGCCGGGAGGTCCGGAGTGGCGATCAGGGTGCCGTCCGCGAGGGGGACCCGCATCCGTTCGGCCTGCGCCCCGCCCGGAGCGGCGGCCTCCCGCCGTACGCAGGAGGACTGGTAGCCGGAACGGCAGATCTCGCAGGTGTTGTCCGAGGCGAAGAACGAGCCGACCACGAACTGGTCCGGCCGTACCGTGGTGACCGCCGGCCCGACCTCCTCGACGATGCCGGCGTACTCGTGGCCCATCGGCCGCGGCTCGTCGACCGGCTCCACGCCCCGGTATGGCCACAGGTCCGACCCGCAGATACAGGTCGCGGCCAGCCGGATGATCGCATCCGTCGGCTCGACGATCCGCGGTTCGGGACGGTCCTCGACGTGAACCTGGCCGGGGGCGGTCATGACGGCGACACGCATGAGCAGAGTGCTCCTTGGGGAGAGTTGATGTTGATGATGGTCGAGATCAGGTGGCGAGTCAGGAACTGGTCCCGGCGGCCGAATCGATCCGGACCGTCACTCGCTTGCCCGCGTTGGCAAGGCTGTCCAGGCCGGCGTTGACGACGCCTAGGCGGATCAGGCCCGGGTCGGGCACCGCCTGGCCGAGATCGTCGTAGTAGATGGCGATCACCTCGGTCCGGGACCAGAAGTAGATGTCGCCCGGGGTGGGATCGTGCACGGGGACGGCGTCCTCGACGGTGAGCGGGTGCGGCAGCCGTCCGGACTTCGCCTGAGCCCACACGTCCTTCAGTTGCACGGTCAGCGGCAGCATCGCGGTGAGCTGCCGCGAGGCCGGGGTGTCGGTCAACGTCGCGGCGGCGGCACGGTCACCAAAGCGCAGCACCACCGCAACCCCCACCGCGGTGCTCGGTGCTGCCGACGGTGAGCCGGAGCCGGACCCGGTGACACCCGGGCCGGCAGCAACCGAGCAGCCGGCCAGAACGGCGTACAACAAGACGGTCATCAGGGCAGCCACCGGACGGCGGGGCCAAGCGGTGACGGTCGCGGTCATGCATCCAGCACAGCCGCATGGCCAGACGGGAGGAAGTCACTGACGATGGGTGTACTCGCAGTACATCCCAGGTGCCCGCCGTGCGTCGTACCGTCGATGTCGTGGACAACCGAGTCGAAGTGCGCGAGTTCCTCACCTCACGCCGCGCCAAGATCACCCCCGAGCGGGCGGGCTTACCGACCGCCGGGCAGCGCCGTGTCCCCGGGCTCCGGCGCAGCGAGGTCGCCGCCCTGGCCGGGATGAGCGTGGAGTACTACGCCAAACTCGAACGCGGCTCCCTCGCCGGGGTATCCGCCGGCGTGCTCGACGCGATCGCCCGCGCCCTGCAACTCGACGACGCCGAACGGGTCCACCTGCTCCGCCTAGCCCACGAGGCCGACGGCAGCGCCGCGATCCTGCGGCGGCGCCGTCCGAAGCAGTGGAAGGTCCGACCCAGCCTGCAATGGACCCTCGACACCATCACCGGCCCTGCGATCGTCGGCAACAACCGGCTGGACCTCCTCGCCGCCAACCACCTCGGCCGCGCCATGTACAGCGACGTCTACGCCGATCCGACCAGCCCACCGAACTTCGCCCGGTTCACCTTCCTCGACACCGCCGCCCGCCGCTTCTACCCCGACTGGGAACTCGCCGCCGACATGACCGTGGCCAACCTGCGCACCGCAGCCGGCAAAGACCCCCACGACAAGAGCCTCTACGACCTCGTCGGCGAACTGTCCACCCGCAGCGACGACTTCCGCCGTCGCTGGGGCGCCCACAACGTCCGCACCCACGGCACCGGCGTCAAACACTTCCACCACCACATCGTCGGCGACCTCACCCTCGCCTACGAAAGCCTCGACCTACGCGCCGAACCTGACCTCACCATGACCATCTACACCGCCGAACCCCACTCATCCACCGCACACGCCCTTACCCTCCTCGCCTCCTGGACCGCCACCACGAACCCCAGCACCACAGTCGAAATCGACCACAACGCGCCCAAAACCAACCCGCGTTTCGCCCCGTGACGCACAAACCCACGAGCCAGTCGTGGTA
>NZ_BONX01000066.1 GCF_016862935.1 Plantactinospora mayteni
GACACAGCTCGGGCCTTGGCGGCCCTCCCCGCGCGGGCCTTCACCCCCACCCTGAAGGGCGGAGCACTGGCCCGCATTCCGGTAGCTGTCGGCGATGACCGTAGGGAAGCCGTCCCGCCTCCTCACGACCAGCGGGCGCGCAGTCTGCCGCGAGACCTCACAGGCCAGATCCGTCATCGACCATGATGATCCGACGGTCGTCGACGCCTTCTGGGCCGGCTGCCGCCGACGAATGGAAGCAGCCGATCCGATCGAGAATCCGCGGTTGTCCCTACGGACGTACTGGTTCCTCGGAGACACCTCCAAGGCCGCCTTCGCCGCGATGATCGGCGACGACGTACGCCGTCTCGCGGCGGACGATCGCCTGCCGCGGCTAGCCCACGGTCCGCTGCACCGCCGCGCCCGCCACGTACTGGAAGACTCGGGCACGGTTCGCTGGGCCGACAAGCACGACATCTTCCGAGCCGCCGCGACTGTCGTTGAGCTACACCCGGCGGTGTTCCACGGTCTGCTGGCCGGTTACCACGCGGTCTACGGCGACCTTCAACCAGCGGAGGCGCTCACTCTGCTGGAGCACCTGCGCCTTCCGGCCGACGCCGCGGGCCTCGCCCAGCTACGGACAGTCTTACGCGAGGGCGCCAAGAACCACTACGACGACCCCGGCCTGTGGAACGCCCGGTAGCGCCTGCCAGTGCCCGGTCAGGTGGGTGGATCCAGCCGCTGCCTGTCCCGAAGTAGGGTCACCCGGTGATTGCCTACGACATCGCCGCCGGGCTGCCTTCCATTGACCGGCTGCGGCAGCGCTGCAAGGCGTTGGCCGTGCTTGAACGCATCATCGACGGCGGGGAAGCCTACAACGCCCATACCTCGAGCTGGGGCGCGGACGAGGCGGCGCTGATGAGCAACGGCAGCGGCGACGAGTGGGCCGTGGTGTTCACCGCCGACGGCGCGTTCATCCGGTCTTCGATCATGAGTCGGCGATGTCGCCCTACCGCGACCCGTACCACCGGGGCGTCAATTAAGCGTCGCGGCGGTGGAAAGTGAGGGCGGCGAGCGTTAGGGCGGAGAGCGTCCAAATGATCGTAGCGGCGGCGCCGCGAGACGGGTTGAGGGCGGCGGTGTCCGGCAGGTAGGCGGCGGCGATGCTGCCGGGCCGGGCCCGCAGCAGCGGGCCTGCGATGAAGTACATACCGAGCAGCAGAATCACGGCGGGCACGGCGCGACGGACGACGCCGGCGACTGCCGCCCCCAGCAGCGTGGTGAGTGTCAGGTACGCGGTTGCGGCCGGCATCCACGTGGCCCCATTGGCCGGCAGGGTGCTGGTTGCCGCTGTCGCAGCGGCCACCGGGAGCGTCACCGCACCCAGCGCGAGGGCCTTCACCGCTTGCAGTGGCAGGCGCCGGGGCATCGCGAGCAGCGTGGTGTGGATCTGGCCGCCATCCTGGTACTCGGACGCGGCCGCCAGCACGCCGAGCACCAGGAAGCCGGCCTGGGTGTAACCGAGCGGGGCCAGGGCGGCGGCGTCGCCGAGCGGCTCGCCGCGGGATTCAGCGGCTGCGTACGCGTATGTCAGCAGCAGGGTGGCGGTCCAGGTCAGCAGCGCGGTCAGGCGCAGCGATGGCAGCGTCAGCAGTTTGCGTAGTTCAGCGCGGGCGGTGTTCATACGTCCCGCCGATGGAACAGGACGGCGCCGACCGCGAGCAGCACGGCGACCCAGGCCGTCATCACCAGGCCGGCGGTCACCGGGGCGATCTCGACGGGGAAGTCCGTGCCACGGATGAACATTCGCGTGCCGACGATGTCCGGCAGGTAGGCGGCGAGGTCGGTGACCTTCGACAGCAGGAACGACACCGAGACGACGGTGCTGTTGATGATCAGCAGCGCCAGCGGCACTATGCCGTTGCGAGTTATCAGCGTGATCGCGTACGCCAGTAGTGCGGTCAGCGTCCAGTAGAGGATCGCGGCGGCGACACGCGCCGGGGCGGGTACCGGCGCGTGTTCGCCGTGCAGCACCTGCGTGAGGGTGAGTGTGGCAGCCGCGGTGACCGCCGCCTGCGCCGCGACGATCAGCACCAGCGCGGTGGTCTTCGCCAGGAGCAGACGTAGCCGGTCGGGAACGGCGGTGAGCGTCGCGGTGAGCTGGCGGGCGCCGGGGGCGTTCTGACTGGTGGACGTGTATTCGCTGCTCACCACGACCACGCCGAGGACCATCGGACCGATCAGGCCGATACCCAGGTCGCGTAGGCCAAGGTCGGACGTGTCAGTGAGGGTACCGGCGGTGATCGCGCGGCGGGTGTACGGTGCGTTCAGCAGAACGACCGCGGGTGCCATCAGCGTGCCCAGCACCAGGCCGACCCAGGCGGTGGGCAGGCCGAGCAGCTTGCGGAGTTCGGCGCGGACGAGGCTCACCACGGGCGATCCGCTTCGGCAGCGGTCAGCGCGAAGAAGGCGTCCTCGAGCGTGTGATGATCGCCGGTGACGTCAGCGAGTCTGCCTTGAATCACGATCCGGCCCTTGTCGATCACGATGACGTCGTCGGCGATCTCGGCCAGCTCGCCCATCAGGTGACTGGAGAGTAGGACGGTGCGGCCCTGCGCCGCACTGTCCCGGAGGAACGTGCGCATCCAGCGGATCCCGACCGGGTCGAGGCCGTTGACCGGTTCGTCCAGGACCAGCACCTCAGGGTCGCCGAGCAGCGCGGTGGCGAGTCCGAGCCGGCGGCTCATGCCGAGGGAGAAACGGCCGGCGCGCTTCCGCGCGTCGCCGGTCAGGCCCACGACCTCGAGGACCTCGTCGGCGCGGGAGTCCGGTAGGCCGTTGCTGGCGGCTACCCAGCGCAGGTGGGCGCGGGCCGTTCGGGCCCGGTGTGCGCCGCTGCCGTCGAGCAGCGCGCCGACCGTCGTGAGCGGACGGTCCAGTTTCCCGTACGGGCGCCCGCAGATCAGCGCGGTCCCGCTCTGCGGGCGGTCCAGGCCGAGCAGGATACGTAGAGTCGACGTCTTGCCGGCACCGTTCGGCCCGAGGAAGCCGGTAACCCGGCCGGGTCGGGCCTCGAAGGTAACGTCGTGCAGGATCAGCGTCCTGCTCTTGGTCTTGCTGACCCGATCGATCGTGATCATCAACCGAGTCAACCGGTTCTCCGGCCCTCGCACATCGGACCGTTCTCGGATCCCGACGGCCGGGTCGGTCCATGGACGGTCAGACCCTGGTCTGAGAACTACAGTCGTGGTGGTGAACGCCCATCCGCGCCCCGCCATGCGCTTCAGTGCCATGCCGGTGGTTGCCGCGGTGATCAGCGTGCTGGTGATGGTCATGTGTACGGTCGGCGCGCAGGGCCCGCTCGGGGTCGTACTGCCGCCGCTGATAGTCGGTACCGCTGTCGCGGCTGCGGTATGGGCGGTGCGGCGGTCACGCGCCGACCGAACCGCCTACGAGTCGCGGCTGACCGCCTGGGCCGCGTCCGAGGCGGTGCTCGCCGAGCGGTTGCGGATTGCCCACGACCTGCACGACATCGTCTCGCATGGCTTGGGTCTGATCACGGTCCGCGCGGCGGCCACCCGGCATCTGCCCAAGCCCGCCGATGTGGAGGCGGCGCTCACCGATATCGAGGACGCGAGCCGGCACGCGACAACCGAGCTACGCCGCATGCTCACGGTCCTGCGTGAGCCGTCGGCCGCCAGCGGCCGTGCGCCGGTGGACAACCTCGACGACTTGCCCGGCATCGTGCACGGCGCGTCGCTCGCAGGGCTTCGGACACGGCTGACGGTCGAGCCGCTCGGCCCCGTATCGCAGGGTGTACAGGTCGCCGTCTGCAAGACCGTGCGGGAGGCGCTCAGCAACGCCGCGCGGTACGCGGGACCGACGGAGGTGCGGGTGCGGGTGTATCGGGACGGAACATACCTTGTGGTCACGGTGGCGGACACCGGCCCGTCAGTCGACGGATGGCGGGCATCGCCGGGCGCCGGACACGGGCTGACCGGGTTACGGGAGCGGATCGGCAGTCTCGGCGGCACGTTGTCCGCAGACCACGTCGACGCGGGCTTTCGCGTCACCGCACGCATCCGGGACGAGGAGGCGTGAGCGGCATCCGAGTGCTGTTGGCGGACGACCAGGCGCTGCTCCGACACAGCCTCGCCATGATCATCAACAACGAGCCGGACTTGGCCGTCGTCGGCGAGGCCGGCGACGGCGCGCACGCCCTCGCGCGCGCTCGCACCACCCGCCCCGACGTCATCCTGATGGACGTCCGGATGCCGCACCTCGACGGCATCAAGGCCACCCGCCGCATCTGCACCGACCCGGCGCTGTCCACCACCCGCGTCCTGGTCCTGAGCATGTTCGAGCTCGACGAGTACGTCTACGACGCGCTGCGCGCGGGTGCGTCCGGTTTCCTGCTCAAGGACGCCCGCCCCGAGGAGCTGATCGAGGCAATCCGCCGCACCCACCATGGTGAATCGCTGTTCGCCCCGTCGATCCTCACCCGGCTCGTCGCGCACTACGTCGCCGCGCCCCGCCCGGACAGGCCAACGCCGACGCTGCGGCGGCTGACCGGCCGTGAGGTCGAGGTGCTGACATTGATCGGCGGCGGCCTGTCGAACGACGAGATCGCAATTGCCCTGACGATCTCGATAAAGACGGTGAAGACGCACATCACGCACCTGATGGCGAAGCTGGCCGTACGAGATCGGGCACAACTCGTGATCGCGGCGTTCGACGCGGGGCTGGTGCGGCCACGCCGCTGAGCCCGAACGTGGGGATGGACTCGTGCCGGTGTGATCCGAAACCTGAACGGCGTCAGAACCTGCCGCGCGACGACACCCGCACATCGGCTATATCCGATCGCCGGTTGGCCGGACAGGGCCGCCGCCATCCCTGGTAGCGGCGCAGGGTCGTGTCGGCGTACGGGGTTACTGGTCCACGCGGGTACGACTCTGGCTTTGCCTATGTCCGGAAATAGCCTACAGATGATCTTGCGCGCTCCCGGGCTGATTCTGCCGAGGTCATGGCTTCCGGCCGGCGCCACCCAGCACCGCCGCATTCTGGGGCGCATCCGGGGACCCGGCGTCCGGGCGCCACAGCGGGCAGGACACCACGCCGGGCTCCACGAGTTCCAGTCCTTCGAAGTAGCCGGCGATCTGGTCGGGGCTGCGCAGGTGGTAAGGGACGGCGCCGCTGGCGTTGTAGCCTCGGATGGCCTCCGCGTAAGCCTGGTCGGTGTCGGTGCCGTCTCTGACCACGAGGTAGCTGCCGGAGGGTACCGCGTCCATCAGCCTGGTCACGATCGACCGTGCCTCGTGGTAGTCGGCGACATGGGCCAGGATGCCCAGCAGCGTGATCGCGACGGGCTGGGTGAGGTCCAAGGTTCGCGCGGCGGCCGTGATGATCTTTTCTGGGTCGTGCACGTCGGCGTCGAGGTAGTCGGTGGCGCCCTCCCGGGTGCCGTTGAGCAGGGCGCGGGCGTGCACCAGTACCAGTGGGTCGTTGTCGACGTAGACGACGCGGGACTCCGGTGCGACCGCTTGGGCGACCTCGTGGGTGTTGTCGGCAGTCGGCAGGCCCGTGCCGATGTCGAGGAACTGGCGGATCCCGGCCTCGCCGGCCAGGTACCGCACGGTCCGTTGCAGGAACTGCCGGCCGATGAGAGCGAGGTCGACGATCTCGGGGAAGGTCGCCCGAAACCTGTCACCGGCGTCCCGGTCGGCGGCGAAGTTGTCCTTGCCGCCGAGCCAGTAGGTGAAGATCCGGGCCGAGTGCGGCACGTTGGTATCGATCCTCGCCGACGGCCCCGGACCAGGGGCGGACGAATCGTGTGTCACGGAGGGGCACCTTTTCGGGGTTGCGTTGAGCCGCTGAACGGGTTGCCTCGAAGCGTAGTAGGTCCGCGTTCAGGCTTGGCTGTCGCTCGACGATCAAGCGGCATCGTTACGTGGCCGGCGGCGGTTGTCCGCCGATGACGCTGGTCTACTCCAAGCGGGCGTATCGAGAAGGTGGCCCGATTCGGCGCGACTGACCCCTATCTGCTGCGCTGAAGGCGCTAGCAGTTCCTTCCCACAGCTGTCAGCGAAGTTGCTCGAACCAGTCGAGGACCTGGGGGACGGAGCGGATCGCGGACTCGCCGTGCTCAACCACCCCGACGTCGATCAGCGGTACGGTCGCCCCGTGCGCGCGCAACCGCGCCGCGTAGGTGATTTCGGAGTGCTGTGGCTGCACTGCGGGTAAAAATCGATTGTCGCTGGTGGTGCGCTCTGTGAGGTTGGGGGTGTGAGCGCCGACTCAGGCACCGTTCCGGTACCGGTTCGCCGCCTGGTTGACGCAGGTCTGGTGCGCCGGCTGGTGGCGATCCAGTTCCCGCAGTGGGCCGACCTGCCCGTTCGGCCTGTGCCGAGCGGCGGTTGGGACAATCAGACCTTCCGCTTGGGCGAGCGTTTGTCGGTACGGCTGCCCACCGCGCAGGAGTACGCCCTGGCAGTCGACAAGGAACACCGATGGCTGCCAGCACTCGCGCCACGGGTGCCGCTGCCGATACCCGCGCCCGTAGCGCGCGGTGTGCCCGCTGAGGGGTACGGCTTCGGCTGGTCGGTCTACGAGTGGATCGACGGGGAACCCGCCCGCATCGACAGCATCGGCGACCTGACCGGGTTCGCGGACGGTCTGGCCGCGTTCCTCGTCGCGCTGCGCCGCGCCGATCCGACCGGAGGGCCGCAGCCGGGACTGCACAACTGGTTTCGCGGCGGGCCGCTGCGCATCTACGACTCTCAGGTCCGCCGGGCGGTCGAGGTACTGGACCGCCGGATACCCCGCGACATCGTCACCGAGATCTGGCGGTCGGCGCTGGGGGCGGTCTGGGACGGCCGACCAGTGTGGTTCCACGGCGACGTTGCCCCAGGCAACCTCCTGATCCGTGACGGCGTGCTCGCCGCCGTCATCGACTTCGGCACCTGCGGTGTTGGCGACCCGGCGTGCGATGTGGCGATCGCCTGGACGCTGCTGTCCGGCCCGAGCCGTGAGGCCTTCCGCGCCCGGCTCGATGTCGACCCGGCAACCTGGGCCCGTGGGCGGGCCTGGGCGCTGTGGAAGGCGCTGATCGTCTACGCCGGCGCACTCCAGGGCGACCGGGCCGTGGCCGCAGAGGCCAACCGCGTCATCGACGAAATCGTCTCGGAGTACGCGACGCCGCCCGGGCGGTGACCCGAGCGCCTGGCACCGGTACTCCCGCCGCCCCGCACCGAAGCGGTGTTGAACCACCACCTCCCGCCGACCGTTCCAAGGTCAGGTGCTCTTCTTCGTTCCTGACCGAACGCCGAGACACTCGGTGCCGCCGTACCACCCGCTCATCGGCATTCCCGATCTGGACCGACACCGGAAGAGATCGCGGAGCGTGACGACTCGGGCTCCTTGTGGCACGCACCGACGGCGGCAGAGATCCGGATGGTGGTCGTACTCGGGCCAGAAGCCAGGCGTGGTCGGGTCAGCCCGCTCGTCCGGACGAGATGCGTACGTCGCGGCGTGCTGCTGTCGTGTCGTTCAGTCGCGTCGGCCTCGATGGCGTCGAAACCGTGCGAGGTCGCCGTCTTGCTGGTGTTGGGGCCGTTGCTGTCATTCGGTAAAGGCAAGGCCATGCTCGGCGAGCGCGGCGGCCAGGATGCCGACCGCCTTCGGCCCGACCCCGTGCAGGGCCAGTAGATCGCGGCGGCTGTAGGCGCTCACTTGGGCAAGCGTCGTGATGCCGGCTTCGAGTAGAGCGCTGTTGGCTGGTCGCCCGATCGGTGGCACGTCGCCGATTTGCGCGGGCACATGGCGCGTACTCACGCGATCACGATAACCGGCCGCGCCGCCGATCCGCGAACCCGGACCACACCTCAGTTGACGCTCGAACGCGCCGCCCAACGGCTGTCACACCCCGACGGCGGCAGATCCGTGCACCAACGCCGCCTGAGCGGCGCAGGCGCGGAGCGGTCCGGCGCGGCTTCGTAGCCTCCGCACCTCAGGCCACGCCGTAGAGCCGATTGAGGTCGAGTAGGTGATGGCCTACGACCGAGCGGCCGATCACGTCGAGCACGAGCACCAGAAACACGTTGGGTGTCTCGGATCGCACGAGGACGTGCTCGTAGACGCTCTCAGGCATCCTCCAGGCGTAGGGCACCGCTCCCGCCGAAAAGTCGTGACCGCCGAAGTCCTCCGGTGGAATGGCCTCGAAGTATGGCCAGAAGTCGAACGGCGGCTCCTCGTCCGGGTCGACCTTGATCGGATGTGGCGCCATCGTGGCTTTGTAGTCGTCTTCGGTGAGCTTCGGCATCCGACCAGGATGGCAAGCCAGGGCCGCTGACGCGGTCGGGTAAGCAAGGCACCCACCGGCTGCGGCCCTTGGCCTGGCGTCCGGGCTCGAACCAACCGCCGTCACCTGGTTGCGGAAACTCAACCGCCGCAGGACCCGGCGTACCATCCGCGGCATGACAGCGTGCTGACGTGGGTCAGGTCGGCGAACCGTGGGTCGGCAACCTGACACTTCCTCGTGAACTGGAGCCGAGAACCGCGCATCTCAACTCGGGACAGCCACTCTTCACGAACGGAAGGACCTGTATGCGTACCAAGTCCCTGTTGGGCATCGTCCTTGCTCTTGCCGCCACTGCCGCGTGTACCTCGACGGAACGACGTCCGGGAGTTGCGGCGCCCGCCGGTTCACCTGCGCCGATCGGCAGCGGCACCGCTTCCGCCGTACCGTCGGCAGCGCTGGCGGAACCGACCGCACGAGCCACGCCGTCTGCGCCAGTTGGGGCGACCACGGGGGCGTCCCGGGGTGGCGAGCAGAGCGAGATCCGCAAGACCGACTGGCCCAATGTCGCCGTGAAAGGGTTGACGTTCTGCGGTGAGGCGGACGATGTCGTACGGTTCCGCGACGGTTCGAACGGCCTCGACATCCCCTGCCGGATGCTCCCAGGTGGGGCACGGCCGGTCTATGGGGAGTTCCTCGTCGAAGAACCCGCGAACGCGCCGGCCCGGGGGGATGCGCTCGTGCTCGTCGAACTCGGCAACCCCGATGCCGCAAGGCAGCAGGCACTCGTCCCGATCCAGATCGGATTCGACGGGAAGACCCGGGAGGCGTGGCCCGTCATCAAGGGCGACCCTTCCAGCGCGGCCGGAGACAAGGTGATGACGTTCACCTCGTACCGGATCGAGAGGCAGACGGTCGTGACCACCGTCAAGCGGTTGGACGGTAAGACGGAGACCCGGCGGTACCGGCTAGCCGGCATGCACGGCCCATGGGAACGATTCTGATCAGCCGCTCTGCGGTGGCGTCGCCGCCAAGGATGGCCGGTCAGGCGCCGAACGGGGGATCACGGTCCCGGAACCGGTGGCTTGCGGCACGAGCGAGTTCTTCACGCGCAGGCTGTCCAGGATCTGGTCGGTCCGTTCGATCTGGTCCACCTGCTTGATCTGGATGTATACGCCATAGCCGTTATCCGCCGGAGTCAGAAGAACCTCGCTGAACGAGATCGACGTACCGTGGCAACCGGCCCATGCCCGTACCCAGCCCGTCAGGCCGCCAACGGCAACCGGACGTGCCGGGTGCGGGGTGCATCCGTTGTGGGCCGGCAGCGCCGGAGCTGCCTGCCCCGCACCGAGCGACCTGCTGGCGCCGGCGAAGACGCCGGGTACCCCGCTGCCTGGGTCCGGCCACGCGCTGAGATCCGGTCCGACCAGGAGACCGGGCGCCTGGCCCGGCGCGAGGCGTACCGTCCCCGGATTCCAGCCGGCGTCCTTCAGCTGCTTCGCCCAGCCGGCGGGCACCGCGATCGAGAGCATGCTCGAGGCGTCGCTCACCCGTACCCAACCAGGAGCGAAAGCTCCTGCCGGGCCGGCAGAACCGGACAGGGCAAGCGTGGCTGCGACGATCGTGACCGCGCCTGCCGGCACCCGGAGGGCCCGTCGACGCCACCGGTGAGCCCTGACCTGATCTCGCGCCCGTGCTATGTCGACGGTCTTGTCGAGCGCTTCGGCGAAGGCCGCGGCGGAGGCCCAACGCCGGTGCGGATCGCGATGGAGCGCCCGAAGTACGACCTCGTCGACGTACGTCGGTATGCCGGGCCTGAGTTTCGACGGCCGGAGTGCCGGCCGGGAGGGGACGGATCCAACGAGGCCGTGTTCCGCAGTGCCGGGAGCCCTGCCGGTGAGCATGTGGTAGGTCAGCGCCCCGATCGCGTACACGTCAGCCCGGACATCGAGGCCACCGCCGGGACGGGCCTGCTCGGGCGCCATGTAGCCGGGTGTTCCGGCCACGACCGTGAAGCCCGACGCGTGCGCGATGGCCTTGGCCAAGCCGAGGTCAGCCACCAGCACCCGCTCTTCGTCGGCGGCTCGGTCGAACAGCACGTTCGACGGCTTCAGGTCTCGGTGCAGGACGCCGATTTCGTGCAGCACGGCAACGCTCCGTGCGATGTCAGCCCCGGTTCGCAACGCATGCGGGACCAGCATCGGCCCAGCGGCGAGCCGATCAGCCAACGTGCCGCCGGCCGCGTACGTCATGACGAAGTACGGCCGCCCGTCGGGCAACTCGCCGATGTCCAGTACCCGCACGAGCCGTTCCGAGTCGGCGCGACGCATGATCCGCGCCTCCTGCCCGAACCGAGCCCGGATGTCGGCCTGGTGGGCCCAGTTGTCGGCCAGCACCTTGATCGCCACGGAGGACTCCAGTGCGTCGTCCTCGGCGAGCCAGACCGTGGCGAAGGCACCGGAACCCAGGCGCCTCGTGACACGGTAACGGCCGATCTTGTGCGGCATTGAAACAATCTATCCCGTGTCCGCTGCTGATCCGGCGTGACTACATAGCGCATAGGCGACACACAGCCGCGATCGGGGGCCACGAATGAAGGACGATCCGCAGACTGAAGATCTTGCCCGCCGCGCGGCGGTCGGTGACAGCAAGGCGCTCGATGCGCTGCTGGCCCGGATCAGCTCCCATGTGCTCCAGCAATGTATCCGCATCCTGCCGTGCCGACAGGACGCGGAGGAGGCGTGCCAGGATGCGTTGTTGCAGGTGGCGCGCAAGATCACCAGCTTTGAGGGGCGCTCTCGGTTCTCCACCTGGCTGTACGTCGTCACGGCGAACTGCGCACGTCAGACCTACCGCTCGCTTCGTCGGCGGGCGGCTGAACAGGCCGGCTCGCTACCGCTTGTCGAGGTCGCGGATCCGCGGCGAACGAGTGTCATCGCCGGCTCGCGGCTGGACCTACTCGACGCGCTGGAACGGCTGGAGGCGCACCGTCCCGAGTTGGTCGCTCCGCTGGTTCTCCGGGATCTCTGCCAGCTCGACTACCACGACATCGCCGAGCAGTTGAAGATTCCCATCGGCACATTGAAGTCCCGGATCCACCACGCGCGTAAGCACGTCCGTAGCTCATTGCAGTGAACCTTTTTCAACCTCCCCTTGCGGTTCGTCGGACCGCGAGGTCGGACGCGGTGTGTGAGCGCCGCGCGGTTCAGGTTGAAAAAGGTTCAGTCTGGGTGACCGGAGTGATCGGTTGAATGGCTGTACCACGAAGTCAATCTCGCTCTTCACCCGACTACCGCCGACGCGCATAGTGGCTCGATAACGCGTGGACACAGGCAGGGCGCTCTGACGGACGTTGCTGAGCCGCCGTCCCGTGCTGGCCCGGGGCCGCCTTCACCCGCCGTCCGGCCTCGCAACCGTTGGAACGAGCAAGCGGGTAGCGCTGCTAACTCCTTCTCGGCAGTTCCGGCTGGCGACTGGCATGGCAGGCCGGTCACGATGCGTGACGACCCGGCCGGGGTGGCAGGCACGGGCCGTGGCAGAACGCTGCTGCCCGTGCGGCGGATCGCGGATACCGCTGGCAGGGGCGCGACCGGCCGTTGCTTCAGGGAATACCTGGCAGTACTATGCATCATAGTTCTAGGGTTAGGAGCGGGATGAGGTCTCATGAAGGTCGCTAAGGATCTGGTGGCCGCCTCGGCGACACCGATGGTGCTCGGCATCCTGGCCGACGGCGAGAGCTACGGCTACGCCATCCTCAGACGGATCAACGAGCTGTCCGGGGGCGAGCTGGACTGGACCGAGGGGCTGCTGTACCCGTTGTTGCACCGGCTTGAGCGTCTCGGTCATGTGGAGTCGAGCTGGCAGACGGTCACCGGAGAGCGAAAGCGCAAGTACTACCGCATCACCGACAGGGGCCTGGCTGAGCTGGCCGAGCAGCGCCGGCAGTGGGACACCGTCGTGGACGCGCTCAAGGAGATCTGGCATGACCGTGTGCCGCAGACGGTGAACCCGCTGGAGAGTCCCGCATGACGGCGCAGGACGGGCATGAGGAGTTGGAAGCGCAGTTCGCGCAGTGGCGGCAGTACGTGCTTCGCCGCAGAGAGCTGCAACCGTTCGACGCCGACGAGCTTGAAGACCACCTCCGCGGCTCCGTTGACGAGCTCGTCGCGGCGGGCCTGAGCCCGGATGAGGCGTTCCTGGTCGCAGTCAAACGGATGGGGAGCCTCGACGAACTCTCCCGCGAGTTCGCCCGGGAGCATTCGGAACGGCTGTGGAAGCAACTGGTGCTGACCGCCGACTCCCGCAGCCCGGTCGCCGGCACACGCTCCCGGCGGGACCTCTGGGCCATGGTCGGCTGCGCGGCGGGCGCGGTGGCGTCCGTCAAGGTGCCAGCACTGTTCGGGCTGAGTCTTGAGGACGACAGCTCGTTCTACGCGCGGAACTTCACCCTGTTCGCACTGCCCTGGCTGGCGGCGTTCCTGGCCTGGCGCCGGAAAGCCGGACGGTCGGTGCTCGCGATACTGGTGGCGCTGTTCGCTCTCGGCGCCGTGGCGGCCAATGCCTACCCCCTGGCGGACACGTCGCAGTCCGTGGTCGTCACCAGCATCCACCTTCCGATCGCCCTGTGGCTCGTGGTCGGCCTGGCCTATGTCGCCGACGACTGGCGCTCCTTCCGCCGACGCATGGACTTCATCCGCTTCACCGGCGAGTGGTTCATCTACTTCATACTCATGGCCCTCGGCGGCGGCGTACTCTCCGCGTTCCTCTTCAACACCTTCAAGGCCATCGGCATCCTCCCGGAGGAGTTCATCTCGCATTGGCTCCTTCCCTGCGGCGCCACGGCCGCAGTCGTCGTGGCCGGGTGGCTCGTCGAGGCCAAACAGAGTGTCGTCGAGAACATCGCGCCGGTCCTCACCCGGCTGTTCACCCCGCTCTTCACAGCCGCCCTCCTCGCCTTCCTCGTCGCCGTCGTCTGGACCAACCACGGCATCGACGTCGAGCGCGAAGCGCTGATCCTGTTCGACCTCCTGCTGGTCGTGGTGCTGGGCCTGCTGCTCTACTCGCTCTCGGCCCGCGATCCGCTGGCCCCACCCGGCCCGTTCGACAAACTCCAGCTCGCACTCGTGGTCAGTGCGCTGGCCATCGACGTGCTCGTGCTGGTCGAGATCACCGGGCGCATCACCGACGAATACGGCAGTACGCCCAACAGGGCAGCCGCGCTCGGCGAGAACGTCATCCTGCTGGTCAACCTCGCGTGGTCGGCGTGGCTCCTGCTGACCTTCATCCGTCGGCGCACGCCGTTCGCGGCGCTCGAACGTTGGCAGACCGGCTACCTGCCGGTGTACGCCGCGTGGGCCTGGATCGTGGTCCTCGTCTTTCCTCCGCTGTTCAGCTACGTCTAACCGAGACGGTCCACCCCAATGACACCAATGTCGCCGGCTCGGCGGTGTGACAGGCCGGTCGCAACGCTCGCGCGCCAAACACGCACACTCGGCCAAGCCGTGCCCCCATGCCCACGAGATCCGGGGCGAGGGCGCGGACACCCGGTACGCCCGCAGCGTGGACAGACGCAGCCGGTCCTCAAGCCCGCGACGGCCAGTACTCCAGCCACCGCTTCATCGTCCAGACCTCGGCCATCGCATCCGGCCCGGACGGCCCAAGCACCTCGACCAAACCCCGCTCGGCCGCCGCGCGGGTCGTGAACCCGCCCCGCCGTAGCCGCTTCTGCCGCCTGTCGGGCCCAGGCACGTGAGCGTCGTAGTACCAGCGGCCGTGCCCCGACTGGCCGCGCCAGGGACAACGGGCGCCCAACTGTCGGCCGGTCTCGGCTGACCGGCACGCACACCGCAGTTACACCGTCCCGTTGCTGGTAGCGGCCATCACGACCGCCCCCCGCCACAGGTCCAGCCCGGCAGGCTGTCCACCGCACCGGCCCCAGAACCGCGTCAACCGACCAGATCTTGAGATTTCTTCTGTTGAACAGGTCACAACCTCAATTACCGGAGGAGGACCTTCAACCCCAAGATCGGGAGTTCGGGCTACCGGCGACCACTACATCCCGGGTTCATGTGGGGCACGACCGTCCCCCGCATGTGCCTCACATCGTCTATCAGAGACCTCGATGCTTGGCTATCTTCCCTGCTCAAATGTTGTGGGCCGCCGGGGACTCGAACCCCGAACCTAAGGATTAAAAGTCCTCAGCTCTGCCAATTGAGCTAGCGACCCGCCAGGTGTCGAGGGTACCGGAAGGCGTCGTCGCCGATCTCGACGGCTCACGCAGCGGGCGTGCTTCCTCCCAAAGGGCACGGCACCGCACACGGCTCGACTTCCCGGCCAACGCTCCTGCTGGCCCAGCCCGGCGGTACTCACCGACGTTGGCACCCGGTCGCGGCCGGCGGGCCGGTACCGTCGAGAGCACCGCAACACCGGGGCCCGGAGGTAGTGCGCTGCTGGCTGTCGCGATCGGCGTGGGCCTGAGCTTCGTGGCGGCGGGCCTGGTCGGTTGGCGGGCACGTCCGGGCAACCGGACCGGTCCGCTGCTGGTCGCCGTCGGCCTGGCGTGGTGGCTCGCCAAGCTTCCCGTCCCGCTGTCGCTGCCCGACGGGCTGGCTGTGGTACGCGCCGGAGCCCTGGGCCACCGTGCTGGTCCACCTGGTGGTGGCCTTCCCGTCCGGGCGGCTGGCGACGCCGGCACCGCGTCTGGTGGTGGGAGTCGCCTATCTGAGCCTCGCCACGGTCGGGGTACTGACCGCGTTGCGGCCCGAGACCCGGACCGGCGGCGTCGAGTCGGCCGGCATGGCCGCGCCGGCCGGCGGTGCGGGCGGGATCGCGATCGTCGCGGTACTGCTGACCGGCTCGGCGGTGGTCGCCCTGCAACTGCTGCGCTGGCGCCGGAGCAGCACCACCCGACGCCGCTACCTCAACCCGATGTTCGCCGCCGCCGTACTGGCGGTGGCGACGTTCGTGGTCGTGAAGCCGGCCACGATCGCCGGCCGGGACGTCGTGGTACTCAGCGTGGCGCTGCACCTCGGGCTGCTGGCGGTACCGGTGGGCTACCTCGCCGGGTTGCTGCGTCGCCGGGTCGACCGGGGCGGGGTGGCGGACCTGGTCGTCCGGCTGCACGCCGCGCCGCGTACCGGAGGGATCGCCGAGACGCTGTCCCGGGCCCTGCACGATCCGACCCTGCGGATCGGCTACTGGGCTCCGGAGTCCGGCCGCTACGTCGACCTCGACGGGCGTACGGTGACCGCGCCGGAGGCGTCGACGGACCGGGCGGTGACCCGGATCGACCGGGCCGGAGAGCCGATCGCGATACTCGTGCACGACCGGGCACTGGCGGAGGAGCCGGAGTTGATCGAGGCCACCTGTGCGGCGGCGGGGCTGGCGTTGGAGAACGAGCGGCTCACCGCCGACCTGCGGGCCCGGGTCCGGCAGCTCGCCGACTCCCGGCTCGCGCTGCTGCGGGCGGGTGAGGCGGAACGGCGGCGGCTGGAGCGGGACCTGCACGACGGCGTACAGCAGCGGTTACTGGCGATCCCGCTGACGCTCGGGCTGGCCGAGTCCGCGCTGCGTACCGACCCGGAGCGGGCGGCTCCGCTGATCGCCGAGGCGCGGAGCGGGACGCTGGCGATCCTGGCCGAGCTGCGGGCGCTGACCCAGGGGTTGCATCCGCCGCTGCTGACCGAGCGCGGCCTGGCCGGGGCGGTACGCGAGCTGGCGGCCCTCTCGCCGGTACCGCTGCGGCTGCCGGACGACATTCCCGACCGGTTGCCGGCGGAGGTGGAGACCACCGCCTACTACCTGGTCGCCGAGGCGCTGGCGAACATCACCAAGCACGCGGCGGCGGCAACGGCCGAGCTGCGGATCGGCCGGCACGACGGCCGGCTGGTGCTGGAGATCGGGGACGACGGCCGGGGCGGCGCGGATCCGGCGGGCGGATCCGGGCTGCGCGGGCTGGCCGACCGGGTCGCGGTGGTCGGCGGCTCGTTCGAGTTGGCGAGCCCGGCCGGCGGCGGCACCCGGATCCGGGCGGTGCTGCCGTGCGGGTAGCGCTCGCCGAGGACAACACCCTGCTGCGGGAGGGGCTGGTCCGGCTGCTCACCGAGGCGGGTCTCGCGGTGGTGTGCAGTGTCGAGGACGCGACCGCGCTGCTCGCCGAGGTGGCGAGACACCGCCCGGAGGTGGCGGTGGTGGACATCCGGCTGCCACCGACGCGTACCGACGAGGGGTTGCGGGCGGCCCGGGAGATCCGGCGGCGGCATCCGGCGACCGGGGTGCTGGTGCTGTCGCAGTACGTCCGGGTCAGCTACACCGTCGAGCTGCTCGACGGCGGTGCGCGAGGGGTCGGTTACCTGCTCAAGGACCGGGTCTCCGACCTGGCGGAGTTCGCGGCGGCGGTCCGGCGGGTCGGTGCCGGCGGTACCGCGTTCGACCCGGTCGTCATCGACCAGCTCGTCGGGCGGCGGGACCGCGACGACGACCCGCTGCGCGGGCTGAGCGACCGGGAGCGCGGGGTGCTCGCCCTGATGGCCGAGGGGCGGACCAACCAGGCGATCGCGGAACGGCTCGACATCGCCGAGCGGACCGTGGAGAAGCACTGTACGAACATCTTCGCCAAGCTGGCCCTGCCCGCCTCGCCCGACGACCACCGCCGGGTACTCGCCGTACTGCGCTACCTCAACGGCTGACCGCCGAGCTACCTCAACGGCTGACCGTCGAGCGCAACGGCTGACGGGCGGAGCCGGGGTGCGGGTAGCCGCACCAGTCGGGTACGGCCGGCCCGGTGCGCAGGGCGTACTGGCTCGCTTCCGGCACCGCCGGGCGGGCCGCAGACTCGTCGTCATCGGTAACGGACGGATTCCGGAGGGGATGACGATGGCTGGTCCGCTGGTCGGGAGGCTGGAAACGGTGGCGGTGGCCCGGGGCATGGCTGGCGCGTTGACGGTGGCGATGGTCTGGTATTTCGCGACCTCGGACGCGCTCCGGTCGGAGAACCCGTTCCTGGTCCCGGACCTGCTGGTGGCGATCTTCGCGCTGGCTTCGTCGCTGCTGCCCCGCCGGGCGGCCGTACCAGCGATGATCTTCACGTTCGGCTGGGCGGCGGGCGTCTTCACCACGTCGCTGTTCCACTACGTGGTCCGGGGTGAGTTTCCGGTGGACCACATTTTCCTGATCCTGCCCAGCCTGGTGCTGGCGGTGCTGCTCGGCCGGGTCGCCGGCGGGCGGGTGCCGGCGCCGGAGCGGCCCCGGCCGGCGCCCGCCCGGGTCTGACCGGGGCCGCCACCCCGCCGGGCGCCCTTGCCGCCGGTCAGCCGACGGGCAGCCGGTCCACCAGCTTGTCGAGCTGGATCGGCAGGGTACGCAGCCGCAGCCCGGTCGCGTGGTGTACGGCGTTGGCGACGGCCGCCGCCGACCCGACGATCCCGATCTCGCCCAGCCCCTTGACGCCGAGCGGGTTCCCCCGGTCCTCGTCCGGCACCCAGTACGCCTCGATCCGCTGCACGTCGGCGCAGGCGGTGACGTGGTAGGTGGCGAGGTCCCGGTTCACCCAGTCGCCGAACCGCTGGTCGAGGAGTCCCTCCTCGTGCAGCGCCATCGAGAGCCCCATGGTCATCCCGCCGATGAGCTGGGACCGGGCGGTGCTCGGGTTCACCACCCGTCCGGTGGCGAAGACCCCGAGCATCCGGGGGACCCGGATCTCGCCGGAGTCGACGTCCACCCGGGCCTCGACGAAGTGCGCGCCGAAGGCGTACCGGGGGGCTCGGGGGAGCCCGGCGGCCTCGTCGGTGGTGTCGACCCGTACCGAGAGGCCGTCGGGCGGGGCGGTGCCGGCGTACCGCTCGTCGAGCTGGCGGCGCAGGCTCCGGCAGGCCCGGTCCACCGACAGGCCCCAGCCGGCGGTGCCGGCCGAGCCACCGGCGACGTACGCCGGCGGAAGGTCGCTGTCCCCGATGCTGATCGCCACCCGGTCGCCGGGCACCCCGAGGGCGTCCACGGCGATCTGCCACAGCGCGGTCCGCGCGCCGGTCCCGATGTCGGTGGCGTTGATCCGCACCTGGTACGTCCCGTCCGGGCCGGCCGCCGCCTCGGCGGACGCCCCCGGGGTCCGGGCCGGATAGATCGCGCTGGCCACGCCCGTGCCGACCAGCCACCGACCGTCCCGGCGTACCCCCGGAGCGGGATCGCGGTCCGCCCAGCCGAACCGCCGGGCCCCGTCCCGGAGGCAGGCCGCCAGGTTGCGGCTGCTGAACGGGACGCCCTCCTCCGGATCGATCTCGGTGTCGTTGCGCAGCCGCAGCTCGACCGGGTCGACCCCGCAGGCCACCGCCAACTCGTCCATCGCACTCTCCAGCGCGAACGAACCCGGGCACTCGCCGGGGGCGCGCATCCAGGACGGCGTCGGTACGTCCAGCCGGGCCAGCCGGTGCGTCGTCCGGCGGTGCGGTGCCGCGTAGAGCGTCCGGGTGAGTACGGCGGTCTGCTCGGCGAACTCCTCGATGGTGGAACTCTGGCTGATCGCGTCGTGGCAGATCGCCGCGAGCCGGCCGTCGGCGTCGGCGCCGAGCCGGATCCGCTGGATCACCGGGGTGCGGTAGCCGACCGGGCCGAAGAGCTGTTGCCGGGTCAGCGCCAGCCGCACCGGCCGGCCGACCTGCCGGGCGGCCATCGCGGCCAGCACCGGCGTGCACCGGGGCGTCCCCTTGCTGCCGAAGCCGCCGCCGACGTGTTCGGCGGTGACCCGGATCGTCTCGGCGGGCAGCTCGAAGAGCCGGCCGAGGGTGCTCCGGACGTCGTTGGTGCCCTGGCTGGAGTCGTGCACCAGCAGCCGGCCGTCGGCCCAGTACGCGGTCGCGGCGTGCGGCTCCATCGGGTTGTTGTGGTACGCCGGCGTCCGGTACGTCTGGTCGAGCCGTACCTCCGCCGCCTCGTAGCCGGCGTCGAAGTCGCCGACACAGGTGTCGGTGGGGAACGCCGGGTTGACGTGGTCCGGCTTGTAGAGGCTCGGATGCCGCTCCGTCAGTACGCTGCTGTGCGGCTCGGTGTCGTAGTCGAGCCGGACCAGCCGGGCACCCTCCCGGGCCGCCTCCAGCGACTCGGCCACCACCAGCGCCACGATCTCGCCCCGGTAGCGCACCCGGGGCTGCTGGAGCAGCAGCAGTTCCGGGCTCTCCACCGGGTTCAGCCGGGGCGCCGTCTCGTGGGTCAGCACCGCCAGCACCCCCGGCTCGCGTTCCGCCGCCGTGGTGTCGACCCGGACGATCCGCCCCTTCGCCACGGTCGCCTGCACCGCCCAGCCGTACGCCAGGCCGTCCGCCGGGTGCTCCACCGCGTACCGGGCGGTGCCGGTCACCTTCGCCCGGCCCTCCAGCCGGGGGTGTGCCCGGCCGACGGCGGCGGCCGGCGCGCTCACCGGTCCACCCCGGCGGTGCCGCCCGTCGGTCCCGCTTCGCCGCCGGGTCCGGCGGAGTCCTCGACCAGCTCCACCAGGGTCCGCACGGTCAGGTTCCGGATCAGTGGGATCTTGAAGGCGTTCTGCGTCAGCGGCCGGGCGGCGGCGAGTTCCTCCTCGGCGGCGAGCCGGAAGGTCTCCTCGGTCGCCGGCTGCCCGCGCAGCGCCGCCTCGGCCAGCCGGGGCCGCCAGGGCCGGTGCGCGACCGCGCCCCAGCCCAGCCGGACGTCCCGGACCAGCCCGCCGTCCAGGTCGATCGCCGCCGCCACCGAGCCGGCGGCGAAGGCGAACGAGGCTCGGTCCCGCGCCTTCCGGTACGTCGATCGGCGCCCGAACGGCAGCGCCGGGATCCGTACCGCCGTGACCAGCCCGCCCGGCGCGAGCGTGGTCTCCTGGTCCGGCCGCTCGCCGGGCAGCCGGTGGAACTCGGCCAGCGGGATGTCCCGGGCGCCGGCCGGCTCCAGCACCTCCACCACGGCGTCGAGGGCGACCAGCGCGACCGCCATGTCCGAGGGGTGGGTGGCGACGCACTGCGGCGACCAGCCGAGGATGGCCAGGTCCCGGTTCTGCCCCTCCAGCGCCGAGCAGCCGGCCCCGGGCTCGCGCTTGTTGCACGGCCGGCTGACGTCCTGGAAGTAGTAGCAGCGGGTACGTTGCAGCAGGTTGCCGCCGACCGTCGCCATGTTGCGCAGTTGCCCGCTCGCCCCGGCCAGCAGCGCCCGGGCCAGCACCGGGAAGTCCCGGCGGACCGTCGGGTGCGCGGCCAGGTCGCTGTTGCGGACCGTGGCGCCGATCCGGAGCCCGCCGTCCGGCAGCGTCTCGACCGAGTCCAGTGGCAGCCGGGTGACGTCGACCAGCAGCCCGGGCCGGGCCACCCCCAGCTTCATCAGGTCGACCAGGTTCGTGCCCCCGCCGAGGTACGCCGCGTCCGGCTCGCCGGCCACCAGCGCCACCGCCCGGCCGGGGTCGGTACTCCGCTCGTACCGGAAGCTCCTCATCGGACGCCCTCGGCCGCCGCGGCCTCCCGGATCGCCGAGACGATGTGCGGGTACGCCGCACAGCGGCAGATGTTGCCGCTCATCCGTTCCCGGATCTCCGGCTCGGTGAGTCCGTCCGGTCCGGCTGCCAGGTCCGGGGTGACCACGCTCGGCCAGCCCTGGCGCAGCTCGTCGAGCATGCCGAGGGCGGAGCAGAGCTGACCGGAGGTGCAGTAGCCGCACTGGAACGCGTCGTGCTGGACGAAGCAGCTCTGCAACGGGTGCAGGTGCCCGTCCTCGGCCAGCCCTTCGACGCTGACCAGGTCGGCGCCGTCCGCCGCGACGGCGAAGGCCAGGCAGCTCTTCACCCGCCGGCCGTCGAGCAGCACGGTGCAGGAGCCGCACTGGCCGTGGTCGCAGCCCTTCTTCGCGCCGATCAGCCCGAGGTGTTCGCGGAGCGCGTCGAGCAGGGTGGTCCGGTTGTCGAGGTCGAGTTCGTGCGGTCTGCCGTTGACGGAGAGCCGTACCGGCGACCGGTACGGCGGCTCGGGAAGGTCGGCCCTCGGACTGGTTCGCACCATATGTCGAGATTACCGAGCGGAGCCGCCGGCGCGGGACCAATCGAGCCCTTCCGGTGGCAGTCGCTCATCCCGCCGGAGTCGCTCCCTGGCGGTACCGCCAGGCTCGTAACTCGTCGAGGTCCGTGCGGCAGGCGATCAGCCCGGTGGCCATCTGGCAGCGCGAGAGGCCGAAGGGCAGCCGGTCCAGCGGGCGGACGAGCGTACCCTCCGGATCGAGCAGGCCCAGCCAGGTCCGGCCGTCGCTGCCGATCCGGCGGCGCAGCAGCATCGGCCCGGCCTCCGCGGACGGCGCGACCGCGGTCCATCCGGTCAGATCCAGCACGGTACGACCGGTGCCCGGATCGACCGCCCGGCGCACCGTGGCCCTCTCGACGGTCTCCACGAGGTGCGGGCCGTGCGGTGCCAGCCGCACTCGCTCGGCGCTGCGCCACGCGGTGCGACCGGTGACCCGGTCGATCACCTCGACGCCGGTCGGGTCCTCCAGGCAGAGCATCGGCCCGCACGGGTTCACGAATTCCTGTCCCGCCGGCATCGCCCGAATCCATCGACGCTGCCGGAGGTCCGCCGAGTAGACGGCGAGGTACGACTCGAACCGCACCATCAGCGAGTCGCCGGCCACCTCCTCCGCGTACTGGAGCGGGCCGGCCGCCGAGTCGAGCCGCTGCCGGACCGCTCCGGTCTTTAGGTCGCGCAGTTCGAGCCGGCCATCCCGGCCCCCGGCCAGCAGGGCTGCGGGGCGCCCGGCGGCGGCCGGCACGGTGCTGATGTCGGCGAGCAACGGAAGGGTCCACAGTTCCCGGCCGGTGTCGAGGTCGATCACCCGGCCGGTCTCCCCGAGCGGCGGCGTGCTGTACGTACCGCCGTCCCGGGACGCGTAGTAGGTCGTGCCGGCTGCCGGCGGGTCGTTGGGATCGATTCGCGAGCCGGGCGGAAAGACCGTCTCGACGATCAGCGCGGTCCGCTCCTCGGGCACCACGGTCAGATAGGCCGGCACCGACCAGCGCAATCGCCCGGTGCCGGCGTCCAGCACCTGGGTGCGGAACGGACCGATCTCGGACCGGCCCTCCACCACGACGAGCAGGCCACCCTCCTGGGCGAGCCCCACCTGCCGGTACTCGGTCCGGTACGTGCTGCTCCAGACCTGCCGCCCCCGCCCCAACTCGTACGCGCTGACCCGGCGCGCACCGCCGCTGACCGGCTCGCTGACGAAGAGCCGGTCCCCGGTCAGCGTGAAGTGGCTGTCGGCGGGCAGGACCCCCCGGTAGAGCTCGGTCAGCAGCGGTGCCGCCGGTGGCGCCGCGCCGCCGGCACCGAGTACCAGCGCACCGGCCAGCAGCAGTGCGGTCGTCCGGAGCCGCCGCCGGCGCGACCGGCGGGGCCGGACCGGGTTGGCCGGCGGGTCGTAACGCTCCTCGCCGAGGTCGATCACCGCCACCGCGCCGCCCCTCCCGCCGGGGCCGATCGCGGCCGGCCACCTGACGGGGAAATTATCAAACCCTTTCGACCCGAACGGCGCGGCGCGGGCATTCCGACCTTCCAACTGCGGCCGTGACTGACCGCGAGGGGAGGTCGAAGAGGTTCATTCGGCGATGACGTCCGCCACCACCAGCGTCACGTTGTCCGGGGCACCCGCCTGGTGGGCGAGTTTGACCAACTGTCTCGCGCACTCCTCCCGGTCGGGGAAGCCGGTCAGCGTCGCGGCGATGGCGTTGTCGTCGACCACGTCGGAGAGTCCGTCGCTGCACAGCAGCAGCCGGTCGTCCGGCTGGGCGATCAGCGCGATCGTGGCCGGTTCGAGCGGGCCGCCCTGCACCACGCGGGTGACCAGCGACCGCTGCGGATGCCGCCGGGCCTCCTCCGGAGTCAGCCCACCCTGGTCGACGAGCGCCTGCACGAAGGTGTCGTCCCTGGTGAGCTGCGACAGCCTGCCGGCCCGCAGCAGATAGCCCCGGGAGTCGCCGACGTGCGCCACCGCGAGCCGGCGGCCGGTGAGCAGCATCGCGGTGACGGTGGTGCCCATCCCCTCGGTGGACTGGTCGGCCTCGGTCACCGCCCGGATCCGGGCGTTGGCCGTACCGATCGCTTCCCGCAGGGCGGCCACCGGTTCCCCGTCGGGCGCGGACCCCTCCACCGGGGAGAGGGTGCTGATCACGATGTCGCTGGCCACCTCGCCGGCCGGCGCGCCACCCATGCCGTCGGCGACGGCGACCAGGCGGCTGCCGGCGAACGCCACGTCCTCGTTGTTCGGCCGGACCAGGCCAGGGTCGCTGACGGCCAGGCTGCGCAGGACAAAGGTCATACCGTGCAGCTTGCCCCGAGATCCACGGCAAAGTCACTACGCAGTACTGCGTAGGGTTTAACTCATGATGCCGGTCTCCATGGTCGGGCGGGCCGGCGAGCTGGCCGAGTTCGCCGCCGCCTGGGCGACGGTCGCCGGTGGGCGCCCCCGGACCGGCTGCGTGGTGGTCACCGGCGCCGCCGGGGTGGGCAAGAGCCTGCTGATCAGCGCCGCCCTCGACGGCCTCTCGCCGCGACCGGTGACCATCCTCAGCGGTACGGCCCGGGTGCACACCCCGGCCCCGTACGACTGGCTGGCCGCCGCGCTCAGCGGTCGGGACACCGCCGATCTGCCGTTGCCGCCCGACGCGCTGGCCTGGCTGGCCCAGCACCCGAACGCGCCCCGGGAGCGGTACGCCCCGGACGCTCTGTTACGCCTCGCGGTACGCACCGTACGGGCGCTGGTCGGTCGCGGGCCGGCGGTACTGGTGGTGGAAGACCTGCACGCGCTCGACCCGGCCAGTCTCAACCTGGTCGGCGAGCTGGCCACCGCACCGGATCTGCCGGCCCTGCTGCTGGTGGGCAGCCGGCCGCCGGAGGAGGCGGTGTCGCCCCGGCTGGTCGCGGCCACCCTGGCCCGGCTCACCGGCGCACCGGGGGCGATCCGGCAGCATCTCGGCCCACTCGGCCGGCCGGACGTGGCCGCCGTGCTCGGTCAGGTCTATCCCGGACCACCGCTGCCGCCGGCCGTCGTCGACGCGGTGTGGCGGCGTACCGGTGGCAACCCCTACCGGCTGGTGGAGCTGCTGGTGGCCGAGCACGGCCGGCGGCCCGAGGAACTCGTCGCCGAGCCGGTGAGCCTGCGGCTGCTCGTCGAGCCGCCACCGGCGCCCACCGCCGAGCTGACCGGCCGGGAGGTCGAGGTGCTGTCCTGTCTGGCCGCCGGGATGTCCAACAAGCAGGTGGCCCGGTCGCTCGGCATCTCGGTACGGACGGTCACCGTGCACGTGTCCAATCTGCTCCGCAAGACCGGCTCGGCGTCGCGTACCGAGGCGGCGCTCTGGGCGGTACGCCAGCAGCTCACCGATCCGGCCCGGCACGGCTGACCCGGCCCGGTCATCCCGTCCGGGGAGGACGTTCCTGGTGAGCGGCTCGGCGAGGAGCTCCGCCCGCCTTGACGCGTACGCCATCATTGATGGATAGGCCCGAGATGTGAAGGGGGTGGCCGCGGTGAAACGTGGCACCACTGTGGAAAGGCCGAATAATCCGGCGTTGACCAGCATCTTCCTCTGATTTGCGCCCGGTCGTGGGGCCGGGGCTGCCGCAGCCGGTCGACGGCGTCTCTATCATCGAGACGCGTGCGGGAGCCGCCAGGTCTTCTCGACGCACAACATGAGTGCCGCTCGACCTAGCCGGTGTTTTTCGCGGATGGTGGTGCACGATAGATGAGGATCCAGCCCCGTCAGGAGCTCCTGGAGATCTGGGCGGCCACCGTCCGGTCGAGCTGGCAGGACGAGAAGTGGCAGTGGGGCGGGCGCGACGGGCCGAACTCGATCAGTGATGCCGAGCAGTTGCTCTGCATCCTGCTGCCCGCCACTCAGGCGGACTTCGGGTTGGACCGTCCGGACGAGACCAACGAGGAAATGATCAGGGCGCTGCGCCCGCTCGGCACCGCCACCCAGATTCCCCGGGTCCTGATCCAGGTGCTCACCGAGTATTACCAGCGCTACACCGACAAATCCGGGACACCGGTCTTCTCCGGCCGGACATATTTCCAGACCGACGGCGGCGAGCCGTCCGAGCAGCAACTCGACCTCGACATCGTCGACTCGTTCGCCATGTCGATCACACTCTCGCTGGCCGCCATCGGTTTCGCCCGGGTCTTCCGCACGGCCGTACGCCGCGAGGAGATCCTCCGGGAGATCGACGAACTGGAGAACATGGCGAGCGCACGGCTGACCGCCGCGATGGTGGGTCTGCTGCGCAGTTTCGCGGTGAACGTCTTCGACGTCGACTCCGAGGAGGGCCGGGCACTGGTCCGTACCCTCAACCAGAGCAACCTGCCGCCGCGGCAGATCGTCGCGCAGTTGCGCCGCCGGCTGCGGCAGACCATCGCGAGCTTCCGCGAGGTCATGATCGGTTCCGGCCAGGTGGCCGACCTGGACAGTTCGAACCGGCTCTTCGAGTGCGGCTGGTCCTGGGGCATCGTCCGGGACGCGCCGGAGGTCGAGACGACCGAGCCGGTCGGCCAGCAGCCGCCGGGCGTGGCCCCGGAGGAGCCCTACCTCTACTTCACCGTCATCGCGATCGACGCGATCGAGGAGCTGTTCACCGAGCGGACCCGGATCCTCGGCCTGCTCAACGAGGAGCAGCAGCGGCTCTCCCGGGCGCTGCAACTGCGGTGGGACCTGACCCGGGGCTACTGGGCCACCGTCGCCACCTTCGGCGACGGTCACCGCTGGCCGCTGGAGGACATCCCCTGGCGGACCACCGACGGGGACGCCACCGACTACTACACGCTGCTGGTGACCTCGCTGGCGGTCAAGGGCCTGGTGGTCGAGCGCGGTGCCGACGCCGAGCTGAGCCGGGTCGGGGCCGTACTGGAGGAACTGGCCAACCGGGCGCGGGTCACCCGCCGACCGTTCGACCAGGACCAGGCGCTCACGCTGCACTCTCCCGGCGTACGGATGACGCTCCAGAACAGCGACAAGCTGGGCGGGCCGATACTGCGCTGGGCGGTGACCGAGTTCTCCGCGCTGCTGTTGCAGCGCACCGCGTACATCGCCGGTTTGCTCAGCGACGCCGACCAGCGGGCCAGGATGCTGGATCTGGCCGACCTGATCTGGGACCATCTGGTGCTCCGCCGCCTCGAACGTGGCGCCGGCCGGAGCCTGTGGGACCAGCCGGCCCGGGTGTTCCGGCAGTTCAGCGACTACCACGACGCTCCCTCGTGGTATTACACCGAACGGGTGGTGCAGTCGCTGGTCACCACCGTGCGCGTCCTCCGCCGCCCGCCGCTGCGCAGCGACCGGCTCACCATGCACGCGCTGGACCTGCTCAACGAGGCCGAGCACCTCTACGACATGGAGCTGCTGGCCGGCGCGGGGGAGGCGGGTCCGAAGATGCAGCAGACCCTCCAGGTGGTCCGGGTCAACCTGCGGCGGGCCCGGGAGATCGTGCACGAGCGGCCCGGCACCGCGGCGGCGCTGACCAGTGCGGTGCTGCGCCGGTTGGACGAGTTGAACGCGGCCCGGCGCGACGTCGCGGAGGCGGGCTGAGATGTTGATCTTCGCGGCCTCCGACAAGGGCGGCACCGGGCGCTCGGTCACCAGCAGCAACATGCTCTACCGGAGCGCGTTGCAGGGCAGCGACGTCTGCTATCTCGACTTCGACTTCGGGTCGCCGACCGCCGGCGCGATCTTCAACATCGACACCGTGGTGCACGGCACCACCCGGGGCGGTCTGCACGACTACCTGGACGGCGCACTGGCCGAGCCGCAACGGATCGAGGTGTGGACCGAATCCGACCGGCCCAGCCTGCGCAACCGGCCGCCCGGCGCCGGCCGGCTGGTGCTGCTGCCCGGCGACAGCGGTGGCGGGGAGTTCCCGGCCACCCGGGAGCGGATCGAACGCTGCGCCCGGCTCTTCCTGCGGCTGGAGGAGGAGTTCGACCTCAGCCTCGTCGACCTGAGCGCCGGCCGGTCGTACGCCACCCAGATGGTGCTGGCGGCGACCGCCATGCCGGAGTTGAGGTCCGTACGCTCGCGCTGGCTGATCTTCCACCGCTGGACCCGGCAACACGTGCTCGCCGCCTCGGGCCTGGTCTACGGCACCCGGGGCATCCTCGACACCGGCACCGAGGTCGGGCACGACCACGAGGATCTGGTCAACCGGCTCCGGTTTGTGCGTACCGCCGTGGTCGACCCGGACTCGCCGGAGTTGGAGGGGCTGCGGCCGGCACAGGTGGCCTGGCTCCGGGAGTGCAACCAGGACCTGCTGGAGCTGGCCAGCAACAACCGGGTGGGCCGGACCAAGCTGATCGGCTCCGTACCGCTCGACCCGGTGCTGCAATGGCGTGAGCAGCTCATCTCCGACAACGACGTGTACGCACGCAAGATCGCGAACCTGGAGACCGTGGAGGCCTTCTCGGCACTGGCAAAGCTCATCGTGGACGACGCGGCCTGGGAGATGCTGTGATGAGACCGGATGTGACCTTCGAGGAGACGGCGGCAAGACGCAGCGTCGAGTCCGTACCGCTCTCACACCTCTCCGTCGAGCTGGGGCACCTCTACATCGAGGAGTTCGCCGGCGGTATCGAGCAGCTCCGCCGGCACTTCGCCCGGGTCGCGCCCTGGGCGGCTGCGGCACGGGCGGCCTGTGCCGAACGGCTGCCGAGCGGCCGGCCCCGGATCAGCACCTGCTTCCTGATCGACGACTACTTCACCCGGTTCAGCACGCCCCGGGTGGTGATGGAGCAGGTACGCGAGGCCGCGCAGGACACCGGGCTGGTGATCGACTACTTCGCCCGGGAGGCCGGCTGTGCCCAGGCCGACGACATCCCGCTCGCCGAGCTGGTGCTCACCCAGCTCGTCTCCGACCCGGTCCCGGAGACCACCGGGGACCGCCCGCCGACCTCGGAGACCGGCTGGCTCTGCAACGGCAAGCGGTCGCCGGCCTCCGGCCCCGGCCAGGCGATGAGCGCCGGCCGGTCCTGGCAGCCGCCGGTGCAGAACGCGGCGAACCGGCACTCCATCTTCATGGACGTCGAGCTGTGGGACATCGAGGAGAACGGCCAGCGGCGCTGGTCCTGCCCGTTCCTGGCGGCGGTCTGGCAGCTCATGCGGCTCGGCCTGCTCCGGCACGAGGGCGAGGGCGTGACGAATCCCTACCAGCTCGACGACTGGCCGGACGACTGGGACGAGATGCCGGCCGTGGTCAAGCTCAACCCGCACGCCGCGCCGTTCAGCGCGTACCGGACCTTCTCGGTGCTCGGCTCGCGCTTCCTGCCGATCGAGCACGCCGTCCGGACGATCCTGAGCCAGGTCTCGATCACCCCGGCGGTGCTGGACCAGATCCAGACCCGCAGCCGGAACGAGCACATCGACCTGCCCAAGGACCTCGTCGAGCGCACCGAATACGTCTTCGTCGGCGACTGAACCTTTTTCAACCTCCCCTTGCGGTCGGGAGGACCGCAAGGTTGGACGCGGTGCGCGCGCGCCGCGCGGTTCAGGTTGAAAAAGGTTCACTGACCGCACACCGCTCACCGCCGTACGTCCGGCAGGTGGTCGGGGTCCGCGTCGGGTAGCCAGGTGAGCACCTGACCGGCCCGGCGCCGGAAGCCGGGATCCGGGTCGTCCCGGGCCAGTTCGGTGAGGAGTTCCCGGGTCTGGTGGTCGTCGCCGAAGTGGGTGCCGAGGGCCTGCACGGTGGCGGCCCGCACCGACCAGTCCTGGTCGCGGAGCCGCTCCACGAAGAGGGTACGCACCTCCGGATGCTCGGCGAGGCGCTCACCGAGTACCCGGAGCACCTCCCGGCGTACCTGCACGTCTTTGTCGTTGCCGGCCCGCTCGATCAGCAGCTCGCGTACCGCCCGGTCGGCGCCGAAGTACTCGCCGAGGATGCGTACCGCGACGGTGCGGATCTGCGGGTCCTCGCCGGTGGCCCGGGCCATCAGCACCTCGCACTGCTCCACGTCGGTGCCGAGCCGGGTGGCGAGTTCGACGGCGGCCTCGTGCACGAGTTCGGCGTCCGGGTCGTGCCGGATCCGTTCCAGTAGTGCCTCCCGGACGGCGGCGTCGACGCCGACCCGCTGCACCAGCAGGCGTACGGCGGCGAGCCGGACCCGGGCGTTGCTGTCCCCGTGCACCCGCCCGGCGAGCAGGCCGTGCACGTCGTCCCGGGAGCCGCCCCGCTCCACCACCGCCGTGGCGGCGAGCGCGAAGACGGCGGCGTCCGGATCGTGGTGCGCCCGCTCGACCAGCACCTGGTAGACGTGGTCGGCCAACTGCGGCTCCCGGGTCAGCGCCCGGAGCGCGGCGAGCCGCACCTCGGCGTCGGAGTCGTCCCGGGCCCGGTCGAGCACCACGTCCCGGGTGGCCGGATCCCGGCGTACGGTGTCGGCGAGCGCGTTGACCGCGGCGAGGCGTACGGCCGCGTCGGAGTCGTCCCGGGCCAGCCCGGCGAGTACCTCGGAGACGGCGGAGTCCATCCCGACCCGCTCGATCAGGGCGCGGGCGGCGACCAGCCGGATCCGGGCGTCCCGGTCCCGCAGCGCCAGCTCGCCGAGCGCGGCCCCGACCGCTGCCTCGGCGCCGATCTCGTCGGTCAGCGCCCGGGCGGCGAGCAGCCGTACGTCGGCGTCCCGGTCCTGCCGGGCGGCGGTGACCAGCAGCTCGATCAGCGCGGTGTCCCGCTCGAAGTGCTCGACCAGCATCCGCAGCGCGACCAGCCGGACCGTCTCGTCGGTGTCCCCGCCGGTACGGCTGACCAGCAGGTCCCGGGTGGCGGTGTCCGGGCCGTACTGGTCGATCAGGGCGCGGGCGGCGACCCGGAGCACTCCCGGGTCACGGTCGACCCGAACCCGGTCGATGAGCAGCGCCCGGACCTTGCCGTCGCTGGCCAGCCGCTCGCCGAGGACCCGCACGCTGGTCCGCCGGGTCACCGGGTCGGTGTCGTCGCGGGCCCGTCCGATCAGCAGGTCCCGGACGTGCCGGGTGGCGGCGAACCGTTCGACCAGGACATGCGCGGCGGTCCGGGTCACCTCGGCGTCGGTGTCGGTGCGCAGGCACTCGATGAGGACGTCCCGGAGTTCGTCGTCGCCGCCGTACCGGTCGCCGAGGGTCTGGATCGCGGTACGCCGTACGCTGGCGTGCTCGTCGGCGTGTGCGCGTTCCCGGAGCAGGTCGCGGACGTGCGGCTCGTCCCGGAACCGCTCGCCGAGCGCCTGCACGGCGGCGAGCCGCACCCCGGCGTACCCGTCGGCCCGGACCCGCTCGATCAGCAGGTCCCGCGCCTCGGGGTCGGTGCCGAACCGCTCCCCGAGGGCCTGCACGGCGGCGAGCCGTACCCCGGCGTGGTTGTCGGCCCGGGCGCGCTTGATCAGCCGGGTCCGGGCCCGGGCGGCGGCGGCCTGGTGCGCGGGGCTGTCCACGGCGGTGGTGGCGAGCTGGGCCAGCTCGGCCAGGCCGGCGACCGAGGCGTAGGAGGCGGGACTGTCGTCCATGGTGGCGAGCACGTCGTCGAAGAGGTCGTCGATCCGCTCGGCCGGGGTGGAGAGCATCGCGGCCAGCCGGGCGGCGTGGGTGGAGACCGGGTTCCAGACCACCCGGACGCCCCGGCGCCGGTACCAGGAGAGGTAGATCTTGCGCCCCGGCCAGTTCGACCCGATCGCCTTGGCAGCCGGGAGGATTTCCTCGTCGATCAGCCGGGCGGTCTCCCGGTCGTCGATCGAGACGCAGTGCTCCAGCAGCAGGATGAGCTGCCGCAGCAGCGTCTCCGCCGGCTTGGCGGCGGCGCTGTGCAGGTTGCGTACCTCGGCCAGGCACTGCACGGCCAGCGCCAGGTTCCACGGCGGCGGGGCGAAGTCGGCCGGCGGCCAGGGTTGGTTGACCTCGGTGGTGAGGAGCTGGATGAGCTGCGCGGTGTGGTTCTGGTGCAGCGCGCCGGCCAGCAGCCGGAGCACCTCCCGCCAGGACAGGTCGGCCCAGTGCTGCCGGAACAGGTCCTTGAGCTGCTCGAACGAGAGCACCTGGTCGTGCTGGAACTTGGCCAGGATCGCGTCGGCGCAGAAGAACTCCAGGAAGGTCCGGTGCACGAAGCCGTAGACCTGCGGGCCGTACCGGCTGAGGATGAAGTTCCGCTCCCGGAACTGGTCGATCATCGCCAGCGCGATGGTCCGGGCGGTGGCGGCGTCCCGCCGGTAGCGCTCGACCAGATATTGCTCGAAGACGTCGCTGAGTTCCGTCCGGTCGATGTAGTTGACCGTCAGCCCCCGGTCGGCCGACTGCATCCGGTACGCCAGCCGGCGCAGCAGCTCCTTCTTGTCCTCCGGGTCCAGGAAACCGGCGACCGGGGACTCCTCCCGCAGGTGCCGGTCGGTGTCCCACTGCGCCACCAGCACGGTGGCGGCGTGGTCGTAGAGCTTCCAGCGTTCCCGGGGCAGCGGCTGGTGCTTGCCGATGATCGCCAGGATGGTCAGCAGCAGCGGGTTGCCGGCGAGTTCCCGGATGGCGTGCGAGTGCCGCATCGCGTCCAGCAGCCGGGCCCGCTGGGCGTGCGCGTCCTCCGGCCGGTCCCGGATCGCCAGCCTGTACCAGCTCGACAGGAAGTCGCCGGTCTGCTCCTCGTCCAGGTCCTGGAGCGTGTGATGCACGAAGCCGACGCTGGTCAGGATCCGCCGCGAGTAGCCGATGATGCGGGACGTGACGATCATGCGTACCTGGGGGTGGTTGGCGGCGAACCCGGCGATCTGCCGGGCCACCTCCTCCCGGCGGTGCCGGTCGAAGACCTCGTCCAGACCGTCCAGGATCATCACCGCCCGACCACCGACGCCGAGGTGCTGCAGCAGCGCGGCCCGCTCGATGCCCAGCCCGTCGGTACTGGCCCGGTGGTCGAGGTAGTCGACGAAGTTCTCGCACTTGCCCTCGGCGGCCAGCGTGATGAACGAGCGCAGCTCGATCAGCAACGGCAGGTGTTCGGCGAGCGCGGTCAACCGGTCGTCGACCGGACCACCGGTCAGGCTCAACGTGACGTACCGGGCCGCGGTCGACTTGCCCGAACCCGGGTCACCGAGCAGCACGATCGCCCGCTGGTCCGGCGCACCGAGTACGTCGAAGAGCCGCTGCAACGGCTTCGCCCGGTACGACTCGTGCAACTGCACCAGCTCCCGGGGATCCACCTCCTCCGGCACGTCCTCGGTGCCGATCCGCCCCTCGGACTGCATCCGCCGCAGCCACTCCCGGGGCAGCTCGGCCGGCGGCGGGTCCTCGCGTACCCACTGCTCCACGAAGACCGACATCAACTGGATCCGCAGGTAGTCCTCGGTCTGCTCCGGAGTCATCGCGTCCAGGTCCAGCACCCCGTAGTGCTGCCGCAGCCGGAGTAGGTACTGCTTGAGCGTGTCCCGGCTCAGCGTGTGCATGCCACCGGTCGGCACCCCGGCATCGGTGAGACAGTTCGCCACCGCCGCCGTCACCATCGCGGCCAGGTCCGCCGGATCCCGGAAGGTACTGCACATGTGCCGGTCGGACAGCTCGGCCCGGAGCGTCTCGATCTTGTCCGCGTCCCGGCCCCGGTCGACGAAGCTGCGCGGCCAGGGCGCCTCCTCGTCCAGCAGGAAGATCAGGCACGGCTTGCCGCCGGTGAGCGCCTCCCGGTATTCGAGTTCGGTGATCGAGCGGTCGTAGCCGGCCGGGATGAAGCCGTACCGCCAGGCGAAGATCCCGACGTAGACGTCACACTCGGCCACGTCGGCCAGACAGCGTTCGAGCGGGCGCCGGTCCTCGGCCACGTACGACTCCATGGCCATGTCCTCGACCCGTAGCCGGCGCAGCGCCAGTTGGACGGCGGCCCGGCACTCCTGGAGATCCCGGAAAGTGGCCGAGACGTAGACCTTGGTCACGGCGGCTCCTAGGGGGCGGCGTGAGCGGCGCGTAACGCAACCGTATCAATAGGACGCAAGCACGTGGTTTCCGCTGGTGGAAGGCGCTGACCGCCGCGCGCCGGGCGTGCGCCGCCGTACCGCGACGAATCGCCGCCAGCCGATCACCGTGCCCGTCGCCGATATCGGTTACGGTGACGCTGTCACGGCGACCCGGCTCCGGTGATGCGGTCACGGTGCCAACGAGGTTGCGGAGGAGCGCAATGCTGACCCTGGGCGAGGTCCACACCGGACTCCTACAGAACTCCAGTTCGCTCTCGCTGGAGAACACCGCCCAACTCCTCGACTTCCTGGTCGGCCAGCGGGTCCGCCGGTCCGAGCGGCCGATCGCGTACGCGGTCTCGCCGGACCAACTCACCGGGGTCGACTGCCGACTGCCGACCCGCACCGGCAGCCGCACCCGGGGCGTCGGGACGGTGGTGTCGCACGCGGCGGTGACGGGCGGGCACGTGTTGCAGGGCTCCACCTACACCCGGCTGGACCGGGCCGCCAGCAACCGCCGGCTGATCTGGTCGCACTACCTGTCCCGGCCCGGCTGGGTGGAGACGATCGGCAAGGTCGACATCCGGGACGTGGCCCGGGGTTTCCTGGGGCCCACCTACCAGCCACAGACGCTCAACCTCGGTGCGATCAGCGCCCGGCTGATCGACGCGGTGCAGAGTTCGTCCCGGCTGGACCGGCGGCCACCGTTCCGGACCAAACGCACCCGGCTGCGCTGGGCCGTACTGCCGGCCGCCGACCCGGGGACCGAGCCGCACGGGAAGTTCCGGATCGAGTCCGACACGCTGCGTACCCTGGAGCTGACGGCACCACAGGAATCCGTACCGGCGCTGGTGGAGTTCTGCGAGGACCTCGCGCTGCACGACTGGCTGCTCACCACGCTGCTGTCGCTGATCGAGTTCAGCCTCACCGGGCCGGGCACCCGGGCCCAGAAGATCGACCGGCTCCGCCCGGCGATCGACTGCCTGCTGCACCTCTGGATGCCGGCCGCCCGGCTCGACGAGTCGGTGCTGCCGGTCTGGCGGGACCTCGAACACCGGCCGGGCTTCACCCGGCAGTGGCAGACCTCGGTGACCCGGATCCGCGACCAGGTAACGCTCAGCACCATCGCGCTGCTGGAGGCTTCGCCCCGCTGACCGGCCCGGACAGCCGCGCGGCTCCGGGCGATACTGCGGCTCCGGGCGATCCCGCGCGGCCGACTCGCTCACCGCCGGGCCGCCCGGGCGGTTATCCGGCACCGGGCGGCCGGGCGGAGAGTTCCCGCCAGGTGTCCGGCCCGGCCAGCAGGGTCCGGACCACGTCGTACGCCGCGTCCTCGCTGTCGAACTCGTAGAACCGGGAGATCCCCTCGGCCCCGCCGGCGCGCTGTTCCACGTGCCACTGGTCGGCATCCGCCCGGAGGTAGACATCCCGCCGGGCGAGGCGCCCCCACTTGCCGTTCCACCAGTGCTTTCGCTGTTCCATGCCGGGACCTTATCGAACGTACGTTCGAGAAGATCGCCGGGTGCCGGACCCGTCACCCGGCCAGGTGACGGCTCCGGCTCAGGGGCGGCGCGGAGCCGGCGGGTACTGCTGGCCGAACCGCTCGTCCGGGCCCTCGGGGTGCGGGTTCGGCGCCCGACCGGCGGCGACCAGCGCGTCACGGATCTCGGTGAGCAGCTTGATCTCCTCGCTCGGCGCGGCCGGCGCCGGCTCCTCGCCCCGCTGCCGCCGCTCGGCGAGCTTGTTCATCGGGAAGACCACCAGGAAGTAGAGCACGGCGGCGGTCATCAGGAAGGTGATGATCGCGTTGACGAAGGCCGCCCAGTCGATCACGGCGTCGTTGGGCAGTTCCCAGGTGCCCGCGTCCAGGCCCTGGCCGCCGCCGAACATGGTGATCAGCGGCTTCAGGAACGAGTTGGTGAACTGGGTGACCAGGCCGGTGAAGGCCGCGCCGATGACCACGCCGACGGCGAGGTCGACGACGTTGCCCCGCATGATGAAGTCTTTGAAGCCCTTGAGCATTTGGCGTCTCCAGGTTGCCGGATTCGTGTCGGTCGACAAACCTAGTGCCCAGCGCGGGCGGCCGAAAGCGGAGGCGGGCAGCCGGTGCGGGATCGGCGGGGTGCGGCCGTCAGTCGGCGCTGACGGGGCCGCCGGCCACCGCCTCGTCCACGGTGGCATGCGTATCGAGCACCTCCACCAGGCCGCTGACCTCCAGGATGCGCAGCACCCCCCGGCGCGGCGCGGCCAGCCGGACCATGCCGCCGGCCTCGTCGGCGCTGTTCCGGGCGCGGACGAAGACGGAGAGCCCGGTGGAGTCGCAGAACGTGAGTTCGGCCAGGTCGAAGACCAGCCGGGTGTGCCCCTTCTCCAGCAGGTCCGTGATCTGGTCCTGAAGTTGCGGCGCGGTGGCCATGTCGAGTTCGCCCGCGACCGACACGACGACGACGTCGGCCCGCTCCACGGTGTGCACCGTCAGGGACATTCGCGACCTCCTGGGATGTCGGTCGAACCGTACTCCACAACCGGCCCGGAACGCATGAGGGGCGGCGGAAGTCAGCCGCCGGCCGGTGCCCCGGGCCGGGGGACATGATCCGCTCTGCGCGAACAGGGCTTACCGGATGCCACCCGGGCCGGGCACCATCGCCGGATGCGAACCCTCGTCCTCGGCGGCACCGTGTTCCTCGGCCGGGCCGTCGCCCGGCAGGCCCTCGCCGCCGGCCACGATGTCACCTGTGCCGCCCGGGGCTCGTCCGGAGACCCGGTGGACGGTGTCCGCTTCGTCCGGGTGGACCGCACCGACCCGGCCGGCCTGGCCGCGCTCACCGGCGAGTACGACGCGGTCGTCGACGTGGCCCGGCACCCCGACCAGGTCCGGAACGCGGTCGCCGCGCTCGCCGGTCGGGTGGGGCACTTCACGTTCGTCTCGACCTGCTCGGTGTACGCGGACACCGCCACCCCCGGCCAGCGGGTCGACGCCGCCCCGGTACTGGCACCCGCGTCCCGGGACGCGGAGGACCCGACCCTGTCCGCGGAGTCGTACGGCGCCTGCAAGGTGAGCTGCGAACAGCTCGTGACGGAGGCGTTCGGCGCCGAGCGGGTCTTCGTCTGCCGGGCCGGGCTGATCGTCGGGCCGGAGGATCCGATCGGGCGCTTCGAGTACTGGGTTCGCCGGGCGGCCCGGGGTGGCGAGGTCCTGGCGCCCGGCTCGCCGGACGACGCGGTGCAGCTCGTGGACGTACGCGACCTGGCCGACTGGATCGTCGCGGCCGGTGAACGCGGACTGACCGGCACGTACGACGGCACCGGCGCGCCGACGACCCGGGCCGCGTTCCTGGCCGACGTACTCCCCGACGGTGCCGCGCTGACCTGGGTGTCCCAGGAGTTCCTGGTCGAGCAGGGGGTGGCACCGTGGTCGGGTCCCCGGTCGCTGCCGATCTGGCTGCCGCTGCCCGAGTACGCCGGCTTCCTGAGCCGGGACGTGACCCCGAGCCTGGCGGCCGGGCTGCGGACCCGGCCACTGGCCGAGACGGCCCGGGACACCGCCGCCTGGTTGGCCACGGCCGGCCCGGAGGCGGGCCAGCGGATCGGCCTCACCGAGGCCGAGGAGGCCGAGATCCTCGCCGCCTGGCACGCCCGCTGACCCCGTCCGGCCCGCACCCTCCGGTGAGCCGGCTGTCCGGTTCTGACCTGCCCGCACATTCCGGTGCGCTGGCTAGCCGGTTCTGACCTGGATTCCGGGCGAGGCGGCGGAGGCACGTAGCCGGAGCCGGACGATCCGGGCGTCGGGCGGGATGTCGTAGACGACCGCCCCGGTGACCCGGTTGCCGGGGTTGATCTCGCTGAGGAAGCCGAGCTGGTCCGCGTTGGCCAGCAGCCCGGCGGAACTGTCCACCCCGAACCGCTGCCCCGCCGGCCCGTACGCGGTCTGTAGGCCGTCGGAGAACGTGGCCGGTCCGGCGCCCAGGTTGCGGATCGCCAGGTCGACCACGCAGAACTGCCCGATCGCGAGCTGGCTGACCAGCGGGTCGCCGACCTCGGTGAGCCCGCAGCGCACCTCGTGCACCTGGAATTCGAGGTCGCCGTCCCGGGCCGGCTGGTTGAGGCCGACGACCCGGTCGCTCCGGTCGCGCAGCCCGGTGTAGAAGCCCGGCCCCCAGGCCAGCGCGACCACGGCGGCGGCCACGCAGCAGCAGGAGAGCAGCGCGGCGACCAGGCCGAGTACGAACCACCACCGCCGGTCGGTCGGCCGCATGAACTCGGGAACCTTCGCGGTGCCGCCGGACGGTGGTCGGCCCGCCTCCGGTCCAGCCCTGCCTTCGGGCCCGGTCGGTCCGGCCCTGCCCTCGGGTCCGGTCGGTCCGGCCCTGCCCTCCGGCCCGGTCGGTCGGGGTGCCCAGATCGGCGGCTGCGGCGGCGCCGGTGGCGGGTAACCGCTGAGCGGCGGGGTGGTGACCTGCGTCTCCGGCGTGGACCAGTCCGGTGGCGGTGGCGCCACCGCAGCTCCGGTCGGTGCCGTCCCGATCGGCGCCTCCGGCGGGGGCGGTCCCGTACCACCCGGTGGCCTGTCCGACGCTGGCGATCCGGCCCGGGCCGGCGAGGCAGCGGGCGGCGGCTCGGCGGGAGGCGGCTCGGCCGGCGGCGGGTATTCCGGTCCGGCGGGCCGGTCGGGGCGCGGTGGGGACGGTGGACCTGCCCCGGGCGCGATCGTGTCGGGGAAGCGACCGGTCAGCGGGAGCGGATCCGGGACCTCGTCGACCGTCGGCCCGGCCGCCGGGTCCGGGGTCGGCGCCTGGGCCGGCCCCTCCGGCGGCGGTGGGTCGATCGCCCAGTCCCACGACTGGGGGACCGGCTCGGTCGGCCGGTCCCCGCCCGTCGGTGGCTCGCCGGAGCCGGCGCCGGGCCGGTACGGCTGCTGCTCGCCGGGCTGGTCGGGGCTGGTCATCGCGATCCTCGTATCATCCGGGGCCTCTGGGAAATAGTAGGCTTTAGCCGTATTCATCCCAGTGGGGATCGTCATCTTCGTACCGGGTCGGCGCGGCGGAGCGGAGCCGGACGAACCGCCCCGGACCAGTGGGTGAGCCGCGGTGGCAGGATGATCCGGTGGATCTCGTTACCGTCGATGACGTACGGGCCGCGGCGGGGGACCTGACCGGCGTGGTACTGCGTACGCCGCTGCTGCCCTGCCGCTGGGACGACCAGCTCTGGCTGAAGCCCGAGAGCCTGCAACCGGTCGGCTCGTTCAAGCTGCGCGGCGCGACCCACGCGGTGGCCCGGCTCGACCCCGCCCGACGGGCCCGGGGCGTGGTCACGCACTCCTCCGGCAACCACGGGCAGGCGCTCGCCTACGCCGCCCGGGCCCAGGGCGTGTCGTGCACGGTGGTGATCCCCGAGGGTGCTCCGGCGGCAAAAATCGACCAGGTACGCGCCCTCGGCGCCGAGGTACGCATGGTCGCCCCGGCCGACCGGCTGCCGGCCGCCGAGGCGGTCGCCGCCGAGCAGGGGCGCACCCTGATCCCGCCCTTCGACGACCGGCGGATCATCGCCGGCCAGGGCACCATCGGGCTGGAGGTGCTGGCGGACCTGCCCGAGGTGGACGTGCTGCTGGTGCCGGTCGGCGGTGGTGGGCTCGCCTCCGGGATCGCCACCGCGGTCAGGGCGCTGCGTCCGAGTGCCAAGGTCATCGGGGTCGAGCCGGCACTTGCCGCCGACGCCGCCGAGTCGCTGCGTACCGGTGAGCTGCGGAAGTGGGAACCGGCCCGCGCCTATCGGACCAGCGCGGACGGGCTGCGGACCCATCTGTCGGCGCTGACCTTCGCGCACCTGCGCGCCCGGCTGGACGGCATCGTGACGGTCAGCGAGGAGGAGATCGCCGCCGCGACGACCCGGCTGGTCCGGGACGCCCGGCTGGTGGTGGAGCCGAGCGGTGCGGTGGCCACCGCCGCCCGGATGTTCCACGCCGCCGAGCTGCCCGCCGGGCGTACGGTGGCGGTGGTGAGCGGCGGCAACGTCGACCCGGCGGTACTGGTGGCCGCCGCCGGCCGCCCCGACCCGGCCTGACGGCGCGACGATCTGGGCTGACGGGCGGGGTGACGCTCCGGTCGGTGGCGGACCAGCCGGCGCGGCGATGTGGGCTGACGGCACGCCTGACGGCACGCCTGACGGCACGACGATGTGGGGCTGACGGCACGCCTGACGGTGCGGCGAGGCGGCCCGACGGAGCCGATAGGCGGCGTTCCCTGCATTGGAACCATGGCTGACCGGATCGGTGCGAGCGCCGTGGCGGGTGGCGGGGATGCGAGCTTCGCCACCCGCTACGGTCCGGTGCGTCAGCGGGCGGACAACATCCCGCCCATTCCCTCGGCCCGGATCCCGGTCGTGGCGACCACCTGGTCCGTCATGGCTCCCCCTTCCCCGACTGGCCCCTGACCTCCATTGCTAGCCGCGATTCCGGTTGTCCCGAACGGTCAACGGCGCCGGTCAATCAATTCCGGACAACGCCGCGCGGTCGGTCGGAACGCCGATACCCGGTTGGCGCGGCCGGTGCGGTCGGCAACCATGGATGCGGAGATGCCCGGAAGTACCTGGGGAAGGAAAGCCGCGTGGCGCGCCAAGAACGTCCGGTCGATCCGGCCGCCGGCCCACTACAGGCATTCGCCTACGACCTTCGCATGCTGCGCGCCGAGGCGGGCAACCCGACGTACCGGGTGCTGGCCAGGACGGCGGGGTACAGCGCCACGACGCTCTCCGAGGCGGCCGGCGGGGCCCGGATGCCGAGCCTGGAGGTGGTGCTCGCGTACGTCGGGGCCTGCCATGGCGACCTCGACGACTGGCGGCAGCGCTGGTACCGGACGACGGCTGAGCTGGGTTCGACCGGCGAGGCCGGGTTGGGCTTGACCGGCGAGGCCGGGTTGAGTTCGGGCGGCGCGCCCGGGTTGGGCTCGGGCGGCGTGGCCGGATTGAGTTCGACCGGCGTGGCCGGGTTGAGTTTGGGTGGCGAGGCCGGGTTGAGTTCGGGCGGCGTGGCGGCACCGACGGGTGATCCGGGTCCGGCCGGTGAGTCGGGGCCGGCGGATGGTCCGACCGTAGCGGCCGGCTGGGCGACGTCTCCGGTTGTCGCCGGGCCGGGTTCCGGGACTCATGTCGGGGCCGCGACACCGGGAACACCGGTGGAGCCAGGTCGGCACGGAACGCCCGCCCCGGAACCGAACGGTGAACGCTCGTCGCCGTCCGGGACGGGCCCGACCGAGGGGCGGCCACGGCGGCGCCGGACGGTCGCCGTCGGGGTGGCGGTGGCCGCGACCCTGCTCGTCGCGGTGGTGGCGGCGAAGACGGTGTCGTCCGACCCGCCGGTCGAGGACACCGCCTTCGAGACGCCGGCCGGTGCCGGCCAGTCGGCCGGGGGCGTACCCGGCTGCCCGGAGGTGCCCGGCGACGCCCTGTTCACCGGCACCACCTACGGCAGCGGCGCGCACGTCCGGGACGGGGCGACCAGGGACAACACGATCCTGCACACCGTCCCGCCGGACTGCACCGTCGGGTTCACCGGCTACTGCATCGGCGAGAAGATCTACGACAACACCGCCGGTACCCCCGATGTCCGGTGGTTCACCGTGGCCGGTGGCGGGGTGGTCGCCTCCGGCATCATCCACGGCAACCCGCCCCGCGACCTGCCGGCGGCCGAGTGCCCCGGCGGGCGGCCGGCACCGAGCGGGCTCACCTTCGCCACCACCGCCCAGCAGGCCCGCCGGGCCGGGGTCGACCTGCACGCCACCGGCACCGAACTCGACGTCGTCGGCTTCGCCGTCTCGACCGGAGCGGATCCGGCCACGCCGGGCGCCCGGACCTGGCGGCAGCTCGCGCTGGTCGAGGTCCGGGACCGGGCCGTGGGAGCCCGGCACCGGCTCGACACGGTACCCGCGCCGGTCGGCGGAGCACCCGTCGTCCTGGTCGCCGCCGCCTGCCTCGGCGGGGACAGCCCCACCGGCCTGGTCGAGGCCCGACAGTTCTCCGCCGAGACTCCGGGCCGATCCACGGCGGTGACGCTGGATCCCCCGCAGCAGGTCGCGGCGGGTGCCTCGGCCTGCCGCTACCCCGGCCGGGGCTGACCGGGGGAGTCCGGTCCGGGCCCGGTTCGTAGCCGTCGGACACGGTGGACCTATCTCCACCCCGGTTCGGGAGTTGCCGCTCCTGACCGTCCGGCCCGGCGCTGGTGTGCTCGACTGGTGACCACCGCTACCGCCACGACGGCTTCCCGGAACCGCATCTCCGACCTCGACGCACTGCGTGCACCCTGGCGATGTTCCTGCTCGGCATGGTCGCCGCCCGGCGCGGACTGCTGGTCGGGCTCACCGGGCGGGAGGCGTGGCCGCGGATCGTCCAACTCGTCGGCTTTCCGGTCGGGATCGTCGGCGGCGTGGTCTACGCCTCGCTCGGCGGCAACGGCAACACCCTGGGCGTACTGGTCAGTGCGATGACCGCGCCGTTCCTGGCCGCCGCGTACGCCGCGACCCTGATCCGGGTCGTGCACAGCGACCGTGGCCGGTGGCTCGGTACGGCACTGGCCCCGGCGGGCCGGATGGCGCTCTCCAACTACCTCGGGCAGTCGGTCGCCACACTACTGATCTTCACCGGGGTCGGCTTCGGCCTGGTGGGTCAGGTGTCACCGTTGGAGATGATGCTCTTCGCCATCGCCATCTTCGCCGGCCAGGTGCTGGTCAGCAGATGGTGGCTGGAGCGGCACGGACACGGTCCCGCCGAGTGGCTGCTGCGCTGGTTCACCAACGGCCAGCGCCCGCCCGTCCGACGCTAGCGCGACCCGGCGCCGAGGTGGTGGACCTACCGGTGCGTGTGCTGCTACTACCCCTCCAGGGGTAGTAGCAGCACACGATTCTCGAAGCGATCGTCAGGCGCGCCGCCACTTTTGGTTGGCGCCGCCGGTGCATTCCCAGAGTTGGAGCTTGGCACCGTTGGCGGTGCTCCAGTCGCGTACGTCGACGCACTTGTTCGCCTGCGGGTTGACCAGGTCACCGGCCGCACTCAGTACGAACTGCTGGGCCGCGTTGCCGTTGCAGCCGACTATCTGGATGTTGGCGCCGTTGGCTGTCGACGCGTTCGCCACGTCCATGCACTTGCCGAACGCCCGGATCGTGCCGCCGGTGAAGGTCCAGCGCTGCGCGGCCGTACCGTTGCAGTCCCAGATCTGCAACTGGGTGCCGTCGGCCGGGTTCGCGCCCGGCACGTCGATGCACTTGTTGGCGAGCCCGATGAGCTGGCTGCCGGTGCCCGGATTGCCGCCGCCGGTGTTCCAGGCCCAGACCCGGACGTAGTCGACCAGCATCTGCTGCGGGAACGTGGTGCTGCCGTCCGGGTAGCCCGGCCAGTAGCCGCCGACCGCGATGTTCATGATCATGAAGAACGGGTGGTCGAAGACCCAGCGGTTGCCGTTCAGGTCGGCCGGGGTCTTGCGGGCGTACTGGATGCCGTCGACGTACCAGGTGATCGAGTCCGGTGCCCAGTCCACGGTGAAGGTGTGGAAGGCGTCGGCGAACGCCTGGCCGCCGGGGAGGGTGTAGCGGGAGCTGACCGCGCTGCCGCCGGAGTAGCCGGGGCCGTGCAGGGTGCCGTACACGTTGCCGGGCTCGCGGCCGATGTTCTCCATGATGTCGATCTCGCCCTGGTCCGGCCAGGGCATGCCGCCGAGCATCCAGAACGCCGGCCAGATGCCCTGGCCGCGCGGCAGCTTCATCCGGGTCTCGAACCGGCCGTACGTCTGGGTGAAGCGGTCCGCGGTGAGCAGCCGGGCCGAGGTGTACTGGCAATAGCCGTAGTGGCACTGGTAGTTCGCCGGGTTCTCCCGACGGGCGGTGATCACCAGGTTGCCGTTGCCGTCGTGCGCGGCGTTGCTGGTGCTGTTGGTGTAGTACTGCTGCTCGTTGTTGCCCCAGCCTCCGCCGCCGATGTCGTGCTTCCACTTGCTGCCGTCGGGTGCGGTGCCGGCTGGCGCGTTGAACTCGTCGCTCCAGGTGAGCGCGCCCGGCTCAGCGACGGCCGGGCTGGGCGGGGTTACCACCAGCGTCGCGGCCAGCAGGGCCAGGACGAGGGCGGCTCGGCGTGTACGCATGTCAATGTTTCTACGCCAGAGAGCGCTTTCTTGCAAGGTTCTTAACTATATTCCGGAGTGAGGTTCCAGGTGGACTGTCAGGTCGGGCGGCTGGACGCGTCTGTCCGCCCCCAACGGCCGGGGACGTCGAGCAACTCGATCTGGCTGACCCCGTCCGGCAGCGCCGGGTCGACCACCAAGCGGTCGCCCTGTGGCTCCAGCCCGAGCAGGGTCCGCAGGAACAGTAGTGGCGCCCCGGTGGACCAGGCCTGCGGGCTGCATGCCGTCGGGTACCGCACCGGATACTTGGTCAGGCTACGGTCGTAACCGGCGAACGCCTCCGGTAGTCGGCCGTCGAAGTACCGCGCGGCGTCGATCACCGCCTTGGCGATGCGCCCGGCCTCTTCGGAGAAGCCGTACCGGCGCAGGCCCCAGGCGATGAACGAGTTGTCGAACGGCCACACCGTACCCACGTGATAGCCGACCGGATTGAACCGGCCCTCGCCTTCGGCCAGGGTCCGCACGCCCCACCCGGAGAACAGCCGGTCGCCGAGCAGATGCCCGGCCACCTTGCCGGCCCGGCACGGGTCGACGATCCCGCTCCACAGCAGGTGGCCCATGTTCGACGCCAGCGCGTCCACCTGCCCGCCGTCCGGGTCCAGGGCCAGGGCGAAGTACTCCCCGTCGGCCACCCAGAAATCCCGGTTGAACCGCTCCCGTAGCTGTGCCGCTTCGGCCTCCAACCGATCCGCGTACGCCGGGTCGTTCCAGAACAGCCGGGCCAGCCTCGCCCCGCGCACCTTGGCGTCGTACGCGTAGCCCTGCAACTCGCAGGTCGCGCGCGGGAAGTCCGGCAGCCGGCCGTCCCGGTACGAGATGGCATCCCACGAGTCCTTCCAGCACTGGTTCTCCAGGCCGGTCCGCAGGTTTCGGCGCCGGTACCAGACGTACCCGGTGCCGAGCAGGTCACCGTAACTGTCGATCCAGTCCAGTGCCGCCCGCGCCTCGGCCTCCAGGAACCGGACCAACTCGGCGTCACCGGACCACCGCTCGTACTCGTCGAGCAGCACCACGAACAGCGGTGTCGTGTCGGCGGCGCCGTAGTACGGCGAGTGCGGCTGATCCTCGAATGCCACCGATTCCCCGTACCGGACCTCGTGCAGGATCTTCCCCGGCTCGCGTTCCCGGAAATCGTCCAGCTTGCTGGCCTGGGTGACGGCGAGCATCCGTAACGTCGCGGGCGCCAGTTCGGGTTTGACCGGTAGGGCCTGGAGGCAGGTGAGCAGGCTGTCCCGGCCGAACAGCGTCATGAACCAGGGCAGCCCGGCGGCCGGTATGTCCTCGCCGTAGGTGAGCGAGCGAAAACGGAGCGCCGCGAGATCGACCAGGCTCCGCCGGTACGCCTGATCCAGCGCCGCCCAGCGGCAGGCCAACTGCGGGGCCTCGGCCACCCACCTGCCGAGCTGCTCGTTCAACCGTCTCTTGAGCTCAACCGCGTGGCCCTTCAGGCTCGCCTGGATGTGCCGCCCACGGGCGCCGGTGACCAGCGTCTCCACATGGAGGTCGGTGATCCAACTGCCGTGCGGCTCGATCCGCAGGTCGAACGTCATCCCGTGCTCGTCCACCCGTGCGGGGGCGGTCGACGAGGCGATCGTCTCACGCAGGAAGTTCTCCCGTTGGTAGCTCAGTCGCAGATATCCGTCCCCGACCGAAGCGGTGGGCTGGGCCACCTTCTGCCGTACGTCCTTGACCTCGAACAGGTCGGCGAAGTCGCTGCCGATTTCCACGCGGAGCCGGAACTCGGCCGGTTCCAGCGCATGGTTGAACACGGTCAACCGCTCGTCGAAGCTTCCCCCGATCGACCGTTGCCGCACCACCGACAGCGTCGCGTCCACGTAACGGGTCGGTTCGCCCGACACCAGGAAGAATCGCGTCTCGAAGAATTGGAGATCGTCCACGGACAATACGTGTAACCGCTGCCCGTCGATGGTCAGCAGCCACTTGGAGAGGAACCGGGTGTCGAACGAGAACAACCCGGTCGGGATCGTGGGCGACGGAGTTATGTCGCCCCGACGGTCACTGACCACGAATGTGTTGCCGTCCAGCAGGTGTACGAGGTCGTCGGTCCGACCGGCCGGCTGACTCATGTCCGGTCATTTCGCCCGGGTGCGAAAGCTCGGGGATCGTGCGCGCCCGGGGGCTGCGGGAGAATCCGCTCGATCGGCATGAGCAGTTGGAGGTTGCCCTCGACGGTGAAGTCCCGGCGCAGCAGGGACGCGAACAGATTCGCCCGCCCCGTCACCAGTCGCTCGAAGAACCCGCGCTCGGCGTTGAGGACGACATCGGCATCCCGCATCTCGTGCGAGACACTGACCGCCCCTTCCTGGATGGCGACGTACCAGTGATCGGTCTCGCCGTCCTGGTTGAGGTCGAAACGGGCAGTTCCGTTTACCCGTACCGGCAGCACCGTGGACTCGGCGCGTTCGAGTCCGTCGAAGAACTCGACGACCGGATCCGCCATCGGTGCCTCCCTGGTCGTGCCCAGACTCCTCCGTCGAGGAGTGCCCACCCCCGGGGCGGTATTCCCAGGGGATGTCGACATCAGTCCCGCCGGTCTGGCACACCTATCTCAGGGCACTGGGCACAGGCAGTGCGAAACCGACCGGATCAGGGCGTGACGCCCAGCCGGTCGAGGATCCAGGCGGCGACGAACGCCTCCTCCTTCCAGGAGTCGTAGCGCCCGCTCGGGCCGCCGTGCCCGGCACCCATCTCCGTCTTGAGCAGGTACGATCCCTGCGGCGCGACGGCCCGGAGCCGGGCGATCCACTTCGCCGGCTCGTGATAGAGCACCCGGGTGTCGTTGATGCTGGTGACCGCGAGGATCGGCGGGTAGTCCTGCCCGGTGACGTTCTCGTACGGCGAGTACGACTTCATGTACGCGTATACCTCGGGGTCGGCCAGCGGGTTGCCCCACTCCTCCCACTCGGTGACGGTCAGCGGCAGCGACGGGTCGAGGATCGAGGTGAGCGGGTCGACGAACGGCACCTGCGCGACGATCCCGGCGAAGGCGTCCGGGGCGATGTTGGCCACCGCGCCCATCAGCAGCCCGCCGGCCGAGCCGCCCCGGGCGACCAACCGGTCCGCCGAGGTCCAGCCGGCCTTGACCAGGTGCCGGGCGGCTGCCACGAAGTCGGTGAAGGTGTTCTTCTTGGTCAGCAGCTTGCCGGTCTCGTACCACCGGCGGCCCAGTTCACCGCCGCCGCGCACATGCGCCACGGCGAAGACGACGCCCCGGTCCAGCAGGGAGAGCCGAGGGATCGAGAACCACGGGTCCATGCTCGCCTCGTAGGAGCCGTAGCCGTAGAGCACGCACGGGGCCGAGCCGTCCCGGGGCGTGCCGACCCGGCAGACCAGCGAGATCGGCACCCGGGTCCCGTCGTCGGCGAGCGCCCAGTCCCGGTACTGCTCGTAGCCGGCCGGGTCGAAGTCGCCGAGTACCGGCTTCCGCTTGCGCAGCACCATCTGCCGGGTGACCAGGTCGTAGTCGTAGACCGAGTCGGGGGTGGTCAGCGAGGCGTAGTGCAGCCGGATGTCGGTGGTCTGGTATTCGGGGTTGCTGTCCAGCCCGACGTTGTAGAGCGGCTCCGGGAAGTCGATGTCGTACGACTCGGTGCTACCCACCGGCAGCACCCGGATCCCGGTCAGCCCGGCCGTACGCAGCGACACCACGATGTGGTTGGCGAAGGCGTCGACCGCCTCCAGCCGGGTGCCGGGGGTGTGCTCGATCATCGGCACCCAGTCCCCGGGCGCGTCCGCCGAGGTGTACGCGAGCGCGAAGTCCTCCGCGCCGTCGTTGTGCAGGATCAAGAAGCGGTGCCCGTGGTGCTCGACCGAGTATTCGACACCCTGCCGGCGGGGCGCGATCACCGCCGGCTCGCCGGTCGGGTTGCTGGCCGGGATGACGCGTACCTCGCTGGTCACCTTGCTGTGCGAGTCGATGACGACGAAGCTCTCCGAGCGGGTCAGCCCGACGCCGATCCAGAACCGCTCGTCGTCCTCCTGGTAGACGACCTCGTCGGCGGCCGCCGCCGTGCCGACGGTGTGCCGCCAGACCCGGTAGGGCCGCCAGCTCTCGTCCACGGTCAGGTAGAACAGTGTGGAGCCGTCGGCCGACCATGCGCTGCCGTAGAAGGTGTCCGGCACCTCGTCGGCGAGCACCTCGCCGGTGGAGAGGTCCTTGACCCGCAGCGTGAAGCGCTCGTCGCCGGCGAAGTCGGTGGAGTACGCCAGCCAGCGCCCGTCCGGGCTGACGTCGAACGTACCCAGGGCGAAGAAGTCGTGACCCTCGGCGAGCGCGTTGCCGTCGAGCAGGATCTCCTCGCCGTCCAGCGGCGTACCGTCCGCCGGCATCGGCGGATCCGTCTCCCCGTCCCGGACCGCGCGGCGGCAGTGGATGCCGTACTGCTGACCCTCGACGGTCCGGGTGTAGTACCAGTACCCGTTCTTGCGGATCGGCACCGACAGGTCGGTCTCCTGAGTGCGGGTCTTCGTCTCCTCGAACAGGGTCTCCCGCAGCGCGGACAGGCCCGTCGTACGCACCTCGGTGAAGGCGTTCTCGGCTTTCAGGTAGGCGATCGTGTCCGGGTCGCCCTTGTCGGCGAGCCAGGCGTACTCGTCGATCACCGTGTCGCCGTGGTGGGTGCGCTCGGTGGGGACCCGCTTCGCGACGGGGGCGGCAGCGGTCGTCTCAGTGCTCACCCGGTCACGTTACCGTTCGAAGTCCCGTCCGGCCCGATCACCCGCGCCGCATTGGTGAGTACGGCGATGTCCTGCGCGAAGCAGACGATGATGTCCCCGGTCGGGCCGGCCGTCACCGCCGTCACCTCGTCCGGAAAGGTCATGGTGGGACCGATCTGCTGGAAGCTGGTGAGGTCCCAGACCTCCACGGACGAATAGCGGCCGATGACGGCGATCGGCCGACCGCCCACCGTCGCGGCCGCGAGCGCGTTGACATAGCTGATCGGAAGCTCGCCGATCGGTTGGCCGGTCGTGACGTCCCAGACCTTCGCCTTCTCCCAGGTTGTGCAGCTGGTGATCGCGATGGGCCCTTCGGCGCCTGTGGTGACGGCGAGCTTCTTCACTGGCTTGCCGATGCGTGCGGCGAGGCGGGCGCCGGTGTCCCGGTTGGTTGTGAGGTAACGGAGCCGGATCGCGCCGTTCCAGGTGCCGGTGACGGCAATCGGCTGGCCGCGAAGGCTGACGGTGGCGAGCGCGTGTATCCACCGTTCGTCGCTCTTCCGGGGTACGCCGACCTGCGCGCCCGTGGCGAGGTCCCACACCCGGATGGTCCGGTCGTCGCTGCCGCTGACCGCGACCGGTCGGGTGCCGGTGTCGGTGGCGGTGGCGGCGATCGTGCGGATGGTGTTGGTGTGCGCGGTGCATGGTGCACCGAGCTGCTTGCCGGTGGCCAGGTCCCACAGCCGTACGGTGTGGTCGGTGCTGCCGGTTACCGCGACCGGCCGGCTGTGCACCGTCGTGGTGGCGACCGCGGTCACCGGCCCGGTGTGGCCGGTGACCGGGGCGATCACCTGCTCGCCGGTGCTGAGGTCCCAGACCCGTACCGTCTCGTCGGCGCTGCCGGTAACCGCCACGGGATGGCCGTCCACCACCGTCGCGGCAACGGCATTCACCTGACCGGTGTGCCTGGTCATCGGCTCACCTGTCGGTTTGCCGATGGTCAGGGCCGACACCCGTACCGTGCCACCCTCAGCTCCGGTGACCGCGACCGGTTGGCCGTTCACGACTGCGGTCGCCACGGCATACGTCCTGGTCTGGCCGGTGAACGATTCGCCGATCTGCTTTCCGGTGACCAGGTCCCGCACCCGCACGACCGGCTCGTCGAATTCGGCGCTGACCACCACGGGTAGGTCGTTTACCATCGCGGTTGCCAGCCGTGCCCCATCAGGGTCGTGGGTGGGCGACTCGCTGAGTTGCTGGCCGGTGGTGAGGTCCCAGATCCGCACCGTCGCGTCATAGCCGCTGGTGACGGCGGTGGGGCGGCCCCGCACCACCGCGGTCACCAGCGTCTTCATCCCCTTGGTATGGCCGGTGAGTGGTTGGCCCACCTGCTGGCCGGTGGTCAGGTCCCAGATCCGTACGGTCCCGTCGTGGCTCCCGGTGACCGCCACGGGTCGGCCGTCGATCACCGCGGTTGCCAGGCTCCACGCCGACTCGGTGTGGCCGGTGAGCGGTTCAAGCCGCTGTTCGCCGGTGCCGAGGTCCCACACCCGGACGATCGGCTCGTTGAAGGTGCCGGTGAGCGCGATCGGACGGCCGTTCACCACGGCGGTGGTCACCGCGCGCAGCGAGTCGTCGTGCGTGAGTGGTTGGCCCACCTGCTGGCCGGTGGTCAGGTCCCAGATCCGTACCGTGTTGTCGCGGCTGCCGCCGCTGCCGCTGACGGCCACGGGTCGGCCGTCCAGCACCGTGGTCGCCACTGCCCAGACCGAATCGGTGTGGCCGGTGATTGGTTGGCCGATCTGCTGGCCGGTGGTCAGGTCCCAGATCCGTACCGTGTTGTCGCCGCCGCCGGTGACGGCCACGGGTCGGCCGTTCAGCATCGTGGTCGCCGCCGCGTATGCGCCGCTGCTGTGGCCGGTCGACGGTGACCCGACCGGCGGGCAGGACATCAGCTTTTCCGTGAACCGGCTTGTCCAGCGCAGTCGCCAGGCGGCGGTGTCGGCGAACGGAACCACATCATCAGACGAGGGCAGAACAGACATGACGCGCAGGTTAGCCAGTACCCCTGACGCCCGGCACCTCGTCGGGAAGTGGTGCGCCGTCCTCCGGCATCGGCGGGGCCGTCTCGCCGTCCCGCACCGATCGGCGGCAGTGGATGCCGTACTGCTCGCCTTCGACCGTCCGGGTGTAGTACCAGTGACCGTTCTTGCGGGTCGGCACCGATAGATCGGCTTCTTTCGTCCGCCGCTTCGTCTCGTTGAACAGCGCCTCCCGCAGCAGGCCGAGCCGGCCCGTGGTCTGCTCGGTGTAGGCGTTCTCCGCGGTCAGGTAGCCGATCGTCTCAGTGGTCACCCGGTCACGTTGCCCGTCCGGGCCGGCCGGAGGGCGTCCGGTACGGGTCGGAGGTTGCCGAGAATTAGCACATGTGTACGATGACCAAGGTGGGGGAGATCTCGATCGAACGGCGCGGGGGCACTGACATCGCACGGCGACTGGCGGGCATCTGCGGTGCCCACTTCGCCCGGCCGGCCGGGGCGGCCGACGGGGTGGCCGGCGCGGCGGCCCGCTGGGTCGCGGCGCCGGGCAGTCCCGAAGCGGTCACCGAGGTGGTCCGGCTGGCCGCCGAACACGACCTCTCGGTGGTCGCCCGGGGAGCCGGCACCAAACTCGACTGGGGGATGCCCCCGTCGCAGGTCGACATCGTGCTCGACACCGGGCGACTCGCCGGGGTCTGGCAGCAGCCCGAGGACGAGCTGGTCGCCGAGATCGGGGCCGGCACACCGGTCCGGGCCGCCGAGGCGATCCTGGAGCGGACCGGGCGTCGGCTGCCGATCGACGTGCCCTCGGTCGGCGCCACGGTCGGTGGCGTGGTCGCGGCCGACGAGAGCGGTCCACTTCGGCACCTGCACGGCCGGCCCTGCGACCAACTCGTCGGGGTGAGCTACGTCGACGCCTCCGGAGTGCTGTCGTACGCCCGGGCCGGCGCGACCGGCCGTCCCGGAGAGCGGCCCGGTCCGGTGCCGGCCGATCCCGACGTCGCCCGGCTGCTCTGCGGGTCGCAGGGCGCGCTCGGCGTGCTGGTCTCGGCGACCCTGCGGGTGCAGCCGATTCCGGCGAGCCGGGCGTGGGTGGTCCGTTCGGTCTGGACTCCGCTCGAGGTGCACGACCTGGTCCGGGCCGTTCTCGACGCCGAACTGCGGCCGACCGCGATCGAGGTGGACCTGCCCGGCGGCCGGGCGCCGACGGCCCGCCGCACCGTCCGGAGCCTCGGCTCCGGCGGCCACCTTCCGCCGGACAGGCCGGGTGCCACGGGGGCACCCGGCCCGTCCGGTCGGGCCGGTGCGCGCGGCTGGTTCGAGGCCCCGGGCCGACGCTCCGGTGCGGGCGGGTCCGGTGAGCGGGGACAGCCCGGGTTCGGCCGTGGTTCCGGGGCACGCGGCCGGTCCGGCGAGCCCGGTGCCGGCACCCTGGCCGTACTGGTCGAGGGCGGGCCGGCCGAGGTGGCCGAGCGGGCGGCCCGGTTGACGGGGCTGCTCGGCGGCGACGCCCAGGCGGTCGGAGCGGCACCGCCGTGGTGGCGCCACTATCCGTTCCAGCCCGACCAGGTGGCGCTGCGCATCGAGGTACCAATCGGTGACCTGCACGCCGCCGTCTACGCGCTGCGGGACGCCGCCGGGGCACCGGTGCCGGTACGCGGCTCGGCCGGGCTCGGTGTCGTGCACGCCGCGCTGCCGGCGGACTCGTCACCGGAGCGGGTCGGCACCATCCTGGACGGCGTACGCGCGGTGCTGCGGGCTCGCTCCGGCCGCTGCGTGGTGGTCGCCGCCCCGCCCCGGATCCGCGAAGCCGTGGACCTCTGGGGTGAGCTGCCAGACCTGCCGCTGCTGCGTCGGGTGAAGGAGCGGTTTGACCCGGCGCACCGGCTCGCTCCCGGGCGCTACCCGGGCGGCATCTGACCCGGTAGGAGACCTGCGCACCGGCGGTGTACGGCGTGGACGCCACCACCGCAGGGCCACCCGAGCTTGTCCCACTAGCGGTCTGACCTCGCAGGCTCGGCGGCCGTCACGGCGGCATCCTCGTACGGGTAGTCGCATACGACCAATCCGTCGTGCCGGTGAACCCATCGGCCCTGCCCATGCGGGACGATTCCTCGACCACACCACCGGCACGCTGTTGCTCGACTATCCGACTGTATGACCTTGATCGGCCCGGCCTGCATGAACGCGGTCACCAAGCCTCGGATCGCGCGGCGATGCGAGAGGCATGGCCAGACCTCACCGCAGGCACATCTGGAACCAGCGTCCTCAAGCCGGTGGGTTGCGAACAGGTTGTACGCCGCTCGCCAACGTTGTGTGTCGCGGCATCCCTCCGGTGGCTGGCCCGGTGGATCCTCGGGATTCCAGGTCAGTCTCATGGTCGGGCGTACCAACCGGGTCCGCCTCGTTTGACGGTCGTGGTGGTCGGCGCCGCAAGTTGCCCGTGCCGAACGAGGCAGGTGACGCAGGCGAGTGTCGTGCCGCAGGTGGTACACCACCTGGTCTTGACCTTGAATGTCCAGAGCCCGGCCAGGAATCCCAGGAAGAGCGCGCCTACCACCGCACCAATAGTCATCCGACCCATCCTCCGAGCAGCGGGTTATGAGGTCGTATCGACACTAGAATCAGGCAGGATGGACGTTCTACTATCCCAGCGTCACCGAGCCACGTCCGTAGCGCCTGCTCCTCCAGAACCACGGCGAAGCGCTTGCCTGGCTGGGAAATCACCTGCTGGCGCCTCATCCGGATAGCAACGGCGCTGTCCAAGTCATTCGGTGTCCGGAGAAAGCCAATCCAGAAAGACAGCATAGCGGCCGAGTAGTCTGCGGTCTGGAAAAGTCCGGGTATGACGTTGTGCTCATAGATGCGGAACAGTTCGGTCTGCTCGTACAATGCGACCGTGTGTGCCCCGAGCACTCGCTTCATGCCGGCGCGGGCCTGCCTGCGGAACTCCAGGTAGGCGGACTCGACCGCCCGCAGGGTGGCTATCAGGTCGGCGGTCTGGTCGTCAGCGCCACAGGCCCGGCACCAGTTGCGGATGTCCTGTTCCGTTGGTGCCTGTACGCCATGCTCGATTTTGCTGACCCGGGTGAAGTGTTGCCCCGTTGCGGCGGCAAGCGCCCGACCAGTGAGCCCTGCGTCTCGACGCAGTTCGCGCAGGCGGACACCCAATGCTTCCTGCGGCTGCCAGGTGGCGCTAGACGGGTCTGTAGTCACGGTGCGGTACGGCCAAGTTCCATACTGCGGTGAACGCGGAGTGGCAGAGCCGCACGTCGGCTGGGTCGGTCGACGTTTCGTACGCCGCGTTCAAGCCGTTGCCCGCGTACAGCAGGAAGACCACCAGACGGTCGTCGAAGAGGTAGAAGTCGTTGCCGGGGATGCCGATGGACGACACCAGCCGTCGGGGCACCCACCGGATGTCCTCGCCGGCCTCGACCATCGGATGGGCGATGCTGTATGACCACCGCTGGTAGTCGCTGAGCGGTTCGGAGACGATACGCGCCCGTCGTACGGACCTGCCGGCGGCAACGTGCTGGCGCAAGGTGGTGCACCAGTCCGCCAGCCACCCGAGGTCATCCGGCTCACCCGCCGCCCACTTGGCCATGTGCGGCAGTTCCGTCGCGGTGCCGTAGGAGTCGCGCGTCTCGAGATGCACGCTGGAGCGCTCGAAAGTGCGCAGCAGGCGGTCGAAATCGGCCTCACCGATCGAGGTCACGACCCTCCTCGAAGAACTGGAGCATCCGGTCCGGGATCTCGACACAGGTCTCCCCAGCCGGGATGTGCATCTGCGCGAGCGTGTCCTGGTCGGTCACCACCCAGCCCTGCACCACCCAACTACCGCGATCCGTGCGGTAGATGGTCGGCGAGCCGGTGGGGTTGGAATCCGGGTCCTTGCCGATCAGGGTCAGGTGCATGGTTACTCCCCGCCGTGTTCGTTGCCGAAAGTCGCGTTCCGGCCATCCTCGCTGCCCGGCTTGCCGTACATCAAGGTTGTTGCGCGGTGTTGCGGCACCAGCCGGAGAGGGCGGCCGGCCCGATCGGCGGAGGACCGGGCCGGACGTGGTTCACCGGGTGCGGGTCATCAGTTGGGCACCCCGGGCAGTTGTGCGGCCGGTTTCCTCCAGCCACACGTTCCCGAGGAGGTGGCGGTCAGCCGGTGGAGTCGTTGCGGAGTACCAGGATGGCGATGTCGTCCCGGGGCGACTCGACCGAGAAGTTGATCGCCGCCGCGCGCAGCCGAGCGGCCACCACCTCGGCCGAATAGCCGGCCAGCGGAGCCGCCGCGTCCCGCAGCCGCTCGATGCCGAAGAGTTCCCGGCCGCGCCGCCGCTCGGTCACCCCGTCGGTGTAGAAGACCAGTGCGTCACCGGGGCCGAGCCGCACCTCGGCGACCGGCGAGGTGATCGAGTCGAGCAGGCCGAGCGCCGTACCCCCGGATCCCACGAACGACGTCCGCCCGTCGCCACGGACCAGCACCGGCCGGTCGTGACCGGCCAGATAGAGCGAGACGGTGAGCCGGCCGGCACCGTCCCGGTCCACGGCGGCCAGCGCCAGCGTGCAGTATCGCCCGCCACCCCGCTCCACCAGCGTGCCGTTGAGCCGGGCCAGCGCCTCCGGCAGCGGCTTGCCGTCCCCGACCAGGACCCGGATCACGTCCCGGACCAGCCCGGTCACCGCCGCCGCCTGTACGCCCTTGCCGGAGACGTCCCCGACCACCACCAGCCAGCGGTCCTCGGTCAGCGGTACGACGTCGTAGAAGTCGCCACCGACCTCGGCCGCGTCCCCGGTCGGCACGTATTCCGCGGCGAACCCGATGCCGTCCACCACCGGCAGCACCGGCGGTAGCAGCGACTGCTGGAGGGTGTGCGCCACCTTGCGCCGCTCGTCGTGGATCCGGGCGTTCTCGATGGCCAGTGCCGCCCGCCGGGCCACGTCCTCCAGTACGGCGATCTCGTCCGGGTCGTGCCGGTGCCGCTGGTGCCGGCCGACCGCCAGGGTGCCGAGCCGCTGCCCCCGGGCGACCAGCGGGATGGCGAAGCCGTCCATCGGGGCGCCGATCGGCACCTGCCCCTGACTGCGGGACGCCTCGCGCAGCCGGGACTGCACCGACTCCGGACCGTCCTCCTTGAGCATCTTGTGCAACTGCGCCAGCACCGTCTCGTCGGCGTGGGTGGCCGCGGCCAGCTTCAACCGGCCCCACTCGTCGATGACGTGCACCGCGCACCACTGGCCGAGCCGGGGCACTACGAGCTGCGGGATCAGCGCCATCGTCAGCTCGACGTCGAGCGACTGGGCGAGCAGCTCACTCGCCTCGGCGAGGAAGGTCAGCCAGGTCTGCCGGCGTACGTCGGCCCGGCGCAGCCGGTCGTTCTCCAGGTGCAGGGAGAGCCGCTCCGCCACCAGCGCGGCGAGCGGGCGGGCGTACCCGGAGGGCGCGGCGTCGAGTTCCAGCTCCCCGGCGTACGGCCGGTGCACGGTCAACGGCACCCGGAGCAGTTCGTCGCCGGGGCGGGACTGCCGGCCGTACCGGGCCAGCAGTTGCCAGCCGGCGCCGTCGCCCCGGTCCAGGCGTACCGCACCGCCGGCCGCGCCGACCATGTCGCCGACCCGGACCAGCAGGTCGGCGGCGAAGGCGGGCAGCGGATCGTCGGCGTACGGGTCGGGCGCGGTCTGCATCAGCGCGCTCATCGCCCCGGCGCTCGGCGCGGACGGGCCGGGCGGGCTGCCGACGCTGCTGGTCGCGACCGTCTGGGCCGCCTCCGGCGGGTGCTGTGCCGGGTCGGCCGGGCCCTTGCGGTCCAGCCGGAACCAGACGCCCTTGCCGGTGGCCTGGTGCATGGTGCCCCACCGGCTGGCGAAGTGGTCGACCAACAGCAGCCCCCGGCCCCGCTCGGACACCTGCGAGATGTCCGTCAGGTCGTTCCTGGGCCGGGCCGCCACGTCCTCGATCGGCCCGACCGCGAAGTCCGAGACCGTCACGGTCAGCCCCGACTCGTCCGCCACGACCTCGATGTCCACTTCCGTGCCGGCGTGCTCCACCGCGTTGGTGGAGAGTTCGGTGGTGAGCAGCAGTGCCTCGTTGAGCAGCTCCTCCAGGCCGGCTTCGGCGAGTACCGACCGGACCAGGGCGCGGGCAGCCGCCGGGGTACGCCGGTCGGCGGGAAGCCGTACCCGGCGCAGTTGATCGCCCGTGCCTCCGGTGGCCGTCCCGCCGGTGCCCGTGCCGCCCGCCTCCGCTGACACCCTTCGTATCCTCCACCGATCCGAGATCCAGGCCACCCTATCCGGGCCGGGCGCGTCTGTGCCGCGCTCGTGCCGGCAGGCGCTCGGAGCGGCGTCGCGCTAGGCTGGACGCTGCCCTACTTGACCGTTCTGCCCGCTTTACCTCCTGGGTGGTCCGCCGGCTGCCGCTCGCGACTCCGACGTACACCGAGGGTGGCATTGGATGGACGAAAGGCACGATGATGGGTGTGCCCGCCGCCCGCGCGGAGCCGCACGGGCGCGGCGGAGTGGATTCGCCGACCACCTGGCGGCGCGGGTCGGCCGGGCTGGCCCACCTCCTTCGAAACCTGAGCGAGGAACGATGACCACGGCGAAACAGATCTCTGCCGAGGAGCGGTCCACCGCCGAGGACGCGGTGCTGCTCAGTGAACTCGCCGACGCGTTGCGGCGGGTCCGTCGCGGCGATCTGAAGGTACGGCTGCCGCGCCGGGCCGGCGTCGCGGGCGAGGTGGCCGACGCCTTCAACGAGGTGGTGTCGGTGCAGGAGCGGCAGCACCTCGACCTGCGCCGGATCAGCCGGATCGTCGGTCGGGACGGCCGGCTCACCGAGCGGCTGGACGAGGAGGGGCTGGACGGCGCCTGGGCCGAGGGACAGCGGGCGATCAACCAGCTCATCGACGACCTGGGTCGGCCGACCACCGAGATCGCCCGGGTCATCGTGGCCGTCGCCGACGGTGACCTCTCCCAGCACATGGCGCTGGAGATCGACGGCCGCCCGCTGCGCGGCGAGTACCTGCGGATCGGCCGCACGGTGAACACGATGGTCGACCAGCTCTCGTCCTTCTCCAACGAGGTGACCCGGGTGGCCCGGGAGGTGGGCACCGAAGGTGAGCTGGGTGGCCAGGCCGACGTACGCGGCGTCGCCGGCACCTGGAAGGACCTCACCGACTCGGTGAACACCATGGCGTCGAACCTGACGTACCAGGTGCGGTCGATCTCGCAGGTGACCACGGCGATGGCCAGGGGCGACCTGTCGCAGAAGATCACCGTCTCGGCCAAGGGCGAGGTCGCCGAGCTGGCGCACACCATCAACGGGCTGACCGACACGCTCCGGCTCTTCGCCGAGCAGGTGACCCGGGTGGCCCGGGAGGTGGGCACCGAGGGCAAGCTCGGCGGCCAGGCGGACGTACCGAACGTCGCCGGTACCTGGAAGGACCTGACCGACAGCGTCAACTCGATGGCCTCGAACCTGACCGCCCAGGTGCGGAACATCGCCCAGGTGTCGACGGCGGTGGCCCGGGGTGACCTGAGTCAGAAGATCACGGTGGCCGCACAGGGCGAGATCCTGGAGCTGAAGGACACCGTCAACACGATGGTGGACCAGCTCTCCTCCTTCGCTGACGAGGTGACCCGGGTGGCCCGGGAGGTCGGCATCGAGGGCAAGCTCGGCGGTCAGGCCCAGGTACGCGGCGTCTCCGGCACCTGGCGGGCGCTCACCGAAAACGTCAACCAGCTCGCCGGCAACCTCACCTCGCAGGTCCGGAACATCTCCCAGGTCTCCACCGCCGTCGCCAAGGGCGACCTGTCGCAGAAGATCACCGTGGACGCGCAGGGCGAGATCCTGGAGCTGAAGTCGACGGTGAACACGATGGTCGACCAGCTCTCGTCGTTCGCGGACGAGGTGACCCGGGTGGCCCGGGAGGTCGGCACCGAGGGCAAGCTCGGCGGTCAGGCCGAGGTGAAGGGGGTCTCCGGCACCTGGCGGGACCTGACCGACAACGTCAACTCGATGGCGTCCAACCTGACCGCCCAGGTCCGGAACATCGCCTCGGTCACCACCGCGGTGGCGAAGGGCGACCTGTCGCAGAAGATCACCGTCGACGCCCGGGGCGAGATCCTGGAGCTGAAGTCGACGGTGAACACGATGGTGGACCAGTTGTCGTCGTTCGCCGACGAGGTGACCCGGGTGGCCCGGGAGGTGGGCACCGAGGGCAAGCTCGGCGGCCAGGCCCAGGTACGCGGCGTGGCCGGCACCTGGCGCGACCTGACCGATAACGTGAACTCGATGGCCTCGAACCTGACCGCCCAGGTGCGGAACATCGCCCAGGTGTCGACCGCGGTCGCTCGGGGTGACCTGAGCCAGAAGATCACTGTGGACGCACAGGGCGAGATCCTGGAGCTGAAGCAGACGGTCAACACCATGGTCGACCAGCTCTCGTCGTTCGCCGACGAGGTGACCCGGGTGGCCCGCGAGGTCGGCACCGAGGGCAAGCTCGGCGGTCAGGCGCAGGTCAAGGGGGTCTCCGGCACCTGGCGGGACCTGACCGACAACGTCAACTCGATGGGCTCCAACCTGACCGCCCAGGTCCGGAACATCGCCTCGGTCACCACGGCGGTGGCCCGGGGCGACCTGTCGCAGAAGATCACCGTGGACGCGCAGGGCGAGATCCTGGAGCTGAAGGACACCGTCAACACGATGGTGGACCAGCTCTCCTCGTTCGCCGAGGAGCTGACCCGGGTCGGCCGCGAGGTCGGCGTCGAGGGCAAGCTCGGCGGTCAGGCGCAGGTGAAGGGGGTCTCCGGCACCTGGCGGGACATCACCGAGAACGTCAACCAGCTCGCCTCCACGCTGACCACCCAGCTCCGGGCGATCGCCCAGGTCTCCACGGCGGTGACCACCGGCGACCTGACCCAGCGGATCGCCGTACAGGCGCAGGGCGAGGTCGCGGAGCTGAAGGACAACATCAACCAGATGATCGTCACGCTCCGGGAGACCACCAAGAAGAACGCCGAGCAGGGCTGGCTCGACTCCAACCTGGCCCGGATCGGTGGCCTGCTCCAGGGGCAGCGCGACCTCGGCGAGGTCTGCCGCATGATCATGACCGAGGTGACCCCGCTGGTCGACGCGCAGCTCGGCGCGTTCTTCCTGGCCGACACCGACGAGGCGGTGATGCGGCTGCGGCTGACCGCGTCGTACGGCTATGTGGCCCGGCACCACGACGTCACGTTCGGCCCCGGTGAGGGGCTGGTCGGGCAGGCCGCGCTCTCCCGCCGGACGATCCGGGTCGGTGCACCGCCGAACGGCAGCCTCACCGTCCGCTCCGGACTCGCCGCCACGCCCCCGGCCGACCTGGTCGTGCTGCCCGTGCTCTTCGAGGGCGAACTGCTCGGCGTGATCGAGTTCGCCAGCGTCTCGCCCTTCTCCGACCTGCACCTGGCGTTCCTGGAGCGGCTGGTGTCGACCATCGGCATCGCGCTGAACACCATCCAGGCCAACCGGCGTACCGAGGAACTGCTCTCGCAGTCGCAGCGGCTCGCCCACGAGTTGCAGGAACAGTCCGCCGAACTCCAGCGCACCAACGCCGAACTGGAGGACAAGGCGCAACTGCTCTCCGAGCAGAAGGGCAACATCGAGACCAAGAACCGGGAGATCGAGCTGGCCCGGATCGGCCTGGAGGACAAGGCGCAGCAGTTGGCCCGGGCCTCGGCGTACAAGTCGGAGTTCCTGGCCAACATGAGCCACGAACTGCGTACGCCGCTCAACTCGCTGCTGCTGCTGGCCCGGCTGCTGGCGGACAACTCCGAGGACAACCTGTCCGAGAAGCAGATCGAGTTCGCCCGCACCATCCACAGTGCCGGTTCCGACCTGCTCTCGCTGATCGACGACATCCTCGACCTGTCCAAGATCGAGGCGGGCCGGATGGACGTCGAGCCGACCGAGGTGCGGTTCTCCGAGATCCGCAGCTACGTCGAGCAGGCGTTCGCGCCGCAGGCCGAGGAGCAGGGCCTGGACTTCCAGGTACGCATCTCCAAGGAACTGTCGCCGACCCTGGTCACCGACGCGCAGCGGCTCCAGCAGATCCTCCGCAACCTGCTCTCCAACGCGGTCAAGTTCACCGACAACGGGGCGGTGACGCTGCGGATCGGGCCGGCGCCGGAGGGGGCGTTCTTCGACGTACCGGCGCTGACGACCGCGCACCAGGTGGTGGCGTTCACCGTCATCGACACCGGGATCGGCATCTCGGACGACAAGCTCGGGCTGATCTTCGAGGCGTTCCAGCAGGCCGACGGCACCACCAGCCGGCGGTACGGCGGCACCGGGCTCGGGCTGTCGATCAGCCGCGACCTGGCCCGGCTGATCGGCGGCACCATCACCGTGTCGTCGGCGCCGGGACAGGGCTCGACCTTCACCCTCTTCGTACCTGACGTACTCGCCCCGGACGCGGTGGTCGCCCCGGTACCGGTGCCTCCCATGCAGGCGCCCCGGGGCGGGCTGCCGGCCATGCTGCGTACCCAGAACGAGCCGGACCGGCCGATCACCCCGGCGGCCCGGCAGCTCGACGGCGCCACCGTGCTGATCATCGACGACGACGTCCGCAACGTCTTCGCCCTGACCAGCGCGTTGGAGCTGCACGGCATGACCGTGCTCTACTCGGACAACGGAGTGGACGGGGTACGCCTGCTCGCCGAGCATCCGGAGGTCGACATCGTCCTGATGGACGCGATGATGCCCGACCAGGACGGCTACGAGACGACCCGGGCGATCCGCCGCAACCACCGCTTCACCGACCTGCCGGTGGTGTTCCTGACCGCCAAGGCGATGCCGGGGGACCGCGAGTCGGCGCTCGGCGCCGGGGCGAGCGACTACATCACCAAGCCGGTGGACCTGGACGAGTTGATCGAGCTGATGGCCTCCTGGGTCAACGGCGGCGGACGGGAGGTCGAGGGGTGAGCGACGGTGACACGGGGACGGTCCGGGACGGGGGGACGATCGAGTGAGTGAGCTGGCCAAAGCCCTGCTGGTCGACGACCGGCGGGAGAACCTGATGGCGCTCGAGGCGATCCTCCAGGGGCTGCCCGTCCAGTCGGTCGCGGTGGAGAGCGGTGAGGCGGCGCTGAAGCAACTCCTGGTGGAGGACTTCGCGGTCATCCTGCTGGACGCCCAGATGCCGGACATGGACGGGTTCGAGACCGCCAGTCACATCAAGCGGCGGGAGCGTACCCGGCACGTGCCGATCATCTTCCTCACCGCCGCCGACCGGGACGCCCAGCTCGCGCTCCGGGGTTACGCGGTGGGCGCGGTCGACTACCTGACCAAGCCGTTCGACCCGTGGGTGCTGCGGGCGAAGGTCTCGGTCTTCGTCGAACTCTGGGTGAAGACGCGGCAACTCGCCGCACAGTCCGAGCTGGTCCGGGAGCGGGACAACCAGTGGCGGACGATGACCGAGGCGGTGGACGACGCGGTGGCGTTGCTGCGCTCGGACGATCCGGAGGGGCGGGAGCGGGCCGTGGAGGTGTTGGAGCAGGCGCGTTGGGGTGCGGTGGCCTGACGGGCGCGCGGGCTTGAGTGTGTGGGGTGCGGGCTCGGGCTTGAGGGGTGGGTTCGACGAGGGTGTGCGTGGGGCGGGGTGGGGGTTGCTTTCGCGCCGTGGTGCGGGTGGCGTGCGCGTCTGCCTGGTTGGTGGGTGGTTAGCTGGTGGACTGCTCGTTGCGGATCATCAGGGCGGAGCGCAGTCCGGTGATGTCCAGCACCCTGAGCAGGAAGTCGCCGACGTTGGTCAGCAGCAGCAGGCTCTGCGAGTGGCTGGCCTTGCGGCTGAGTACGACCAGGGTGCCGAGGCCCTGGGAGTCGCAGAACGTGACATCGGTCAGATCCAGCACGATCCGGGGCGGCGCCTCGGTGAGCACCTCGTTGACGACGCTGGAGAGCCTGGCGGCGGTGAGCATGTCGATCTCGCCGGCGAGGATGAGTGTCACCTCGTCGGTGCCGCGCTGCACGGCGATGGTCAGGTCCGCCCGGTTCACCCGTTCAGCCTATCGCGACCTACCCGAACCGGCCTGTTGATGGCTGCCCGCCCCGCCGTGCCGGGTGCTGAACCGGGCCGCTGATCGGAGGGTGTGGGGCGGCGTCGGGCGTGACGTGGGCGACGGCCCGAGGGGTGGGTGCCGGGCACACAGGTAGCGCTGACACAATGGCGGCACCGTGAGTGAGACGTACCCCGCCGGCCCCGGTCGCTATCCGGCCGCGGCACCGGCCTCCCAGGCCCTGTTCGACCGCGCCCGTGCCCTCGTGCCGGGCGGGGTGAATTCTCCCGTGCGCGCGTTCCTGGCCGTCGGCGGTACGCCCCGGTTCATGGCCAGGGGCGAGGGGGCGTGGCTCTTCGACGCGGACCGGAGACGTTATGTCGACCTGGTCTGCTCGTGGGGCCCGTTGATCCACGGGCACGCCCATCCCGCGGTGGTGGCGGCGGTGCAGGCCGCGGCTGTCGACGGGACCAGCTTCGGCGCCCCGACCGAGGCCGAGGTCGAGTTGGCCGCCGAGATCGTCGCGCGTACCCCGGTCGAGCAGGTCCGGCTGGTCAACTCGGGGACCGAGGCGACCATGTCGGCGATCCGGCTGGCCCGGGGCTTCACCGGGCGGAGCCGGATCGTCAAGTTCGCCGGCTGTTACCACGGGCACGTCGACGCGCTGCTCGCCTCGGCGGGGTCAGGGGTCGCCACCCTCGGGTTGCCCGATTCGCCCGGGGTCACCGGGGCGGCGGCGAGTGAGACAGTGGTGCTGCCGTACAACGACGTGAGCGCGGTGGAGGCGGTCTTCGCGGCTCAGGGGTCGGAGATCGCGGCGGTGATCACCGAGGCCGCGCCGGGGAACATGGGTGTGGTGGCGCCCCGGGACGGGTTCAACCAGGCGCTGGCCCGGATCGCCCACGCGCACGGCGCGCTGCTGATAATCGACGAGGTGATGACCGGGTTCCGGGTCTCGGCGGGCGGCTGGGCCGGGCTCGACCCGGTCGACGCCGACCTCTACACCTTCGGCAAGGTGATGGGTGGCGGGCTGCCGGCGGCGGCGTTCGGCGGGCGGGCCGAGGTGATGGGGAGACTGGCTCCGGCCGGCCCGGTCTACCAGGCCGGCACGCTCTCCGGTAACCCGCTGGCCACCGCGGCCGGGCTGGCCTCGCTGCGGCTGGCCGACGCGTCGACCTACCAGCGGCTCGACGAGACGGCCGCCACCGTGGGCAAGCTGGCGAGCGACGCGCTGGCCGTCGCCGGGGTGCCGCACCGGCTCTCGTACGCCGGGAACATGTTCTCGGTCTTCTTCACCGACGCGGACGTGCACGACTACGACACCGCGCGGACCCAGGACGTCGCGGCGTTCCGGGCGTTCTTCCACGCGATGCTGGCCGGCGGCGTCTACCTGCCGCCCAGCTCCTTTGAATCGTGGTTCGTGTCGACGGCGCTGGACGACGCCGCGCTGGAGCAGGTCGCGGCGGCGTTGCCGGTCGCGGCGGAGGCTGCGGCGGCGGCCGGTCACGGGGGGTAGGAAACGTGGGCAGCTCAACGGTCGTGCACGTGCTCCGGCACGGTGAGGTATACAACCCGGACAAGATTCTCTACGGCCGGCTGCCCGGCTTCCGCCTCTCCGAGCTGGGTGTGCAGATGGCGAAGGCGGCTGCCCAGGCGCTCGCCAAGCGGAACGTCACGCACGTGGTGGCGAGTCCGCTGGAGCGGGCCCAGCAGACGGCGGAACCGATCGCGGCGCAGTTCGGACTGCCGGTCGGGGTGGACGAGCGGCTGATCGAGAGCGCCAACTGGTTCGAGGGGAAGCGGGTCTCGCCCGGCGACGGCTCGTTCCGCGATCCGCGCAACTGGTGGGTACTGCGGGATCCGGTCACCCCGTCCTGGGGCGAGGCGTACACACTGATCGCCGAGCGGATGTTCGCGGCTCTGCACGCGGCCCGGATCGCCGCCGAAGGGCGGGAGGCGGTCTGCGTCTCGCACCAGCTTCCGATCTGGACCCTGCGCCGGTACGCCGAGCACAAGCGGCTCTGGCACGATCCGCGTAAGCGGCAGTGCGGGCTGGCCAGCCTGACCTCGTTCCACTTCGACGGCGCCAAGATCGTCGGGATCGGTTACACCGAGCCGGCGGCGCACCTGGTCGCGATGTCGCCGACGGCCCGGACGGCCAAGGGGGCATGAGGTGAGCCGCCCCCGGTGGTCCGCCGGCCTCGGCGCGCTGCTCGTCGTCGCGGTGACGCTGGCCGTCTCCGCCTGCTCGGGCGGGGGCGGTGGGGGCGGAGGTGACTGGAAGGACGACTGTGCGACCACCGACGGCATCGTCGAGTGTGCACCGGAGCACCGTCCGGCGGCGCCCCCGGTCTCCGGTGAACTGCTGACCGGCGGGGCGTACGACCTGGCGCAGGAGCGCGGTCAGGTGGTGGTGGTCAACTTCTGGGGTTCCTGGTGCGCGCCGTGCCGGGCCGAGGCGGACGACCTGGAGGCGACCTACCAGGCGACCAAGGACCGGGGCGTACGCTTCCTCGGCATCAACATCCAGGACGGGCGGGACAAGGCGAAGGCGTTCGAGGCGGCCTACAAGGTGAGCTATCCGAGCCTCTTCGACCCGCCGAGTCGGGTGGCGCTGGCCTTCGACATCCCGCCGAACTCGATCCCGGCCACCATCGTGTTGGACCGGGAGAACCGGATCGCGGTGGTGATCCGGGCCGGCATCACCCGGGACAGGCTGGAGCCGATCGTCTCCCGGGTCGCCGACGAGAAGCCGCCGGACGGGCCGAACTGATGGCCGGGCGGTGCTTGCCGGGCGACGGCTTGGCGCTGATTGGCAGCGGCTTGGTGCTGATCGGCGGCGTGGGCTGATGGGCGAGACGTTTGCCGAGTTGGCCGTGAGCGGGCCGGTGCTGTTGGCGATCGGGGCAGCCGCGCTGGCCGGCCTGGTCAGCTTCCTCTCCCCGTGCGTGCTGCCGCTGGTGCCCGGCTATCTGTCGTACGTGACCGGGCTGGCCGGCAGCGACCTGGAGCAGCGCCGGGCCGCGACCGACGCCGCCCCCGCCGATCAGTCCGGTGAGTCGGCCGGTGGGTCGTCCGGCAGGGGGGTGGCGGTGGCCACCCGGCCGGCCCGGACGCCTCGGGCGGTCCGGGGTCGGGTGCTCGCCGGCACGCTGCTCTTCATCGCCGGCTTCACCGTCGTCTTCACCCTGACGGCGGTACTGGTCACCGCCGTCGGTCAGGCGCTGTTCGCGCAGCGGCGACCGCTGGAGATCGGCATCGGCATCGTGATCATGCTGTTGGGGCTCTCCTACCTCGGGCTGGTCCCCGGGATGCAGCGGGAGTTCCGGATCCGCCGGCTGCCCTCGGCCGGCCTGCTCGGCGCCCCGGTCTTCGGCGCGGTCTTCGCGCTCTCCTGGATACCCTGCGTCGGCCCGACCCTCGGCGCGGTCGTCGGGATGGGCACCGCGAGCGGTCAGGCCGACCGGGCCGCGCTGCTCGCCGTCGCGTACTGCCTGGGGTTGGGGTTGCCGTTCGTGGTCTTCGGGCTCGGCTTCTCCCGGCTGCTCGGGCTGTTCCGGGCGGTGCGCCGGAACAGTCGCTGGGTCACCCGGGTCGGCGGCGCGCTGCTGATCGCGATCGGGCTGGCCCTGGTCACCGGCGGCTGGCAGGACCTGGTCATCTGGTTGCAGACGACCTTCGGGGTCGGCAAGGTGGGCATCTGATGTCGACCGAGGACCGGGAGACCGTGACCGGGTCAGGTGCCGCGCCGGCCGGCGTCGCCGAGGCCGAGCCGCCGGCGGCCGGCGGCCCGACCGGGGGTGCCCAGCCGTCCCGGGTACGCCGTACCCCGCCGCCGCTGGCCCTGCTGCGCAACTCGTGGCGGCAGCTCACCAGCATGCGTACGGCGCTGATCCTGCTCTTCCTGCTGGCCCTGGCCGCGATCCCCGGCTCGGTACTGCCGCAGCGCAACATCAACATCGAGAACGTCAACCGGTACGCCGTCGAGCATCCCGACCTCTTCCCGATCCTGGACCGGATCGGCGGCTTCGACGTGTACGCCTCGCCGTGGTTCTCGGCGATCTACGTACTCCTGTTCACCTCGCTGGTCGGCTGCATCGTGCCCCGGCTGCGTGACCACGTCCGGGCGCTGCGCGCCGTACCGCCCCCGGCGCCGAAGCGGTTGGACCGGCTGCCCCGGCATGCCGTGCTGACCGACTCCGACGGCGACCTGGACCGGATCGCGGCGGTGCTCCGCAAGCGGCGCTGGCGGGTGGTGGTCCGGGGCGACAGCCTGTCGGCGGAGAAGGGCTATCTCAAGGAGACCGGCAACCTGCTCTTCCACCTCTCGCTGATCGGCGTGCTGCTCGGGATCGGCCTCGGCTCCTGGTATGGCTGGCACGGCAACCGGCTGCTGGTCGCCGGCCCGGACAACGCGTTCTGCAACAACCTCCAGCAGTACGCGGAGTCCAAGCTCGGGCACCGGGTGGACAGCAGTGACCTGCCGCCGTTCTGCCTGGAGTTGGCCGACTTCGAGGCGACGTTCCTGCCGACCGGGCAGCCGTCGTCGTTCCTGGCCACGACGGTCGTGGAGCAGGGCGACCAGAGGCCGTTCCGGGCCAGCTTCTCGGTCAACGACCCGCTCCGGCTGGACGGGGCCAGCGTCTACCTGCTCGGGCACGGCTACGCGCCGATCCTGCGCTACACCGACCGCAACGGCGAGTCGCTGGAGAGCGACGACGCGTTCCTGACCATCGACGGCAACCTGACCAGCGAGGGCGTGGCGGCGTTTCCGGACGTCAACCTCGACCCGGTGACCGGGGCGCGCAACCCCGACCTCCAGGTCGCCTTCGAAGGGCTCTACTTCCCGACCGCGCCCGATGCGCCGCCGTTCGTCCGGTCGACCTATCCGGCGGAGCGGTCGCCGGCGGTGATGCTCTTCGCGTACCGGGGCAATCTGGGGTTGGACGCCGGGATTCCGGGTTCGGTCTACCGGCTCGACCAGCGCCAGGTGAGCAGCGGCAAGCTGAAGCAGATCGGCGAGGGCAAACTGCTGCGCCCGGGTGAGAAGTGGACGCTCGACGACGGTACGTCGGTGGAGTTCGTCGGCACCCGGCAATACATCACGATCTCGGTCCGGTACGACCCGGGCGAACGGATCGTGCTGATCAGCTCGGTACTGCTGCTGGTCGGGCTGATGCCGTCGCTGTTCGGGCGGCGGCGCCGGATCTGGTTCCGGGTTTCTCCGGCACCGGTCGACGCAACCACGACAGGTCGTAGTAGTTTGGTGGAGGTCGGTGGTCTGCCGCGTACCGAGTACGCGGGGTTCGCCGACGAGTTCGACCGGCTCGTCACCGCGACCCGACCCGAGCGGGCAGGGGGCGACGGGGCACGGGACGACGAACGGGACGACGACGAACGGGACGAGGCGCCGCGACCCGGTGGGGCACGACCTGACGGGGCGCGACCCGGTGGGGCGACGGAAGAGGGGACCGACTGATGGCCGCGCTGTCCGACCAACTCCTGGTGGTCACGATCCTCGGCTACCTGCTGGCGATGATCTGCCACGCCGTCGAGTACGCCTTCGGTACCCGCAGTGTCATCGGCCGGGCAGCGGCGCGACCGGAACGCGCCCGGGTGCTGGTCGGGGCCGGGGTCGGCGCGGCCGGCGGCGCTGAGCCGGTCGACGGTTCCGGTCCGGTCGACGAGCCGGGTTCGGGTGCCGGGACCACGCTCTCCGCCACCGACGTGCTGACCCCGACCGGCGGGTCGCGGTCGCCCCGCGCGGTGCTGGCCGGGCGGGCCGCCGTCGCGCTCACCGTGCTCGGTGCCGTGGTGCACCTCGCCGTGCTGGTCACCCGGGGCGTCGCCGCCGAGCGCATGCCGTGGGGCAACATGTACGAGTACCTGCTCTCGGTCACCTTCGTCGGGGTGGTCGGCTGGCTGGTGCTGCTCTACCGGCGTCCGACGCTGCGGCATCTCGGGCTCTTCGTCGCGCTCGCCATGGTGCTGCTGCTGGCAGTGGCCGGGCTGGTGCTCTACGTGCCGATCGTGCCGCTGGTGCCGGCGCTCGACTCGTACTGGTTCGTCGTACACGTGGCGACGATCGCGACCTCGTCCGGCATCCTGCTGCTCGGCGCGGTGCCGGCGGTGATGTACCTGATCCGGCACGGCTACGACCAGGGCAAGCGGAGTTTTCCGTACAGCCTGGGGGCGCGGGTGCCGGCCGCCGACACGCTGGAGCGGCTGACCTTCCGGCTGCACGCGTTCGCGTTCCCGCTCTTCACCTTCGCGGTGATGGCCGGCGCGGTCTGGGCCGAGGCGGCCTGGGGACGCTACTGGGGCTGGGACCCGAAGGAGATCTGGGCCTTCATCTCCTGGGTGGTCTACGCCGGCTACCTGCACGCCAGGGCGACGCCGAGCGTGAAGCGCCCGGTGGCGACCTGGATCGCCGTACTCGGCTTCCTGACCATGCAGATGAACCTGTACGGCGTGAACATCTTCTTCGAGGGCCTGCACTCGTACGGCGGACTCGACTGATCCTCCGGACTCGACTGATCCACCCGATTCGTCGACAGCGCGGCGATCTTCAGCCTTGACTTATATAAGTGAAGCCTGAAAGATCGGTGGTGCGTGCGGTTGTGCCGCGCGTGCCCACCGTGCCGCCCGTACCGGGAAGGAGTCCCGCGAAGTGTCTGCGATCGCGCCCCAGAAGGTCACCACGTTCCTGATGTTCCAGGATGGCAGTGCCGAGAAGGCGATGACCTTCTACACGTCCCTCTTCGACGACGGCGAGGTGCTCGCCGTCGACCGGTACGGCCCCGGCGAGAACGGCGCCGAGGGGTCGGTACGGCACGCCACCTTCCGGCTCGGCGGCCAGCAGTACATGTGCATCGACAGCAGCGTCGCGCACGCCTTCGGCTTCACCCCGGCGGTCTCGCTCTACGTGACCTGCGGGTCGGAGAAGGAGATCGACCACCTCTACGGCGCGCTCGTCGAGGGCGGGCAGGAACTGATGCCGCTCGGCTCGTACGGCTTCAGCGCCAAGTTCGGCTGGGTCAACGACCGCTTCGGCGTCTCCTGGCAGCTCACCCTGCCGACCGACGCGGCCGTCGCCCAGTGACCCGGTAGAGCCGTCAGCAGCAGCCGCGCGCGCCGCAGTAGCTGCAACAGCCGTTGCAGGGGTACTGCCAGAAGCTCCCGCAGCCGTTGTCGTAGTGGTTGCACCGCCCGGTGCCGTCGTAGATGCAGCGGACCGTGCAGAAGTCGCTCTGGGTGCTGCACCCACAGGCGCAGCAGGCCAGCGTGGTCGGGTCGGGTCCGAGGGTGGCGAGCAGGGTCCGGGCGGTCTCCACTCCGAAGGCGGCGATGGCGGACTCCCGCAACCCGTCCAGCTCCGCGTGCAGCTTCTCGACGCCGGCGGTGAAGGTGCGTTCCGCCGCCGCCAGCGCCAACGCCCGGTCGAGGACGGCGGCCTGTTCGGTCGAGAGTTTCGGCAGCTCGGCGGCCCGCCGCTTCAGGTGCTCCGTCCAGAGCCGTGCCCGGTCGGCGGCCGGCAACGCCTGGTGGATCGCCTGGCGGTAGGTGACGTCGAAGGCACCCAGGCCGTCGTAGCTGCGGGGCAGCTTGTCGGGGTTCGCCCTCACCCACGCCTGCGCGCGCTCCGACCGCTGCACCGGGTCGGCGAACGCGGGCGTCTTCCCGAGTACGACGAACGCCGCCGCCGTGACGGCACCCGCGCCGAGCCGCAGGACCTCCTTGCGGCGCAGCCCTCGGCCGGAGTCGATCGGATTGGCGCACCGCTCCCGCAGTTCACCGAAGGTACGCAACAGCCGGAGCGTCGGACCCGGACCGAGCCGGCGTACCAGGCGTACGGCCATCCGGGAGCCCGTCCAGGCCGACACCGTTCCACTGTGGATCCGGATCAGCGTGGGTGCCCAGGGCGGCTCGGCACCGAGCGCGGCACGGCGCCAGTCCTGCACCTCCTCGTCGTTCAGGGATCGGATGTCGATCTGCTCTCCGCACTCGTTCCGGACCAACTGGGCGAGTTGTCGGCAGGTAGCGCAGGAGGCGTCGAAGGCGAGTACCCAGTTCGCGTGGCCATCCATCTGGCAACTCCTGTTCCTCTGGACAGCGGCTGACCAGAAAAGCGAACAGGATGCCGGCTTCATACCAGCTTCATTCCGACCTCACCGCCGAACGGGCCAGCGCGCCGTCACGGATCCGGGGCGCCCTGACCTTCACCCCCGACGCCTGGCGCACCTTCACCCACACCATCGCGCCCCGCTAACCCCGCCGGCCGAACCGCCGCACCATGATTCTTGGCGAACTGTGGTTAGCAGCGCGCCACAACTCGCCAAGAATCATGGCGACACCTATGCGACCCGGTCGGGCCAGCGGCGGGCGTTCTGCCAGTACGCGTGGATCTCCGCCAGGCTGCGGTCCTTGGTCTCCGGTGCGCGTAGATAGAGGAAGATCCAGGTCAGCAGGGTGATCACGAGCAGTGCCCCGAAGGTGGCCACCCCGCCGAACCCGACCAGCGCGCCGAGGAAGAACTGTGCCAGCAGGAAGTTGGCGGTGAGGTTGGGCAGCAGCAGGGCGGTGGCGCCGGCCCCGCGCAGGTGGTCGCTGTAACCCTCGGAGGCGTACACCCAGACCAGTGAGCCGAGGCCGGCGTTGAAGCCGAGCGTGAAGAGCAGCAGCCCGACGAAGCCGAGCCCGGTGCCCCAACCGTCGACGGACTCCAGGGCGAACGCGGCGACCAGCAGGCCGTGCCCGAGCGCCATCACCGCCGTACCGGTCAACAAGGTGGCCCGGCGTCCGAGCCGGTCGACCGCGACGGCGGAGCAGAGCGACGCGACCAGGCCGGCGAGTTGGACCGCGGCCGGCAGCACGAGCAGCGCGAACGGGCCACGGAAGCCCATCCCCTCGAAGATGCGCGGGCTGAAGTTGCCGACCGCGCCGATCCCGGTGAGCTGGACCAGCGTGCCGAGCACGATCACGAACAGCGTCACCGGACGGTAGCGCGGACCGAAGAGTTCGCGCAGCGCGCCGGTCTGGCCGCCGGACCGCCCGAGCGGCCGGGTCGCGCGGTCGGCGCGCAGGGCCAGCCCGTGCGGCGTCTCCGGCGCCGGGACCAGCAGCACCACCACGAGTACCCCGAACACCGCCGACAGCCCGAGCATGATCCGCCACTGCCCACTGTCGGCCAGCAGGTACGCCACCAGGAACGCCCCGACGATGCCGCCCATGATGGCCACCTGGTGCAGTACGGCGATCCGGCCCCGGCGGGCGGTCGGGGCGGACTCGGCCACGAAGATCGGTACCACCACACTGGTCACCCCCATCACCAGCCCGAGCAGGAACCGGGTGACGTTCAGCCAGGGCAGCTCGGCGACCAGCGGTGAGGCGGCGGAGAAGAGCGTCGCCCCGACCGCCATCCACAACAGGGTGTGCTTGCGGCCGAGTGCCGCCACCAGCCGGCCGGCCAGTACGGTGCCGAGGATCATGCCGACGATCGGTACCGCGAACAGGCTGCCCTGCGCCGTGGTGTCCAGCCCGAGGCGCGGGGTGAGGAAGAGCTGTGCGCCGGCCATCGCCGCACCGAAGTAGCCGTAGTTCAGTCCGGTGGCGACGGCGACCGCAGTGGTCCGGGCGACGGTCGCGGCGGGACGCGCTTCAGACATGCGAACGATCATCGCGGTAGGAGCGGCTGCCGGGCCACTCCTTACCGGTCGCCGTTCCTGGCACGCTCCCGCAGAAGTTCTAACTACCGGCCTGGCCTGCCGCCTCGGCGGCGGGGTGCTGGCTTGCCGCTTCGGCGGGGTGCTGACTTGCCGCCTCGGCGGGGTGCTGGCTTGCCGCTTCGGCGGCGCGGTCGAGGAAGAGTGTGCGTTCCCGGGTGTTCCGGGTCAGCTCGGCGGCTCGGGCGAACTCGCGTCGGGCCTCGTCGTGCCGGCCGAGCCGGGCCAGCAGGTCGCCTCGGACGGCCGGTAGCTGCGGATATGTCGCCAGGACGGGTTCGGCGAGCAGCGTGTCGACAATGGCCAGACCGTCGGCCGGGCCGGTGGCATTCCCGACCGCGACCGCCCGGTTCAGCTCGATGATCGGCGACGGCGAGACATGCACGAGCACGCGATAGAGCGCGGCGATGCGTACCCAGTCGGTCTCGGCGGCGGTCCGGGCCCGCGCGTGGCAGGCGGCGATCGCCGCTTGCAGGGTGTACGGGCCGATCCCCAGCGACTCGGCCCGGTCCAGGGCGGCCAGGCCGCGCCGGACCAGCAGCCGGTCCCACCGTCGGCGGTCCTGGTCGGGCAGCAGGATCGGGTTGCCGGAGGGCCCGGTCCGGGCCGGAATCCGGGACGCCTGCAACTCCAGCAACGCCACCAGGCCGTGCACCTCGGCCTGCTCCGGCATCAGCCCGGCCAGGATCCGGCCGAGCCGCAGCGCCTCCGCGCAGAGCGCCGGCCGGGTCCAGTCGGCACCGGCGGTCGCCGAGTAGCCCTCGTTGAAGACGAGGTAGACCACCTCCAGCACCGAGCCGAGCCGGTCGGCCAACTCGGCCCGGGGCGGCAGCTCGAACGGTACGCGCTTCGCGGCGAGGGTACGTTTCGCCCGGGTGATCCGCTGCCCGACCGTCGGCTCCGGCACCAGGAACGCTCGGGCGATCTCGTCGGTACGCAGCCCGCCGAGCAGCCGCAGTGTCAACGCCACCCGCCCCTCGGTGGGCAGTACCGGATGACAGGCAGTGAAGATCAACCGGAGCAGGTCGTCGTCGATCCGCTCGGAATCCAGCGCGGCGCTCAGCTCCGCCTCGGTCGGGTCCGGCCGGCTCTCCACCTCCCGCCCCAGCTCCTGAAGCTTCCGCTGGTACGTCGTACGCCGCCGGAGCAGGTCGACCGCCCGGTGCTTGGCGGTCGACATCAGCCAGCCACCCGGATTCGGCGGTACCCCCGTCCGCGGCCACTGCTCCAGCGCGAGGACCAGCGCATCCTGGGCGAGTTCCTCGGCGAGCCCGATGTCCTGGACCAGCCGGGCGAGCCCGGCGACGATCCGGGCGGACTCGATCCGCCAGACCGCCTCGACGACCTGACGACTCGCCCGCCGCTGCTCCCCCACCCCCATGCCTCCCGATCCAAGCACGCCGGCGCGCTCCGGCTCGTAGATCTTGACGACTTGTCGCCGCCGGAACGACGACAAGTCGTCAAGATCTATTCGGAGATCGGGTGGGTGGGGGAGCGGGTTAGGGGTTAGGCGGGGGGTGCGAAGTCTTCGGGGCCGAAGACGCGGAGGACCTCACCCTCGCCCTCCCAGCCGGGCCACATCTCGCGGTGCAGGTTCAGGAACCGGGAGACCCACTCGACGGCCTCCTCCTTCGAACGCACCTCGTACACCGCGTAGCTGATCGTCTCCTTCGCCTCGGCGAACGGCCCGTCGGTCACGCTCAGCTTGCCGGTGGCGACCTGCATCCGGACTCCCTCCGCGCTCGGGGCCAACCCGCCCTGGTCGAGCAGGGCACCGGCGGCGGTCGCCTCCTCGCCGAGCTGCATGATCGCCTCCATCAGCCCGGGCGGCGGCGGGGTGCTGGGCCGGGTGGCCCGCAACAGTGCCAGGTAACGCATCTCTCGTTCTCCTTCGATTGGTTGTCGGGTGGGGTACGTCGTCCGAGATGTGCCGTCCGGAGCCGCGATCGGACTGGCCGGCGGCCCGGTCAGGCGGCCCGGTCAGGCGGCCCGGTCAGGCGGCCCGGTCAGGCGGCCCGGATCGGGGTCGCCCGGCGGTACAGGTGGGCGGCCAGGGCCGAGACCCAGGCCGAGGAGAGCACGATCGCCCCGGTGAAGGTGAGGTTGGACCAGACGGCTCCGCCACCGGCGATCATCGCCAGGAAGCCGGCGAGGAACAGCACGCCGGTCAGCCGGGAGAAGGCCGCCCAGCCCCGCCGTCCCTCGGTCGAGAACCGCCGGCCGAGGACCAGGCAGGCCGCGACCAGGCAGCCGAAACCGATGCCGGCGGCCACGAAGTGCAGCGTGCCGTGCCACGTTACCGCCGTGCCGGTCTCCGGGGTGCCGATCGGGAAGCCGAGGGCCGGGTCCGCCCGGAACGCCCCGGCGGCGACGGTACTGATCCCGTACGCCCCGATCAGGCGAGGTGCCCAGCCCGCCCCAGTGTCCGGGGAGAGGCTCATGCTCTGCTGGTTCGTCGTCGTGCTGTGGGGGTTCATCGTCGTCCTCCTCCTTCGGTTCCACCGGTCCGGTTCGTCGCTCGGACCGGCCGCTACCTCTGCCTCGAACGGGCGACGGCGGATCCGACAGGTCGGCCGAACTTTTTCCGAAGAACTTCCCGCGACCCCGGCCGGCGCGGCGCTGACCTGGGCATCCGAGGGGGCACGGCCGCCGTCGTCAGGTTGCTCGGAGTCGCGCGGACGGCAGTCTTGCTGTTGACAAGATGCCTCACCGAGAGGCAATCTTGACGGTGCCAAGTTTCGTTTCACCGCACCGCCTCGGGGAGACCTGTGATGTCGTCCGCCACCCAGACCACCGCCGCCATCCTGCTGATCACCGTCTCGACCATCGCGTTCGGCGGGTTGTCCCTGCTCATGCACCTGGTCCGGCGGATACCCGGCTATCTGGACAACCCCGTCCGGCGGGCGCTCTGGACCGCCGGGCACGCCCACGCGGGCGTACTCGTGCTGTTCGCGCTCGTCGCGCTCCTCTACCTGGACGGGGCCGATTACGGCGACGGCATGCGGACGCTGATCCGTACCCTGCTGGTCGCCGCGCCGATCCTGATGCCGATCGGCTTCTTCCTCTCCGTCGTACGCCCTTCGGACACCCGGCCCAACAAGCTGATCTGGCTGGTCGGAGTCGGTGGGGTCAGCCTGATGGCCGGCACCCTGCTGCTCGGCATCGGCCTGCTCTGACTGCGTCGTGCCCCGGGGCTGCTCCGACGCGTCGCTCCGGGGCTCTTCGCGAGGCGTCGTCGCCGCGGGGCTCTTCGCTAGGCGCCGCCCCGGGCTGATCGGGAGGTGCCGCCGCGGGGCCGTGCTGGCGGGACTTGTCGACGGGAGCCCGGTCACGGCGGGGGACCCGGCCGTGCCGCCCCGACCGGCGGTGCGACAGACTAGCGTCCATGGCGGCTCGTGGCTTCCCGTACACCGATCTCCGGGAGTTCCTCACCGCGCTGGAGGGCGCCGGCGAGTTGCGCCGGGTTCCGGTGCCCGTCGACCCGACGCTGGAGATCAGCGAGGTGGTCACCCGTACCGTCCGGGCGAACGGGCCGGCCCTGCTCTTCGAGCGCCCCACCCGGGGCGAGATGCCGGTCGCGATCAACCTGTTCGGCACCGAGCGGCGGATGGCGATGGCGCTCGGTGTCGACCGGCTGGACGAGATCGGCGAGCGGATCGGTGCGCTGGTCAAGCCGGAGTTGCCGGTCGGCTGGTCCGGCATCCGCGAGGGCCTCGGCAAGGTGATGCAGCTCAAGTCCGTACCGCCGAAGAAGGTCAGGACCGCCCCCTGCCAGCAGGTGGTCTACCGGGGCGGCGACGTCGACCTGAACCGGCTGCCCGGCCTCCAGGTCTGGCCCGGCGACGGCGGGATCTTCCACAACTACGGGCTGACCCACACCAAGCACCCGGAGACCGGCAAGCGCAACCTCGGGCTCTACCGGTTGCAGCAGCACTCGCCCAACACGCTCGGCATGCACTGGCAGATCCACAAGGACTCCACCGCGCACCACGCCGTCGCCGAGCGCCTCGGCCAGCGGCTGCCGGTGGCGATCGCGATCGGCTGCGACCCGGTGGTCAGCTACGCCGCCTCGGCCCCGCTCCCCGGCGACATCGACGAATACCTCTTCGCCGGCTTCCTGCGCGGCGAGCGGGTCGAGATGGTCGACTGCCTGACCGTGCCGCTCCAGGTGCCGGCGCACGCCCAGATCGTGCTGGAGGGTTACATCGAGCCCGGCGAGCGGCTGCCGGAGGGGCCGTTCGGCGACCACACCGGCTTCTACACCCCGGTCGAGCCGTTCCCGGTGCTGCACGTCGAGGCGATGACCACCCAGCGGGAGCCGGTCTACCACTCGATCATCACCTCCAAGCCGCCGCAGGAGGACCACGGGCTCGGCAAGGCCACCGAACGGATCTTCCAGCCGCTGCTCAAGCTGCTGATCCCGGACATCGTGGACTACGACCTGCCGGCCGCCGGGGTCTTCCACAACTGCGCGATCATCTCGATCCGGAAGCGCTATCCGAAGCACGCCCAGAAGGTGATGAACGCGATCTGGGGCGCCCACCTGATGTCGCTGACCAAGCTGATCGTGATCGTCGACGAGGACTGCGACGTGCACGACTACGCCGAGGTGGCCTGGCGGGCCTTCGGCAACGTCGACTACGCCCGGGACCTGCTGCTCACCGAGGGGCCGGTGGACCACCTGGACCACTCGTCGTACCAGCAGTTCTGGGGTGGCAAGGCCGGGGTGGACGCCACTCGCAAGCTGCCGACCGAGGGCTACACCCGGGGCTGGCCGGAGGAGATGACCATGTCGCCGGAGATCCGGTCCCTGGTGGACAAGCGCTGGAAGGAGTACGGCATCTCATGACCGACACCGCGTTCAGTCTCGGTGAGGAGGGTGGTCTCCTGGCCGGTACCCGTGGCGCGCTCTGCGACGGCTTCGACGACGTGCACTACTGGCAGTTGACCGTCGACAGCCACTACTTCGCCGGGTCCTGGGAGACGGCGCTGTTCGAAGCGGACATCGAGAGGTTCGCGGAGGAACTGCTGCAGGTCATCGACCAGAAAACCAGGGACTGGGCGGTGGAGCTCGGCGAGGACCGCGGGCGGGTTGCCCAGATAGAGATCCATTGGGGAGACGACAAGCCGCACGCGTTCGTCACCGTCACCCCGCACGGGTCCGATCCGATGCCGTCGCTGGAGTACGAGATGCCCGTCGATCCGGATGCGTGGCGCCGGACCGTACTCGGCCTGCTGGGGCGGACGGAGCCGTGACCGTCGTCGCGGAGCGGCCGGGCCGGGTCAAGTCCTTCCTCCGGCTGGTGGCGATCGAGCACTCGGTCTTCGCGCTGCCGTTCGCCTTCCTGTCGGCGCTGACCGCGATGCAGCGGCACGGCGGGCAGGTGCGCTGGGGCGACCTGCTGCTGATCACCATCGCGATGGTCGGGGCGCGGACCTTCGCCATGGCGGCGAACCGGATCATCGACCGACGGATCGACGCGCGCAATCCGCGTACCGCCGGGCGGGAGTTGGTGACCGGGGCGGTGAGCGTCCGGACGGCCTGGACCGGCGCGGCCGTCGCGCTGGCGGTCTTCCTCGCCGCCGCGGCGGCGCTCAACCCGCTCTGCCTGCTCCTCGCCCCGCTCGCCGCGATCCCGCTGGTGGTCTATCCCTACGGCAAGCGGTTCACCGACTGGCCGCACGCGATCCTGGCCCTGGCCCAGGCGGTCGGCCCGGTCGGCGCCTGGCTCGCGGTGACCGGCACCTTCGACGGCTCCGGCCCGGCCTGGCTGCTCGGCGCGGCGGTCGGGCTCTGGATCGGCGGCTTCGACCTGATCTACGCCTGCCAGGACATCGAGGTCGACCGCCGGATCGGGGTACGCAGCGTCCCCGCCCGCTACGGCCTCCGGTTCGCCCTGCACGCGTCGACCGTGGCCCACGTGGTGACCTTCGGTCTCTTCTTCTGGTACGGCGACCTGATCGGGCTGGGCTGGCTCTGGTGGGTCGGGCTGCTGCTCACCGCGTTCGCCTTCGGCTACCAGCACGTGGTGGTCACCCCGACCGACCTGTCCCGGGTCAACCGGGCGTTCTTCACCGCCAACGGCTTCGTCGGGATCGCCCTGTTCGTCTTCGCCCTGCTCGACCTGGTGATCCGGCTCCACCTCGCCAGCTAACCTGCGAGCCGGCTTGCTGGTCGGCTCGGCCCGGTCGGCTCGGCCGGAGAACTGGC
>NZ_BONX01000067.1 GCF_016862935.1 Plantactinospora mayteni
CAAGCCACGGTCGACCAGTTCCCGCTTCGCGGCGCCGATCGCCGCGTCGGCGGCCTTGCGGGCCATCCGGGACCTGGCCAGGAATGTCGGTTTGAAGTCCTCGACCGCAATGGTGGCGTGGTTGTCGACGATCTTCTTCGCCCAGACGCGGGCGTCGTGGGTGTTCTGCCGGGTCGCCCTCTTCGCGATCTTCGCCGCCTGGCGCTTGGCTCGCAGGTAGCCATTCGACGGCTTGACACCCCTGGGGCCCCGACGGCGGCTCATTCGGCGCTGGAGTTTGGCCAGTTCGGCGGCACACCGTTTGCGGTGGCCGTGGTGTGGCAGGTCGTAGGCCGGATCCGTCGTGGTCGCGGTCGTGGTGACACCCCAGTCGACACCGATCGCACCCTCGGCCTCCGGTGCGGGTGTGATGTCGCGGCGGACGACGAAGGAGGCGTACCAGTACCCGAGCGAGTCCTGGTAGATCCGGACGCTGGTCGGATCGGACGGCAACTCGCGGGACCAGACGACCGGAACGCTGACACCGCCGGGCAGCCGCAACCGACGGTCGCGGATCGAAAACCCCCGCGTGGTGTATTCGAGGCTGGGCAGAGAGTCCTTACGCCGCTTCGGTCTCGGCCGGCCCCGCCCCTTCACCTTGAAGGAGTACCGAAGGGCGAGAGCGTAAGTACGCAAAGTCTGCTGCTGCGCAACCTGAGACCCCTCCCGCAACCACGACGAGCGAGCCCGCGCCTCGGTCAGCAGCTTCGACAACTTGCCAAAGGTCGGCCTACGCCCGGTCTTGTACTGGTGGACGGCCTCGTTCCACAACCAGCGACACCGCCCCCACTCGGCCAACAGTGCAGCCCCCGCAGTCACGCCGGGACGCAACCGGAAGGTGTACCGCACCGTCTCGCCCACACCCGCAAGCATCCCAGCCGCATCCGACACTTTCGCCCACACAGAGGAGTCGACACCATGCCGACAACCAACAACACCCCTGACCGCCCATTCCTCGCCATGGCTGAAGCCAGGGGTTTCTCGGGCGGCTCTCGATGACTGGACGAGCGGTGCTGGTGACGGGGGCGTCCCGGGGAATCGGGCGGGCGGTGGCGGTGGCCTTCGCCGCCAGCGGCGATCGGGTGGCGGTGCACCACCGCGACTCGGCCCCGCTGGCCGAGCAACTCGTCGCGGCCCTGCCCGGCGAGGGGCACGTGCTGGTCCGGGCCGACCTCGCCGACCCGGACGAGGTACGCGCGATGGTCGACGACGCGGCCGACCGACTCGGCGGACTCGACGTACTGGTGAACAACGCCGGGGTCTTCGGCAGCGCGGACGCCGGGCACCCGATCTTCGACTCCTCCTACGAGCAGTGGCAGCAGCAGTGGCGCCGGACGCTCGACGTCAACCTGCTCGGCGCGGCCAACACCATCTGGTGCGCGGCCCGGCACCTGCGGGACCGGGGCGGCCGGATCGTCAACGTCTCGTCCCGGGGCGCGTTCCGGGGCGAGCCGACCCAGCCGGCGTACGGCGCCAGCAAGGCCGGGCTGAACGCGCTCGGCCAGTCCCTCGCGGTGGCCCTGGCCCCGTACGGCATCGCGGTCGCCACCGTCGCGCCCGGCTTCGTCGAGACCGACATGACCAACGAGCACCTCAAGGCGCCGCGCGGCGACGCGATCCGGGCACAGAGCCCGTTCAACCGGGTCGCCCAGCCGGAGGAGATCGCCGCCGCCGTGCACTGGCTGGCCTCGCCCGAGGCGGAGTGGGCCTCCGGCACCATCGTGGACCTCAACGGCGCCTCCTACCTGCGCACCTGACCCACGCCCAGCCGGCCCGGACGACACCCGGCGACGACGTACCGGGGTCGGGAGCGAATCCGGCGGGCGGCGGGCGAGGGCTCCGACTGGCAGGATGATCGATATCTTGCCGGTGGAGGGAGCGCGACGATGGCGGTGGATCGGCGGGACGCGACGGCAGTCGGCGGAGACGACGGGGCGACGATCGGCCGAGACGGCGGGTCGACCGTCGGCGGAGACGACACGGGACTCGAACGGGCGCTTGGCGCGCTCGACCTGGAGACCAAGGTCCGGCTCCTCTCCGGTCAGGACTTCTGGACCCTGCCGGCCGTACCCGCGATCGGGCTCGACCCGCTGGTGATGTCGGACGGCCCGATCGGGGTACGCGGCGTCCGCTGGACCCCGGACGACCCGTCGATCGCGCTGCCCAGCCCGACCGCGCTCGCCGCCACCTGGGATCCCGAGCTGGCCCGGCTGGCCGGCCGGGTACTCGGCGCCGAGTGCCGACGTAAGGGCATCCACCTGCTCCTCGCCCCCACCGTCAACCTGCACCGCAGCCCGCTCGGCGGCCGGCACTTCGAGTGCTATTCGGAGGATCCGCTGCTCAGCGCCGAGATCGGCGTCGGCTACGTCACCGGCGTGCAGGACCTCGGCGTCGGCGCCACGGTCAAGCACCTGGTCGCCAACGACTCGGAGACGGAACGGATGACCGTGGACGTCCGGGTCTCCGAGCGGGCGCTCCGGGAGGTCTATCTCGCCCCGTTCGAGCGGATCGTCGGCGCCGGGGTCTGGGCGGTGATGGCCGCGTACAACGGGGTCAACGGGCACACCATGACCGAGCACGCGGGGCTGCTCCGGGACCTGCTCAAGGACGAGTGGGGCTTCGACGGGATCGTGGTCTCCGACTGGACGGCGGCGAGGAGCACCGAGGCGTCCGCGAACGCCGGGCTCGACGTGGTGATGCCGGCCGCCGGCGATCCGTGGGGCGCCGCGCTGGTCGCCGCCGTCCGCGCCGGCACCGTCGCCGAGGCGGAGGTGGACGAGAAGGTACGCCGGGTGCTCCGGCTCGCCGGCCGGGCCGGGCTGCTCGACGGCGTACCCCCGGCGGTGGACCCGGCCGACCGGCCGTCCCCGCCGGACGGCGCCACCCTGGCGCACACGGTGGCGGTCCGGTCCTTCGTGCTGGCCCGCAACGACGGCGACCTGCTGCCGCTCGATCCGGGCCGGCTGCGCCGGGTCGCGGTGCTCGGCGCGCTCGCCGACGACGCGCGGATCCAGGGCGGCGGCAGTGCCCTGGTCGCACCGCCGCACGTGACCTCCCCGCTCGCCGGACTGACCGCCGCGCTCCCCGACACCGACCTCGGGTACGCGGTCGGCGCCGACCCCCGGCTCCGGCTGCCGGCGGCCGGCGGGGTGGCCTGGACCCCGATCACCGCGACGCTGCGCGACGCCGACGGTCGGGAGCGCTACCGGGCGGAGCTGGACCGGGCGACGGTGCGCTGGATGGGCGACCTGCCGGACGGGCTGCCGCCGGACGAGTTGGCCAGCATCGACCTCACCGCCGTGCACACGCCGCTGCGCAGCGGCACCGCCCGGCTCGCGGTCGAGGGCTTCGGGGTCTTCACCCTCACCGTGGCCGGCACGGAAGTCTTCGCCGGCCCGCTCTACGACCCGGCCGAGGAGCCCGGCACGGTCTTCCGGGCCACTGTCGAGCGCCGGTTCGAGGTCCCCGTCCGGGCCGGCGAGCCGGTCGAGATACGGCTCACCCGGCGGATGGTCGAGGGCGACCACCCGGGCTTCGTGTCGTGCACCCTCGGGCACGCCGAGCCCACGGTCGCGTCGGAGGACGACCTGCTCGACGAGGCGGTCCGGACGGCCGCCGGGGCCGACGTGGCGGTGGTGGTGGTCGGCACCACCGAGGAGGTCGAGTCGGAGGGTTTCGACCGGAACACGCTGGCGCTGCCCGGCCGGCAGGACGAGCTGGTCGCCCGGGTGGCGGCGGTCAACCCCCGGACGGTGGTGGTGGTCAACGCCGGCTCACCGGTGCTGATGCCCTGGGCCGAGGAGGTGGCGGCGATCCTGCTCACCTGGTTTCCCGGCCAGGAGGCCGGTACGGCGCTCGCCGACGTGTTGCTGGGTCGGGCGGAACCGGGCGGACGGCTGCCCACCACCTGGCCACGCCGGCCGGAGGACTGCCCCGCGCTGTCCACCACCCCGCTCGACGGGGTGCTCGACTACCTCGACGAGGTCTTCGTCGGCTACCGGGGCTGGCGGGCCGCCCCGCTCTTCCCGTTCGGGCACGGGCTCGGCTACACCGACTGGGCGTACGAGGCGTTGGCCGTCGAGGTCGGGCCGGCCGGGCCGGTCGCGGTGGTCACGGTCCGGAACGCCGGTCGCCGCCCCGGCCGCGAGGTGGTGCAGGTGTACGTCGGCCCGGAGGTCACCGAGCCGGACCGTCCGGCCCGCTGGCTGGCCGGCTTCGCCGCTGCCGAGGCACCTCCCGGCGAGGCGGTGACGGTACGGGTGCCGCTGCCGGCCCGTACCTTCCAGGTCTGGGAGCCGGACGGCTGGCAGACCCGTACCGGCCGCTACCGCGTCGAGGCGGCCCGCAACGTCGCCGACCTACGCCTCACCGCCCCCCTCGACCTCTAACCCGCGCCGCTGTGGCGGGCGGCCCAAGATTCTTGGCGATCTGTGGTTGGCCGCGCACCACAGATCGCCAAGAATCTTGAACAGTCCTCCCCCGACGTCGGTCGTCACCAGCGGGCGAGGCGGGTGGAGAGGACGGCCAGGGCGGCGACGCCGGCGGTGGAGGTACGTAGCACCTCGGGTCCGAGCCGGACCGGCACGGCACCGGCCGAGGCCAGCGTCGCCAGCTCGGTCGGGGAGACGCCGCCCTCCGGACCGACCACCAGCACGAGGTCGCCGGTCGACGGCAGCTCGGCGGTGCCGAGCCGGGCCTCCGCCTCCTCGTGCAGCACGAATCCGGCCGCCGCGTCGGCGATCCGCCGGGCCACCGCCCGGGTCGACTCGTCCGGCGCCTGTGCCGAGCCGGCGACCGTCGGCAGCCAGGGTCGGCGGGCCTGCTTGGCCGCCTCGCGGGCGGTCGCCACCCAGCGGTCCCGGGCCCGGGCGCCCCGGTCGCCGCGCCACTGCGCCACCGAGCGTTCGGCCGCCCAGGGCACGATCTCGTCCACCCCGACCTCGGTCATCGCCTGCACGGCCAGTTCGGCCCGGTCGCCCTTGGCGATGCCCTGCACCACCACCAGGCGCGGGTCGGGCGGGTCGACGTACCGCCGGGAGGTTACCGAGGCGGTCAGGGTGCCCCGGCCGACGGCGGTGACCACGGCGGTCAGGGTGCCGCCGCGCCCGTCGGCGAGCAGCAGTTCCTCACCGGTACGCAGCCGCTGCACGGTCGCGGCGTGGTGCCCCTCCGGACCGTCCAGCGTGACGGAGTCGCCGGACGGCAGCGACTCGACCAGGAACAGCGGCGCGCTCACGGCGAGCAGGTTAGCGGGTTAGCCGGTCGCCCCGCCGGTTCGGCTCGCCGGCCGGACGACGCGCGTTCCGGCCGACGAGTCGACGGGTCGCGCCCGTCAGGCGTGGCCGTTGAAGGCGTCCCGCATCCGGGAGAAGAAGCCGCCCTGCTTGCTCAGCTCGGCGACCTCCTCGCCCCGGGTCTTGGCGAACTCGCGCAGCATCCGCTCCTGCTCGGCGTCGAGCTTGCTCGGGGTACGCACGTCGAGGTGCACGTAGAGGTCGCCCCGGCCGGTGCCGCGCAGGTGGGGCACGCCCCGGGCGCGCAGCCGCAGCGTCGAGCCCGGCTGGGTGCCCGGCTTGACGTCGACCGGCTCCTCGCTGTCCAGCGTCTTGATGGTCAGCCGGGTGCCGAGCGCGGCGGCGGTCATCGGCACGGTGACCCGGCAGTGCAGGTCGTCGCCCTTGCGGGAGTAGACGTCATGCGGTCGCTCGTGGATCTCCACGTAGAGGTCGCCGGCCGTACCGCCGCCGGGGCCGACCTCGCCCTGCTGGGCCAGCCGGATCCGCATGCCGTCCTCGACCCCGGCCGGGATCTTGACGGTCAGCGACCGGCGGGTACGCACCCGGCCGTCACCGGCACACGTCGGGCAGGGATGCGGGATGACCGTGCCGTACCCCTGGCAGACGGTGCACGGCCGGGACGAGACGACCTGGCCGAGGAAGGTGCGCTGCACCGACTGCACCTCGCCCCGCCCGCCGCACGCCTCGCAGGTGGCGAGATGCGTGCCGGCCGCCGTGCCGGCTCCGGAGCAGGTGGTGCAGAGCACCGCGGTGTCCACCGCGATCGGCGCCTCCACCCCGAACGCCGTCTCGTGCAGGTCGAGTTCGAGCCGCAGGATCGCGTCCGCCCCCGGCCGGGTACGCGGACGCGGTCCCCGGGAACCACCCGCGGCACCGAAGAACGCGTCCATGATGTCCTGGAAGCCGACGAACGGTCCGCCGGCACCACCCGGGCCGGCCCCGGGGCCGCCACCGGGGGCCAACGGGTCGCCGCCGAGGTCGACGATCTGCCGCTTCTGGTCGTCCGAGAGGACCTCGTACGCGGCGTTGATGTCCTTGAACTTCTCGTGTGCCTCCGGATCCGGATTAACGTCCGGGTGGTACTGCCGCGCCAGCTTTCGGTAGGCACGCTTGATGTCGTCGTCGGAGGCGTCCCGGCTGACGCCGAGAATCCCGTAGTAGTCCTTGGCCACTGCGTTCCGTGTCCTCATGTCTGTCTCGCGTTACCGTCCGCCGGTCGTCAGGGATGAGCTTGGTGGTCAGTTCTGCGCCAGCACGTCGCCGACGTAGCGTGCCACGGCCCGCACCGTGGCGATGGTGCCCGGGTAGTCCATCCGGGTGGGGCCCAACACGCCGAGTCCGCCGACGATGGTCGTACCCGGACCGTATCCGGTGCTGACCACCGAGGTGGCCCGCAGATTGTCGATCTCGTTCTCGTCGCCGATCCGCACCTGGAGGGTGTTCGGTTCCACCTCGCCGATCAGCTTGAGCAGGATGACCTCCTCCTCCAGCGCCTCGAGGATCGGTCGCAGCGAGCCCTGGAAGTCGAGCAGCCCGCCCCGGGTCAGGTTGGCGGTGCCGGCCAGCGCGATCCGCTCCTCGTGCCGCTCGACCAGGGTCTCCAGCAGCACCGTGGCGAGCGTGGTCATCGCCGGGCAGAGCCCGGGGGTCACCTCGTCGACCAACGCCTGGACCAGCGGCGGGGTGTCGGCGAGCCGCCTGCCGCCGAGCCGCTCGTTGACCAGCCGGCGCAGGTCGGTCACGTCGTCGGCGGTGATCGGGGTGGGCAGCTCGACCAGCCGCTGCTCCACCCGGCCGGTGTCGGCGATCATGACCAGCATCAGCCGGGTGGTGGAGATCGGCACCAGCTCCAGGTGCCGGACGGAGGAGCGGGCCAGGCTCGGGTACTGCACCACGGCCACCTGCCGGGTGAGCTGGGCGAGCAGCCGGACCGTACGGTGCACCACGTCGTCGAGGTCCACCGCGCCGATCATGAAGCGCTCGATCGCCCGGCGCTCGGCCGGGGTGAGCGGCTTGACCCGGGAGAGCCGGTCCACGAAGAGCCGGTAGCCACGATCGGTGGGGACCCGGCCGGCACTGGTGTGCGGCTGTCGGATGTAGCCCTCCTCCTCCAGCACGGCCATGTCGTTGCGGACGGTGGCCGGGGAGACCCCGAGCTGGTGCCGCTCGACCAGGGCCTTGCTGCCGACCGGTTCCTGGGTGGCGACGTAGTCCTCCACGATCGCGCGCAGCACGTCGAGCTTGCGGTCGTCGAGACCCATCCTCACCTCCCTGCGACGTCCCGGCCCCCGAGGGGCGACCACGACGGTCGGGCCAGGTCCGCCCTGGCACTCGACTGTAGCGAGTGCCAGTCTACGACCAAGGCCTACCCGACGCGATGATCGTTTGGAAGGGCTATCCGAACCCGGACAACAGGCTTGCCAGCACACCCTACCCCGGTGGGCCTAGCAGGTACGGTCGGCCATTGTCCAGATTCAATCGTGATTCATCCGCGGCGGCGGCTGGCGCCGGTTGAGCCGGAGTCCTACCGTGACCTCCATGACTGAACCGCCTCGCCCTCCCGGAGAATACGGCGGTCCGACCCCGGACCCGACCGCCCCGATGAATCCGGGCCAATACCCGACGCCCGGCGAGGGGTACCCCCCGCCGGCGGCGCCCCAGTACGGTGTGCCCGGCACGCCCCCGCCGACCTCCGGCGGCGGCACCTACCCGACCTCCGGCGGCGGGACGTACCCGACGTCAGGTGGCGGGACCTATCCGACCTCCGGCGGCGGCTATCCCCCGCCCGGCGGCGGCTACCCGCCGGCCGGTGGTTACCCACCCCCCGGTGGCGGTTACCCGCCGCCCGGCGGCCAGCCCCCGGGCGGCTACCCCGGTGCCGGCTACCCGCCGCAGGGCGGCTACCCGGGCACCCCGTACGGCGCCCCGGCACCGTCCGGCTACGCCAACAGCGACGAGAAGACCTGGGCCCTGATCGCGCACTTCGGCGGCATCGTGCTGGGCTTCATCGCCCCGCTCGTCGCAATGCTGGCCAAGGGCAACGAGTCGCCGACCGTACGCGCACACGCGGTCGAGGCGCTCAACTTCCAGATCACCTGGGGCATCATCCTGATCGTCTCGTCCATCATCGGGGCCTGCACCATCGTGCTGTTCTTCCTGCCGTTTGTCGCCTGGGTGGTGGTGCTGATCTTCTCGATCATCGCCGGCATGAAGGCCAACGAGGGCGTGCTGTACCGCTACCCGATGTCCATCCGGATGATCAAGTAGTACCGAGCCGACAACGCTTCGATGGCCCGTGCCGGATCCGGCGCGGGCCATCAGGCTCTCCGGGCCGCAGGGTCCGCCGACGCGGGCCTGACCGGCGGGCCAGGTCAGGGCAGCAGGTCCCGGACCACCGCGTCGGCCAGCAGCCGCCCGCGCAGGGTGAGTACGGCCCGCCCCGCCTCGTACGCCGCCCCGTCCAGTAGCCCCGTGTCGCGGGCCCGGGCCGCGCCCATCCGCCCCGGGTCGTCGAGGATCGCCAGCGGCAGCCCGGCGGCGAGCCGGAGCCGGAGCAGCACCTCCTCCACCCGCCGCTCCTCCGCCGAGAGCACCTCCCGGGCCTGCCCCGGGGACTGCCCCGCACCGAGTCGGGCCGCGTAGCTCGACGGGTGCTTCACGTTCCACCAGCGGACCCCGCCGACGTGGCTGTGCGCGCCGGGCCCGAGGCCCCACCAGTCGCCGCCGGTCCAGTAGAGCAGGTTGTGCCGGCAGGCCGCGGCCGGCGTACGGGCCCAGTTGGAGACCTCGTACCAGGAGAAACCCGCCTCGGCGAGCGCTGCCTCGGCAGTCAGGTAGCGGTCCGCCGCCACGTCGTCGTCCGGGTACGCCAACTCGCCGCGCCGGATCCGGGCGGCCAGCCGGGTGCCGTCCTCGACGATCAGGGCGTACGCGCTGACGTGGTCGACCCCGGCGGCCAGCACCGCCTGGAGCGACGCCGCGAAGTCCTCCGCCCGCTCCCCCGGCGTCCCGTAGATCAGGTCCAGGTTGACGTGGTCGAAGCCGACCTCGCGGGCCTCCCGCGCGGCCTCGGTCGCCCGGCCGGCGGTGTGCCGGCGGTCGAGGATCGCCAGCACTCCCGGTGCGGCCGACTGCATGCCCAGCGAGATCCGGTTGTAGCCGGCGGCCCGCAGCTCCTTGAGCGACTCCCGGGTCACCGACTCCGGATTCGCCTCCGTACTGACCTCGGCGTCGGCGGCCAACCCCCAGGTCCGGTCGATGCCGTCGAGGATCCGGGCCAGGTCGTCCGGGGGCAGCAGGGTGGGTGTGCCGCCGCCGACGAAGACCGTGTCGACCCGGGCCGGCGGCCGGTCCCCGAGCACCCGGTCCGCCAGGCGCAGCTCCGCGAGCACCTGGTCGGCGTAGCCGTCCCGGCCCGCCGAACCACCGAGTTCGGTCGCGGTGTACGTGTTGAAGTCGCAGTAGCCGCAGCGGCTGGCGCAGAACGGCACGTGGACGTAGACGCCGAAGCCGCGCTCACCCACTGTGGCCAGGGCGGCGTCGGGCAGCGCCCCGTCGACGGGTACGGGCTCGCCCGCTGGGAGCACTCCAGGCATACGACTAGTGTGCCGGCATGACCTCAGCCCCTGATCCGCTCGTCCGGGTCTCTACCACGCACGGAGTGACAACTCTCACCCTGGACAGCCCGACCAACCGCAACGCGCTCTCCAGCACCCTGCTCCGGCAACTGCTCGACGCACTGGGCGCGGCGGCGGCGGACGACGACGTCCGGGTGGTGGTGCTCTCGCACACCGGGCCGGTCTTCAGCTCCGGTGCCGACCTGAAGGAGACGGCGGCGGCGTACCGCGAGGGCACGGTGCCGGTGGCGATGCTGGGCGACGTACTCGCGGCGATCTGGGAGTGCCCGAAGCCGGTGGTGGCCCGGATCGGCGGGCCGGCTCGGGCCGGTGGCCTCGGCCTGATCGCGGCGGCCGACATCGCGATCTGCGCCCAGGAGGCGACCTTCGCGTTCACCGAGGTACGGCTCGGGGTGGTCCCGGCGGTGATCTCGGCGAGCGTACTGCCCCGGTTGCAACCACGGGCCGCCGCCGAGCTGTATCTGACCGGGGACACCTTCGACGGCCGTCGGGCGGCCGAGATCGGCCTGGTCACCACGGTCACCACGGCCGAGGCGCTGGACGAGACGGTCGCCTCGTACTGCCTGGCGCTGGTCCGGGGTGCGCCCGGCGCGCTGGCCGGCGCGAAGGAGTTGCTCCGGCGCGGCTCGGCGGAGAGCTTCCGGGCCGACCTGGCGGAGCTGCGCGACCTGTCGGTGCGGTACTTCCACTCCGCGGAGGGGCGCGAGGGCGTTACGGCGTTCGGTGAGAAACGGCCCGCTCGGTGGGTACCCGGTAGCTGACTCCGCCCTGACCTGGCCTCGGCCGGGTCCGGATTTTGGGCGGTCGAAGTAGGCTGTGTCCGACTATCGGTCAGGGGGTGGCGGTGCGGACTCGGGCCATGGTGGCGGCGGGGGTGGCGCTCGCGGCGGTTGCCGGCTTCGGTGTCTACCTGGGCGCCCGCGAGTTCGGGCACACCCTGCCGATTCCCACCGCCGCCCCCGGCTGTGTGGTCGAGGCGGACGGCCGGGTCACGCTGAACGCCGAGCAGATGGCGAACGCCGCGACCATCGCCGCGGTCGGCGTCCGGCGCAACATGCCGGAGCGGGCCGTGGTGGTGGCGCTGGCCACCGCGTTCCAGGAGTCCCGGCTGCGCAACCTGGCCGGCGGTGACCGGGACTCGGTCGGGCTGTTCCAGCAGCGCCCGAGCCAGGGCTGGGGCAAGCCGGAGCAGATCCAGGATCCGCGCTACGCCGCGACCAAGTTCTACAACGCGCTGAAGAAGGTCCGTGGCTGGGAGCAGATGGAGGTCACGGTCGCGGCGCAGCGGGTGCAGCGGTCGGCCTATCCGCGGGCCTACCAGCAGTGGGCGGACGAGTCCGAGGTGCTGACCCGGGCACTGCTGGGCAATGCCACCGGCGCGGTGGCGTGCACGGTGGGCCGGAAGCCGGCGATGCGCGGTGACGCGGCGGCAACGGCGCTGACCGCCGGGCTGAAGCTGGACTGGGGCCGGCTGGAGACGTCGGTTCCGGCCGAGTCGACCGGTCTGGCCGTACCGACGACGGATCCCCGGGTGGGCTGGCGCTACGCGCACTGGTTGGTGTCGCACGCCGACGACCACGGGGTGAAGACGGTGCGCTTCGGCGACCTCCAGTGGACGGCTGACGGCGGCAGCTGGGCCCCGGTCAAGGGCGTACCGCCGACCCCGCATCAGGTGGTCGCCGAGGTCTTCACGGAGTGAGCGGCGATTTCGTTGCTTGACCGGGCCGTCGCTGACTGCCAGTGATTGCACAAACGGGCAGACCGACCCGTACACCCCCATTTTCCGGCTGATTTATTGCTCTGTGTCAGAGCCCGGCTGCCCTGCGTACCTCCGGACGACCGGCGCCGACCACACCGCCGAGCGCCGGGATGCGGGTCTTGCCGAGGGGGCTACGATCGGCAGCCTGTGTGCTCAGAAAGAGTTTCACCCTATGGGGAGGGGACGCGGTGTTCGACTACGGCGGCCGCACTGGCTACGAGCCGATCAGTGACACGGATCGCAAGGAGTTCCACGAGCAGGGCTTCATGTTGCTCCGCAACGTCCTGACCGAGGACCACCGCGCGGCTCTGGAGGCGGCGGTCGACCGGGTCTACGCCGAAGAGAAGGCGGCCGGCAACACCACCAAGGACGGCACGCTGCACCTGCTGGGCTTCCTGGAGCGGGACGAGCTCTTCGGCGAGCTGCTCACCCACCCGATCGCGTTCCCCTACATGTGGGGTCTCGCGGGGTGGAACATCTACACCCACCACAACCACCTGGACGTCACGCCGCCGGCACTGGAGCCGGAGAAGCCGTACTGGGGCTGGCACCAGGACGGCTACCGGCAGAACTCGGACCCGGAGACGATGGATCCGAACCTGCCCCGGCCGATGTTCTCGCTCAAGGTGGCGTACGTGCTCTCCGACCTGTCGGAGAAGGGTCGCGGGGCGACCAAGGTCATCCCGGGTAGCCACCTGTGGAACTCGCTGCCGCGCCCGGCCGACCTGACGGTGCACAACCCCGACCCGGAGGGCACCGTCGAGATCACCGCCAACCCCGGCGACGCCTTCATCTTCGACCGGCGCCAGTGGCACTCCCGGTCCACCAACCTCTCCTCGATCACCCGGAAGATGCTCTTCGTGGGCTACACCTACCGGTGGATCCGGCCGCTGGACGAGCTGCACCCGGACAAGGACGGCGGGTGGTACCAGAACCGGACCCCGGTGCAGCGCCAGCTACTCGGCGAGGGTACGCACACCGCCAACTACTGGGGCATCAACTGGAACGGGTACGTCGACGACGAGATCCCGCTGCGCAAGGAACTGAAGGAGCGCGGTCTGCTCGACCGCAGCATCCCCTGGCTGCGCTGATTCGCTGACCCGACAGCGGCGGTTCCGCCGGTCCAGCCGGGCCGGTGGGGCCGCCGCATTTGTCGCGGGCGATCGGGGTCAGCGCCCCGGGGTCGTCGCCGACCGTTCTTCCCGTCCTGTCCACGGGACCCTTTGCATAATGCGGTGAGCGTATAACCCTGGGTAATTCTTCCGGCGTATTGGCAGTCTTACCGACGCTCAGGGAAAGTGACATGGAACCCGCGACACGGTCGAGCCGTTCGACCGGTCGGGTGGCCGGCGACGGGAACCGGCCGGTGACTATTCGACCCGCCGGTGGACGGCCAACGTGGCGGAATCGCCACACCATTCATGTTCGGCCGATCGTCCGGCCCACCGTTCGGTCGGGCTAGACCAGCCGACCGGACATCTGGTAGACGTCCAGCAGAAGTGCCCAGAACTCGTTATTCAACGGTTGACCATCGTCGTTGGTCAGCCGGTGCGCCGGACACTTCATGGTCGGGCTCGGCACCTCGACACCGTGCGGCGGGACGCTGCCGAACCGGATCTTCCGCTGGCCCTCCGGGCCGACGGCCCGGAACTTGTCGGGCCCGATCCGGAAGGCACCCCGGACGATGTCCGCGACCGTGAACCTCGGGTGCTGGATCTCCGTCGGGTCGCCCGTCAACTGCCGCATCCGGGCCGTCTCCTGCTGGTCGTGCAGGACGGAGAGGCTGGCCAGCATGGAGGTGCTGGCCCGCAGCGTGCGCTCCAGCTCCGCCCCGGCCAGGCCCAGGGTCTCCCGCCCGTACGTCAGCGCGGACTCCAGACAGATCAACGCCTCCAGCATGGCGAGGCTGATGTTGCGCTTGAACTTGTGTCGCAGCGAGGCCGCCAACTCCTCGGCACCGGCACCGGGGCGCGGCACGAGCTGGTCCTCCCAGACGACCGCATCCTGGTGTGCGCCGACGACCGTGACGGCGCGCTCCAGCACCGGCGTCGGGTCTGCGAACATGTCGTCCACCAGGTCCCGGAAAAGCTGGTCGAGGCTTTGTAGATTGTCGACGAGATCGCGGCCCGGTGCGGTACGGCGCAATTCCGTCAGCGCATCTGAATCCCGCAGCGCGGAGAACCACTCTTCGACCAGAGGGGTGTACGCCTCAAGGTACAACGCGACCTTGGGGTGCCGATCCGAAAGCTGTAGAGGTGACAACCTTACGCTTCCCGGGAGAGAGTCCGTGGACACTTACAGAGCGTAACATGCTGGAGATCATCCGAGCAAATGCGAATAACGATCACACTATAGGTGATGGCGGCTAGTCGATCACCATAGTCGATCGTACGGCCGCGGTGAATTTTCGGCAGGGGCGCCGGCCGAGTCGGCCAACGCCCCTTGCCAGCGGGAGCGGGGGCTCAGTACCGGCTGATTCGCCGACGGCGGCCGGCTCCGGATACCAGGGCGACCGCGACGGCGGCCAGTACGACCTGGATCAGCAGCTCCATCCAGTCGATGCCGGGCGTCACGGTCGCGATGCCGGCGGCCCGGGCAATGACCGTGCCGAGCAGCGCGGCACCGACCCCTATCAACATGGTCAGCCAGATCGGCATGTCCTGGCGGCCTGGTACGACCAGACGACCGAGGGCGCCGATGACGAGGCCGACGATGAGCGCGGTGATGATACCCCAGACGGTGAGTTCCACGGCCGTCCTCCTTCGGATGCGTCACGCGTTGTCGTGGTGACTGCTAGGTGCCCGAAGGCCCGGAAACTCAAACCGACCTACCCGCCCAGACGTCGCACCGCGTCCCGAACCGCCGCATCCATCGTGGCGAAGGCCAGCGGGGGTGGATCCACCAGGGAAAACCAGCTCAGCTCGGCAGACTCGGCCGGATCGAGTACGACGTGCGGGTCGTCCAGGGTGGCCAGATAGAAGTTGTCGAGGACCGGCAGGATCTCGTCCTGGAACTCGTAGCTGCCGACGTACATGCCGAGGTGGTCGCCAAGGGTGATCGACACTCCGAGTTCCTCGCGAGCCTCCCGCACCGCCGCCTCCGCCGGGTGCTCAAAGCCGTCGCAGAACCCGCCGGGCGTCTCCCACCTGCCGCGCATCGGTTCCGCCGCCCGGCGCAGGGCCAGGAAGCGCAGGTCCGGGCGGCTCGGCTCCGCCACCGCACCGTCCGGCGGATCACGGTCCAGGATGACGAGCCCGACGGTGGGGCGGGCGTTGACGAAGAGCTGGTAGCGGCACCGGGCGCAGGTGGTCGGGGCGGGGCCGGGCAGTGCGGCCGCGCACCGGGGGCAGAAGGACGCGCCGGGGCCGTACCCCCGGGGAATCACTTCTTGCCGCCGCCCTTGGTGTCGCCGGAGTCGCCGGTGGAGAGGGCGGCGATGAAGGCCTCCTGCGGCACCTCGACCCGGCCCACCATCTTCATCCGCTTCTTCCCCTCCTTCTGCTTCTCCAGCAGCTTGCGCTTCCGGCTGATGTCACCGCCGTAGCACTTGGCCAGCACGTCCTTGCGGATCGCCCGGATGGTCTCCCGGGCGATCACCCGGTTGCCGATCGCCGCCTGGATCGGTACCTCGAACTGCTGCCGGGGAATCAGCTTCTGCAACTTCGCCGCGATGTTGACGCCGTAGTTGTACGCCTTGTCCTTGTGCACGATCGCGCTGAACGCGTCCACCGGCTCGCCGTTGAGCAGGATGTCGACCTTGACCAGGTCGGAGCGCTGCTCGTCGGTGGGCTCGTAGTCCAGCGAGGCGTAGCCCTTGGTACGGCTCTTGAGCTGGTCGAAGAAGTCGAAGATGATCTCGGCGAGCGGCAGCGTGTAGCGCAGCTCGACCCGGTCGGCGGAGAGATAGTCCATCCCCTGCAACGAGCCGCGCCGCCCCTGGCAGAGCTCCATCACCGCGCCGACGTAGTCGTTCGGGGTCAGCACGGTGGCCCGGACCACCGGCTCGTACACCTCGGCGACCTTGCCCGTCGGGTATTCGCTCGGGTTGGTGACCGTGACCTCGTTGCCGTCCTCCAGGCCCACCCGGTAGACCACGTTGGGTGCCGTCGAGATCAGGTCGAGGTTGAACTCGCGTTCCAGCCGCTCGCCGATGATCTCCAGGTGCAGCAGGCCGAGGAAGCCGCAGCGGAAGCCGAAGCCGAGCGCGGCCGAGGTCTCCGGCTCGTAGCTGAGCGCCGCGTCGTTGAGCTTCAGCTTGTCGAGCGCGTCCCGCAGCGCCGGATAGTCCGACCCGTCGATCGGGTAGAGACCCGAGTAGACCATCGGCTTCGGGTCCTTGTAGCCGCCGAGCGGCGCGCCCGCCGGCCGGGCGTTGATGGTGACGGTGTCACCGACCCGGGACTGCCGGACGTCCTTCACGCCGGTGATCAGGTAACCCACCTCGCCGACCCCGAGCGCGCCGGCCTTCTGCATCTCCGGGGAGATCACGCCGAGTTCCAGCAGCTCGTGCACGGCCCCGGTGGACATCATCTTGATCTTGTCGCGTGCCTCGATCCGCCCGTCGATCACCCGGACGTACGTCACCACGCCCCGGTACACGTCGTAGACGGAGTCGAAGATCATGGCCCGGGCCGGGCTCTCCGCCTCGCCGACCGGCGGCGTGAACTGGCGGACGATCTCGTCGAGCAGGTACGGCACGCCCTCGCCGGTCTTGCCGGAGACCCGGATGCAGTCGCTCGGATCCCCGCCGATCAGGTGCGCCAGCTCCTCGGCGTACTTGTCCGGCTGGGCGGCCGGCAGGTCGATCTTGTTGAGTACGGGGATGACGTGCAGGTCGTTCTCGAGCGCCAGATAGAGGTTCGCCAGGGTCTGCGCCTCGATACCCTGGGCGGCGTCGACCAGCAGGACCGCCCCCTCGCAGGCGGCGAGCGACCGGGACACCTCGTAGGTGAAGTCCACGTGCCCAGGGGTGTCGATCATGTTCAGCACGGCGTGCTCGCCCTGCTGCTCGCCCTCCCGCACGGTCCACGGCATGCGGACCGCCTGGCTCTTGATCGTGATGCCGCGCTCCCGCTCGATGTCCATCCGGTCGAGATACTGGGCACGCATCTGCCGGGGGTCGACCACGCCGGTGAGCTGCAACATCCGGTCGGCCAGCGTCGACTTGCCGTGGTCGATGTGGGCGATGATGCAGAAGTTCCTGATCCGACCGGGGTCGGTGGCACCAGGGGAGTTCGCGCCGGAGTCGGGCGTCGGTGGCACGGCGGTCCGTTCTGCTTGGCTGACGACGATGGGCTTTCTATGTTCCCATGCCGCCCGGGGTGCCCGGTCGAGGCCGCCGGATCACCGCCGCGAGTTCCGTCACCCCGCCCCGAGTTCGCAGCCGCGGGCGGCGGCGGGCGACGCGGTCACCGGGGGCGTGCCGAAATCCCGGCGACGCGACCGGACCAGGGCAGACTTGGTGGCATGGCCACCATCTCGGTACCACCCCGACCGTACGACGCGACCGCCGTACGGCCGGGCTGGGCCGATCTCCCCGCCGACCTGCGGGCCGCGATCAGCGCCCGGCTGGGCGCCCGGGTCAACTGGGCCAGCACCGCCGGTGGCGGGTTCACCCGAGGGTTCGCCGGGGTGTTGCAGACGGTGGCCGGGGACCGGATCTTCGTCAAGGCGGCGTCCCTGGTCGACCAGCGACACCTGAGCGACTGGTACGCCCGGGAGGCGGCGATCACCGCCGTACTGCCGGCCGGGCTCGCCGTCGCCCGCCCCCGCTGGACGCTGACCGCCGCCGGGTACCACGTGATCTGCCTGGACGCCATCGACGGCCGGATGCCGGGGCTGCCCTGGACGCCGGCCGAGCTGACGGCGACCCTCGGCACGTACGCGACCGTCGCGGCGGCGCTCCGGGAGCCCTCGGCCGAGCTGGCGGCGCTCGGCGTACCCCGGCTCGCCGACCTCGCCCGGGCGGACCTGGCCTGGTGGGCCGAGCTGGCCGCCGGCCGGGAGACGCTGCCGGACGTTCCCGCCGTCGCCCGGCACCGGCTGCCCGAACTCGCCACGCTGGAGGCCCGGCTGCCCGGGTACGCCGACCTCCCGTCGATGATCCACGGCGACCTGAGGGTGGACAACGTACTGGTGGACCCGGCCGGGACCGCCTGGCTCTGCGACTGGACGTGGCTCTGCTACGGGCCACCCTGGTTCGACCTGGCCAGCCTGCTGGTCACCGGGTACGCCAGCGGGCTGGACGCCGACGCCCTGTTCGCCACCCATCCGGCGGCGCAGGACGCTCCGGCCGACGGGCTGGACGCCGCGCTCGCCGCGCTGTCCGGATACTGGCTGATCCGCGCGGCGGCCGGCCCCGGCACCGGCTCACCGCACATCCGGGCGCACCAGCGGTGGAGCGGCGAGACCGCGCTCGGCTGGCTGGCCGAGCGCCGGGGATGGCACTGAGCTGGCGGCGAACCGCAGCGGGGACGGCACGGAACTGGCGATGGACCGCAGCGGGGACGACCGAGCCGCGCCGGCGACCGCAGTGAGCTGTTTTGGCCCTGGCGGGGCGTACCTGGTAACGTGGCTCTTCGCGCGTGCCGACACGGCCGCACTCTGACGTGCGTCGTCGCCCGCGCATCAAGGCAAACGTAACCCTAGCTACCAGGACGAGGCTGTCGCGTGGCGAACATCAAGTCCCAGATCAAGCGCAACCGGCAGAACGAGAAGCGCCGGTTGCGTAACAAGTCGGTCAAGTCGTCGCTGAAGACCGCCATCCGCAAGTTCCACGAGGCGACCGAGAGCGGAGACAGCGCCAAGGCGACCGAGCTGATGCGGGACGCCTCGCGCAAGCTCGACAAGGCGGTCAGCAAGGGCGTGATCCACCAGAACCAGGCGGCGAACCGCAAGTCGGCGATCGCCAAGCGGCTGGAGTCGCTCTCCGCCTGACGGCGGAACACCACACACCTCTGACGTGTGGCCCCCGAGCCGGCCGGCTCGGGGGCCACACGTGTTCTTCCAACGCGGGTTCTTGCAACGCGCGTGCTTCTGCCGGGTGTTCTTCCAACGCGAGCCGTAATCGGTGCTCTTCCAACGCGTACCGTCACCCGTGCGCTTCCAACGCGAGCCGTTACCGGTGCTCTTCCAGCGCGAGCCGCTACCGGTGCTCTTCCAACGCGTACCGTCACCCGTGCGCTTCCAACGCGGGTCGTTACCGGTAGCGGCGTCTGGCCGACTGCCGGCCGGTGTCGACCGGATCCTGCCGGGAGAGCCAGCGTCGGTCCGGTCGCTGGTCGAGGCGTTCGGCCAGCCCGCCGTTGCGGGCCCGAGCGGCTGTGCCGGTGGCGGGTGCCGGGGCGGCCTGCCGGGTCTGCGGCAGTCCGAAGCGCAGTCGGCGCGCCTCCTGCCCCGTGGCATCGCCGGCCCCGCCGCCGTCCGCCCGGGCCGGTGCGGCCGAGTCGAGACGGGGTCGACGCCGGCCGCCGAGTTCCAGCCGGGCCCGGACCACCGCCGTCATGCTGAACGGGCGGGCGACCAGGAACCGGGCCGGCAGCCGATTGCCCGAGGCGGTCCGGCGGGCCGGGGCATCGGAGGCGTCGGAGGCGGGAGCGGTCAGCCGGTGGGTCTCTCCGGACTCGACCAGCGACCGCCTGGGCACGCTGGCCCGGCCGATCGCCGGCTGGATCTGCCGACGGAACCGTTCCCGTTCCTGGGCGGGCACCCGGGCCGCCGAGCGGTCCACCGCCGCGGCCACCACGTCGTTGACCTTCACCATGACCGCGACGGTCGCGGGCAGGACGAGTACGCCCCACCAGTTGACCAGCTCGGCGAGCGCGAGCAGCAGGCCGAGGGCCACGGTGCCCTCGAAGAAGACGAAGCAGAGCATCCCGCCCGGATCGACGTGCCGGAGCCGCAGCACGCGGGCGTACAGCGGTCGTAGCCGCTCCTCGTCCGCCGGCATTGCCGTCGCCGTGGTCATCGCGATGCGCTCGCCCTGCGGGCGGCCGCGACCGCGACCACGGCACGTTCCAGGGCGTACCCCCGGTCGTCGGAGCCGCCCTTGACGGCGGCGTTGCACTCGGCGGCGGCGTACATGGCGTCGGCCAGCCCTTCCGGGGTCCAGCCCCGGCCGACCCGTTGCGCCTTCTCGACCTTCCACGGTGGCATGCCCAGGCTGCTCGCCAACTGGTAGGCGCTGCCCCGGCCCGCCGAGCTGACCCGGGCCACCGTCCGCACCCCGTCGGCGATGGCGTCGGCGATCGGCACCGGGTCCACTCCGACGTGCAGCGCCCAGCGCAACGCCTCCAGGGCACCCGGCACGTCACCGGCGATCGCCGCGTCCGCGACCGTGAACCCACTGACCTCGGCCCGCCCCCGGTAGTACCGGGCCACCGTGTCGACGCCGATCCGCCCGTCGGTGTCGGCCAGCAGTTGGGAGCAGGCGGAGGCGAGTTCGCGCAGGTCGTTGCCGACCGCCGCGATCAGCGCCTCGGCCGCGTCGTCGGTGCACCGGCCGCCGCCGCGCCTGATCTCGTCCCGGACGAACGCGACCCGGTCCCGGTGGCCCTTCAGCCTCGCCGCCGGGATCACCTCCGCACCGGCCGCCCGCAGCCCGTCGGCAAAGGCCTTGCCCTTGGCCGCGCCGAGGTGCGCGACCACGAGCTGCACCTCCGGGTCGGGATTCTTCGCGTACGCCAGCAGCGCCGCCACCAGGTCCTTCTTCGCGTCCTGTCCAGCCCGGACGACGAGTATCCGCCGACCGCCGAACAGGGACGGTCCGAGCAGTTCGGCGATCTCCCCCGCCCCCAACGCGCCCGCCTCATGGTCGTGTACGTCGACGTTCGGGTCGGCGGCTCTGGCCGCGTCGACCACTCCGGCGACCGCTCTGGTGGCGAGCAGTTCTTCGTCACCGAGCACGAGTACGACGGGGGCGAGGCTAGCGGGGGTCACGAGGTCATCGTCGCACGTGGCGTGCGTCCATCGGGCCTGGTCACCCGGCTCGGTACGGCTGACCCCGCACTTAGTGCAAATCCAGACATTTATCTTAACCCTGGCATTCCACGCCAGTGGTTGTGATGACCGGATCCGAGCCTACCGCCGCAACCGGCGGCCACGGCGTTCCACACGCCACACGCATCGGCGGGTCCTGGTCCTCTCTTCTGGTCGAGCCGTGCACCTCGTCGACCCGGACGTGCATCGGCGCGACCAGCCGGAGACCATCGGATGGACGGGGCGATGGCATCGGGTGGACGGGTCGGGGTCATCGGGTGGACGGGGCGAGGTCACCGGGTGGACGGGGCGGAGTCACCGGGTGGACGGGTCGCCGGGGTCGAGGCCCCGAACCGCCACCGACAGCCGTCCCCCGCCCGGCCCGACCACCGCCAGATCCCCGTGCTGGTCGGTTCGCAGCACCCGGGCGCCGGACCGGGACAACCGGGCCAGCACCCCGGCATTGGGGTGCCCGTATCCGTTGTCGACACCGACCGGCACCAACGCCACCGCCGGACGCACGGCGTCGAGGAACGCCGGCTCCTGGTACGCCGAGCCGTGGTGAGCGAGTTTCAACACGTCCGCCCGGAACTGGGCGACCGGCACGAGGTCCATTAGGGCCTGCTGCTCCTCGGTCTCGGCATCCCCGGTGAGCAGGATGCTGACGCCGTGCACCTCGGCGCGCAGGACCAGCGAGTTGTTGTTCGGATCCGAACGGGTGCCCCGGATCGGATGCGGCGGGCCCAGCAGGGTCAGCGCCACCGGGCCGGCCGCGTAGGCCCAGCCGGCACCGACCGCACCGACCGGTACGCCGTTCGCGCCAGCGGCGCGCTCGACGGTGCCGCGTCCCTCGGCCGGCTCCGGCCACTGCGGTACCACCACCGCGTCCACCCGCCGTCCCCGGAAGACTCCGTCCACCCCGTCCACGTGGTCGGCGTGGAAGTGGCTCACCACCAGCAGGGACACCGCCCGTACGCCGAGCCGGCGCAGGCAGCGGTCCACCGCACCGGGATCCGGACCGGCATCCACCACCACCGCCCGGCCGGCGCCGACCGGCAGTACCAGGCTGTCGCCCTGACCCACGGCACAGGCGGCGACCACCCAGCCGGCCGGTGGCCATCCGGTGGCGACCATCCGCACCGGCAGCGCACCGACCACCACGGCAGCGGTGACGACCGCGACGAGCCGGCGGACCAGTGGCCGACGGGTGGCGATCAGCAGTGCCACGGTCAGGGCTCCGAGTAGCAGCCCACCGGCCATCCCGTCCAGCCAGGGCAACGTGCCGGCCGGCAGGCGGGCGCCGTAACGCGCCACCAGGACGAGCCACCACGCCGGCCACCCGCCAAGCCACGCCACGCCCTCCGCACCGGCGGGCCAGACCGGCGACAGTACCGCCGCCGTCACCCCGAGCACCGTGGCGGGCGCCACCGCCGGCACCGCGAGCAGGTTGGCTGGTACGGCCACCAGGCTGATCGTGCCGGAGAGTCCGGCCACCACCGGCGCGCAGGCCAGTTGTGCCGCCGCCGGAATGGCCAGCGCCTCCGCCGCACCGGCCGGTACGCCCCGACGCCGCAGCGCGTCCCGCCACCGGGGAGCGAGCAGCAGCAGACCGCCGGTGGCGAGTACGGAGAGCGCGAACCCCGCGTCGCCGGCCAGCTCCGGATCGACGACCACCAGTACGGTGACCGCGCCGGCCAGCGCCGGCAGGGCGGCCCGGGGTCGGCCGACGGCCAGCGCCAGCAGACCGATCGCCCCCATCGTGCCGGCTCGGACGACGCTGGGCGACGGCCGGGCCAGGATGACGAAACCGACCAGCGCGATTCCACAGAGGACGGCGGCGAGCCACGGCCCGGCCCGAGCCCACCGGGCCAGCAGCAGCACCAGCCCGACCACGATCGCCACGTTGGACCCGGAGACCGCCGTCAGGTGGGTCATGCCGGTGGTCAGGAAATCCTCCTCGACCGCTGGTTCCAGCCGACTGGTGTCGCCGACCACCAGCCCCGGCAGCAACCCGCCCGGTTCGCTGGGCAGCGGCGCACAGGCCCGTTGCAGCCCGGCCCGCAACGAGCCGGCCACCCGCTGCGCCCAGGACGGGGTGCCGCGCAGCACGGGTGGAGTACTGACCGTCAGCACGGCGGCGGTGAGGTCCCCGCCGCGCGGCGCCGCCAGCCGCCCGGTGGCGGTCACCCGCTGACCGGGCAGCAGCCCACGCCAGCCCGGATGGGTCGCCAGCACCAGGACCCGGGCCGGCACGCTGACCCTGTTCCCCTCCTCCTCGGCCACCCAGGCCAACCGGGCCGACAACAGAAAGGTCGCCGGCCGCCCGACGACACCGCCGATCGACCGTGGATCGTCCCGGACCACCAACTCGGCGTCGACCCTGGCCCGTGCCTCGGCCAACTGGCTGACCGGCGGGGCGTCCCGCACTCCCAGCCGGGCGGCCGTGGCCACGCTGCCGCAGACCACCCCGAGCAGCACGGTGACCACCACCCAACCGTGCCGGTCCAGCGCAGCGGGCACCCGGCGGGCCGGCCGGCGCGACAGGTCCGGCCGGCGAGACAGAGCCGGCCGTTGTGCCAGAGCCAGCCGGCAGGACAGGGCCAGCGCGGTGCCGCCGGCCAGTGCCGTGACCAGCACAGTCGGGCCCGTGCCGAGTTGGAGCGCGGCCAGCGCCGACAGCCAGGCCCCCACCGCCAGCCCGGCCAGCCGCAGATCCGGCGACCGCCGAGGGTCGTCCGCCAGCTCCGGAACGCCGTCGGTCGCATTGCGCGGGCTGACCGTCGGATCTCGCGGACTGGCCGTCGCATCGCGTGCACCGGCTGTCGTTTCGCGTCCAGTCGTCGTCGCGTCGCGGGCACCCGTCATACCGTGCACAGCC
>NZ_BONX01000068.1 GCF_016862935.1 Plantactinospora mayteni
CCCGGGTGGCGGTCACAGAACGAGTGGCGGTCGCGGCGGGTGTGGCCGGCGCCTCGCGGCCGGTCGTCGCATCGGGTGGGCCGGCCGGAACGGTGTGCCGGCGGCGGTGGGCCGTCACACCGTCACCAGGTCCTTGAGGTCCTCGTAGCGGGCGTCGCCGATGCCGCTGACCTGGCGCAGGTCGGCCACCGAACGGAATCCGCCGTGCTCCTCCCGGTGCGCCACGATGCGCTGGGCGAGCACCGGCCCGACCCCAGGCAGGGCGTCGAGTTGCGCCACGGTGGCGGTGTTGAGGTTGACCTTCGCGCCAGCCGGCTGGAGGCCACCGGCTCCGGCAGGCGCCCCGGGCGGGCCGGCGCCGGCCGGAGCGGCCCCGGGTGGCGGGGTCACCCCGACCAGGATCAGTTCGCCGTCGGTCACCTTGCGGGCGAGGTTGAGCAGCGCCACGTCGACACCGGGCAGCGCGCCACCGGCGGATTCGATGGCGTCGGCGACCCGGGCACCGGCGGGCAGGCGTACCAGGCCGGGGCGGCGTACCTTGCCGGCCACCGCGACCACCACCTCGGCGGCGCCGACCGAGGAGCCGGGAGCCGACGGTGTCGACGCGAACGCGGGTGCCGAGGACGGCGGGGCCGCGACCGGCTCGGTCCGGGGCCGGGACAGCCAGGCCCAGCCGGCCGCTCCGAGCACCACCACCACCGCCACCACGGCAAGAGCCTTGACCCCGCGCCGCCCGGGGTCGAAGGCGCCCGGACCAGCCAGCCGAGCCGGCTCCGCCGACGGGTCCGGCGACGGGTCGGGTCCGGTGCCGGCGGGAACGGGGGCGGCGGGCAACCGCTCCGCCGCCGGGGCGGCCCGCCCGCCGAGCAGCCGGGAGAGCCGTTGCCGCACCAGGGTTTCGTCGTCGTCGGACACCCGGCGAAGGTAGGCAACCGACCCAGCGCCGTACCGGCCGTACGCCGCCGGTTGTGGACAACCGACGCCACTGTGGACAACGCCCTGATCAAGCAAGATTGTGCTAGGGACCTACCCGTGGACGCCGGGGTCGCCGGCCGGCCGACCATCCGCCGACCGGCGACCCCGGGGCCGGGTCAGTTGGGGTTGCCGGCGTGGGTCAGGGTCTCCCAGGCGACGAAGAGGTAGTTCGTCCCGGCCGGGCGCTGCCGCTCGGTGAGCTGCTGCGTCCGGGTCATCGCGACGCCCCGACGGTTGTGCAGGGCGTTGAAGGCCACCTCGGTGACCGGGCCGAGCCCCCGGGTCAGGCTGCCGCCGCAGAGCGTCGACGGGACCGCGTCACCCAGCTCGTACTTGGCGTGGAAGCCGAGTGCGTGCCGCAACCGGTCCTGGATCTCGGGGTAGATGTCCTGGCCCTGGTGCCGGAGCGTCTCGGCGACGTGCGAGATGGCCGAGATGCCGTACCCGGTGTGGGTGAAGTCGCGGCAGGTCTCCTGGGAGAGTCCGTCGGAGAAGACCTGCTGGTTGTGCCAGTACGACACGATCTCGGCCCGGGTGTCGATGCCGCTGCCGACCGGGCCGCGCGGGTACGCCCCGTCGCTGGTCAGGTAGAGGAAGGCCGGCAACCGGTCGCGGAACTTGCCGACCGCCCGGTCGTAGACGGCGCGGTCCTCCAGGAAGACCGCGATCCCGAGCGACGCCTCCATCATGCTCAGTTCCCAGTTGCCGTTGCTGGTCGCGTTGCCGTTGATGATCTCGGGCAGGTAGACGTCGCGCAGCATGGTGCCGAACCGGCTGACGCCGGCCGAGGACCAGCCGCCGTAGGTGTACCGGATGATCTCGGCGGCCCGGGGCCAGCTCGATCCGGCCCAGGCGGTCTGCAACGGCGCGTTGCTGTTGGTGTGGTCCCGGATCGTCGCCGACCAGGCGTCCATGATCTGGATCGCCTTCTCCGCGTACCGGCTGTCCTGGGTGACATACCAGGCCAGCGCCAGGCTGTACGCGGCCAGCGCGTCCTGCCGCTCGTCCGTGCAACCGTTGTTGGGGTTGGAGTACGAGCCGCACTCGACAATCGCCCGGGGCTTCGGGGTACGGGTCAGCGAGGCGAATCCACTGGCCATCATCTGGTCGTAGGCACCCTTCCAGGGCTGCGCCCCGGCGTTCACCCGACCCCGGACGAAGTCGAGTTGCGGCCGGCTGACCAGTACGCCGGGGTGGGTGAAGGTGGCCGGCGCCGCGATCCGCACCTCGGTACTGAGCGGACCGGCCGACGCGGTGGCCGGTGCGGCGGCGCCGGGACCGGCGTACGGGACGGTCGCGGCGGTCAACAGCAACAGTCCGGCGGCGAGCAGTCGGGGTGTTCTGGGGCGGGGACGGGATCTGGACACGCGCTCCTCCAGCTCGCGGGCCCGTCGGTGGGGTGACGGGCAACCACACTCTTAGGAAGGTTTACTGTCCAATAGCACACCATTCAGATCGACCCCGGTCAACGCCTACCGGGAAAGAAGCCGCCTTCCGCCAGCTCCGCCGGAACGCGTCGACCTGCCCGCCGGAACCGCCCAAAGCGATAAACCGGGGGCGTTACCACAGACAAGCCGGGACGTTACCTACAGGCGGTGCACCACGACGCAGACCAGTCCGGGCCCGGCGTGCGTGGCGATCACCGCGCCGGCCTCCGTCACGTACGTGGCGCGCAGCCGCTCACCGAGACGCGAGCGCAGCTTCTCGGCCAGGTCGGCCGCCCGACCGGGTACGGCGAGATGGTGCAGCGCCACCTCGACCTCGCCGGTACCGGCCGCCTCCACAGCGAGGTCGACCAGCCGGGACAGCCCTCGTCCGGCGGTGCGGACCCGGTCCCGCAGCAGGATGCCGCCATCCGCCACGTGCAGGATCGGCTTGACCGACAGGGCGGTGCCGAGCAGCGCCTCGGCGGCGTTGATCCGGCCACCGCGCCGGAGGAACTCCAGGGTGTCGACATAGAAGAAGGTGCTGGTCCGGGCGATGACGTCCAGCGCCGCCCGGCGTACCTCGGTCAGGCCCGCACCCCGGGCGGCGGCCTCAGCGGCGGCGAGCGCCGGGAAGCCGAGACCCATCCCGGTCGACCGGGCGTCGACCACGCTGACCCGGGGACCCACCTCGGCGGCGGCCAGCCGGGCCGCCTCCACCGTGCCGGAGAGCTCGGCCGACAGGTGTACCGAGACGACGCCGTCGGCCCCGTCGGCCAGCAACCGGCGGTACGTCCCGACGAACTCCTCCGGTGCCGGCCGGGACGTGCTCATCGCGAACCGTCGGGCGGTCAACGCCTGGGCCGCGTCCGCCGGCCCTACGTCGATGCCCTCCCGCCCCGGCGTCCCGTCGAGGACGACGATCAGCGGCACCACGGTGAGCGGGTGCCGGTCGGCCAGTTCGGCCGGCAGGTAGGCGGTGGAGTCGGTGACGACCGCGACAGGCATTCCGGCACGTTAGCCGATCCCCGCCCCCGGGACGACCGGCCGACCACCGAATGGCAGGCCGAACTGGAGCGCGGGTCAGACGGCCGTCGCTGCCGGGCCCTGGGCGACCAGGCCGACGTTGTGCCCGCGCAACTGCCAGCCGCGTACCTCGTCGTGCCGCAACTCGGTCCAGTGGCAGTTGTTCAGCGAGCCGACCGAGCGCAGCACCGTCGAGTCCCAGCCGAGCAGGTAGCCGCAGCCCTGCCGGGCGCCGCCGCCGTGCGTGGCGATCACGATCGTGCCGCCCGGTACGGCGTCGGCGGCGTCCTGCAACGCCGTGCCGACCCGCTTGCCGAGGTCGTCGAGGCTCTCCACCTCGCTGCCCGGATCCGGGTCACCGGTGCGCCAGCGGGCGTACTCGGCGGGGAAGCGCTGCGCCACCTCGGTCATCAGCAGCCCCTGCCACTGCCCGTAGAACCGCTCCCGGAGCCGGGCGTCGGTACGGATCGGCAGGCCGGTCAGCGCCGCCAGCGCGGCAGCGGTGTCGGCCGCCCGGCGCAGGTCGCTGGCGACGATCGCGTCCGGACGCAGCGCGGAGATCAGCGGTGCTGCCTCGGCGGCCTGCTCGCGGCCGAGGTCGTTCAGCGATATGTCGAGCTGCCCCTGCACCCGGTTGGCGGCGTTCCAGTCGGTGTTGCCGTGCCGCCAGACGATCAGCCGGGTCATTCGGCGATGCCCGCCTCGGCCTCCACCAGGTCCCGGTCGACGAACGGGATCGTCGGGCAGTCCTTCCACAGCCGGTCGAGCGCGTAGAACTCGCGCTCCTCGGTGTGCTGGACGTGCACCACCAGGTCGACGTAGTCGAGCAGCACCCAGCGGCCCGCCCGCTCGCCCTCGCGGCGGACCGGCTTGGCCTTCTCCGGCAGACTGGCCAGCGCCTCTTCGATCGCGTCCACGATCGCGGTCACCTGCCGCTCGTTGGGCGCGGAGGCGAGCAGGAACGCGTCGGTGATCACGAGCTGGTCCGCCACGTCGATGATGACGATGTCCTGCGCCTTCTTGTCGGCGGCGGCCTGCGCGGCGGCCGTTGCCAGCTCACGGGCGCGGTCGGAAGCTGTCACCATTCTCCTTCGATCAACCGTCGGACCCTCCTAGCCTCTCACACGGTGGCACGGTACGGCCCGTCGGTTAACGAACGATGAGCATGAAACCGGGCGGAATCACTCCCGGTAGAGCCGCCGTTTGGCGATGTACTGCACCACACCGTCGGGGACGAGATACCAGAGTGGCCCACCGGCGGCGACCCGGGCGCGGCAGTCGGTCGAGGAGATGGCCATCGCCGGCACCTCGACCAGGCTGACCGTGTCGGCCGGCAGGTGCGCGTCGGAGAGGACGAAACCGGGCCGGGTGACCCCGATGAAATGGGCCAACTCGAACATCTGGTCGAGATCCTTCCAGGAGAGGATCTTCTCCAGCGCGTCGGCACCGGTGATGAAGAAGAGCTGCACCTTCGGGCCGTACTCCGAGTGCAGGTCGCGCAGCGTGTCGACGGTGTAGGTCGGGCCGCCCCGGTCGATGTCGGCCCGGCTCACCTGGAACCGCGGGTTCGAGGCCGTCGCGATCACGGTCATCAGATAGCGGTCCTCGGCCGAGCTGACCGGCTCGTCGGCCTTCTGCCACGGCTGGCCGGTCGGCACGAAGACCACCTCGTCCAACTCGAACCGGTCGGCCACCTCGCTCGCGGCCACGAGGTGCCCGTGGTGGATCGGGTCGAAAGTGCCCCCCATGATCCCTATCCGCCGGATGTCTGCCTCCACGACTTGATCGTAGGCCGGCCGCGCCGCCCGTTCCGGCGACCATGAGCCAGATCGCACTTTCCGGGTCGCGCACCATACAGTGCAGCGCGATCACGTCGACCGCCCCGAGACGGCGGGCCGGCAAGCAGGGCCGGTCGACAGGGCCGCCGGGCGGAGGCCGTCGGGCGGGGCGTCGGCGGGAGCGGTGCTGTTCAGCGCCGTGCGGCGAGCGCCCGGCGCAGGTCGTCGTCCTCGTCGACGACCACCCGGCGCAGTCCGGGCGGCAGGTCGTCCCGGGCGAGCAGCGCCGCCGCCAGCTCCCGGGTCCGCGCGGCGACGGCGTAACGCGGATAGGCCAGCCCGGCCACCCGGTCGGCCACCCAGGGGGTACGCCGCCGCGCCGCCGCCGGCATCTCGGCGAAGTACCGCTCCACATAGGAGTCGGTCGGTCCGGCCTGCTCCGGCTGCCAGAACCCGCGCGCGGTCGCCTCCAGCAGCCGGTTCGACAGACCCGTCTCCCCGACGAGCAGTTGCCAGGCGTGCTCCTTGGCGGTCGGATCCGGCAGCGCCGCCCGGCAGGTCGCGGCCCACTCCGCCCCGCTGGCACTGCGGTCCGTGGCCTGCTCGGCGGCGATCTCCGGCTCACCCACGGCGCCGAGTACGGCCAGCCGGCGCACTATCGCCCAGCGCAGCTCGGCGTCGACCGCCAGCCCGTCGGGCACATCCTTGCCGGCCAGCCACCCGGTCAGCCGGGCGGTGTCGGCGGTCGCGGAGATCCACCCGCGCACCGCGACGAGCTGGCCCGAGCCGCCTGCCGGCGCCGCCGCGAGCAGCCGGGCACAGGCCCCGGCGAGCTGCTCCAGCGCGGCCGGCCGGACCTCCGGGGCCAGATAGCGGTCGAGCAGGTTGCGGGCCCGGGTCAGCACGTCCTGCACCACGACCACCTCGGTCTCGGCCGGCAGGGCGGCCACCACCAGCGCCACCAGGTCGGCGACCGGCCGTTCCCCGTCGGTCACCGCGTCCAGCGCCTCCGCCCAGAGCAGCGCCCGGGCCAGCGGGTCGGCCAGTTCGGGCAGCGCCGCCGGCACCGCGGCGACCGAGGCGGCGTCGAGGCGTACCTTGGCGAAGGTCAGGTCGCCGTCGTTGGGCAGCAGCAGCCGGGCCGCCGGCTGACCGGTCAGCCCGTCGAGCACGGTACGACCACCGTCCACCGCCGGGTCGAGGTCCACCTCGATCCGGTGCCGCAACCGCAGCGCGGTCTCCCCACCGGCCGGATCGGGATCGTAGAGCCCGACACCGATCCGGTGCGGGCGCAGCACCGGATACTCCGGCGGGGCGCTCTGCACCAGGGCGACCTCGGCGTAGTGCCCGTCGTCGCGCAGCCGTACCTCGGTGCGCAGGGTGTTGAGCTGCGGCTGGCGCAGCCACACCGCCGCCCAGCCGGTCAGGTCCCGCCCGCTGCTGCTGCCGAGGGCCGCGAGCAGGTCGGCGAGGGTGGCGTTGCCGAACCGGTGCGCGGCGAAGTATTCCCGCAGCCCGGCCAGGAACGCGTCGTCGCCGAGCCATGCGACGAGCTGGCGGAGTACCGAGGCGCCCTTGGCGTACGAGATGCCGTCGAGGTTGGAGAGCGCCTCGGCGGCGTCGACCACCTCGGTCGGCGCGACCGGATGGGTGGAGGGCCGCTGGTCCGCGGCGTACCCCCAGGCTTTGCGGCGCAGCGCGAAGGTGGTCCACGCCCGGTCGAACCGGGTCGCTTCGGCGGCGACCCGGGTGCCGAAGTACTCGGCGAACGACTCGTTCAGCCACAGGTCGTCCCACCAGCGCAGGGTGACCAGGTCGCCGAACCACATGTGCGACATCTCGTGCGCGATGACGTTCGCCCGGTACTCACGCTCGCCGTCGGTCACCGCCGACCGGGGCAGGAACTCGTCCCGGAAGGTGACCAGGCCGGGATTCTCCATCGCACCCATGTTGAACTCCGGCACGAACGCCTGGTCGTACTTGTCGAACGGGTAGCGCACCCCGAAGAGCCGGTGCAGCCGGTCCAGGCACTGCCGGGTGATGGTGAGGATCTCCTCCGCGTCCCGGTCGAGATGCTCGGTGAGCGAACGCCGGCAGTAGAGGCCGAGCGGGATCCCGTCGTGCTCGGCCCGGCGCACCGCGTACGGCCCGGCGACCACTGTCACGAAGTAGGTGGCCAGCGGCGGGGTCGGGGCGAACACCCACCGACCGGCAACCGGCCCGGTGGCGAGTTGCCCGTTGCCGGCCACGATCCAGTCCTGCGGCGCGACGACCGTCAGGGTCACCGGCGCCTTCAGGTCGGGCTGGTCGAAGCAGGCGAAGATCCGCTGGGCGGAGTCCATCCCGGACATCGCGTAGAGATAGGTCTCGCCGTCGGCCGGGTCGACGAACCGGTGCAGCCCCTCCCCGCTGTTCGAGTACGCCATCTCCGCCTCGACCACCAGCGTGTTGTCGGCGGCCAGCCCGGTCAGCGGGAGCTGGTTGTCGGCCAACGCGGCCGGGTCCAGTTCCGCGCCGTTCAGGCGTACCCCGAGCAGTCGGGCCGGCCTGACCTCGACGAACGTGCCAGCCCCCGGCGTGGCCGCGCGGAACCGGACCGTGGTGGTCGACCGGAAGCGCTCCGGTCCCCCGGTCAGATCCAGTTCGATGTCGTACGACTCGACGGTGAGCAGGGCGGCGCGTTCCACCGCCGCTACCCGGGTCAGGCTCGGCATCCGCTTATCCTGCACGATGGGTCCGTGGACGGCTCGGTCCCGGGCAGATTCACCTATGGAGGAACCGACGATGGCGCAGCACCCCAAGGGCGATTTCGACCTGTCGCGCGCCGTGTGGCAGCGTGCCGAGGGCGACGACTCCGAGGGCGCGGTCGAGATCGCGTTCGTCGACGATCTGATCGGCATGCGCAACTCCGCCGAACCGGACGGTCCGGTGCTGGTCTTCACCCAGGCCGAGTGGGACGCCTTCGTGGCCGGCGCCCAGGACGGCGAGTTCGACCTCGACTAGAGATGTACCCGGGCGGCGGGCCCGGCGGCGGGGGCGGTGGCAATTCGATTGCCGCCCGACCGACCGGGCCCTAGCCTGACCCTGACCTCGCGGCTGCTGAACCGTCGAGCACCACAACCGGAGATGCGGGACAACCCCGCCCAGCCCGCACGCGTACGTTCGCGTGCCGATGGCTCGCACCCACTCCTCGAAGCAGCCCGAAAGGTCTCTCCACGTGCCGATATCAGCGGCGAACCGTCATGATCCACGCCTGGTCAGGGTCGACGACTCCTGGCTGCGCCTGCCCAACCCGTACGACGTCCCGGTCGAGATCTGCGCCGGGCCGGACGTACCCGTCGAACCGGTGGCGGTCGACGAACTGCTCACCGTACTGGAAACCGCCGACACCCTGCGCACGCTGGCCCGGGCCGTGCCGGGGCTCGACCCCGAGCCCCGGGTCGAGCGGGTCGTCTGCACCCCTGACTTCCACAAGGGTGCCGGCATCCCGATCGGCACCGTGCTCCGCACGGTCGGCGCGCTGATCCCGCAGGCGGTCGGCAACGACGTCAACTGCGGGATGCGGGTCGAGGCGACCTCGCTCACCGTCGACCAACTCCGCCCACACCTCGACCGGCTGGAACGCCGGCTGCGGCACCTGTTCTTCGCCGGTGGCCGCCGGATCGGGCTGACCGCCCGGCAGCGCGAGGGGCTGCTCCGCGAGGGACTGCCCGGGCTGCTCGCCGACGGCGTACCGGCCGATCCGGTGGGCGCCTGGCGGCAGGTCGGGCCGGACGACCTCGCCGACCTCGACGGTCGGCTGCACGCCACCGGTTTCCCGGTCGACTCCGCCGAGGACTTCCGGGACTGGATCGCCAGCGGCGGCGGTACCAGCTACGACAGCATCATCGGCAGTGTCGGCGGCGGCAACCACTTCGCCGAGTTGCAGTACGTCGCCGAGGTGCGCGACGGTGCCACCGCGTACGCCTGGGGGCTCGCCCCCGGCCAGGTGGTGCTGATGGTGCACAGCGGCTCGCTGTCGCTGGGCCACCAGGCCAACGCCACCGGCCGGGACCTGGCCCGGGCCGGCTGGCCGCGTGCGGTGCCGCTGCCCCGGAACCGGATCCTGCCGATCCCGCTGGACGAGCGCACCGCACCGGCCCGGCGGCGCTACCTGACCGCCTTCGGCAACGCGGCGAACTTCGCGCTCGGCAACCGGTTCTTCCTGGCCCTGATGCTCCGGGCCGGGCTGGCCGAGGTCGCCGGTGAGCTGCGGTCCCGGCTGGTCTACGACGCACCGCACAACCTGCTGTGGCCGGAGCCGGACGGCACGGTGCTGCACCGCAAGGGTGCCACCCCGGCCGCCGGACCGGGCGGCGACGGCCAGCGCCCGACCGACCTGTACGGCGAGCCGGTGATCGTGCCGGGCTCGATGGGTGCGCCGAGCTATCTGCTCCGGGGGCTGGGCAGTTCCCGGGCGCTGGCCAGTGCCTGCCACGGTGCCGGTCGGAGCATCCCCCGGGGCGCGGCGTCCCGGGGCGGAGACGCCGAACTGGACGCCTTCCTGCGGGAGTTCCGGGTGGTCACCCCGGTCGACCACCGCGATCCGGCGGTCGCCGCGCGGCGGGACATCGTGGACGCCTGGCGCCGGGACCTCAAGCAGGAGGCGCCGTGGGCGTACAAGGAGGTGGGTCCGGTGGTGCGGAGCCTGGGCCGGGCCGGGGTGGCCGAGCCGGTGGTGGAACTGCGACCGCTGCTGACCGTCAAGGGCTGACCCGGCCGACCGCACACCCGCCGCCAACCGCACACCGCCGCCGACCGTGACCTGGCCGTACCGCCCGCGCCGACACCTCGGTGTCGGCGCGGGCCTCCCCGGCGACCACCGACCGGTCGCCGGGAGTCGCCAGGCATTTCTGCGGCGGTAGCAGGGCAGGCGGACCTCCCGAGCGGCCCACCCGCCCTGCTACCGTGGGGGTGTGCGGATGACCTCGAACGGTTGGTGGCTGCCCTGACGGGCGGCCAGCGCATCCACGCACCCGAAACAGCCAACGGCCGCCCCTCCGGGCGGCCGTTTCGCATGCGCTCACCCGGAGGCGGCCACCGTCACCGGTAAGGAGCACTCGTCATGGCCCCGAACGCAGCACTTCCGGCACCCACCGCGCTCGCCCCGAAGACCCCGGCGGTACGCCGGATCACCGGCCTCAAACCAACCGGTCACCTGCACCTGGGCAACCTGGTCGGTGCGATCCGGCCGATCGTCGCCGGCCAGTACCGGGCGGAGACGATCGTCTTCCTCGCCGATCTGCACGCGCTCACCGTGACCCACCAGCCGGCGCAGATCCGGGCGCTCACCCTGGAGCAGGCCACCGTACTGCTCGCGGCCGGCCTCGACCCGGACCGGGCGCTGCTCTACGTGCAGTCCCAGGTGCCGCAGCACACCGAGCTGCATTACCTGCTGGAGTGCGCCACCGGCTACGGCGAGGCGCACCGGATGATCCAGTTCCGGGAGAAGTCGGCACGGGACCGACAGGTCCGGCTGAGCCTGCTCAGCTATCCGGTGCTGATGGCCGCCGACATCCTGCTGCACGACGTGCACGAGGTGCCGGTCGGCGACGACCAGAGCCAGCATCTCGAACTCACCCGGACCGTGGCGACCCGGTTCAACGCCCGGTACGGCGACACCTTCACCGTGCCCCGGGCGGTCCATCCGGCGGTGTCGGCCCGGGTGATGGACCTGGCCGATCCGACCGCGAAGATGGGCAAGACCAACGCCAGCGGGGCGGGGACGATCTTCCTGCTCGATCCGCCCGAGGTGATCCGCCGCAAGGTGCTGCGCGCGGTGACCGACCCGGGCCGGACCGTCGGGTACGACCCGGGGCACCGTCCCGGCGTGGCGAACCTGCTGGAGATCCTGGCGTCCTGCCTGGGCGGCTCACCAGTGGCCCTGGCCGCCGACTACGGCTCGTACGCCCAGCTCAAGAACGCGGTCGCCGAGGCGCTCGAGGCGATGCTCCGGCCGATCCGGCTCCGCCACACGGAACTGTCCCGCGACCCGGGCTACGTCCGGCAGGTACTCACCGACGCCGCCGAACGGGCCCAGGAGAACGCCACCAACACGATCCACCGCGCAAAAGACGCCCTCGGCCTACTCAGCCATTGAAGAGCACCGCCTCGGGGAGGGGGCTACTTCGGGGAAGGAGTGGCCTCCGGCCGCCCGGGAAGCGACTCTTTCCCTGAAGTAGCGGCCCCCTGCCCGCGACGGAGGTCAGGCGAGGACGGGGAGGCGCTTCTCGAAGCAGACGCTGTAGGGGTTGTCGGTGTATTCGCCGTAGACGGGGATCTCGGCGTAGCCGGAGGAGAGATAGAGCTGGATCGCGCCGGGGAGGTAGCTGCCGGTCTCCAGCCGTAGCACGGTGTGCCCGGCCCGCAGGGCGAGTTCCTCCAGCGCGCTGAGTAGCTGCCGGGCGTAGCCCTGGCCCCGGTGGGCGGGCCGCACGTACATCCGCTTGACCTCGGCGGTGTCCCGGTCCAGCGCCTGGATCGCCCCGCAGGCGATCGCCCGGCCGGCGATCCCGCCCACCAGGTAGCGGGCGTCGTCGTGCGGCATGAACACCTGCCCGTCCAGACCGCCGTCCGCCTCCCGAAGCTCACGCTGCTGCGCCACCACCAGGGCGGCCAGCTCGGGATCCGACGACGCACGCGACTCGATCAGCACACCATCGACGCTAACCACCGGGCATTTCAACAAGGTTTCGGCCAAGTGGCCCCGATACGGAGCGTAGAGAACTAATCCGCGCCCTCCGCCGCACCGTCGTCCAGTCGGTCCACGGTGCCGTCCGGCGCCGGCTCCCCGGCCGCCTCCTCCGACGGTCGCTGCCGGCGGGCCTTGCGGGCGGCGAGCCGCTCGGCCGCGCTCGGTCGGGTGATCTTCTCGGCGAGCCGGCTGTCGGTGCCCCGCGCGCTCGGCACGTACTCGGCGCCGGCGTACAGCGTCGGCTGCCAGTCGAACTCGCGCTCGCCGATCCGGACCAGGCTGCCCGGTTCGGCACCGGCCCTGCCGAGCTGCTCCTCGACGCCCAGCCGGGCAAGCCGGTCCGCCAGGTAGCCGACCGCCTCCTCGTTGTCGAAGTTGGTCTGCTTGACCCAGCGCTCCGGCCGCTGCCCCCGCACCACGTACGCGCCGTCCGGCGCCGCCTCGATGGTGAAGCCGGCGTCGTCGACCGCGATTGGCCGGATCACGATCCGGGTCGGCTCCAGGTCGGGCGCCACCGCCCGGGACTGCTCGACCAACTCCGCCACCGCGAAGGTCAACTCGCGCAGCCCTTCCCGGGTCACCGCCGAGACCTCGAAGACCCGCAGGCCACGGGCCTCGATGTCGGGCCGGACGATCTCGGCGAGATCCCGCCCGTCCGGTACGTCGATCTTGTTGAGCACCACCAGCCGGGGTCGATCGGCCAACCCGCCGTACTCGGAGAGTTCGGCCTCGATGGCGTCGATGTCGGCCACCGGGTCCCGCCCCGGCTCCAGGGTGGCCGCGTCCACCACGTGCACCAGCACCGCGCACCGCTCGATGTGCCGCAGGAACTCCAGCCCGAGCCCCTTGCCGGTGGCCGCCCCAGGGATCAGGCCCGGCACGTCGGCGACGGTGAAGGTGTGCTCGTCGACCCGGACCACGCCGAGGTTCGGCACCAGCGTGGTGAACGGGTAGTCCGCGATCTTCGGTTTGGCCGCCGAGAGCACCGAGATCAGCGAGGACTTGCCGGCCGACGGGAAGCCGACCAGGCCGACGTCGGCCACGCTCTTGAGTTCGAGTACGACGTCGAGCCGGTCCCCCGGCTCGCCCAACTCCGCGAAGCCGGGCGCCTTACGCCGGGCGTTGGCCAGCGAGGCGTTGCCCCGGCCGCCCCGGCCACCCCGGGCCACCTCGAACGTGGTGCCCGCGCCGACCAGGTCGGCCAGCACCGTACCGTCCACGTCGTGCACGACCGTCCCGTCCGGGACCTTGAGTACCAGGTCGCGCCCGTTCGCACCGTCCCGGTTGGAGCCGGCGCCGCCCTTGCCGTTCTCGGCCTTGACGTGTGGCCGGAAGTGGAAGTCGAGCAGGGTGTGCACCTGGGAGTCGACCACCAGGGACACGCTGCCGCCGTGTCCACCGTTGCCGCCGTCCGGCCCGCCGAACGGCTTGAACTTCTCCCGATGGATCGAGACGCAGCCGTGCCCGCCGTCACCGGCCTGTAGGTGCAGTACGACCCGGTCAACGAAGGTGGTCACGCTGCCAATCCTTTCATCGACGCCGCCCAGCGGCGCCGGGTACGGCACGGGTCGGTCCGCCCGGCCGGGTCGGCCGGGGCACGGTCGACCAGTGCCCGAGAAACGGCGGAGCGGGCCCGGACACCAGGTCCGCGGCCCGCTCCGCCGGAAAGCTGACGTTACCGCTCGGACGGCACGATGCTGACGACCTTGCGGCCGCGCTTGGTGCCGAACTGGACCGCACCCGCGGCCAGCGCGAACAGCGTGTCGTCGCCACCGCGACCGACCAGGTCACCGGGGTGGAACTTGGTGCCCCGCTGCCGGATCAGGATCTCGCCGGCGCTGACCACCTGCCCACCGAACCGCTTGACGCCGAGTCGCTGTGCCGCGGAGTCGCGACCGTTCCGCGAGCTGGACGCACCCTTTTTGTGAGCCATCTGAGGACGACCTGTCTTTCCGCTGGGGCTTACTTACCGTTGGAGATGCCGGTGACCTTGACCTGGGTCAGCGGCTGGCGGTGACCCTGGCGCTTGTGATAGCCGGTCTTGTTCTTGAACTTGTGGATCCGGATCTTCGGACCCTTGGTGTGCGCGGCGATCTCGCCGGACACCGCGACCTTGGCCAACTGCGCCGCGTCGGTCACCAGGTTGTCCCCGTCGACGAGGAGGACGGCGGCGAGCTTGACCGCGTCGCCAGGCTGGCCAACCAGCTTCTCGACCTCGATCACGTCGCCCTCAGCGACCTTGTACTGCTTGCCGCCGGTCTTGACGATCGCGTACATCGGACGCGGACTCCCTGTCGTTGAGGCTGCGGGTGGTTGTTCGCGACGGCCCACTCGACCGCACGGGGTGCGGGGCGGGCACGCGAGAACGTGGCACGTAATCAGCGCCGCAGGCTAGCGTACGCCATGCCGGGGCGCTCACCCAAACCGGGCCCGTACCGGTGGCCGATCGACGAGCCGGTGACCAGGTCCGCCGCGCTCCTCGCACCCGGACCAGGCCGGCCGGGTCAGCTCGGGCAGAGCGCGTCCAGCCGCTGCTGCAACTGCTGGAGCTTGTTCTCGTCGACCGACTCGACGGTGGCCTTCATCGCGCCGACCTCGGTCGCGATCTCGGCCAGTACCCCCTTGAGCCGTTCGTCGGTGGCCCGGGCGGACTGCTCCCGCATCGCGTTTCCCCAGGTCTGCAACGCCGCCTCCGCCTTGCGCTGTGCCGCCTGCGCCCCGGCGGTGTCACCCGTACCCGCCGCCTGGAGGGACTTGCCCAGCTCGGAGACGAAGGTCTGCACGGACGAGGAGGCGGCCTTGGTGGCGTCCGCGCAGACCTCCTTGCCGTTGCCGCCGGCCGGGCTGGTGTCCACCACCGGCGCCCCGGCCGGACCGCCCGGACTGGCACCCGGCGTCCCGGCGCCCGAGGACGGTACGCCGGCCGACGGGCCGCCGGACGGGCCGGGTGCGGCGGCGCCGTCCCGCTCACCCGAGCAGCCGGCCGCCGCGAACAGCGCGGCGGCGATAGCGGCGGTCACCAGCAGGCGTCGCATGGTCTTCTCCTCCGGGGGTGCGGCTGGTCCCCCGCGAGGCGGTGCCGACGGTGGCCGGCGACCGGTCGAGGATCGCGAGGGAGTGAACCTTCTTCACCCTCCGCCTGCGGTCCGGCGGATCGCAAGGTCGGACGCGGCAGGTGAGCGCCGCGCGGTTCAGGTCGAAGAAGGTTCGGTGACCAGCCTAGCCACCGCCAGCGTCAACGGAACAAGCCCGTCTCCTCCGACGGCGCCGGATCAGGGCCGGGTGCGGCGGCGGGTGCCGCCGCGTCGGGCCCGGCGACGGCCGCCGCCGATCTCCGCGCCGTCGGCCTCCGCGTCCAGGTCACCGCTCTCCTCGATCCCATCCGGGTCACCGGCACCGGCCAGCCGCATCGACTCGGCCGGGGCGGCCTCGGCGACGTCGCCGGGCTCGGGGCTGTCCACCTCGTAGCGGGACAGGTCGTAGCCCATGGTGTCGTCGTAGTCCGATACCTCGACGACGACCCGCTCCGGCGCAGCCGCCTTGCGGGCCCGGCGTCGACCGCCACCGGCCGGCGCCTCGGAGGCCGGGGTCGAGGCCGGTGCCGGAGTACCGGTGGCCGAGGCGACCGCCTTGACCTTGTCTCCCGCGCCCGGACGGGACTTCTCCGACACCGGCTCGGTGTGGATGATCACGCCCCGGCCCTTGCAGCAGTCGCAGGTCTCGCTGAACGCCTCCAGCAGCCCGGCGCCGATCCGCTTCCGGGTCATCTGGACCAGGCCGAGCGAGGTGATCTCGGTCACCTGGTGCTTGGTCCGGTCCCGGCCCAGGCACTCGGTGAGCCGGCGCAGCACCAGCTCCCGGTTCGACTCCAGCACCATGTCGATGAAGTCGATCACGACGATGCCGCCCAGGTCGCGGAGCCGGAGCTGCCGGACGATCTCCTCGGCCGCCTCCAGGTTGTTCCGGGTGACCGTCTCCTCCAGGTTGCCGCCGGCACCGGTGTACTTGCCGGTGTTGACGTCGATCACCGTCATCGCCTCGGTACGGTCGATCACCAGGTGGCCGCCGGAGGGCAGGAAGACCTTCCGGTCCAGCCCCTTGAGGATCTGCTCGTCGATCCGCCGCTCGGCGAAGACGTCCGCCGTACTGGTGTGCCGGCGCAGCCGGGGCACCAGGTCGGGCGAGACGTGCGAGAGGTAGGACTCGACCATGTCGTACGACTCGTCGCCCTGCACGACCAGCTCGCGGAAGTCCTCGTTGAAGAGGTCCCGGACCACCCGGATCACCAGGTCGGGCTCCTCGTAGAGCAGCACCGGCGCGCCGCCCTCGGCCGCCTTGGCCTGGATGTCCTCCCACTGCGCCTGGAGCCGCTTCACGTCCCGGGCCAGCTCGTCCTCGCTGGCGCCCTCGGCGGCGGTCCGGACGATCACGCCGGCACCGTCCGGTACCAGCTTCTTCAGGATGTCGCGCAGCCGCTTGCGCTCGGTGTCCGGCAGCTTGCGGCTGATCCCCGAGGCGTTGCCGTGCGGCACGTAGACCAGGTGCCGCCCGGAGAGCGCGATGTGGCTGGTCAGCCGGGCGCCCTTGTGCCCGATCGGGTCCTTGGTGACCTGCACCAGCACCGAGTCGCCGGAGCGCAGCGCCTGCTCGATCGAGCGGGCCCGCCCTTCCAGGCCGGTGGTGTCCCAGTTGACCTCGCCGGCGTAGAGCACCGCGTTGCGGCCCCGCCCGACGTCGACGAAGGCCGCCTCCATGCTGGGCAGCACGTTCTGCACCTTGCCGAGGTAGACGTTGCCGGCCATGGTGCCGGCCGAGGCGCGGGTGACGTAGTGCTCGACCAGCACCCCGTCCTCGAGTACGGCGATCTGGGTCCGGTCGCCGCGCTGGCGTACCGCCATCACCCGGTCGACCGCCTCCCGGCGGGCCAGGAACTCCGACTCGCTCAGGATCGGCGGCCGGGTACGCCGCTGCTCACGACCGTCCCGGCGGCGCTGGCGCTTGGCCTCCAGCCGGGTCGAGCCGGAGACGCCCTGCACCTCGTCCACGGTCTTCCGGGGCTCGCGAATCTTGATAACGGTGTGTACGCCGTCGTCGGCCGTACCGTCGGTGTCCCCGGCACCCTTGCGCCGGCGCCGGCGGCGGCGCCGGGTCACCCCGTCACCGGCCTCGCCGTCCTCGTCTTCGTCCTCGTCGGCCCCGGCCTCGACCCCTGCCTCGGCCGCGGGCTCGTCGCCCTCCTCGGCGTCGTCCGCGGTGCCCTTGCCCCGACCCCGACCCCGACGACCGCGCCGCCGCCGGCGCCGGGCCGCCGCGGTCTCCTCGTCTTCGTCCTCGTCCTCGTCGGAGTCGGCGACATCCAGGGCCTCCTGGTCGGCGACGACCTCGACCTCGACCTCGGAGTCCAGCACGGTCGGCTCGCCGCCACGCCGACCCCGGCGGCGCCGCCGGGTGCCCTCGGCGGGCTCGACCGGCTCACCCTCGGCCTCGGCCTCGGTCGGCCGGGTCGACGGAGCCGGCTCCACGGCCGCGCCGGCCCGAGCCGGCGGAGTCTCCGGCTCCGGGGCCATGAACAGTACGGTGGGCGCGGAGAGCGCGGCGCGGCGCCGACGCCCCCGGGGCGTCTCCTCGGCCGGCGTCTCGGCCGGACCGCGACCGGCTCCGCCGGTCACCTCCGGGGTGGCCGGAGCGCCGACGTCCGAGCCGGTCACCGGGACCTCGCCGGCCGCCGCCGGGGCGCTCTCGGCAGCCTCCGGTGCGGCGACGGCCGCCTCGGTCGGCTCGGCGGGCGGCGCCGCCGCCTTCTTCCGGCGGGTACGGGTCACCTTCACCGGCGGTACGGGCTCACTCGCCGCGTCGTCGGGGCCGGCCGTCCGGGTACCCGGGTCAGCGGCTGCGGTCGTCTCGCCGGGCACAGTCGCCTCGCCAGGCACAGTCGCCTCGCCGGCCGCACTCGTCTCGCCGGCCGGAACTCCGGTGTCGTCCCTCTTCTCCGCCGTGGTGGCCTTGCGGCGCCGGCGGGTCGCCTTCGGGGCGGGCTCGATGTCGGCGGCCACCGGTGCCAGCACCTCGGCGTCGGACGCCTCTCCGCTGGTCGTCCGGGCCGTGCTCGGCGCCTCGGCCGGTACGCCGGCCGGCGCCGGCTCGTTCGCCGTGCTGGACGTGCGGCGCCGGGTGGTACGCCGCCGCGTGGGCGCCTCGGCACCGCCCTCCGCGGTCGCGCCCTCGGCGGTGGCGCTGTCCGTGGTGGCGCTCTGCGCGCCCGTGCTCTCCGCGCTCGTGCTCTGCGCGTTCGTGCTCTCGGTGCTGCCGCTTCCGGTGGTGGTGGCGTCGACGGCCGGCTCCGCGCCGGTCCGTTCTCCGCCCTCTGGCTCGTTCTCGAGCATGGACGTTCTCCAGTTCTGGCTTCCCCGGGCGCGGGTGAGCGCTGCCACGCAGGGTTGCCGCAAAGTATTTCCGGTGACGCGTCGAGGTGACCGGGTCGCCGAAGTCTGCCTACCTGACCGCCGGCCGGACTTCCGGCTGGCGTTCGCCGATGGCGGTCCCGTCGCGATCCGCCTCCAACGGATCGACGATCTCCCCCTGCGCGGTCAGCGTGCCCTGCGCCAGCCGGGTCGCCCTCGGCGGCACCGGCGGCTCCAGGTCGGCCACCACGCGGAGGCCGGAAAGGACGTCATCGGGTCGTACGGACGGGGTGACCTGCCGTACGACCACCTCGAGTATCGCACACGGTACGCCCGCGACCCCGGAAGGTGCCTCGGTCCTCTCGATCACATCGATGGTCGTGACGGCGACCCGGGTGTCGAAGACGCGTCGCCCCTGCTTGGTCATCCGCTCCACGAGCACCTCGGAAGCGGCCAGAAAGGTCGACACGGCGGCACGGGCGACATCCGGCTCGACACCGGGCAGTTCGACCCGCCAGCGGGAGGCGTCGATCCGCTCGGCCAGGCTGCCGCCGCCGGCCACCACCGCGTCGAGTACGTCGAGTCCGGGCGAGAGCGCCGCGTCCAGGGCCTTCCGCAGGTCGGCCGGATCCACCGGCCGTTGCAGCCCGATCTCCAGGTACTCCGCCTCGCTGGCCACCCCGGTCGGGGCCGCGCTGGCGTAGGAGATCTTCGGGTGCGGGGTGAAGCCCTGGGAGAACGCCACCGGTACGCCGGCCCGGCGCAACGCGCGCTCGAAGGCCCGGGCGAAGTCCCGGTGCGAGGTGAACCGCAGCGGCCCACGCTTGGCGTACCTGATCCGGATCCGCTGTACGACCGGCGCCTGGCCGCCCTCCGGCTGTGGTTTCCTGCTGATCGTGCTGCTCCTCGGATACGGTCGGGAAGGCCGTTCCCCCGGAGCGGACTGCTCCAGGGGAACGGTCGGGGGTCAGTGTCCGGTGCCGGCCGGCATCCGCAGGCCGGTGTTGACCGGCGTCAGCGGCAGCAGCTTCTTGCCGGTCGGGCCGATCTGGATCTCGGTGTCCATGGACGGGCAGACGCCACAGTCGAAGCACGGCGTCCACCGGCAGTCGTCCTGCTCGAACTCGGTGAGCGAGTCCTGCCAGTCCTGCCAGAGCCAGTCCTTGTCCAGGCCGGAGTCGAGGTGGTCCCAGGGCAGCACCTCGGCCTGCTCCCGTTCCCGCACGGTGTACCAGTCGAGGTCCACCCCGAAGGTCGGCAGCACCTCGGCGGCGGCGTCCACCCAGCGCTGGTAGGAGAAGTGCTCGCTCCAGCCGTCGAACCGGCCGCCGTTCTCCCAGACCCGCCGGATCACCGCGCCGATCCGGCGGTCACCCCGGCTGAGCAGCCCCTCGATCAGCGACGGCTCGCCGTCGTGATAGCGGTAGCCGATCGCCCGGCCGAGCGACCGGTCGGAGTTGATCGCCTGCTTGAGCAGCTTGAGCCGGTTGTCGATCACCTCGGGCCGCTCCATCCGGGCCCACTGGAACGGGGTGTGCGGCTTGGGCACGAACCCGCCGATCGACACCGTGCAGCGGATGTCCTTGGAGCCGGTGGCCGCCCGCCCCGCCTTGATCACTTCGTGCGCGAGCCGGGCGATCTGGAGGACGTCCTCGTCCTCCTCGGTCGGCAGCCCGCACATGAAGTAGAGCTTCACCTGCCGCCACCCGTTGGTGTAGGCGGTGACCACGGTGCGGATCAGGTCCTCCTCCGACACCATCTTGTTGATCACCTTGCGGATCCGCTCCGAGCCGCCCTCCGGGGCGAAGGTGAGCCCGGTACGCCGCCCGTTGCGGGACAGCTCCTGGGCCAGCTCGATGTTGAAGGCGTCTACCCGGGTCGACGGCAGCGAGAGCGAGACGTTGGTGCCCTCGTACTGCTGGGCCAGGCCGGAGCACATGTCGCCGATCTCCGAGTGGTCGGCCGACGACAGCGACAGCAGCCCGACCTCGTGGAAACCGGAGTATTCGAGGCCGTCCTTCACCATCTGCCCGACCGTGGTGATGGAGCGTTCCCGTACCGGTCGGGTGATCATGCCGGCCTGGCAGAACCGGCAGCCCCGGGTGCAACCCCGGAAGATCTCCACCGCGTACCGCTCGTGCACGGTCTCGGCGAGCGGCACGATCGGCTTCTTCGGGTACGGCCAGGCGTCCAGGTCCATCGTCGTCCGCTTGTGTACCCGGAACGGCACGTCCGGCCGGTTCGGCACGACCCGCTGGATCCGGCCGTCGGGCAGGTAGTCGACGTCGTAGAAGCGCGGCACGTAGACGCTCTCGGTCCGGGCCAGCCGGAGCAGCAGCTCGTCCCGCCCGCCGGGGCTGCCCTCCGCCTTCCAGGCCCGGACGATCTCGGTGATCTCCAGCACGGCTTCCTCGCCGTCCCCGAGCACCGCCGCGTCGACGAAGTCGGCGATCGGCTCCGGGTTGAACGCGGCGTGCCCGCCGGCCACGATCACCGGGTGTTCGTCGGTGCGGTCGGCGGCCAGCAGCGGGATGCCGGCCAGGTCGATCGCGGTGAGCAGGTTGGTGTAGCCGAGTTCGGTGGCGAACGAGATCCCGAAGAGGTCGAACGCGCCGACCGGCCGGTGCGCCTCGACGGTGAACTGCGGCACGCCGTGCGTCCGCATCAACCGCTCAAGGTCCGGCCAGACCGCGTACGTCCGCTCGGCCAGTACGTCCGGCAGTTCGTTGAGCACCTCGTAGAGGATCTGCACCCCCTGGTTCGGCAGGCCCACCTCGTACGCGTCCGGATACATCAGCGCCCAACGGACGACCGCCGACTCCCACTCCTTCACCACCGCGCCCAGTTCGCCGCCGACGTACTGGATCGGCTTGCTGACCTGGGGCAGCAGTTGCTCGAGCTGCGGCCAGACCGTCATCGCCGCTGACCTTTCCGCGGCGGCCGACGCGGCGCTCATGGAACCTCCCGGAACACTCCGCTGGAACACCAACCATCCAGGGTACGCGGCACACCCGCAGCCCGGTCCAGTACTCCCCGCACCCTTCGGTACGGGCAGTTTCGGCCGAAAGCTCCCCCACACGCTGGCTCGCCGGGATTTCCCCCACCGTCGGAGACCCTCGTACGATCCGGCGCGGAACGACCGATTGGTCGGGCGGTACTAACCTCGGACGGGCGCGAGAGGAGATCCGCACAATGTCCCAGCCGCAGCCGGAGGAGACCGCACCGGCGGGCCGAGCCACGCCGGCCGGGCCACCCCCGGCCAAGGGCTCGGCGACCGTTGCGCCCGGTGACCAGCCCGCCCCGGCCGACGACCAGCAGCACGGCCGAGCCGGTGACCAGCACGGCCGAGCCGACGACGAGCACGGCCGAGCCGACGACCAGCAGCACGGCCGAGCCGGTGACCAGCACGGTCGGGCTGGCGACCAGCGAGTTCGGCCCGGTGAGCCGGACGACACGGCCGTGGACATCCCGGTGGAACTGGACGGGTCCGCCGCCGACGCCGACCTCGACCAGCCGACGCTGCCCACCCCGCCGCCCGGCGCAACCCGCTCCGCGCACCCCGCCCCCGAACCCGCCGACTCCGTTGCTACGGCGCCACGGCCGGCAGCGGAACCGGCAACCGGTGCCGACGACGGGCACCCGACGGCCGCGATGCAGGAGCGCCCGCCGCCCCCCGCCGATAAACCCTCCGACCCCGGGCAGGCACCGGCCGCCACCGACGCAATGTCCCCGCCCGAAGAACCCCGGCCCGCAGCCGCCGCCGCACGCGCCGCAGCGGAAGAACCGCCGGCGGTCGACGAGGACGCGCCCACCCGTCGCACCCCGCCGCCCGACGCCACCCGTGCCGAGCAACCCGAGGTCGGCCGAGCCGAGCAACCCGACGCCACCCGAGTCGAGCAGCCCGAGGTCGGCCGGGCCGAGCAACCCGAGGTCGGCCGAGCCGAACAGCCCGAGGTCGGCCGGACGGGACAGCCGGTCGACGTCACCCGGGTCGAGCAGCCCGCCGAGGCCGCCACCGGCTCGGGTCCGGCCGAGGGTGGGGCGCCGGCATCGCCACCCGAGGAGGACCAGCCGGCCCCGACCCGGATGGCCGCGCCGCGCTGGACCGGCTCGGCGGCCGTACCACCGCCCGGGCCGCGCAAGCGTCGCTGGTTCCGGGGCGATGCCGAGGAAGCCGACGTTCCGGCGGCACCGACGGCCCGGACCCGACCAGCCGATCCGACCCTGCGGATGCCGGGTGCCGAGGCGGACGAGGACGACATCCCCACCCCGGTCGACCCGTGGGCCGGCGCCGCCGACGACCCCTGGGACGCGTACCCGCCGGTCGGTGGCCATCCGGGAGCGGCGAGTCACCCACCGGTCGGCTACGACGCGCCGGTCAGCCCGCCCCCGGCCCAGCAGTTGCCGGTGACCCGGCGTTTTCCCGCGCCGACCGGTCCGCCGCCACCGCCACCGCCCCGCGCGGCGCCGCCACCACACGCGGCGCCGCCACCGCCGCCGGCTCGGGCCAACCGGCCGCCGCCCGCGCCCGCGCCACGGAAGCCGCTGCCACCGCCGCCGGTCGCCCCGCCCCGACCGGCGAAACAACAGCACCGGCCGCCGGTCCGCAAGGCACCGCCCGCCCCGGCCCCCCTTCCGCCGGTACGCCGCCGGCGCCGCTGGCCCCGGGTGATGTTCACGCTGACCCTGCTCAGCATCGTCTGCTGCTGCGGCATTCCGGCGTACTACGCCAAGCCGGTCTGGGACCAGTACCCGGCGTCGCCGGTGGATCCGCTGCCGAGCGAAATACTGGACCTGCGGCTGCTGGACAACCCGGCCGGCCGGCAGACCGCCGAGCAGTTGAAGCAGGAGGTCCAGGCGCGGAACTGGTTCAGCGGCGGCGAGGCGTTCGCCGGGGTCTACCAGGCCTCGAACGGCAAGCGGGTGGTCATCTTCGGCAGCACCGGCTTCCGGTTCAGTCCCGAGTCGGCGGTGCAGGAGGAGGTCACCCGGCTCCAGGACGAGTACGCGGTCACCTCGGTCGAGTCGGTGCCGACCGGCGTACGCGGCGAGTACCGAAGTTGCGGCACGGGCAGGTTCGACGGTGACAAGGTGGTGGTCTGCACCTGGGCGGACCACGGCAGCTCGGCCACCGCACTGTTCACCCGCCTGTCGATAGCGGACAGCTCCGAACTGCTCAGCACGCTGCGCGACAACATCATCGTCCGGGACCCGGTCGGCTCGGACAACGGCAGCGCCAGTACCAGATAGTCAGCCGCCACCGGCCGCTGTCGCAGGCCCGGCGCGGCGGCCGGTGGGTCACGGAGACCGGCGGTGGCCGGGGAGGAAGGCTACGAGCCGCCGTTCTCGGCCGCGTTGCGGGCCGGCGCGTACCGGGGCACGTACTCCTGCCCGGTCAGCTTCTGGATCTCGGTCATGATCTCGTCGGTGATCTGCCGCAGCGAGGTCCGGTCCGTCGGGCGGCCGACGAAGTCGAGCGGCTTGCCGAACCGGACGATCACCTTGCCGGTGCCGAGCCGGGGCACCCGGGCGCCGATCGGCTGCACCCGCTCGGTGCCGATCATCCCGACCGGGATCACCGGCACCTCGGCGGCCAGCGCCAGCCGGGCCACCCCGGTACGACCCCGGTAGAGCCGCCCGTCCGGTGACCGGGTGCCCTCCGGGTAGATCGCGACCAGGTCACCGGCGCGCAGCACCGGGATCGCCCCGTCGAAGGCGGAGAGCGCGGCCCGGCCGCCGGCCCGTTCCACCCGGATCGCGCCGAGCCCGCTGATCACGGAGCGGGTGAACCAGCCCCGCAGCCCGGTGCCGGTGAAGTATTCGGACTTGGCCCAGAAGGCGAGGTGCCGGGGCACCACCGAGCCGAGGAACAGCTCGTCGGCGACCGAGAGGTGGTTGCCCGCGAAGATCGCGCCGCCGGTCGCCGGAACGTTCTCCAGGCCCTCCACGGTCGGACGCCAGGCAACCCGCATCGCGGTGCCGACGGTGTACTGGCCGATGGTGTAGAGCAGCGGCACGGGACCTCCGGCGGTCAAGGTAGTCGGGCGCTGTCACGTTAACCGACGCCCGACCGGTCCGCGTAGGTGACCGTCACGATCACCCGCCCGGACCGGTCGGGCGGCACCCGGCGATGCCCTGGGACTGCTCAGCGGCGGCGTACCGTCACCGCCACCCGGTCGCCCTCGCCGACCTCGCCGGCGAAGCCGGCGGCCCGCTCGGCGAACTCGACAGAGTCGGCCTGGTCGGCGAACTCGACGGAGTCGCCCTGGTCGGCGAAGCCGATCGAGTCGGCCAGCACCTCCCGGGCCACGAAGTCCCGGTACGCCTCGACCGCCGCGGTCACCTCCGCCGGGGCGGCGAGCAGCACGTCGATCCGGTCCGACACGTCCAGCCCGGCGTCCCGGCGGGCCTGCTGCACCACCCGTACGACGTCCCGGGCCAGTCCCTCGGCGGCGAGTTCCGGGGTGACGGTGGTGTCGAGCACCACCACGCCCTCCCCGCCGGGCAGCGGCGCGGAGTGCTCGGCGTCGGCGGGTACCAGCTTCAGCTCGTACTCGCCCGGCTCCAGCCGTACCCCGGCCGCCTCCGGTGCTCCGTCCACCAGCGCCCAGTCGCCGGACTTGACCGCCTTGATCACGGTCTGCACCTGCTTGCCGACCCGGGGGCCGAGTGCCCGGGGCACCACCGTGAGCACCTGCTGGCAATAGCTGGCCAGTTCGTCGCTGAAGGTGACCGCCTTGACGTTCACCTCGTCCGTGAGCAGGTCGGCGAAGGGCCGCAGGGTGGCCGCGGCCGGGGTGGCCACGGTCAGCGACGACAGCGGCAGCCGGACCCGCAGGCCCTTCGCCTTGCGCAGCGAGAGCGCCGCCGAGGCGACGTTACGGGTGGCGTCCATCGCGGCGACCAGTTCGTGGTCGGCCGGGAACTCGGCGGCGTCCGGCCAGTCGGTCAGGTGCACCGACCGCTCGCCGGTCAGCCCGCGCCAGACCTCCTCGGCGGTCAGCGGGGCCAGCGGGGCGAGTACCCGGCTGACCGTCTCCAGCACCGTGTAGAGGGTGTCGAAGGCGTCCCGGTCACCGGACCAGAAGCGGTCCCGGGACCGCCGGACGTACCAGTTGGTCAGCGCGTCCAGGAACGACCGGACCGTGCCGCAGGCGCCGGAGATGTCGTAGACGTCGAGCTGCCCCTGTACCGCCTCGACCAGCTCCCGGGTCTTGGCCAGCACATACCTGTCGAGCAGGTGCGTCGAGTCGGTACGCCGGACCGCCGAGTAACCCTCCGCGTTCGCGTAGAGCGAGAAGAAATACCAGACGTTCCAGTACGGCAGCAGCACATGGCGTACCGAGTCCCGGATCACGGTCTCGCTGACCACCACGTCGCCGCCGCGCAGTACCGGCGAGGACATCAGCGTCCAGCGCATCGCGTCCGAGCCGTAGCTGTCGAACATCTCGTAGACGTCCGGATAGTTGCGCAGGCTCTTGGACATCTTGCGGCCGTCCGAGCCGAGCACGATGCCGTGCACCACGGAGTTGCGGAACGCCGGCCGGTCGAAGAGCGCGGTCGCCAGTACGTGCATGGTGTAGAACCAGCCCCGCACCTGCGGGACGTACTCGACGATGAAGTCCCCCGGGTAGTGGTGCTCGAACCACTCCCGGTTCTCGAACGGGTAGTGCACCTGGGCGAACGGCATCGAGCCGGACTCGAACCAGCAGTCCAGTACCTCCGGCACCCGCCGCATGGTGGAGCGCCCGGTCGGGTCGTCCGGGTTGGGCCGGGTCAGCCCGTCGATGCCGGGCCGGTGCAGGTCGCCGACGCGTACCCCGAAGTCGGCCTCCAGCTCGGCGAGCGAGCCATAGACGTCGACCCGCGGATACTGCGGGTCGTCCGACTTCCAGACCGGGATCGGCGAGCCCCAGAACCGGTTCCGGCTGATCGACCAGTCCCGGGCGTTCGCCAGCCACTTGCCGAACGAGCCGTCCCGGACGTGCCCCGGCGTCCAGTTGATCTGCTGGTTCAGCTCCAGCATCCGGTCCTTGACCTTGGTCACCGCCACGAACCAGGAGGAGACCGCCTTGTAGACCAGCGGGGTGTCGCAGCGCCAGCAGTGCGGGTACGCGTGCGTGTAGGTGTCCTGCCGGAGCACCACCCCGCGCTCCTTCAGCTCGCGGATCACCGACTTGTTCACGTCGAAGACCTGCTCACCCTGGTACGGCGGGACCAGCGCGGTGAACCGGGTGTGGTCGTCCACGGTCACCACGGTCGGGATGCCGGCCGCGTTGCACGCCTTCTGGTCGTCCTCGCCGAAGGCCGGGGCCAGGTGCACCACCCCGGTGCCGTCCTCGGTGGTGACGAACTCCGCGCCGAGCACCTGGTAGGCGTTCGGCCCGCCCCGCTCGACGAGGAAGTCGTAGAGCGGGGTGTAGCGGCGCCCGACCAGGTCCCGGCCGTGCACGGTGCCGAGCTGGGTGTAGCCGTCCAGCTCCTTCGCGTACGCGCCGAGCCGGGCGGCGCCGACGACGTAGCGCTGGCCGTCCCGCTCCAGCACCGCGTACTCGATCTCCGGGCCGACCGCGAGCGCCAGGTTGGACGGCAGCGTCCACGGCGTGGTGGTCCAGACCCCGACCCGTACCGGCCCGCGCAGCAGCTCCGGGGCGGACTCGTCCGGGGTCAGCTCGAACCAGACGGTCAGCGTCGGGTCGTGCCGGTCCCGGTAGACGTCGTCCATCCGGGTCTCGGTGTTCGACAGCGGCGTCTCGCAGCGCCAGCAGTACGCCAGCACGCTGAACCCCTCGTAGACCAGTCCCTTGTCGTGGAGCTGGCGGAACGCCCACATGACGCTCTCCATGTAGCTGAGGTCGAGCGTCTTGTAGTCGTTGCCGAAGTCGACCCACCGGGCCTGCCGGTTGACATACCGCTCCCAGTCCCGGGTGTAGGCCAGCACCGAGGTCCGGCAGGCGTCGTTGAACCGCCCGACGCCGAGGTCGAGGATCTCCGCCTTGGTGGTGATGCCGAGCTGCTTCTCCGCCTCCACCTCGGCCGGCAGGCCGTGACAGTCCCAGCCGAAGCGCCGCTCCACCCGCCGGCCACGCATCGTCTGGTATCGCGGCACCAGGTCCTTGACGTAGCCGGTCAGCAGGTGGCCGTAGTGCGGCAGGCCGTTGGCGAACGGCGGGCCGTCGTAGAAGACGTACTCGTTGGCACCGTTCGGGCCGGGGTCCCGGGCCTCCACGCTGGCCTCGAAGGTCTTGTCGGCCACCCAGTGGTCGAGCACGCGCTGCTCGACCGCCGGCAGCTCCGGACTGGCCGGCACGCCCGTGCCGGCGGGGGCGTTCTTCGGGTACGCCATCGCGGGTCGCTCTCCTCGTCGCAGCTCACTCACCGTGGTCTGCGAGGACGAGTCCTGGGTACGCCCGGATCGGCGCGCCCGTGAACCCGCGGTACCACCCCGCTTGGCGGTCGATGGTCGACCACCCGCTCGTTGGCCGGCTGTGACGGGCCGGTCCCGTCCGGTTCTACTGGGGTGTCGCCACCTGTTCTTCCGGAGGCTCGCCGGTGATGGCCGGGTCGACGCCTGTGCCCGTCAACGATACTCGACCGCCCCGCCGACCCCCATCCGATATCCCCGCCCGGCCCTCCGCCGGCACACCGTCCCGCCGAACGCGGGGACAGCCCACCATCGGGGTACTCGTACTCCGGCCGAGCAGCACCGGCCCGAAGGTGACCGCGATGCCCCGGCAGACCGCGCTGGAGATCACCTCCACCGCGCTCAGCGCACTGCCGCTGACCGACGCCCCCGCCGAGCAACACCCCGGCGAGCAACGCGAGCACAGCGATCATCGGCCGCCCCGAGCGCCAGCCCGCCCTGACCCTCCCAGGGTCGCCCGGCCACCCCGATCCGCCGCCGAGCCGCCGCCCGGCCACGCCGATCCAGCGGTTGGTCCGGCCAACGCGTCGCCCGGTCACCCCAATCCCGCGCTCGGTCCGACCGACGCGCGTCGCCCCGTCACCCCGAGCCGCCGCCCGTCAGGTCAACTCGGGGAACCAGAGCGCGATCTCCCGGCGGGCGGTCTCGGCCGAGTCGGCCGCGTGCACCAGGTTCTCCCGGGACGAGCAGGCCAGGTCGCCCCGGATCGTGCCGGGGACCGCCCGACGCCCGTCGGTGGCGCCGACCAGGCCACGGACCATCTCGACCACGCCGGAGCCGGAGAGCACCAACGCGACCAGCGGGCCGGAGGTCATGAACTCCCGCAGTGCCGGATAGAACGGCTCCGCCACGTGCTCGGCGTAGTGCAGGTCGGCGAGCCGCTCGTCCATCCGGCGCAGCGCCATCGCGTCGATGCCGAGGCCCTTGCGCTCGAACCGGCCGAGGATCTCGCTGACCAGCCGGCGCCGCACCGCGTCGGGCTTGACCAACACGAAGGTACGCTCGGCGGAAGCGCTGCTGACCACGGGCAACCCCTCGTCGGTACGGCCGGAGAGCTGGACGCCGCCAGCGTATGTCGGCGCCGCCCGGCCGCGACGCCGCAGGTCGGCACGTTCGGCCAGCTCACGGGCAACCGATCCGGCGGCGAAGGCCGCATACCGGCCCCGGGTCGTTCCATTCCCGCCAGATCCGGCCTAGCCTGGCCTTAACCAGGGAGGTCCACTGTGGCAGATGGTCGTCGCCGCCAGGTCGCGCCGGTGCGCAAGCTGGTCGCCGCTGTGCTGGGTACCTTCGCCACCTTCGTCGTCCTGTTCGGCTTCGGGATGCGCAGTTGGGCGATCGCCGTACTCGGGGTGGCGCTGCTCGCCCTGGCCATCGCGCTCGTCGCGGTCACCGCCGTACGCAGCGGTCCCCGGGCCTGGGTGACCGGGATCGGGCACGTGCACAGTGTCACCGAGCCGCCCGCCTCGTCGACCTTCGGCCGGTGTGAACTCCAGATCGTGATCGACGCGCCGGGGGTCCCCGGCCGCTCGGTGCGGATCCGCGACCCCCGGGTGCCGGTGTCGAAGTGGCCGGATCCCGGCGCCACCCTGCCGATCATGGTGGCAATCGACGACCAGCGGCACGTCCGGATCCTCTGGGACGAGGTGCTGACCCACGCCGAGGCGGCTGCGGGCGGCGACCTGCCGCCGGAGTTCCACGACTTCGACCCGGTCGACGACGACATCCTGATCGAGCAGGAGGCGCCGCCGTGGGCGCGGAGCGGGCGGGACGACCCGTACGCCGGCCCGCCGCCCGGCGGCCCGCCGGTCAGCGAGGACCTGACCGAGGACGACCTCGGCCCGCTCCGGGACGATCTGGAGCCGCTCCGGGACGACCGGGGCACATCCCGGGAGGAGCCGGTGGTGATGCGGCAGACCCCCGGCGGAACGATCGTGCTGGAGGGGACGCTGGTCGACCCGCCGTCCACCGCGCCGCTGCCCCGCCGCCCCCGGCCGACCCCCGGGCCGGGCGGCCGGAACCGGCGGCCCCGCCCGAGCCCGGCCCCGGCCGCCGCGGCACCGGTCTCCGACGCGCCACCGGCACCGCGCCCACCCGAGCCGGACGCACCGCCGACCGGGACCGGTGCCACCGACGTGCCCGGCGACGACACCGGGCCGGAGACGCCGCCGATTCCGGAGGCCCGGTCCGGGGGCATCCCGCCGGCCGGCCCGGCGGCAACGGAGCCGGACCGGGAAGCACCCGAACCGGACCCGGTGACCCCGGAACCCACGACGGCGGACTCCGGCCGGTCGGCCACCGCCGCGGGCCGCTCGGGTACCGGCCCCACGGGCCCGGCCGAGACCTCGCGGGACGAGATCGACATCCCGCTGGACGACCCGGACCGCGATCCGGACCTCGACCCGGACCTCGACCCGGACCTCGACCTGCGGGCTGGCGCGGCAGCGGCCGACGACCTCGCGGCGACCTCGGACGACGAGGCGATCCTGGCCGACCTGATCGACACCCAGCCGCCGGCCCGGCTCGGCGGATCCGGGCCGATCGCCGGGGTCGGGATCACCCTGCTGGTGACCGATCTCGAACGGTCGATCGCGTTCTACCGGGACCTGCTCGGCTTCTTCGAGATCGACGGCGGCGAGGGCAACGCCATCCTCGCCTCCGGCGCGACCCGGCTGGTGCTGCGGGCGATCCGCGAGGTGGCCCCGATCAACCGGCGGCTGGTCCACCTCAACCTCGAAGTGAACGACGTGACCGCCTTCTACGAGGAACTCCTCGGAAAGGGCGTGAAGTTCACCTACGCCCCCCGGGCGGTCAACCGGGGCGCCAAGCTCGAACTCTGGGCCGCCGCGTTCCGGGACCCGGACGGGCACGGGATCGCGCTCACCCAGTGGCGGAGCCGGGCCACCGGCTGAGCCGTGTACGGTGTGCCGGCCGCCGCTCCGGGTCAGCCGAGGATGACCCGCCGGACGTGCAGCACGTACGCCCACACGGCGGCGAAGATCAGCCCCAGCGCACCGAGTGACCAGTGCAGGAAGCCGGCGAGCAGCAGCAGCCCCTGTAGGACGGTGCCGGCGTGCCACGCCCACGGCCGACGCAGGCAGCCGGCCAGTACGACCGCCAGCACGGCGAGCCCGACAACCGCCCCGATCGCGCTACCGCCCAGTTCCCCGCCGAGCAGTCGGATCGGCTGGATGGCGAGCAGCAGCACCAACGTCTCGACGCTCAGCGTCAGGGCGCCGAGGCCGCGTACCGCCCGGTCCGGATCCCGCAGTCCGGAGGGTCGACCGCCGGAGATCCCCGTCGCGCCGCCGGGCGTACCCGTCGGGCTGCCGGGAGCGGCGGGGCTGGTCGCGCTGCCAGGCGTACCCGTCGGGCTGCCGGGAGCGGCGGGGCTGGTCGCGTCGCCGGGCGTGGTCGTCGAGCCGGCGTCGTCGACCGGGCCGGACGGCTCTGCGGCGCCGGCCGCCGGTCCGGGGCGGCCGGCCGGGTTCGCCGCCTCGTCCGGTGCGCTCATCGCTTCAACAGCCGTCGCGCGTCGGCCACGGTGACCACCGAGCCGGTGACCAGCACACCCACCCCGCTCAGCTCGCCCTGCACGTCGGACTCGGCCAGTGCCACGGCAGCCTCGATCGCGTCCGGCAACTCGGGCGCCACCTCGACCCGGTCCGGCCCGAAGACCTCGACGGCGAGTTCGGCGAGTTCGGCGGCCGGCATCGCCCGGGGCGAGCTGTTCCCGGTGACCACGACCGCGTCGACCACCGGTTCGAGTAGTTCGAGCAGGCTCGCCGCGTCCTTGTCCGCCAATACCCCGACCAGCGCGATCAGCCGGCTGAACGCGAACTCCTCCTGAAGTGCGCTGACGGTGGCGGCCATGCCGTCCGGGTTGTGCGCCCCGTCCAGCAGGATCGTCGGGGCGGACCGGACCCGCTCCAGCCGGCCGGGTGAGTCGGCGGTGGCGAAGCCCTGCCGGACGGTCTCGACGTCGAGCTGGCGGGACGCGCCCGCACCGAGGAACGCCTCGACGGCGGCGAGCGCGATCGCGGCGTTCTGCGCCTGGTGTGCGCCGTGCAGCGGCAGGAAGACGTTGTCGTAGACCCCGCCGAGGCCCTGGAGCGACAGCACCTGGCCGCCGACCGCCATGCTCCGACGCAGTACGCCGAACTCGCCACCCTCCCGGGCGATGGTGGCGCCGACCTCGGCACAGCGTTCCAGGATCGGCTCGGCGGCCTCCTCCGGCTGGACCGCCGAGATCACCGTCGCACCCTTGTGGATGATGCCTGACTTGGCCAGCGCGATGTCCTGGATCGTGTCGCCGAGCCATTCGGTGTGGTCGAGCCCGATCGGGGTGATCACGGCGATCCCGGCGCTCAGTACGTTGGTGGAGTCCTCCGCCCCGCCGAGCCCGACCTCGACCACCGCCACGTCGACCGGGGCGTCGGCGAAGGTGGCGAAGGCGAGCGCCGTGGTCAGGTCGAAGTACGTCAACGGCTCGTCGGCCCGCTCGTCGACCAGCCGGGCCAGCGGCGCCACCTCGCGGTAGACCGAGACGAAGCGTTCCTCGCCGATCGGCTCGCCGTCCAGGCTGATCCGCTCCCGCACGCTCTCCAGGTGCGGGCTGGTGTACCTGCCGGTGTGCAACCCGAAGGCCCGGAGCAGCGAGTCGATCATCCGAGCCGTCGACGTCTTGCCGTTGGTGCCGGTCAGATGGATCGCCGGGTACGCCCGCTGCGGGCTGCCGAGCACGTCGAGCAGCTCCTCGATCCGGCCCAGGTCGAAGACCATCCGGGTGTAGCCGCGACCGGCCAGTTCCGCCTCGACCTGTGCGAACTCAGCCGCCCGTTCCGCGCGCTCACTCACCGCGACCCTCGCCCCCGCACCGTGTTACGCCCCCGCCCGTTCCACCGAACCGCCCCAACACCGACCGCCCCAACACCGGCCGGCCAGGTGTTGGTCAGCACCCCGGTCAGCCCGTCGTACCGCGCGCCCGACCGCCGTACCCCGTTGACTCGCACCCGCACTCGCACGCCCTCGATCCGCACCCGGCTCCGGCCGGTCAGCCGAGTGCCGTGAGGGCACTGGCGATCCGGTCCAGGTCCGCCTCGGCCGCCGCCAGCCGGTCCCTGATCTTGTCGACCACCGGGGCCGGCGCCTTGTCGAGGAAGGCCGGGTTGCCGAGCTTCGCCCGGGCCTGGCCGATCTCCTTCTCCGCCGCGGCCCGGTCCTTGGTCAGCCGGGCCCGCTCGGCGGCGACGTCGATCGAACCCCGGGTGTCCAGGGCAACCGTCACCGCCCCGGAGACCGCGAGGGTGGCGCTGGCGGCGAAGTCCGGTCCCGCCTCGTCGAGCCGGACCAGCGAGCGGATCAGCGGCTCGTGCGCGGCGATGCCGGCCCCGGTCAGCCCGTCAAGCCGGGCCGCCACCCGCTGCGCCGGGCGCAGCCCCTGGTCGGAACGGAACCGGCGGATCTCGGTGACCACCCGCTGGAGTTCGGCGATCTCGCGCTCCGCCGTCTCGTCGCGCAGCGCCGGTACGGCGACCGGCCAGGCGGCGGTCATCACCGACGCACCGGCCGGGTCACCGTCGGCGGTCTCGGCACCGGCCAGCGCGACCCAGAGTTCGTCGGTGACGAACGGCACCACCGGGTGCAGCAGCCGCAGCAGTTGGTCGAGCACGTGTCCGAGTACCCGCCGGGTGACCTCGGCCGGCTCGCCACCGGCGGCCAGCACCGGCTTGGCCAGCTCGACGTACCAGTCGCAGACGTCGTCCCAGGCGAAGTGGTAGAGCACGTCACAGACCTTGGCGAACTCGTACGCCTCGAACTGCTCGTCGACCTCGGCGGTGACCTGCTGCAACCGGGAGAGGATCCACCGGTCCACGGTCGAGAGCCGAGCCGGCTCGGGCAGTTCGCCGGCCACGTGCGCCCCGTTCATCAGGGCGAACCGGGTGGCGTTCCAGAGCTTGTTGCAGAAGTTGCGGGAGCCCTGGCACCACTCGTCGCTGACCGGCACGTCCTGGCCGGGGTTGGCGCCCCGGGCCAGGGTGAACCGGGTGGCGTCCGCGCCGTACCGCTCGATCCAGTCCAGCGGGTCGACCACGTTGCCGAACGACTTCGACATCTTCTTGCCGTACTGGTCGCGCACCATGCCGTGCAGCGCGATCACGTCGAACGGCTGCCGGCCGTCCATCGCGTACAGGCCGAACATCATCATCCGGGCGACCCAGAAGAACAGGATGTCGTACCCGGTCACCAGCACGCTGGTCGGATAGAACTTCGCCAGGTCGGCGGTCTGCTCCGGCCAGCCGAGCGTGGAGAACGGCCAGAGTGCGCTGGAGAACCAGGTGTCCAGCACGTCGACGTCCTGGTGCCAGCCGTCCCCGGTCGGCGGTTCCTCGTCCGGGCCGACGCAGCGCACCTCGCCGTCCGGGCCGTACCAGACCGGGATCCGGTGCCCCCACCAGAGCTGTCGGGAGATGCACCAGTCGTGCATGTTGTCGACCCAGCCGAAATACCGCTTGGCCATGTCGGCCGGTTCGATCTTGACGCGCCCGTCCCGCACCGCGTCGCCGGCCGCCCGGGCCAGCGGTCCGGTGTTGACGAACCACTGCAACGACAGTCGCGGCTCCACCGTCGTACGGCACCGCGAGCAGTGCCCCACCGCATGCGCGTACGGCCGCTTCTCGGCGACGATCCGGCCCTGCTCCCGCAGCGCGGCGACGATCGCCGGCCGGGCCTCGAACCGGTCGAGTCCCTGGAACGGGCCGGGCGCGGTGATGACCCCCCGCTCGTCCATCACCGTCAGGGACGGCAGGTCGTGCCGCTGGCCGATCTCGAAGTCGTTGGGGTCGTGCGCCGGGGTCACCTTGACCATGCCGGTGCCGAAGCTCGGGTCGACGTGCTTGTCGCCGACGATCGGGATCCGCCGCCCGGTCAGCGGCAACTCGACCTCGGTGCCGATCAGGTGCTTGTAGCGCTCGTCGTCCGGGTGCACCGCGACGGCGGTGTCGCCGAGCATGGTCTCGGCCCGGGTGGTGGCGACCACCACCTCGTCGCTGTACCGGATCGACACGAGTTCGCCCTCGTCGTCGGTGTGCTCCACCTCGATGTCCGAAAGCGCGGTGAGGCAGCGCGGGCACCAGTTGATGATCCGCTCGGCGCGGTAGATCAGGCCGTCGTCGTACAGCTTCTTGAAGATCGTCTGTACCGCCCGGGACAGCCCCTCGTCCATGGTGAAGCGCTCGCGGTCCCAGTCGACGGAGTCGCCGAGCCGGCGCATCTGGCCGAGGATCTTGCCACCCGACTCGGCCTTCCACTGCCAGACCCGCTCGACGAACTTCTCCCGCCCCAGGTCGTGCCGGGACAGCCCCTCGCCGGCAAGCTGGCGCTCGACGAGGTTCTGGGTGGCGATGCCGGCGTGGTCCATGCCGGGCAGCCAGAGCGCCTCGTACCCCTGCATCCGCCGGCGCCGGGTGAGCGCGTCCATCAGGGTGTGCTCGAACGCGTGGCCCATGTGCAGCGAGCCGGTCACGTTCGGTGGCGGGATGACGATGGTGAACGGGGGCCGGTCACTGTCGGCCGAGGCCCGGAAACGCCCGGCTGCTACCCACTCCTCGTACCGCCGACCTTCTACCTCGCCCGGCTGGTACTGGGCGGAAAGGGTCGGGGCCGCGGCGCGGTCCGCATCCAGAGTCTCGGTCACCCCTCGAAGTCTACGAGCCTGCGCGCCGGGCCCGTCGTGCGCCACCTCCCGGTCGCGTACGGTGGCGGCTATGTCCGATGCCCCCCGCTCCGATCGGTATGCCGCGGCCGATTCCGGCGCCATCGAGATCACGTCGGAGCCGATCGTGCTGGACCGGTCGGCCAGCCGGGACGCCGAGGCGATCGACATCACTCCGGCGCTCGATTCCGACGATTCCGAGGCCGGACCCGCCAGCTCGGCTGGCAAGCCGTCGTCCCGACGCCGGAAGATCGTCCTCGGCTCGGTGCTCGCGGTCACCCTCGCCGGAGTCGCCGTCTTCGGCAGTGTGAGCTGGCGGATCCTCCAGCAGAAGGACGCCACCCTCGCCACCCCGGTCGAGGTCGCCGGTCTCACCCGGGACGAGAGCGAGGGCGCCCAGGCGACCATCGAGTACCTCCGGACCGCCGTCAACGCCGAGATCAACTTCGCCGAGAGCTTCGGCGCCGTCTACACCGACCCCGCCGGCCCGGACCGCAGCGTCCTGCTCTTCGGCGGTACGACCCTCGTCTGGCAGCCGGAACGGGATCTGGATCGCCTCTTCGCCCTGGCCTCCGAGGAGGACAGCCCGGTCGCCGACATCCGCGAGGTGGACGCCGGTTCACTCGGTGGCGTCATGAAGTGCGGTACCGCCCCGATCCAGGACGGCGAACTCGTCTTCTGTGGCTGGGCCGACCACGGCAGCATCGCGATGGGCATGTTCGCCGGCCGTACCCTCGATGACTCCTCGGCGCTGCTCCGCGACATCCGGAACGCCGTGCAGAGCCGGGACTGATCCGCAACTGGCGCAGCTCGGTGACGGACACGGCTCCGACCGTCGCCAGCCGGGCCAGGAGTTCCCGCCGCAGCGGCCCCGGATGCTCCGGTTTTA
>NZ_BONX01000069.1 GCF_016862935.1 Plantactinospora mayteni
AAGTCCGGGCCATAGGCGGAACCGGGAGCTCGTTGAGCTGCCGTCGCGGTGAGTAGAGCTTTCGGTGGTTCGCTTGCCGGACGACATACGCGAACTCGGCGAGAGGATCGACCGACTCCGCCAGGAGAAGGCACGTGCCATCGACGCTCAGGACTTCGACGCAGCCACCGAGACTCGCAGCGCGGAGAAGGACCTCCTTCGTCGACGGCTCGACCGGATCCGTGAGTGGTCGAGCCAGGTCGACGCCGTGACCCTGGCCCAGGAGTTCGTCACGCTGCACGATCGGATCCGCCGGAGTCGTTGACGGCGATCACCGCCGAAACGCGGTGGGATAGAACGACCCCTCGGGAAGACCCACTGGGCGGCACTGGCCTGGCCAGGGTGTGCGGTGAGCACGCAGGGTGGCCTCTTCCTGGGAGTACTGGGACCAGGCTGTCGGCGGACGGGATACCTACCGTGGTCGACATGGCGAATTCGAGACCAGGGGCTCTGTTCAGCGCGGCGTGCGGCGTCCTGTTGCTCGCGGGTTGTTCCGCCGAGGCAGGCAGCGGTGGTGCCGCTTCCGACGACGCGGCGCCGCATGGCGGTCCGGCGTCCACGCCTTCGGCCACTGCCGCACAGACTGCGACGCCACCGGCGGGGGCCGGTGACGTGTCGCCGCACCCGTACGTCGGGATGTGGGTGACGGCCGACGGCCACATCCGGCAGATGCTGCTGGCGAACGGCCGGTACGACGAGGCCCGTGGCGAGCGGGAGAGCGCCTACACGGGTTCCTACCAGGTCGTCGGGACCCGGATCGAGTACGTCGACGACACCGGATTCAGCGCGGACGGCACCTTCGACGGGGACGTGCTGCACCACGCGGGATACGTCTTCTACCGCGAGAGCAGCGACGCGCATCGGCAAGCTAGGGAGGAACGATGATGAAGGACAGTGCCACGCAGCACAGCCGGCGGGTGCTCCTGACCGCAGGAGTCGCCGGTGGACTGACGGCCCTGGCCGGGGCTGGCGCGGCCTCGGCGGCCCCTGCCGAGCGGGCCGGCGGGCGCGGCCCCGGGAAGCCGGGCGAGGAGGGCCGCAACCGGGCGGCGGTGTTGCATGCCTTCGCGCGACAGAACGCGGGTGGCGACATCTACGAGATCCTCCACGACGACGTCCGATGGACGATCGTCAACGGTCGCACCTACACCTCCAAGGCCGAGTTCCTGGCGGAGGGGTCGGCACCGATCCTGGACCGGCTGGCGTCGATCCTCAGGATGACGATCAAGGACATGTGGACCGACGGTGACACCGTGATCACCCGGTTCGAGGGTGACGCGACGGCCACCGACGGCGTCGACTACCACAACGAGTACTGCTGGATCTGGCAGATGCGAGGCGGCAAGGTGGTGCGTTGCCACGCCTTCCTGGACATGATCGCGGTGCGGGAACTCATCGAGCGCGTCGAGCTGACCTGAATCGGCGGTACGAGCCCGGGGTCAGCGGAGCCAGCGACTGACGGCCAGGGTGCCCAGCAGCCGCAGTGCCTCGGCGCTGCGGCTGTGCGGCTCCGCCCGGTACACGATCAACTGCTGGCCGGGCACGTCCCGTACGTCGAACGCGTGGTATGACAGCGTCAGTTCGCCCACCGCGCCGTGCCGGAACGTCTTCGCTTCGTGCGTCTTGCCCTGCACGTCGTGCCGCCCCCACAGCCTGCGGAACTCCGCGCTCGCGGCGCCCATCTCCTCGACCAGTTCCCGCGCCCGCCGGTCGTGCGGGTCATGGCCGAGGGCCAGGCGCAGGTTCGCCACGCACGCCTCGGCGGCGCGACGCCAGTCGGCGAAGAACGTCGTACCGGCCGGGTCGAGGAAGGTCATCCGGACGAGGTTGTCCGCTTCGGTGAAGTCCGCGTAGAACGCGTCGGCCAGCGCGTTGCCGGCCAGCAGGTCGAGTCGCCGGTCGATGACCACGGCCGGGGTGTCCGGCCAGGCGTCGAGCAGTTCGCGCAGGCTCTGCCCGACCTGTGGTCGAGCGGGGGTCGGCGCGCTGCCGGGCGAGAGCCCGGCCAGCCGGAAGAGGTGGTCGTGGGCGTCCGGCCCGAGGTCGAGCGCCCGGGCCACGGCGGCCAGCACCGACGACGACGGGTTGCGCTCGCGGCCCTGTTCGAGCCGGGTGTAGTAGTCGACGCTCACCCCGGCCAGCACCGCGACCTCTTCGCGCCGCAGCCCGGCGACGCGCCGGGTGCCACTGGAGACGAGGCCGACGTCGCCCGGGGTCAACCGGGCGCGTCGGGCGGTGAGGAACGCCCCGAGCGCGGTCGTCGGCATGCCACCAACGGTAACCGCGCGGGTTCCGGCCAGGCAGGGTGCCTCACACCCTGGTTCGGTCCGGCCTGGCTGCCGACTCCGCCGCCGGTGACGGTGGGAGCACGAACCCCAACCCCAGGAGGTACGCCATGAGCAGCCCGATGCTCGACGAGGCGGTACTGGCGGAGATCGCCGGGAACACCGCCGACCGGCACCGGCCACTGATGTTCGTCAACGCCGCCATCCACACGCTCGACCCGGTGATCGGTGACTTCCCCGCCGCCGACCTGTTGATCGGCACGAACGAGATCGTCGCGGTCGGTACCGGCCTGCACACCGCGGCCGAGGACGACGGCGCGATCGTGGTCGACTGCACCGGTCTGGCCATCGTGCCTGCGGTCATCGACGGTGTCGCCGTCGCCGGCCTGCGTGTTCGTCCGGCCGACCGGGTCGGCGCGCTCACTCCCGGAAACCCGGCCACCTTCGCCCTGGTCGCCGGCCCGACCTCCGGCAGATCCGTGCTGGAGATGATCGTCTGGCGTCCGGAGCAGGCCGCCGCGATCGTCGTCGACGGCGAGATCGCGCTGGTCAACGGCCGCCGACTCACGCCCGCTCCGATCGAGCCCCAGCCGGGACCGAGGTCGATCGAGAGCCCCTATCTGGGCATGTGGATCGACGAGACCGGTTTCCTGCACCAGGAACTCACCGCCGACGGCCGGTACGACGAGACGCGGGGCGGTCGGCCGCACGCGTACCAGGGGGCGTTCTGGATCGACGGCGACCGGATCGTCTACCGCGACGACCTGGGTTTCTGGGCGTACGGCCGGTTCGTCGACGGGGTGCTTTACCACGCCGGTTACGTCCTGCGCCGTCGGTGAGCGCAGACAGCGAAGGGGGAGCCCGATGATGTTGTTCAGCGGCGGCACGGTCGTCACCATGGACCCGGCCATCGGCGACCTGGAACGGGGTGACGTGCTGGTCCGTGAGGACCGGATCGTCGCGGTTGGCCCGGACCTGCGGTCGCATCCGGAGGCGGCGGGCGCGACCGTGATCGACACGACCGGCCGGATCGTCAGCCCCGGATTCGTCGACACGCATCGGCACGCCTGGCAGGCGCAGATGCGCCGCAGCATCCCGGACGTGACCGACCTGGGGGCGTACGTGATGTCGACGCTGGCCGGGATCGCGCCCGCGTACACGCCGCACGACATGTACGTCGGCACCCGGCTCGCCGCGCTCACCGCCCTCGACGCCGGCATCACCACGATGCTCGACTTCTCGCACAACTCCCGTACGGCAGCGCACTCGGACGCGGCGATCCGGGCGCTGGTCGACACCGGCATCCGGGGCGTACACGCGTCGATGAGACCGCACTTCGGTGAGTGGGACCGCCAGTGGCCCGGCGACCTGGCCCGGTTGTGCGGGGCGTACCAGGGGACGAACGGCGGGCTGGTGACCCTGCGCCTGGCGGCGTTGGCCACCGACGAGATCGCCGGCCCGGCCCTGGCCTACGGGCCGGAGTTGGCGGCCGTCGCGCGCGATCTCGACCTCGGTGTCAGCGTGGACGCGGTGTTCGGTATGCCGTCGTCGGCGGCGATCCTGCGCTGGGCCGCCGACGGGCTGCTCGGCCCGGACCTGACCCTGATCCACGCCACGGGCCTCACCTCGCAGGCGTGGCAGGCGATGGGCGACGCGGGGGTCACCGTGTCGCTGGCACCGACCTCCGAGGCGCAGATCGGCCTGGAGACGGCGGTACCCGCGATCGACGAGGCGCTGGCCGTCGGTATCCGGCCCGGACTCAGCATCGACGTGGAGGTGGCGCTGGCCAGCGACATGTTCACGCAGATGCGTACCCTGCACGCGATCCAGCGGATGCGTGCGGTGAACGCCGCGTACGGCACGGACACCACGCCGGACCGGATCACCTCACGCGACGTGCTGGACTTCGCCACGGCGCAGGGCGCCCGGACCAATGGACTCGGTGACGTCACCGGTTCCCTCACCCCCCGCAAGCAGGCGGACCTGCTGGTCGTCGCCGCCGACGACATCAACACGATGCCGCTCAACGACGCGGTCGGCACGCTGGTGCTCGGGGCCGACGCCCGCAACATCGAGACCGTCGTGGTGGCCGGCCAGGTGCGCAAGCGGAACGGGCAGCTCGTCGGCGTGGACATGGACGAGCTGCGCCGGCAGGTGACCGAATCCCGCGACGCGATCCGCAAGGCCGTCGCCAAGGATTGATCTCGGCAGTACGACGGATTCGCGCCCTCGGCGGGCATGGCCTTGGCCGACGCGATCAGGACAGGCGTGACGCAGCCCCCTCGCGGGCAGCGTCACACCTGCCGTCGTGCAGTCGAGCTGCGTATCCCCGCTGAGCTGCGTCGCCGTTCCGACTGACGCACCGGTCACCCCGGGCGACCTCGACCGGCCCGTCCACATGCACACCCTCGGGTGCCAGAGCACCGGGGACGCCGAGTCGCTGCGTTACGACTTGTCGGCGACGTACGTGCCGCGCCCGGTGAACCGGCTCCGCGAGCAGGTCTGCGAGCTGAACGTAGAACGCCACCCGGGACATCTCGTCAACCATGAGAGGCAACGTCCAGCCGCCGTCTCAGCCTATCGAGCAGCCACACCGCTCCGATCGAGCGGGAGTCGACGACCTCCAGCGCAGCCGTCTCTATAGCCAGGCCCGCCCTCCACGCCTGCCTCGTCGCCGTCGTCGCCGAAGTGCTTGTTGATCGACGCGGCGAGCCGGCGCAACCCGTCGATGTCGACCTGGTCGACGCGGCCCAGGCTCATCAGCACATCGGGTTTGACCCTGCCGTCCACCCGACGGTTGTGCGCCAGGGCGACTTAGCGCTCGACGCTGCCATCGGCGTTGGTCCGCGACGTGGATCGCAAGTACATGACCACGAAGGAACCACATCACCACCACTGGCAGCACAAGACGTGAATCTCCAGTCGTGTTACTACACATTCCATCCCGCAGGCCCAACCACAGCCATCCGCGAGCTCTTGACCCGCACCGGGACAGAACCAATCAAGCTCGTGTCTCTACGAACTGCGGAACTCGGGTACCAGGCACTTTCCGTCGAACCACCAGCCCGGGTCACCACCTTCGACCCCCACCAGCCAGGATCACACTCCAGCAAGAGGGCGTAGACACACAACCCTCCCGCGACGCGCATCAATCTTCGCTGCTCGGCACCCAGATTCCGATGATCGTTTAACTACAAGCTGCGGAACCCGGGCTAGACATCGGTCTGACCCACCTGTTGGTCCGGCGGTTCGAGGAGGCGCTGCAGCAGCAACAAGCCGCCCTTGAGGTCGGCGCTCTGGTCGAGCAGCCACTGGGTGCTGAGGCCGTCGGCCGCCGCGAGGACGAGCGAGGCCGCCTCCTCCAGGGGGATGTCCGACCGGACGGTTCCCGCCGCCCGGCCTTCCTCCAGAAGGGTCACGATCTTTCCCCTCAGGTCGGCGTACCGCTCAGAGAAGTGCGCCCGGGAGCGGTCGTTGCCGGCCTCCAGCGCGTGGGCCACCATGCTGTTCAGCAGGGCCATCAGCCCCGGTACCCGCATGCTGTGCTCGGTCGATCGATGGATCAGGTCGACGAAGGTGCCATCGCCGTCGTACGGGGCGTCGAGGAAGCGGCGGTCGTACTCCCGCAGCACCTCGATGAAGAGCTGCTCGCGGGTACCGAAGTGGTGCTTGAGCACCGGATGCGTCACGCCGATCGCCTCACCGATGGCTCGCAGCGAGGTGCCCTCGAACCCCAGCCTGTCGTAGACCGCCAGCACCTCGTCGATGATCTGCTGCCGCCGGGCAAGCCCCTTGGCGTACGGTCCCCGCTTCGGTGACCTCCCCTGCCTACTGGGCGGGATGCCCCGTGGATCCCGGTCGGTCATGGCATACCTCCAAGGCGATCGGCCGGCCGGTGGAACGCGGCCAGCTCGATCCTATGACTACAGCCACAAAAATATCCATCCGGATATTTTCAGGCTACCGTCTCCTTCAAATGATCGACCGATCGCCGGGTGCTCCGCCGGCTCGCGCCGCGAGCACCCACAGCGAGACCTGGTCACAGGCACGCAGGAGGAGACGGCATGGCATGGCAGTTGTTCAGGCTCGGACGCTGGTCGTTCCGACGCCGATGGACCGTGACGGGAATCTGGGCTCTGCTGCTCCTCACCGTCGCTCTCGGGGCGGCGACCCTGTCGGGCAAGACCAACGACAGCTTCGAGTTGTCTGGCATCGAGTCGACGCAGGCGTTCGACCTGATCAGGGAGCGCGATCCCGGAGCCGCGCCGGACGGCGCGACGGCGCGGGTGGTATTCCAGGCCCCGAACGGCGAGTCACTGGCAGACCCGACCAACAAACAGGTCGTGTCCGACGCGCTCGCGGCGCTGAGGACGAGCCACGTCGTGTCGATCGTCGACCCGTTCACCGCAGGGACGATCTCCGAGGACGGACGTACCGGCTTCGCCTCGGTCAGCTACGCCCGAAGCGCGGTCGATCTGTCCCAGACGGACCGAGAGGCCCTCGAAGCTGCCCGTAATGTCGCCGAAGAGGCAGGGCTGACGGCCACCATCGGCGGCGACGTGCTCGGCGTGGAGATCGGCGGGGCCATCGCCGAACTGATCGGCATCGCCATCGCCTTCGTGGTGCTGGCCCTCACCCTCGGGTCGCTCGTCGCGGCCGGGATGCCGCTGCTGACCGCGCTGGTGGGCGTCGGCATCGGTATGACCGCCATCGCCGCCCTGACCGGGTTCCTCGAGCTCAGCACCACAACGCCCGCGCTCGGCACGATGCTCGGGCTGGCCGTCGGCATCGACTACGCGCTGTTCATCCTGTCCCGCTATCAGGCCGAGGTACGCCAAGGCCGCCCGCTGGAGGAAGCGGCGGGCCGCGCCGTGGGCACCGCAGGATCAGCGGTGGTGTTCGCCGGGCTCACCGTCGTCATCGCACTCGTCGGCCTCGCCGTGTGCGGCATCGGATTCCTCACCGAGATGGGCCTGGGCGCAGCGTTCACCGTCGCCCTCGCCGTACTCATCGCGCTCACCCTGCTGCCCGCACTACTCGGTTTCGCCGGCACCCGTGTCACGAGGCGACGTCCTCGCTTCTTGCAGAAGCACACCGCCACCAACGCCACGGACGCCGACGCCGACCGGAACCCCGGGGAGCCACGCACTCTCGGGCGCCGTTGGGTCGAGAGCCTTGCCCGCTTTCGCTGGCCCGCACTCGTTGTTGGGATCGCGGCCGCCGCCCTGGCTTCCATCCCCGTAGCCTCTCTGCAACTCGCGCTGCCCGACGACAGCACCAAGCCCGCAGGCAGCGACGTACGCATTGCCTACGACCTCATCGACGAGCACTTCGGCGCCGGAGCCAACGGGCCGCTGCTCGTCGTCATCGACACCAAACAAGCCCCCGACCCGATCGCCGCGGTCACGACCGCGACCGAGCGGCTTCAGACGCTCGCGGCCCAGGACGACTCCAACATCGCCGCCGTCGTCCCGGCCATCACCAGCGACAGCCCGCAGGCGCAGCAGGACTACCTGCGGCAGCTCGACACGGCGCAGTACGCGACGCTCACGGTGATCCCTCGCTCCGGACCGTCAGACCAGTCCACCAAGGGCCTCGTCGCGGACATCCGAGACACGCTGTCGGACCTGCCGGAGCAGAGCGGGGCCCGGGCACTGGTCACCGGCGTCACTGCGGTCGGCGTCGACATCTCCAACGAGCTGACCGAGGTGTTCCCGCTCTACCTCGCCGTCGTCGTGGGACTGGCTCTGATCCTTCTCGTCGCGGTGTTCCGCTCGATCTGGGTGCCCGTCAAGGCCGCGCTCGGTTTCCTGTTGTCCGTCGGCGTCTCCCTGGGGGCAACGGTCGCGGTCTTCCAATGGGGCTGGCTCAACGAACTCGTCGGTCTCGACGCCACCGGCCCGGTGCTGTTCCTGCTCCCGATCCTGCTCACCGGAATCCTGTTCGGCCTGGCGATGGACTACGAGGTCTTCCTCGTCACCCGCATGCGAGAGGCCTACGTCCACGGCACACCGGCGCGCCAGGCGGTCATCGACGGGTTCACCCACAGCGCCCGCGTCGTGGCCGCCGCGGCCCTCATCATGGTCGGCGTCTTCGCAGGCTTCACCATCACCGACGACATCATCCTCAAGACCATCGGCTTCGCCCTCGCCATCGGCGTCCTCGTCGACGCGTTCCTGGTCCGCATGCTCATCGTTCCCGCGACCATGTTCATCTTCGGCCAGCGAATCTGGTGGATGCCCCGCTGGATGAACAAGCTCGTGCCGACCCTGGACGTCGAAGGCGAGGCACTCACACAACACCTGGCAGCACGCTAGCCACCCGACCGCTGATTGCCTTGACGAAGACACCTCATCGCCCTGGCCGAGTCGTTCGACACCTCGGCCAGGGCGTGGGCTCGATGTCGGTGAGGTGGTGGCCGAGGTCTTCCTGGCGGCGCGGCGACGGCACCACGGCGACGAGGATCGCATCGACGTAAGGGTCCTTGACGTGACTGACGGGGGATCCGTGCACAGCGAACGCCCGTCGTTCACCGGGTAACGGGTGTCCCTATGGGTTTCGTCAAGGGGCCAGGGGCCAGGGGCATCGTTCGACGTGACCGACGGGAACCCACCGGCGACCCCCCGCGTACCGACGACGAGACCGGTCAGGGCCTGGTCACCGACGCGGCGATCAAGCGGAAGATCCGCGACACCATGTCCCTCCGACAAGATCGTCGGCCGCGCTACCCCTCGCACCGATGATCCTCAACCAACGCGCAGGCCGGCGCCCATGGCCGTCCGCTCCCCACCCAGCATCCACAGGTACTTGTTGACGTCCCGGATGGAGAATTCCTCCAGTCCGTAGAACATGCGAAACCCGCTGATCGACGGGTACCAGATCGCATAGTCGGTCTTCCACTGCTCGCCGGGTCTGAAGCTGTCAAATGCTTCGCCCTGTTTGAGTAGTTCATTGAGGACGCCGGCCACACGGGAGTCTATATGGGGTAGACGTCGGGTGCGTGGAAGCTGCAGTACTTCGTGGCAAAAGAGTAACTGCGCCGCCTCTTGCCGCCGTGGCGTGCACCTGTCCGCCACCGGGCTGAGGTAGGGGGTTGGGCGCGTACATCCATCGGGTGGTTGATTCTCGGCAGTGGACCGGTCGATGAGCGTGCCGCCGGGTGCGGGTGATGCTCGGCTCATGGCGGTCATCGAAGTAACCGATCTGGGAATGCGGTACGGCTCGACGGTTGCCCTCGACGGTGTCTCGCTGCGGGTGGAGCCGGGTGAGATCTTCGGGGTGGTCGGGTCCAATGGTGCTGGCAAGACGACGCTGGTCGAGTGCGTGGCCGGCTTGCGTACGCCGGATGCCGGAGTCGTGCGCGTGTTGGGGCTCGATCCGTGTCGTGGTGGCCGGGCGGTCAAGGAGCGGATCGGGGTGCAGTTGCAGGAGAGTCGGCTCCCCGATGCGCTGCGGGTCGGTGAGGCGCTGCAGTTGTACGCGTCCTTCTATGATCAGCCGGCCGACTGGCGGGTCCTGCTCGACCAGTGGGGTCTTACGGCCAAGCGCGGGACCGGCTTCGGCAACCTCTCTGGCGGGCAGAAGCAACGGCTGCTCATCGCACTCGCCCTCGTCGGCAACCCGGAGCTGGCATTGCTCGACGAGGTGAGCACCGGCCTGGACCTCCAGGCGCGCCGGTCGACCTGGGACCTGGTCCGGTCGATGCGTGACCGGGGCGTCACGGTGGTGTTGGTGACCCACCACATGGATGAGGTGGAGCGGCTGTGTGACCGGGTCGCCGTCATGCGGGCGGGGCGCGTCGTCGGCGTCGCCGAACCGCACGAGTTCGTGGCTCGGACCGGGGCGTCGACGTTGGACGAGGCCGTGCTCACGCTGGGCGGTGACCGATGAGGCTTACTCTGGTCGAGCTGAAGCTGTTACTCCGTGACCCCGGGGCGGCGTTCTTCACGCTGGCGTTCCCGCTCATCCTGTTGGTCATGAACGGTGCGGGCGAGGCACGGAAACCGATTCCGGAACTGGGTGGGCAGCGGACCATCGACGTGGCCGCGCCGATGTTGACCACGATGGTGGTGGCGATCCTCGGGCTGACCAGCCTGCCGGTGCTGCTGGCGCACTACCGCGAGATCGGCGTGTTGAAGCGGATGGCGACCACCCCGGTGTCCCCGCAGCGGGTGCTTGTCGCCCAGTTCGCCGCGCATCTGCTCATCGCCGTGGCATCGCTGGCGCTCGTACTCGGGGTCGGCGTGGCGCTGTTCGACATGGCGCCGCCGAAGGCGCCGGTGTCGTTCGCCGTGGGGTTCGCGCTGGGCGCGACAGCGCTGTTCGCGCTGGGGTTCGTGCTTGCCGCGCTGGCACCGACGGCTCGCTCCGCGTCGGCCGTCGGCCTGGGGATCTTCTTCCCGATGCTGTACCTGTCCGGCACCATGATGCCCGCCGAGATCATGCCGGACGCGCTGCGGCGGATCGGGTACTGGACCCCATTGTCGCCGGTGGTGCGGACGCTGCGCGAGACGTGGGCCGGTGAGCCGCTGGATCTTGTACGGGCTGCGGTCCTCGTCGCCGTCATCGTGGTGGCGGGAGGGACGGCGGCGCGTATCTTCAGGTGGTGACGACAGGCTCACGGACCGGGGCGTAACGCGGACTGAAGCATGGTGACGATCGAGGCGCGTGTCGAGGCACGCTGGGACGCGTTCTGGCGCGTGGTGCCGTACGCGTTCCTCGTCCTCGCCGCTGTTCTCGTCCTGGCCGACCCCGCCGAGCCGTGGTCGGGCCGGCTCCTGGTGCTCGGGGGTGCCGTGTTCGCCGCCGGGTGGATGTGGTTCATGGTGTCGGCGCATCCGCACTGGACGGAGCGGCTGGGTCCGATGCTGCTCCACGTCGCGGTGCTGCTCGGGTTGAGTTCGCTGCTGATCACGGTGAACAGCCGATTCGCCGTGTTCGTGTTCGCGGTGTTCGTACAGGTGCTCGCGTACCTGCCCGGCGCCTGGGCGTACGCCGGGGTGGCGGTCACCGCGGTGCTGCTCACCGGGCCGCCCGCCTGGGAGGACACGGTCACCGCCCGGCTGCCCGACCTGATCATCAACGTGGTCCTCGTCAGCGCCATCGGCCTGTTCATCCGCTCCACCGCGATCCAGAGCGAGCGGCGCCGGCAGGCTCTCGCGGAGTTGGCGGAAGCGCACGCCCGGCTGTCCGAGTACGCCGAGGAGAACGCGAGCCTCCAGGCGAGGCTCGTCGCGCAGGCCCGGGAAGCGGGGGTACACGACGAGCGGGCGCGGCTGGCCGGGGAGATCCACGACACCCTCGCGCAGGGCCTGGCCGGCATCGTCACCCAACTGGAGGCGGCCGCGTACAAGGCGGACGACGTCGGCGAGGTGCGCCGCCGGCTGAGTACCGCGCACGTGCTGGCCCGGGACAGCCTGGCCGAGGCGCGGCGGTCGGTGCACGCGTTGCGCCCCGAGCCGCTGGAGAACGCCCGGCTACCCGACGCCCTGTCCGAGGTGGCGGGACGATGGTCATCGGTACACCGGATTCCGGTGACGTTCGGGGTGACCGGGGAAACGATCACACTGCACCCGGAGGTCGAGGTGACCCTACTGCGGGCGGCTCAGGAGGCACTCGCCAACATAGCCCGGCACGCCCACGCCACCAAGGTCGGCCTCACACTGTCCTATATGGAGGACGTCGTGGCGTTGGACGTCCGCGACGACGGGGTGGGTATGAGCCAAGATGCCAGCGAGACGGGCGGCTTCGGCCTAGGCGCGATGCGCGCTCGGGTCACCCGGCTAGGCGGCACGTTGGCCATCGAGAGCACCCCCGGCCACGGTACGGCGATCAGTGCAAGCGTGCCAGCGATCCTGCTGGAGGGCAGATGAGCCATGACGACGCCGCCACGATCCGGCTGCTGATCGTCGACGACCACCCCGTGGTGCGGGACGGCCTGCGCGGCCTCTTCGCCGACGAGCCCGGGCTGGAAGTGGTCGGCGAGGCGGCCGACGGCACCGAAGCGCTCGCCGTCGCCGCGGCAACCCACCCGGACGTGGTGCTGATGGACCTACGCATGCCCCGCCGTGACGGCGCGGACACCATCCGCTGCCTGCGCGCCACCCACCCGGCGGTCCGGGTGCTGGTGCTCACCACGTTCGACACCGACCGGGACGTGCTGCCAGCCATCGAGGCCGGCGCCACCGGCTATCTACTCAAGGACGTGGCCCGCGCCGACCTTCTGCGTGCGGTACGGGCCGCGGCACGCGGTGAGTCCGTACTCTCGCCCACGGTCGCCACCCGCCTGGTGAAGCAGGTTCGCACCCCGGCCGCCGCAGCACTGAGCCAACGCGAGGTGGAGGTGCTGACACTCGTCGCCCGCGGACTCACCAACCGGGAGGTGGCCACCCAGCTGTTCCTCAGCGAGGCGACCGTCAAGACCCACCTGCTGCACATCTACACGAAACTCGGCGTCGGCGACCGCACGGCCGCCACCACCGCCGCCCTCGAACGCGGTCTGCTACACCTACGACCAGAACAATGAAATAGTGTGCGCTGCCCAACCAGCCACGAAACGCGGGACTCGGCCCACGACAGGGCGGCCGACCTCCTCGTCGCCTACATCGAACGCTGCGACCTGGTCCTCGCCAGCAGGGGCGCGGCCGTCCGTGACGACGGTGCCGTGCAGGAGATGCAGTCCGACCCGGTCCGCCCGGACGCCTGGACCGTCAAAACGGCCGATCTTCGCCGCACCCAATGACAACCTGAAACCCCTATGCCAACGCCCCCCGCTTACCCGTCGCCGTCCGAATTCCCAGCGAGGCGATGGCCGACGGCACGGCACGAGAAGTCGCCATACGGCTCGCACCCCAACTCGGCGTCACCGAACACGCAGGACGGCGGCTCGTCGTCGCTGCCCGGCGCATCCGGGCCGCAGGCGACTCAGGCAAGATCCGAGCCACCGGTATCCGCTACGTCGCCACCAAGCCGCGACAGGCAATGACTCCAATCGGAGCGGTTCACAATAGGCGGTCGCACCAAGAGACTTCGACCGCTGGGAAGCATGGACCAAACACGGCAAAATCGCCGCGAAATTGATCTTGGATTAGTTCTGGTCGCGTCGAGTCCGCCAAACCAAACCTGGACACCTCAGCCGTCGAGCGTCCGGAACTACATGGCGGAGGCCAGCCCAACGAATACCCCACTCGTCACCATCGCCTGGACGAGACAGGTCGGACTCGATCGTTTGGCAGTGAGTCTGAGCACCGCGCCGGGTGAGCGTCGTGGCCGCCGTCAACGACCCCGGCCAGATCAGCACCCACATCACGCACAAGCGGTCCATGCCTCTGTCCGGGGATCTATATTCATCGACTTCCATCTATAAGATCTGTTGCGATAGGGATCGCGGCGAAGAGCACGGTCGCCGACACCGTGGTGCCCTCCGTTGCGTCGGCGGAGACGCATGCGCCGAAGACGATCGCGGGCGGGACCAGTACCCCGTTTTCGCCCTGCGAGGGCGTTAGCGTCGGTGCGGATAACCTCGGGTGGGCGAAGCTGCTCAAACCCGCCGACCGGCGCGGGCTGACCCCGCTGTTCTGGCAGCATGTCCAGCCCTACCAGGGGCCAGCATCTGGACGGGAGAAGACCGTCCAGCGCAACCTCCTTGCCCATGGCAGGTGGACGAAAGCCTCATGAAAGGGCGTGTTGGCAAACTACGGGAGTAACCTGGAAACGACGCTCGAATTTCAGGAGGAAATTACAGTGTTTGCTCCCAAATCCGTCGCGAAGCAGGTAGGGATCGCACTAAGCCATAGCGGTCTGGCGCTCGTCACAATGTTCGCCGCAGTCGCCGGCGTATCGCTGACAGCGGTCCCGGCCTCCGCCTCCTCCGCTCCCGCCGCCTCGAACGCTGCGGCCTTCTGGTGTCCGGTCTACATCACTGACGATGGCAACGGAGCCTGGGCGGCATGCAGCGGGGCGGTCGCCGGCAACACCAGGTACCGCGTCATCGTGTTTTGCACCGACCTTAGGACATATACTGGCCCCTGGGTCCGGGCTCCTTGGCCCAGCGTAGCGGGATGTGGTTCCGCTCGGGCCACCGGCGGGAATTTCGAGCATGAGTGCCAAGGGGTTTGCTTTTCCAATCCTGACGCTGCGATCGCAGCTAGGTACCCAGAAGTCAAATAGCGAATGCACATCCTGGTCCGCGCCCTGCGAATCAAGATGCAGCAGCATCGTGTATCGGGTGGCGCGCTCGACCAGCGTGCTGATCGCGGACCTGCCCAGGCCAAGGTATTCTTGAGCTGGCTGACTGAAGTTGACGGATCCCGTCTGATCATCGTGATTGGGCGGGATCTTGTCGCTGCAGGGAGCTTCCGCATCGGGTTCTCCCCGCACAGGCCACGGAGCGTGGAGCGCCGCGACGAGGATGCGGCAATGAAGTGATAGGGCCGGCAGGGTGCTGGGTGTGGTGGTCCGGCGCGCCGCGAACCGGCACGCCGGACCGCGCCGTCCTACCGGTTAAGCAGGTCTGCATCTGGCTGATCTCCGCTGTCTGGTCTGCCTTGATCTTCTCCGCGAGGCTCTTCGCCGTCGGGTTCTGAGCCTGCTCCATCTCGGTGCGGGCCATCTGCACCGCGCCCTGGGACGGCACCACCTTGGACGTGCCGGACAGCGACGCCAACACCGCCGCGTTCATCCAGTCGAGCAACACTGGCGGTGTCGGGGCGTTCCCAAAGGTCCGACTGGTCACGCTGATCGAGTGCGGCGCCCACGCGGTCATCGGCGCGGTCTCGGCCACGAGGGCCGGGGTGGCGATACCGCCGGTGTCCGTTCACCCGGTGGTGATCACGGAGCCCGCTCGGCAGAATGGTGACCCGGCGATGGATGTGGGGGCGTGCCGTGGAGTTCGGTGTCCTGGGCCCGCTGGAGATCCGCGATCAGGGACAGGCACTGGTGTTGGGTGTGCCGCGGGTCCGGGCGATCGGCGGCATCCTGCTGGTCCGTCCCGGCAGCCTGGTCGGGATCGAGCAGTTCGTCGACGAACTGTGGCCCGATAGTCCGCCGGCCGATGCGCGGGCGCTGGTCCGCGGCTATGTATACCGGCTCCGTCGCGCATTGCGGGCCGGGCCCTCCGGACCGGTTGCCGCCGCCCGGCTGGTCGCCCGTAAGCCGGGCTACCTGCTTGACGCCGGTGAGTCCGAAGTAGACCTGTGCAGGTTCGCGCAACTGGTCGCCGAGGCCCGTGCCGCCGCACGCGACGGCCACCACCGGCGGGGTGTCGACCTGCTCCGGCATGCCCACGGTCTCTGGCGGGGTGACCCGTTCGCCGACGTGCCGCGCACTCCGGCGATTGCTGCCGCCGTGACGTGGCTGACCGAGCAACGGCTCTCCGCTCTGGAGGATTTGTTCGACGCCGCGCTGGCCGCCGCGGACCACACCGGTGTCGTCACCGAGCTGACCGCACACGTGACCACACATCCGCTGCGGGAGCGGCCGGTCGCCCAGCTCATGCTCGCCCTCTACCGTGCCGGCCGGCGGGCCGACGCCCTGACGCGCTACCAGGACACCCGCCGGATCCTGGCCGACGAACTCGGCACCGATCCCGGCCCCGACCTGCAAGCCCTGCACCGGCAGGTCCTCGCCGCGGACCCGGCGCTGGCCACTCCCGCACCGGATCGGCCGGCCGCGCACCTCGCACCGGCACGGAGCGCACCGGTCCCGCGCCAGTTGCCGGCCCGGCCGGCTCTGTTCAGCGGGCGGGAGCGCGAACTCGCCCGCCTCACCGAGGCCCTGGACCTGCCCGGCGCGGTGGTGATCTCGGCCATCGCGGGTACCGGCGGGGTCGGCAAGACCTGGCTGGCGTTGCGGTGGGCGCACGACAACCTCGACCGGTTCCCGGATGGGCAACTGCACATCAACCTGCGCGGGTTCGACCCGTCCGGGCGGCCGGTGGCCCCGGAGGAGGCGATCCGCACCTTCCTGGACGCGCTCGGCCTGCCGCCCGCCGCGATACCCGCCGGCCTGGACGCCCAGATCGGGCTCTACCGCAGCCTCCTTCACGGCAAGCGTGTCCTGGTGGTGTTGGACAACGCCAGCGACGCCGCCCAGGTCCGTCCTCTGCTCCCGGGGGCGGACACCTGCGCGACCATCGTCACCAGCCGGCACCAGCTCACCGGTCTCGCGGCCACTGATAGCGCGTATCCGCTCACCCTCGGCCTGCTGAGCGATTCCGACGCCCGTCGGCTCCTCGCCGCTCGTCTCGGCGAGCAGCGCCTGGCCCTGGAATCCGACGCCGTCTCCGGAATCGTCGCCCGGTGCGCGCGGTTGCCGTTGGCCCTGGCGCTGGTCGGGGCGTACGCCGCCGCCCGCCCTGACCTGCCGCTGGCTGCGCTCGTCGCCCAGCTCGACGACCACCACGCCGTCCTTGACGCGCTTGCCGGCGACGATCCGGCCACCGACCTGCGTGCGGTGTTCTCCTGGTCGTTCCGTGCCCTCACCCCCGGCGCGGCCAGGCTGTTCCGGCTGCTCGGCCTGCATCCGGGACCAGACATCAGCCGGGCCGCCGCGGCCAGCCTAGGCGGTGTTCCGGGCAGCGGTGCGCGACGGCTACTGGCCGAGCTCGTCGAGCGCCATCTCGTCGTCGAGCACCCTCCCGGCCGGTACACGCTGCACGATCTGTTGCGTGCCTACGCCACCGAGCAGGCGCACACCCACGAACCCGACGAGCAGCGGCGCGCCGCGCTACACCGCGTCCTGGACCACTATCTGTACACCGCGCACGCGGCCATCGTCCTGCTCGCCCCCCGACGGAATCCCGTCGCCGCCAGCCCGCTGCCACCGCCGGCCGCGCCGGAACACATCACCGACCACAAGCAGGCGCTGGACTGGCTCAGCCGCGAGCACCGGGTGCTGGTCGCCACCGTCCAGGCAGCCGCAGCCGGCTTCGAAACCCATGCGTGGCGCCTGGCATACGCCCTCGTTGGATTCTTCAACCTTCGGGGGCACTGGCACGACTGGCACATCACTGCCCACGCCGCCCTGGACGCGGCCCGGCAGCTGCACGATCCGCGCCTGCAGGCCCTGGCCCACTCCTGGCTCGCCGAACTCTACGCCTGGATCGGCCGCCACCAGGATACCCACATCCACCTGGAGCACGCCGATCGGCTCTACGACCAAGTCGCCGACACCGCCGGAGTGGCCTACGTCCATCTCTGCCGTGGCTGGGTCTACGAACCGCAACGCCGCTACCAGGAAGCCTTACACCACTCCGAACAGGCGTTGCGGATCTACCGGGCCATCGCCAATCCGCGTGGAGAGGCTGACGCCCTCAACAATGTCGGTTGGTACCACGCAAAGCTCGGCAACTTCGAACAAGCGGTCCTCTACTGTGGACAGGCACTCGCCCGACAGCAGCGACTGGGCAACCGGGCCTGGGAAGCGCGCTCCTGGGACAGTCTCGGCTACGCCCACCACCACCTCGATGACTACCAGCGGGCGGCCAACTGCTACCAGCACGCCCTCGATCTGTTCCGGGACACCGGCAACCTCTACTACCAGGCCAAAGTCCTCACCCGGCTCGGCGAGGCTCAGGACGCCGTCGGCCAATCCGACATCGCCCGGCGCACCTGGCAACAAGCTCTGGACATCCTCCAAGAACTCGGCCATCCGAGCGCGCAGGATCTCCGCACCAGGCTCGACCAGCGTAGCCGGGAGGTGAGTCCCTCCCGGCTGCCGCGAGCCGTTGACGCTAGGTGAGCGAGGCGGTCGCCCGCCCGCTCGTCGTGTAGGCACCGTTGCGGCATTCGGCCTTCTGGTACCCCCACCGCCGCCCTCCGTTGATCGGCGACCCGGATGAGCAGGTGACACTCACCGTCACCCAGTAGCCCGGGCAACTGACGTGCCACCGCTCCGCACCGCCGCTTCCGGCGTTGTCGAACCACGTCGTACATGGTGACGGCGCTGTCCAAGCCGCCATCGCCGGGCTACCCGTGACGGCGACCACACCGCCAGCGAGCACAAGCCCCGCAACGATCGTCGTTGCTCTTCGTGCCATTGTGGACATGACAAGCTCCCTCTCATCGAACTGCCATGATCTTGCTCGGGTCACGACCATCCTCGGCCGGCGGCGTCGACGGAACGTGGAAACCACATGGATGGCCGGGCGCGGTCGACCGTCGAGCGACCGCAACAGCCCCGACCGCTCAGCCGGTGCGGGTTTGGCGGGGCCGAGGAGCCGGTTGATCAAACACGGCTCGCCCGCGACGACGAGCCCGACTTCGCCGACGTTCGTCCAGGCAACAGACAGTCAGGTGGCCACGCACGGCCGATCAACCGGTACACGTCGGCCAGCGATCCCGGAACACTGCGCCAGTGCGCTGGCCGCCCGCAGCATCGAGACCCAGAGCCCCAACATCCCCGCCGTCTCGCCATCGCGATAACGGCAGACGCACCGTCGCCGCGCTCGCCGTCGATGCCGGTGTCTCACGGCAGCGGCTCTACGAACACCACGCCGATCTCGTCGCCGGGTTCAAGACCACCGTGGGCCGTGGGTCACCTCGCCCAACGTCCAAGCCCTACAGAAGCAGCTGGCCGACAGCCACGAACGGGTCCGCCAGCTCGAAGGCCATGTGATCTTGCTCCAGAATCGTATCCGCACCCTCGGCGCCGTGATCACCGAACTGACTCTCGAAGCCCAGGCCAGCGACGTTGTTGTCCTGCCACCGAGACGTCGGCGCGCGACATGAGCCGCCTAAGGACCGCACCTCGGCGATGCGTTCGCTCCATACCGCGCAAAGTCAATCTTGTCCCCGTAACTCGGATGAGCATCACTGAGAGCGATTAGCAACTCGGGTTGACTAGTGATCGATTAGTCAACTAGAGTTGCTTACATGTCGGATGTTGTCGTGCCTCAAGACCCCGGTGACGCGCTGGCCGCAGTGGCCGCTCTGCGGCGGCTGGCCGACCAGTTGGAGGATGCCGCGGTTGAGCAGGCGATGCGGGCTGGGTGGGGCTGGCCGAAGGTGGCCGAGGCGCTGGGCGTGACGCGTCAGGCGGTCCACAAGAAGCACTTCAAGCGGCTGGTCGCCGCTGGTGTCACGTTGAGGAGGCGGTAACCGTGCCTGGATTCGACAGGTATCTCAAGGACGTTCTCGATCGGGCGGGCCAGGAGGCGCGACTGGACGGCTCGACGACCGTGGAGGCGCATCACCTGTTGCTGGCGATCGCCGCCGACCCGGCATCATCGGCTGGGGGCGCGCTGGCGTCGGCGGGTCTGGGTCGTGCCGCGATCCGGGAGGCACTGGACCGCGAGTACGCGCACAGCCTCAGCATGGTCGGGGTTTCGGCGTCGGCGTTCGATGCCGCCGCGGCCACGCCTGATCCGGACCGTCGGCCGCACCCTGGCGCTTCGGTTCGTCTGACTTTGGAACGTGCGCTCCAGGCCACGGCCGGCACGCAACCACAACCACTGCATCTCCTCGTGGCGATCCTGCAGGCCGATGTCGGGACCGTGCCGCGGGCGCTGGCCTTGGCGGGTGTCGACCGCACCGATCTGGTGGCCCGCATCCAGACCATGACCGGACCAGCGAAACACTGACAAGGAAGCCGAGATGAATAGTGAGCTTGTGACCGGCGGGGACGTCGTGTTGGACGTCGATGGTTTGCGCATGCGGTACGGCACCAGAGACGTCCTGCACGATGTCACTTTCCAGGCGCGCCGAGGCGAGGTGTTGGCGTTGCTCGGCCCGAACGGCGCTGGCAAGACCACAACGATCGAGATACTGGAGGGCTTCCGGAGCCGTTCGGCCGGAAGGGTCTCGGTGCTGGGCACCGATCCAGCCCGCAGTGACGAACGGTGGCGGGCACGGGTGGGTATCGTGCTGCAATCATGGCGGGACCACGGCAAGTGGCGAGTCCGTGAGCTGCTGGCCCACTTCGGCGGCTACTTCACCCGATACTCCACAGCGACGATCCGCCGTCCTATGGACCCGGATCAGCTCGTCGCCGCGGTCGGGCTTACCGGACAAGCCGACCAACAGATTCGAACGCTGTCGGGCGGCCAGCGACGCCGGTTGGACGTGGCCGTCGGTATCGTCGGCCGGCCTGAGCTGTTGTTCCTCGACGAGCCCACCGTCGGCTTCGACCCAGCCGCCCGCTACGAGTTCCACGATCTCGTCCGCCGGCTGGCCACCGACTACCAGACCACGATCCTGCTGACCACCCACGACCTCGAGGAAGCCGACCGGCTCGCCCATCGCATCGTCATCCTCAACGGTGGACGCATCGTCGCCGACGGCACCGCCGGTGAACTCGCCCACCGAATCGCGGGACGGGACGAGGTGCGCTGGACCTTCGACGGCCAACGGTTCACCCAGTCGACCGAACAGTCACAGTCCACGGGGTTCGTCTTTGAACTGTTCCGCAAACACGGCCATGCCATCACCGACTTGGAAGTCCGCCGCCCCTCCCTGGAAGACGCCTACCTGGCGCTGGTGCGCCAGACCGAACTGACTAGAGCCACCCAGTGATCCCCGCAACCGCTGCCCTTCGCCAAGGCGCCACGCAAGGCCTGATCGAACTACGGCAGTCTTGGACTGGCGGCGACTTGATCGCCAACCTGTTCTGGCCGACCACGACACTCGTGGCCATCTTCTTCCTGCGCCACCGCCAGATCGACGGCACCCAACTGCCACTGGGCGCCCTGGTCCTACCCGGGGTATTGGGGATGTTCGTCGCCCTGGGCATCCTCCTGATCGTCCAACAACTCACCGCCGACCGAGAGGACGGCACCCTTCTTCGCGCCAAGGCAATCCCCGACGGCATCCGCGGATACTTGATCGGCAAGCTTGTCACGGTGTCCGCTACAGTGCTGGCCTACCTCGCGATCCTGCTCGCCGGCGGCGCGCCGATCATCAGCAGCTTCCATCTCGGCGACATCAGCTGGCCTACCCTGACCTGGGTCCTGCTCCTCGGCTTGGTGGCCACCCAATCGGTCGGCGCGATGCTCGGCTCACTCATCACCAGTTCCCGAGGCGCGGGCATACTCTCCGTGCCGATCCTGGCACTGATCGCAATCTCCGGAATCTTCTACCCGATCACGGCCCTGCCCACCTGGCTCCAATGGCTCGGCCAGACGTTCCCCATCTACTGGCTCGGCCTAGGCATGCGCTCAGCACTGCTGCCCGACGCCGTTTCCGCGGTCGAGATCGACGGGTCATGGCGACACCTCGAGACCGTCGCGATGCTTGGCGCCTGGGCCACAATCGGTCTGATCGTGGCCCCGCTACTGCTGCGCCGGATGAGCCGCCGCGAATCAGGCTCCCGTGTCGCCGAACGACGCGACCGGACCCTGCAGCGTGTCGGCTAACGAGCCAGCCACGGATCCACCCCGCCGCGATCAGTAGATACCGCCGCGGCGACGCTTGGCCTCCATGATGCGCTCGACCTCCTGGAGATCCTCGCCGCGCAGGTCGAACGTGGACCGGTCGGTCCGGCCCATCCGCCGCATTCGGATGCGGCGGATGGGCCGGTGCACGCTCATGCCGCGAAGCGCTCGTCACGGACGGTAGCCCGGATGGCGCGGGGGCCTGCATCCGGACTGTCGAAAGTAGTGCGTTCGATCATGGCGCTTGAAACGACTACGTGAGCTTCTAGAGGGTGCCGTCCGCCCTGTGCAACCGGTCGGGATGCGTCAGCTCCAGCGTCGCGCGAATTGCCCGCAGTGCCCCCACCGCCTCGGCGTAGCTGCCGGCGTCTTCCCACAGGTCTCGCCACTCCGAGTCGTCACCGACGACTCGGACCAACGCACGCAATGCCAGAGGAGGGATGTCGCCGGGAATGTCGAGCGTGCCGCCCTCCAGCAGGAAGTCCGGCGCGTATGGCGTGACCAGCGGTTCCCCGCCCGGCAGTTGGGAGGCAACCACGGCGACCGCAGCGATCGCTCGGTCCGCAAGCCCGTTGGAGAGGTATTTATCCGTGTTGTCCACAACGGCGCTCAACGTGGCCCGTACGAGCGGCAGCCGCTGATGCTCGGCGGCATCGTGTAGATCGCCGCACCAGTCGGCTGCGGTGTCGTTGTCGAACGGCCCGACGTCCCACGTGCCCATACATACCCTCCGGCATCTCGCGGTGATGACCTGACGATGATCGCATCAGCGCCGGACACCGCGACCCCTCAGCCAGTCGCGCCGGACACGGCTACCCTGGCCGAACCGGCGCCGGCTTGATCGCGGGTATCAACGGCATCGCAGGCCCGCGCCAATCAAGATCAGGTGCGCTGTCATGCCGTAGAGCGGGCGTAACGGTGTGTAAATCTGGACAGGGTTCGGGGCGGTCGGGGTCGCGCCGATTGAGGAACGCGTGGACCGTTCGCGAGCGCGTCTACCATCACGTGGTTGCGCCTGTGCGCACACTCGTCTGCTGTGGGCGGTTCCTGGGAGGAGTGCGGTGGGCGACAACGGTTCGCGACCGAACGTGCTGCGTGATGCGGGCGAGGATGACGGTGAGGTCTACGTGGTCGGCGTCCGCGAGACCACGGATCCCGAGTCCTGGTCGTTGTTCTTCATGGAGTGCTACGGCGCCGACGACGATCAAGAGATCGAGCTCGGCATGGATACGTACTGCTTGGTGGTCGACCCAGGCCAGGCCACGCACTACGGCGGAGTGCGCGAATGCGAAATCAGAGACCGCGAGCTGCGGCTCGTGCTCGACCAGGACGCAGCCGCCATATTGGGCCTGCCGGTCGAACAGCGTTTCGTCCTCGACATGCCCGCGCATCAATTGGATCTTCTTGGTCGGGGCCTACGCAGGGTACTGACCTCCGGCCGACGTGACGCCGTCCCGGGCCGGCTCGACGTTTGATGCCGGACCAGGCTCCGGCCGGTAGTGGACTGGCTGTCGCCACGAGCGGAACTACCGACAGCGTCCGGATCTGCGGCGATGCGCCCAGCGCCCGACGGCGCGGCTGTCAGCGCCTGTACGACGAGTCGGGCAGGCACAGCTCGAAGGCCGGCCCCGGGCGGGAGGGCTGCCAACCGGCAACCAGTGCCTGGCGGACGCCTACAGCCACCGTGCCGGGCAACACCGGCTGGCTCGGTATTCCAAGCCAGTTGCCGGGATGAGCGCAAGGCAGCGATGCCACCATTACAGCGCCTGGCCGCTCCGCACGCTCGACAACGAAGGTCAGCGGTGACCAGCCGAGGGCTTGACAGTAGGTCGGTCTGCGCCGAATTGACCAGCGGTAGGTCACGCCGTCCACCGTGATCCTCCGAGAACCCTTGATTACCAGCGTCATTCGCACCCCCGTCTCGGCCATCCCGTGGCGAGCAACGTAGCGAGAACCCTGGCGCCGCTATCGACATGGCGTAGCTCGGTGCTCAAAGTATCCGGATCTGCCGCTGACCGGGCGCGGAAAGCGGCGCAAGCGTCCTGTGGCTGGTCCGCCGCTCGGTCACGCGCTGGCGACAGGGTCGGTAGGCTGTTGGCCCTTTGCCGGTCAGCGGTGGCCGACGACGTTGACCACCTTGCCGTCTGGGTCGCGGACGAAGAAGCGCCGGACGCCCCACTGCTCGTCGGTAATCGGGTGCACGATCTCTGCGCCCGTCGCGCGTACCGCCTCGTAGGCGGCGTCGACGTCATCGACCTCCACGCTGAGGTCCGGGTTTACGGAGGCCGCCGCATCTTTGGTGATGAGGATGACCTGGGCGGTGGGGTTGGCCGGTGAGACCAGGTTGACCGCCCAGCCCAGGTTCATCTCCTCCCGGAAGCCCAAAAGCTGGTAGAAGCCGCTGCTCGCGACCGGGTCGACGGTGGTGATATCGGGTACCGCACGGCGAATCTTCATACCGGATTTTGGCATGCGAGGTGTCGCTCGTACGGGTAGTGGACACCACTCACCAGGCGCCTGGACGGAGGCTGCGGAGCGGTCAAACCATGATGTGTCGCGTTATCGGGGCTGCCGCCGACCGGGCCCGCCCTCCCGGTCGGAGCCGTCACGCTTCGTGGGTGGCCTCCTGCGCGGCCAACGCTCCAATCTGCCGATGAGAGGGCGTCGCGCTCGCTGTCGTACCGATGTGGGTTCGCCGAGAAGTGGCCGTTGGGCGCCGGCCTGGTCGCGCAAGTCTTGCATGGCGACCGTACTTCTCGGCGATGTGCGGGCCTGCTGGCAGACGCTGATTGTAGGCGGGCTACAGGTTGTTGATTCGGGCCAGCAGCTCTGCCTCGGTCAGGTTTTCCAGGACCGCGTCCTGCTTGCGGCCCAGGACTGCCAGCAGCTTTTCCTTCTCCAGTTTCTTGGCTGCCGCTGCCTTCGCCGCCTGGTCCTCCGCGAGGCGGATGGCGATGACGTGCTTGACGACCTCCAACTTGGTCTCCAAGGTCGCCTTGGCCGGATTGGTCTCGGTGGCCACGAACGACTCGGTGTCGATGGCCTTGAGTTCGGCGTTGACCGCCTTGGCCACGTCATCGAGACTGAAGCCGGACTTGGCGGTCAGCGGAAGCTCCCACAACTGTTCCGTGGTCAGCAGTCCCTTGGCCGACGGGTAGCGGAATTTCTCCCGCGTGGCCTTTTCAAAAATGGTCACGATGGCCTCTCTCCGATTTTCTGGGTAGGAAATCAGAACTGGATACTGATGAGGTGGCGCCGGCCGCCGGTCATGGTCACCTTGGCGACCACAGAGCCGCGGACCGTGGAGCTGAAGCCGAGGCCGGACAGCTGATCCGGGGACGGCTCGCACTTGGTGCGATCGCCGAGAACCTCGAACACCTTGCGGTGCGGTTGCAGGTCGCCGCGGAGGAACTCGTTGTAGATTCCCCGGGTCGGCTGGTCGTTCACGCACCCTTTCAGGATGAAGAAGTAGTGGCGGTTGCCGACCTCGCCGTCGTCGAAGTAGTTCGGCGAGTACATGATGGTGGACACCGGCACGAACTGTTCGGTGGTGATTCCCCACAGGTCCTTGCCTGCGCTGCCCGGCTGCATGCCCTTACCCGGCCGCAAAGCGGTGATCACCTCGTCGGCGACCGTCATCCGGCCCACCTCGACAGTCTCCTTGTGGCCGACCGCCCCCTCGTGGCTGTAATGCTCGATCTTCCCGTTGCTCTCGGTCTCGATCACAAAGCCGACCCCGGCGCTTTCCCGCTTGTTGAACTGGTTCACCTCGATCCGGTACTCGCCGTCGGGGACGTTGTCGGTCCAGGTGACGTTCTCCACCGGCTCGCGCGAGAACGTCCCGCCCGCGTTCATGTCGACGTCCAGCTTGTTGCGCTTGTCCTTGTACCAGATGTGGTCGCCGTTGGGTTCGAACACGTGCAGGTCAAGGTCGTCGTGGTTGAACCAGGACAGGCTCACCCGCAGCTTGCCGGTGACGTTTCCGCCGGCCCGCTTGACCTTCTCCTTGATCGAGTCGGTGACGTTGCCGTTGTAGGACCAGCCGAAATCGTTGTCCCAGGTGAACAGCCGCGGGGCGGCCGGGTGCCGGCCGGTGGTGAGACTGACGAAGTGCGGTTCGTGGCTGTTGGCCACCCACAGGTCGATGGTCGCGGCGCCGGGCAGGATGTCTTTCATGAAGGTGACCACGGGAATCTCCTCCGGCTTCGCGTCACGAACGCGCGCACCCGCCGACCTCATGGTGGCCGCCTGCATGAGCAGCCCTTCGATGCCGTCCTTCATCCGCGACTGTGTGTCGTTGTCGACCCATAGCACGTTGGTGACCGACACATCGGACAGCCGGGCGAACCGTCGCTGCAACGACTCCTCGATGCCCAACTCGTCGATGGTCTTCATGGCAGCCTTGACCATGGCCGGGGTGATCAACGCCGTGGGGCGCTGGTAATTCTGCGGTGCCACCTTCGTCTCGAACGACCGGACCGCCTGCTCCAGGTCAACGCCCGCGGAGAGATCCTGGACGAGGGTGCCGATCACCGTGTTGCGGAACCGGGCCGCCGGGTTCATGGCGTTGGCGAAAACGAAGGCCTGTCCGTCGGTCGCCTTCGTCCACCGGTTCTGCAGTGACTGGAACTCGGTCACCGTCCGACGATGCTCCGTGCCGCGGTAGAGGGCGTTGTCATCGATGAGGTCGACGACGGTGTCCAGAGCGTGCTGGGTCAGCTCGGCCAGGCCACGCTGGAACACCTGCACCGCGGCGTCGAAGGCGCCCCGTGCCGCGCCGACGTCTTTGATGCGATGCCGCTTCTCCACCCGGCCGTGCAGGTGGTGCCACACCTCGACCTGGCCGTCGCGCAGCGTCCGAGTCGTCCTCGTCCCGTACTGCTCCTCGGTGGACCGGAAAATGGTGGACAACGGCAGCGTGCCGACGAATTCGTCCATTGCGGCGGCGACGACGGAGAAGACCGGGTCGGATGCAGACACCCCGGACCAGACGGAGCGGACCTGTCCGTTGTGGATCTCGACGATGTTACCGAAGTTCCTGATGAACCCACGGCAGGTCGAGCAGTCGTACTCGGACCGCTCGCGGAACCGGAGATTGGTGCCGGCGGGAAAGGAATCGAGAAAGGTGAGCCAGAGTGAGTCCCGGTCGAGACCGTCGCCGACGACGTACAACTCGCCCTTGGACATCGCGGACAGACGTATAGTCACATCCGTCACGAACTGCCGGAAATCGCCCACTGCGTCATCCCCCTTGATCACCGGAGATCCTACGAAACGCCTGCAATCGGAGAAACGCATTTCCGGCTGTCCGCACGGTCACGGACGGGCGCCGGTGGCCGGCGGTCAGTCGACCGGATTCGCGTACAGCGGTGGGGTGCCGAGCCGGCGGTCAGCAGTTCCGCCAGTTGCCGGTGGCGCCGTGAGCAGATCCCGGCTCACGCCGTGGTTGCCTTCCCGGGCACCGGCAGGCCTGGGTGGTCGGGGCATGCTCCGCATGATGATCTCCTCGTCACCAACAACTCCGCCGACTCTGCGAGGAGACCGGTGTCCTCGCGCTCGAACTACGTGCCGAGATCGAGAGGGTCGCCTGAGACCCAGGGTCATTGCGTTCTGCGGTAACTGCTGGTCACGGCGGTGATGCGGTCGTGTGAGCGGCGGTTGGCCTGGCGGGTGGCACGGGCGATGTTGATCGCGCCGGTGGTGCGGTGGTAGCCGATAGCGGTATTGCGCAGCGCGGCGATGACGGCGGGTCCGTTGCCGGTACTGGCTTGGTGGAGATCTTCACGGAACGTCACATCGCGGACGTGGTGGATCATGTTCTCGATGTGCCAGTGTCGGCGGATCCATCTCTGTAGGTCGTGGGGCAGTGCCTGGCTGGCGGGCAGTGACAGGGTCAGGTAGGCGGTTTCACGGCTGGTCTTACCACCGACTATGCGGGTGCGGGTGATCCGGACGGCCTGGGCGGCGTGCGGGAATCCGATGCCGCCGGGTGCGCCGACGGTGACGGCTTTGACGGTGCGGGTCTCGCGGCGGCCGTGACCGCAGTCGCGGGTCCGGTCACCGACGGGGATCTGTGCCCAGGGTAGGCGTTTGAGCTGCGTGAACAGGGTCGGCTGGTTGGCTTTGACCTGGACCATCAGGTGCGCGCCCCGGCGGGTGACCTCGTCGGCGTGCTTGGTCTGGGTGTGCAGGGCATCGGCGATGAACAGCACCCCGGCGAGGGTGCCGAGCACCGTCTCGACGGCGTCGAGCAGTGGTGCGAACGCCGGGATCTCATTGCTCTTGGCGTCCACGGTGACCTGGGCCAGCACGACGCCGGTGTCGGTGTCCAGCGCGGACAGCAGATGAACGTGACGGCCGTGGTCCAGGCGGGCAGCGCGTAGGGTGTCCCGTCGATGGCGATCACGGTGCGATACCGGCTCGGTCGCGGTGCCACGGCGGGTGTACGCATGCGTAGCCAGCCGGCGAGGACGATGCTGAGCAGGCCGTCGTCGAGGCGGGTCAGCAGCCGCCAGACGGTGCTGCCGACCGGCACGCCTTGGGTGAACCCGAGCCGCTGCTGGGCGTCTTCGTCCAGGTCATGCAGCCAATCCGTGATCGCGGCGAAGGACGACGCCCCGGCCAGAACGACGCAGACCGCCACGGCCAGCAACGCGGTCAGCGGGTACCGCACGCCACGCGGATCGCGGGGATCAGGAACACCAGCGAGGGCGCGCAACAGCCCACCGTGTTCACCGTCGGTGACTGGTGTGGCCTGGGTGATGGAGGCGGGCGCTACTACGGCCAGTGCAGGGATGAGAGATGATGCCATCGGCGGAAGATCCGCTCAGCCATGGCCGATACGGTCGCCGCCTCGGTGTCCGTGAAGAACCGCAGCGGCGGCAGCGGAGCGTCCGATCGACCACGGCGGGGGCTGTCGCCCCCCGCTGCCGCCGGTGTGGCTGCGGCAACCCCGGCGACCAATCCGCCGGCTCCGGCCAGCAGGTTTCGGCGAGTCGGCCCGGGCCGCCTGTCGGTGAGCCCTTCCTCATCCATGTTGACCTCCGATCCACGCTCGTTGTCCTGAGTACGTCTCTCGGTCCCGGATCGCCGGGCGGGCTGCTACACGGGTACCGCAACCGGTGCGCGGTCCTGCTGGCCTGGTTGGTCGAGCTTGGCGCCTTCGATGTCAAGGTTGGGCAGGATCCGATCGAGTGGCCGAGGGATCCACCAGGCGTGGTGGCCGACCAGCGCGAGTACCGCCGGAACCAGGGTCATCCGGATCAGGAAGGCGTCGACGAGGATGCCGACGGCGAGGCCGAGCGCGATGGGTTTGAGGGTGAGGTCCTCCGCGGTGGTGAAGCTCGCGAACACGGAGAACATGATCAGGGCGGCCGCGGTGACGACTCTGGAGGCGTGCCGCGATCCGGCGACCACGGCCTCGACCGGCATGCCGGTCCGTACGTAGTCCTCGCGCATCCGCGATACGAGGAAGACCTCGTAGTCCATGGCCAGTCCGAACAGGACGGCGATGAGGACGATCGGCGTGAAGCTGAACACCGGTCCGGTGGTGGCCACACCGAGCAGGTTGGCCAGCCAACCCCATTGGAATACGGCGACGACCGCGCCGAACGCCGCTCCGACGGACAGCAGGAACCCCACCGCAGCCTTGAGCGGTACGACGATCGAGCGGAAGACCAGCAGCAGAAGAATCAGCGCGAGTCCGACCACGATGGCGGCGAACGGCAGTAGCGATGCGCGAAGCCGTTCGGACAGGTCCATCGCTGCGGCGGTCGAACCGGTGACCAGGATCTCGGCGTTCACCGCCGCCCCGAGGGCGGGGATGGCGGCACGGATGTCGCGGACCAGTTGCTCGGTCTGCTTGTCCCGTGGCCCGGCCTGCGGCACGACTGTCAGGACCGCAGTCTGCCCGTCCGTGCCGAGCTGTGGCGTGCTGACCGACACGACGCCGGGCAGTTTGAGCCCGGCCGCGACGGTGGCGGCGGCTTGGGCAGGGTCGCCGGTGCGGGGTTGCACCAGAACGATCAGCCGGCCGTTTCGGCCGGGGCCGAACGCGTCGGAGATCAGGTCGTATGCCTTGCGCTGGGTCGATTCGGGTGCTGCGGTGCCGTTGTCGGGCATCGCCAGCCGCAGGCCGAGCGCTGGGATCGCGACCACGGTCACCAGGAGGACGACGGCTACGACTGTGGCCAGTGGCCGGCGGGTGACCAGGCGGGCCCACCGGTGGCCGCCGTTGCCGGGGCCGTCCGCCAGGGCCTGCTCTCGCCGGTCGGCCCGGGAGCCGGGCTTGGGTCGGATGCGCTGCCCGGCGAAGCCGAGCAGGGCCGGCAGCAAGGTGATCGCCGCCGCGACGGCCATCAGCACGGTGAACGCGGCCGCCAGTCCCATGACGGACAGGAAAGGGATACCGACGACGGTCAGCCCGGCCAGCGCGATGATCACGGTCAGGCCGGCAAAGACCACGGCGCTGCCGGCGGTGGCCGTCGCCCTGGCCACGGACTGTTCGACATCCATCCCCCCGGCCAGTTGCGTGCGATGCCGAGACAGAATGAACAGCACGTAGTCGATGCCAACCGCGAGGCCGATCATGAGGGCCAAGCTCGGTGCGGTGGACGACACGGTCGCCACGTTCGAGGCCAGCATGATGCCGAGGAGCCCGACGATCAACCCGATCAGAGCGGTCAGCAACGTGAGCCCGGCCGCGAGCATCGAGCCGAAGGTGAGCACGAGGACGACAACGGCGACACCGACACCGATCACTTCCCCGATGCCGACGGGTACGCCGGCGGTGCTGTAGATCGTGCCGCCGACCTCAGCCTGCAGACCACTGGCGCGGGCCGTGTCGGCGATGTCCTCCAGCACGGAGACGCTGTCGTCGCGCAGCGCCTCGCGTTTGATCGGGTAGAGCACCTGGGCCATCGCCGTGCGCTCGTCAGCGGAGATGGCCCGGGCCTGGAACGGGTCAACCGCGTTGGCGACCTGCGGCGCCTTCGCGGCCTGCCGGACCGTCTGCTCGATGACGGCGCGGTAGGGCGCATCGTTGACCGTGGCGCCCGGTGGGGCGACGAAGACGAGCTGCGCGGTAACCCCGGTCGCGGACGGCAGGGACTTCTCCAGCAGATCGATTCCCTTCTGCGACTCAGTGCCGGGAATGGTGGCCTCGCTGTCCAGGTGCGAGCCGTACGTCGCGAAGCCGGCGCCCACGAGGGCGATCAACACCAGCCAGCCGGCGAGGAAACGACCGCGGTGCCGAAACGCCGCCCGGCCGAGCGAGTAGAGCAGGGTAGCCATAAGGATCCTTCAGTCGTTGGGCGTCAGGGCCATCAGCGCGGCTAGGACGGCGGACAGAGCCTGCTGGACGATCTCGGCGCTGACCTCTTCCGGATCGACGAGGTGCTCCATCGACAGGCCGTTGGTCAGGCAATGCACGATCAACCCGGCCAGGTCGGAGTCGACGGTCAACCGCGTACCGGTCTGTTCGGCAACCGCCGCGATCGACTGGGCCGCCACCGCTCGCTGTCCGCGGCGCAACGGCGCGAGGACCGCCCTGGTCTGCTCGTCACGGGCGGCCAGAGCCGCGAACTCAAGCCCGAGTTGCCCCCGCTCGGTGTCCTCGACGATTCGCCGTGCCACCAGGGAGGCGGCCCGCCCCGCCGCCACGCCGGGATCGACGGCGTCGCGCACGTCGGCCATCACGGTGTCGTGCTCGGCATCGGCACGCGCACCGAGCACGGCCGCGAACAGACCCTGCTTGCTGCCGAAGTTGGAGTAAACGGCGCCCTTGGTGAACCCGGCGGCGAAGGCGATGTCCTCCACCCGGCTGTCGGCGTAGCCGCGCTCGGTGAACACCCGCGCGGCCGCCGCCAGCAGCCGACGCCGCACCTCTTCCCGCGGTGTGCGCGGGACCGGCCCGCTCGAATCGTTCTCGATCACCCGGCCAACGTAGCATACTTTTGGTATCGGATACCGTGGGTATCGAGCTGTCCGAGGCTCGACACCCACAGACCCCGGAGGCATCCCATGACCACGGCCCACCACCGGACCCGCAACCTTCTCTCGGTTGTGGGTGCGCTGCTGGCACTCGCCGCCCTCGCCGGATGCGGTAGGTCGACTGACGACGCCGAGCCAGATAGGCATGCCTTTGCGCTGACCGGGGACCGACTCACGATCAGCAAGAACAACGGCGATCTCGACGTCCGGCCCGCTGACATCGACCAGGTCGAGGTGACCCGCTGGTTCTCCGGACGGTCCGGGATCGGCGGCACCCCCAAGGCGACGTGGAATCTCGCGGGCGAAGAACTCATCCTGACCACCAGGTGCGGAGCCATCGGCGGAGCGTGCGACGTCCGTTACCAGGTGCGCGTACCGAAGGACGTGGCGCTGACCATCGACGGGGACAATGGGAAGATCTCCGCCTCCGGATTCGACACCGCACTGCGGATCCGCTCCGACAACGGTGCGGTCTCCGTCGGTGACGTCTCCGGCGACCTCACTCTGCACACCGACGGTGGACAGCTGCGCGCCACCGGCATCACCTCTGGTCGGGTCGACGCAGGATCCCAGAACGGAGAGATCCACCTCTCCTTCACCGCAGTCCCCGACCAGGTGGAAGTGAGGACGGAGAACGGCGCGGTGACGGTCGACGTGCCGCATGCCACGTACAAGGTCACGACCACGACGGAAAGCGGCGATGTACGCGTCGACGTGCCCAAGGACGCGGACAGCTCCCACGCGCTCACGGCCCGGACCGACAACGGACCGATCACGCTTCGCACCACCGACCGATAGCCCCTCAGGGCGCGCAGGGCCGCCAGAGCTCGGCCGGCGGGTAGCGCGGTCCGCTCACTGCGCCATTGGTGCGCGCCGGGCAAGGCCGTTTGTCATGCCCGCCGGGGATTCGAACCCACACCGGGGAGTGGATCGGGTGAGCGGTGACCGAGACGCCCGGTCACGCGGATTAGTGCAGATCCATCGCAACGAGGCCGCACTGCTCGAACGCGGACGGTAGCCCGTTACGCACAGGCAGACGCCTGCCCGAGTCAAGGAGTCCAACAGCGGCGCGCTAGACCAGGCATTCATGCCGAGCTATGAAAAGAGGGCTCCCGCAATTCTCTGACCTGCGGAAACCCTCTCGCTGTCGGGACGGCCGGATTCGAACCGACGACCCCTTGTTACAAACAGTGACCGTCTGATGCTCATCATCAGTTGTCGATAACGTGCACCGACCTGCAAAGACGTCCCCTTGAGGTGATCGCTGGTTGCCACTGATTGTCGCTTGGAAGCAGGGGTGTTCGGGGGTAAACGAGGGGCGGGTTGATCATGTGAGCCGACGGGACGACCGTAACGTTGTTCGCATCGTGTCAGGTTGACCTGGTAGCAGCAGCCGACTTCGGCTGCCCCGTCCAGTATGCGGGGATGGACGATTCGATCGCTCGGCGTGGTGCGGATCAAGCCAGAGTCTCCGACGGAGAGAAGGGTTCGGCAGAACCCCGATTGAAGGGCGCCAGCCAGACTTCTGGCGACTACTTTCCGTTACGAACATGCTCATCGGTCGCCGTCGTCAACTGCCGGAGCTGCCGAGATGAGCATGCGCGGAGTTGCCACCGGATATTGAACCGAACGGTTCAGCATCGTAAGGTGAACCGCATGGTTCACCAAGACACTCTGGATCGGGTGTTCGCCTCGCTGGCCGACTCGACCCGCCGGAGCATTCTCGTTCGGCTCGGCGGGGGTCCTGCCACCATCGGCGAACTCGCCGAGCCCACCGGCATGAGCCTGACCGGCATGAAAAAGCATGTTCAGGTACTCGAAGACGCAGGACTCGTCGTCACGCAAAAGGTCGGCCGCGCACGGCAGTGCCGCCTCGGTGACGCGCCGCTGGACGAGGCCATGGCGTGGATCAGCTTCTACCAACGGCTGTGGGCACGCCGCCTCGACGGCCTCGACGCCTACCTCACCCTCCAGCGTGGCGCGAAAGGACAGGATTCATGACGTTTGACCTGCGAATGACGCGGCAACTGCCGGCACCGCCGGAGGAGGTCTTCGACGCGTACACGGACGCGGAGAAGCAGAAGATCTGGTTCACCATCCTCGACGAGCAACCCGGCATCGTCGAGATCGAGGTCGACCTACGCGTCGGCGGACAGCAGACAGCCGTCTGGGGACCCAGCCCCGACATGCTGTTCCGGGAGGCGCAGACGTTCGTCGAGATCGACCGCCCACATCGACTCGTCACCGAGTCCATCGGTTCCGGTCCGGACGGCGTGACGATGACGACCCGCATCGAGATCACCTTCGAGGAGAACGACGGCGGCACAATGATGACAGTCGCGCAGAGCGGCTTCCCGGCTCCCGAGATCCGCGACTTCTTTGTCGGCGAGGTGTGGGCTGGAGCGTTCGCCCGTATCGAGGCGTTCCTGGCCCGTGAGTCCGGACCGGAGCCCGCACATGCCTGAACGTTCCCGTACGGCGGTGGTCGCGCTCAGCGGCGCCACCGCCGTGGCCGTCAACCTCGTCATCTACGGCATCGGCCGGGCAGCCGGTGGCAGCTTCCGATTCACCTCCGCAACCGGACCGGCCGAGGTTTACGCGATCACCGTCGCCGGGTTCAGCCTGATACCGCTGCTGGTTGGCCTCACCGCTGTAGCCCTGCTGGCACCGTTTGCAGCCTGGGTGGTCCGGGCCGCATTCATCATCGGCCCTACGCTCGCGCTCGGCACCATCCTCGTGATGACCGCGCCTGCCAACCTCGACACCACGAGCAAGGTGGCGCTGGCCCTCTGCCACCTGACGCTCGTCCCCATCAGCATCGTCGCTGTGCGCGCAATCGCCCGCCGCGCACAAACCATCCGCACCACAAGAGCCACAACGCCTTGAAGACATCCCGGAAGGAATGGAGAAAGTAATGAAGGTGCTCAGAAGGGCCGTGTTGGCGAGCATGGCTGTGGTCGCACTGGTGCTAGCCGCTCCGGGGGGTGTTGCCCTGGCCGCTCCCGACTCGGCCCCTCGCGCGGTCCACACCAGGGGCTGCACGAGCAGCGGACTCGTCATCTCAAAGGCCGCCAACCTGCCGATCCGTTACGCACCGAACATCGGCTCGACCGTCTTCTTCGTCGTTCAGAAGAACGACGTGCTGCCATGCTGGGACAGTCCGCCCGTCACCGTCGACGGCCGGTACACCGCCTGCGGAGTCAGCCAGGCCAACGGCTGGATCGAGGTCTACACGGGCAACGACTGGGGGTTCACCTACCAGACCTGTCTCCTCGACTACTTCGGGTAACAGACGCAACGGCCCGAACAGCGGTCCGTCGACAATGCTGGCATCGCCCTGGTGCTCATCACCGAGCAGCAGGGCGACTGCCCCCGATTCCACAAGGCTCACCCGTTCGGGGAGCGAGTCGTTCCGGTCGCCCCCCGACCAGAACGGCACGGATCAGAACGGCGGGTCGTCGACCGGGCCGCGATCCGCCCGGTGGTCCCCGCCCCACAGATCGTCGTCGGGGACCGTGGTGGCCACCTCGCCCCGCCACACCGCGAGGGTCCTCGCCGCCAGCGTCCGCTGCCACTCCTCCGGCCCGCCGCCGAGCTCCGCCTCCACCGCCGGCGCCAGCATCTCCCTGTGGGCGGCCAAGGCGGGATCGTCGAGCAGGTGCAGCGCCGCGAGCAGCGCCGCCCGGCGTACCGCAGGGTCGGTGTCGTTTCGCTGGGCCTCGGCGGCGCGGTACAGCTCCGGGCGGATCTCCCGGACCTCGCGGAAGTGCGGGACGCGCTCCGGCGCCGAATATCCGAACCAGACCTGGATCTTCTCCTCGGCCGCGCCGCCGACCGCCTCGGCCACCCCGGCCGGCCAGCCCAGCAGCCGTATCCGGACCCGTGGCGGCAGCGCCGCAGCGCTCGGCGGGTCGGCCAGCAGCGCGGCCACGTAGCGGGCCGCCGGGACCGTCGCGGGGTACAGCGATCCCTGGTGGAGCACGTCGTCGGCGAGGTGGGCGAGGGCCGCGTCCACGGCGGCGCGGTCGCCAGATGTCAGGGCGGTCAGGCTCGCCTGCGTCACCGGGTCCGCCGCTCCGCCGCCGTGCGTCAGGGCGGACCAGTCGATGTCCTCGATGATCCGGGGCGGTTTGATCACGCATCGATGATGTCACGCGCCGGGGCAGGCGCGGCCTCCTGCCCGCCCCGGTCTCCGCGAACGGCCGCAAACGGTTCATCATCACCAACACCCTCGGCCTCTACCCCACCAGTACGGTTCGTCCTCGCCGACGCCGTCTTCGCCGGCCGCCTCGTCGACTTGACCACCCGAATATCGTGGCCACGGCCACCGCCTTGGTCTTCGTATCCTGCCAGGGATCAGAAGATCATCAGGCGGTGGCCGTCTTCCGTCGCGACGACGCACCGATTCCACACAGGATCATCGACGCCTGCACGGCCGCCGAGGTTAAAGATCAAATTAAGAGGAGGTCATGGCGCTTGGATCCCCCGCTTCGGCGACCGTCCTCTTCGTCCGCGATTGGCGCACCGGACTGGTACCTTGCAAACTCACCGGCTGCTCGCGTGTGGCTCTGGGGAGACGGTCGCGCCCGCAGCAGTAAACCGCTCAGCGGGCGGACGGCAACCGGTTCGACTCGCAGTCGGACCAAGCCAGCACGTCTGCGCCCCGCACGCAGCGCAGGGCTCGATCAGCTCGCACTCCGATCAACGTCGCCTCGACCATCCCGATGAAGCCCGGGAGCAGCTCCCCGACGGCCTCGGCGCTGATGGCTATTCCACTCGCCCTCCTGCCCTGGGAATCCTCTGCGTTGACGGCCGTGATGCCAGTGGTCGTAACGGTCCACGAGACCGGGGATGCAGCGCTGGCGGCAACCGTTGTGGCCTGGTCGGCGACCAGGCCACAACGGCTTTACCGGAACCGTCAGCTGTTGTATCCGGTGCGGAGCCGCTGGTCGCCGTCCGGGATGCTGCATGGCGCTCCACCCGCGTTGGTCAGGCCGGCGGGGTTCAACGACCAGGTCGGAAGCGTGCCGGTGCCCGCGTAGTTGCTGCCGAGCGTGTTGTTGAAAAACCGGTTGTGGTACGACGCACACTGTCGACTGATGTCGTTGGCCCGGGCGCATGCCAGGTCGCAGTACTCGCCGCGATAGTGCGACGTGCGACCGGTACGAGTGAAGGTGTTGTACTCAACCGTGTTGTAGTTGCTCATGTTCCGGACCTTCACCGGATCGCCACTGATGTAGCTGAACGCGTTCCGGTTCATCTGGTTCGACGAGCTGAAATGCGTCACGTACAGTCCGTGGATGTAGCCGCCGTACGGGCTGACGTTCTCGACGTTGATGAAGTGGTTGTTCTCGATACGGTTGCCGGACGAGTTGGTCAACACGATCGCGCCGTAGCCGTACGAGCCACCGGTCCATCTGTTGCCCAGGTGCGTGAACACCATGCCGAACACGGTGTTGCCGTTCAGGCCGTTGCTGCCCCGTACCCGCAGCGGCGGGTCGTACGTCTCATCGCTGGTGTCCCGCCCCGAATCGCCATAGATCGACAACCCACCCGCCGAGTAGTACTCGATCTGGAGGTAGGAGAAGCGCAGCCCCGACGTACCACCGCCGTAGAGCGGGTCCGCGGGATCGCTCGGCAGGCGGGGCTGCATCCAGTAGCCGCCCGGGTAGCTGCCGTCGGCGTTTCGTTTGTTCTTGAACACCGGGCGACCCGCGATCCCGCTCAGCCCGTCGCCGTCCTGGTAGTCGACGGGCATGAACCAGATCGTGTGCCCTGGGACGTAGAACCGCCAGTCGTGCATCGGCGGGGCGGAGTAGGTGCCCTGCTTGATCCGTACCTCGACGTCGGTGGTCGGCTTCGCGGCGACCAGAACCTGCTGTACTCGTACCAGGGACACCACCGGGGTGGTCGGGCTGAGTCCGTTGTTGGCGTCGGAGCCGGTGGGCGACATGTAGACGGTGAAGACCTCGGCTGCCTCGGCTCGGGTGGTGGGCAGCAGGGACGCCGCCGGGATAGTGAGGGCAGTGGCGACGGCCGTCAGGATGCGAAGAGTGGTCCGCACGATCTCTTGTCCCCCTTTTGATGTCGGTCAGCGGAATGGTGGGATGACTGTCGTCCTCAGCGGCCGGCGGTCGACGCGGGCGCCGGCCAGGTTGACCGCCGCTGTGGCGGGTCCGGCGCACCGGGTTGCTGGCCGGCGTCACCATCCGGTGGGGGACCCAGGCGCCGTCGTCCGGCCCGGGGTCCCCACCGACCGGGTCAGGTCACGTTGGGCAGTGCGACGGGTGGCACGACGCCACCGGCGATCGGCGCGCCGGGTCCGTAGGCGGAAATGTTCCCCAGAACCGCCCGAGTCAGCTTGGTGCTCCCGGTCAGCGCGACACTGCTGCTGGTCCTGGCGAGTCCGAGCACGAACATGGTGCCGTTCTCGTACGCCCAGTCTTCGTGCGGTGCGGTGACCAGCAGTTCCGGCTTGCCGTCGTTGCTGACGTCCAGGAACCGTACGGCGGCGCCGAACTGCTCGTCGAACTGGCCATTGGCGGCGATCAGCGCGTGGTTCTCGGTGAAGAAGAGATCCAGCGCCGAGTCCAGGCCGGAGGGACCGCCCAGGAAGACGTGTACCGCACCCTGCCCGATGCCGCCGCCGGCATCCTCTCCCGGTACGCCGACCGCCAGGTCGTCGGCGCCATCGCCGTCGACGTCGCCGACGCTGAGCGCCGCGCCGAACTTGTCCCCGGCCTCCGCCCCGTCCGAAACGTTCGGCGAGTTCTGGTTGATCAGCGTGACATTCGTCGCGCTGATGCCGCCGCTACCGCCGCGCAGTACAACCAGCGCACCGGCGTCGGTGGCGCCGTTCTTGACCCGGTCCGCGTAGACGACGACATCGGCGTTGCTGCCGCCGTGGAACCGGCCGACGGCGACCGTGTTGAGGTGCCCGCTGACGTTGATCGTGTCGACGCCGACGACCGTGCTCCCGGTCGCGGTTACCCCGGTCGCCGAACCCTTGAGTACGTAGACCGAGCCCTCCGCGCCGGTGGTACCGGTGATGTTCTCGCCCTCGACGTTGATGACGAGGTCGTCACGACCGTCGCCGGTGATGTCGCCGGCCGCCAGGGACGAGCCGAAGTGGTCGTTCTTCTCCGGGTTGCCGGAGATGTCGGTGCTGGCCTGGCTGAAGAGCACCGAGTTGTCAATGCGGACGCCGGCCGCTCCGCCATAGAGCACCCACACCGCGCCGGCCGCCCCGAAGGTGCTACCGGAGACGGTCACCCCCTCGCCGGGGGCACCGGCCGCGACGTCGGCGTAGCCATCGCCGTTGAAGTCGCCGGTGGTCAGGCTCGCGCCGAAGAAGTCGCCGGCCTCCACGGTCCCGGGGATGGTGCCGCTGTTCTGCGTGATGAAGTTGGCCCCGTTCGGGATCAGGCCCAGATACGGCGCCGTCGATTGACCATAGAGGACGGTAAGCGCGCCGGCCTTGGCCACACCATCGACCGACTCGGTCGGGTTGCCGATGACGACATCGGCCCGCCGGTCGCCGTTGAAATCACCGGTCACGACCTGCGCGGCGAACTCGTCCTCCACCTCCGGCTGGTCGAGCACGTTCGGGCTGTTCTGGTGTAGGAGCCCCGGGGGCTTCGACGGCAACGTAGCGCCGCCGGGGATAACGTAGACCGAGCCGCGGTACTCGTCGGGGGCGGCCGGATTCTGGCCGAAGAAGTTGCGGGCTGTGGTTGCCACGATGATGTCCGGAATCCCGTCCCCGGTCACATCGGTTCGCTCAGCCGGCCCCGCCGCGGCGATCCCGATGTCCGGCCCGCCCGCAAGCGTCGATTCTGCCCCCTGCGCCGGGGCTGACGGGAATATCGCAGCGATCAAGAAACCGGCCACTAACAGCCGTCCACGTCGATTCACGAAACTCTCCTTCGAGTAATGTTTATTGTCTTCCCGCTGGCGTTTTGCGTCAATTCAGTAAACCTCACCAGTGCACCCATCGCCGGCGCCCGGAGGGCATGGGCAATCGACGTCAGTCGGCGCAGAAAAGACCGTTATTGGTTGAGTAGTAGACCGAGGGGACTTGTTTGCCCCACGTGATCTTGAAGCATTTATTTTGCGCCTTGGCCCTGTTTATGTTTGCGCTCATGACGGCCCAATTCAGGCCGACCACAAAGGCACATCCCCCCTTAATAGCCTGATGAGGTACTGGTAGCATTGAGCACCCATAGGCCGCCCCGAGGCTTGCGCCGTTGAGCCACTCCGGGTGATCAGCCAGCCAGCGTGTGTTGTTGCGAGAGATGTACGCGCTGCAGGTGAATATTCCGCAGTTTGTAGTGAAGCCGACGCGCTTCAATTCCTCTTTCGGTAAAACAATGAGTGGTTTTCTATCCCGCTTTGGCAACCGGCCACAGCCCTTGCGGGTGCTCCAGCAGACCGTCATGCGGTCGGACCTCTGGTAGTTCCTCCGGTAGATCCGCGCCTCACGGCGTTCGTACTTCCTGGCGAGACCGAGATAGAAGTTTCTCTTCTTCTTGTTCTTGGTGCTGTACGCCTGCCGGGCGAGCCCGGCGTCGCGGGTGGGGCAGTCTCCCGGTCGGCAACTGGCCAGACCGCTGGGGTCGGTCAGGGTCGCAGGATTGTTGTTGCCGTACGCGTAGGCGTTCTGGCTGGTCGGATCGTCGGGGAGTAGCAGCGGGTCAGGGCTGGTGAGTTTGCCGATCGACGGGTCGTGTTCGCGGTTGTCGAGGGCGACCAGTTTGGTGACGGGGTCCTCCACCTTGCCGAGGTAGCCGCGGTCGGTGGCGGTGATGTCGTCGCCGCCGCGCTGGGCCCCGTACGGCAGGTAGCGCTGCCGGGCCACGGGACCGACCACCGCCACGTCCGTTGGTGCGGCGGCCGGGGTGCCGGTGCCGGCGTCGATGGCGAGTTGGACGCTGTCCTGTGGGTCGGTCAGCAACCATTTGACTCCACCGGACGTACGCATCGCGGCGAGTTCCCCGCCCAGCCGGTAGAAGCGGGTGGCCGACACACTGGTGGTGAACGCCAGCTCCATGCCGTCCAGATAGACAGTGACTCCACCAGGGGCACGACGGATCAACCGCGCCCCGTCGGCATCGTTGACGTACGACGTGGTCGATCCGGCCGTGGTCGACGAGGCGAGCTTGCCGAATTCGTCGTACGTCGAGGTGGTGGTCGCCCCGCCGACGCTGCGCAGGGTTTGTGCGCCGTTGGCGTTGTAGGCATACGTGTCGGCGCCGACCGAGGTGACCGCCTGTGGCCGGACCGAGTTGGCACCCGAGGCGGGATAGGTGTACGCCTTCGTGGCGCTGCCGTCGGCGACCGAGGTGATGTTGCCGGTCGCGTCGTGGCGGTACTCCAGCTTGAAAGGATCAGGTCCGAGGCCGTCAGCACCGGCGACACCGCCGGAACAGTTGGCAGCGGTGGTGGTCCACGCGGCGGTCAGCCGCACGAGGGGGTCGTAGGTGTAACACTCCGACTGGCCGGTGATGCTGTCGGCGACCCGTAGCACGTTTCCGGCGGCGTCATACGTGTAGGCGTCGTCCTGCACGGTGCTCCGGGTCGCGGCGTCCGCACCGGCGGTGGTGGCCAGGCCGGTAAGTCGCCGGTCGCCGGTCTCCTCATAGCTGTGGGTACGGCGGACCTCGCCGGTCGTCCCGTAGTCCCGGTTGGCCAACTGCCCGGATCCGTTGTATTCGCTGGCCTTGACGTAGGTGCCCAGGTTGCTGGTGAGCGCGCTGGGCGCCCCGGTCGCGGTGTAGGTCTGGTGCACGGTCTCGGCGGGCAGGCCGCCGACTTCCGGATAGGTGGTGTCGGTGAGGTGGTCGGCACGGTCGTAGCCGTAACTGAAGTCGTACGTGGCGACCGGCCCGCCTTCGTTCGCCGGTACCTTCCAGCGCCGGCCGGTGACCCGGTACCGCGGGTCGTAGTCGGTCACCTCGGTCTTGTACTCGGCTCCGTTCAGATAGCGGGTCGTGCTGGCGAGTTGGCCCTTCGCGCCAGCGACCGTGTCGTAGGTCCACTCGGCGAGCTTCGTGCCGCTCTGCTCCTCCCCGGACCAGACGACCCGGCGGCGGCCCAGCGGGTCATAGCTGTACGTGATCTTCTGACCCCGGGCGTCCACCGTGGATCTGATCCGACCGGCGGCGTCGTACGTGGTGGTCGACGCGCCGGCGTTCGGGTCCTTGGCGGTCTTCCGGCGGCCCTGCCAGTCGTACGTGTAGCTGATGACGTTGCCGGCCGGGTCGGTGAGCGAGGCCAGCTCACCTCCGGGGGTGTGGCTGTACGTCGTCGTCGGTAGTCCCGGTCGCGGCATCGACACCCCGGCCGGCACGTTCTGCTGGATCTGCACCGTCCGGTCGAAGGCGTCCTGCCAGGTGGCGGTCCGGCCACCGACCGGTGGGGTGACGATGGTGCCGTTTCCGTAGTTCTCCGTCGTCGTCCGCGCCTTGACCGAGCCAAGGCCGTAGAGGGTGGATGTGACCTCCCGTTCCAGCGCGTCGTACTCCTTCTCGGTCCAGGACGGAATCGCCGAGGTCGCCGGGTTGAGCAGCAGACCGGCGTTGTCACCGGGAGCGGTGCTGTTCCACATCGGTGCGGAGCTGCCCCTGGTGAGGCCGCGGTCGTCGTAGGTGGTGACGGCAACGGTCCGGCCGGACCCGCTCGGCGCGGCGGACTGCACCTCCCGGGCACGCCCCAGCCCGTCGTGGTAGGTGTGGCTGGTCAGCCAGGTGGCGCTGCTTCCGGCGAGGGCTTGCAACTGCTTGGCCGTCACCACTGTCGGTTTGGTCGGCTGGCCGGTGCCGGTGAAGGTGATCCGGTAGCTGAACTCATACGAGGGGGTGCCGGTGTCGGGTTGCTCGGTGGGCAGCCACACCTTTCGCAGCCGGCCGAGCCCATCGTGGGCATAGCTGGTGGTCAGCTCGTTGGCGTCGACCGTCTTTTCGTCCACGTCGTCGAAGGCCGGGGACGGGACGGTGGTGGTGCCGAATCCCGCCGGGTCGGTGACCGTGATCCCGCCGGTCGGGAAGCCGGTCGCCGGGCTGTAGGCGGTCTTCGTGACGCCGTCGGAGTCGGTCTCGGTGAGTTCGCGGCCGTAGCCGTCGTAACTGTTGCGCACGACGGTGAATGCGGCCTCTTCGGTGTAGGACCGGACCTCGGTCGGGTTGCCGTCGGTCGGCTCGTTGACGCCGTTGCCGGGTCCGGCCGCGTTGTCGTACAGGGTCACGGTCCGGTCGATGACCGGGCCCGTGCACCGCATGCTCGCCCCGTCCGGGTCGCCGGCGTGCGCCTCCTCCCGCTCGACGAGGTCGAGCAGCCATTGGCCGTCCGCGGTGTTCTGGGCATACTCGATCTCGGTACAGACCGAGTCGGCGACGCCGGTCTCCCCGAAGTCGGTCTTCCGGGTCGGTAGCCCGCCGTTGGCGACCGTGTAGCCGTCGGACAGTTCCGACGTCTCCCGCCAGCTACCGTCGCCGCGCCGGTCCCGCGCGTACGTGTACGCCTCGCGGACCATCCGTACGTCGTGTGGCCCGGGCCCGTCGGCGATGATCCCGGAGTCCCAGTAGGTGTGCCGCTCGGACGCCAACTCGGTCTCGGTGCCGTCGGTGTTGCGCCGGAACCGCTGCTCCTGCACCATCAGGCCGGCGAACTGCGGGTCGTCCGGCCATGCCGTCTGGCCGGAGTAGTCCTTGACCGTCTCCGTCCGCTTGGCGCCGGAGCCGAGCAGGTCACCGTTCATGCCGCGGAAGTAGCGGCTCTCGGTGACGGTCTGCCGGTCCGCGCCGCCGCCGCCCTCGGTGACCCGTACCGTCTGGTAGCCCCGCCAGTCGGTCCAGTCCATGTCGGCCGGAGCGGTCAGCAACTCGTCGTCGCGGTGCCAGGCCGGATACTGTACGAGGTCGTCGACGCCGTACTCGTAGCTCGTGGTCATCGTCGGCGAGCCACCGACCAGGTCCACCTCCTCGATCTTCGTGACCACGTACTTGTGGAAGACGCCCTTGGTCAGGCTGGTCGCGCCCTCGGGTTTGAACCGGACCCGGAAACACTCGTACCGGTTCTGGTCCCAGGTCATGCCGGCCTCCCAGCCGGCGTTCTCACCACCCGCCGGGCAGGTGGCGGCCGTCGAGCCATGTTCGTAGCGGACCTTGGTCTCAGCGCCGAGCCCGTTGCGGACCACCGACACCCGCCGCATCTGCAGCCGCTGTGCCGCCGTCGTGTAGTCCTGCCGGTTGTCCAGGAAGACCCCGTCGAACTCGACCGGCGGCAGCGTCACCGGCTCGGTGCCCCACACGCCGGTCTGCTGGATGCTGTTGAGCCACAGGGAGCGACTGCTGCTGTCCGGCGTGGGAGGGAACGCGTACCGCGGCTGCCACCGGGTGACCTCCTGCCAGGCCCGCGTCCCGGCGTCCCAGACCTTCGCCGAGATCGAGTCCAGCCGGCTGGTGAGGAAGAACGACGGTGCCACCTTGCCGCACGAGGCACCGTCCGCGCAGATCAGGTCCACCGGCACATCCGGGTAGTAGGCCGACGCGGAGGCGGTGACCGGAGGGCAGGTCGCGGCCGGATCGGTCACCCGCTGGGTGCAGCGCAGCGCCGGGGTGAAGTCCACCTGGGCCGCCGCCTGCTGCCCCTCCTGCATCCCGTACTCGACCCGGTCGAGGTAGCCGCCCCGGTCGTACCGGTACGTGGCCCCACCATTGGCCTGCTTGTAGTTGTTGGTCTCCTTCGTCCAGTAGACCGCGGTCACGTTTTCGTTCGCGTCGACGACCTTGTCCAGGTTCCACCGCCAACTCTGCCGGCACGGCACCGGCGCGGTCCCGTGGCACGGCTCCCCCGCATCGTCGCCGACCACCGGCACTGTCCAGTTCGAGTCCGCGCGATAGCCGAAGGTGTGCTGCTCACCGTCGGGCGTCGACACCACCCAGTACTCGCCGGTGTTGTCGGCGTTCGTCCCGCCGTACCTGTGCTCCACCCGCCAACCCCGGTCGTCACGCATCCGGTAACTGTCTTTCCCAGTCCTGATCAACTCGGTCGTCACCCCGTCGAGCGACATCACGAACGCGGCGCCATCCTCGTCGTTCGAGTACGGCGACGACCAGCACATATCCGCGTGATACGGATCGCCGTCCTCGACACAGGACTTGTACTGCCGCTCGATGAACCCGAGCCCCAAACCCCAGCCCAGCCCGACCCAGGACGCCTGGTTGTTCGTCGCCGAGGTACGCCCGTCCACCGACGACGAGTCGTACCCGAACGCCAGCTCGGGAGCGTCGCCCGAGATCGACGGCGGCACGGTCAGCGGGTACGACTGGGTGAAACTGCCCGACTGCGGCCCGACCACCCACTTCCCGGACGGCAGCAGGCTGGTCGCCCGGTAGTCGCCCGTACCCATACCCGACGCCGCCGTGCCCAACAGGTAGACGCCCGTCAAGGTGCTGTCCACCTCGGCCGACACGCGCCCCGCCGCCAGGTCGTTGTGGGCGGCTTCCACCGGTGTCGCCGCGCCGGCACAGCCCCGCGTCGTACAGGCGACCCGCATCAGGCGCAGCCGATCGGCGAAGTTCCCGCCGTACGCGTACCGGAAGCCCGAATAGTCGATGTCGACGCGGACCCTTCCGGCACCACCCTCGGTCCGGGCGAGCCGGAACGCCAACCCGACCCCGCCCAGCGCTCCGGTCGCGGCCTGGTCCAGCGTCTCCACCCGAACCCTGGCCGGCGCGTCACCACTCCGCCCCGCCGACACCTCGATCGGCGCCGTCCCGACCCGCACCGGCCGTCCAGGAACGAGCGCGACCTCCGCCGCACCGGCCTCCGGCCAGCGGACGGCCGGCAGTACCTCGGCCGAACCACTCTCCGGATCCGGCACCCTCTCCGGCGCCGGCAACGGCCGACCCGGCACCGAACGCTCCCCCACCCGGTCGGCTGGTGCAGCGGTCGCGGGCACACCCGCCACCACCAAGCCAGCGACGACGAGCGCAGACACGGCTAGCCCGGCTAGCCACCGACGGGCTACCCACAACGATGTACGCATGGTCCTTACCCCCTCACACCTCGGCCCGCGACATCCGGGACGCTGCCATGGCTCATGCACAGCTGCCGGATGCCCGCCGCAGCAATCTCGGTGGCTGCTTCGTCGTCCTAATTGCCGAGCAGGTCAGAACGCGTATAGCGGCGTATCAGGACCACTGTCGCGGGCCGCTCTGCACCATCGCTTACGTATCGATGACGCCGAACGTCAGCGACGGTTCGCGAGAAGCACCAGGTTCCAGGCTCCCTGCGTCGCCGATTGCAGAGCCAAAGCCAAAGTCGGCAGGTGCGGCCATGCGCCATCACCATCCCTGGTCACCACCAAACGTCGGGCGGGCGGGGATCGACGGGCAGCAGCCAGGCCGGGAAGGCAACCGCCAGAAGCCGTCGGGCTCGCGGGTCATGTCCGCCACGCCCACGCCGTACCTGGCCCAGTCCGGGGTCGGCGACAGGTCGATCTTCTGCCGGGCCCCGGTATGTTCACCGGCCAGCATGTCGAGGCGAACCATCCCGCGTGTCTGCTTCAGACGCCCGGTCGCATCGTGCCCGTGGAACGTCAGAAGGTACCCGCTCCCGTCCTTTTCGATGGTCGCTGTGGCAACAACTCCAGCGTCAACTCCATGTCGCCATTCTCGGAACGGCCTGCTCCTGCTGTCCGAGCTGGGTCAGGGGGCGATCGGCTTCGTGCAGTACTTCACCGGGCTGCTGGTGCTCGCGGTGGGCGCGCACGTGCCCGGCGCCTGCCTGGTCTGGCTCGCCGCCCTCGCCGTGCTCTGGTCCACCCGGCAGCGGTCGCGGCGCCGACGCCCGAGGCCGTCACCGCAGGGCGGTGACGGCCTCGGGCCGGATCGTGCTCGGGTCAGTGGCTCAGAGCCACGGCGCGGCCTGGATGCGGTGCGGCTCCAGCTTGATGTTCAGCCAGATGCCACCGATGACGGTCGAGGCGTCGGCGTCCACGTTCTTCCCGGCCCATTCGCTGGCCTGCTTGCGCAGCTCGGGCCGGTCGGCGAGGAGCACGTCGGCGAAGTTGGCGAAGAAGGTCTTGCAGTAGTTGGAACCGGGCCCGAAGTCGCAGCCCGCGTCGACCGTCCGGACGTGGCTCTCGTCGTCATGCTCGATCGTGACCCTCAGGTTGAGATCATCCTTGCTCGGCTCGCATTCCGTCACCAGCTTGCCGCCGCTGGACGGCTTGGCCTCCGGGTTCGGGGCGCACTTCCACGAGTTCGCCTTCACCAGCCAACCGTCGGCGACCACGGAAACCTTCACCCCGGGCAGGTGCCGCTTGGCCCCGCTGGGAAAGCCATCGGGTACCGGGGGCGGGGCGGCGACGCCGGTGGGCTCGGTGCTCGCCCTGCCGGCGACGGAGCCGCTGATCGCACCCACGAGGAGACCCCCGACGAGCGCCGCGGCGGTCACCAGCACGGCCACGCTCCTTGCCGCGCCGCTGAGCTTCGGTCGCGGGACGAACGGAGCCCGGCCTCCGGGGTACGGCGACCCGGGCTGGCCAGAGGCCCCAGCCGGTTCAGGCTGACCATAGGCCCTGGCCGACCCAGGCTGCCCAAAGGCCCTGGCCGACCCGGGCGGGCCGCTTGGCGGCTGCGGCCCGCCCGGCTGGTACGCCGGCTGCGTTCGGTATGGCGCGGTGGGTTGTGACGCTGGTGCATGCTGTGACGCCGGTGCATACGGCGAGGCCGGTGCGGGTGGCTGCGGGGTGGGCGCCTCGACTGGTTGCCAGGCCGTGCCGTCCCACCAGTACCTGCCGTCCGGGGAGTACTGCGGAGTTGGTGGCTGCGGGTTCATCGCCAGTCCCCCCTGTAGTTGAGTTCGACGAAGGTGCCCCGGTCGGCCTTCACCTGGTAGACGAAGTCGCCGATCGTGGCTTCGGTCGCCTTACCGCCCTCGACCTGCTCGGTGAGCCACTGGCTGATCTCTGCCGTCAGCGTGGGGTCCTCGGAGTACGGCAGCGAGGCGAACCAGCTCAGATAGGGCAGGAGTGTGTCGCTCTGGCGGTCGGTGTCGTGCCAACTCGCGGTGACGTACACCTCGGAGACAAGGTCTTCCGCGACCCCCACGCTCGCCTTGAAGGCGAGCGGCCCGACCCGTAACTCACAGTTCGTGGTGCGCTCGTCGTCCGCGCACGCGTAACCCTGGGCCTTGAGTGTCTCGATGACACTGCTGTGCTTCATCTCGGGAATGCACTCTGACGAGCCGCAGTCCACCGTTCCCCGCGCCCTCTCGTTCCGGCTCGTCGTCACGTACGTGCCGACACCGGCCGCCAGCAGGCCGACCACGGCCGCCGCGGCCGCGACCAGCAGGACCCGTGTCCAGCGATAGCGACCGGGACTCGCTCCGGCCGGCGGATCGCCAGCGGACGGCCGATCGGCGGGGGACGCCGGCGGACCACCGGCGGCGGGGAATCCGGGTGGAATGGTGGTCATCTCAAGCCCCCCTGCGGACGAAACCTGCCCAGCGCTCCATGAAGGCGCCGCCCGACATGCCCAGCACCCGCTGGCAGATGCCGTCGAACGCCGGGGTGGCGGTGAACCCCGAGCCCTCGATGTGCTCGATGATTCTGGCGTAGAACTCCACCGCCGCGTCCCGGCCCTTGGTCTGCTCGGCGTATCGGAAGACCGTCGAACCCAGGGCGTAGTTGAAGGAGATGTCCTTGCCGTAGAACTCCGTCTGATCCGGGGTCCGACCCTTGAACTTGCCGGCGGCCACACCCCTGGCCACCTCACTACGGACGCTGGCCCTGTTGCCCGCGTTGTCGACTCCCTCGGTCCAGGACGCGAAGCCTTCGACCGCCCAGGTCGGAGCGCCGAACAGGGCACCGATGCTGGTCACCACGGTCGCCCGGCTGGTCACCGCGTGGGCCAACTCGTGCCGCACGGTCCGCGCGGGATCCTCCTTGCTCCGCAGGATGTTTCCCAGGTTGACGGCGATCCGGGCCCCGGCGTACTGGCCCTTGTAGACGCTGCCGTCCTTGCGCACGCCGTCCGTGCGGTGCTGGAAGCCGAGGATGGTCTCGATGAAGTCCTCGCCCTTGTCGCTGGCACCGACACTGAACCACTTCTTCAGGTTCTCGGCGTCCTTGGTGAAGAACAGGACATGACCGGGGAAGCGTGTCCGGTCGCCCCAGAGCGCCTCGACCCAGCGCGCCTCGCGCTCGGCCACTGCGGCGTACCGGTCCAGGTCGGAAACGGTGCGATCGGCGGCCAGCCAGACGTTCCCGGCCTGGATCACCTTCAGCGGCCCGAAGTGCCACGGCGAGTCAGCCAGTGGTCCGCTCATGGCGCCATCCGAAGCGTTGCTCAGGTTGGCCCCGGTAATCCCGCCTACCACCAGCTTGCCGTCCTTGCGGACGAGCCGGTACTTGTACGTCTCGCCCGGGGCCACTCCTCCGGGGCCATCGTCCACATCGAGCTGGGCGATCTGGATGATCGGACCGAACTCGGACCCGCCCTCCACGATGTCGGGGAGCATCGCCTTGTTGCTGAGGTAGCGGAACTGCTTGAACTTGAACTGGCGCAGGTTGGCGAAGAGCGCCTTCTCCTGCTCGATCAGCTTGTCGTTGGACTGGTCCAGGTCGGCGAGGAAGGCCGCCTCGTCCTTTGCCTGCAGGGCCTTGGCCCGGCCGTCGAGGATCTCCACCAGACGCTTCTTCTGCGCGTCCTCCTCGGAGGTGTTGTCCGCGCTGGAGATGGTGGGGCGCTCCGGGCCGCCACAGCCGGCGACCAGCAATCCGGCGCCCAGTAACACCGATCGCCTCGACCATCGAGAGCCTGCCGCCACCCCACTCGCGAGGACTTGATCCGACACCGTCCGTACCTCCCCATACCTGCACCCCCGGTCGGATACCACCGCCGCCGAGACGCGCAGAAGCTATCGGCGTGGGCTCAACTTCCGCTTCCGCCGTACTGACGCCGGACGTCAGTGAAGCGGCAGGCTACGGCACCTGGCCGTCGAATGAGTTGCGCCCGAGTATTGTGACCGAGCGCGATAGATGGCCAAGCTGAGCGCGAAAGACGGCCGCGGAGGAAGGGGGCCGCGAGGTGATCGGCCATCCTGATCTGGCTCCCCTTGGCTTCTAGGCCCGGGCTGTATTGGGCGTGGTGCAGTCATTGGGTATTAGACGACGCTGCGGCCGAGGGTTCAACCCGATCGTCAGGGTCGAGTACATCCACCGGCGCCGGTTCTGTTTTTGGGTTGATGGCTGAGGATGAGGATCATGAGGCGGCCCCGAGCACCTCGCCGCAGAACTCAACGGCCGCCCATGCACAACGCTCGGCTGGAACGCCCAGCCGAGCGTTGTGCTAAGCCCATAGCCGTCGCCAGCTGGACCACGTGTTGCAACGATCCCTCGAAACTGTCCACCGTTCCTCTGCTGAGGCCCTGCTTCGTTCGGGCTATGGACAGCCGATGTAACCGATCGACGACGCCTGGTCATTCCAGGCACCTGGTCATTCCAGGCACTCGACCACTTCGAAGGCCGCTCCTGGATCGGCTGGCACCGCCACGTCACCCTCACCACAGCCGCCCAACTGTTCCTCACCCAACTACGGACGGCACACCCAAAGCAGCAGGGACCATTCCGCAGCTCAGTACTGCGAGGCGAGCTTCTTCCGCAGCGGTTCGGCATCGTGGTGGTCGAGTTCGTGCAGGATCTCCAGCGCTGCTCGCCAGACGTCCTGTGCGGCGTCGAGCTGTTCTGCTGCCTGGTGGTTGTCGCCCATCTGGCCGAGTAATTGGGCCAGGTAGTAACGGTCGCCGAGGTCCCGGTACAGGTCGAGGGCCTGCCGGTAGCATCGGTCGGCCTGGTCGTGCTGGCCGAGGTGGTGGTGGGCGCTGGCGAGGTTTGCCCAGGTGCTGGCCTGGCCGCGCCGGTCACCGAGTTCCTGCTGGATGGCGAGCGCCGCCCGGCACTCGCTGATCGCCTCGGTATGGTCTCCGAGCCGCATCTGGTACCAGCCGATCGCGCTGCGGGCGCTGGCCTGCTCCACCAGGTTGTCGCCGCGCCGGACCAGTTCCAGGACCTGTCGGGCGTGGTCCAGGGCCTCCCGGGTCCGGTCCTGCCGGTCCAGGACCGCACCCAGACTGTGCCGCGTGTACGCCTGATACGTCCGGTCGCCGATCCGCTCGAAAAGTTCCAGTGCCCGGCCCAGCCGCCGTTCGGCATCGGTCAGCCGCCCCAGTTGGGCGTACGCCCGGCCCAGCTCGCGGTGGGCGCGGGCCTGCCCGACCGGGTCGGACAGTTCGCGCGCCGCTTCCACGGCGGTGTGCTGGGTGGCGGCCCAGTCGTGCCAGTGCCCCTGCCGGTCGAAGTACTCGGTGAGGGTCCAGGCCAGTTGCCAGGCGTGGCCGGGGAACCCGCTCCTGGCGGCCAGGTCGACTGCGGCGACCAGCGCGGCGTGTTCCCGGGTGAACCAGGTCAGCGCCTGCCGGTGGTCGGTGATCGGTTCCGGATCGACACCCGGGGTCAGGGGCGGCAGTGGCAACGCCTTCTGGTGCGGTCGGAGCAGCCGATCGGCGGCGGCAGCGGTGTGCAGGTAGTGGTCGAGCAGCCGGTGCACCGCCGTACGGCGTACGGTCGGTGGGTCGACGGCCTCGGCCAACTCCGCCGCGTACGCCCGGAGCAGGTCGTGGAAGGTGTACCGACCGGGGACATGCTCGGTGACCAGATGCGCCCGGGTCAGCTCGGCCAGCAGCGGCCGTATCCGGGAAGCCGGCAGATCGGCGAGGCTCGCCGCGGCGGGCAGGGTCAGGTCCGGACCAGGATGCAGCCCCAACAGCCGGAACAGCCGGGCCGCTGACGCGCCGAGGGCCTGGTACGACCAGGAGAAGACCGCCCGTACGTCGGTGCTGTCGGTCCCGTCGCCGATCGCGTCCAGCGTTGCGGGCGCGTGACGGAGTTCGTCGGCCAGCACACCCAACGGGAACCCCGGCTGAGCGGCGGCCCGGGCGGCCACCACGCTCAGCGCGAGTGGCAGTCCGGCGCAGGCCGCGACGATGTCGTCCACGGCATCGGGCTCGGCGGTCACCCGATCCGGGTTGACGCGGCTGGTGAACAGGTCCCGCGCCGCCGCGTCGGGGAGCAGGTCCACCGGCAGCGGGTGGGCGCCAACCGAAGCGGCCAGCCCGGGCAGCCAGTTCCGGCTGGTCACCAGTACCAGGCAGCCCGGCGCGCCCGGGAGCGCTGGACGGACCTGCTGGGTGTCGCGGGCGTTGTCCAGCAGCACCAGTACCCGCCGCCCGTTCAGCACGCTGCGGTACATCGCGGCCTGGTCGTCCAGTCCGGCCGGGATCCGCAGCGGCGGTACGCCGAGCGCGCCGAGGAACCCGCGCAGCGCGTCGGACGGGTCGGTACCGGCCCGGGCGTCGAAGCCGCGGAGATTCGCGTAGAGCTGCCCGTCCGGAAAGCGGTCGGCGATTCGGCGCGCCCAGTGCACGGCGAGCGTGGTCTTGCCGACGCCGGCCGTACCGGACAGCACGACGACCGCGACGGCGCTGGGCTGCCGGTCCGCCGCTGCCAGGATCGCGTCGAGCCGGGCGAGTTCGTCCGTGCGGCCGGCGAAGCCGTACACGTCCAGCGGAAGCTGGGCCGGCACCTCGGCTCGGAGCCGGATCGGGGTCACGGGTCCGGTCGGCGCGGTCGCGGACCCGGCCCCGCCGGTCCCGAATGCAGCCGGCCTGGGCGTCGGTTCGGAAGCACGCGGCTCCGGAGGGTCGAGTTCGCCGCGCAGGATCGTTTGGTGCAGTTCTTGCAGTTCGGCCCCGGGCTCGACGCCCAACTCCCGGACCAGCCGATCCCGGACCCGGGCGAAGACGGCCAGTGCGTCGGCGTGTCGGTCCGCCCGACTCAGCGCGAGCATCAGCTTGCCCGTCAGCCCTTCCCGGTACGGCTGCGTGTCGACCAGCGTCTCCAGTTCCGGCAACACCGCCGAGTGCCGGCCGAGGGCGAGTTCTGCGGCGAGGCACCGCTCCAGCACCTCCCAGCGCTCCTCGTCCAGCCCTCGCGCCTCCGCCCGGACCGCCGACGTGCCGACGTCTGCCAGGGCTCGCCCGCGCCAGACCGCCAACGCCGACCGGAACCGGGTCACCGCCAGATTGCGGTCGCCTTCGGCCAGCGCGGCCCGCCCCTCGCCCACCAGCCGCTGCCACCGGTGCCGGTCAAGGTTGTCCGGGGCTACCCGGAGCAGGTATCCGGTCGGCCTCGTGGCGAGCACCACCGCACCGGACCGGTCCGTCCGACGTAGTACCTGACGGAGGCGGTGTACGTGTGCGTGCAGGGTGGCGCGGGGCTGCGACGGCAGTCGTCCGCCCCACAGCTCGTCGACGAGGTCGTCCACGGCGACGACCCGGCCCACGTTGAGCAGCAACAACGCCAGCAGCGTCCGCTGCTTCGCCGCAGTGACCGCAACCAGGCTCTCACCGTCCCAGACCTCCAGCGGCCCGAGGATCCGAAACTCCATGCTCCTCCTGAAGCAGCTGCTGACGTCCGACCCGATCGATATGTGAGCGGAAGTGCAGGCTAACCCGCAACAGCGACATCCACCCGTTGCAGCCGCCCCTTCCCTTATCTCATCATCAACAGCGACTTGTCAGTCAGGAAGCGGCAGGTCATACCCCTCGATCCGACCACCGACGATCCCCCGCTCGCCGAGGCATTTCCCGCCCCCCGGCTGGACACGACCGTCGCACGCACGCCGACAGTGACCGAGGGCATGGGTGGCTCCGGCTGCAAAGACGACATCGCGATCCACGGCGCCAAAGACGTCTGCCACACCCTCGGCGCCGGCGTCTCCGCCGAGGACACCGAATGCCCGCGCGCCAAACCGGAAGCTGACCGAGCAGCAGGTGACGGGTGTTCGGTGGGGTCGGCCTCTGAACTGGCCGACCCCGGCGGTGCCGGTCAGCGGACGACGTCGTAGAGCATCTTCTGGACTCCGTTGGCGTAGGACTCGCTCTCGATCAGTTTGAGGTTCTGCTTGTCCTTGTCGGCGTCGCTGAACAGCCGCTTGCCCGCGCCGAGCAGGACCGGGTACACCAGCAGGTGGTAGCGGTCGATCAGGTGAGCGTCGGACAGGTCGCGGTTCAGGGTGGCGCTGCCGTGGATGATGATCGGCCCGCCCTCGGTCTCCTTGAGTGCGGCGACGTCGTCCAGTGAACGGAGGATGCTGATCTCGCCCCAGTTGGACACGAGGTCCTTCTCCTGCAGCGTGGTCGACACGACGTACTTCGGCATCGCGTTGTAGGTGGGAAACTCCGTGGTCATACCCGGCCACACCGGTGCGAACAGCTGGTAGCTGAGCCGGCCCAGCATCATGGCCGCGGCCTCGTCCTGCTCGCTTCCCTTGATCTCGTAGACGGCCTCGTCGAACTCGATGTCCTTGAAGGTCCAGCCCGAGTTGCGGTAGCCCGGTTCTCCGCCGGCCGCCTCCACGACGCCGTCGAGCGAGACGAACGCGGTGGCGATCAGGGTACGCATTGGTTGCTCCTTGGTCGGTCTGAGGTGCTGTCGTCAGTACGACGAACGGGGAGCCGCCGAATTCGACACCTCGCGCCGAGAAAGTTCTGCTGCGCCGATCCGTCCGCGTTCTACCCACCCACCCGCGCTGATAATCACCGGATGGGGTCAGGTGCCGGCAACGTCATCCTTACTCCCCGGGCAGGTGAACAGAGCGTCATCCGGGCGTACGCACTCCCGGGCTGATCCCGGCCGCACCGCGCCGCGCGGTTCTCCACCACACGGCCCGGTGCCCGGGTGCCCAATCCACCCGTCACAGCGGTCGCCACGACCACGCCGGTGCTCAGCCGCCGGCGACAACCCGACCGGTCGTACCGGTCGAGGCGTTGCCGGGCAGCCGGCCGCCCCGGGCCAGCGCGTACCCGTCGCACCATAGCGCGTAGCCGCGCCAGATCGGCGGCCTCGGTGTCATCTTCGGGCAGATACCCGTCAAGCAGCCCGTCCAGGGTCCGCAAACTCCCACCCACGTCCGCGACCGAGCGCTCCTGAGTTGGCGCGTCAGGGCGCCGAGGCCGCAGCCCGCGATGTCCCAGCAGCGCCCCCCCGACCGCCGGATATCAAGGCTCTCACCGATTGCCCGGACTGCAAGAACTGATTCGTGCCTGACGCTTACGACGCCGCCAGCGTGGGCCAGTGGCCGCCGGGGTACCGCTCGTACTCCGTGAAAGCCGGGATCTTTTCGATCTGCGCCTTGAGAGTCCGCATCGTCTCCTGTATGTCGATCATGGCCGGAAGGATGATCGACAGGGCGGCCCCGAGCGCCACCACGCCGACGCCGGCGGCCGCGCCCGGTCCGGCGGTGGCGATTGCGACCCCGATCCCGATGATCGCGCCGGCGAGTCCGGCCACCACTTTGATGAACAGGTTGTTGATCGCCCCCCGGGCCTCCTCCAGCACCTCTCGCATGATGCCGGCGGCTTCCCGGAGACCGACCAGCGCAGCTTGGCGGTCCGGCAGGATCGCCTGGTATGCCTTTGCGGCGTCGCCCTTCCAGAAGTCGTCGACCTTGAGCCCGTTCTTACCCGCCGCCTGCGGGCTGGCCGTGATCTCTCCAACCAACAACTCCGCCTGCTTCTTCATGGTCTCCCAGGCGACTCCGACGGCCAACAGCCCGATCGGGCTTCCGGGGTTGGAGACGAGCGGCGTCAACTCGTTGGTAAGTTGCGTCTTCTTCGCGTCGAACTCGGCCATCCTGTTCCTGGCCGAATCCTTCATCGGCCCCGGCCAGGGCAGCTTCATCTTCAGCTCGAACGCCGAGTGGAACCTGTCGCTCCGCGACTCGACCTTGTCCCAGGATTTCCGTGCCGATTCGCCATCCGTACTCATCGTGATATCTCTCTTTCAGTCATGCGGATCGACGCCCTGGGAATACCGAGGTTCACCAGGTGAACTTGTGCCGGGCGGCGGCCCGCTCGTCGCTGTCCTCGTAGTTTCTGGCCGCTTTCAGCAGCTTCTCGCCGACCTCGTCGAAGTCTGCGGAGCCCTCCGTGATCAGCTTGGCGAGCTGCCCCAGCGCCGTATTGTAGGCGGCGGTCAGCCCGGTCACATGGCCGAAGAACGACAACCCCTGGCCGTCGATCCGAATGCTTCCGACGAGACCTGCCATCTCGTTCAGTACATCGGACATGGCGAACCACTTCGTGGCGTCCGCGTTGATCGCCGCGAGATGCGCGGCCGTCGCGTCCTCTCCGCCGCCCGAGTTTCCGGACATCGCTCATCATCCTTTCGGCCCGGTGGGCGCCACCGGCCCCCTCGTGTCGGTCAGCTCGCTGGCGACGCGACGCCCATCAATCGAGTGAGCTGCTCCAGGAAGCCCGCGAGAGCGGGGAGGTCCCGCATCGGGCCCAGCAGCTCGAATGCCTCCCGGACGGCCCGGTCGAGTTGGTCCTGGGCGGCCCGGCAGGCATCCTGGATGCTCGCCGCCACCCGGTCGGCGGAGGCGGTGCCGAGCCAGTACGGATCGGCGTCCAGTCCGGTGATACCTTCGTTGAGGCCGAGTCGCACGACGATCTGGTGGTCCGGGCTGCGCCCCTCGGCGCTGGTGGTCATGATTTCGACCAGCGCTTCCTCCGTCCGGGCAGCGTTCGCCAGCATCTCGTCGATGTCCGTCACGGCGGCGAGTGCCGCCACCGT
>NZ_BONX01000070.1 GCF_016862935.1 Plantactinospora mayteni
ACGCCTTCACTCCACCCGGCTGAGGCAACTTCCCCCATACCACGTCATCCGTCAGCTTGGACCCGCCGCTGGGCAACTGTAGATGATCATGCGCTCCCAATTTGCTCCCACCGTAAGGAGCAACAACAAAATGGCTCGTTACCGATGATCCGGTAACAAGCCATTTGACCTAGCTGGTGGGCGATACTGGGTTTGAACCAGTGACCTCTTCCGTGTCAAGGAACACCGGCCAACGCTCTGACCAGCAACGATACAAGGGGGCCAGATCGGCGCGGTGCCGATACAGGCAGGTCAAGGCAGCCAAGCGCCGTTCAACGCGGTTGGGAGCACAGCTCTGCTCCCGATCTGCTCCCCCAACAACCCGCTCCACCACTCCCGCAGCAGCCGTCCAAGATCTCCTCCCGAAGCCTGTCGATACGCATCCCGGGTCTTTCTGGTCGGCAACCTCAGGCGATGATTGCCGTGGGACGCCCAGACCACGTCCGCCGAGCCACACACTCCTTGTCCGGCGGCCTCAACCGAACCAACCGCCGCAAGGCGCCCTGTCCTCGGCTCCAAGGCCTCGGGCCGCCCGCAAACCGCTATCTGCCAACTGCGACGACGCAGGGTAGGAGATTCGCGGCCACCCCGAGGGCCTCACTGTTGCGAAGTCGTAGCGGGAGCGGATTGCCCTCCCGCCGACACACAGACGCGCCCACCTTCACGTCCGCGTCCGCAGGTCGGTCGAACGCGCTACTGTAGCCGCAGGCCCGCCGTTAGGCCAGCAGCAGACGGTAGGCAGCGCCGGCCGGCACGCTGGTCATCGAGCACGTCTGGGCGCCCGTACCGCGTGCAGGTGCGGTTGACGAGCCGAGAGTGGGGTGCGTCCGGGGGCGACCCGGCACCGGCACCCGGCTCCGTCGATCTTCACTGCGGATCAGATGCACCCGACGACAACCCACCGCCGCATGATCCTTGTGCTAGAACTGCCGAATGTCGACAAGCGGTCAGACCTCCGAGATAGAGGTGTTGAGCCAGATGGCCGCTCGACTGGCCGGTGCCGCCCCGGCTGGATGGCGGCGGGTCACGCTTAGCGGTTTCGCCGATGGGCAGCGGACCGGGTCGTACCTGTTGACGGGCGGGGATGGATCCGTGTCGGACGTGAGTTTGGTTCGTGACCTGCGTAGGCTCTACAAAGTCTGCCGTACGAGCGACTCGAGTTTGATCGTCAAGTTGACCATCGATTCCTCGGGGTGGTTCGAGGCGACCATGAGTAGCGGGTCCATCCGCAGTGCCGGCGATTTTCGCGAGCGCGGCATCCGGTACATCTTGCGGTCCGGGACCGCCGTGCCCGACGCAGGTGACGAGCAACCCGGGCCTTCGGACCCAGCGCCTGCGGGCGATCCGGCGGAGGCTGTTCGCCTGCTGCGGCAATACCGTGAGATGGGCAGGCGGAGGTGGCTCGACGTCGAACTGGACGAGCCCTCCGACGTCCAGGCAATGCTACCGCCCGAGTTCTTCGCCGCGCGGCTGGCGGAGGCCGAGGCCAGCATGGGCGTGGCACTCCCCGCCGACCTCCGCGCCCTGCACCAGGTGAGCGACGGCGATGCCCAGGAGGGAGTGTTCGGGCGTCTGTCCTGGTGGGTGGATATGGCGGAAATGGTGGCCTTGCACAACGGGGACCGCCCCTGGGCATCGCGCAGTTCGAGAGAGGACCCCTTCTCGTTCGTTCGTGATCCCTACCCGTACGCGGTGGTGAAGCGGTCGGTGGACCGCGCAGGATGGATTCCGTTCCTCCTGCGTCCCGACGGCGACTACCTGGCGGTCGATATGGACCCGGCGCCGGGCGGGCGTCCCGGGCAGGTCATCCGGATCGGTGCCGGCTGCTTCGACGGCACCGTCTATATCGCTGATTCCGTGACGGCGTTGCTGCGCCAGCGTGTCGACGCCCTTGCTAGCGCGCCTCCGATCGAGGAGACCGAGGACTGGGAGCTCGCGGTCGAGGTGCGACAGCCTCGTGTCCAATCGGGCAACTGGCACATCGAAGGGACCGATGCCTCGCTGCACGAGATCCCGTCTGACGTCCAAAAACTGACCGTGGAAAACGGCGGTGACATCGACCTAGCGCCGCTGCGCGGGGCGCCCTTGCTGCGGTGCGTGGAACTGACCGGCCGTACGCAGGCCGACCTGAGCCCGCTGCGCTCCGTTCCCCTGGAAATCCTCGACCTCGACCTCAAAACGATCGACCTGGCTCCGCTGGCCGGCCATCCGACGTTGCGTGCCGTGAAACTGACGTCCCCGCACCCGGTCGACCTGAGCCCGCTCCGTTCCCTCTCGCGACTGGACGCCCTCCTGGTGCGTGCCTCCGTGCTCGACATCGAGACCATTCCCGACCTGGACCGCCTGCGGTACCTCGGCCTGCGGCACAGGCAGTGGCAGGAACTTTGGGAACGCGCCGACCGGACACCGCCGCTCGACGTGGCGGGACTGAGCGGCAAGGTCTCCGACGACCAGGTCGCCGAGTGGGTTGGTCGGTTCCCCGCCGCTGCCGAGGCCCAACGACACACCGGCCGCTGGGACATGTGACAGCCGCCAGGAACCGGCCCCCCTGGCTCAGCCCAGTGCGTCCATCAGCACGGTGACATAGGCATCCAGCCGCTCCTCCACCGCTCGCGGCGTCAGCTCTGCCCTGCCTGCCTCCCGCCATGGCTGCGCCACCAACCGCACTTCTTCTGAACACGCCAGCCCGTCCCGCACCTGCCAGTACAGCCGCTCGCTCGCGGTCGCGGCCAGCACCCCGCCGGCCTCCTCGTACGCCTGAGCGAACCACAGACCCCACGCCGGGCCGTGCAACAGCGCGAGATTGGTGGAACAGTGCGCCACATCAAGATCCGCCGGGCCCCAGGAGGTCGCTGCCCAGTCGACGACGCCGGTGATCCGGGCACTTGCCGACCCTGCGCGCGGCACCTCGAACAGCACGTTGCCGGGTTGGAAGTCCCGGTGCAGGAATCGCCCTTCATAGGGCGGCGCGGGCCTGCGGATCACGTCGATCGCCGCAGCCCATGCCGCCGCGTCCGCGCCCTTCGGAGTCACGACGGTGTCGGCGGTCGTCAACGCCACATACTCCCCGGGCCGCTCGACGGGTCGCAACGCGTGGATCGCCACGAGTTGACGGGCCAGCAGAGGAACGCGCGTCTCCAGCCCTTCATCATCGAGGACCGTCCGGCCGGCCAGATGTGTCATCAGCAGCGATGGATACTCGCAGCGCGCGGCGGTCGGGTCGACCGCGAGCAGTCCAGGAGCCGGCACGTCGGTCCCCGTGAGCAGGGACAGGGCGTCGGCCTCCCGATTCAGCCAGTCCTCGGCGTGCCCCAGATGGAACGGGTCGACGAAGCTCCGCAGCACCAGATCACGGATGTTTCCGTCCCGCGTGCCGATGGTCAGCCTCCGCATTTCGGCAGTGATGCCGCCGTGCAGCGCCTCGGTCCTGACGATCCGTTCGCCGACCTCCAGGTGCCGGCTCACCCAGGCCAGTGTCAACGGTCGGACAGCCGCCGCCTCATCGTGGTTGGTCACCGTGCCACCTCATCATCCGGAGGGCGGCGCGCGACTTCCGTCACGCCACCCACTACATCTTCACCAGCAGGACGTCCGACGCGGAGGGAGACCCCATGGACACCGACGAGCCCGGAAACCGCAAGGTAAATCCGGGCGATCGGCTTCCACCGCACCAACAGCGCGGTCAACATCGCCCGCGCCACCCGACGCGCCAGCCATCGTCCACACGACCTCATCACCGCAGTGACCAGCAGCTATCACAGAACGCAATGACCCTGCTCCACGAAGGCCCACCCAAATCCGCGACCAGCCACCGCACCATCGCCCTGGACCGCCACACCGTACGAATCCTGCGTCGGCACGCCGAATGGCAACACCACCACCGCATCCGCCGGACTGAGGGCGGGAAGGTCTGCCACGACAGCGGCTACGTGTTCACCAGCCCTGACGGGCGGCACGGCGGGGCCGCGCTCGATGACCAGGTCCCGCGCGGTCAGCAGCATCCGTTCCAGGTTCGGTGCCGGTGCCGTGGTGGCGGACGTGGTCAGACTATGCGGGTGCAGAGGGTACGGGCTCGGACCTCCCAGCTGACCCTACTGCCGCCCGGCGGGCAGGCACCGTTGGTGAACGCGGTGATACGGAGGACAAAGTCGTACTCTCCTGGAGCGGAGTCGGCCACGCACGGCCACGACGTCATCAGATCCCGGTTGCTGATGGAGACCGAGTTCTCGTCCGTACCCTTTGTGGCCAGGAAACAGTCACCCGTGCGGAACTGCCGCTGCACGCAGAGGGCGATCTCGTTCGCGTCCTCGCCGTAGCTCCACGACAGTTCCCCGTCCAGATCGCCGTCGTTCCTGGCGCACTCCAAGGAGTCGTTGACCACCTTGAGCACCTTCAGGTAGGCATCGGAGCGGCCGCAGCCGACCGTGCGCGGCGTGCCCCTGCTCCAGTTGCCAGACGGACGCACGTAGGCGTCCACGCAGTCGCCCGCCGAGATCTTCTCGAACGCCTTGCGGGTGGGATCGGATGTGGGGGTGGGGGTGGGGGTGGGGGTGGGGGTGGCACTGTCGGTGGCGCTCGCGGTCTCGGATGGCTGAGGCGCGGGTGTCGGGGAAGTCGGGGTCTGCTGGGGAGTGGCGATGGTCTTGGAGGTGGTCGGTGCGTTTCCGCCGTCCCCGATGGCCCAGGCCGCGAAGGCGACCAGCAGGACGCCCACGACCGCGGCCGCGGCCACCGGGAGCTTCATTCGTCCAAGCGGCGGAAACCGCCGGCCGTTCCCCGGCGCGTCCTGCGGCAGCGGAACGAGCACCTTGGTCTCCGCCACCTGCGTGGCGATCATCGTGCTGACGGGCTCCGGCAGCGGAACGAGCACCTTGGTCTCCGCCACCTGCGTGGCGATCATCGTGCTGACGGGCTCCGGCAGCGGAACGTCCCTGCCCTCGGCGAGCGCAGAGCAACGTTCGAGGAACGCGTCGGGGCCGGGCCGGTCTTCCGGATCCTTCTCCAGGCCGGACGCGATCAGCGGGAGCAGCGGCTTCGGCACGCCGGTCAGGTCGGGTTCCTCGTTGACGACGCGGTAGCCGAGGGCCTCGATCGGGCCCTCGCCGAAGGGCCGCCGGCCGGTGGCGGCGAAGGCCAGCACGGCAGCCAGGCAGAACACGTCACTGGCCGGCCCGACCTCGCGGCCCCGAAGCTGCTCGGGCGACATGAACCCGGGCGTGCCGACCACGCTGGTGCGGGTGGTCTGCGAGGTGGCGTCGAGCGCGCGGGCGATGCCGAAGTCGATGATGCGGGGCCCGTCCTGGGCGAGCAGGACGTTGCCGGGCTTGAGGTCCCCGTGGACGACGCCCCGCTCGTGGATCGCCATCAGCCCTTCGGCCAGGCCCGCGCCGAGCCCCGCGACCGCCGCCGCGGAAAACGCGCCGTGCTCGCCGACGGCCTCGTGCAGCGACGGCCCCGCGATGTACTCGGTCACGAGCCAGGGTGGATCGGCGTCGGCGCGGGCATCCACCACTTGCACGGTGTGGATGCCCCCGACCCGCCGCACCGCGGCGACCTCCGCCTCGAACCGCCGCCGGAACTGTGAGTCCGCCGCCAGGTGCGGGTGGATCACCTTGACCGCGACCGGTCGGCCGCCCTTCGAGCGGCCCAGGTAGACGCGACCCATCCCGCCCGCCCCCAGCCGCGCCAGCAGCTGGTACCCACCGACCTTCTTCGGGTCGCCCGCCTCAAGCGGCTCCATACGCCACCCTTCAGAAGAACAATCACGTACCTAAGGCGAGCTCAGATCATTTCAGGAAATAGCGCTTCCGTGAAGCAATTTGGTCCCATGGTTCACCCCGAGGGCCATGGAGTCAGGGTTGTTGCGTAGTCGTTTGAGGGGTGTTTGAGCTGGGAGTTTGCGTGGGGCCGGGGTCCATGTAGGACGGGTGCGACCCGTTGGTGATCATGAAGTTGCTGAAGCCACATGATCCCGGAGAGGACCGCACCCGTCGATGCCATCATCGCTGACCGAGATTCTGGTGCCGCACCCACCCACAGTCGCACCTCGACCAGTAGTCACTGACGGTGAACATCACAGCCTGTTGGTGGCGTTGGCTGCGGTACCCGACCCACGCGACCCGCGTGGCAAGCGTTACTCGCTGGTGAGCATGCTCGCGGTGGCCGTGTGCGCGGTGCTGGCCGGGGCGTGCACGTTCGCCGCGGTCGCTGACTGGGTGCGGGATCTGGACCAGCGGATGTGGGTCAGGCTGGGGTTCACCGATCGCGTCCCGGCGGCCACGACAGTGTGGCGGCTGCTGATCCGTATCGACGCCGAGGTGTTGTCGGGGGTGCTGACCACGTGGTCACGGACGCGGGCGAAGCCGGTGCTGGGGGCGGGCCGCCGGTGGCGGCTGGTGATCGCGGTGGACGGGAAGGTCGTGCGGGGTGCCCGGTTGCCCGACGGGCGGCGGGTTCACCTGTTGTCGGCCTACGACACCAGCACCGGCATCGTGCTCGCCCAGGTGCAGATCGCGGCGAAGTCCAACGAATTCCCCGCGTTCACCCCGCTGCTGGGCCGGGTCGCCGCACAGCTGGGCTCCCTGGCCGGCGTGCTGGTCGTGGCCGACGCACGGCACGCGCAGACAGGCCACGCCGAGCAGGTCGCCACCCACCACGGGCATCTGATGGTCCCGGTCAAGGGTAACCAGCCGACGCTGTTCGCCCAGCTCAAGGCCCTTCCCTGGGCGCAGGTACCGGCCGGGGACCGCCGCCGGGACACCGGCCACGGCCGCAAGGAGACCCGTACCGTCAAAGCGGTCACCATCAAGACTCCGGGCGGGGTGGGCTTCCCTCACGCGCAGCAGGCCGTGCGGATCACCCGGACCCGCACAATCAAGGGCAAGACCACCAGGGAAATGGCGTACATGACCGTGTCCCTGCCCGCCGACCAGGCCCAGCCCGCCGACCTCCGCACCTGGGCGCGGTCTGAGTGGCATATCGAGAACCGCGTCCACTACGTCCGGGACGTGACGCTACGTGAAGACGCTCACCAGGCTCGGACCGGCAACGGCCCTGCCGTATTCGCCACCCTCCGTAACACCTCGATCGGGTACCACCGCAGCAACGGCGAAACCAACATCGCCCGCGCCACCAGACGCGCCAACCGCCGCCCCACCGACCTCATCGACGCCGTGACCAAGAGTAACCCGACTACGCAATAGCCCTGCATCCACACGGTCCTCGTCGACGAGTACGGCATGACGGGAGTTTCCTACTCAACGCTTCGCGACTATGTCACCAACCATTGCCGACGCCTCGCTCTCCCGGCGGTCCAACCGGCCAGCCCGATCACACCGACGCACCAGGCCGTCGAAGAGCAGAACTTCATACTCCTGCGTGACCTTCTCGACGCCGGACACGATGTCGAGGACGACAACGGGGACGGCTGGACCCTGCTCCGGCACGCCATCGCCGTCGAAGAAGACCATCACCGCCGCACCGGCGAACCGGCACACGCCGACATGACTGCGTTCCTCCTCGCCCGCGGCGCAGACCCTCATCACACCGGCCCGGACGGCGCCACACCACTGCAGGAGGCTGAACACCGCAGCCACTGGCTCGCGGCCGAGATCATCCGCGCCTGGACAGCCCACCCCAGGTCAACAACCAACATCATGCCGGCATGACCGAAGATCTCGCGCTCCATTGATCTCATCAGCACTCGGTACCATCCCGCTCGTGTCACTCACCGATGCAGCCATCGCGGCGGACCTCGTTCCTGCCGGACTTGAGCTCTTGGAGCGGGTCCGCGAAGAGGTCAGCTTGCCGCTGCCTCCCCCGCCGCCCTACTACTCACCGGCCAGCTGCCGACCAGAGCACGGGAGGTTCGACTCGGACGAGATGATCGACGTCAACGACCCCGAGATGCCATCGAAGGTCAACGCCAGCTGGTTGCGCATGGCCACCGAATACGGCGTCCTCAACGACCAGCGAGAGTTCCTCCTCAGCGTCAACTACAGCGACCCCAACGACGTTGAACCCGAGTACGCCTGGATCAGGGTCCGGCTGTCAGAGCAGTGGGACCTGGCCGCAAACGGCTCCCCCGCCCTGCGAAGCGGTTTCGGAGGGCTGTTCACCGATCGTTTCGTGCCAGAGTTCTCCATGCTCTCCCTCGACCACAAGGCGATGCTCAATACCACCGTCTGGGGCAACGGAACCGTCAGCACCATCGTCATCCGCCCCGATCGCCTCACGCACGCCGTCGACTGACGCCTTCCATCCGACCCCATCTCACCGACATCCCGCCAGTTGCCTCATCTTCAACGGCAAACCAAACCCCACCGCTTGCCACTTCACATGAGACAGCCCAGCTCGGGACCCAACCGCTGCCTCAACTGTCCTGGCAAAGGACACCCACCGACGGAAAGCGGAACTGCGTACGATGCGCCATTGAGACAGACAAGCTGCTTGCTGGCCAGCCCACGGCGGGAACGCCGGCAGATGGCCCGTTCCCGATCACGGAACTCACCGACTATTCGCGGCGCCCTCGACCGTCTACCAACCGTGCACGACGTCGTTAGGGCAGCCCTTGGTCGCCCAAATCTCGGCGCCGGCGCAGGTACGTCGGCTCCTCGCTGGCTTAACCCAGCAAGGAGCCGACCTCGTGCCACAGCCTTTCCGTTAACAGTCCCAGTTGTCGTGCTTTCCACCGTGCATCTCGGGCTTCCATGCCTGGTAGAGCCTGCGGGCCGAGCCACCGATCGGGCCGACCGCGTTGTGCAGAGCCTGGCGCGAGGCAGGCTTGGCCGCCGCGACCGCAGCCACTGCCTGGTCCGCCGAGTTGATGGTGGACGAGCAGACCCGGAGGATGTAGTCCGGCACGCTGAGGCGCGGATCCACACAGCCGACCAGCGGTACACCGACCGCGGCGATGAGCGGGAACACGGTTCCGGGGATGCCGATCGCGTACTCGGCCGTCGCCGAGGCGGGCACGGATCCGAGCGGGCTGATCTCGTACCGATCCCACAACGTGCGGTCTTCGCGCGGGTGCAGCCCGACCACGATGTGCTTGCCCGCCGCCTTGAGCCGGGCCGCCGCTTCGAGTAGCAGTTCGGTGCCGGGTGCCGCACCACCGGTCGGGTCCGGACGGGTCACGCTGGTGAGCACCAGCACCCGGCCTCGCTGCGGCGTGTACTTCGGCAGGTCATCGGTCTGTGGCGAGCCGACCACCTCGACCTTTCGGTGCCAGCCTAGGTACGAGGCGAACGTCGTCGCCTCGGCGGGGCCGCCAGCGGTCACCACCTCCAACCGGCGCCGAAACTCCTTCGCCCGCGGCGCCTCCTTCGGTTGCAGATAGGCCAGCGAGCTGGCCGCCAGGGGCAGGTGGCGAAGCTCGGCGGCGCAGTCGGCCGGCCAGTCCCCGGCGCCGTTCACCACCAGCAGATCGGCGTCCCGCACCCGGTCGAGGATGGTCACCGGAACCGGATCGCCCGGCGTGATCCCGGACAGGTCCGGCACCACCTGAACGAGTTCCCAACCCCGGCGGGTCGCCTCGGCCAGCAGCGGCTTGGCGTGATACGTACCCCAGGGCTCGTTCGTCGCCAACAACACCCGCTGACGCCGTCGAGGACGTCCGGCAACGGCGGGCAGGCTGGGAGCGGCAGCGGACAGCAGCAGGCCGAGGCCACCAGATCTGAGCAGGATTCGCCGGGATATCGTCGCCGTCATTCACTTCTCCTATGTCACGTCGCGTTCAGGACTTCGGCTTTGTCGGGTGCGTTGCTTTTGGGATGGCGGGGTTGACCGCGATACGTCAAGGGGCTCGGCCGCGCATCGGGTCAAGCGTCTCCGTCTATGCCCCACGAGAAGAACAGGTTGGACCAGACCACTGTGCCGACGGCCGAGACCGGCCCCGAGAGAACGCTGGTCCGAAGGTCGGACTGGAATAGGAATCCCTGGGTGAGGGCTGAAGTTACTCCAACCACCATTCCGCAGACATATTCTTTCCAGCCTTCAAGGAAGTGGGTGCACCCGAGCGAAGCTATAGTCCCCCACCATGGCCCGTTCAGGCCACTTACGGGTATGCGGAACCATTGCGAGCTCATCCATCCTGGTCCTGGATGATTCCGCGGGAATTCGCCAAAGGCTTTCCACGCACGCTGGGCCCTGGCCCAAAATCCGTCTTCGTCCGGGTCCGGGCTTGCCACGGTGGGTGGTTGTCCGTTCCCGCTACCGCCGTTTCCGGCGCCTGACGTCTGGGTCTGGGGTGGTAGCTGTTCGTCCAGGCCGGGTATGGGGTCCTGGCCGGGGCCGGGGCCGGACGAGTTGCCGCTGGCGGTGCCGGAGGTGATCGAGTCCGGTGGAATGGTGCCGCCGCGTTGGGTGGTGGCGCAGTCGACCAGGTGGCCGCCACCGCCGCAGGAGCCGGTGGGGCGGGCGGTGTCCGGGGCCACCGGAGCAGTGGGTCTGCCCGGGTTGGGGGTTGGCAGGTTGATGGGGTTCGACAGGTCGATCAGCGCCTGCTTGGTGAGCTGCCAGTAGTGGGTCCAGGAGGTGCCGGACACCTTCTTGGTCCAGGCGCCGTTGGAGTAGTACGTCCACAGGTAGTGCGTCGTATACGTGTACTGGTCGGTGCGGTGGTACAGGTAGCTGCTATCCCACCAGGTCTTCTGGGTGTTCCAGGCCCTCGTCTGGCTGCTGGTGCTGGTGCCGGTGACGTACACCGGGGGCGGCGCCGGCTTCTTCGGCTGCACCACGGGGATGTCGCTCTTGGGTGGCGCCTTCACGGTGCTGTCGCCCTGGCCGGGTACGGGGTTCACGTTGACGCCGCTGGGCGTGCGGATACGGGTCGACGAGCCGTCGGCGTTGACGATTTTGTAGACCCAGTACCCGACCTCGGCGATGAGGATGACCGTGCCGACGACCGGGATGGCCCGGGAGCCGAACCGGAGGGCAATCTTGGCGGCGCCGCGCCAGCCGGCGCGTTGTGCCACGCGCTGGGCGGCTGCGGTGCCGCTGACCACAAGCGATTCGGCGTACCCGCCAACGTCGCCGAAAAAGTCGCCGATGGAGCTGAGGGACCAGTGGCCGGACGGGTCCCAGTTGGACGACGGGTTCGCGTTGCCGTACGCGTAGGAGTTGGTGGCCGCCGCGCTGGTGAGCGGTACGGCCGCGGTGTCGGCTGACGCGAACCTCCCGGTGTCGGGCGTGTACCAGCGGGCCTGGGCGTTGACCCGTCCGGTGGACGCGTCGGCCCACGAGCCCTGGAACCCGATGTTGGCGAAGTCACCACTGGTGCCGTCGCTCACGCCGAACGGGTCGTAGTCGCGGGAGGCCGTGATTTCACCGCCGGCGTTGGCGTCCCGCTGGGCGATCACGTCGTGGTGGACGTTCTGGATCAGCAGCGAGGCCGCACCACCGCTGCTTGGTTTGGCCGCGAGCGGGCTGCCGTCCGTGTCGCGGGCGTACGCGAACGTGCCGTCCGAGGCGGCCTCCCGGGCCATGCCCCCATAGGCGAACTTCGCGTCGGCCGTGCCGGACCGCCCGGTGGCGGTGGCGAGGCGGCCCAGAGCGTCGTATTCATAGTTGGCGGAGCCGTCCGCGACCATCTGGTTGAAGGCGTCGAACGATGTCGTGACCGTGGTGGTTCCGCCGTCGCCGGCCGCGGTGGTGGCGGCGGACGCGAGCGTACCGCGCTCGGTGTAGGTGTAGTCGGTGGTGGCGACGCCGGCCTGGTCGGTGGAGATCAGCCGGTCGCGGGCATCGTAGGCCGCCGTCACGGTGGCGGTGTCGGTGCGCGCGCCAGCGGCGTCTTTGGTCCAGTCGACGGTACGCACGCGGTTGCCGGCGTTGTCCCAGAAGTAGTCACTTCCGGTGCGGTCGGTGGTGTCGCTGGCCCGGATCAGCCGCCCGGCCTCGTCGTAGTCGTAGGTTTCGGTGCGCGGCTCGGCGACATCGCCCTCGATGGTGGCCGATGTGAGGTTGCTGGCCTTGTCCCAGGTGTACTTCTGGGTGACGTTCTGCTGGCCGGTCGCGGCGTCGGTGACCAGGCGATCCTGATTGTCGTAGGTGTACGAGCGCTTCTGGACCAGTTTTCCGCCGGCGTCCACCGTCTGCGTGTTGTCGAGGCGGTTGTAGTTGTGAACATAGTTGTAGTGCGTGGTGGTCCCGGTCACGGAATCCGTACGGGTCCGCGGGCCGAGCCGGCCCCAGCTGTCGGTGTAGGTGTACGTCACCTGGCCGGCGGCGTCGGTGCGGTTCGTCTCCCGTCCCAGGTGGTCGTAGGTGACGCGGGACGAGCCCGCCGGCCCGTCGCTGGCCGTGAGCAGCCCGCGGTCCTCGTAGGTGAACGTTTGCGCCGGCTGTCCCGCCAGGCCCGCCGAGGTGACCCGTCCGGCCAGGTCGTAACCGAAGACGCGCTCCGCGCCGGCATCTCCGCCGGAGCCGGTGACCTGGACCGGCCGGCCCAGCTTGTCGTAGCGGACGGCCTGCACCACCCCGCCGGGCGCCTGGGTGCGGGTCGGCTGGCCGGCCACGTCGTACGAGGTGGTCCAGGTGCGCTGGGCCGGGTCGGGGTGGGCGTCGGTGGCCGGCTCCACCAGGGTCTGGGGCAGGTCCAGCGCGTTGTAGGTGACCGTCTTCGCGTGCCCGTTGGCGTCGGTCACCCGGGTCTGGTTGGCGACGATGTCGTAGCCGATCTTCGTCACGGCGCTGGTCCGTGTCGTGCCGTCCGCCGCCGTGGTGGCCGGGTCGGTGAGCGTCGTGGGTCGGCTCAGGGCGTCGTAGCTGGCCCGCCATACGTGGCCGTTGGGGTCGGTGAGCTCGGTGACGTTGTCCGCCGCGTCGTATTTGTAGTTGATTTTGGACAGCGGACTGCCGTTCCCGTTGTCGTCCCATACGGAGGTGGTCCGGCCGGCGTCGTCGTACTCCCAGTGCCGGGTCTGGTACGCGGGAGCCACGACTTTGGTGAGTCGCCCGGCGGGGTCGTCGTGGTACAGGTAGGTGTACGCGCCATCGAAGACCCGCCACAGGTCGCCGTGGTGGTCGTAGGAGTAGGTGCGCCAATCCCCGCCCGCGGCGACCTTGGTGACCTGCCCGAACTGGTTGTACTCGTAGGAGGTGGTGTACCTGTGCGGCGTGGCGGTGCCGTTGCGGACCACCTGGGTGACGGTGCGCGCCTGGCCCAGAACGTCATAGGTGCGCAGCACCTGGGCGCCCGCCGGGTCGATGCTGGACAGCAGGTTGCCGCCGTCGTCGTACACGTAGCGGGTCACACCGCGTGCGGCACCAGCGCTGGCCGCCGGTTCGGTGACCCGCACGGCCCGGTTGCGCGCGTCGAAGACGTAGTCGGTGGTCTGGCCATACCGGTCCGTGTACGCGGTGACGTTGCCGGCGGTGTCGTACGCCCACGACTCGGTCGGTACGATCGCCTCGACCGCGCCGGGCGGCATGTACGTCGGGTGGGTCACCTTCGTGCGCCGCCCCCGGTTGTCGTAGTGCTGGACCGTCACCCGCGCCGCAGCGTCCTTCACATGGGTCAGCTCACCGAACGTGTTGTAGCCGTTGGTGACCGTCGGGGACGCGGTCACCGGCGCACCGTCACCGCCGTCGTCCACCGACACCGGCGGGAACGTGGTGGTGCTCGGCCGCCCCGCCTGGTCGTAGCTGTGTTGCGTGGTGTAGGCCGGATCGGTCTCCCCACCCACTGAGGGGAGATCCGGCAGAGGGGTCACGCCGCGCGGGTCGGTGACGGCGACGACCCGGCCGGCCGCGTCCCGCTGGTACACCGTGATCAGGTATTCCGCATTGACCTTTGCCCGCACCACGGACTGCTCCACGAACCCGCGCGAGTCGAACCGCTGGACGGTGGCCGCGGTCCGTCCATCACCGGAGAGCGTGGTCTGCCTGATCTGGCCGTCGCCGCCGTAGGAGTAGAGCGTGGTCCGCTGGTCCACACCCGGGGCCACGGTGGTCGTCGCCAGCTGGTCGTTGCCGTCATAGGTGAACGTGGCGGTGCGCGCCTCCTCGCCCGAACCGGAGACATCCTTGACCACGTTTCCACCCAGGTCGTGGGTGTAGGCGTGCAGCAGCAGGTCGCTGCCGCCCGGTCCGGCACCGAGCGCGGTCTCCCGGACCAGCAGGTCGTCGTACGTGTACTGGGACGCCACAGTGGCGCCCATCTCGTTCGTCACCGCTGCCAGCCGCCCGGCGTTGTCGTACGTGTACGAGGCGATCGGCACGAGCCGCGGCGCGCTCCCGGCGACCGGGTCGTCCACGAAGTCCCGCAGCCACACGCTGTCGAGCAGGTTGTGGCTGTCGTACTCGAAGGTGTAGCGGGCGCCGTTCGGGGACCAGCTCTCCACGACGTTGCCCAACCCGTCGTAGCGCATCCTCTGGGTGGTCGTGCCGTCCTCGATCACCTGGGTCAGCCGGCCGCGGAGGTCGTAGCGGTAGTCGACGCTGCGGGCCGGGTCGCCGCCTGCCGCGACCGGGGTGGCGTCCGACGTGGTGACGCTGCTGAGGTTGCCGTACAGGTCGTAGGCGTTGCTGACCCGCTTCTGGTGCGTCACGCCGGTGACCGGGTTGGTGATCGGGTCGTCGGTGGTCAACGCGGGGCGCCCGAGGACGTCGTAGGCGTAGCTGGTGGTCGTCGAGGATCCGACCTTGTCGTCGACCCGCACCGACGTGGGCCGGCCCAGCGCGTCCATGAAGCTGTCGGTGGTGAGCCCGGCGGGCGTGACCTCGCTGGTCTGGTCACCGAACCGGTTGTACCCGTAGGAGGTGGTAAGGCCGGCGGTGGTGGTGGTCGCCAGAAGACCGCACGGTTGCCGCGACCCCGCAGGCGCGCCGGGATCGTTGACCACCGCTGGCGCCGCCGCCCCGCCCTGGCAGGTGTAGGTGTTGCTGGTGACGATCTCCTTCGGGTCGGTGCGGGTCAGCAGCCGCCCGGCGGTGTCGTAGGTAAACCTCGTCGTCTTGCTGTTGGCGTCCGTGACCTCGAGCGGCAGTCCGTTGCGGGGGTCGCCGGCCACGCCCCAGTAGTAGGTGGTGTGGGTGTTCGTCATCGTCTGGCCGTCTCGCCAGCGGTTGACGTCGGCCACCTGGCCGGACAGCCCGTCCCAGTAGTACTCGGTGCCGTTGCCGTTCTCGTCGATCATCCCCCACAGCCGGCCGTTCGGGTGGTAGAGCCACATCCGGGTGTTGTCGATCTGCGGGGTTTGGGTGTTGGACCAGCGTTGCCACAGCTCGCCCTCGGCGCTGAACTCGTAGAACGTGTGCCGGCCCCGGGGGTCGGCCACCTGCACGATCTGGGTGCCGAGGTCCTCGTCGCCCGCATACCGGAAGTACGTCCACCCCTGGTCCACCCCGGTGGACGCGTTGTCGGAGAGGTTGACGTGCGAGACCTTGTCACCCTCGTAGGTCACCGACACCAAGGGCATGTTGTTGGCCGCCTGCACCATCGACAGCCGGCCGCCAACCCCGCTGTATGAGTACTTGTTCCAGCACTGGGTCGCGGGCCGCGGGTCGCACCGCTGCGCGAGGTAAACGGAATTGTACGTGTACCCCCACGTCATCGCGCCGGTCACGTCACTCGGGTGGGTCGACACCCGCACGATCTGTCCATCGGCGACACCCAGGTAGATCACACGGCCCGAGCGGGTGTTCCGCACACTCGACGGGTAGCCGCCGGAGTAGGTGATCTCCAGCGCGTCCCCGTTCGGGGAGGTGATCTTCGAGATCTGGCCGGTGGTGGTGAAGGAGTACCGGGTGCCGCCGCGCAGCATCACGGTCTGGGAGTCCAGCACCGTCGCACTGTCGCCCTGGCCGTAGTGCGGGGCGTAGCTGCCGTCCGGGCTGCGGCCGTACCGGATCTGCCGACCGTCGGGGAAGGTGACCGTGACGAAGTCGCCGGCCCACTGCATCCGCATGTCCAGGAAGGAACTCCACCCCCGGCCAAACAACCCCACCGCGGCGTTGGCGCTGTTGTAGGTACGGGTGATCTCCAGCGGCAGCCCGATACCGGGCACGGAGAGGTCCTTCTCCACACGGGTGAAGTTGCCCAACCACATGTTCACACCGGCGGCGTCGATCGACTCCGGGTCGACGCCGAGATGGGCCGTTCCCGCCGGCGGCGCCACGACCGGCGTGAAGTACGCGAGGCTGCTGAACGGGCCGGTACCCGCGCTGTCCCGGACCCGGACCCGCCAGTCGTACGTGACGTTCCACCGCAGCGTCGCGGTAGGCGGTTTCCAGGTGCTGGTGGAGATGAACGAGCCCGCGTACACCTCGACCGGCAACCACCCGGAGTTCCAGCACTGCCGCGTGGTCTTGGGGGTGCCGCACATCTCGTAGTAGATATCCACCGCGCGGGTGCCGTCGTTACCCACCCGCACGAGGAACCGCTCGTCGAGAGTGCTGGTGGTGGCGTTGTTCTCCGGCCACTCCAGCTCGGCGCTCGGGGGGTAGTGCGGCACGGTGAACGAGACCGCCGTCGACGCCGGTACCCCGTGCTCGGTGAAATAGGTGCCCGTGGAGCTCTCGTAGAGGTCGAACACGATCTTGAAGGAGCCGACCGAGAGTTGCTCGACCATCACCCAGACGGTGGCACAGACCCCGGGGGCGATGTTGCCGGGCAGGTCCGTCCAGCCACCGACGAAGTTGTACACGGCGCCGCTGGCGTAGTAGAGGTGGTAGCCGACCGAGTGGTTCGCCTTCGTCCAGGTGAAGCTCGACGTGTTGCAGGCCCGTACCTGGATCATGCCGTAGTCGAAATAGGACGGCGGAGGGCTCCACCCGGACAGGATCGAATAGGTGGCGCCGTACGTAGCGGCCGCGGCGGTGTCGCCGCTGGTCACGGCGGGAGCGGCGGGCTTGGCCAGCTCGGCGAGCGACGGCGTCTTCTTGGTCGACTGCCCGCGCCGCTCGATCCGTTCGCGGTACTTCTCGTCGCCGGGCAGCACGGCATGAGTCAACTCATCCGCGCCCGCGCGCTCCGCGTGCTGCTTCTCGGCCGCCCGGCGCGCGTCGGGCACGACCCGGACCGGCGCGGGCTCCGACTTCCGCCGCTCGGCCGCCGCGCGCAGCTTGTCGGTCGCCTTGTCGCGAGGCGTCCCCTCCTTGGCCGGCGGCTGCGTGTCCCGCTCCACTGTGGGCCGATCCGGCCCCTGCACCTTGCCCGGTGGCAGCGGCTCCGAGGCTACGGACTCCGAGACCTGGCCTTGGCGCTGCTTCACCACCTCGGCGAACGCACCGCCCGGTGGCGACACACCCAGCACCAGCACCAACGCCAGCACCAGCACGGCAACCAACCGTGCCCGAAGCCCAACCACCATGAGATCCCCCGCGTCCCGTGCCTCAGCCGACGAACATCGACACGGCTTCATGATCGAGACGAAAAGTTTCAGGTTCAAGAGCGGCGCCGGACATTTTGGCCGGCGTTAACTAACAAATCCCAATCCCGTGGCCGCCGAGTTGTTCGGCTGCTTGCAGGCCGCCGCCTCGCGGGTGAGCCGGTGGTCACGTCCGCTGCCGTTGAGGCCACCGCTGCCTCCGCCGACGAGGTACGCCAACCCGCGCCGTACGGTGCACGTGGCGTCCGAGCCGCCTGCGCCTGTCGTGGCCGCCGACGAGCCGACGCATGCTGCCCTGCTGACTCTCATCCGGAACTCGAGTTCAGGAACCCTGTTTCCCGGTAGCCGGCCACCGGTCAAAGCCGCCCGGCGAGTCGCGTAGGGAGCGACACCGCTGGGCGCTTGAGGGGTCCGCGGGTGCTCGGGCGTCGGGGAGCTGATACGAACGCTCCGGGACGCAGCCGGATTCCGAGCCTTCCGCGAGGCGGCCCGGCCTATCGATCAGCCTACGCCGTCCGTACATGGCGACCATCGACGTCGGCAAGTGCGTGCGAGTGGTCGGCAGTGGCGGCGAGAGTCCGCTCTTAGGCTCATCAACCACACTGCTTGACGGCGCCGCCGGCGCGCGGATCTGGCCGATGAGCGGGCGTCTGATCGGAACCGCTCAGATGACGCCCGCGGCTGCCTCCCCCCGGGTGACAAGCACATAAGGTCGGGACATGATCGAATCCCAACGCGAAGCCGTGCCGCGCAACGATGGTGGCGAGCTCGACACCGCCCTCGCCTTCTTGTCCTTCGCGCGATCATGCGTGCTGAAGAAGGTCGCCGGCCTGAACGAGGAGCAGCTGCGGCGCCGCCTGGTCGTCTCCGACACCACACTGCTGGGCCTGGTCCAGCACTTGACCGACGCCGAACGGTACTGGTTCGGCTACACGCTCGCCGGCGACCCGCGCTACGCCGACGTCGACTTCGACATGGTGGTCGAGCCGGATCGGTCCCCAGATCAGATCATCGTCGGCTACCGGACCGCGATCGCCGACAGCGACGCCCACATCATCGCAGCCGCTGGCCCCGACGTCCTCACCGCGCAGCCGGTCGGTGACTCGCCTCGTACGCTTCGCTGGGTGCTCGCCCACATGACGAGCGAGACCATCCGGCATGCAGGTCACGCCGACATCCTGCGAGAGCTCATCGACGGTGCCACCGGCCGGTAGGCGATCGCGACTCGGAGCCGTGATCCAGCCACAGTTCGTCCAGGCGCCGGTCCCGCCCGCCGACCCGTACCACGGCGAGGCGAGGTGTGGTCCGGGTTCGCGGATCGGCGGCGCGGCTGGTTATCGTGATCGCGTGAGTACGCGCCATGTGCCCGCGCAAATCGGCGACCTGCCACCGATCGGGCGACCAGCCAACAGCGCTCTACTCGAAGCCGGCATCACGACGCTTGCCCAAGTGAGCGCCTACAGCCGCCGCGATCTACTGGCCCTGCACGGGGTCGGACCGAAGGCGGTCGGCATCCTGGCCGCCGCGCTCGCCGAGCACGGCCTTGCCTTTACCGAATGACGGCAACGGCCCCAACGTCAGCAGGACGGCGACCTCGCACGGTTTCGGCGCCACTCTGAGGTGGCTCCCGGCTCACTCTTCTGGCCGCTTTCCGCGCGCCTCGCACTGGCCGGACTCGTCACGCTCTCGCGGCCAGCCTCCGGTGTCGATTGACGCCCGAACATGCCGATGATCGTCAACGACGAAACCTCGGCGGGGCCGTCGAGGAACGACGGCGGCCTACACCGCCGCTCCAGCTTCCACAGCCGCCACTGGCGACCCGCCACCGACGGCGACCCCGCCAACGGCATCCCCCAAATCCTGCGCGGCCTGCACTTCCACGACCTGCGCCACAGCCACAAGACGTGGCTGATCGAAGACGGCGCGCCAGAGGTCGCCCAAGCCAAGCGGCTGGGTCACCGCCTGCCCGGCGTCCGGGGGATCTACAGCCACGTCAGCGCTGTCGTCGAGCAACTTCTCGTGGACGGACTACAGGCCCGGTGGGGGCAACATGCCCCCGAACCCGACCCGACGGCGCGTGACAACATTTCCGACTAGAAAGTGCGCAGCCGTGGAGCGGACAATCGGTTAACGGAAGTGGTCACCGCCGGGGAGCAGACGCGCTCCCCGGATGCTCCACGACGACGGCAACCCTCGTCAGCATGATCAACCGATACCACCGCGCCGCCTGACCCAATCAACAGAAGAGCAGGTCACTGCGCATCCGTGAGTATTGGCACGCTACACGGCGCAAGGCGATCGTATCCACGTGGAAGAAGTCCACCGCGAGCAGCCCGGACGCTTGCGCCCGCAGGAAGGCCCGCCAACTGGTATCGCTGCGACGGGGCGCCGGGCCCAGACCCGCGCGGGCGAGGATGCGCCGGATCGTGCCGGCGCCGATCCGGCGCCTCAGCCCAAGCAACTCGCCCCGGATATGCCGGTGCCCCAGCCCAGGGTTCTCCCGGGCCAGCCGCACGACCAGCTCTTCAATCTCGTCGCTGACGGGTGAGCGACCGGGTTGATTCGGATATATCCAACGTCGCTGGACCAGCTTGCGATGCCACGCCTGGTCGCGGCGCTGGACCCGACCGCGACGCAGCTGCTGTGGATCGGCGACATCTATTCGTTCGCTCTTGCGGGGCTGCTCATCACGATGGGGAACCTCGCCGACCGGATCGGCCGGAAGAAGCTGCTGCTGATCGGATCGGCCGGGTTCGGCGTCGCCTCCGCGCTGGCCGCGTTCTCGACCTCCCCGGAGATGCTGATCCTCGCCCGCGCCCTGCTGGGCGCGTTCGGAGCGACGCTGATGCCCTCGACGCTGTCGATCATCCGCAATCTGTTCCACGTTCCCGCCCAACGCACCCGGGCGATCGCCGTCTGGTCCGCCGCAGCCGCTGGCGGCGCGGCGATCGGCCCCCTGATCGGCGGGGCACTGCTGGAGCACTTCTGGTGGGGGTCGGTGTTCCTCGTCAACGTTCCCGCGATGGTCGTGCTGATCATCGCCGGGATCCTCCTCATCCCCGAATCACGCCACCCCGACGCCGGGCCCCTCGACCTCCTCTCAGCGGCGCTGTCAGTGACCGCGATCGTCCCCGCGGTCTATGCCGTCAAGCAACTCGTCGCACACGGCCTCGGTCTGCCGACGCTCGCCGGCATCCTGCTCTCTGCGCTCAGCGGGGTCTGGTTCGTGCGCCGCCAACGCCGGCTGGCGACACCACTGGTGGATCTGGCCCTGTTCGCCCGTCCCGCGTTCACCGGTGCCGTGCTGGCCAAGACGATCTCCGTGTTCGCGTTCAGCGGGCTCATCTTCTTCCTCTCCCAGTACCTCCAGCTGGTGCGCGGGATGAGCCCTCTGGTCGCAGGAGCGGCAGAGCTCCCGCTGACCATCGCGGCGATCGCGGTGATCTTCGTCATCGGGCACATCGTGCTCCGGCTCGGCCGGGGCGCCGCGATCGCCGCCGCGCTCCTCACCGCCGGGATCGGTCTGGTCCTCGTGGCCGTCGCCGAAAGCCTACCCGGCTACCTCTGGCTCGGCCTCGCACTCATCCCGATCGGCACCGGGGTCGGTATCACCATGACCCTGGCCACCGACGCCATCGTCGCAGCCGTGCCCAGACGAAGAGCCGGAGCCGCCTCCGCCATCGCCGAGACCGCCCTCGAGCTCGGCACCGCACTCGGCATCGGCATCCTCGGCACCCTCCTGACCCTGTACTACCGGACCAGCCTCGACCTGCCCGCGAACATCCCCGACACCACCCGGGCCAGCATCACCGAGTCCCTCGCCACCGCCATCCGAAAGCTCCCCGACACACCCTTCGCGCACCTGCTCACCGAAGCCCAACACGCCTTCACCACCGCCATGCAACTCAACGCCCTCACCGGCGCAGCCTGCATGATCACCGCCGCCCTCACCGCCTGGCGACTCATCCCCAACACCGGAAAACGCGGAACCACACCCGACACGTCACCGCCCGAGTCGTGACCACCCAGGGGCTGTCAAGTTAACGGCCCTGTCTCCGGGGTGGCGGAGTGTCATCACTCCGCGACCCTGCCAGGACCAGGGCTTACACACTTCGCCTGGCTCTGGCCCACATTCGGCGGTGACAGTCGGTAGCGGCGTTGCGGGCGTGCTCGCGACCC
>NZ_BONX01000071.1 GCF_016862935.1 Plantactinospora mayteni
CCCTTCGCCTGACACACCCGAAGGCGGGATCCGTGTTTGCGCGAGGTGTGTCAGTCCTCGAGCATCACCAGATCGAGCATGTGGAGGTGCTCGGAGTTCGCGATCAGATTGATCTCGGCGATTTTGTCGGCGAAGGTCGTGAAGGCGAAGACCACGCGGGGTCGGCCGGCCTGAGTCCACAGCGCGCCGGGCACCCCGTCGATCAGTGCCAGACGTGCGTGGAGGGCGCGGCCAGAGAGGGCGTCGGCGACCGCCGAGGCGCCATGGACCAGCCCGGTGGCGCCCATGACCGTAGCGGCGCGGTCGGCGCGGAGCACGGCGTCCGGGTGCAGTATCTCGAGCAACGCGTTGAAGTCACCGCGCCGCGAGGCAGCGAGGAACGCACGGACGATCTCCCTCTGCCGGGCCAGGTCGGTGCCGGGGGACGGTGCCGCTCCATGGACACGGCGTCGGGCTCGGCTGGCGAGCTTTCTGGCCGCGGCCGGCGTCCGGTCGACGATGGGAGCGATCTCCTCGAACGGCACAGCGAACACGTCGTGCAGCACGAAGGCCAGGCGTTCGTTGGGAGCCAACGTGTCCAGCACCACCAGCAGCGCAAGGCCGAGCGAGTCGGACAAGATCGCCTGGTGCTCGGGGTCGTCGCTGCTGTGGGCCAGGTGCAGCACGGGCACGTCCAAGGGATCTTCGCTCCGAGCGGTACGTGAGCGCAGCATGGTCAGCGCCACGCGGGCGACGATAGTGGTGAGCCACCCGCGCAGGTTTTCCACCTCGCTCGTGTAGGACCGGTTGAGCCTGAGCCAGGCTTCCTGGACGGCATCGTCGGCCTCGGCCGCCGAGCCGAGGATCTGGTAGGCCACCGCCCGCAGATGCCCGCGGTTCTCCTCGAACCGGTCGGTCAGAAAATCGCGTTCGCTCATCGGTCACATTCCTCCGTCGCAGCAAGTCATTGTCTATGACTCGCGAAACGTCGCGGGTGTGACGAGCAGCAGGACGGCCGGGTGGCGACACCGTGGTGTCGTTCATGCCCGGCTTGAGCGCACCCGTTCTCCATCGGAGGAAACATCATGTCCGCACGCATCCCGCCACGGCTGCGCATGGCCTTCTACTGGGTCCTGGCCGCAGAGTTCTTCGTCGGCTTCGCCACCAAGTTCTGGCCGGGCCCGACGTTCTTCGGTTCGGCGTACTCGGTGAAGTTTGTCGATTGGGGCTTTCCCGCCTGGTTCAGGTTCGTCGTCGGCGCCATCGAGCTGACCTGCGCGATCTTGCTGGTCATCCCACTCAAACGGTTCAGATTCATCGGCGCCACGGGCCTGGTCTTTCTCCTCACCGCCGCGGTCACCACGCACCTGATCGATGATGCGGCACTCTACGAAGAGGTCTCGGCTCCCATCCATCTGGTGATCATGACCATGGTCGCTCTAGCGAACTGGCCGGCCGACTGGAAAGACCTCGTACACCCGCAGCGGGACAACCCCGCCACGCCGACAAGCACACGAGGCGTGGAGCACAGCACCCCATGATTGGCGCTCACACCACAGGCATAGATCGAACCTGACCAGGCGTCCATAGTGGTTGGTCACACTTGGCGCTATCCAGACCAGACCCAGCCATTCAAACGCTGTCAGTGCCGGATCCGTGGTGGATCATTTCGGGGTACAGGTGATCTCAGCGGCCGTCCGGAGTGGATCTTCCCGTTCACCGGGTTGCAGCCCGTCCAGTTCCGCAAGCCGGTCTGACTGGTCGCCGAGCGTGGCGGTGACGCGATCGCCGACGGCCGGCCCGGCCGGCAGTGGTCTCTCGACCTCCCCGATCGGGTGCTGCTCGTCGCGTCGTAATGGCGGACGAACCTGACGATGCGGCAGATCGTCCGCTGTTCGGGGTGTCCACTCCGCCGCTCACCCGGTCATCGACACCGTCGGCCCCCTGCTCGCCCTGGCGCCGGTACGCCGTCGCCGGGTCGATCGGATCGCCATCGTCGACGGCACCCTCATCCCGACCCGGGACCACCGCCTGGCCGCCCGGAGCAAGAACTACCGCTACAGCACGAACCTCCAGGTCGCCATCGACGCCCACACCCACCTCGTCGTCGTCCTGGGCGACCCACAACCCGGCAACCGCAACGACACGATCGTCTACGCACCTCAGGCCTCGACCAGAAGCTGGCTGGACGGCTGGTCATGGCCGACGGCGCCTACCGCGGCAACCCCGAAGTGATCATCCCGTGCCGCAAGCCCGCCGACGGCAGGGAGCTACCCGACTGGAAGACCGACCTGAACAAGCAGCGTCGCACCGTCCGGGCACAGGTCGAACACGCACTGGCCAGAATGAAATGCTTCAAAATCCTGCGCGACTACCGCCGCGCCGCCCACACATTGACCGACACCGCCTCCGGCATCGCCCACCTTCACAACATCATCCTGACGGGCTGACACCCGCACCCCTGCCGGCAACGCCTCCACCGAGCTATGAGCCATCCTGTAGGTGTACCTGGCAGCCGCGATCGTCACGATCCGTCAACTCATCCAACGCGCCCCGCGCGCTCTACCGCTGGGACACCCGACCCACCACCCGCAGGCTCAAGTAACACCAATTGCCGGTCACTCTTAGCTGGTCGTCCAGGTAGGCGACATCCTCCCCGGTGGGCAGGGTAGCCAGCACGAAGGCTCCGGCGACACCCGGATACGCGCCGACCGAGGCGGGCACGACGTGCAGCCGCACCCGGGGATGTTCCGTGCCCACCTTCACCAGGCGCAGCAACTGCTCGCGCATCACCAGCGGGCCGTCGACCGGGCGGCGCAGCACGTGCTCGTCCAACACGGCGACGAGCTGCGGCGGCCGCTCGCCGGTCAGCACCGCCTGCCGCTCCAGCCGCGCCGCCGCCCGCCGCTCCACCTCCTCCTCGTCGAAGAGGCCGACGCTGCGGAACAGGACGCGGGCGTAGGCCGCGGTCTGCAACAACCCGGGCACCACCACGTGCTCGAACGATCGGAGTACGGTCGCCTGCGCTCGTTTGCCTCCCACTCCCGCATCCACTGCGGCGACCGAACCGCACCAGCATCCGGGCGAACGCGCCGCCGGTGTCGAGCGCCGCGTCGACCAGATCCCAGAAGTCCGGCGGTGGCTTACGTGCCCCGGTCTCGACCATCGCCACCGTCGACGGCGAATAGCTGATCGCCTTCGCCAGGTCCTCCCAGGTCATCTTCCGCGCCGCCCGCATGTGCCGCAGCTCCTCGATCAGCACCCGCAAACGCTCGTCCATCCGCAGGCCTCCTCACCACCGCGCCCCGCGTTTCTCACGGACCTCACCGGCGGCCCCGTCAGGCACACCGGGCAGCCGAATGCCTTTCGAGCGTAGTGCTGTCCTCACCAGACTGTGCACAACGGCACCGCCCGGATCCGACCCGAGAGGACGGGCGAAACCGTGGAGGGGCCGTCCGGTACGTCGGCGACGGACGGCCCCTCCTCCAGGTCAGCTGCCGAGAAAGGGAGGGCGACGTTGACCGGCTCTTCGCAGCCCACGCGGCCCCACGTCCCCCTCCGCCCGATTGTGGCTCTGCCGGCCTGCGGCGCCCCGTGGCCCTGCGCCACCGCACGGCTCAGCCTCCTGGCCGACTATCGGAGCAGCCACGTCGCCCTGTCGATCTACCTCGCCGGGATGCTGTACAACGCGGTCGAAGACCTGCACCGCCTCAACCCGCACGGCGCACCGAAGCCCGGAGCGCTGCACGATCGTTTCCCGGACTGGGCTGCCCCACGGGCACCGCGAATGCCACAGCCCCCGGACGGCTGACGGTCGGATAAGCGCAACGTCACGGTCGAGCGCCACGAGCCGCCATACCCACCAATGTCCCCCACCGGCCACCCGCCCAGCCCCGCCGGGCCCCTGGACGGCACGGCCTCCCGCGCCGTGAACGGGACACCGTGCACAGCTCGATGAGGAATTTGAGCATCGTGCACGGTGGCCCTGCAGGATGCGGCGTCATAGCGTGCTCTCCGTGCGGATGTAGATCGCACCAGATTCAGAGAGGATGCACTCCTTGAGACACATGACGACGGTTCGGGGCGGACTCGCGCGGACGCGGCGCGCTGTTGGCGGGGCCCTCGCTCTCGTGACCGCAGCGTTCGTGGTGTTCGCCGCACCGACGTCAGCCATGGCCGACGAGTCTTGGTACGACGACTGCGTCGCCTACGCGAGTTCCGTTTGCCAGACCGGCGTCCAGGTCGGAGGCCCGGCAGGGGAAGACGAATGCGCCACGGCGTCCGCGGACATGCACTACACGAGGGTCTGCATCAACTTCGACGGTGACTACGTCTACGTCAAGGACGGCAAGGAGGACACGCACTCGGCGATCGCGGCAGTCACGGGCGGCACGGGCTCGGTCACGGGCCGGTACTGTCGCAACCCCTATGGAAACGGCACATGGGCCAGGTGCAACTTCGACTGGACCGAGTCGGGTGAAAAACGGGTTTATGGCGGCTACAGGGTCAGCGACAGCCTTGTACACGCCACCGGGGCTATCATCGTCTTCACCGGTAACTGACCGTCTTCAGGGCGTCCCGGCAGCCGTTACGGCCGCCGGGACGCCCTTCTCGATCACCAGTCGCTGTTTCCCACGATCCGGCCAGTGAGGGCGCCGACGGACCCGGCACCACTCGATCCGGCCATGCTCGGGCCGAGACAGGGCCCGCGCGCGGCCGACCGGGACTCGACCACGGCGCCGCGCCGACCGCAGGTTGAAGATCAAGCCGCGTCCTCCATGGCTGTTGCCGTTGTCCTCGTGAGGCCGGTCTATAGAGGGAGCTCCCAAACTCGCACGGAGTCACCGTGTGCTGTGCTGATGACCACTGGGCGGTGCTTGAGGTCGGTTAGGCGGACGCCGTATACCTCGCCACTGTGTTCGCGGAACGGCTGGCCGAGCAGCCGGTGCTGGGTCAGATCCCAGACGCAGATCGTGCCGTCCTCGGCACCGGTGACAGCGATCGCACGGTCATTCACCGTGCCGGCGTCCAGGCAGGAGATTCTGCCGCTGGGAACTGTGAACGGCTCGGCCCACTTGCCGGTTTCCGGATCGCCCCGCACAAGGCTGTGCTCGCCTGCAGCCACTACGTGCGTGCGGCCGTCCACGGCAGCCAGGGCGAAGTCGCACAGTTCTTGATCGAGATCGTCGAATTCGGCGAGCAAGCATTGCTCGTCGATGTCCCACACGAGCACCCCACCATCGTTGCCGCCAGCCACAACGACCGGTCGGTCGCCCAGCATTCCCGCCGCGACGGCGCTGCTGGCGTATGACTGGCTGCACAACTCCTCAACCTCGACCAGCAGGTCGTAGGGCGAAGGCTGATCCAGCTCGGAATCGTCCGAGGCATCATCGTCATCGGGCTCGGCCACCGACGGGTCCCACAGTTGCAAACTCCACGTACCCGGAAAACCCACGACGAGCATCGAGCGTCCGCCGAAGTCGGCCCTGACCGCCGAGCCCATACCGCCTTCCTGCGCGCTCAACCTCACCTGGCCGGTCTCCAGGTCCCACATCGCGAAGCCCTGGTGGTCGCCGCCACCACCGATCACGATCCGGCCGTCCACAACCGCCGCGCCGAGCGCCCAGAGTTCCGTGTAGTCCCCGTCCGACTCTTCCAGCCAGGGGTTGTCGAGGCGATGTTCCGTCCACCGGTCGGCCATCGGGTCCCATGTGCAGGCACGGTGGGAGCGGTCGGGGGTGCCGACAAGAACCAACCGGCCGTCGAGGACGACGAGGTCAAAGTCGCGGATCCAGCCGCGGGGAGGCGAGCTGACGATGATGGAACCGGGTTCGGACATGCCCGGAATCCTAATTAAACCTCCCATCGACGAAACTGCTCAAAACGTGCGATATCGTGTCGCACCGACCTGCGGCAGATGTGAGCATGGGTGAGCCTGGACTTACCGTCGAAGTTCGGCTACCTCGCCCAGCCGCTTGAGCTTGTGCGGGTTGCGGATCGCGTAGATCTGGGTGATCCGGCCGTCCTCGATGACGAACGACACGGCCGTGTCGTTCTCGCCGCCGGGGTCGATGCGCGCCGCGATGCCGCCGTTGACGTCGACGATGAAAGCCCTGGCGTCGGGGGCGACCTCGGCGAAGCGGGCCATCACCGGGGCGAGCTTCGCGGCCCCTCGGACCGGCTTCGGGGTTGTCGGGGCCAGGCCGCCGCCGTCGCCCACGACGAGCACGTCGGGAGCCAGCACCTTGAGCAGTCCGGGCACGTCGCCGGTGGTCAGGGCGGCGAGGAACCGCTCGACCACCTGCTCCTGCTCGGTCCGGCTCACCGACATCCGCGGCCGGCGTGCCGCCACGTGCTTGCGGGCCCGCGTCGCGATCTGGCGCACCGCCGCTGGCGACTTGTCCAGCGCCTCGGCGATCTCGTCGTACGGCACGTCGAAGACCTCGCGGAGCACGAAGACCGCGCGCTCCGTCGGTAGCAGCGTCTCGAGTACCGCCAGCATGGCGATCGACACGCTCTCCGCAAGCTCGACGTCCTCGGCGACGTCCGGGCTGGTCAGCACGGGCTCGGGCAGCCACGCGCCCACGTACTCCTCGCGCTGTCGCGCGAGCGTGCGCATCCGGTTGAGGCAGAGCCGGGTCACGATCCGCACGAGGTATGCCCGAGGGTCCCGGACCTCGCAGCGCTTGGCGTCGACCAACGCTGCCCACCGCAGCCAGGTCTCCTGCACCACGTCCTCGGCGTCGGCGACCGAGCCGAGCATCTCGTAGGCGACGGTGAACAGCAGGCTGCGGTGGGCGACGAAGGGTTCCTCGCTCATGACGCGGACGCTACTCCCGGTCGCTCGGCCAGCGGCTTCAAGCCGCACGTGGCGGCGAAGCCGTCGGACTCGATGCCGAGCGCCACGTTGCCACGCGTGCTCATGTTCGCGAATGCGATCACCGAGGTGAGCTCGACCACGGCCGCCGGTCCCAGCTCGGCGTGCAGCCGGTCCACCAGCTCGTCGGTCACGGTCGGCGGTGTCTGGCTCATCGCCTCGGCGTACTCCAGGACGTCCCGCTCCAGGGGAGTGAAGACGTCCACCTCCCGCCATCGCGGGATCTCGCGCGCCTTCTCCACGTCGAGCCCCTTGTTGCGGGTCTCGAAGTAGTTGAAGTCCAGGCACCACGTGCAGCCGACTAGCGACGCGACGGCCATATGGGCGAACGACTTCAGGCCCTCGTCGCAGGCATCCCACTTCTGCACCTTGCCGCCGAGGCCGAAGCTGGCGAACAACACCTTGGGGTTGTGCCAGTAGACGCCCACCGCCGTCGGCACCTTGCCCAGTCTCTTCTCGATCATCCGCTTGATCAGGGCTCCCTTGACGCCGGTGATCTCGGCCGAGGGGATGCGGGTCGTATGCTCCATGTCTCCTCCTGCGTCGCTGGCTGTACCGAGGGGTTGGTAGATCGTCATGCCATGGAGACACCGGCCGTGCCGAGGATGTGACATCGAGCGGGAGAAACGACTGGCCTGCTCGTCGTAGCGGCGCGGTGTACTCGATCGTGCTAGGCGGGGATCGAGGAGATCGCGTACTTGACCTTGGCGCCCAAGCGCACGGTGACCGAAACTTCCGCCCCCGACTTAAGTGCGGCGGCCGGGGCGCGGCGGTACGACCTTCCGTACGGCCGAGCGGAACGGCCGGGTAGCGACGGCGCATTGCCGCACCGCCGCCCCCTCAGAACCGGACGTGCACGATTTCCATGCATCCGGCTCAAGTAAGCCCTGTGGGCCGCTGGCGTGCAGAGCCAGCACACCACGCCACCGACCCGAGTGCGACAACGCCCCGACCAGCAGATGCGCCTCCCGGCCACACCGCCACGCCGCCGGCGGGTCCGGCAGCTCAACCCAGTCGAACTAGGTCTCCGCACCCGCCGGATGCTCGATGATCGCCACGTCCCGGCCGCGGGCCGCGTGGCACGCCTGACAGGACGGGCGCAGCCCCAACCGCCGGATCGCCGCCGTCAACGACTGGTACGAGCCGGTGAACCCCAACAGCCGCAGCTCATCCAACAACGTCGAGGCCCACAGATGCGGATCGTCAGCCAGTCGGATCCTGCAGTACTCCACGAACGGGTCGATCAGATCCGGCACCGACTTACGCCGCACCCCCGGCTCACGAACCCCATTCAGATACGCCCGAACCGTCTTTCGATCATGACCCAGATGCCGCGCGATCGAGATCGACTACCCCCACCGTCGCAACGCATGCGCTTCCACGTCTTCCTCCCAGAACAGCACTGCCACCCTCCGGAGTCACGGCCATGAACACCGCGACCAACGGAGACCGCCATCCATGTGGGACGGCTCTTCTGGGTGAGGAAAATGATCTAGCGAGACCGAGGAAGATCAGCTAGCGGCGACACCATCACACCGATCCGGTACCAATCTGACGTTCGACGAGATCTCCGCACCCCGACCGCAATGTCGGGACCTGCTGCCGGCACTCCTTTGTGGAAGTTGGTGGTGCGCGGGCCGTGGAGATCGGGCGTCGCGGTCGCCACACCCGGCAGGTGCTCCCGGGGTACGGCCGACGATCTCGGCCACTTCGGCAAAGGAGTGAAAGAAGACATCGTGCAGGACGAACGCGACGCGTTCGGCCGAGGTCATCGAGTCGAGCACAACCGGGAAGGCCATGTTGACCGACTCATCCAAAATGACCCGTTCGGCCGGGTCGACGATGTTGGCGCCCGGCCGTCCGGTGCTCCGCTCCGTACGTCCGGGTAGCGGCTCGGGGATCCATTCGCCCACATAGGTCTCTCGCCGGGCCCGGGCGGAGTTGAGCAGGTTGAGGCAGATGCGGCCGGCGACCGTCGTCAGCCAGGCGCCGGGGGATTCGATGGCGTCCTGCTGCTGGAGGGACGTGGCGTACCAGCGGGCGTAGGTCTCTTGGACGGCGTCCTCGGCCTCGGCCGGAGAGCCCAGGAGCCGGTAGGCGAGATTCATCAGCTGGGCGTCGCTCGCTCGTGATCGCGTCCAGGCCGGGATCGGGCCGGCCGTGTCCAGGCCGGGGTCCGGTGGTCATGGTGCCGACGGCTCCCTTGGTCGTGTCTGCCCTCATTAGTTCGACAAGACAGCCCCCGAAATGTGAGGCCGGTGCGTCGCCTCACATTCCGCGGGGCTGTCTTGTCGAACTAATAAGACAAACACATCATCCAGCGAACAGGGGGCGCAGAGACGTCATGACCACCTCAATGCGGGCAGCCCCGTTCACCGACCCGGCGTCCGCGCAGCGCCTTGAGCGGGCGGCCGCTGCGCTGACCGCACACGGTTTCACCGTGGAAGTCCTCGACGACGCCGCAGCCGAGCGTACCCGCGTCAAAGAGCTGATCCCGGAGGACGCCAGCGTGTTCACCGGGGCCAGCGAGACCCTCCGCCTGTCCGGCATCGATGAGGACATCAACGCCGGCGGACGGTACCAGGCCGTCAAACCACGCCTCCTGGCCATGGACCGCGCCACCCGGATGGACGACATCCGGCGGGTGGGCGCCACCCCGGACGTCATCGTGGGCAGCGTGCACGCGGTCACCGAAACCGGCTCCCTCGTGATCGCCTCAGGAAGCGGAAGCCAGCTACCCGGCTACGCCGGCGGCGCCGCCCGCGCGATCTGGATCGTCGGGGCGCAGAAGGTGGTACCCGACCTGGACACCGCGCTGCGCCGCGTCGAAGACCACTGCCTCCCGCTGGAGACCGCCCGCACCCAGAAGGTTCACGGGTGGCCCAGCGCCATCAACCGCCTCCTCATCCTCAACGCCGAATTCCAGCCCGAGCGCGGAACCGTCCTGCTGCTCCGTGAAGCCATCGGCTTCTGAATCACCGGCACTCCTCATCGGGGAACCCAATTGAGGTGTCATCAGCGACAACCGTAAGGAGCACACGATGAATGCCCACTTGAACCTGGTGGGCAGCCCGGTCGCCGCCAGTTCCCTGAAGCAGATCATCGGGGCGGCGAAGGCGCTCAAGGACTCGACGCTGCCGGCCGCGACGATCGCGCTGGTGGAGATCCGCGCCAGCCAGATCAACGGCCGCGGTGCCTGCACCAACATACACACCAAGGCCGCGCACCCTGGGATACCTCCACCCGTCTCAACCGGATCGCGACCTGGCGGGAGGTCGTGGTGTTCACCGACGCCGAGCGCGCCGCCCTGGAACTGACCGAGCAGGGGACCTGTATCGCCGACGCTGCCGGCGGCGTCACCGACGAGGCCGGGGCCAACGCCGCCAAGCACTACAACTCGCGATCCAGCCAACAGGATACTCACCGACATCATGGAGGACACGAATGAGCGACCTTGCGACCATCGCTGACCGCACCGAGATCGAGGTGCTGCGCGGCGAACACCTCGACGCGGCCATGGTCGGCGACTACGACCGTTTCGCGTCGCTGTTTACCAAGGACGCGGTGTGGCGGATTCCCTTCGCCAACGTCGAGCTCACAGGGTGGCAGGAGATCCGCGCCGGGATCGAACGGATGCAAACTGCGTGGGAGTTCTGGGTGCAAAACAGCCACCAGGGCACGATCCAGCTCGATGGCGACGCCGCGTCCGGCCGGGAATACATCTTCGAGATCGGTCGCCAGCGCGACGGCAGATCGGTCGTCATGTATGGCCTGTTCCACGACCGCTACCAGCGCACCCGGCATGGCTGGAAGTTCACCGAGCGCGTCCTCGAGCCCAGATACCTCGACACCACTCCGCTGACGGGCGCACCGCCCCAGGGATCCTGGGACGACCAGTAACCCGCAGGCCGCTGGTTGTACTGCCCCGGGAGGTTCCGATCGTGGTGCCATGTGATCGGATGCTTTTCGGTGTCAGCGAGGGGCTCCAGGTCCCGCCGTGGACTGATCACGGCGGGTGCCGCGCATCGCCTCACTGGCTGGTGTCCCGCTGGATACGTGTGTCGGCAGAAACCCACCGACACACGCACCGATCCATGCCCAGCTCGCCGCGTTGTCAAACGTGCCGGGCTCGACGCCGAGCCTGCCGACAAGGGCCGCCTCTATCGGGAGTTGGGGCTTGTCAACGGCCAATCAGATTTGGCCGTTGACATTGAGCCCGGTTCAGCGCCGTTGGGAGCACGGCAATGCTCCCAGTCCGCTCCCCCGACAACCACAACCCGCACCCGACCTACCAGGCGATGATCGAGGTAGGTCGTGGTCAGCGCACCATCAGTCTGCCCGCCGGCAGGACCGCACCGCCTGCCACCTGGCAAGGTCTACGCTGTGGCCCACGGCCATCGCGGAATCTGAAGTTATCCTCACAAACACTGCATGATCGCGCGGTGACCGCCCTCCTGCGCGGCGACTCACCGAGCAGGACCGCGAATGTCGCCGCCGGACTACGCTGCGGCAGTGATCGCGCCGCGGCAGGTCGTTCTGTTCGCTGACTACGGGCAGTTCTACGTTCAAGACGCTGATGCTCACGGCCAGGCGATGCGCGCCGGCGCGGCGATGGACCCTGATCGTCCAGCAGGTTGCTGGACCGCCGACGCCGTCTAGATACACCGGATTGGGCTGGAACCGCACTCGATCTCGGTGGGGACGGCACGTGAGGACCTCGTTGAAACGGTCCTGGCAGTCCGGTCCAGCCCGCCGCAACTGACCGCCAACGCCGAGCATGTTGTTGTGGAGGCCGACCTCGACGTCCCAACCGGCGTCGCATCAATCGTGGGCTGCACGCAGCCGCCCAAGCCCGAATACGCGTTGATCGTGACGCCTGGCCGGTACCGCGTGCGAGTCTCCTACGTACCGTCAGCTCCGCCCGCCGGCTCCAACCCAGACATACCAGGTGACTATCTCAGCTACCAGATCGACATCTGGCCAGCCACCGCACCAAGCGCCCTCACGGTCGCCAGACAGGGACCGACTCCCTGGGCAGGCTGATCCGGCGCCACGGGATGCGCCTCCAGGTCCCCAATCGCGAAGTGTCACTGCCGTATAAGGGTGCGACTCGCGGTACAACCGCACCGCGTGCTGGCGTAGCTCGTCCGGGTACTTCTTCGGTGCCGCCACGGATGACTTTCTCCCCACGGCCATCAGACCATGATCAAGAATGATGTTCCCCGGGTTTCACGGAGTCGTCGTGGTTGGTTTCATGCCACGGACAGGGACATCGGTCGGACTCTCTCATACTCGATCGGGCTGAGCATGCCCAGTGAGCTGTGGCGGCGTTGCCGGTTGTGGAAGATCTCGAGGTAGTCGAAGATCGCGTTGGCGAGTTCGATCCGGGTGCGCCACCGCTGTCGATTGAGGAGTTCGGTCTGCATGCGGCCCCAGAACGACTCCATCATGCCGTTGTCGTAGCAGTCGCCGATCGAGCCCATCGACGGCGCGAGGCCGGCGTCGTGGACCCGACGGGTGAAGACCCAGGAGGTGTACTGCCGTAGTCGCTACTGATGGGCGTGACCGCGCGCCACGCGATGCCAGCCAGGTGGTCCGCCACGCGCCGGCGGAAGTACTCGTCGTCGTGCCGCAACGCCCCGGCGTAGCCGTCGATGACCAGCCGCCTCCCGCCGAGCTTCCGCAGCGCCGAGGCGATACACGCATCCGCCAGGTTGGCATTGAAGTCGGCATCGACCGATGTCGCGGACCATGACCTATACGACCGCTCGTCGAGCAGGGCTGCCCGGAGCGGCTCGACCGGCCGTGGGTCGCCGGTGAACCCGGAGAGCGCATCAACGAGCGACCCGACGTCGTCGAAGGACGCCTTTGGGTCACGCAGGATGTGCCACAACCGCCGGCACAACGGGTCGACCGCCGCCTGATCGCCCAGCCGGCCGAGGATGCCGGCCGCCCGGTGGCGGACCGCCGGGTACGCGTCGTCCAGGGCCGCGCACAGCGCCGCCACGACCAGCGGACCGCCCGACGTGTGCAAGACATCCACCGCAGCCAGCCGTGCTGGCACCCCGGCCGCGATGTCACTCACCGTGTCGAGCGGCGCCTGCGGCGCGGCGTCCCGCCTGCCGCGCAGGCGACGCCAGATGTCACTCGACAACCACCTCATCCATGCTCCCTACCAGGCGGTCGGCACCCCGCCACACCGTCAACCGCACGCACCGATCGCCGTCGTACCCACGGCCGCAGAACCAAGGGTGGGCCAGACGATAACCGTCACGCCCATCAGCACTCATGACGGCTAACCATTCCTCGGCGTAGGCCGCGCAGGGCGCGGTCGTGTGTCCACGCCTTCCCCGCCTGGGCGACCACGCGGTCAGCCAGGGCGAGATCTCCGTGAGCTCGATGACCACCGCCGCCACAAGCACGGTCAGGGCGGGGTCGTCCGGAGACGCCGCGCCGAGGACCAGACTGTGCCGGACGATCTTTGTCCAGCCGAACCGGGGTAGCCAGGCGCCGCCCGTCCTTGAGTTCGAGGTGGACGAGATGGTCCGCCGCTACCTCGCGGGTGAGCCACGGGAGAGGGTCGACGCCCCGACGAGCACCCCGGCCTGCGTGGCTGCCGCCACGGCCTTGACGAGTCCTTCGCCGTCGATCGCGATGGTCTTGTCCCGTCCGGTGCCGTGTGCACCTGCGGAGAAAACGACGGCGTCATGCCCGCGCATCCACCCCGCGAGCGTTCCGAGGTCGTCCGCGACGAGATCGCCTGCCAGTGGCATCGCACCCGCGGCGATCACCGTCTGAGCCTGAGATGCGGCGCGGTGCATCCCCGTCACCTCGTCGCCGCGTGCACTCAACAGGGCAGCGAGCCGTTGGCCGATCCCACCTGCTGTACCGATCTGGAAGACCTTCATGGCCCACTCCTTCGCATCGCCTCACCGGAATGCACAGGGGTCGCGTCAACCGCGACGCAGTCGGTCACCAGGGGAGGTCCACGGCGTCCCAGAGCGTGAAGGTGCCAGTGGCCCCGTCGGGCCCGAGGCGGGCGACGCGTACGATCTCGCGCGCGGCGTCCTGGACCGACTCCGTACCCTCGAAGTTGACCAGTGCGGTGTTCGCGAACCCGGGCGAGACGAGGTTGACCTTGATATCGGTCCCCTCCAGCTCGACCATCATGGCCAGCGTCACGGCGTTCAGCGCTGTCTTGGATGCGGCGTAGACGGGCTCGAAGTTCGAGTGCCACGGGGAGGTCGGGTCGGCCATCATCGTGAGCGAGCCGACGGCGCTCGTGACGTTGACGATGCGCGCGTCCGGCGACTCGCGCAGCAGCGGCAGCATCGCCTGATACACCGCCAGGGGGCCGAAGACGTTGACCTCCCATACGGCCCGTACCTCGTCCAGCGGCACTCTGCTCGCGACCGAGAGGGCGCGAAGCGTGGCCATGTCGCCAACGTCGGTACGGGTGGTCGAGATGGCGGCGTTGTTGACGAGCAGATCGAGATGGCCGGCGTCCTCACGGATCCGCTCGGCGGCTGCGGCGATCGAGGTCGCGTCGGTCACGTCGAGCTGGAGCGCGGTGGCACCGTCGCCGATCTCGGAGGCCGCCGCCTGGCCGCGCGCGAGGTCGCGGGACCCGAAGAACACGGCGACCCCGTCCGAGACCAGCTCGGTGGCTACCTGCTTGCCCAGGCCCGTGTTGGCTCCGGTGACAAGGGCGATGCGATTGTTGGGCACGAGAACCCTTTCCTGTGGTACGGCTGTGGCAGACGAGCGCGCGTGCCAGCCGGGGTACATCACGCTCAACAACCACTGTGCGGGGACCCGCGGACTGGGGGGAGGGCCACCTCGACCCTGGGAGTGGCAGGACCAGGCAACGCCACCTCGTGAGAACTACCATCGACGACAATGGCGAACGAGACCGGTGGGGGCCGCGAGAACAGGCTCGGCGACTACCTGCGTGCTCGGCGCGAGCTGGTGTCCCCGACGGCTGTCGGCCTGCCCGAGGACAGACGACGTCGGGTTTCGGGGCTGCGCCGCGAAGAGGTGGCCATGCTCGCGGGCATCAGCTCGGACTACTATCTGCGGCTGGAGCAGGGGCGCAACCGGAACCCCTCGGTGCAGGTGCTCGAAGCCATCGCCCGGGTGCTACAGCTCGACGAGTCCTCCGTCGAGTACGTCCTCGAACTGAGCGCCACAAAGCCACGAGCACGTCGCACACCCCGGCGCCGTGAGACCGTCAACCCCCGGATCATGGATCTCGTCGGTTCGATCAACCTGCCGGCGTTCGTCACCGGCCGGTACCTGGACGTGCTCGCGATCAACCCGTTGGCACTGGCCCTGTCTCCAGAGTTCCGGTTAGGGGAAAACCTGCTACGTGCGGTGTTCCTCGACACGGACGAGCGAATGCACCTCGACCGACGCGAGATAGTCGCGATCTTCCGTCAACGCGTGGGATCCGATCTCGACGATCCACGGGTCGTGCAACTGGTCGGTGAGCTGTCGCTGGCAAGCGATGGGTTCCGGAAAGCCTGGGCTCGCCACGATGTGCGGCCGCCCCGGGGCGGACTCGTCCATGTCGATCACCCGCAGGTCGGCCCGATGGAGCTGAACCTCTCCAAGCTCGCCATCGACGAGACCGGCGACCAACTGCTCGTCATCTACCACCCCGCCGATACGCACCCGCAGAGCAGGGACCAGCTCGCCCTGCTCGCGTCTCTGGCCGCACAGACGCGACCCGTCCTCCGGGCGGAAGACGTTCGCTCGCCCACAGACTGAACCTTTTTCAACCTGAACCGCGCGGTGCGTCCGCCCCGACTTCCACCTCCCGCCACGACGGACCGCAAGGAGAGGTTGAAAAAGGTTCACTGAACCACCCGCGCGGGCACACAGGTGGTTGCAGGAAGGGGGCGGCGCTGCCGGCGTGCACCCGAGCCTCTGACGCTGTCTCTTGGAGGTGGCCGGTCTTTACCGCGAAGCCAAAACCATGATCGGCCATAGGTCTCCACCCGCAGGTCCGCCAGCCCGCGTACGCGGCTGTGCGAGCCGTCGCGTCCGATCAGCGATCCGGCATTGGCGGAGTCGCCGACAACCTGCTGCCGTGCGGCCGGGACGGGGGGCCAGGTCGCCCCGCCTGGTGGTGGTGGCCGGATATCCCGACCACCACCACCTCGGCGATCACTGCGCGGGCCGGATGGTGCCGTGATCAACACCCTGGCAGATTCGGCCCCGGCCGATCAGGAACTCAGCGGCGCGGGGTCGGTCGGTAGGCGTCGTTGACGTCGACCGGAGCGCCGCCGCCGAGGTTGCCACCGCCGGGGATGTAGATGGTGCCACCGACCGCGACTGCCGCCGTACCGTGTCGTGGGCGGGGCATCGGAGCGAGGCGGTGCCAGCGGTCGTTCCGGGTGTCGTACACCTCGTTCTCGGCGAAGATGCTGTTCGATCCCTCGGCCGGATTCCCCTCCCCACCGAAGGTGTAGATCCGGTCGCCGACGACGGCGCTCGCGATGCCGCCGCGCGGGGTCGGCATCGGAGCGCGCCGCGTCCACCGGCCGCTGTTCAGGTCGAGCGCGTAAACGGTGTCCCGCACGTTGACCTGGCCGCGGTCGCGACCGCCGAGCACATAGAACGTCCCGCCGACGATCGCGCCACCGACGTGGTCACGGGCCTCGGGGAGGCTGGGCAGCGTCGCCCAGCGGCCAGTGACGACGTCGTACGACGACACGGTGGCCACGGTGTCCTGTAGTCCGCCCGGGCCGGGAGTCAGGGTACGCATCCCACCGGCGAGGTAGATCCTGGTCCCGCGTACGCCCATGGCGGCGCTGCCCCGCTCGGTGCCGGCCGGTACCGGAGGAAGCGTGGTCCAACGGTCGGTCCGCGGGTCGTAGACGAAACTGTCGCGCAGGGCCTGCCACGACGCGCCACCGGAGAGGCCGCCGAGCACGTAGAGGCGCCCGCCGACGGCCGCCACGTTCGGGTGGTTCATGGCGACGGGCAGGGGCGCGGCCTGCGACCAACTGTCATGCCGGGGGTCGTAGACCTCGACCCGGTCGGTGGTGGTGACACCGCCGGCGGGGTTGGGCAGGATGCCGCCCATGACATAGATCCTGCCGCCGACGGCGGCGACGCTGTGTTCCTGCCGCGGGCCGCCGGCGATCGGGGCCAACGGTTCCCAGCCGCTACCGTAGGCCGCTCCGCTGCCAGCGGGCGGAAGGGTCGGGGTGGTCGGGACGGTGTGCCCCGGATGCGCCTGGGCGGGTACGGCTGGAGCCAAGGCGATGGCGCTGGCGAGGGTGAGAACTGTCCGTCGTCGCATTTGCTGCCTCCGATGAATCGGTGTGTTGGCCGGTGGTCGTGGTAAGTCGCACGGACCGACGGCTCACGCGGGGGTTGTCAGCGAACCCCGCCAAGAGATCGTCGCTTGTCGCTGCCACGCGACCGGCTGGTCGCGCGGGTGAACCGGTACCTGCATCGTTCGGGTCAACAATCGGAGAACCTCTGCCGCGCCGCTTCCGCTCCTCGCCGCGGCTGCGGTGCGGGTCGGATTGGTCCCGAGCCAGCACCGCAGCGCTCGCGCAAGAGGGCATCGGGTTCCGTGTGGCCGGGAATGGTGGCACTTTCGCTTATCTACACGCCGCCGGCAGTCCCGACTCGACTATCACCGTGAATCACGCGGGCTAGTTGGTGCCAACCCAACAAGACGCTACTAATCGCCACCCCGGTTCATCCAGGCATCGAGCGCGCCGTTCCGGGCGATCCTGACCCAGTCGGCCCGGCCGTCGCCGTCGAGTTCGGGCAGCGCAATCACTCCGCCGGTTCCGGTGGCGATCTGACCACGTTCGAGCCAATCGGAGCGGCCGGTGTTGAACCAGGCGGTCGGAACACCGCGGGCGTCCAGGGCAATGTAGTCGGCCCTACGATCGCAGTTCAGGTCGGCGAACTCGATCTGTGTATTTGACCGCGACGGGAGGTTGGTCAAGATCGCGCCCCCGGGTTGCCATCCGTTGTGGCCCGGAGTGTCACCGCCGCGGTTGTAGAAGACCTCGACCCTGTTGTTGAAATCGAGCAACCGTACGTAGTCCGCCCGTCCGTCGCCGTCCAGATCGGCGAATCTGATCCGGTCGACCGGACTGTCCGTGCCACGACCGTAGTTCAGGTGAGGTTCGAAGCCAGCGTGCCACCCGTCGGCGTCGACGGTGTCCCCACCGCGATTGTAGAAGGCGTCGATCACGTTGTTCGGCCTGATCACGATGTAGTCGTCGCGGCGGTCGTTGTCGAGATCAGCGAAGAACACCCGGTCGGGTCCGAGGCCCGTACCCATCGCGATCTCGCCACGATAGATCCAGGTGCTACCGCCATCCCGGCTGCGATTCAGCCAGGCTGTCGCCGCGCCGGTCGGAGAGATCCAGATGATGTCGTCGACGCCGTCGCCGTCGATGTCGGCGTACCTCATCGCACGGGCCACGTCCGGGTCGCCGGGCAGGCCGCCCCAGATCCGTCCCCGGGGGTCGTATCCGCCTCGGACGAGGCACCCGCTGGGCTGCTCCACCGGTGCGGGAGACTCCACCCAGCCGTTGATCAGGGCGGTCCGGACGCCTGCCACGAAGGCGTCGGCGATCTTCCGGTAACCGGCGTCGGTCGGGTGCACCACATCGGCCAAGTCCGCGGTGGTGACCGCGCTCAGATCCACCCGTACCAGGTGATCGCCGTTCACTATCCGCGCATCGAGCATCTGCCGGATGGCCGCGTTGTAGGCGTTGATCCGTCCCTGATAGGCCTCGTCCTGGGACGGCGGCAGCGTCGCCACCACGATCGCGACCCTGGGCGACCACTGGTAGATCTGGTCGATCAGCCGGCTCAGCCGACCCGGGGCGTTGGCCACGTCGACGTTGCGCACCATGTCGTTGGTGCCGGCGAGCAAGGTCACCACGTTGGGCCGCATGGCCGGCACGGCGTCAGACGCCTCCTGGGCGATCTGGTCGATCGTGTATCCGGGCCAGCCTTCGTGGTCCCGGTCCGGGATGCCGGAGCCGTGCTGACGCTCACCGACGAGGTCCCGCCTCTCCAGGGAGTCGAACAGGAGCAGGCTGTCCGGGTTGCCGAACAGTTGGCCGTCGCTGATCTGGCCGATGTCGGCCTGGATCTCGTCGCGGGCGCCTGACTCGTTGCCGCTGCCCAGCCCCTGGGTGATCGAGTCGCCCATCGGCATCAGACGGATGGAGGACGGCGGTTCGGCGTTCGCCCGGAGCCGGCCGACCGCGACCGGCCGGTGATCCGACGGCGGTATGTCGACGACCCAGCCGCTTCCGACGTCGTCGCCGAAGTTGTCGGTGACGAAGTAGTCGAGCCTGCTCCCGCTGTTGTGGGTCGGCGTGTTGCTGTTGGTGTGCAGGATGCGGGCGACGGGAAAGCGGTCCCGACCGGCGAGCACATTGGGCTCGACGTTGAAATCGCCGCCGACCGTCCACTGATAGGTGACGTTCCGGTCGTCTGCCCATCGCATCACCTGGTCGTCGACGGCGTCCAGCAACACGGCGGAGTCACCGCCGCCGCCGGAGAGCCCGTGTACGGTGAAATACCAACTCGCACCGTACCGGACGCCGAGGGCGGTGCGACCGGCGTCGACCGGGTTCTGGACGACGTTCACCTCGTCGGGCTGGCCGTTTACGACCATCGCTAGATTGACCCGGCCGCCGACCCCGTTCTGCGTGTGCAGGAAGTAGATGTCTCGCATGTCCGGACGGGACTGGGTGCCCAAATTCCAGCTGTGGTGCTGGATGGTGTGAGTGACGATGGCGCCGTGCCCGTCGATGGTGGTGCGGGTCAGGTCCGGCAGCCGAGTGGCCGACTCCGCCGGTGCGGCACCCGCCTCCTGCAACATCACGATAGAGAACTGCCGGGCATACCGCCGGACGGAGTTCTGCCACTTGTTGTTGTTGGCGCCCGCCTCGTTGGCGCCCTGCATGTTCCAGGTGAACAGGGGGGTACTGGACAGCGGCCGGTCCTCCGCGACGGCCGGGCCGCCGTGCCCCACCACGACGAGGGTGGCAGCCAACACGACGATCACGGCGACGACGCCAATTCGCGGGCGGTGCTTCAGAATCGAGGTCATGGCAGGGTGTCGCCCCCGTTGTTGAGGTAGCCCACGACCGCCCCGTCGCTCCGCATCACCAGGTAGTCGATCTGCCGGTCGCCGTTGAGTTCGGCCAGCATGATCCGGTCGATCGGGTCACCCGTACCCCTCGCGTCCCCGGTGGACGGCAACCACAGTGGGACACCGTCCCTGAGTTCCGCGTTGGCCCAGACCGTCAGTCTGCTGCTCAGTTCGAGGATCAGCAGGTCGTCGCGCCCGTCGCAGTTGGCATCGCCGAAGCCGAGGCGGGCTTCTCTCAGCAGGACGTTCGTCTCGGCGACCAGACCCCAGGCCGACCAGCCGTCATACCCTGGCCGGTCACCGCCGTTGTTGCGCCAGGCGTACATCGGCTGATTCCAAGCTGCCTGGGTCACATAGTCGTCGTCACCGTCGTCGTCGAGGTCTCCGAAGAAGATCTGGTGTGCCGACGCACCGGTACCGCGGGCGATCTGGCCCACCGGGCGCCAGCCGGGTGTGATCCCGTCCGGACCGGTCAGATCGCCGCCCTCGTTGATCCAGGCGTCGATGGCGCCGTTGTCCTTCACGACCAGGTAATCGTCCCTGCCATCGCCGTTCATGTCGGCGAACTTGACCCGGTCCGGCGCGAAACCGGGACCTGAGGCGATTCGCCCGCGGTAGGACCATCTGCCGTCGCGATCGTTGCGCCATTCCCGGACGCCGCCGATCTCGTCGAGCAGCAGGCGGTCGTCGTCCCCGTCACCGTCGAGGTCGGCGAACCGAACCAGGCCCGGACCGGTGATCCCAGGGATCGCAGGGGCCACCACGCCCTGTGGGATCCAGCCATTGCGCTCGGTGCACCGGTCGGCGGCAGCCTGGTCGGCCGATGCCTGAACCGGCGCGATGAGTGGTGACAGTCCGGTTGCCAACATCGTGGACACGACGATGCACGCGCGAAGACTTCGCGGACGGCGTCGCCTGTCGGAGACTTTTCTTGCTGTCGACACACACGGCTCCTATACCTGTGCAGGGGAATTTGTTGCGGTCAGTCGTAAATCGGTTGTCGGCGACCAATATGGGCCGCCCATTGAACCTTTTTCAACCTGAACCGCGTGGCGCTCGGGCACCGTGTCCGACCTTGGGGTCCGCCGGACCGCAAGGGGAGGTTGAAAAAGGTTCATTCAGGCTGCCGACCAGCTGCGCGTGCAGATCACCGTGCTGACCGCAGAGGTCACCCGCATCGACGCCGAACTGGCTGATTTCGCAACCACGTGCAGCACCCTGCCCGCTCTCGCCGCAGCCGAGTTCACCGCCGAGGACCCGACCGTGATCAGCTCCGCCTATCAACAGCCGTACCTGCTGGCGTCGAGGGTTATGCGGCGACTCGTGCTTCTGTACGTCTGAATGGTCTACAGCAGTTTGTCGAGGGTGATGGGGAGACTGCGGATCCGGGTGCCGGTGGCGTTGTAGATGGCGTTGCCGACTGCGGCGGCCGAGCCGACGGTGCCGAGTTCTCCGGCACCCCGGGCGCCGAGGCTGTTGAGGACGGAATCAGGCCGGTCGAGCCAGTGGACGTCGATGGCGGGAATGTCGGCGTTGACGGGGACCATGTAGTCGGCCATGTTGCTGGCGGCCAGCCGCCCGGTATCGAGTTCGAGAGGGTTGTCCTCCAACAGCGCGTGACCGATGCCGAAGATGACGCCTCCGACGATCTGGCTCCGGACGGCCTGGGCGTTCACGACGCGGCCGACGTCCACGACCGTGGTGAAGCGGGTGACGCGGGGTTCACCGGTGTACCGGTTGACTCTGACCTCGCAGAAGTGAGCGCCGAAGCTGTGGAACTCGTACTGGGTCGCTTCCGGGCCGGGCTGGGCCGCTGCGGTGGCCTCGACGCTCGGGCGGCCGACCGTGGTGAGCAGGCGGCCGAAGGACATCGAGATACCCCTCCCCCTCAGGTGGCCGTTCTCGTAGGTCAGGTCCTCGCTGTTCGCACCCTGCCAGGGTGACCGCGGATCCGTGACCGCGACCTTGATGAGTTCGGCGACCGCCGCGTTGACGGCGGCTTCGACCGCCGGCACGGTACTGGCGGTGGCCATGGATCCCACGGCCGGTGCGCCCGGCGGCAGGTTGGTGTCACCGAGTTCGGATTTCACCCGACGGAGCGGGACGCCCAACCCGTGGGCTCCGGTGATCGCCAGCATGGTCAACCCGCCGGTGCCGGTATCAGCGGTCGCGGAGGAGACCACGGCGGTGTCGTCGTCGCGCAGCCGGACCCGAACCTGGACGGGGTCCGGTATGCGGTTTCCCGGGTAGATGGCCGTGGCCATTCCCATCCCGACCAGCCATTGCCCGTCGACCCGGCTGCGGGGCTCGGCACGGCGGGCCGACCAGCCGAAGCGTCGGACGCCGACGCGGTAGCAGTCGTCGAGATGTTTGCTCGACCACCGCAGGCCCGTCCCGGGCACGACGGTGGCGTAGTTGCGTTGCCGTAGCTCGACCGGGTCGATGCCGGTGGCGACGGCGAGTTCGTCCATCGCGGTCTCCAGCGCGAAGGCTCCGGGAGCCTCGTTGGGTGCCCGCATGGCACAGGTCGGGGGCACGTCCAGCATGACGTGCCGCTGGTCGAAGTGCAGGTTCGGGGTTTTGTACAGCACGGCCGACGTGTCGACGGCCGGCTGCATCTGCCGGTAGCCGACAAACGGCATCGAGGCGTCGCTCACATGGCTGACCGCGTTGAGCACCCCACCACGGGAGGCGCCCAGCTTGATGGTCTGGTTGACCGCACTACGGTGGCCGACCACGGTGAACACCTGCTCCCGAGCCAGGACCAGCCTGACCGGGCGGTTCAACTGGCGGGCTGCGGCTGCGGCCAGAGGGGCGTCGTACCAGGGAATCACCCGGCTGCCGAAAGCGCCGCCGACGTACGGGGTGATCAGCCGGACCGCCGTCGGCGGGACGCCGAGCCGTATGGCTGCCCCCAAGGCGGCGGTATGGGGCAACTGCGCGCCGCTGTACAGAGTCAGCTGGGTGTGGTCGCTGTTCCACTCGGCGAGGACGGCATGGGGTTCCATCGCGACGGCATGCTGCATCGGCTGATGGAAGGATGCCTCCACGACGACGTCGCTGGCAGCCAACGCCGCCTCGATCGAGGCGACCCCCGGGGCGAGGACCAGGGCGCTGGGCGGGTGGCCGGGCGGCCCAGCAGCCGGTACGCGAGGCTCGTCGGCGAGCGAGGTCCGCGGTGGCTGTTCGTCGTAGGTCGGGCTGATCAGCCCGGCGGCGTCACGCGCCTGCCGGGAACTCTCGGCGACGACCATGGCGATGATCTGCCCACGGAAGCGGATCTGGGTGTCCTCCAGGGGCGCGTACTGTTCACCGATGCCGGGCACCAGCCGCAGCCCGAGCGGGTTGGCCGGGCTGTACACCCCGACGACGCCGGGGGCGTTCTGCGCGGCGGTGGTGTCCATGGTGCGAATCGAGCCCCGCCCGATCGTGCTGGTGACCAGGTAGGCGTGGGCCAGGTTCGAGGCTGGATAGTCGGCCGAGTACCGGGCGGTGCCGGTGACTTTCGACCGGCCGTCGACGCGGTCGATATCGCGTCCGACTGGTGAGACGGTCATCATGACTCCTGACTGCGAGAGGAAGACCGAGGCCGGGCTATGCCGACGGCATGGTCGAGATGTTCCGCCGTCCAGGCCGGCGGAAAGGCAGCCGGCGACGGGACGCCGCGACCGTGGATGGGTACCCCACTGCGCAGCGGCACCCCGGTGCCGCCGAGCCGATGAGCGACGATCTCCGCCGCGATCGACAGCGCCGTTTCCTGTGGAGTACGGGCACCGATGTCGAGCCCGATCGGCGAGTGCAGGCGGCTGAGTTCCCGCTCGGTCAGGCCGGCCTCGCGCAGCCGCACCAGGCGCTGCTGGTGGGTGCGCCGTGACCCCATCGCCCCCACGTAGCCAACCGGCAGTCGCAAGGCGGCGGTGAGCAGCGGCACGTCGACCTTCGGGTCGTGGGTCAGTACGCAGATGACCGTGCTGCGGTCGAGGCGCTGTGCGCGCAGATAGCGGTGCGGCCAGTCGACGACGACCTCGTCGGCGTACGGGAATCTGTCCGGCGTGGCGAACGTGGCCCGCGCGTCGCAGACGGTCACCCGGTAGTCGAGGAAGGTGCCCAGGCGGGCCAGCGCCGCGGCATGGTCGATCGCCCCGAAGATGAGCATCCGTGGTGCCGGGGTGTCGCACTCGACCAGCAGGGTCATCGGCTCCTGGCAGTAGCCGTCGGCCACCCCGATCTCCACGGTGCCGCTCGTTCCGGCGTGCAGGACACCGGTGGCGTGGCCGACGGCCACCTGGTCGAGCCGTTCGTCGCCGAGGGTTCCCTCGCAGGGCCGCCCGGGTCGCACGACGATCATCCGTCCGAGGTGGACGTCCGGGCCGCGCACGACCGTGGCCACGGCGACCGGCTCATCCCGCATCGCGTCGGTGTACGCCGCTTCGAGGCCGGGTTCGGCGCCGGGGTCGTGGTGGCGTAGGAAGAGTTCGATCGTCCCGCCGCAGGTGAGGAGGCCGACGCCGATGGCGTCGTCGTCGGTGTATCCGAACCGCAGGGTCTTCGGGCTGCGGTCCCCCCGCAGCATCTCCTGACATGCCTGGTAGACGGCGGAGTCGACGCAACCGCCGGACACGTTGCCCAGCACGGCACCATCGGCGTCGACGACCAGCGACGCGCCGGGCTGGCGCGGCGCGCTGCCCCCCACGCGGGTGACGGTGGCGGCCACGTACGGTGTCCGGCTGCGGACGCGTTCGAGGAGTTCGGCGGCGAGTTCAAGCATGAGCGCCGCCGCCGCGGACCATCGAGCTCACAGCCTCGTACTGGTCGTTCATCGGCTCTCCGCCAGGACGGTGAAGGCCCGGACCAGCGTACGTCGCAGCAGCTCGCGCTTGAACGCGTTCTGCGACAGGGGCCGGGCGCCGTCCGCGGCGGTGCTGACCGCCGCCTCGAATGTGTCGGCGGTGGCCGGCTGGCCGGCCAGAGCCCGTTCGACCGCCGGCAGCGGCCACGGTGTGGTGCCGACCCCACCGACGGCGATCCGGGCCTGCTTGATGGTGCGACCGCGCCATTCGAAGGCGACAGCCGCCGAGGCGAGGGCGAACTCGTACGACTGCCGGTCGCGGATCTTCAGGTAGACGGAATTCGCCGCCCACATCGAGCGAGGGACGGTGATGCCGGTGACGAGCTCACCCGGTCGCAGCACGTTCTCGACGTGGGGGGTGCTGCCGGGCAGGGCGTAGAAGGTGTCGAGTGGCACCGTTCGAGTGCCCTGCGCGGTGGCCAGATGCACGTCGGTGCCGAGGGCCACCAGCGCGACGGCCAGGTCGCTGGGATGGGTCGCCACGCAGTCGTCGCTGGTGCCGAGGATCGCATGAGTGCGGTTGATCCTGGTCAGAGCCGAGCAACCGCTTCCGGGCTCCCGCTTGTTGCAGGGGGTGGTGACGTCACGGAAGTAGCCACACCGGGTGCGCTGCAACAGGTTCCCGCCGATGCTCGCCATGTTGCGAAGCTGAGCAGAAGCGCTCAACTCCAGCGCCTGAGCGATCATCGGATAGTCCCGGCGCACGTTGCGGTCGACGGCGACATCGCTCATCCGTTCGAGCGCACCGATGTGCAGCCCGTCGGGGTCGAGTTTGATGCCGCGCAGCGGAAGCCGGTTGATGTCCACGACCCGGGTCGGCGCCATCACATCGAGTTTCATCAGGTCGACCAGGGTCGTGCCGCCAGCGAGGAAGGCAGCGCCCTCCCCGGCGTGCGCGACGGCCTCGCGGACGGAACGCGGCTGGGTGAACGTGTAGGCCCGCATCAGCGCATCACCTTCTGCGCGTCCCGGATCGCGTCGACGATGAACGGGTAGCAACTGCACCGGCAGATGTTGCCCGACATCCGTTCGCGGATCTCGTCGTCGGAGTTCGCGTGGCCCTCGTGGACCATGCCGACCGCTGACATGATCTGCCCCGGCGTGCAGAAGCCGCACTGCAGACCGTCCCGCTCGATGAACGCCTGCTGCATCGGGTGCAGCCGATCACCCCGGGCCAGACCCTCGATCGTGGTGACCTCACGCTCGTCGACCGTGGCCGCCAGCGTCAGGCAGGACAGCACCCGCCGACCGTCGACGTGCACCGTACAGGCCCCGCACTGACCACGGTCACAGCCCTTCTTCGTACCGGTGAGCTCCAGCTCCTCACGCAACGTGTCGAGCAGGGTGGTCCGCGGATCCACTCGCACCGAGACCGGCTTGCCGTTGACCTCGACCTTGATGGGCACGAGATCGGCGCTCGCCACCTCGGCTACCGGCGCGGCCTCCGCCCCCGCCCCCGTCACCAGCAGCGGCACCGCTACCGCGACGGCGGCACCACCGCCCAGAACGCTCCGCCGGGACACCCCCGGCCGGCTGTCGTCAGCATTCTCGCTTGGATTCATCGATTCTCCCCGGATGGGCGTCGGACGGGGTACACCGGAAACCGTCTGTACGGGCAACCGGCCAAGTTCTCCTCCACCCTGACCACGGGACTCGACCGCTGCCAGGGTCTGTCGATCCCAGGCTTACGAATCCGGCGGTGTCGGGGAGCGATGGGTGAACCAGCTTTGCGGGCCGCCGGTCAGCGTTCGTCGATGTCGTACCCGGCGGCCACGTCACCGCATGCGACGACGGTGACGTGGGCGGCGTGCCGGCGCAGGTACACCCGGGCGCCCTGGTCGCACTTCGCGGATCGGAGGATCACCTCGACCTGCCGAGTGGCCGCATGCCAGGAAGGACGACCGCCATCAGCCAGCCGGCCCAGGTTGGTGGGCCGTCGGCTGGTCGGCCCGGGCCAGCAGCGCGCGAGTGGCCGCCAGGTTCTGGTCTATCGCGGCCTGCCACCGCCCCGCGTGCCGGCGACGACGATCGCGCGCCAGGGTGAGCCCGGACAGCACCGGGCCCAGCCACACGTCAGCGACCGGAGCGGCCGGGACTCGGAGGTCCTGGCACATGCTGTCGCCGTGGATACGGCGGGCGATCGCGTTCAGCGCAGGCCGTGCCAGCCCTCGCGGGGCTCTCAGCACCTCGTGCAATCTAGCGGCCACCGATGCCAGCGTCGCGTCCGCCAGCACTGCGGAGTCCTCCGTGACCGGCCCCGTGACGGTCTGGAACACGGCATCGAGCCGCGCGGCGGCCTCGTTGCTCGCGATCCCCTCGACCAGGCGCGCGTCGATCCCCAGCAGATGGGCGATGTACCACCAGTAGCGGTACAGATTGGCCAGCTCGCGGGTGCTCAGCCCGAACCCGAGAAGCTCTTCGGCTCGGTAGGTGGTGAGCGTGAAGTCCATCCAGGTCCGCCCCAGATCGACCTGGTTGGCCGGGTAGCCGTGTACCGAAATATCGTAGCCACGGTCCAGAGCGAGCTTGCGCATGTGGGCGTGCAGCACCCGTACCCGCAGGGTCGCCACATAGCCCGGCTGCCCGGCGCGGAGGCCGCCGGGCAGCATGGCCTGGGTGAGCCAGACCCCGGTCTCCTGGATACGCCGCTGCGCGGCATCGACCAGCCGGCCTGTTGTCGTCAGCACCTTCGAGATCGACGGCGACTCGTAGACACGAAGCAGCGCGCCCGCGTTGAGGGCGATGATGTGCACCGGGAGTGGGGAGGTGTAGAACGGCAACGGGCCCCTGTCGAGCAGTTCGTCGTCGACATAGTCCGGCATCCCCTCGGCCTGCCGAAGCAACGCCTCCAGTGCCGGGGGCGGGTTGCCGAGGGAGGCCAGGCCCTCCCGGATGCCCTTGCTCACCACAGGGCGGGCCTGCGTCATCCCAATCTGGTGCATCTCGACGACGACCGCATCGGCGAGCTCGTCGCCGGTGGTCAAGGCCCACTGCATCAGGTCCGCCCGGGCCTGGCCGAACTGAGCGAGAACGGTCGACCGTCCGGCCCGCCCCGTCGGCCAATCAACGTGTCCGATCATGATGTCTCCCGAGATGTAGGGTCACCGGTCTGCCCGGCTCAGGGGGTCTCCGTGTCCCCGGATCCCCGGGTCATGCCATCGATCGTTCACCGAAAGCGCCCGCGGTAACCACGGCCTGTCGATCAGAGGCTCAACGAGTCTCCTCTCCGGATCGGGCTGAGGGGGATCGGCAGGGCCTGGCTACCTCTGTCGGCGGACGGTAGAAACGAGCAGTACGCGAAAGGGGAGCGTCGTGATCGATCGCACCAGGCTGGCGGAGTTCCTACGCAGTCGGCGTGAGGCACTGCAACCGGAAGACGTCGGTCTGCCGCGCGGGCAGCGTCGCAGGACGAACGGGCTACGGCGCGAGGAAGTCGCTTCGCTGTGTCGCATGTCGGCCGACTACTACTCCCGACTCGAGCGGGAACGCGGCCCCCAGCCATCGCACCGGATGCTCGCCTCGATCGCCCAGGGTCTGCACATGTCGATCGACGAACGTGACCACCTGTTCCGCCTAGCCGGCCACAACCCGCCCCCGAGGGGCCCCTCCAACAACCACATCAGTCCCGGCCTGCTGCGGGTGCTCGACCGCCTGGACGACACCCCCGCCGAGATCATCACCGAACTAAGCGAAACCCTGCGACAGTCCCCGACGGGCGTCGCGCTCACCGGGGACCTGACACGCCACGCCGGCCCTGCCCGCAGTGCGGGCTACCGGTGGTTCACCGACCCCGCAGCCCGGCAGCTCTACGCGCCCGCAGAGCATCCCTTCCTGACCCGGATGTTCGCTTCGAGGCTGCGCGAACTGGTCACGCTCAGGGGCCCTGACTCCCGGGCGGCCCACCTGACCGAGCTGCTGCTGGCCCGAAGCGAGGAGTTCCGGCGGGTATGGGACGACCACGAGATCGGGATACATCCGCGTAACGTCAAGCATTTCGTCCACCCCGAGGTCGGTGCGCTGGAGCTGAACTGCCAGCGGCTAGTCGACCCGGGCCACGGCCACGTGCTGATGGTCTACACCGCCATTCCCGGCAGTGAGAGCTACGAGAAACTCCAGATGCTGTCCGTCATCGGCGCGCAGACGCTTCGCTGAGATCCACCCGCCAGTTGCACATCGACTTCGACAGTGCGGTCTGTGGCGGGGACGTGTCTCCGCCGACCCCGCAGGCGGTAAACGCGACCGTCGCGAACCGAGCGGAGCCGACACGAGCGGCAACCGCCTCGGACACGTTGCTTCGATCGATGCGGGACATGTCTGGCCATCCGCGCATCGGCACCCAGCCAACAGGTCCACCATTCAGCGTCCTCCCCGATCGGGAATCGAGCTCGGTCGGTCCGCGGGGGATCGTGATGTGCTGGAGCATCGGGTGACACCCTTCGCGCGTCGTGGTCCCGCTACTTGGGTTCCGGCGACCTACGTGGGTTCCGGCGACGGCTGCACTGTCAGGGCGGGAGATAGCCGCATGCATGCTTGCCTGGGCAGACGGAGCGGACCCGGCGTGCCGGCCGGACTCGATCATTGAACCTTTTTCAACCTGAACCGCGCGGCGGCTGCGCCCCGACTTCCACCTGCGGCCACGACGGACCGCAAGGGGAGGTTGAAAAAGGTTCATTGGTGGACGTGGACGCGGGGCCGGTCCGAGGAGCCGCGGATGTCGCTGCTCGCGGCGATGTCGCTCAGGACCTCGGACGCGGCGAGTTCGTCGCGTGCGGCGAGCTGATCGAATCCGTTGACGGCGGGGTAGGTGTAGGGCCCCAGGGTTGCGATGAGGATCGCGCCGACGACGAGGACGCCCATCAGGACCGGGATGACCGGGTCGTAGGAGCCCAGCGTGTCGTAACCCAGCCCGAGCAGCAGCGGCCCGAACGCGGAGCCCAGCAGGAATGCGGCCTGAACAGGTCCGAGGATCCGTCCGAAGTTGCGAGTGCCGAGATACCGGGTGATGAGCACGGCGAGCAGGTCGCCCTCGATGCCGAACGCGACACCGATGAAGGCGACCGCGACGGCGGCGCTGGTGAACGGCGGGTGCAGGAAGAACAGGCCGGCGATGGGGGCGAGCATCACGATCGGCCCGACGATGGCACCGTGTACGCGGTCGATGATGAAACCACCGGCCACCCGCCCGACCAACGATGCCAGGCCGAAGACGACGAGCAGCGTACCGGCCTGGCCGTCGCTCAGCCCCCGATCGGTCATCATGGGCACGAGGTGCACCTGAAGGCCGATGACCACGACTCCGACCAGGCCGAGTCCCAGCGCGATGCGCCAGAACTGCCGGGTACGCACCGCCTCCCGGAACGTCAGTCCCGGGAGCTCGAGGCTGACGTCGCGGCCCTCTACCTGTGTCTCCTGGACGAGTCGTCCGCGGACGTGTCGTTCCGCCCGCGCGCGCACGAACAAGGTGACCATCGTGACCGACACGACGACGGCGATCAGTGCCATGCAGGCGTAGGCCAGCCGCCACCCGACGCTGTCGATGAGCGCGCCCGCCAGCACCGGGGCCAGGGCCGCGCCCAAGCCGATGATGCCGGTCACGATCCCGATCGCGAGGGCGCGGTTGTTGTCGAACCAGCTTACGACCGCTCGGGTGGCTGGGACCACGGTCCCGCCGCCGAAGAATCCCACGAAGAAGCATGGGATGAAGTAGACCGGCGCGATCGGTGGTACCAGCGCGATCAGTGCCATCGAGACCGCGAACAGCACGAAACTCGGCACGAGGATGTATCGCGCGGCGAAGCGGTCCACGATCTGCGCCACGATGAGCAGGCCGAGCGCCATCCCGACCGCGGCGACCGAGTAGGCACCGGTGACGGTCGTGCGGCTGAAGCCGGTCTCCTCGGCGATCGGCAGCACGAACAGACCGATGGTGGCCAGGTACATCTGGGGGCCGGCGGCGGCGGCGATGCCGCCGCCGACAACCACCCGCCAGGGGCTCCTGGGCTTCGACGTGCGACGAGCGACGATACTCACGGGACTCCTCGGGGGTGGTTGCTCGGGCGGCCGGTGGTCAGGCCGTGACGAACGTGGTCTTGGTGAGCTGCTCGGAGATCTCCCAGACACGCGCGGCGTCCTCGATGCTGCGGAGCGGCGGGTAGAGCTGCTGTTCGGCCGGCGCCCCGCCAAGGTTGCCGGGACCACTGGGCCCGTAGAGGGCGCCGGGCTTGGCGTCGGGATCGGTCGCGGCCATCAGTGCGGGCAGTTGGGCGGTCTCGACGGTGCCCAGCAGGATGCCGCGGGCGGACAGCGCCCGGATCAACCGAACCTGGGGGGTGTCCTGGCTACGGCCAAGCTCCGGCCGGGCGGCCAGGAGGCTGGTGGGAGCAACCCCCGGGTGGGAAAGGTTGCTGGTGATGCCCCACCCGTGTGCCTTGCTGCGCCGCTCCAACTCCAGGCCGAACAGTCCGAACGCGATCTTCGACTGGCTGTAGGCGCGCATGCCGTCGTACGAGCGATCCCAGTTCAGATCCTCCCAGTTGATACGGCCACGACGCGCGGCGACGCTGACCTGCGAGGTCACCTGGGCGCGGCCGGCGCGCAGCAACGGGAGGAGCCCGGCGACCAGCGCGAAGTGGCCGAGGTGATTGGTACCGAATTGCAGCTCGAACCCGTCGGCCGTGGTCTGCCGGTTCGGCGGTCGCATCACCCCCGCGTTGTTGATCAGGAGCTGGATCGGACGGCCCTCCTCGTGGAGGGTGTCGCCGAGGGCCGCGACCGACTCCAGCGAGGACAGGTCCAGGCTGCGCAGCGAGACCTTCGCACCTGGGGAGACCTGCCGAATCCGCGTGATCGCGGCCTCGCCCTTGCGCGGGTTGCGGACGGGCAGGATCACCTCGGCACCGGCCGCAGCCAGCCGCACGGCCATCCCCAGGCCCATCCCGTCGCTCGCGCCGGTGACGACGGCCAGCTTTCCAGCCAGGTTCGGGATTGTGACGTCGATCGGTTTACGTGGCATGGTCTGCTCCTGGTGTCTCGGTGCCGTCGTCATGTCGTTGCGGCACCGAGATTCGTACAAAATGAGGAGGGCAACCAGGGTCTACCAGTCCGTGTCTTCCCGATCCGCGGAGGCGGCCCGCGATCATGGCAGCGCATGCGCCGCCGGCCGTAAGGGGGATCGACAATCCGTGGATGCCGGTGGGCATCCACGGTAGAACGGGACAGAAGCAGCGTTGGAGGAAACGGACATGATCGATCGGGCCGGACTGGCCGAGTTCCTGCGTCGCCGGCGGGAGTCGCTACAGCCCGAGGACGTCGGTATGCCTCGGGGGCAGCGCCGCAGGACCGCCGGACTTCGCCGCGAAGAGGTAGCTACGCTCTGTCACCTCTCTGCCGACTACTACAGCCGACTCGAGCAGGAACGTGGACCGCACCCTTCCGAACGGTTGATCGCCGCCATCGCCCAGGGCCTGCACCTGTCCCTCGACGAACGCGACCACCTGTTCCGCCTCGCGGGCCACAATCCGCCGGCACGAGGCGCGACCAGCGAGCACATCGGTCCCGGGCTGCTGCGCATCTTCGACCGGCTCGCCGACAGTCCCGCCGAGATCGTCACGGAACTCGGCGAGACGCTGCGGCAGACCCCGATGGGCGTTGCACTCACCGGCGACACCACCCGATACTCCGGCCCTGCCCGCAGCATGCCGTACCGGTGGTTCACCGACCCGGCCAGCCGGGTCAGATATCACCCCGAGGACCGCGAACGAACGTCGCGCGTCTTCGCCTCCGGGGCCCGCAGGCTGGCCACCGTTCGTGGACCCGGCTCGAAGGCCGCTCGCCTCGCGGACCTCCTACTCACCGAAAGTCGCGAATTCGCCAAGCTGTGGAACGAACACGAAGTCGGGGCAAGCTTCGACGACGTCAAACGCTTCGTGCATCCGGAACTCGGTGTCCTGGCGCTCGATTGCCAGACACTCCACGACCCCGGGCAGTCACATCGGCTTCTCGTCTATACCGCCGCTCCCGGGAGCGAGACTTACCACAAGCTGGAACTGCTTGCCGCGATCGGTGCGCAGCAGATGAGCGAGAGTGCCTCGGGCAGCTGACGAGCTGACGGGTTCGTTGGGAGCGTTTCGTTACGGATACGCTGACCAGCTGGGTGTTGGACCGCGCGCGGACCGCCGAGCAGGCCAGTGAGCAGGCTCGAGCCGAGGTGGCGGAAGTGCTGGCCGAACTTCGTGAGCTGCGGGCGCTGATCGAACGCCAGGACGACTCGATCGCGGCCGTCAGCCGGGCGACGGCGGGGGTACGACGCTCGTACAGGTTCCAGCGAGCCTGGCCGGTGCGCTCGGCGTACGCGGTGAGGCTGACCTCCTACAGGTAGGTCACGCCAATCAGTTCCGCTTAGAGGCCACGCGGATAGGCGCAGTTGGGGGGACCCGCAGCAGAGCGGGCA
>NZ_BONX01000072.1 GCF_016862935.1 Plantactinospora mayteni
CCCCCTGCCCCGGTGCAGCCTTGTACGTTTAGCCGTATCTGGTTCTGGGCTCCGAGCCGTGCCCGGACAGTGGGTGTGGTTGGCCGGTCATGGCGGCGAGTGCGGTGGCGACGGCTTGTAGGTCGGCATTGATGTACGTGGTGGTGGCTGGGCCGGTGGAGTCGGTGTGTCCGGCGTAGGCGCGGGCGACGCCGTAGCCGAAGTGGCGCTCGACCCAGGTCAGGGTGGTGTGGCGTAGCCAGTGAGTGGAGATGCCCTGGGCTGCCACCCACGGTAACTGTTCGCCGATGCGTTTCCACAGGTGGTCGTAGCGGCGGCTGGTGATCGGCCGGCCGTTGCGGTAGCGCAGCAGCCGGTCGGTGGGCAGCGCCGCGCCACGGGCGCGGGCGTGTTCGTCGAGGTGGGCGGCCAGGTCGAGGGTGATCGGTTGCCAGCGCAGGGTGGCACCCTTCTCAGTCAGTCGCACCAGCCCGCGGTCGGTGTTCAGGTCGTTCAGCCGTAGCCCGAGCGCGCCGCCGCGGCGGCAGGCGGTCTCGGTGTGCAGACGCAGCACCAGGGCGTCAAGGATGACGTCGTTGCCGCTGGTACGAGCAGCAAGGTTGATCGCCTCCAGTTCATCGGGGGTCAGGGCACGGCGGGTGCTCGGTAGTCGGCGGGGCTTGATCACCCGGTGGGCGGGGCTGGCAGCGGGATCGATGAGCCTGTCGGCGATGGCCCGGTTGTAGATGGCGCGGGCGGCGGCGATCACGTGCTCGCCGGCGTGGCGGCCGTTGCGGCTGTTGCGCCGTGACCGGGCGGTCGCGGCGATCTGTCGCTGCATGGCCTCGATGTCGCTGGCTGCGACAGCGTCCAAGGGACGGTCGCCCCACGCGGCGGCCATCCGCTGCCAGTAGGTGCCATAGGTACGGCGGGCACCCGGCCCGGCCGCGGCGACGACCTGGGGCAGGTACTCGGCCAGTGTCGGCAGGCCCGGACCGGGCTCGGCCTGCAGATCGGCGACGGTGACGCCCAGATGGGCCAGCATTTGCCGCGCAGCAGCGACACGAGCGGGATTAGCCGACATGATGACCACTGATCGCCTGCGCGTGAAGGTCGGCCAGCAGCCGTACGACGGTATTGGCCGGATGGATCACCAGCAGATCGTGGGCGACCAGGGCGGCGAGCAGCAGTGGCTGCCCCGGCACGATCGCGCACATCTGCCGTGCGCTGGCCGGTAACGGCAGTTCCCCTCGGCTGCCCACCACGTGTTGTCCGGCTGGCGCTGACGCGAGCACCAGCATCTCCCGCTGTGGGTGGATGTCGATGCGGTGGCCCGCCGGCCAGCGCAACGCTCCCAGCAGGCTGCGTTCTGTCACCCGACCGGACCGGTCCGGACGCGCCATACCGATCAAGACCTCGTCCAGTGAGGTGGCCCTTGGCGGACGTGGTGCGGGCAACGCCGGCATCGGCGCCGGACCGGGGCGCGGTCTGTCGGGAAGCGGGGCCGGAATGAGCACGCCGATGAGTCGCTCGCGGTCGCGGCGGCGGGTTGGTGTCATGACCGGCCCAACCGCGGAACCGGCGCGACGCGCCGACGGCGACACACAACCCGCCGACGCACAGAATCATGTGTTATTGCAGGTATGCAGGGCAGATGCCGGCACGGAATTGAATCTGGTTCATGTCTGGTGAAGCTCCACCAGGACTGGTGTCCGAGGATCGACACGAACCGATTCCCAACGGGGGCCACGGCTTTCCGGCGCTATCCCGCTCGGCTGATGGCCAGCCTACCTGGGCCATTGTGGTCGCACCGTCCCATGCAGAGGTGACACGAGGTCTGGCGACGCCGCCGGGGCCGGAGCGACCAGGTGTCGCTTGCCACGAGGATGCTCGTGGCAAGCGACTACCAAGCGGGCCATGAGATGTCGCTGCGCTGTGATCGAGGGTCGGGACACCAAGGCGGGGTGACGTGGCTCAAGCGAGACCCTGCGCTCGCCGTACTACTCACCGGGTCTCACGCGGTTGGCCGCCCGGCTCGCCTCGGGACCGGCCGGACCGATCGCTGTCGCGGTGGCGAGCATGCACGGCGACGGGCGGGTGCGGGAACGAGCGGTTAGGGCGACGCTGAAGCGGCCGGCGGGGGAGTTGGTGCCGTTGCTGGTGCTGCGCACTGCCGGCTGGGTGGCCCCGGTACGTGACCGGGCGCGGGCCGGGCTGGCGATGCTGCTGGCGGGTGATCCGGGCGGCTGTCTTCGGGCGCTGCCCACCATTCTGGCGGGGGAGTCGCGGACCCGCGCCGGCTTCGCCGGGTGCCGGCGGGAGGGGTTGGTGAGCGTGCCGTCGCGGCGGCAGCGCGGCCCCGCGTCATGCCGCTTGGCTTGCCCGAGTTGTCGTGCGTGTTCTGCTGTGATGTAGCGGTGAGGGCGAAGGATACGAACGAGCTGACCGTGCTGGTGGACCGGTTGCGACGGGATCGTCGCCGTGACCCGTACGCGGGCCGGGATGCCTACTCCCGGGCCGCGCGTGAGGTCGCGGACCGCTGCCAGAGACTGATCGACGCGGGTGAGGCGGCGGTCGCGGTGCCCGTGCTGCGCAAGGCGGCCGACCGGATGACGAGCGCCCTGATGTACATGGACAGTTCCTCCGGGGTGCTCGGCAACGACCTGGCGAACCTGATGGAGGTGTACGCCCGGGCGTGCCGGGCCGCGCCGCCTCGGCCCGCTGGGCTGGCAGGGTGGCTGGTGAAGCTGGTGTGCGATGGCCCCGGCTGGCCGGCGGTGGTGCTGCGCGAGTGGGCATCGGCGTTGGGGGCGAAGGGCCTGACCGAGATGGCACGGTTGGTTGACGAGCGTGCCGCCGCGGCCGACCCCGATGACTGGCATCAGCAGTGGGCGGTGCGGTACCTGCGGGAGCAGTTGGCCGAGGTCTCCGGCGACGTGGACCGCCACGTGCGGGTACTGGCGGAGCACCTGGTCAGTGCCGACCAGTACGGGCGGATCGTACGGGTACTGGCGCAGGCGTACCGGCTCGCCGAGGCGATCAACTGGGCCCGACGCGGGCTTGTTGAGTATCCGTCCGGCTACCAGTCGGTGAAGCTACGCGACCTGCTGGTGCGGCTGCTGATCGAGACTGGTGGACCTGAGGCGGCGGTGGCCGAACGCCGGGCGGCGTTCGGTGGCCGGCCGGCGATCGACAACTTCCGGTCGCTGCTGGCGACGGTGGCCGAGACCGACCGGGATGCCGCGCACACCGAGTGGGCGTTGGCGGTGGTGCGTGACCGCGCCGCACGGCAGGAGGTTTACCTGCCCGATCTGATCGACGTGCTGGTGCTGGCCGGTCGTGACGACGAGGCGTGGCACACCGGGCTGGCGCGCCTGGACGAGTTGCCCGCCCGGCAACGCGTCGAGCTGCTGGAGTTACGGCGGCGGACCCACCCGGCCGAGGTGCGGGAACCCTATCGGGCGCTCATCGACGCCCAACTGCTGGACTCGTACGACAAACGCCGCTACGACAAGGCGATCACGCTGCTGTGCAGCCTACGCGAGGCGTACACGGCCACCAGCGAGACCGCGCGGTTCGACGCCTACCTGCGAGCGTTACGCGCAGAACACAAGCGTCGGCCGACGTTCCTGGCCAAGCTCGACGCCGCTCGGCTATGACCCGACCGGTAGGGTGTACGCCCGTGGCGGTCCGCATCGATGTTGAGGCGTTTCGTGATTCGATCCCGACGGCCGTGGGTGAGGCTGCGGCACGGCTGTTGACCGACGACAGCGTTGGTGAGTTGGAGCCGGCCGGTGGCGGTTTCCAGGCGGTGATACGCGACCGCAGTGCCGCCTTCCAGCCGTGGGTGGGCATCGTTGACGGGGTGTTTACCGACGATTGCGATTGCGGGATCATCGGGGATGAGCTTTGCGCGCATGCGGTCGCGACAGCGTTGACCGCGTTCACCGCGGGCGTCGCCTTCTCCGGCGCCGCAACCCCACCCGGCGCCGTCCCCGCGGAGCCCGAACGCGCCCAGTACCTTGAGGCGGTGCAGCGCCTCTCGCCCCGCCAGTTGGCGGACCTGGTGGCGGGGTACGCGGTTCGGGACCGCCTGTTCGCCACCCTGTTGCTGGGCGAGGCCGGCATGCTCAACGGCGCCGACGAGTCCGGTCTCGCCGATTTCCGCGCTGCTGTCCGGGACGCGTCGAAGGTGACCACCGGTAGCAGGTGGCAGATTTCTGATGTGGAGGCCGCCGGGCACCGCTTGGCTGCCGAGGTCGAGATCCTGTGCGCCCGCCCCGCGACCCCTACTGCGCTTGAATTGGTCGAGGAGGCCATCCTCGTCTGGGACGAACTATCCGGACACCTCCGCGACGCCTACCACATCACCCGCACCGAACCGGAGGAGATCACTGAGCCGCTCGTGGGCGTACACCGTGACCTGTGCGAACGCCTCGACCTTGACCCGGACGAGATCGCCGAGCGGCTCAACCGGATCGTCGAACGCTGCCACTACGACACCATGGACGTTGGTATGTACGCCGACCTGCTCGGCGAGTACGCGGGCACGGTCACATCCGCCCGCTGGTAGCCCCGCTGCGCCACGAAGACGTACTCCCGTCCAGGACGGTCCGGCGTTTCTCGCGCGTCGAGGGTGGTGAAACCGTTGGCGACTTCCTACCCCTGCCGAGCCGGTTCGCGCCGTTCGCCCTTCCAGCCCCTCCGACACAACCCGCAAGCGATGAACAGACTCAGTCGTCGTAGAACGTCAGGTCGCAGTGCCGGCACTTCCGTCCCCACCAATCCGTGTGCCAGTCGTGGTGCTCGTCGAGCCGGCGGATGTCGCCGCAGACCACGCAGAGAAAGGCGTACTGGCAGTCGGAGATGTCGTAGCCCCGACGGCGGTGCGCCGGCACCTCCCGGAGCGGGACGGTACGCAGGCCCTGCGTCGTGTGCGTGAGCCACCGCTCCTCGATCCCGCACCGACCGCAGACCTTGACGCGCTCAGAGAGCCGGTCTCCGTCGCCGGCCTCGCCGTAGTCGTGCACGGTCCGGGCGGGCAGCAAGGTGCGACCACAGCCGCAGCGCGGCTGCCGGCCGCACGGGTTGGCGGGATCGGTCGCTGTCAGATGCGGCAACTCCGCGTGGGAGTGCAGGGTGAGCAGGCACATCGTCCGGCGGATCCAGCCGAGAGACCGAGCCGGTGGTGCAGATGACGCCATCGGCCGCCTCCCGACCGACCGCCCGCTTCGAGGGGTCCCACCAGGATAGGTCGACTGACCGCGCCCGTACAGATTCGTACGGTGACGGTCGGGCTTGTCGAATCTGAGCAGCGATGTTGTTGACAGATCGCGCGGCCGGGGTGCGTTGTCGGAAGAGCGGGTGGCAACGTCGGCTCCGGCTGATTCGACCGTTCGGCCGGGTACCTCCGTCAGCCCGGGTACTTGCCGTCCGGCGAGCGGACGCAGGGGGACATCACGATCAGGGCGATCCAGACCCGGTCACCCGAGGTCGTCCAGGAGAACTGGAAGCCGTCGACGGGGTTGACCAGATCCAACTCGGCACCGGCGCCCCCGGGCAGGACCCGGAAGTTCTTGAGCTCATACCCCTTCGCGGTCCACTCGTCGCGGAGCCGTTCCAGCACCACGGTGTGGCGCTCGACGGGGAGCGTCACGTGGCTGAACCGTGTCGATCTTCCAGGGCACAGGCTGACGTTGCGTAGGGCTTTGAAGGTCATTGACGAGTACGTCAGGCACTACAACGAGCATCGGTCGCACCAGGGCTGCGTTCAACGCCCTCCGGCCGTTGACTCGTCCCTGCCACCGGTGGCCGACCTGACCGAGATCAGGGTACGCCGCTGGAAAATCCTGCACAGCATGATCAGCGAATACTCGCAGGCAGCGCAGCCAGAGCCGGGTTTACGAACGGCACAAGCTGACGGTGCCGGCCACCTGGCCGCGCCGCCAGCTCGTGCACTCGTCAGTCTCCCGCGCGGGTAGCGTACGGCCCGCCACCGTCTGACGTCGCCGCATTCACTTGACCTGCCAGAGTACGAGTTCTTCTCAGGAGCAGGCAGCAACGACGGCTTTCTCGGCGCTTCGCATCGCGGGCAACTCGATCACGGCTTTAAGCTTCGCCTGATCACTGTCGGATCCTTCGACGGCGACGATCGCCTGCTCCACCGCCAGTTGGTACGCGGAGATCTTCGCCTTGAGCTGCGGGTCGCCGGTGAGTTCGGCGGCTGCGGCCACGTTAACATGCATGGCGGTGTAGGGCGCATTCAGGTCATTCGTGGCCTTGGCAAGGTCTTCCTTCGAAAGTCCGCTCTGGGAAAGAACCGCGGCCACCGGAGCAAGCGCCTCGAGGGCGGTCTTGCGAGCCTTCATCACGGCATCGCATGCGGGGGCGGTCTTCGGGTCGCGCGTTCCATCGGGCGAGGCTGGACCTGCGGACGTGCCCGCTTCAGCGGACACGGTGGGGCCCGTCGATGCGGTCGGGTCGGCCGGTATGCTCGGGCCGGTGGATGCGGTCGACCGTGACGACGCGGTCGGAGTCGCTTCGCCGCATGCGGATGCACTCGCTAGCGTGAGAGCTACGAGAGCGGTGCCGAGCAGCCGTCCTGTTTCGAGTCGCATGGAAACTCCATTCTGTCCGTTCAATGCGTCGGGCGGGGCGGGGTTCAAGTTGAAACGGATTGGGCTCAGAGAGCGAACACGGCTCGGGCGGCCAGGCCGAATCCCAACACGATGATGACCGAGCCGGTTGCTTCCGCCGGCACGGTAAGTCGGCCAAGCCATGCCCAGCGGTCGCGTACCCGCAGCAGCAACAGTCCCGCGGCGGTCAGCGCGCCAGCCATCCCTAAGCCATAGACGATTATCAGAATGATGCCGAGCCAGAGACGACCGAGCGCTGCCGCGCCGAGCAAGACGACCAAAGCGGTGGGGCTGGGTACGAGGCCACCGGCGATACCAAGGGCCGCGAGGCTGTTGGGGCGGCTGTCGTGGTGATGGTGATGGTCATGGTGGTGGTGATGCGGCCCGTGGTGGTGATGGGTATGCCGGTGGCGCAGACCGCTGATGAGGATGCCTGCTCCTATGGCGGTGATCAGGATACCGCTGGCCACGCCGAGCCATTTGAGCACGGATTCGGCGGCCAGGCCGGCGAACGCGGTGGTGGCGATGCCGAGTATCAGCACGCTGGCGGTGTGGGTGAGGGTGACGGTCCCGCCGACGATGACCGCGTCGCGCCGTCGTCCTTGCCGGCCGGCCAGATACAGGGCCATCACGGTCTTGCCGTGCCCGGGAAGTGCTGCGTGCGCAGCGCCCAGAAGCGCCGCCATGAGCACGGCGAGCAGCAGGACGTGCGGGGACGGGTCTCCGATGGCGCCGGCCAGCCAAGCCTCGCCGCGCTGCAGCCAGCCGCGTTGCGGCGTGGGAGCGGCGGCGGACGCGGTTGCGTCAGCTCCGGACTGCAAGGTCAGCTGCGCCGACCGCTCGTACGGCGGCAGGTCTGTCGGTAGGGAGACACCGGCGCCTGCCACCACGATTTGGTTGGCGCCGACACGATCTGTCAGGTACCGGTTCACCACTGAGACGGTTGCCGGTGTGCCGAGTGTGGCCGGGGCCGACAGCCTGCATGTGAGCCGGCTGGTTTCGACGCCGGTGGCGCCTTGCCGCTTCAGCTCCCGTGATTGGACGGTCCATTGCAGAGGCGCGGCTCCGACGCGCGCCTCGAGTTTGGAGGCAAAGGTAGCGCAGTCCGGCGTAAGCTGCTTTGTCGCCACTTCGCCAACATCGAGCACGGCGACGACATCGATGCGATCCTTGTGCAGCGTCAGCTCGACCAGCTGGTCGACCGAGAACGGGGTCAGCGGGTGGGCGGCGATAGCCGCGCTGAGCAGGATCGTGGGGATCACGAGACACACTCCGTGGCGGTTGTTGGCTCACATGGTCGAGGGGAGGGGCGAGCCCGTCGTCGCGGATTCCGGTGAATGCAGCGGCGATGTTGGTGAAGGTGCGGCGGACCGCCGCACCTTCACAAAAGGGGCAGTGCGCTTCCAGGTTCGGACCATTTGTTGCAGGGACGCTGCTCTTCAGCTGATGCGGGTAATCTTCACTGCGTCGGCGATGACATATCCGGTGCCGGCGGTCCAGCGACTGACGCCCACCTTGTTGTCGTCACCGGCGGCCAACGTGAAGTTGCCGAGTGAAACCCACTTGCCGCCGTTAACGCGCTGGTTGACGTTTACGACTTGATTGCCGCTCGGCGTCACAATGACGTATGGGGTCGAGTCGTTGTAGCCGGCGTTGGCCGAATACCAGACCGCTACTTGATACGTTCCCGTCTCCGGGATGTTCACCTTGTACCAGGCGGAATCGCTGGCCAGGACCGGATCGGCGAAGCGATAGTCCGCGCCGTACCGCTGGCTCGAATACGAAGACAACCCCCAGTTCGCGCTCGCGGTGAACCGGTCCGCGGTGGTGTTGTCGACGATGGTGCTCCACGCCGGAGGGACGGGTTTGATGTTGAGGGCGAACTGGTTCGCTGCGTCGGTCTTGTAGCTGTCGAGGAAGGGCGAGTAGGTCTTGATGTCCAAGCTGTTGGTGCTCGGATTGAACGTCATGACTCGCATGAAGCTGTTGGGGTCGCGTTGGGAAGCGTTCTGGTAGTCGGCCTGGATCTGGTGAACGGTGTTGCCGTTCACCCCCTGCTGGGTGATCACACCGGCGTTGACGTAGTGGCCGGAGAACGTGAGCCTGAAGTTGGCATGCTTGCTGACCAGCTTGGTCCACAGGTTGTTGCCATTGGTGTCCTTTGTAATGCCGTTCTGATAGGCGTGGGTGACCAAGATGGCGTTATGTTGGGGATGTGCCGACACCACCGAGTTCGCCCAGGCGATCTCTGCGTCGCTGGGCGCGTACTTCATCGCCACGACCAGCCAGTCCATTCCACCCGCGTTGAAGGTGTGGTAGGCGTTGTCGTTCTGGGTGGCGGGATATGTCGCACCGAACGACGGCAGCGCGGTGAAGGTGGATCGTGGATAGTGGGTGTTGTACCTTGTCGTCGCGCGGGTGGAAACCGAGTCCAAGTCGTGGTTGCCAGGGCCGATGATGTAGGGCACGTCATCGGTGGGCAGGCCCATCGCACTCTTGCTGTTGTTCCACTGGGCCAGCTGGTCGGAGTTGTCGATTACGTCACCGACGTGCAGCACGTACTTGATGTTCCTGGCGGTTTGCTGGTCGTCCACCCACTGCATCTGCGCCCTGTACACCTCGGGCCAGTACTCGGAGGCGTACTGGGTGTCCGGCAGCATCACGATGGTGAAGCTCTCCGCGGCTTCAGCCTGTGCCGCCGCCGCGGGGCCGCATAAGGCCGTCGCCAGGAGCATGGCGAACGTGGCACCGAGAACGCGGGTGGTCTTGGTGATCCTCATTCCTACCTTCCTTTGTCGAATGGTGGAGCTGAACCGTGGCACGGCGAGGCTTATGGATCTGGGGCGGCGTGACCAGTCTTGCTCCTGGTGGTCGGAACCGTTGCGTCGTGTCGTCCCGGCAGATTTCCGTTGGCGTGCGACGCGGACGGTGCGGGTGGCGCAGCCGATGGTGTAGCCGCGGACCACGATCGCCGGGTTGGCGCCGTTAGTGGTGAACCGGTAGCGCACCTCCGACCCGGGGGGCCGGCGTAGTCACGCAGGCTCCGTCCCTGCAGCAGCGAGTGAAGTTATTTAACCAAACACAGGGCTCGATGGAAAGATAGCTCCATAGATTGCCATCTAAGGTATGTTTGCCGAGCAGCAAGGCGGCGTCCCCCGACGGACCACAGGATCGACCGGCCGGTGCGTCGTAGCAACGTGGCCAGGTGGCTGGCTTTTGGGATGACTTGCCTGTCATGTCAACGCAGCGTCGCCGTGAAGGACCGCCCGAAGCCCTGGGTGTCAGGGTTGGGTGAGACGAGCGGTTCAGAGCAAGTAGCCCTCCCGGGGCGAGGATGGATCTTCTCTCGATGACGATTTCCAGCGCGCAACTGTCCGTCGGGCACGATGGGCACACGCGCTCTTGGCCGAGATCTCCGAGAGCGCAGACACCGACACCAAGCCGACCGGGCTCTGACCGATGCCTACACGGCGTTGCTGGCCGCGCAGACGTCGACCCGTACAGCGGCCCGGCTGACCGGGATCGCCCGCAGCACCGCCCACCGACGCTTCCGTACTCCGCAGGCATGCGCACCGACGTCTCGGCCGGCGCCGGCGAACCGGCTGTCCGACGCCGAACGCGCCCACGTGCTGGCCGTGCTCGACAGCGACCGGTTCGTTGACACCACCCCGACAGAGGCGTTCGCGACGCTGCTCGACGAAGGCGTCTACCTGGCCTCGATCTCCACCCTCAGTCGTCGCGTTCCCCATGCTCGTCCGCGGGCTCCACCCGCTGCCCGGCGACACCGCGCGGGAGGCGGGGTGACAGCACTCGACGGGACCTGTCCATGGTGCGGGGCGAACTGCGACGGGATCGACTTCCGGACGGTGCGCGGTCCACACATCGACTGGATCTGGCAGCAGCTCGCGGACATCGGCGACCGACGCGGCTACCGAGATCTCGCGAGCGGCACCGCGACCGTCACCGCCCCCAGCAGCCGGGCGGAACGCGCCGCCGCCCTCGGGCTGCTCGGCGGTCGAAGCCCTCGCAGCGGTCAGAAGATCAGAGTCAACCTCGCCGACCTCACCGCACGGCTGACGGCACACCACCCCCGGCTCACACCGGGTATGGTCGCAGCCCACGTCATCGAACAAAGCCTTGGCGAGCGTGTTCGCGACAAGGCCAGACGCCACGACGCGCTTGCTCAGCTACGACAACAGGCGGTCGAGGCGTTCGACCGGATACCCGGCCCGGCACCGGTCCACCCCGACATGGCGATTGTGTGGCCGGCCCTGCAGCGCACGGGGTGGATCAGCCGGCTGATCGGCATGGACGACGGCCGGCTCCTCATCGACCAGGCCGCAGCCGTCATCGCAGCGCTTCCGGCCGGCGGTGAACGGGTCGACCGGCGTCGGCTCGCTGATGGGGTCACCCGCTTCCCGCACGCGCTCGACACCGGGCCATTGCCCGGGCTGGTGTTGGCCATTCTCACCGCAGCCGGCGCGGTGCAAGCCGGTCTGCCGCCCCGCGCAGCCTGGGCAGCCGTCGGTGTCGACTGCGACGACCTGACCGGTGGGCTCCTCGCGCTCGGGATCTACCCGGCCGGCTGGTCGATCCCTGCGGATGCCGTTGTCACCCTGCCACCCCGCGAACTTGCCCGCTGCGCCTGGCCGGCACCGTCCGGACCCGGAGGGTGCGTGTTCGTCACGGAGAACCCGTCCGTCGTCACCGCAGCCGCCGACCGCGTTGCGGCGGCGGCCGAGACGGCAGATGCTGTCCGGTTGCTGTGCACCGTCGGGACACCGTCCGCGCTCGAAATCGCCGCTATCGGCAGGCTCGCGGACGCCGGTTGGCTGATCGCCGCGCGCGCGGACTTCGACCAGGCAGGCCTCCAGCATGTCGCCGCCCTCCTGAAGGGTGTACCGGCCGCTCGGCCGTGGCGCATGGGAGCCGCCGACTACGAGGCGAGTCTCGCCACCACGCCCGTCGATGACCGGACCCGGCTACGACCCGGTGCGTTGCCGGCCACATCGTGGGACCCCGCACTTCGGCACGCCATGGAGTACTGCGGGCTGGCTGCCTACGAGGAGAGCCTCATCGAGACCCTCCTCGTGGACCTTACGAACGGAAGCACGCCGGAGTAGCCGTGATGTAGCCAGATTTCGATGTGTTCAAAGTCGGGTAGGGCGGTGGGGGTCTCGTAGACGCCGAGGCCGCCGAGTTGCCGAAGCCCGTCGTTGATCGCGGTGGCGCAGCGGTGGATGGTGCCCCGGTTTCGCGCCGAGTCAGTCAACCCCATTTATGGTCAACTCTACGTCACCGGTTGACAACTTGATGTGCCTCCCGGTTCGGCTGGTCCGGCCACGTCATCGCTACCTTCCTGGTTCGTTGGACAGGCTGAGGTATTGCAGCGAGGTGATCTCCATGGGCAGTGCGGCAGGCGTCAATCAGCCCGATCTCCTGGCCGGGTGGCTGCACTCCTCACAAGCCGAGCCCAGAGTTCGAGGGCACCGACCACCACCTGCTGTCGGTCTCCTGCGATTCGCGTTCTATGGACGGATCTCCACCGCCGAGTATCAGGACGCTGTCTCGTCGCGGGCCTGGCAACTCGACTTGGCGAACCGGACCGTGGCCGAGCAGGGTGAGATCGTCAGCGAGTACTTCGACATCGGCTGCTCGCGTCGTCTGCCGTGGCATGCCCGCCCGCAAGCCGCCGCACTGCTGGCCGCCGCCACCCAGCAGTGCCGGGTGTTCGACGCGGTGATCGTCGGCGAGTACGAGCGAGCTTTCCACGGTGACCAGTTCATCCCCGTCGCCGCAGTATTGGCCGTTCACGGGGTTCGCCTGTGGCTTCCCGAGACCTGCGGGCCCGTCGACCTGAACGATCCCACCCATCAGGCCCTGGTCATGCTGCTTGGGCACCAGTCGAAACGGGAAGTCCTCCGTGCCCGGTTCCGCACCACGATGGCCATGCGCGCGCAGGTCCGCGATCAGGGCCGGCACCTGGGCGGGCGACCACCCTACGGCTACCGCCTCGTCGACGCCGGACCCCACCCGAACACCGCCGACGCCCGCTGGGGACGCCGACTGCATCGACTCGCCCCCGACCCGGTCACCGCACGACACGTGCAGTGGATCTTCGCGCAGCGGATTGCCGGAACCAGTGCCGGCGGCATCGCCCGTACCCTGAACCACCTGGGCGTGCCGTCACCATCGGAGTACGACCGCAGCCGCAACTGGCACCGGACAGCGGAAGGGTGGACGGTGCGGACGGTCGCGGAGATCCTCGCCAACCCCCGCTACACGGGGCGGCAGGTGTGGAACCGGCAGTACACCGACCATCAGGAAACCGAGCCGGGGGACCGGCGCACCAGTCGAGGATCGGTACGGCGGTGGAATCCACGGGACCAGTGGGTGCTGTCCGCCCGGTCGGTGCACCGGCCGCTGGTGAGCGAGGCGGATTTCGTCAAGGCCCAAACGGTGAACGCAATCGCCACGCCGGAGGACGGCCAGCCGCGCCGGTACCTGCTCACCGGACTGGTCATCTGCCGTACCTGCGGCCGACGAGCCGACGCGCACTGGTGCACGGACGGCCCGGATATCGGTGCCGACATGGCCACACCAGCGCCAGCCCGCCGCTACCCGGCCGACCGAAACCGCTGTACCTACGCGAAGACCTGCTCCTCGCCCGCGTCGCACGGCAACTCGACCAGCGAACGACGGAAGTCCGCGACGACGCGCGAGCTACCGCCGCGTACCTGCGGGCGAACCAGATCACCATCACCTGCGACGCCGACACAATCACCCTCGACCGGCAGCCGTCGACGGCACGAATTCCAGGCCAGAAGCAACGACCCCCACCCGAACCGCTCGAACATGAACGGCTTTGGTGGGGGTTAACGTGTCCGAGACACAAACCGATACCCAACATGGGTCACGGCTTTCCGGTGTCATCCCGCTTGGCTAAATGTCAGGCTATCAGGACAAATGCGGTGAGGCCCGTCGTTGGTTGTGGGGCGACGTCGGGTCGTCGACAGACGACCCGACGGCACTGAGCATAGTCGGCCGTGGTTCGAGCGGCGAGCCATCACCGCGTCCTGATCCTGGCCATCGACTTCGGCTACCGCTATGGATCCCATGGTCCGGGGGCGGCGGTTGGCTGCCTGCCGGGCGTTCGGCGACTCGCTGGTTGATGTCCGTCGGGCAGTCGGCTGCAGCGAGGATTTCCGCGAGGCCCTGACCTTCTGGCCGGCGGTGTACACGCCCGGCATGCCCTTCGTGACGTCGGCGGCATCCGCACTCGCTACGGACCCTCGCCAAGGGTTACCTCCTCACCGATCTGGGAACTCGGCGGTTGCAGTTCGGAGTATGGTCACTCCACCGAGGCCGAGAGCATGCACCCGTCGGGTGATGTCAGCACCATCAGTTCTCGACCATCGGCGGTCTGGGCAGGGACGAGCCGATACCCGTGTCCGTTACGCCCACGGCGGTAGTACTCACGGCGCGCGGTCAGATCGCGCTCGGGGAACTTCTCGGGCGATACCAGCAGTTCGTCGGCGACGCCCGTCCGCAGTCGGAGAGTTTGCTGGCCCAGCGCGATCCGGGTGCTTTCGCACCTGAACGTCGCGCCCTGTGCGTACACCGGTTCGAGCGACCTCGTTCTCGCCCTGACCGACTGCGAATCGGCACGGAGGGTGTGTCTCGTTACCGGTTGCCCGGCGAAGTTGTGGAGCCGTACTTGGTCCTCGATTAGGGCTTCCCGGGCGGCGTCGCCAGCATCGACCGCAGCGGAGTAGGCCGCGTCGTCCTCGTCGAACTGGCGGTGCCTTCGCGCGGACACCGAGCTCTCCCTCTCTCGGATGACAGCCACGACATCCTGCTGTGTGCTGACGGTCGGGGCGCCTACCTCCACCGCGTAGGCGCAGATGCGGCGCCCCTTGAAGCCCGCGCCGACTACGATCCTGCGCATCGGCACCCCGGGGATCTGACTCGGGACGAGCACCTGCTCCACCCCGCGGGCCAGTTGCCCGATCGTTTTGCGGGGACCGGACGTCGTACCTTTCGCCTCGACCACAACGACCTGTGATAGCCGGTTGTCTTCATGGCAGTACCAGAAGTAGTCGGGCTTGTGCGACCTCAGCCCACTCATCGAAATCCCCAAAACTGGATCATACGAGACAGCATCGGCGTCGACGACCGACGCCGGCTTGTCGAGGATCAGCTGTTCGACCACGTCGGTTGCGATAGCGATGCCGAACTGCTCGGAGAGGATGGTTCGCTGGTGGAACCGCACCTGGTCGGTCAACGCGGACAAGCAGAGGTCCGGCCGATGGTCGGAGAACGCCCAGAGGTATCGCGTGATTGCCCAGCGGCTCGCGGTCCGTAGAGCAGTCAGCCCAGCCATGCCCGCAGCCCCGGCGGTACCGAGACCGGGCAGGGCGCTGGTGGTCTTGCCGAGGGCGAGCAGGATCTCAAGAGGCCGGACATCCTTGCGCAACGTCAAGGACATCAGCTCGGGCACCGGTCGGACGTCGACCTCGGCTCGCAAGGAACTGTTCGACAGCTCCTTGCGGACCGAGTCCACAAGGTCCCACGTCGACAAGATTTCGTACGCACCCGGCTCGGCCAGCGTTTCTGGCAGCAACTGCGCGATCCCCCTTCAGTGGTGATGACCTACTCCGATACCGTGAGGAGAAGCGGCGGTATCGGGGCTATCCGGTCAGTGGTAGTCCTTTGAACACCCAGCGGCGGTGCCATTCCAGATGCTCGTTCGCCGGCATGGCAGTTCCGGGCCTCGGCTTGAGGGACCTGCCGTGTAGGTCGTGAATCGCACGGCCGGCGTCGGTGCGGGAACTGTAGATCGCGGAGACGTGGATGCATAGGTTCAGGTCGACGCCGAGGGCTCCATGATCAAAGAGCTTGTGGTGCAGCGCGCAGAGCGCCAGCCCGTTGTCCGGATCGTCAGGACCCTCCAGAGCGAACCAGCGCACGTGGGCAGCGTCGATGCCCACGGTGGCACCGTGTAGCTGCCCGTCGAACCCGCAGAAAGCGCACTGCCGGTCCCATGCCTGGATGATCAGCTCCCGCCAACTCGGGTCACGTCGCCGCTTGGATGCACCCATTGGGTCGGGCACGGTGTCAGCGGCGTGGAGCACCGTGGCCGGCTCAAGGCCGACCGCGCTGAGTAGGTCCGGGGCGATCGTGTCCGGGAAATAGCTTTCGACCAGCGCACGAGCAACCGAGGCAACCAATCCAGGGTCACCGGCCAGCGCCTCCTCCACGCCAGGAGCAAACCGTCCGGTGATTGACCCAGCAGCCAGCGTGCCAACGGTGTCCATCGGGACATCACGGTCAAGAACCCAGATGCCGTCCGACCGGAGCCGGGTGAACGGGTATGCCACACTCTGGGCCCGACTCGTCTTCGACGCCGGACCGAACTCCGCGATCAAACCTCCCAGCTGGGTCTGTGCATCTCGCCATGGCAACGCACTGGAGCCGGTGGTCGCCAACCGCCCCAACGCCAGCAAGACCAGCAGCGGCTTGTGGGGAGCCCGACGTCCATCACGTTGGTGGAGCCGAAGCGTGGCAATCCGAGCCAGCAGTCCGACGCGACTCTCCGCCACCAGCCCATCGTTGTTCGTCATCGCCGCCGATTCTCGCATCCGGGTATGTCGAGGCAAGCTCGCGCCGGGTCCACTCGCGATCCGCGCCGTATAGGCATCGACCTTGGCCGAGGTGGCGTGCCGACGGCGGCTCATCGCCGCCAGCGAGGCGCCCGGCGCGCTCATCGTTGACGTCCTCGACGAGACCGCCAGTTCGCCCTGGCTCGACCTGCGGGTTTGCCTTACCAGCAGTTAATCGGTGCGTCGGCCGACCACCGGAAGTCCGGCGCTAGCGCGGACGCCGCCGGACCGGCGATACACCGCCTGCATCTGCGCCGGTAACGCATGCGGCAACAACCTGTTCAAGAGCAGCACCTTCAGGCGCTGCGCAACGTACCCTCTACGTCGAGCACCAGCGAACAAATGAGAGCAGACACTACACAACGTCACCTTCGCGTTGTCTCGAATGGCTTAGTGAGCTGCGGAGATTGTCGACCGCCGGGGTCAGGCGTGCGCGCTCGTCATCGTCGGCGGCGATGGTCTCGAGCAGAAAGGTCATCAGCCGGGTGAGTGCGGGTGCCGGTTCGGCGTGCGGGTGCCGGGCGCGGGTGAATTTGTCGAGCGCGGGCTTCGTCGATCCGGTCGGAGTGTCGAGGGCTTGGGCGCACCGGGCGATCCCCATCAGGGTCCAGGCGGCGAAGTCCCGGTCGTTAAGCCCGGTGCGGAGGTCAGCTTGGTCGACGAGGTCGGCGAACAGATCTCGGGCCGCGCTCGGTCCCTTGGCACGCCGGACGGCGACACCCTGGAGGGCCAGGACGATTAGCGCGTCGGTGCCGCTGTACCGCCGGGCCATCGTGGCCTCGCGGGCAGCGTGGTCGAACCGGCCCTCGTGCATCCGAACCACGCTGAGGGTCGAGCGGGCCTGGAGGGCTACGACTGAGTCGTGGGCGGGAAGGGCCAGCGAAACCGCCTCGCGTGCGAGTCGTTTCGCCTGGTCGTAGTGCCCCTGAGCCAGTCGCAGGTCTGCCTGTACGTCCAGATAGGCTGCCCGCAGAGACCCAACTTCCTCGGTTTCGTCGCGGACGGCATCGAGCAGCGCCTCGGCTTCCCGGAACTGCTCGGTCTCGACGTGCAGGCGTGCCAGCCGCAACTCGAGCGGGATCCGGCGACCGGGATGCGGCCCTGCGGCGCGCAGCGCCTGGGCCAGGTACTGCCGCGCGAGGGTGTACTGGCCGTCGCGTCGGTGGCACCGGGCCATCCCAGCGAGCGATCCAGCACGCACCACCGGATCCTCCGGCGCCATCTTGAGTGCCTTCTCAAAGTCGGTGAACGCGTCCCCCACGTTCCCCTGTGCCCACTTCAGGCCGGCGAGATTTACCAGGATCCTGGCTCGCCAGACCGGATTGTCGTCACCGGCGCGTGTCAAAGCGGTCTGGAAAAATTCCGTCGCGCGCCCGAAGTGGCCGCTGGCGTGGTGCAGGTAGCCGAGCACGTTGTAGTTGGCCGATTGTTCGGTATCCCCAATCTGATCTGCGACGACCCGCCGTGGCCTCCGAAACAGCATAAGGGGATTACCGTCTGCGGACGTGGCTTCGATATCCTCGATCGACCGGAAGGCCCCGTCTGCCCGTTCGGCACGCAGCCAGGCGTCGACCTCGGCCAGGTACGACTGCGGATTGGCCCAGTCACAATGGCGGTCGGCCTGGCGTCGCGCCCGCAACAGCCAGGCGGCGTCGATCAGCAGCCGCCGATCAGCCGCGATGCCCTCCCGATCGATCTTTTCTCGCCAGATCAGCACCTGGCCTGCCTCGGCCGGTCCGAGAAAGAAGGTCTGCTGGTAGCGGTCGGCGTGGATAGCGTGTCGACTCAGCCCGACCAACTCGTCGCGGACGACGTCCAACCTGAGCTCGTAGCCGCGTGGGCGGAACTTGTTGACCAATGCCCGGACCATCGCGGCGTCGACCGGCGTAGCGAACGAGGCGACGGCTCGGTAAATGTCCCGACGGTCGGAGTCGAACGCTGCAGTCATCCGACTCCGCAGACGGTCACCGACACCGTCCACGCCGGTCCGGGCAGCCCAGCGGTGCACTTCGCCGGCCAGGGCGAGCGGCGTCGTGTCCCGGTCCGATTCCAGGACCGAGTCGAACAGCTGGGCGAGGCGCGGTCTGCCGCCGAGATCCCTACGGACCTCATCAAGCCGGCGGTCGTCGAGCGATGACAGCAGCCCGCTGCGGCCACCCGCGCTCCGCTCGACGAACTTGCGGAAGAAATCAAGCGGTAGGCCGTCCACCGCGATCCTGCAGGCCGAGTCGGCCCAGGTCCCGCCGGCCCCCGCCACTGGCAATACTTCGGAGATCACCACGACCTTGATACCGTGCCGCGGACCAGTGGCAATCAAGTCGAGGGCCTCGTCGAGGGCGAGGTCGGTCAGCTTGTGGTCGTCATCGAGTAATCGTTCGACCGAGTCAAGCACGATGACGTGCCGCTTCTTCGTCCGGCCACGCAGAATGGCCTCCAGTTGCCCGAGTGGCGAACTGTCCAGTGGTAGATCCCTCCCGACGTCCACCCCACCCAAGTTCAGGGCGTGCACCAGGGTGTCCACGGTCGGAGAGAACGCCGGTGTCACCAGATACCAATCGTGGTCGATCTTTGCGTCGGCGAGGACACGCCCAACAAGCTCGGTCTTGCCGACTCCGGCCGGGCCATGCACCACGATCAACCGCGACCGCAGGTCACCCAAAGCCCACCGGAACCGGAACCGCTCGCCGCGACGATCCACGAAAAACCCGAACACCTGCCGCGCCTGCTCAGCCACCGTCGAGGTAGACCCGGTCACCCGACCGTCCTGGCGGCGCTGTGAGAACGCCACCCGCAGGGCAGCGATCCCGACCAGCAACGACAAGACGCTGGCGAACTTGTCACTGCGGTCGAGCGCCCGCAGTAGCCAGTTGTCCTGCTCGTCGCTAATCAGACTCCACCATCGGGGCACGTCACCGACCATCAGTACCATGCCCGAGGCGAGCGCCATCGCCCCTACCCAGAGTGATCGGGATCTGACTAGACGCACCATAGTGTCATCATGAGGGTCTGGATCGCCACCGGAACTCCTCCTATGCGCCGGAAATCCGCTGGACGCCGTCGCTACGAGAGGTGACCGGCGCGCAGGGCGGCCATGACCACCCGGACGTCTAGGAGCGACGGCGCGGCCCGGGGATACCTCAGGACCGCGACCTCGTCGAAAACCCGCTGGTCAAAGTCCGCGTCCGACAGGTGCTGCCAGTCTGTGTGCTGCTGGGCGACGGCCAGGATGTCGTCCCGTTCCTGCGGGGCGACCCGGATATGGAGCATCTTGGCCTGCCTGACGATCTCCCGGTCCTCCTCGGTGATCGGGAGAAACGACCCGAGCCCGAGTTCATTGTCGACGACCATACTTCGACGCTAGGACTGACTGGCCGGGCAGTTCCATGACATGAATCCGGCGGGCTCCCGCCGCGTTCGCGCCGGTATCGCGCCTTGCTCCTTACCCTCGTCGCCATGGATCTCGCGGTGATCGACCCTCTGCCGATGTACCGGCACGGGGTCATCGCCGTGCTCTCTGCAGCCGGATACCAGGTCGGCATTCCGGCGGATCCTCTGAAGTGGGCGCGTCAGAGTGATGGCGGCCTGATGCTGCTGACACTGGCCACCGCGACGGACTGGAACCTGCTCGATCGACTACGGCAGGAAGCTCCGCAGCAGCGCGTTATCGCAGTGCTGAGCGAGGAGGCGGCAGGCCTGGGCGCGCGGGCGGTACGTGCCGGAGCACGGTCGGTACTACCCCGCGAGGTCACCGCGGCTGCCCTCCGACGTACCGTGGAGGCGACGATTGATGGGCAAACGGTCCTGCCCGCTGCAGTGGCCGCCGCTCTCACGGGTACGGAGACTGAGCCCATAGTCACGGCGGATCAGCTGGCCTGGCTACGCCACCTCGCGGCCGGAATGACGGTCGCCGAACTGGCCCGATTGGCCGGCTATTCCGAGCGCGCGATGTTCCGCCTATTGCAAAGCCTGTACCGACGGCTCGGCGCCCGCACACGGATCGAGGCGATCGTCCGCGCCCAGGAACGAGGGTGGTTGCTCCCCAGTGGGCCTGACCCGGTTTGACGGACATCCGAGATCAGGGGGCTGTGGGCCCTCGGGAGGATGTTCATCATGGAAGGCATGGGGAAGAAGCCGCGCCGCCGCGTCGGGCGTTTACGCCGGGGTTCAAGGCGGAAATCGTTGAGGTGTGCCGGCGGGGTGACTGCACGATTGGTCAGTTAGCGGTATTGGCGCTTGGCCGGTTGCCTCGCCGCGCACTGTCGCGGGCAGGCGTGGTGCCAGTGGGGTGATCGATCGAGCCCGCTGCTCTTCGTCTGGCTCCAATCGGGCGAACTGCACCAGCCGGCGCAACGCCCTCTGGTCCTCGGCGGGCGGCCGCCTCGGCGGCGCGCCGGCGTTGGCTCCTTCCCGGCGTAAGTGGTAGGCAGCTCAGCTGCCGGCGCCGGCGGTCGTGGTCCGGGTCGGCCGGATCGAGCTCCCCGGAGCTGGCCTCGGGATGACCTCCACGATGGCCGGGCCTGGTGGTAGCCGTTGCTCGCTCGGGACGTACGCGGCACCCTCGGCAAGAAGCGACTCGACGGCGCGCGACGTCATATCGGTATGATTGTGCCAGGACACCCGCCTGCAGCGCGTTGCGCTGGTCCGGTCCGAACAGCGCGCTCACCAACAGCGCGTCGGTCTGTCCTGGTGGCGCTGGACCGAGACCACCCCATTCGTTGGCCCTGAGTTATGCGTCGACCTCGAATGCCGGGACATACCCGTGCCCGGCGCCGAGGTCTTCATAGATCTTTGTCGGGGCGACTCTGTTCCAGCGGTGTCCGAGGAGCAGTGCGAGGCCGCCCGGTCCGGCGAGGAAGAGGTGGACGCGACTGGCGGGTTTGCGTTCTAGGTCTTGGCGGATGGCGTTACGTAGTGCCTGGGCGTAGGCGACGGCCTCGCCAGGGCCGGCGACGGACTGGTCGTGGGCGCCGTCGGCGGGTAGGAGGGTGAGGATTCTGTCGATCGGGAGGTCCGCGTCGGTGACGTATCGGGTGACTGCGGTCGTGGGGTCGAGACTCATGCCGATGGCCACGGCCAGTTCTTTGCCGGCGCCGACGATGGTGCTGGCGTTGTTGGGGGCGGGGACCGGTAGGTGTTTCGCATTCGATGCCCAGGCGACGCCGTTCTGCAGGTAGGTGATGGTGTTGCCGGTGACCTGGGCGAGGCGGGCGCCGACGGTGAAGAAGGTGGCCTGGCGCATGAAGCCGCGCAGGACGATATTGGTGTGGCCCTGGGCAGTGAGGGTGTCGACGGCTTGGTCGATGTCGTCGCTCATGGTGGCCCAATCCGCCGGGTCGCGGGGTTGGCGTCGCAGCGGTGGCGTGTCGCCGTCATACAGGTCGACCCAGTCGAGGACGACGGCGGCGTCGTCCGGGTGCGGTTCGCGCTTGATCGCCTGGACGAGAAGTACGGCGCGAGGATCGTCGGCGTGCAGGTCCACTCGCTCCACTTCCTTGCGGATGTCCTCGGGGGTGAGGATCCGCCTGCCTTCGCGTACCCATTTGTCGATGAGGGCAACACCGCAGTCGAGGGCCTCCTTGTCGGCTAGCAGCCCGTTGGCGAGCATGAGGGCCTGTGCTCGGTCCTGTTCGCTGCTGACGGTCAGGCCGACCTTGAAGAGGAGGCCGTCGAGCATGGCGAGCACGTCATCGCGGTTGCATTGCAGGTGTGTCGCCCATTCATCGACGCGGAGTCCCGCCGGGGTGGTGAGACCTGCGAGGCGTGCCGCCGGGTTGAGGCAGTCGGAGCGTCCGTCAACGAGGCTCAGCAGCGGGTCGGCGGGGTCGAGCGCCCGGTTGGTGGTCAGTTCCAGGCTCGGTGGGACGTCGTCACGGTGGCGCAGCAGTTTCCAGCTCCCGTGGAACTTTTGCAGCAGCGACTTGCCCTTCTTCGGCACGTCGGTGAGGTAGGCGTCGTTGATGAGGTCGGCGGTCTTGGCCGCCCACTTCACCTGCGCATGTCGGTGTCGACCGGCGCTGGCGCGCAGGATGACGTCGTCCACGTTGCCGGCGCCGTTGACTTCGATCTCCAGTTGGTTGTACCCGCTCCCGGCTTGGAGGACGCGCAGAGCGGCTGACCAGGCGATGAGGTCCTGGTAGTAGAACCCGGATCGCAAGGCTCCCACCCGGGACAGCGAGCCGGCGGCAGGTTCGGGTTCGGGCGAGGTCATCGGCGGTCCTCCGTTGAGGTCGGGCATTGGTCGTCGGTGGTCAGGATCAGAGGTACGGCGACCGCCTGGTTACCGAAGCAGGTCCAGGCGTACGCCGCCGGGCGGTCCCACTCCGGGTTCGCGACGGCGATGATCGCGACGATGGTCTCGAAGCCGAGGTCGGGGTCCGCGAGCAGCCGCGCATACGTGGCAAGATCGCGTTCGCTCGGGACCGGGGCTGCGGCGAGGTGGGTGTGCCATTCGCCGACCCAGATGCTGCCGTCGTGGGTGAAAGCGTCGTGAGCGAGCTGCTGGGCGTGCCCGAGGTCGCGAAGGAAGAAGGCGGGCTGCCGCACGGCCGCTGGCCCAGGGCGGCCGGCGACCCGGACTTCCGCCACGCCGTCGTGAAGGTGGCCGAGCAGGATGCCTCCCGTCTCGTTGCCGTCCTGGGAGCGACCGCACTCCCGGCCGATGACGGCGTGGGCGGCGGCCGTGAGGTGGACTCGCTGGATCGGCGGGTCGGCCGTCACGGTTCCTCGCAGGTGGGACATCCGGGTACGGGCGGGCGGGCATCCAGCCAGCGCAGTTCTCCTACGCGTGTCAGGTCGAACGGCGGCGGCCAGCCCAGTTGCGGGCGTAGCGCAAGCAGTCCGTGATCGCCGGGCAGCCGCTGGTCCGGGTGGCCGGCGCGTTCCAGCAGCGTGGCGACGGCGGCCTTGGCCGCGAGTTGACCGACCAGGTGGAGGTCTGACCCGACCGCAGTCATGGGCCGGTGGCGGGTGCCGTTGCCGTAGCCGGCGTCCAGGGCAGGTTCGGGATCGATCGCTCCGGCATCGGTGAGTGCCTGTCGTTGGCAGACCAGGCATCCCCGGTCCGGCCACGGCCGTAGCCGCAGGATCTCACCGATACCGCCGTCTTCCAGCACGCAGGCGAGCACGGCGTCCAGCCCGGCGCGACGGGCCAGGTGGCTGATGACCCGGCGCGGCGCGACGCCGTCGGCGGTGCACACGACGAGGTCGCTGCGAGCCAGCAGCGGCCGCACCTTGTCGGCGTCACGGATGACATCGAGGGCGTACGGCTCGATGCTCGTGCCGGGGCGCAGTTGTTCAAGATCGTCCCGCAGGGCGAAAGCCTTCATCTTGCCGACCTGCGCCGGGCCGCTAACGTGGCGCACGAGGTTGTGCCACAGCAGGCGGTCCGGGTCGACGAGCAACAACCGGCCCACCCCGTAGTCCGCGAGGGCGTGCACCGTGGCGCCGCCGATGCTGCCGGCCCCGACTACGGTCACCGTTGCTGCGGCCAGGGCCTCGACCGGCCAATGCGGGGCGAGTTGCACGTTGCCGACGACCTGCGGCTCGCACGCCACGTCCAGAGGGTTGACGCCGCCGGCGGTCACCTGCCAGGCCGCGAACTCGGCGATCCCGACCCCTGGATGGCCGGTTTCTGCGTCGGGCGCGTAGGTCAGCGCGATGTAGCCGCCGCCGCCCGGGTGTTTGAATCCGGACGGCACCAGTTCGGCGAACGCGGACACCGGCAGCGCGCCGTTACGACACCGCGCGTATTCCCAGGCAACGTGCAGGTCGGTGGCCACCCGGTACCAGTAGCCGACCGGGCGGGCGTCTCCGAAGTTGAGGAAGTGCGTGGGAGGTGTCATCCGCACCGGCGAGATCGATCCCTCCTTCACCGAGATGGCGCACAGGAAGCCTGCGTTCTGAGGGCCGGAGACCTTGAAGGTCGCGCTACCGTGGCTGCCCGCACTCCTCAGCAATTCGGCGCCCTCGCGCGGGACGATGACCAGGAGCCGACTCACGGGACGCCGTCCGGGTTCGCTTGTTGCTCAGGGGAACCGCCGGTGCTTTCCGCGGCCACGGCGACCAGGTGATCAGACTGCTCGTCGTCGACGATGCCGCGCAGAGTCATCGCCTCGATCACGCCCGCCCTCATCAGTGCGTACTCGAGCCGCCAGCCGGCCGCTTTCAGCAGCAGGTCAGTCACGGAGCCGCGGCCGTTCCAGGTCGCATCGTCCTGCAACAGGCACAGGCTGCCGTCGCCGTTGACGTGCCACTTGTGATCCGTCCGCTCGGCGATACCGGGTTCCGGATCCTGCGGGTAGATCAACGGAGCGACCATCGGGTAGGCGTGCCCGTACACGAGGGCAACCTCCAGACCCTCCTCGCCGACCAGCGTCCGTAGGCCGGCTGGCTCCGGCCGGTCGAACGGCCACCGAGGCAGCCGCCCAATCCATCCGCCCGCGCCTTGACCAACCCACTGCAATCCGGGAAACCGTTCGCCGACCTCGGCCTGGTCACGGGCGAGCCGGCGCGGCTCGCACTGCCACCAGGTCACCGCGTCGCCGTCGTCAGATGTCATCGCTCAGCCTTGCGGAGCGTCCTTGATCGGCCGGGGCAGGATGAGCGCCGGTCCGGTCACCGCCGGGCTGACCTTCTTCTTCACCGGTGCCGGGAAGTCCTCGCCGAAGACTTCCTGCCAGGCCCGCAGCGCCTCGTCCGTGTCGCCGTCCGCAGCGTGGGCGCACGCCCGCGTAGCGATCTCCGACGCCTCTTCCAGCGCGGTCCGTAATCCGACCTTGTCCAGATCCGGCTGGATCAGGCCGCAGTGGCCTGCCGGGTCCTCGATCGGTGTGTTGACCCGAACGGCCGCAGCCGTGAAGAACGCCCGCAGCGCCTCCGCCCGGCTCCCGGAGCGGGGCATGCATTCGAGCGCCAAGACCTCGATCAGCAGCGACTTGATCTTGCCCTCGACCTTCACGGAGCGCCGCCAGTCCTTGAGAACGCGCACGATAGGCCGGAAGTACGACCAGTCCGCCTGGTGGTCGGCCACGCGCCGGATCAGGTCTTCCGGGTCCGCGGTCACCCACCTGTGCGACAGCGCCTCCGGGATCAGCAGCGTGCCGTCCGCCTGCCGAAGCGCCGGCATCGTGTCGACCGTGAACGCCTCCGGGTCGTCCGGGTCGTCGATGAAGCACTTCACAGCGTGGTTGCGCCAGCGCGCGAGCCGGACCAGCCTATCGACGGTGCCGTTGGTCGCCCCCAGCAACGCGTTGACCCGTCCTCGGGTGTAGTCCAAGGCCTCCTCGGCAGAATCGCCGGGCAGTCCCCAATCCGAGTGGTCGTCCTCCGCGTACACGACCACTAGGTCCACGTCGTGGATCGGCTTGAGTTGCGTGCTGCGTCGCAGCGAACCCGAACCGAAGACCCCCACCACGTCACTCTCGGCTCCGAGCGCCTTCTTGAAGATGTCGCGTCGAGCGCGGGCGAGCAACACCTGTGCCGGGTCGGCGTCCACCGCCTTCTGAAGGGCATCGAAAGCTTCGTTAACTCCCATTTGTCCTCTTCTGATCAAACTGGCATGGAGCGTAAGTAAGTGGTACTGCCGGTACAGGTACGTCGGCCGAGGGGGTAACCCGCCGTAACCAACCGCCTCGCCGAGCCGCCAATTCCCGGAGGCGCCGAACTTACCGCTGGGGTGTGACACTTCGGCCATCGAGACGGATGCACGCGGGAAGCCCGCAGGCCGGCTCTCGGACCCGGTCGGGCTGCCATGGTTGACGGCGGATCGAGGCCCAGTGCGCCCTCTCATTGATCTTGACAGGTTCCGGAGTAGCGTCACGTTCCGCGCAGCGCAGGTCAGCGATCGCCACTCTGTAAGCTGCGCAAGGCCGGTCGATTGAATCGCGGCCCATTGCTCCGCCGGCTTACTCCGGCTCGGTGTGCAGCGGATACCTCACAGCCAGCGCGCCCTGAGCGTCCGAAACCCTCCGCTATGGATCTCGTAGTAGGCGTCGGGCTCCTCCACCAGCAGGGCGAGCTGTTCCTTCAGGTACTCGCGCCGGCTGACCGCCATGTCGGCGCAGGTGTCAAGCGCCTCATGCCATCCAGCCGCAGGCTGGTACCCATCGCCGAAGTTGAAGATCGTCAGACTCGGCGGCACGGCGATGACTCGATAGCCGTCCGCCTCCCGTCGGACGCAGGAGTAGAGCACGCTGTTCTTGCAGGGCGTCAGTCGATCAAAGGACATGATGCGCTCGTGGTTCCGCGCCAGCTGAGCCTGCTTCTGCCGCCGCAATTTGCTACTGGTGTAGTTCTCACTTCGACCGTGGATCAGCACGAACCGCGGACTGAGCTTCCTGTCCTCGATGAAGCTCCGGAGCCCGTACTGATCAATGAACAGGTCGCGGTTGTATCCCGCGTCGAACCAGGCCCGCCATTCGGCGAGCTGCCCTTGGGCGTGCGCCAGGTCGCTGTGGATCTCGGCTCGATCACCGTAGAGCCACTGCTTGTGCGGTGTCTCGATCTCGATCAAGATCGGGAATACCTCGGTACTGTGCACAGCGATCCACATGAAGTCCGGATGGCGGTCGCTCAGTCCGGGAAGCTTCGGCTGCGAGATGACGGCCATCGGGTACGGCGAGTGTCCGGAGTCGCCATCAACCGTATGGCTGCCTGGCAGCAGGCACGGGTGCCGCTCCAGAAACGCTTGAACAAGGCGCTCGTCTCGTGACTCCTCGCTGTCGATGAACTGCCGCCATCGCTCCAACAGCAGCCTGCTGTAGACCTCCTCGACCGGGCGCCCAGGCGCCGTGCGCTCATTCTCCGCAGGGTATCCGGGCAAGTGGCCAACAAACGGGGTCCGGAAGTCCGTCTCGGTCACGCGGGCAGCGTACGCTGGCGCGCCCATATGCGGTCGAGGATGGGCGGCTCAACGCGGTCAGCTCGGTCTCGTGGGAGCCATCCCCAACGGGCCAGTCGACATGGCCCAGTCAGGACTCGGCCCACACGGGAACGAGTGGTTTCGGCTCCCCGAACTCGATCCGGTCGACATGGTTCCAGGAGACCTGTGCCCAGAACACCGCCTTGAAGACGACATGCCCGATGGCAGCCGTCCAGTTGAACGCCGCGACCTCAAGGCCGGTCAGCGAGTCCTGACACCGCCGCTGACTGGTGTGGCGACCTTGCCGACACCGACGTAGCCCAGCGCCCTGCAGAGGTCCGCGAGGCGTTGACTCGGGCGGGGCCTGTGAGGATAGCCACCTTGACGCCGACATCTCCCGCAGAGCGCCGCAGCAGCCCGGCGGGCAGGCTTCAACTCTTCATACAGACCGGACTTCTTGCGCTACGGCGACCGGCTCGATCTGCCCGACGACCGGACGGCACTGGCGGCATGGATCCTTGAGGGGATCATGGTTGCGGATTCCGAGTGGCACGGCCTGTCGCAGGACGCCGCGGGGGCGTCAACCCAGCCTGCGACGCCGTCTGCGGCCTACGCAGAGCCCTGATGGCGTAGTGGCGGCTGGTGCCGCGCCGGAGATACCTCGCGCCCTTCCTTCATCACTCTCGATGCACAACCCCCTCTGATCGGGGGAGGTCAGGTCGACAAATGTGCAAGTGGCCGAGTCTTGCGGAGGGCCGCATCGTTGTCCATCCATATTGACGGCTACGACTGTTAACGAAGCCTCGACATGGGGAGGGTCCTGATGCAGTATGCGCCGGAGTTGAACGGTCCTGACCTGCTCGGCTGGTGGCTCCAGCAGCCGGACCGGCGAGGCCGCCTGCGGGCGCGGCGCCCGACACCACCAGATCCCGTGGGCATACGGTTCGCCTTCTATGGGCGGATGTCGACCCGGGAGTTCCAGGATCGGCTGTCGTCGGCGCGGTGGCAGCGCGACTTCGCCGAGGAGGTGATCGACGGGCGGGGCGTGATCGTGGCCGAGTTCTTCGACGTCGGCTATTCCCGGCAGGTGCCCTGGCCACGTCGCCCGCAAGCCGCGCGGTTGCTGGCAGCCCTGGCCGATCCCGGCCGCAGGTTCGATGCGGTGGTCGTGGGCGAGTTCGAGCGGGCCTTCTACGGCAACCAGTTCCGCGACCTCGCGCCGCTGTTCAAGCTGTACGGCGTGCAGCTGTGGCTGCCCGAGCTCAACGGCCCGGTCGACACCGGCAACGAGCATCACCTGTCACTACTGGCCCTGCTCGGCGTGCACTCGAAACGGGAGGTCCAGCGCTCCCGGTTTCGGGCGAAGGCGGCCATGTGCGCCCAGGTGATCGAGCAAGGCCGTCATCTCGGCGGCCGGCCGCCGTACGGATACCGCCTCGTTGCGGTGGGACCGCACCCGAACCCGGCCCACGCCAAGTGGGGACGCGTGGCCCACCGACTGGAACCCGACCCATCCACCGCGCCGCACGTGCAGTGGATGTTCGCCCAACGCCTCAGCGGGCGCAGCGTCGCCGGGATCACCCGCGACCTCAACCACCGGCGCGTCCCATGCCCGTCCAGCGTTGACCCCGGCCGCAACCCGCACCGCAGCGGCGCGGGATGGACCCTGCGCACGGTGGCGTCGATCCTGGCCAACCCTCGCTACACCGGCCGGCAAGTCTGGAACCGGCAGCACACCGACCGCGGCCCGCTCGACGCCGCCGATGATCTTCTTGGTCAATCGGAGGTACGCCGCTGGAACCTGATGCAACAGTGGGTCATCTCCCGGGACATCGCGCATCCGCCGCTGGTCAGCGAACACGACTTCGTCGCCGCCCAACAGGCAAACGCCCGGCCTGCACCGGCCGACAACGAAAGCGGACGCTACCTGCTCACCGGACTGATCCGCTGCCAGGAATGCGACCGGATCCTCGACGCCCACTGGGTCAACAAGCACGCCGCCTACCGCTGCCGCCACGGCCATCGCAGCTCAACGGCAGATGGGATGGCCCGCCCGCGCAACGTCTACATCCACGAAGCCAAAGCGATCAAGCAAGTTGCCCAATGGCTCGGCATCCCGGCCGCCGACCCCAACGCCGTTGTAGCCGCGCTACTCGAACACGATGTCCACGTCACCTGCGCCATTGGCGGAACGCTGACCATCACCAAGGTCCCCACCTGGTCGGCGATACACGATCACCCGCGATCCCGCACCAGCGCCGAGTCACCCTTAGCAACCGTGAAGACCACCCGTGGGGGTTAACGTGTCCGAGCCTCGATGAATTTCGGCCTTTCTCATCGACTCTGCACACAAAGTACCCTTCCACCGTTCATGGTGTCCATTTTGTCACCCTACCGGGTAGCCGCAATCCACACCAGCGCGGCGATGCGCCAGCTCATCGCCGCCCGCCACCGCTGGATGACCGTGGTCCAACTACCCGCGTATGCACCCGACCTCACTCCCGTCGAGGGCCTGTGGTCAACGATGAAGTCCAGGCTGGGAAACCTCGCCGTCGACGGGGTGGACCACCTCGCCGCGATCATCCGCAACCGCCTCAAACGCATCCAATACCGACCCGATCTGGTCCCCGGATTCCTCGTCCAGGCCGGACTCAGCCGGGAACCAGAACCACCATGACCGAAACAGACATCAGACTTTTAACCGCTGTAGACTGCTCCGGTGCAGATCCGGCGGGTGACCGCGCGAAACTTTCGGGGTATCCGCCAAACCGAGTGGCGGCTGCCCTGCCAGCGCTTTCTCTGTCTGGTGGGAGCCGGGGACAGCACCAAGACCACGCTGCTAGACGCGATTGCATTGGTGCTGACTTCTCGTCCGAACGTCACCTTCAGCGACGCCGACTTCTACAACTGCGATGTGAGTCAGCCGATCGTGCTGCGCGTGCTCATCGGTGACCTCACAACCGCATTGCTCGACGCTGAGGCGGGCTTCGGCATGTGGTTGACCGGGCTGACCCCAAGCGGCGAGCTCGAACATGACCCCGCACCTGCCTCCGAGGAGTGCGTCATGCTCCAGCTCACCGTCGACGCCGACCTCGAGCCGTCGTGGACGGTGGTTCGGCACGGCGCGTATGACGACGGGATGCCGTTGACCAGCGGGCGGCGACGCGCGCTCGGCCTGTTCCGAGTTGACGAGCGGGTCGACACCCACCTTCGGTGGGGGCGCGGCTCAGCACTGGCGAGGCTCACGGATGGCGGCGCAGACGCTGCCGTTACTGCCGTACGTCGCACATCACGTGAAACCGTATTCAACAACGTAGGTGCGGATCTGCAGGCCACCGCCAGCCAGGTCGCGACTGCTGCCGGGACCATTGGCGGTGGGAAGTTTACGGACTTGAGGCCGGGTTGGGATCCGGTCGCCTCCGCGTCGCCGTCGGCTCTCCTACTCCACGAGGGCACGGTTCCACTGACCCACGCCGGGCTGGGTAGCAGGCGGCTGATCAGCATCGCCGCCCAGGAACTGGCGACCCAAGACGGCAACATCTTGCTGGTAGATGAGATCGAACACGGGCTTGAACCTCACCGGCTGCTCCATGTGCTACATGAGCTGCGCAAACGCTCAGACCAGCGGTGCGGCCAGGTCATCGTCACCACGCATTCGCCGATCGCCGTGCAGGCCATGGTAGCGACGGATATCAGCGTCGTACGCAACGACAGGGACAGCGGCGTCACCGAGGTTACGCCGGTACCGGAAGAGATCAATGAGGCGCAGGGCGCCTTACGGGCGGGCCCGTCGGCAATCCTCGCCCGCAAGGTCGTCGTCGGGGAAGGCGCCACCGAGGCCGGAATCCTCCGAGCCTTGATCCGCCGCTGGGACGACGAGCGCATCATGGGCAACGTGCCCACTCACGCGGCGCTAGGCGTGGCGTTCCTTAACGGAGGCGGCGCCAACGCTGCCATCCGAGCCAAGGTCTACCACGAACTCGGCGTAACGGCGGCGCTGCTAGTCGACAACGACGATCGCGGCGTCGACAAGAACATCGACGCCGCCGAAGGCGCCGGCGTATCCATCGCCCGCTGGCAACACGGCAACTCGACCGAGGCAGAGATCATCTCCGTCTTGGCCGAGGTTGCAGAGCTGCGCGAGATCGTAGAGTTGGCCGCCAACCACAAGAGCAGCGAGGCAGTGTGCAGTCACCTATGCACTGAACTGCCAAAGCTCTCAGCGCAGGAAGATCCTTGCAGTCCCGATGCGTGGACGGCCGCGGGCTGCACACTTGACGAGGTTCGAGCAGCGATCATCGCCGCTGCTGGCGGTGGCTCCAAGAGGAAGAACAGCGACAAGGCTTGGTTCAAGCGCGAGGACGCTGGCGAAACCCTCGGCGAGTTCATCTACCGGCACTGGAACCACTACCGAAGCACCCATCTCGGGGCCGAGCTGATCAAAGTCCGGCAGTTCATCTATGGCGACAAGGAGCCCACCGATACCCCCAAGCCCTAGCGCCCACGCCGATGCGCTGCTCGTCCGCAAGGCGATGCCCTGCTCCGTGACAATGCCCGCCGGCACGGGCAAGACCGAGATCATCGCAGCAATGACGCATCTCGCCGCCGACGCGCACGAGCGAGCGTTGATCCTTACTCACACCCATGCGGGCATGGACGCCCTTCGTCGACGGATCAAAGCGATGGGTGTTCAATCCCGCACAGTCCGCATCGACACGATTGCGAGCTGGTCGCATCGGCTGGTTCGCCAATATCCATACCTGGCGGGTGTCACGGTTCCAGCCGAGCCGGACTGGGCGGCGTCGGCCCTCTACTACGAGGGCGCTACCCACGTAGTCCAAGCCCCCAGCTTGCAAAAGGTTCTCGCCGCGACGTACGCGTTCGCGATCGTCGACGAGTACCAGGACTGCACAATGCGACAGCATGCCCTCACCACGGCGGTCGCCGCTGCAGTGCCCGTGGCGGTGTTTGGCGATCCTCTTCAGGCGATCTTCGGTTGGGACCATGACGACCCACTTCCGTCATGGCGCGACGAGATTCAATCTCTCTGGCCTGACTTGCGGATCGAGGCTTATCCCTGGCGCTGGCAGGGCCACAACCGACAGCTCGGGCAGTGGCTTCTCACCGTCCGCGATGACTTCAGCCAGCAGCGTCCGCTCCGCATCGGCGACGAGACGCCGGTACGGTGGGTCCAGTCGGAGCAGTACCGCGCGATGGTCCGGGCCTGCCGCGACTTGCGTGCCCAATTCCCGAACGACTCGATCGTCGCAATCGGAATTCGCGACCACGACTGCCACGGCGTTGCTCGCACTCTCAACGGCTCCTACAGCGTTATGGAGACCATCGAGGGACAAGACATGGTCAACTTTGCTCGAATCGTGGATGAGGGTGATGCACCCCGTATCGCCGCCGCGACGGCCAAGTGGGGCAAGACCTGCACCAGCGGCATCTCGAAACTGATCAACAGCGACGACGTTCGGAAGCTAGAAAGTGGTAGGCCGATCACGGGGCTGCGCCGACCTGGAGCAGAGCGTGCCCAGAAGCACCTATCCGCACTTCTTACCGACCCCTCACCGGCTGCCGTCCGCGAGGCGCTAGATACCATCGGCCGGCTCCCCGGCGGTGCCACTTACCGGCACGATGCCTGGTACACAGTGCTGAGTGCCTTGCGCACAGCAGAGGTCAATGGCCAGTCCGTCGCCGACGCTGCGATCCAGCATCGCAACCGCACTCGCGCGACGGGCCGAAGGGCCAGCCACCACACGATCTCCCGACCCACGCTGATCAAGGGGCTGGAGTACGACCACGCGATCATCCTCGATGCCGACCAGCATGACCCCACGAGCCTCTACGTGGCACTAACTCGCGCACGCAAGACACTCACAGTCATCAGTGCACAGCCCGAGCTGCGTACCCGCCCACGTCAACCGGTCGGCGGCGGCTCCGGTCGAACTCCCGGGCGCCGTCGAGGTTCCGCTGTGCAGCAACCCATGCTGCTTTGATGGCAATGTGGACGACTAGCAGCGGAGCTGAACTTGAACGCCGCTACCCGTCGTGTCCTTCGCCCGAGGCAGGCTGACGCCAATCGGGACGGTATTGTCACGGACGTGGCAGACCCGATGCGCGTTGCGCTCGTGACTTTTGGCGCCGATGAGTTTTCCGCCCTGCATTACACGTGCGTTGCGGCGGGCCATGAACCTGTTGCCTATGTGTATTGTCGCTCGATGAAGCCGAAGAGTCGGACGGACGCTCACGCGGCTGCGGTTGCTGGTCGTCTACTTGAGGCGTTGCCGCCGGGCATGGATCTGCTGCTGCCCGGTACTGCGGAGGGGCTGGCCGAAGCCCTTGCTGGTTACCGTTTGGATCTCTTGGTGGTCTACGGCTTCAACTGGAAGCTGCCGGCGTCCGTACTGGGCACTCCTCAGTTTGGTGTGGTCAACGTGCACTCGTCGCTGTTGCCCAGGTATCGAGGTCCGGCGCCGGTGCTGTGGGCGATCCGCAACGGTGACGCGGAGATCGGGTTGACGGTCCACCGGATGGATGAGCACTTCGACACCGGTGCGATCCTCGCCCAGCGGGGTGGGGTCCCGCTCGACGAGGATGTCACCCCGCAAGGGTTGTGGAAGCGGATCCGCCCCGTCCTCGGTGACGTGCTGATGGCCGCCCTCGACAAGGTGGCGAGGGGTGCGCCGGGAGTGCCGCAAGGCGAGGCGGGCGCCTCGTATGCGGGGTTCATGGAGCCGGAGTTTTCCGTGGTGGACTGGTCGCGGACCTCGGCTGAGGTGCACAACCAGGTGCGGATGTTCCGGTTCATGGGTCCTGGCCACGCTCCCGTCGCGCGGGTCGGTGACCGCTGGCTGAAGGTGTTGCGGACACGTATGCAGCCGGCAGAGGGGATCCGGGTGGAGTGTGCTGATGGCCCGATCTGGATTGTTGAATCGGCGCTGGCGCAGCCGCCTGCTACCCGTTCGTGAGTGCCTCGGTGATCCGCTGGCGTAGCGTGTTGGCCTCGGGGTCGTCGAAGTCGGCGAGCAATGGCAGCGCCTGCTCCCAGTACGACCTGGCCTGCGCCGGGTAGTCCTGCTGGTCGAGGGCGCTCGCGAGGTGGTGCAGGCTCTGCGCCAGGCCCCATCGGTCGTTGAGTTCGCGGTGGGTGTCGGCAGCTGCGCGGTAGAAGTCCGTGGCTTCAGCGACGCGGCCCAGCTGCTCATATGCCTGGCCGGCGCCCTCGATCGCGAAGGCTTCGCGGCTGCGGTCGCCGAGCTGTCGCTGGATCGAGGCTGCCCGCTGGTAGGAGATCAGCGCGTCGGCGGGTTGCCCGGCGGCGCGCTGGGCTTTACCCAGTTCGACCAGCCAGTGCGCCTGCCATACCTGGTTCTCGTCATCGTCGGCGATGGTGAGGGCCTGATCGATGGCGGCACGTGCGCGGGTGAGGTCGCCGAGCCTCCGCTGTGCCCAGCTGAGCAGGAACAACGCGTTGCCCTCGCCAAAGCGGTCACCGAGTTCGCGGAACACCGCCAGCGCCGCGTTAAGGATCTCAGCCGCGGCCTGGGGCTGTTGTAGCTCGCAGAGCGTTTCGGCGAGGTTGCTCTGCATGAGTGCTTCCCAGCGGCGTTCGCCGAGGTCATGGAAGATTGCCCGGCTCTGGCCGAAGGACGCCCGGGCGTCGGCGAGCCGGCGGCGGCGCAGGCCGATCAGGCCCAGCGCGTTGATGGATTTGGCTTCCCCGAACCGGTCGCCGAGGCTCCGGCGGATGGCCAACGCGGCGCGGTGACTGGTCTCCGCCTCGTCGAGCCGGCGGGACTGGAAGCATGCCTTGCCGGCGCTTTCCAGCGCTTCGGCCTGCCCGGCGCGGTTACCGGTGCGGGCTGCGGAGTCGACGCCGATGCGGCTGGTAGCCAGCCAGTCGTCGAAGGCGTTCTGGTGGATGTAGATGGCGCGCAGCACGGCGGCGAGTTGCCAGGCGAACGTGTGCAGGTCCGCCTCGGCGGCGGCCCGGGTCGCGCCGACGAGGTTGGTGGCCTCAGTCTGGTACCACCGCAGGGCGCTCTCGTAGCTGTCGAAGGTGAGGGGGCGTACGTCTGTCGGGACCGGTTCGGTCAGACGGTAGCGGTCGAAGGGGGCGATGCGGGACTGGGCGGCGTCAGCGGTGTGCAGGTACCAGCCAAGGACTCGATGCAGCGCCTCGGCCTGGGCGTCCGGGGGTTCGAGGAGGCGGATCTGATCGAGTGCGTAAGCGCGCAGCAGGTCGTGGAACTGGTAGCGGCCTGGTGCGGGTTGTTCGAGCAGGTGTGCGCCGACCAGGACGTCCAGTTGCTGGCGCACCCGTTTGGTGTCGGTGTCGGCGAGTGCCGCCGCTGCGGGGAGGCCGAAGTCGTTGCCAGGGTGCAGGCCGAGGAGGCGAAACAGCCGCGCGGCGGGTTCTGGCAGGGCCCGGTAGGACCAGGCGAACACGGTGCGGACGGCGTCGCTGTCGTCGTCCTCGGCGGTCAACGCGTCCCAGAGTCCTGACTCGTCGCGCAGGTCGGCGATGAGTTCGTCGAGGCGCATCATGGGCCGGCTGGCGGCGCGTTCGGCGGCGATCCGCAACGCCAGCGGCAGCCGGGCGCAAAGCCGGGCCAACTCCACCAGTTCGTGGCGTTGGTCGTGGACTCTGTACCGGGTGGTCACGTTCCCCAGTAAAGCAACGGCGTCGTCCTCTTGCAGGATTTCCACGCCGACCCGAAGGGCGCCGTGACGGGCGATGAGGCCGGAGAGTCGGCTGCGGCTGGTAACCACGGCCAGGGAACTGGCGGTTCCTGGTAGGAGTGGCCGGACCTGGCCGGCGGTCGCGGCGTTGTCAAGGATCACCAGCATCCGGCGATCGGCCAGCAGCGAGCGGTACAGCGACGCGCGGTCGTCCAGGTGGGCCGGAATGGCCGTCGCCGGGACGCCGAGGTCGCGCAGGAACCGGTCCAGGACCTGCTCGGGTGTGGCGGGCATGCCCGGGTCGTAGCCGCGCAGGTTCACGTACAACTGGCCATCCGGGAACTGGTGGCGGACGCCGTGTGCCCAGTGCAGTGCCAGGGAGGTCTTGCCAACCCCGGCCGTGCCGGTGATGACCGTGACGGCGGCGGCCAGCGGTTCCTCGGGGTCGCCGGTCAGGGCGCTGGTGAGGTCCGCCAACTCGGTGTGCCGGTTGACGAATCCCCGGACGTCGCCGGGAAGCTGCGACGGCGTTACCGCGAATGTGACGTCGGTCCTGGGTTCTGACCGGTGGAAGTGCACGCCGCCGTGCACATCGCGGGCCTGGACGACATCGCCCGTGGTGCCGGATGCCGCCATGCGATTGCCGTGCCACACCGTGTCGTCCCGGTCGGCGGGCTCATCGGTGGGCATCGCCGCTTTTCCGATCAGCTGGAACGACGACTACGGCTGGCGTGGCGGTGGGAGTACCGCGACGTGCTCGGCGAAGAACGGCTCCAACGGCTGGCCGATCTCGTACAGGTTCTGGATGAACCGTTGGCAGCGCGCCACGAGGTCACGGTCGACGAACCGGCGAGCGGACTCCAGCACCCCGTCGTCGTCATAGACGGCCTGGTACATGACTGTCGTGCCGAGGGTGTAGATCTCCGGTAGCGGGGCGTCGTGCTCAAAGTCCGCGACCTGCTCCCCGTCGACGATCCGCACGCTCCCGCCGTACTGGTCTCGCATCCGCAAGATCTGCAATTCCCACTGAAGGTAGGGGATGATGGGCTGCTCCACGACGCGGACCCGTCGGGTGACGAATCCGCGTTCCTCGACTTTTCGGTAATAGTCGATCATGGCGGGTCGGCCGGCTTCGATGATGCGCAACGACTCTTGCCAATCGCCTTTCGCGAAGGCTTGCCAGCTCTCGAGGTCCGGTTCTTTGAAAAACTGCTGCCGTTCCAGTTTCCAGAAGCCTGGCTCAGTAGTCGCCCAGAATTTCTCTTCGAAGTCGGCGTAGTAGGCTTTCAATTCCATCCGCTCGCCCACTGCGCCGTCAAGAAGATCACGCATCTGGAATGTCCGCCTTGGCTGCGAGGATCGTCCCTCGGGGGATCACGACGAGACGCTCGCCGGGGTCGATGCTGACGCCGTCTGGCAGCCTGGCCTCGTACGACGCGGTCAGGTCTGCCCCGATGACTGCGACATCGCCGTTGTCGAGTTCCCAGATATCTGGGCAGCTGCCGTCTCCGGAGGTTTGCCCAAGCTCGTGGGACGACCTCCCCAGCCGTCGCAAGAATGACGCCGAGGAGTCGGGCTCCCACTTTTGAGTCATGCTTTCCCTCACCATTCGAGAGGCAATGTCACTCTGAGTAATCCTAACATGACCGATGATTGGGGGTCAAACACATTGGCGGCGACGTGGTCGTGACAGGTTTTCCATTGCCAGCCAAACCGATCCGCACACCCAGAGTATCTACCGCAGGCCCATTGACCACCCTGGGCTGCCACGATGGCAATGGGGCTCCGGCCTCGACGGTTACTCCGCGTGCAAGGCCAACTGGCCGGCGGCCGGAGCCTGGGCACGGGAAGCCGAGCAGCGCGGCTCCGAGGTCGGGATGTTGACCGGAGCACCCCATCGCGATGGGTGGACATCTATGCTCACGTATGTCGTTGGGCCTCGCAGGGCAGGCGCGTCGACTCGACTGGCGTGAGGGAAAACGGGAAGCCATGGTCGCGGACGAGGATATTTTGACCGCAGTTGCGCTCACCTTGGCGGCCAAGGCCGTCGAAGGGCTGACCGAGGGCGGCAAGGCGGCGTTCGCCGCGCTCGCACGGCTGGTCAAGCGCCGATTCCAGGGACACGGATCGTCGCAGGCGGCGCTCGCCGAAGCCGAGGCTGACCCGGCGGACGACACCCGCATCCAGTCCCTTCGGGAAGAACTCGCACAGGCAACGGCCGAAGACCCGACGTTCGGTCATGAGCTCCAACGTCTCTGGCGAGACCTCGTCCCTCACCTGGTAGCTGGCACCGACGGTATCGTCAACCACTTCTCCGGCTCGGTCGGAGGCAATGTAGTGCAGGCTCGCGACGTACATGGCGGCATCTCGTTCGGCGATGCCAGCCCACGCAACCCCGAGGCGAGGCACTGACCGTCACCGGCTGGTAGGACACGAGCAGGTCAACGACACCCGGGAGGGGCGTCCCGGAGCTCACTACGTAGCCTCGGTCGGGTCGCCCGCCGACATCACCGGCGCCGTGTTGGCTTGATCGACGTATGGGATTCGGGTCCTCTTGAGCGGGCCGCTCTGAGTGAGTAGCGCGCCGTTTGTGACGTTATGTAATGATCGCATTTTTACTGAACTGAGGTTGCTACTGCTAGGTTGCAGCCGTTCCGGCCGAGACCTGGGCGGCACACTCCTTGCTCATCACTCGCTACCCTTTGCCACTGGGTTGTGCGCCGTTTGATCCAATGGGCCTCTCGGCATCGGTGCGGATGGAAGGTGAGCGTTGGACGCGTTCGAGGTGCATCGGCGGCTGATCGACGACTATCGCACCTTCACCGAGGGTTTCGTGGATGTCCACGACGAGCGGATCCGCGCCCGGGTTGAGGCGGAGAGCGCTCGGGGCGCGCAGTGGCCAGCGCCGTGGTCGTCGTTGAACCCGTCGTTCGAGCCTGGTGGCCGGGTCGATGACCTGGTTCGTGAGGGCTTGCTACAACAGGAGTGCGCGCGGATCTTCCGGGTGAAGAAGGCTCCGGATGATGCCGGCACGACGCCGATCACCCTGCACCGGCACCAGAGCGAGGCGGTGCGGGTTGCCCGTACCGGAGCGTCGTACGTGCTGACCACGGGAACGGGCTCCGGTAAGTCGCTGGCCTACATGGTGCCGATCGTGGACCGGGTGCTGCGGGAGGGGCCCGGACAGGGCGTCCGGGCGATCGTCGTGTACCCGATGAACGCGTTGGCGAACAGCCAGCAGGAGGAGATGCGTAAGTTCCTGGAGTTCGGCTACAACGGTCAACCTCCGGTGACGTTCGCCCGGTACACGGGTCAGGAGAGCGAGGAGGAGCGGCGGGCGATCCTGAAGCATCCGCCGGACATCCTGCTGACGAACTACGTGATGCTGGAGCTGGTGCTGACCCGCCCGGATGAGCGGCGTCCGTTGGTGGAGGCGGCGCACGGGCTGCGGTTCCTGGTGCTGGACGAACTGCACACCTACCGGGGCAGGCAGGGCGCGGATGTGGCGATGCTGGTGCGCCGGGTCCGGGACGCGTGCGGCGCCGGGGAGACGTTGCAGTGCGTCGGGACGTCGGCGACGATGGCCAACGCGGGCACCGTGGCCCAGCAGCAGGTCGAGGTCGCCGATGTCGCATCGCGGATCTTCGGCGTGGACGTGACGCCGGAGCACGTCATCACCGAGACCCTGGTGCGCGCGACGACTGCTCGGAACGTCGAGCCGGCACGGTTGGCGGCGGTTGTCGCCGCGCGCGGTGACGCCGAAGCGGACGACCCGGCGCTGCGTGCGGGCTACGCGCAGCTCAGCGCGGATCCGCTGGCGTCGTGGATCGAGGACACGTTCGGGGTTGTGGCGGAGCCTGATAGTGGCCGGCTGGTACGGCAGCAGCCGACGAAGGTCAATGACGCGGCGGTGACACTGGCCGCAGTGACGGGGCGCTCGGCGGACGAATGCGCGACGGCTATCCGGGCGACTCTGTTGGCGGGTTCCCGTGCCCGTGACGAGGAGACCGGGCGGCCGTTGTTCGCGTTTCGGCTGCATCAGTTCTTGTCCAAGGGCGGCACGGTCTACAGCACCTTGGAGCCCGTGGCGTCTCGGGCAATCGAGACGACGTTCCAGGTGGTGCTGCCTGGTCAGCCGGAGCGGCGGCTGTACCCGTTGGCGTTCTGCCGGGAGTGCGGCCAGGAGTATCTGATCGCCCGTCGGGAAAATCATGTGCAGACGGCGGTCTTCCGGGCGCGTCACGGGCTGCGGATCACCGACAGCGATGACGGTTACCTGTTCGTCTCGGCGGACCGGGAGTGGCCGGCTGATCCGGTTGCCGAGGGCCGCCTGCCCGGCTCGTGGTTGTCGGCCGATGGCGCGGGTTCCCAGGTGGTGCCGGCGAGACGCCGCGATGTCCCGATCCGCTATCGCGCGGAGCCGGACGGCACCGCCACCATGGTAGGCACGGCGGGTGAGCCGGTCGAGGGTGGCGTGGTCGCGGCGTGGATGCCGGGGACGTTCCGGTTCTGCCTGCGATGTGGTGTGTCCTATGAGCAGGTCCGCAGCAACGAGTTCAGCAAGCTGGTCACCCTTGATCGGGAGGGCCGAAGCAGCGCCATGACCGTGGTGGCGTCCAGCATTGTGCGGGCGTTGCGGAGCCAGCCGGAGGTGGCGCTGGGCGCGGATGCCCGCAAGCTGCTGACGTTCGTCGACAACCGGCAGGATGCCAGCTTGCAGGCGGGGCACTTCAACGACTTCGCGTTGGTGGTGCAGCTGCGGGCAGCGCTGTACCGGGCCACCGTGGACGCGCAGGCGGACGGCGACGACGGGTTGGATCCCCTCGACATCGGCCAGGCGGTAAGCCGCCGGCTCGGTCTGCAGCCCCGCGACTTCGCGCAGGCGCCGAAGGCACTGGACCTGCGAGCGGCGGAGCGTGCGCTGCGCGGTGTGGTCGAGTTCCGGGTGCTACGGGACCTGCAACGCGGCTGGCGAGTCACGCTGCCCAACCTCGAACAGTCCGGGCTGATGGTGGTCGACTACCCACTTCTGGTGACGCTGTCCCAGCGCGATGAGGAGTGGAACGGTACCCACAAGCTGCTGGTCGATGCTGAGCCGGGCCAGCGGTATGAGATCACTCGCGTGCTGCTGGACGAGATGCGGCGCGTCCTGGCGGTCGACGCGGAGGCGTTGACCCCGGAGTTCGTGGACCGGCTGCGCAGGCTGAGCCGGGAGCACCTGACCGGGCTGTGGACTGTTCCGGAGACCGAGCCGGATCCGGTGATCGGGTTGGCCATCGCGGGTCGTGGTGGCCAGTACCGGCCTCGGCACGCGCTCTATCTGTCCGGGCTGGGCAGCTACGGGCGGTGGCTGCGGCACCGGGACCGGTTTGGGCGGCCGTTGTCGCCGGCCGAGGCGGACGACGTCATCGGCGCCCTGGTGAAACTGCTGGAAACCCACGGTGTACTGGCGAAGGTGGTGGAGAAAGGCGAAACGGGCTACCGGGTGAAGTCGTCGGCGATGTCGCTACGGGCTGGCGACGGTACGGCGGGCGCACCGGATCCGGTACGTCGCCGGTTCGAAGCCGATCAGCGTCCACGGGTGGTGCCGTTCTTCCGCGACCTGTACTTGGACGTCGGGTCGCAGCTGGCGGGGCTACGGGCCGCCGAGCACACCGCACAGGTGCGCGCGGAGGAGCGGGAGGAGCGCGAGCAGGCGTTCCGGGAGGGAACCCAGCTGCCGCTGCTGTTCTGCTCGCCCACCATGGAGTTGGGAGTGGATATCTCCTCGCTGAACGCGGTGGGGATGCGTAACGTGCCGCCGACCCCGGCGAACTACGCGCAACGCAGCGGACGTGCGGGCCGCTCGGGGCAGCCGGCGTTGGTCGTGACCTACTGCGCCAGCGGCAACAGCCATGACTCGTACTACTTCGAGCGGTCGCAGCTGATGGTGTCCGGCCAGGTGCAGGCGCCCCGGCTCGACCTGGCCAACGAGGACCTGGTTCGCTCGCACATCCATGCGGTATGGCTGGCGGAGACGGGTGTCCGGTTGGAGCGCTCGATGGCCGACGTGCTGGCGTTGAACCTGCCCGGCCAGCCGGTGCAGCCAGAGCTGGCCGAAAAGCTTCGGCGGCCCGAGGCAGCCGCCGCGGCGACCCAGGCGGCGCAGGCCCTACTTCGGCCACTGCATCCGGTGCTGGAAGGCTCGGCCTGGTGGACGCCGCAATGGGTGACCGGCGTGGTGGACGCGGCATTCGAGACCTTTGACCTAGCCTGTGGCCGCTGGCGGGACCTCTACACCACCGCCGACGCAGAACGGCAGGCGGCGGCGGACCTGGCGGCCGACGCGACGGTCGGGCGGCAGAATCGTGAGGACGCCGACCAGCGGTACCGTGAGGCGAGGCAGCGCATTGAGTTGCTGCTCAACCAGTCCGACGACGCCGGACAGAGCGACTTCTACACCTACCGATACTTGGCATCGGAGGGCTTCCTGCCGGGCTACTCCTTCCCCCGGCTGCCGCTGGCCGCGTACGTGCCGGGCAGCAGGGGGAGGGGTAACACCTGGTTGCAACGGCCGCGGTTCCTGGCGATCTCCGAGTTCGGACCGGGTGCGCTCATCTATCACGAGGGCGCCCGATACCAGGTGAGCCGAATCAGTCTGCCGCGCGGCAGCGACGAGCAGGTCAGCGGTGAGGTGGTCCGCACCTCGGCGCGGGTGTGTGAGGCGTGCGGGTACCACCATCCCCGCCAGGTTGGTGTCGATGTCTGTGAGAACTGTGGGCAGCGGCTCGACACCACCTGGAAGAACCTGTTGCAGATGCAGACGGTGATCACCAGGCGGCGGGAGCGGATCAGCGCCGACGAGGAGGAGCGCAACCGGATCGGTTTCGAGTTGCGCACCACGTACCGGTTCGTGTTTCGCGGTGGGCGGCCGGGCCGGTTCGTCGCCGAGGTGCTCGCCGCCGATGGGGTGCCGCTGGCCGGGATGGCGTACGGCGACGCCGCCGAGATCCGCGTAACGAACCTCGGCCGCCGTACACGCAAGAACAAGGACACGCACGGCTTCTGGCTCGACCTGGTGAAGGGCCGCTGGCTGTCGGAGAAAGAAGGCAAGGAAGGCGCCGGCACCGACGATGGGGCAGACGAGGATCTTGAGGCCAAGTTCGAGGACGTGAACCGCAAGGACCTGGTCACACCGTATGTGGAGGACCGCCGCAATATCCTGGTCCTACGCTGGCCCGAGCCAGTCAGCGTCGAGGAGGCGACCACGCTCCAGTACGCCATTGAGCGGGGCATCGAGGCCGTGTTCCAGCTGGAGGACTCCGAACTGTCCAGCGAGCTGCTTCCTGACGGCGACGACCGCGGCCGGGTGCTGCTGGTGGAGGCGGCCGAGGGCGGGGCGGGTGTGCTGCGCCGGTTGCAGTCTGAGCATGACGCGCTGGCGAGGGTCGCCGCCGAGGCGCTACGGATCATCCACATCGATCCGGACAGCGGCGAGGAGGATGACACCGCCTGCGTGCGCGGCTGCTACCGATGCCTGCTGTCTTACGGCAACCAGCTCGTGCACGAGCTGATCGACCGTCGGCTGGTCGCGCCGACCCTTCAGGAACTCGCCACGGCAACAACCCACCCCGTGAACGACCCGGCACCGCAGGTCGCCCACGACGAACACCCTCTCGAAGCGTCCGGCCCCACCGCCACCCTGCTGCGGCTGCTACGCGAGCACGGCCACCGGCTGCCCAGCCGAATCGGCGTTGAGGTCGAGGGCATCCGCATCGACTTGGTCTACGACAATGCCGATGTGCCCACCGTCGTCCTCATCGACGACGACGGCGGCCATAAGCAGGACACCACACCACTCATCTTCGGAGGCTGGAACGTGATTCAGATCGGCGCCACCGAGGACATACTCACCGCAGTAGCCGCACACCCCGGCGTCTTCGGCGAGGCGACCCGATGACCGCCCCGACACAGCAGACCCGACCGGCCTTCCCGGTCGGGTCCCTTGTCACCGCCCGAGGCCGGGATTGGGTCGTCCTACCCGGCAGCGACACCGACTTCCTGGTGCTGCGACCGCTGGCTGGCGGCGATGACGACGTGGCCGGGGTGTTCATCGACGAAGGCGTCACCCACGCCACATTCACTACACCCAACCCGGACGACCTCGGCGACGACCGCAGCGCCCGCCTGCTGCGCGACGCGCTCCGGATCGGCTTCCGGGCCAGCGGCGGCCCGTTCCGCAGCCTCGCCGGCCTCGCCGTCGACCCACGCCCCTACCAGCTCGTGCCACTGCTGCTCGCGCTGCGCCAGGAGACCACCCGGCTGCTGATCGCCGACGACGTGGGCATCGGCAAGACCGTCGAGGCCAGCCTGGTCGCCGCCGAACTACTCGCACAAGGCAGCGCCCGGCGGCTGACCGTGCTGTGCCCGCCCAGCCTCGCCGAACAGTGGCAAACGGAGCTGCAGGCGAAGTTCGGCATCCAAGCCGAACCGGTACTGCCCGGCACCGTCCGCCGCCTGGAACGTGGCCTGGAGTACGGCCAGTCGATCTTCGAACGGTACCCGTTCACGATCGTGTCGACCGACTACATCAAGTCCGACATGCGCCGCGACGACTTCCTGCGGGCCGCACCAGAGCTGGTCATCGTCGACGAGGCGCACGCGTGCGTCAGCGACGAGACCGGTGCCGGCGGGCGAGGCCGCACCCAGCGTTACCGGCTACTCAAAGACCTCGCCACCGACGCCGAGCGGCATCTGATCCTCGTGACCGCGACGCCGCACAGCGGAAAGGAAGAAACGTTCCGCAACCTGATCGGTCTGCTCGACCCGAGCCTGCGGGACACGAACCTCGCCGCCGAAGCCGGCCGCCGACGGTTGGCCGCCCACCTGGTGCAGCGCCGGCGCGCCGACATCCGCGACTACCTCGGCGCCGACACGAAGTTCCCGTCCGACCGGGCCACCGACGAACGGACCTACCAGCTGTCCCCGGCCTACCGGGGCCTGCTCGATGACGTCCTGGCCTACGTCCAGGGCCAGATCACCGACCGCAGCGGCAGCCGAGTCCAGCAACGCGTCCGGTGGTGGTCGGCGCTGTCGCTGCTGCGTTCCCTCGCCTCCTCTCCCGCCGCCGCCGCGGCGACCCTCGCCACCCGAGCCGCCTCGGCGGGTGCTGCGTCGGAGCAGGCCGCCGACACCGCCGGCGCCGCCGGAGTCCTCGACCTCGTTGACGACGACGCCTTGGACACCGCGGACGCCGTGCCCGGAGCGCTGTTCGACGACGAATCCGCAATGAGCGACAGCGACGCCGCGAGACTGCACGAACTCCGCCGCCGCGCCCTGGCCATCGCCGAGGAACCGGACGCCAAACAGCGCACCGCACACGACACCAAACTGGCCCTGGTCGCCACCACCGTCCAGCGGCTATTGAAGGACGGCTTCCACCCGATCGTGTTTTGCCGCTTCATCCCGACCGCCCACTACCTCGCCAACCACCTCGCCTCCGCCTTCCCCAAAGCGGTCGTGGAAGTGGTCACCGGCGAACTACCGCCGGAAGACCGCGCCGCCCGAGTCCGTGACCTCGCCAACCGCGCCGGCGCCACCAACAAGATCCTGGTCGCCACCGACTGCCTCTCCGAAGGCGTCAACCTCCAACACGACTTCCAGGCAGTAGTCCATTACGACCTGGCCTGGAACCCGACTCGACACGAACAGCGCGAAGGCCGCGTCGACCGCTTCGGCCAGCCCCGCGACGTCGTCCGCGCCGTCACCCTCTACGGCTCGGACAACGTCATCGACCGCATTGTCATGGACGTCCTAATCCGCAAGCACGAGGCGATCCGCCGCGACCTCGGCATCAGTGTCCCGGTGCCGGACACCAGCGACCAGGTCCTCACCGCCCTCATGGACGGGGTCATGAAACGGGGCAGCACCTACGTGCAAGAGACCCTCGACATCGGCCTCCCCGCGGAGGCCCAGCAACTGGAATTCGACTGGCAGAGCACTGCCGAAGCCGAACGACGCAGCCGAAGCCGCTACGCCCACCACACCATTCGCCCCGAAGAGGTACGCCGCGAGGTTGAAGCCATGCGGTCCGCGCTCGGCAGCCCCGACAACGTCGCCGGGTTCGTCGCCACCGCCCTGCAGGAGTGCGGCGGCATCCTGACCAACGAACCGTACGGCTTCACCGTCGAAGCCGTCGGCCTGCCCGTCGGACTCCGCGACGCCCTCGGCAACCCGACCAAACCGCTCGCGTTCCACCGAGACCTGCCCGCGCCACGCGGCGCGGCGGTACTGGCCCGCACCGACACCGCCTCAGCCTCGGTCGCCCGCTACGTCCTGGACGCCGCACTCGACTCAGCCCTGCCCACCGCCGCCCGGCCAGCCCGGCGATGCGGGGTCATCGTCACCAACGCCGTCACCACAGCGACAGTGCTGCTGCTGACCAGAGTCCGCGCCAACCTCACCCTCCCCGGACGGTACGGCCCCCACGCCCAGGTCGCTGAAGAAGCCCGACCTCTCGCATTCACCGGCACCCCGGCGAACCCGCACTGGCTGGAAGCCGACGAGGTCGAAGCACTCCTGGCGGCACAACCCGACCGCAACCTCAGCGCGGACATCGCCCGCAACATCATGAAGGGAGTCCTCGGCGCGATGCCCGCCATCACCAGCCACCTCGACCGCTTCGCCCACGAACTCGCCGAGTCACTACGCGACGCCCACGTCCGCGTCCGCACCGCTGCGCGAGGCGACCGCGCAGGCGCACTCGGCATCCGCGGGCTGACCGTCGAACCACAGTTACCTGTCGACGTACTCGGCGTCTACCTCTACCGACCGGCGGCCCACCCATGAGCGGCCCCGGACTCCAAGGCATCCACGCCGTCGGCGGTGTCGTACCACCCGGCCTGCTTGCCCGCATCCAGGCCGGCGAACTCAAGGACCCCACCGGCCTCGCACCCGCCTCCTATCACCTTGTCGGCCGCGAAACCGTCCGCGACGCCGCCAGCCGAGCCTGGTCCTACCTGCGCAGCGCGTGGACCGCCTGGCGCGAGCACACCGCCACCCAACCACCCGGCACCCATGGCATCGCCGCAGCCCGGGAACGGTGGCTGCTGGTCCTGCTCCGCGAACTCGGCTACGGACAGGTCCCCGCACTACCCGCCGGCTACACCATCGACGACCGGCGCTACCCCGTCTCCCACGCCTGGCAACACGTACCGATCCACCTCCTCGGCCCCGGCGTCGACCTCAACCACCGCAACCCCGACGTCCCCGGCGCCGCCCGCGCCCCCCAGGCCATGCTGCAAGAGCTACTCAACCGCAGTGACGCCCACCTGTGGGGCATCCTGTCCAACGGGCTACGCCTACGGCTGCTCCGCGACTCCACCGCCCTCGCCGGCTCCGCTTACCTCGAATTCGACCTCGAAACGATCTTCGACGGCGAGCTCTACCCCGAGTTCCTCCTCATGTGGCAGCTCTGCCACGTCTCCCGGCTGGAACAACGACCCGGCGCCGGCGACCTCGATGTTGCCACCCCTACCGGCTGCTGGCTGGAGACCTGGCGCGGCGAAGCCGCCGAAGCCGGAACCCGAATGCTCGACCGGCTCCGCGACGGTGTCGCCGACGCCATCGCCGCGCTCGGCACCGGATTCATCCGGCACCCCACGAACCGGCCCCTCGTCGAGGCCTTACGTGACGGCACCCTCAGCACCACCCAATACCACCGCGCACTGCTGCGGCTGGTCTACCGACTGCTGTTCTGCTTCGTCGCCGAAGACCGCGACGCGCTGCTCCACCCAAGCGCCACCACCCAGGCACGGGACCGATACAGCCGATACTTCTCCACCGCACGCCTGCGCAGGCTGTCCCGCAGCCGCGCCGGCAGCCCACACCCAGACCTCTGGCAAGCACAGACGATCGTCCTACGCGCCCTCGGCGGCCACGGACATCCCGGCCTCGGACTACCACCACTGGCCGGACTCTTCGACCCCGACCCGCACCTACCGACCATCGACCGGCTCCCCGCAGACCCGCTACTCGGCTGCGAACTGACCAACGAAGACCTACTCACCGCCATCCGCAAACTCGCCTGGGTAGCTCTGCCAGGGCAACGAGTGCAGCCCGTCGACTACCGCAACCTCGGCGCCGAAGAACTCGGCAGCGTCTACGAGTCGCTCCTCGAGCTCGTACCCCGCGTCGACTTGGACGATCGCACCTTCCGGCTCGTCACCGTCTCCGGCAACGACCGCAAAACCACCGGTTCCTACTACACCCCACCCAGCCTGGTCTCTGCGCTCCTCGATACCGCGCTCGATCCGCTGCTCGACGAAGCCATCGCCGGCGCGTCCAGCCCCGCTGACGCCGAAACCCGCCTGCTTGCCCTGACCGTCTGTGACCCCGCCTGCGGCTCGGGCCACTTCCTCGTCGCCGCCGCCCGCCGCATCGCACGCCGGCTGGCGCAAGTCCGCTCCGGCGACGACGAACCCACCCCCACGCAGATCCAACACGCCCTGCGCGACGTCGTCGGACACTGCATCTACGGCGTAGACCTCAACGACCTCGCCGCCGAACTGGCCAAAGTGTCGCTCTGGATGGAAGCCCTGGAACCGGGCAAGCCCCTCGGCTTCCTCGACGCCCGCATCCGCATCGGCAACTCCCTACTCGGAGTAACCCCCACCCTGCTGCACGGCGACCTGCCCGACGCCGCTTTCAAAGAACTCGAAGGCGACGACAAAAAGAGCGCCGCCACCGCCCGCAGGAACAACAAGGCACAGGCCACGGTCGAGGTTGCGATCCAATCCGCCACCAAGCGCGGATACGCCCAGGATGCGCTCATTTTCGCCACCGGCCCGAACGTCTCGAACGCCGCGCTCGCCGCCCAGCGCACGGCGCTGCTCAGCCTCCCCGACGACGTCGACGCGATCCGCGCTCAAGCAGACCGATGGGAAAAGCACGAGCAGTCGCCCGAATACCGCGCGCAACGCCTCCGAGCCGATACCTGGTGCGCTGCGTTCGTATGGCCCATGCCTCCAGCAGGAACGAATTCGGCACCCGAGCCACCAACTAACGCAATCATGCGAGCCATCACTGACAGCCCACTGAGCATGACACACGCTCACCTGACCGAGTACGCGGAGAAAATCGCAGCCCAATACAGATTCTTCCACTGGCACCTGGAGTTCCCCGAGATCTTCCATGTCGATGAGGCGACGGTCGACGCGACGCCGCAGGGCTGGAGCGGCGGTTTCTCATGCATCCTCGGAAACCCGCCATGGGAGCGAGTCAAGCTTCAGGAGAAAGAGTTCTTCGCCGCACGCCATCCCGAGATCACGAAAGCCGCTACGGCGGCTGCGAGGAAGAAGCTCATAGCGGCTCTCAAGAACTCCGAAAGCACCGCCGACCGCGCCCTGCACAGAGAGTGGACAGCAGCCTTACGGATGTCCGACGGCGTCAGCGCGCTGATTCGGGAGTCGGGCCGCTATCCACTGACCGCCACCGGCGACATCAACACCTATGCGATCTTCGCGGAGGCCGCTCGCTCTATCATGAGCCCAACCGGACGGCTCGGCATCATCGTCCCGACCGGCATCGCCACCGACTCGACCACGCAGCGGTTCTTCCGCGATCTAGTCGAACGGCAGCACCTGGTCACACTCCACGATTTCGAGAATGAAGACAAAGTCTTCCCGAGTGTTCACCATTCGTACAGGTTTGCATTGCTCGCGCTATCCGGGCGGCCATCTAAGCAGGTTTTATTGGCGTTCCGCGTGCGCCAAGCCGCACAGATCACCGAGCGAGCCTACGCAATCACGCCAGACGAGATCTTGCTATTGAACCCCAATACCGGTACGTGCCCCGTGTTCGTTTCCCGGCGCGATGCTGAGACCACCATCGGTATCTACCGCCGAATTCCGGTGCTATGGCGAGACGGTGGGGCAGAAGGAAATCCGTGGGAATTGTCATTCATGGCGATGCTCCACATGGCCAATGACTCAGGACACTTCATAACCGCAGACAAGGCGGATGCAGACGGCTGGTCTCGGCAAGGGAACCGCTACCACCGCAGTCAAGAGCAACTGCTGCCGCTGTACGAGGCAAAAATGGCACATCACTACGACCACCGCTTCTCCACATACGAAGGGGCCACGCAGGCGCAGCTCAACGTCGGCACGCTGCCTCGGCTCGATGACGTAGCGCATGGCGATCCGGCGCTCGGCGCACTACCACGTTACTGGGTGTCCGAGAGTCTCGTCGACGACAAGTTGGCAGGCGACCCAGATCGAGGCAAGCCAGACTGGCCATATAGCTGGCTTCTTGGTTGGAGAGACATCGCGCGCAGTGTTGATGAGCGGACGCTGATTTCTTCCATCATCCCTCGGGCCGCTGTGGGGCACACAAATCCACTGGCTCTCCCAGCACAAGCCCCATCTCTCGTTGCTTGCCTGGCGGCCAATCTATCTGCCTTTTGCATCGACTACGTCACTCGGCAGAATTTGTCCGGCGCCCACGTTACGTACACCGTGATGAAGCAGCTTCCGGTTCTGCCACCCGAGGTCTACGGCCGGGAGGTGCCCTGGGATGCAACCGGTCGCAACCTGGATGAGTGGGTCATGGTACGGGTGCTGGAACTGAGCTACACGGCGTACGACCTGGAGGGATTCGCCCGCGACCTGGAAGATCAAGGCCCCCCGTTCGTTTGGGATAGTGGCCGACGAGCGTTGTTGCGCGCCGAACTAGACTCCGCGTATTTCCACCTCTATGGCGTGGCCCGTGTGGACGTGGACTACATCATGGACACTTTCAAGGTAGTCCGTGAGCGTGACGAGAAAACCTATGGCGAGTACCGCACCAAGCGGATGATCCTGGAGATCTACGACGCGATGCAGCACGCGATCGACAGCGGCAAGCCGTACACCACAATCGTGGATCCGCCACCCGGTCAGGGTGCGCGTCACCCGGCACGGGATGAGGTGCTTGCATGAGTGACAGCCAGGTACTCATCCCGTCGCGTAATGACGAGTTGGTCCGGCAGGTCGGTCGGGAGCTCATCGAGCAGGGCCTTCAACATGGTCGGTCGCTGTTCACGCCTGAGCGGTCGGTGTGGAACCCTGACACGGCAGGCGAGCTGCACCGCCGCTACAACGAGCAGCCGGACCTTGGCGGGGACCCGTTCCTGGTCAAGCTACGTCGTCAGCTTGGCTCCGCCTCCGATGATGCCATCCAGCTCGCGGCGGAGTTGTTGACGCTGCAAGGGCTTCCTCTGATCAACCTGACGACCGCAACGCTTCATACTCGTGTCACCACTGTGTTGAGCTGGATGCGCGAGCCGGTTACCGTTCCCGACCGTGTCCTCGCTGCGTTTACTCAGGGAACGTGGAACGGCGGGACCGGCGCGCACACGATGTTGTGGAAATGGCTGGTGGACGCGGTCGAGTTTGTCTGCGGCTGGTGGTCGCTGCCGCAGGATCAGCGGGAGCAGGCGTTCACCGGCCCGTGGGCGTGGCAGGACGCCGTCTACCAGTACAAGCTCATGCCGTCGCTGCGCGAAGAGCTGCTGTACCTGGGATTCCCTTCATACTTCCTGCCGATCCTCAACATGGCGCACAAGAAGGCGATCCGCGACGCGTTCGCCGATCCATCCATGGAGTCGACCGGTGATCTCAACCGGGATCTCTTCGCCACCACGGTCAGGATTCAGGGGCAGGTCGGGCAGCCGGTCGACTTCTACCAGCAGCCGTTCGTGGCGCAGTGGCGTAAGCAGGCCGAGAGGCCGCCAGGCGAGCGTCGGGCCTGGCTGATCCGACCCCGGCAAGGCGGCCATGACTTGGTGGCGCGCTGGAGGGCGGAGTCGTTTGTCTCGCTCGCTGCTTCCCACCTGGGCGAGGTCTCCCCAGGCGCGTCCAGGGCTGAGGTCCGCGCCGCCGTCGAGGCAGGCTACCAGCATCTGGACTACGCCCAGCGGGTGAGCCTGGCCAACGAGTACCACGCGTTCCTGTCACAGATGGACAGCGACGACATCGTCGTGACGCTGGTCGACGACCAGTTGTATGTCGGTGTTCTCGATGGCGATCCGGAGTACAGTCCGACCGATGGCGGCGCGCGCCTGCGTCGGGCCGCTGGGTGGCTGACGAGCGCCCCGATCGCGGTGGACGTGCTGCCGGCGCCGTTGCCGGCCGAGCTGGATCAGCAGGGCACGGTGGTCGACCTGACCGGCGCGTTGGACGTGTTGGCCGCCCTCGTCGAGGTGGACACGGAGACCCCGGAGGCGCCGAGCCCGCCGGACCGAGTCCAGGCGACCGTGCGCGTTGTCCCGAAGCTGCCGGCGGTGACGGATGCCCTGGCCACGCGGCTGTACATCAACCGACAATGGTTGCAGGACCTCCTGGAGTTATGGCAGGAACGTTTACAGATCGTCCTCTACGGGCCACCGGGCACCGGCAAGACCTACCTCGCGCGGGCGCTCGCGGCGCACGTCGCCGAGCGCGACGCGGTCCGCTTGGTGCAGTTCCACCCGTCGTACGCCTACGAGGACTTCTTCGAGGGGTTCCGCCCCATCGAAGGCGCCGACGGCGGACCGGTGAGCTTCGCCAAGGCACCCGGTCCACTGCGGGAGATCGCCGCCGAGGCCAGGAACAATCCTGAGAAGCCGTACGTCCTAATCGTTGACGAGATCAACCGGGCGAACCTGGCGAAGGTCTTCGGCGAGCTGTACTTCCTGCTGGAGTACCGCGAGGCCACCATTCGCCTGCAATACTCGCCGTCCGAGGCGTTCAACCTGCCGCCCAACGTCTTCATCATCGGCACGATGAACACCGCCGACCGCTCGATCGCGTTGGTGGACGCTGCGATCCGGCGCCGGTTCGCGTTCATCGAGCTGCATCCCGACGATCCGCCTGTGCGTGATGTGCTCGGCAACTGGTTGACGGCGAACGACAAGGACGGTGACGAGCGGGCCGCGTTGCTCGCTGCGCTCAACGAGTCGATCGGTGAGGAGGACCACGACTTCAAGATCGGCCCGTCATACCTCATGAAGCCGAACCTCGACAGCGAGGCCGCACTCGACCGGGTATGGCGGTACGACCTGATGCCGTTGCTGGAGGAGCACTACTACGGCCGGCTCACCCGGACCCAGATCCGCAACCGATTCGGACTCGCGGCCATCCGCGCCCGGATTACCCAGGCGGCTAGGGCCTGTGTCGAAGTCGGTTATAGCCACTCGTTGATGGCGGCGAGGT
>NZ_BONX01000073.1 GCF_016862935.1 Plantactinospora mayteni
TGCCGACATGAAGGCGCCCCGGCTCGGGGACGGAAGCGTAGGGATCGGCACGCGTGCAACTCTCTTGCCCCTGGCGCAGACGGACCGGGCCAGCCTGGGCGACGCACGTCAGTCAGCCTCGACGACCGGCATTGGGCTCGGGAAATCCGGCGGCAGACCGTCCGGGAGAACCGTCCCGCGCACCTTCGCCGCCAGATAGGAGGTCAGGCTCCCGTCATACTCACACCAGTCGTCGTTATGGCTGGCGACCAGCACGGTCCACGACTCGTCTTCCGCGCCTGTTGTGCGCCAGTAGAAGATGTCACCTTCTGCGGAATCGCCCCAGGGGAAAAGTCCGCCGGGCTCGGGGTATGGGGCGTGACCGTGCGACATCCCGGCGGCACGCAGCTCCGACAGGTTGCGCAGGCCCTCCTGTACGCCACGGACGAAGTAGCGCTCCTCTCCGGCCGACGGGATGTGCAGACCCAGGAAGTCGTCCACCGTGAACGGCGGATAGGTCTCCGCGAGGGCAACGAAGTCCGAGGGCAGTACGACACCCGTCTCGCGTCGGATGAACTCCCAATCGATGGATCGGCGCTCGGCCGACCGGATGCCCAGCAAGGCTGGGAAGGCTTCCTCCAGTTCGCGCAGACTCACCAGATCACCTGACTTTCCGGGAGGGTGCTGACGGACGCACGGCTCTAGCTGAATCCCCTGGTCGTTGGCCAGGCCGCAGCTCTCACAGCGCGTAATCATCTACGGTCTTGATCCACTTCCGCAACACGCCCAGCCAGGTACAGCGCGGGCGCGACGTTTCGGAGTCCGTCCCGCCCGCGTACCGGGCGAGGATCTGTGCGTTCGTCTCCTCGTCGGCGGGCCGGTCGGCGGCGCGGCGGCGCGCGTAGTTCGGGCCGGCGCCGGGCTGTCCGCATCTCGACAGCTCGGCGCCGCCGCGCCCTGCCTCCGGCGACACTGGCCCGATGCGGCCCGTCGAACCGGTGCACCCCGGCACCCGCCCCGGCGGATGAATCGCCCGCTGCTCCGCCTCGCCCTGGCCGGGCTGCGCGCGCACGCCGTACGGGTGGTGTCGACCGGGTTCGCGGTGGTGGTGGCGGTCGGTTTCCTCGCCGGCACGCTGGTCTACGGCGACACCGCCCGGGCCGCGTTCTACACCGACCTGGCCCGGTCGGCCCGGAACGTGGACGTGGTGGTGGAGCCGGAGCACGGGCTGCTCTCCCCGGCGACGGTGCGCCGGATAGCGGCCGTCGACGGCGTGGCGGCGGTGGACGGGCGGGTGGTCGCCTGGCTAGGCGTACTCGATCGGAACGGCAAGCTGATCACCAGCCAGGACCACATCGGGTACGCCCTCTCGGTGCCGGGTGACGCCACACTGTCCCCGTACGACGTGGCCGCCGGCCGGCTGCCGAGCACCGCCGGTGAGATCGCCCTGGACCGGGCCACGGTGGCCGGGGCGGGGTTCGCCGTCGACGGGCCGGTGACGGTGCTGGACCGGGCCGGCACGGCACACCGGCTGCGGCTGGTCGGCACGCTGGACCTCGGGGTGAACCGGCTCTTCGGCGGCTCGGCCGTCGCCGCGCTGACCTCGGCCGACCTCGGCACGCTGACCGGTACCACCGACTATGCCCAGGTGGTGGTCCGGGCGACCGACGGCACCGACCCGGCCCGGCTGCGGGACCGGGTCGCCGAGGCGGTCGGCCCCGGCGCGCAGACGCTGACCGGGGCGGACCTGCGGGACCGGCTCGCCCGGCAGGCGGCCAAGTACGTCGACGGCTTCCTCGCCGTGCTGCTCGGCTTCGGCCTGGTCTCGCTCACCGTCTCGGCGTTCGTCATCTACAACACCTTCGCGATGCTCGGCGCGCAGCGGGTCCGGGAGGTCAGCCTGCTCCGCTGCGTCGGCGCCTCCCGCCGGCAGGTGCGCGGCGCCGTACTGCTGGAGGCGGGCATCCTCGGCCTGCTCGCCTCGGTCGGCGGGCTGCTGGCGAGCCTGCTCGTCGGGTACGGGCTGATCCGGGGTCGTGAGCTGGTCGCCTCGGACATCCCGCTGCACGCCCCGGTGGTGCGCTGGCCGACCGTGGCCGTCGCGCTCGGCTTCGGCACCCTGGTCACGGTGCTGGCCGCGCTGGTGCCGGCGGTGGACGCGAGCCGGGTACCGCCGCTGGCCGCACTCCGGTCCCGGGACGCCGCCGAGGCCGGCGCCGGCCGGCGTCGCCGTACCCGGATCGCGCTCGCGCTCGGCCTGGTCGGGGCCGGCGGGCTGGCCGTGGCGACCGGGCTGCCGCTGGCCTTTCCCGGGCTGCCGTTGGTGCTCGGCGGCGGCATGGTCGCCTTCCTGGGCGCGGTGGTCGCGGCCCCGCTGCTGGTCCCCCGGGCGGTCCGGCTGGTCGGCTGGCTGCCGGCCCGGGTCTTCGGTCCGGTGGTACGGCTGGCCGTGGCGAACGCCCGACGCAATCCCCGGCGGGCGGCGGCGACCAGTACGGCGCTGACCATCGGGGTGGCCCTGATGGCGATGTTCAGCGTGCTGCTGGCGACCGCCCGGGAGCAGGCCGGACGGGAGCTGACCGAGAACTTCCCGGTCGACTTCGTACTCGACCGGGTCCGCACCGACGGCTCCCCGGAGGCGGTACGCGGCCCGCTGCCGCCCGGGGTGGCGCAGCGGCTCCGCCCCGATCCCGCCTTCGGCACCGTCGCCGAGGTACGCCTGGCCAGCTCACCGCTGGACGACCGGATCCGGATCTGGGCGGTACCGCCCGAGCGGCTGCACGGGCCGATCCGCCCCGAGGTGACCGCCGGCAGCCTGGCCGGGCTGGCCCCGGGAACGGTGGCGGTGAGCCGGCAGCTCGCCGCCGACCGGGGCATCGGGGTCGGTGACCCGATCGCGCTCGGCCTCGGCCCACCCGGTCCGCTGACCGTGGTGGCGGTCTACGACGACACCCCGGTCGACGGTGCCGCCCTGGTCTCCTGGGCGTCGTTCGTCGGCGCGTACGGCCCCGGGGAGCCGGACCGGCTGCTGGTCGACCTCGCCCCGGGGGTGTCGACGGCAGCCGGCCGGCAGGCGCTGGACGCGGCACTGGCCGACCAACCCGCGGTCCGGGTACGCGGCCTCGCCGACCAGGCCGACGCGCTGTCCCGTACCCTCGACGAGCTGCTGGGGATCTTCGCCGCCCTGCTCGGGATGTCGGTGCTGATCGCCGTGCTGGGCATCGGCAACACGCTCGCGCTCTCGGTCGTCGAGCGGCGCCGGGAGTCGGCGACGATCCGGGCGCTGGGCCTGTCCCGCCGGCAACTGGCGACCATGCTGCTGACCGAGGCGGCCCTGGCCGGTGCGGTCGGGGCGCTGGCCGGGATCACCCTCGGGCTCGGCCTCGGCTGGACGGCGGCGATGGGCCTGATCAGCGGCTACGGCCACGGACTGCCGGCCGTACCCGTCGGGCAGCTCGCCCTCTGCGCCGCGCTGGCCGCCTCGGCGGCGGTACTGGCCAGCCTGCTGCCGGCCCGCCGGGCCGCCCGGGCACCGATCGTCGCCGCGCTCGGCGACGAGGGGTGAGCCGGACCCGAAGGCGTCGCGGGTGGACTCCACGTCTCCACCCGGTGACCGGCGTCGCGGGTGGACTACACATCTCCGACCGGTGATCGGCGCCGCAGGCTCGACATCTCCGATCCGGTAACCGGCCGCGACGCTGCGCTGCGTGCTGGGGCGGTCGGCCGGAACTGTCGGAAATCTGCGGTCGGTAGCCGTCGAGGCTCACCGATAGTTAGCGGCATCTTAAGTTTCGCTCCGGTGCTGGATATTTTTGTCCGGATACATCACCTCGAAGCAGGAGAATCGCGAGGGTAACTCAGCAACGCCACGTATCCCCGGACGGCAACTGCCGGTAGGCTCGGCTCCGGTTTCCGCCGGGCGGCGCCCTCCGGCGCCTGCGGAAACCGTCGCCTAATCGCCACGCGCGAGCCGGGGAACCACGTACCAGGGGTGCATCCGCGCCAGCGGTAGGGATCTTCCGTCCCAAACCCGTCAGCTAACCCGGTCGGCGGCTGACGGAAGGACATTGTCATATGCCGTTCCTGGCACCCATCCGACAGGCTCCGGCGTCCGCGCGGAGAGCCACGAGAACACCCAGGAAGGCCGCGACCACCGTGGCCGTCGCCCTGGGCATGGTCCTCGCGGCGCTCGGCGGCGCACCCGCCGCTGCGGCACCGGAGTACGCGACCCCCGGGGCGCTGGCCGCGGCACCCGGCGGGGACGACATCGACGGAGGTACCGACAGCCTGCGCGAGCAGCTCCAGACCGCCAGCAAGGGCTACCTGACCGCCAAGAACAAGTTGGACAACTCCGTCAAGCGGCAGAAGGAACTGAACCAGCAGCTCGCCGCGCTGCGTACCGAGGTGACGACCCGGAGCGAACGGGTCTCCGAGATGGCCGGGATGGCATACCGCACCGGTCGACTCGGGCAGGTCTCCGCCCTGCTCAACAGCGGATCTCCGACCAGCCTGGTGGACCGGGCCGCCGCGCTCGACACCATCTCGGCGAACGAGAGCCGGGAACTGCGCGGGCTGCGGGAGAGCCTGGACAAGGAGACCCAGGCCAAGGCGGCGCTCGACAAGGAGGTCGGCGAGCAACGCAAGCAGGTCGAGGTGATGGAGACCCGCAAGAAGCAGGCCGAACGGGCGTTGGCGGCGGCGAACAACAGCGGCGGCGCCGGCTCGGGGATCAGCGGCAGTGGCGGCGGGTCGGCGCGACCGGCACCCCGCAACGCCGACGGTTCGTTCCCCGACGAGTCGTGCAGTCTCAACGACCCCACCACCAGCGGCTGCATCACCGCGCGCACCCTGCATGCCTTGCAGCAGGCCAAGGCGGCCGGCTTCACCCGGTTCGTCTCGTGCTTCCGCAGTGGCGGCAGCGGCGAGCATCCGAAGGGTCAGGCATGCGACTTCGCCGCCCAGAAGAGCGGGTTCGGCGGAGTGGCGACCGGCGGCGACCGGACGTACGGCAACAACCTGGCGGCGTACTTCGTGCGAAACGCCGATCGACTGGGCGTGCTGTACGTGATCTGGTTCAAGCAGATCTGGCTGCCGAGCAGTGGTTGGAAGACGTACAACGGGGGCAACGGTGACCCGTCCAGCGACCACACCAACCACGTACACCTGTCGATGAACTGATCGACCGCACCTCCGCACCGATCGCGGACCGCCGGCACCGCCCGCCACCCCTGGGCAGTGCCGGCGGTTCTCGTCTCAGCAGCCGATCCGGCTCGCGCCGAGCGCCACGTCGTCGAACCAGAGCGTGTTCGCGCCCTCGCCGTAGCTCTCCCAGCCGAGTCGCAGGTCGGTGAGGTTCGGCCGCCAGTTGGCCCGGTTGTACCACTGCCCGTCGACGTCGTGCGTGGGCGTACCGTCGGCGGTCAGTCCGGTCACCGCGGTCCCGTTGACCCAGGTGGAGAGCCGGCCCTGGGTGCCGTCCACCATGAACTCCAGGCAGGTCCACTGGTTGACCGGCAGCGGCGCGCTCAGCGCCACTCCGTTCGGGCTCTGCTCCGGCAGGGTGGCGTCGTCCGAGGCCCGGTTCCATTGCAGGGCGGCGTTCTGCCCGCCCATCCGCAGGTCACGGTTGCCGTCGTTGGCGTCCCGCATGGCCAGGAAGGTCACGTGCGAGGTCGGCAGCGCGGTGGTGTGCCGTACCCAGAGCCGGGCGTACCGCACCGCGCCGACCGTGCCGAGGTTGCGGGTGGAGCCGACGAATACGTGGTTGCAGTAGCCGACGGCGCCGTTGACGCGTACCGACCGGGTGCCCTGGTGCGCGACCGAGGTGTCGATGCTGGCGGTGCCGCTGCCCGAGCAGTCCGGGTAGCTGACGCTCCAGTCGCCGGAGGGTGTCGTACCGCCCTGGTTCTCGAAGCCGTCGCAGAGCACCGCCGTACCGCAGCCGCTCGGCGGCGGGGTGGTCGGCGGTACGGTCGGCGGTGGCGTGACCGTCGGCGGGACGCTGGTCGGCGGGGTCGTCGGCGGCCGGGTGGTCGGCGGCGCGGTGCTGGGCGGAGTGGTCGGCTCGGCGCCGTTGCACGGCTCGCCGTTCAGGGTGAACCCCGTCGGTGCCGCCGAACTGGCGGAATAGCTGCCCTGGACGCCGAACTCGGTGGAGCCACCGGCCGGCAGCGACCCGTTCCAGGCCACGTTCCGGGCGGTCACGGTCGCGCCGGACTGGCTGACCTGGGCGTTCCAACTGTTGGTGATCCGCTGGTCGCCACCGTAGGTCCAGGTCACGGTCCAGCCGTTGACCGCCGTGCCCCCGGCGGTCACCCGGATGGCTGCGGTGAAACCACCGGTCCACTGGTTGGCCTGGTAGTCGACCAGGCAGCCGGCGGCGGCCTGGGCGGCCGGCGCCAGACCGGTGCCGACCACGGCGACGCTGCTCGCGGCGATCGCGGTCACCGCGGCCAGGGCCAGCGAGACGCGACGGTACGGTGCGGAGATCCTCATGGGAGTTCCTCTCGGACGACTGCCGGCCCCGTCGCCGTCCCTGGCGCGTGCCGGCAGTGCTGTTACGACGACGAGTGGCCGGCACGCACGGCGCGTACCGCCCTCGGTGGGCTCCCGTGACCAGCTCCCATGATCACCAATCCACCACGACGTTCCGGCCAGCCCGTACCCGGTCGTCCCCGTGGTGGCGCCGACCAAGCTTAGAGACAACCATCGATACGAGCAAACCCTCTCGAACGCTCCACGATGGGAGCGGTGGCGATGAAAGTTCTGCAAGCGCCGGACGGCGAGCCACTCTCACGGGACCTGCGGCGATGTTTCTGGACTGCCGATCCGGTACGGCGATCTCTGCAAAGCGAAGCGGGTCCATCCTGGGCAAACCAGTCCAGACATCCAGCTCTGGCTATGCTTTACGGCCTCGGAACGCGGTGATAGCTTCCCGGCAACATTTGCAAGAACTTGCAGATCAACCGACCCCCGCTCTCCTCGCGCATGGGAGGTTCCGGTGCGTACCCGACGAGTTCCGACCGCCAACCGAAGAACCGCCAACCGAGAAACCGCCAGCCGGAGAATTGCCGCCCGACGAATTGCCGCGCTCGCCCTGACCGGCGTGCTCGCCGCCGCGCTGGCGGCCGGCGTCGCCGACCGGCGGGCCGAGCAGGCCACCGCCAGCCCGGCCAGCCCGGGTGCCAAAGACGTAATCGTGCACCTCTTCCAGTGGCCGTGGGCGTCGATCGCCAACGAGTGCAGCACCGTACTCGGCCCGAAGGGCTTCGGCGGGGTGCAGGTCTCACCGCCGCAGGAGCACGTCGTACTCCCCGGCCGGGGTTACCCGTGGTGGCAGGACTACCAGCCGGTCAGCTACCAGTTGACCACCCGGCGCGGCGACCGGGCCGCCTTCGCCAGCATGGTCCGCACCTGCCACGACGCCGGAGTGAAGATCTATGTGGACGCGATCGTCAACCACATGGCCGGCGGCGCCTCGACCGGGTCCGGCAGCGCCGGCTCGGCCTACGGCCACTACGACTATCCGGCCGTGCCGTACGGCAGCGGCGACTTCCACCACTGTGGACGCAACGGCAACGACGACATCGTCAACTGGGGCGACCGCTGGGAGATCCAGAACTGCGAGCTGGTCGACCTCGCCGACCTGCGTACCGAGTCGTCCTATGTGCGGGGCAGGCTGACCGGGTACCTGAACGACCTGGTCTCGCTCGGCGTCGACGGCTTCCGGGTGGACGCGGCCAAGCACCTGCCCGCCGCCGACCTGGCCGCGATCGTCGACCCCGTCACCGGCGACCCGTACGTCTTCTCCGAGGTGATCGAGGGCGGCTCCGGCGAGCCCACCCCGGAGGAGTACGCCGGGATCGGCGACGTCACCGAGTTCCGCTACGGGGACGTGGTCGGCAACGCGTTCCGGGACGGCAACCTCGCGAACCTCTCCAACCTCGCCTCGTCGATGCGGCTCGGCTCCGGCGACGCCGTGGCGTTCATCGACAACCACGACACCCAGCGCAACGGCCGGGCCCGGCTGACCTACCGGGACGGCTCGGCGTACGCGCTGGCCGAAGCGTTCATGATCGCCTGGCCGTACGGGGTCCCGCAGGTGATGTCGAGCTTCACCTTCAGCGACCCGGACGCGGGGCCGCCCCGCGACGGCAACGGCACCACCAGCCCGGTGAACTGCGCGAACGGCGGCTGGGCCTGCGAGCACCGCTGGCGGACCACCGCCAACATGGTCGGGCTGCGCAACGCCGCCGCCGGGGCCGGGGTCACCAACTGGTGGAGCAACGGCGGCAACCAGATCGCCTTCGGCCGGGGCAGCGCGGGATATGTCGCCTTCAACCGCGCGGGCGGCCCGTTGACGCGTACCTTCCAGACCAGCCTGCCGGCCGGCACGTACTGCGACGTGCTGGGCGGGGACTTCACCGGCGGCTCCTGCACCGGTACGACGTACCAGGTCGACAACGCCGGCCAGGTCACCGCGACCGTGCCGGCGAACGGCGCCCTGGCACTGCACGTGAACGCGCGGACCTCGGGCGGCGGGCCCGGCCCGACCCCGACGGGTGGCTCTTGCGCCACCGTCGCCACCACCTTCGCGGTGACCGCGACGACGGTCTGGGGCGAGAACGTCTACGTCACCGGCAACGTCCCGGCGCTGGGCAACTGGAACCCGGCGAACGGCGTGCCGCTCTCCTCGGCCGACTATCCGGTCTGGCGGGGCACCGTCGACCTGCCCGCCGGAACGGCCGTGCAGTACAAGTACGTCAAGCGGAACGGCGGCCAGGTGATCTGGGAGAGCGATCCGAACCGGTCCCGGACCACCCCGGCCACCGCCCCCTGCACCGCGACCTGGACCGACATCTGGCGCTGAACTGCTCGGATTCGCGGCGCGTCCCCGGGGTCGGCCACCCCGGGGACGCCCCGGCCGTACGTCGAGTTGCGTACCCCGGTCGTCCACACCGGCACGACGCGCGGAGATCGGCGCGGCGGCAGCATGGCCGACATGAAGCTCTCTCCGCCCTGGCGAAAAGCTCTCCTCACCCTGCACCTGGTCACCTCGGTCGGCTGGTTGGGCGTCGACGTGGTGCTGCTGACCCTTGGCGTGGCCGGAGCGCGTGGCGCCGACCCGGACGTGGTCTATCCGGTGATGGCCCTGGTCGGCCAGGCCGTCTTCGTACCGCTGAGCGTGCTCGCCTGGCTGGTCGGCGTCGCCAGCGCGCTACTCACGCCCTGGGGCCTGATCAAGCACCGGTGGGTACTGGTCAAGATGGTGATCACCACCGTGATGCTCGGCGCGGTGCTCTTCGCCCTGCTGCCGAGCCTGCGGGCCGCCGAACTCGGCGCGGCGACCCCGCCCGGGGCCCGGCAGGGGCTGCTGGCGGCGCCGATCGTCTCCAGCACCCTGCTGCTCGTCGCCACGGTGCTCTCCACCTACAAGCCGTGGGGCCGGATCGGCCGAAACCGCACGGTCAGGGCCGGGCGGCGGCCGGCACGGCCGGCAGCCGGGCCGCCAGCTCCAGGTGCCCGGCCCGGGCCTGCCGGAACGCGTACGGAGACAGCGGTGCGGGTGCCGACAGGGTGATCTCGACGCGTCGACGCGTACCACCACCAGGTACGTCGTCCCGCCGGCGGTCCTGCGAGCGGCATGGATAGCGGCTAACAGGGTATCTAACGGGCATGAGCGGACATGTGATGGTCTTTGCTCCCGACCCGCAGTTGACGGTCACCATCGACCAGCCCGCCGACGAGACCGAGATCCACCTGCATCCCGGCGGACAGGGGGTGTGGCAGGCTCGGATGATCAAGTGTCTGGGCGTACCCGTGGTGCTCTGCGCCGGGCTCGGCGGCGAGATCGGGCAGGTACTCGAACCGCTGCTGGCCAGTGAGGGAGTCGACCTGCGGGTGATCCACCGGGAGTCCAGCAGCGGCGGCTACGTGCACGACCGGCGGGACGGCAACCGCCACGAGATCGCCTCGGTGCCGGGCCATCCGCTCGCCCGGCACGAACTGGACGAGCTGTACAACCTCGCGCTGAACGAGGGGCTGAACGCCGAGGTCAGCATCCTCAGCGGCCCCGGCCACCCGTCCCTGGTCGCGCCGGAGATCTACCGCCGGCTCGCCGCCGACCTCGGCCACAACGGCAGCCGGGTGGTCGCCGACCTCTCCGGTCCGCACCTGGCGGCCGTGCTGCACGGCGGCGTGTCGGTGCTCAAGGTCAGCCACGAGGAGCTGCTCCGGGACGGCCTGGCCGCCGACGACGGCGAGGCGGAGCTGATCCGGGTGATCCGGGCGCTGCACGCCCAGGGGGCCGAGTCGGTGGTGGTGAGCCGGGCCGAGGAGCCGGCGCTGGTGCTGGTCGACGGCGAGGTGGCCCAACTCGACATGCCCCGGCTGGAGGTGGCGGACCCGCGCGGTGCCGGCGACTCGATGACCGCCGGGGTGGCGGCGGTGCTGGCCCAGGGCGGCGACATCCGGCTCGCCGCCCGGACCGGGGCGGCGGCGGGCGCGCTGAACGTCACCCGGCACGGGCTCGGCACCGGTCGGCCGGACGCGATCGCCGGCCTGGTCGACCGGGTGAAACTGGCGCCGATGCGGGTGGACCGGCAGGATCGGCTGACCCCGGACGAGCTGGCGCACCGGACGACGAAGCCATGACGATCCGGGTACTGGTCACCAACGACGACGGCATCGCGGCTCCCGGGCTGCACTGGCTGGCGCGTACGGCGGTGCGGCGCGGACTGGACGTGGTGGTGGCCGCCCCGAGCGAGGAGGCCAGCGGCGCGAGTGCCGCGATGAGTGCGGTGGAGCGGGACGGCCGGGTGGTGGTCGAGGAGCACCCGATCGAGGAGCTGCCCGGCGTCCCGGCGTACGGGGTGGCCGGCTCACCGGCGCTGATCACCCTGATCGCCCTGCACGGGGCGTTCGGGCCGGCGCCCTCGGTGGTGCTCTCCGGGATCAACCGGGGCGCGAACGCCGGCCGGGCGGTGCTGCACTCCGGCACGGTCGGCGCGGCGTTCACCGCCGCCGCCAACGGCTGCCACGGGATGGCGGTCTCGCTCGACGTACTCTCCGTGCACGAGGCGAGCACCGGAAGTGGCGGTGCGGCGGTGGCGGTGACCCGACCGGACCGGGATGAGCGGCGGCACTGGGCGACCGCGGCCCGGGTGGCGCTGGACCTGCTGCCCCGGTTGACCGCCGTACCCGTGGAGAGCGTACTGAACGTGAACTCCCCCGACCTGCCCTACGAGCGGCTGCGCGGGGTACGCCGGGGCACCCTGGCCGGATTCGGGCAGGTGCAGATGACGGTCGCCGAGGCCGGCAAGGGTTTCGTGCGTACCGCTCTGGAGGAGTCCGGCCAGCACGTCGAACCGGGTACGGACGTGGCCTGGCTGGCGGCGGGTTACGCCTCGGTGACGGCGATCCGGGCGGTCACCGAGGCGTCCGACGTGGATCTGTCCGGACTGGAGGATCCACTGTGAGCCTGAAAAGGGTTCGGTGAGGGGTGGGATTTCCCGGTCCGCGACGATCAGCTCGCGGGCCGGGGACGGTCATGCGCCGGGGACCTTGACCACCTCGGCGGCGGTCGCGGCGCCCGCGAAGTAGGGCTCCGGCGCGCCGAAGAGGCCGAGGAGCCCGGTGACCCAGAGCTGCCGGTGGACGAACCGGCTCGGTTCGGTGACCACGAGCTTGACGCCGCTGACCTCCGCGGTCTGGAAGCCGGCGACCATGGCGCTGATACCGACGGAGTCGATGAAGCTGACCAGTCGCATGTTGAGCTCGATCCTGGACGGTCGACCCTTGGTCAGAACTCCGGCGATCGCCTCACGAACCTCGTACGCCGTATCGACGTCGATTTCTCCCCGAGGGGCGATCTCCACAACTCCACCAGGCAAGACCGACTTGACGATCGACAGGCTCACGCGAGCACCTCCACTCGCCCATGTCCGGGCGCCTAATCAGTACGCGGGCCGCGACCGAGAGTATTCCTCTCACGGCCCCGATCGCCACCCTTCCGGACGGGCAATCTATTCAACGAGCCGACAAACCTACCCGGTAACGGGGCAAACTACGCTAAATTTTCCTGCGCCGTCAGCTTCCACACCTTCGCGTCAACGCCTCTCAGCGTAGCCGTCCCGCAGGCCGGCGCGGGCGACCGGTGCCCTGTGTCGTACCTCGCTCGACCTCACTCGCTCGACCCCGATGCGGGGTACCCGAATCTCTGTCGCCTATGCGACAGCGGGTGGCTGGCGGGGCTGCCGGGACCGGCGGGGCCGGCGTCGCTCACCGGGCGGGTGTGCCGACCAGCCCCTAGCATGGGGTGATCCGTCCGTCGCGCGGGACGGGCGACCCAGGCTCGGGAAGGGACACCTGATGCTGAGGAAGCTGATCGGACTGGCTGGGGTCGGCGCGCTGCTGGCTCTGGTACTCGCCTGCGGATTCGGCGGCGGGGGCGATGACGACGACGATGACGACGACGATTTCGCCCAGCGTGCGCCCGTCGTCCTGCTCGGCTGACTGTGAGCGTCCACTTGCCGCGTACCGGCACCGGATCTCGGCCGGTTCCGGCAGACTTCGAGACGTGATCCCGGGTTTGCCAGGAAAGATGCCTGGGCACCTCCCCAGTAGCAACCCGCAACCGCGCCGAACAGACGCCTCTGTCCGAAGTGGCCGCTTCGTTCGGCGACCGAGGAGGTAGCACGATGCTCGGAACGAACCTGCGGAAACATCGGAGCACGCCCGAGCGGATCGCCGACCAGGCGTGGGAACACCTGACCACCGTGGTCAACTCGGCTGGCGACTCGGTCAAGCACACCGCCCGCTCGGCGCGGCGGACCGGATCCCACCTCACCAGCCAGGCCGGCGACCGGGTCGGTGCCGTGACCGACGAGGCCCGGGACCGGGCCGGCCGGGCGTACGACGCTCTCGCCGGCCGCCGCCCGGGACTCCCCTGGGCGTGGCTGGTCGGGGCGGGTCTGGTCGGCGCCGCCCTGGCCTGGGCCGCATCCACCGCCTCCCGGGCCGCGCTGGCCCGGGCCGAGAAGGAACTGCCCGCCAGCGACGGGATGGAGTTCGTGGACATCGACCGGGCCAACTCACCGATCCGGGTCGACACCACCTGATCCCTGCGTGCCCGCCCGGCCGGTCGGGTGGGTACACGGAAGCCGGGGCCCGGCGCGGAAGCGCGCCGGGCCCCGGCCGTGCGGGCCCCGATCCTGGCTCAGCTCCGCGCGCAGCTCACCGGCGCCGGCACGGCGTTCGCGCCGGTCCAACTGCCGAGGAAGCCGAACGTGGTGGAGACGTTCGGTGCCAGGCTGCCGTTGTACGAGACGTTCCGCACCGAAACCGCCGCACCGGTCTGGGTGTGCGTACCGCCCCAGATCTGGCTGATCGTCTGGCCGTTGGCGAAACTCCAGCCCACCGTCCAGCCGGTGATCGCCGACGCGCCGGTGTTCTGCACGGTCACCTCGGCCTGGAAGCCGCCCTGCCACGAGCCGGTCACCCGGTAGGAGGCCGTACAGGCCCCGCTCGGCGGGGGCGTGCTGGTCGGGGTGGCCGTCGGGGGCCGGGTGGTCGGGGTGGCCGTCGGCGGGCGGGTGGTCGGAGTCGCCGTCGGGGTGCCGGTGGGCGGGTTGGAGGGGCCGCCGAGCCGGTCCGCGACCAGGATGCCCCGACCGTTGGTACCGAGGTAGACCCGTCCGTAGACCCTCGGGTCACCGGTCAGCGCCTCGCCCATGTTGCCGTACTGGTGCTGGTCGTCGTTGATCCGTACCCAGGCGCCGCCGGCGTTGTCCGACCGGTACACCCCGCGTACGTCGTCGACGGTGGCGACCGCGAAGACCGCCGGGTACGTCTGCCCGGGCGCCGCCCGGCCGAACCCGACGTTGACCGCGCTGCTCACGTTCGACAGCTTCGTGAAACTCGCTCCGGAGTTGGTGGACCGGAACACGCCGGTGTCGCCGGCCAGCCAGATGTCCCCCTCGGCTCCGGCCACCGCCTTGAACTTCGCGCCGCTGCTCGGCAGCCCGGTGGCGGCGGAGGCGGTGAAGCTCTGCCCGCCGTTGGTGCTGACGTAGAACCGGCCGGCCGAGTAGCCGTAGAACTTGTTCGGGTTCACCCGGTCGGCCTCGACGACCGCGTTCGCCGGGATGCCGCTGGACTGGCTCCACGAGTTGCCGTACCCGACGGAGTAGACCACCTGTTGGCCGGAGTCGCCGGGTGCCCAGACGAACCGGCTGCCGTTGGCGGCCACCGCGACGGTGCCGCCGCTGTTGACGCCGCCCGGCTCCTGGGCCTGGAACCAGTTCGCCCCGCCGTCGGTGGAGAAGGCGACGTGGCTGTCGTTCGGGCGGTCGGCGTCGGTGAAGTTGCCGGCCCGGACCATGATGCTCGGGTTCAGCTCGGCGAAGTCCAGGCTGGTGGTGCTGGTGAAGACCGGCTGGGTGAACATCGCCGCCGGTACCGTGTCCAGGCTGGTGTGCCGGAAGCCGCCGACGTCGCCGAGCGCACTGACCAGCGGGGCGCCCGAGGGCGGGCTGACCAGGTCGAGCACGGCGGTCTCCTCCAGCCCTCGGACCATCGGCCGGATGGTGACCGTGCCGCCGCTGTCCCAGTTGCGCAGGTTGGTGGTGCCGTAGATGGTGGCGCCGGTGCCGTACATCAGCCGGTTGCCGTCGAACGGGTCGATCTCGACGGACTCGTTCATCCAGCCGAGCTTCGGGGTCTCCTCCGGCGGGGACGGGTTGGCGCCGAAGGTCAGCCACGGCACCGAGCTGATGTCCATGCTGTAGCGCTTGGAGCGGTTCGGATACGAGGTGAAGTCCCAGATCCGGGTCCAGGTCGCGCCGCCGTCCGTACTCCGGAAGAAGATCGCGTCCGGCCACCAGGAAATCTGTGTCGCCACCATGATGGTGTTCGGGTTCTGCCGGTCGATGGTCAACCCGCTGTACCCGTAGTACGCGTCGGCGCTGCTGGACGGTACCGGGCTGATCTGGGTCCACGCCCCGGTGGCCCGGTTGAACTTCCAGACGTCGCCCTTGCCGCCGTCGTACGGGCCGCCGGTGTCGCTGGTGGCGATGTAGAGGAAGCCGCCGACCGGGTCGACGACACCCTTGTGCGCCAGGTAGCCGGTGGGCTGGCCGGCGATCCGCTCCCAGCTCGTACCGCCGTTGGTGCTCCGGTAGACCGGGTTCTGCTTGTCCGCGACCCCGACGTAGATGGTCTGGGTGGTGTTGCCGGCGGTGCCGGTGGACTTGTCGAAGCTGACCCAGGTGACACCCTGGTTGCCGTTCAGGTAGTTGTTCGGGTCGTTCGGGTCCTGGGCATAGTTGCCGGGGTTCGGGAAGTTGCCCACCTTGGCCCAGGTGGCGCCGTAGTCGGTACTGCGCCAGAGTCCGTTGCCGCCCTCGGCGCCGTAGTAGACGACGCTGTTCCGGTTCGGGTCGACGGCGAGCCGCTCGCCCTGGCCCCGCCCCGGCATGTTGCCACCCACCTTGAACGGCAACTGGTATGCCTGCCAGGTGTTGCCCTTGTCGGTGGAGCGCAGGATCGCGCCGTTGTTCGGGTCCCAGTCGTTGGTATACATCCCAACCGCCGCGTAGACCCGGTTGGTCTGCACCGGGTCGGTGGCGATGCTGAGCACGCCGTTCCAGCCCCACCGGTCCCAGCCGACCCAGTCCAGCAGCGGGGTCCAGCTCTGGCTGGACTGCTCCCAGCGGTAGGCGCCGCCGATGTCGGTGCGGGCATAGATCAGGTTCCGCTCGGTGGGGTTGAAGACGATGCCGGGGACGAAGCCGCCGCCGTCGATCCGGACGTTCTTCCACGAGTACGGCTCCGCCGCAGCGGCCGAGGCCGGAGTCGCGGAGGGGCTGACGGCGATCTGGGCCACCACGGCCACCGCGCCGGCGGCCAGTACGGCCGCGAGCGAACTGGCGAGACTTCTACGCATGTGTACGGCTCCCTGTGTCAAAGAGCTTGCGCTGGCCGGCGCATCCGGGGGTTGGCACGCCGGGGGGTCGGACGAACCGTCGGCGCGGCGGGCGTTCCGATGTGGACGCCGGGAACGATCCGGACCGCTATGGTCCCGCCGATCGCGCGCATGGACGGAGGACTTCCCGAGCCGGGAGCTGCCCCTGCTCCCGTGGCGTCGTCCTGGCTCCCGCAGGGCGTCGTGCAGACGCTCACACACCGCTGTACACGCTGTCAATAGTTGGAGTCCCAAACTAAACCCGGCGGTACAGGGCCGGCTCACGGGAGCCGGCCCTGCGGTGGGCCGGTTCAGCCGAGCCGGAACACCACCGAGCCGGCGACCTCCTCGCGGGTGATCCCCAGCCCGTCGACCGGCCGGTTCAGCACCTCCTGCCACGGCGTCCCGGCCAGGTACTCCGGCAGCACCACCACGGTACGAACACCGACCTGCCGCAGGTGGTCGACGCTGAGCCGGTCGGGGAAGCTCGCCGTGATGCCGAGGGTCTGCGCCTGCGAGTCCGGGGTGAAGGCGGCCAGTCCGTTCACGATCTTGGGGAAGCCGTCGGTGGACCAGAGCATCACGCTGAACTCCAGGGTGCCGCTGCTCGGCAGCACCAGCAGCGGGCCCTCGACCCCGCGCAACGCGGCCGGCTGCGGGATCACCGGCGCGTGCGGGGTGGTGTTGACCCCCTCGACGACGATCAGCGCGAGCGGGATCAGTGCGACCAGCCGGACCAGCGCCGTCCGGAACCGGGCGGCACGCCGGCCGAGGGCTGGCCGGTCCGGCTCTTCGGCGTCCGGCGGGGGCTGGTAGGCGGCCATCCGCAACACGGGTACCGGCACGCCGGGTCGCCCCGCCCGTTCCGCCGGAGCCTGATCCGGCGCCTGGTCGGGCTGCCCCGGGTCGGTGGCGGGCGGCTTCTCGGTCTTGGCCGACGGACCCGGCTCCGGTCGGGGCTGGTCGGCGGCGGGCTCCGTGCCGAGCTGGGTCAGCGCGGTCAGCGCACCGGCGGCCAGGATGCCGAGCAGCAGGGTCGTCCAGAGCACCAGCCGACCGGAGGTCCGGATCGCGTCGAAGCCGGGTGCGTGCAGCACCAGGGTGGCGTACCCGGGATCGCCGTCGCCGCCGAGCGTGGTGCCGCTGGCCAGCCCGACGCTGACCAGTACGCCGGCCGCGAGCAGGAGCCGGTGCCGCAGTCGCCACACCGAGAAGAACAGCCCGGCGAAGGCCAGCCCGATGATCACGACCCCGGGCAGCAGGGTCATCTCGCCGGCGAAGCTGAGGCTCGCCCGGGCGGCGGCGTGCCGTTCACCCCAGAGCCAGTTCTCGGGCGGCGCGGTCAGGAAGCCCCGCCACGGCGGCGAGAACATCTGCACGTGCGCCAGGCTCCGCCGGCCGGCCGGGTGCCGGGCCACCACCTCGAAGTAGGGCAGCGCCATGAGGATGGTGATCCCACCGAACACCGCCCCGCCGGCCAGGTCGGCGAGGAGCAGCCGTCGACCGAACGGCGGACGGGACCGGCGCCGCCACCAGGACCAGGCGTAACCGACACCGGCGGCCAGGCAGACCAGCGCCAGCACGTAGCCGAACGGCAGCCCGATGCCGAAGCCGAGAGTCATCTGCCAGGCCGCCACCAGCCAGCCGGCGAAGGCCCAGCCGGGACGGCGCCGGTCCGGCCGGTAGCCGTACCGCAGCGACCAGCCGTGCCCCCGGGCCAGCATCGCCAGGGCCAACGCGATGCCGCCGATGGAGAGCACGTGCAGGTGCCCGGCCTGGGCCAGCTTCCAGGGGGCGTACCCGAAGGCGACCCCGGCCGCCGCGGCACCGATCCGGCCCGCGCCGAGCTGCCGGACCAGCGCGTACGCCCCGATGAAGGCGAGCGCGTGCACCAGCACGTAGAGGATGTTGTAACGGACCACGGCGGCCACCGGACCCTCGCCGACCATGCCGAACGGGGCGTAGCCGAGCAGGGTGTCGGAGTAGGCGTAGGTGTAGGGCTCCGGATAGAAGGTGTTGGAGTGCCACAACTGGGTCGGGTCGTTCAGCACCGCGTGGCCGCCCCAGGCGATCTGCCACGCCTGGAGGGTCGGATCCCCGATGTCCTGCGGAATCGTGCTGGTGATGTCGCGCAGGGTCGGCCAGGTCAGCAGCACCGCCAGCAGCAGCCCGCCGAGTACGGCCAGCGTCCACTCGTGGCTCACCAGCCGTACCAGGAAGGGGGCCCGGGGCACCCGACCCGAGCCGACCGGCGGGGCGGCCCGCTCCGGCGGTCCCGTCCGGTGCTCGGGCCCGCCACCGGCCCGCTCGTCGGACCTGCCACCAGCCCGCTCGTCGGGTCCGCCACCAGCCTGGTCGTCGGGTCCGGCCGGCGCCGTCTGCCGCTCGATCGTCATCCTGCCCATTCCTTCCGGCCCGGGCCCTGTCCCCACAGCACACCGGCGCCTGCCCCGGAGCAGGTCACCGGCATTGATGATTCCTGATGTTCGCCAGGGCTGTCACGCCCCCGCTCCGGCTCACCCCCGGCGGGTGAGGAGCGCTCACCCGAGGGCGGGCCAGAGTCGAAGCGCTGACGTGACCGGCGGGGCGGAGCCTACCGGTCGCCCGGAGCGCCGTACCCGACCGTTCGGAGGACCGAGAATGGCCAGCCGCGCGACGAACCCCAGCGACGAGGAGATGCAGCGCGACATCCTGGCGGAGTTGGCCTGGGAGCCCCGGGTCCAGCCGAACGAGATCGGTGTCGCGGTGCAGGACGGCGTGGTGACGCTGCGCGGCTGGGTGGACAACTACGCCAAGAAGTGGGCGGCGGAGCGGGCCGCGCACCGGGTACACCGGGTCCGGGCGGTCGCGAACGACCTGGAGGTACGCCTGCCGTCCTCGGCCGAGCGCGACGACCCCGAGATCGCGGCGGCGGTGACCCGGGCCCTGGACTGGGACGCCTTCGTCCCCACCGCCGAGATCGACGTGACCGTCTCCAACGGTTGGGTCGTGTTGCGCGGCGAGGTCGAGTGGGAATACCAGCGCCGCGCCGCCGAGCAGGCGGTACGCCGACTCGCCGGAGTCCGTGGCCTCACCAACGGGATCTCGGTGCAACCGCACGAGCAACCGGAGCTGGCCGAGATCTCGGAACGGATCCACAGTGCACTGGTACGCAGCGTGGAGACCGACGCGGCGGGGATCGACATCCGGATCGAGGGCGACGCGGTGGTGCTGACCGGCAACGTCCGGTCGTGGCTCGAACGCGAGGAGGCCGAACGGGTCGCCTGGTCGGCCCCGGGGGTGACGACCGTCGACAACCACATCACCGTACGGCTGTGAGGCGTCGGGCTCGCCGACGACGTGGCCGACTGGGACGGCCGCTCCGAGAAACAGTCAGATCAGGTTGAGTTCGCGGGCCCGGCGTACGGCGTCCCGGCGCCGGGTGGCGTCGAGCTTGCGGTAGATGTTCCGGACGTGCGTCTTGACGGTGTTGACCGAGAGCGACAGCTCCGCCGCGATCTCCACATTGGACAGGATGCTCTGTAGGTAGCGGAGCACGGTCAGCTCCCGCTCGGTCAGCGGCTCACCCGGTGGTGCCGCCGACGACATCGCCGGTCCGGCCGCCCCGTCGGCGGCGTCGAGCAACTCCCGCACCATCGGCCAGTACGCCGTACCCGAGTCGAGGTGGGCGGCGAGCAGGTCCCGTACCGGCGGATCAGCCCGGGTGAAGACCTGCCGGAAGCCCTCTGGTTCGGCCAACCGCAGCACGTGTTCCAGCACCCGGGCGGCGCGGCGGTGGTCGCCGGTCAGCCGGGCCGCGCTCGCGTCGAGCAGTCCGGCCGCCAGCCGCAGCGGAAGCGGTCCACCAGCCCCGGCCGGCGCCTCCCAGTCCGGCAGCGTACGCAGGGCGGCCTGCGGATCCCGCGCCCGCAGGTGGGCCCGGGACAGCGCCACCGCCAGCGGCTCGACCGGGGCCGTTCCGCGCTCCAGTGCCGGGGTCAGCATCTCCCTGGCCAGCTCCACGTCGCCGTGGTCGATCCACAGCTCCGCCTCGGCGGCGAGCAGCCAGTGCGCCAGTGGCTGCGCCTCCGCCCGATCGCCGAGGCGGCGCCGGCTGCCCGCCAGCACCTGGTGTGCACCGGTCAGGTCGCCCCGGTCACGCAGCAGTCGAGCCTGGATCACGCCGACCAGACCGTGCACGAGCGGCTCGTCGACGTACTCGGCGGCCCGGACGCCGAGCGCCAGGTTGGCGTCCGCGTCGTCCGGCCGGTCCCGGTACAGCGCGACGAGCGCCTGCGCGAGACAGCCGTGTACGCCGTCCGCCGGCCGGACCAGCCCGCCGAAGGGTGCCGCGCCGAGTGCCGCGCGGGCGGCCTCGTCCGCGCTGGTCAGCTCGCCCCGGATCGCCCGGGTCAGGGCCAACCTGCCCAGGCACAGCCGACGGACCCGGGACAGCCCCGCCCGGGTCGCCTCGGCCAGCCCGTCGGCGATCTCCGGCTCGGCAGCGGTCGGCTCGCCCGTCCCGAACCGGATCGTCCCGGGCACCATCCTGGCCACCACGCTCGCCCGGAGTTCGAGATCGCTCCGGCCGGAGTCCCCGCCGTCGACCAGGTCGACCCCGAGCCGCCCCAGGTCGGGCGGACCCCCCAGCCCCGAGTCGGGCGGATCCCCCAGCCCGGAGTCGGGCGGGCCAGCCCAGCCCGCTGCACCCAGCTCAGCTCGGCCCGCACCGAGGAGGTCGGTCCGGGCGGGGTCGGACAGGTCAGGGTGGCCGGGGTGGCCGGGGTCGAGCAGGGTGAGCCGGCCCAGGTCGATTCGGTCGGCGTCCAGATAGGCGTCGACCTCGACGCCCACGACCGGACCACCGTCGACGCCCACGACCGGGCCACCGTCGACGCTCAGCTTCGGGCCCGGGTCGCCGCCCAGTCCCGTGACCGCGTCGGCGGTCACCTCCGGGACGCCGGAGTGGATGTCCGGCGGATCCGGTCGGAGAAGGTCGGCGACACCGGCGCGTACCGCCGGTTCGTCCCCGGCCGACTGGGCGACGGCCAGCCGCAGGGCCGCCGCGATCCGCCGGAACCGGTGCCGGCCGGCGGCGTCGAGCAGGTCGGTGTGCTCGGCGGCGAGCGCGAGATAGCCGGTGGCGGCGGCCGGCTCGCCCCCGTCCAGCCGATCGGCGGCACAGGCCAGGCCGAGTTCGGGGTCGGCCCGGACCACCTCCGGGGACGGTGCCGGCGGCGCCGGCCGGGTCGGGGCGTACTGGCCGTAGGGGACGAGGTCGGGCCAGTGCCGCAGCAGCACTCCGGTCGCGTACGGCCAGTCGTGGGCGGCGAGCGCGTGCCGGAGCGCCTCGGCCGGCAGGTCGTGCGCGGTGAGCCAGGTGGCGGCTCTGCGGTGCAGCTCGGCCACCTGCTCGGCGGGGCGACGCGCCAACTCGGACCGGAGCAGTTCGCCGAGCATCGGATGGCACCGGTATCCCGCCGGCCGGCCGCCGAGCGGGATCACGAACCCGCCGAGACGGTCCAGTTCGGACAGTACCCGGGCCGCGTCGGTCCGCCCGGTCAGCGTGTCCAGCAGCTCGGCGGAGAAGCCCGCCACCAGCGATGCCCGGCAGAGCATCTCCCGGGCGTCGCCGGACAGCTCGGCGAGCAGTTCCTCGGTCAGATAGTCGCCGACATCCGGATACTCGCCGGTGAACTCCTCGACGAAGCGGGCCGGGTCGGGGTGGCCCGGCAGGGCGAGCGCAGCGAACCGCAGGCCGGCGGGCCAGCCCTCGGTACGGCCCACCAGCCCGCGGACCTGCTCGGGCGGCAGCGGCTCCCCGTACGCGGAGAAGAGGTCGGCGACCTCGTCGGGGCGGAACGCCAGGTCGGTGGCGCGGATCTCGGTCAACTCCCCGCTGAGCCGCCAGCGGTGCAGGGCGAGCCCCGGGTCGGTACGGCAGCCGATCACCAGCCGCAGCCGTCCCGCCGTGTGCCGGAGCAGGAACTCCAGCCCACTGGAGACCTCCGGGTCGTCCACCTGGTGCAGATCGTCCAGGATCAGCGTCGCCGGCCCGGTACGCCGAGCCAGCTGGTCGGCGAGGGATTCCAGCCCGTACGCCGGATCCGGTTCGTCCCCGGCATCCGGTTCCGGGCCGTCGACGGCCGGCCGCAGCGCGGCGTACAGGTATGACCAGAGCCGTGCGCCGCCGTCACCCGGCTCCAGCGAGAGCCAGCCCACCGGGCCCCGGTCCGGGCTCTGTCCGGCCCGGCCGTCCGTCGCGTTACGGGCCCGGTACCAGGAACTCAGCAGCACCGTCTTGCCCCAGCCGGCCGAGGCCGAGACCAGGGTCAGCGGCCCGGCCGTACCGAGGTCGAGCAGCTCGAACAGCCGGGGTCGGGGCAGCAGCACCGCCCCGGAGCGCGGCGCGGCGGTCAGCTTCGCGGTGAGCAGCGGCGGCGGACGCCCGGCCCCGCCGTCCGGGCCGGCGGCTGCCCCGGCGGTGGCCGGCGCCACCGTTCCGGCGAGTAGTTCCTCGATCCGTTCCATCGACAACGCCCCACCTCCTCCGGCCCGCCGGATACGACGGTCCGAGGCGGATACCCGGCCCGCAGCGGTTCACCCCTTGCGGACGAGCCTGGTTCACCCGGCACCGCCGGGCGATTCCGAGCCGGCGACACGACGCGGGCCCGGCGCGCTGGTCGCCGGGCCCGGGTGGGGGTCTTCGGAAGCGGGTCGGTCAGGACGGCAGGCCGCCGACCTGGGTGTTGATCCAGGCCCGGATCGAGGGCAGGTCGCCGTAGATGGACGGGCCGGTCGCGCAGGTCGGGTTGTTGTTGCCCGCCCGGCTGGTCGCGCCGATCAGGTTCCACCGGCCGTCGATGCTGCGCACCTGCGGGCCACCGGAGTCGCCGTAGCAGGCGCCGGCGTTGCCGTTCGTGTTGTTGGTGCAGATCTCGTACGTCGCGTTGATGCCGGAGCACCGGCTGTCGGCCACGATCGAGGTGTCCAGTTCGTTGGCGACGGTCGGCGCCGAGCCGCAGCCCCGGGTCGGGCAGGTCTGCCCCCAGCCGATGATCCGGGTCGCCGTGCCGACCGCCCCGGAGGCGCTCGGGATGACGGCGGGGGCGTGGCTCACCGAACTGCCGAGCTGGAAGAGCTTCACGTCGATGGAGGGGTGGTTCACCGCGCGTACCACACTGACGACGGTGCCGCCGCTGGTGCGGTTGACGCTGCCCACCCGTACCGAACTCGGTGTCGGGCAGTGCTTGGCGGTGACCACCCAGTCGGCCTTGATCAACGAGGCCGAGCAGCCCGAGGTGTAGACCAGGAACGAGTAGTTCTCCGACGCCGGCCGGCCGTTCACCACCAGCGTACCGACGCCGCCGTCGCCGTCGGTGGCCTCGGGTGCGGGCGCGTCGGACGTCTCGGGCACGTTCGCGTACCCGGTCGAGGGCGCCGCCGAGGCGACGGCCGGCAGGGACAGGCCGGCGGCGACCAGCGCGGCCACCAGGCACGTGCGGCGGACGAGCACGCGCGCCGGGTGTGGTCGGGACATGACTGACCTCCAGGGGTGTCGGAGTCGTGGTCAGGCAGCACCCTAGCGCCGAATAGACGATTGTAGATACATATCCCTTTCTCCCCTACCATCGAACGATGCGCCGGGCGGATCGGCGCAGCGGGTTGACCCTCGACCTGGTCGAGGGGGCAGAATGCCTGCTCGTGGACGGGGGTGGCCGACTTCTCGGCATCGGCGAGATGGCCCGGGCGAGCGGCCTGAGCATCAGCGCGCTGCGCTTCTACGACGGTGCCGGCGTGCTGGCACCCGCGTCCGTGGACCCGGGCACCGGTTACCGCCGGTATGCCGAGCGGCAGCTACCGGCCGCCCGCCTGCTGGCCGGCCTGCGCCGGATCGGGATGCCACTGGCCGAGATCACCCGGGTACTGGAGTTGCGCGGCTCGGACCCGTCCGCCGTGTCGCGGCTGCTGGACGCGCACCTGCGCCGCCTGGAGGAGGGGCTCGCCGACGCCCGCCGGGAGGCGGCCCGGCTCCGGGTACTCTGCACCGCCGCCGAGCCATCGGCCGAGCCGTCCACCGAGCCGGAGGGCCGGCTGACCGTACCCGGGCGGGAGCTGGCGGCAGCGGTCGACGCCGTCCGGTTCGCGGCCGGGGCGGACCCCGGGCTGCCGATGCTCGGCGGTGTGCACTTCGAGATCGACCGGGACGTGCTCCGGCTGGTCGCCACCGACCGGTACCGGATGGCCGTCTCCGAGGTCGCCGGGGACCCGGACCACCGTTGCGAGGGCGGGGCGGCGTCCGGGCACTCCCGGGTGACCGTGCCGGTCTCGTTCGTCGACGCGGCCCGGGCCCTGCTGACCGGCGGCTGGCCGGCCACCCTCACCCTCGGATCCGCCGCCGTCGGCCTGCGGGTGCGGGACCGCCGGGTCACCGGTACCCCGATGCAGCACGACTTTCCGGACTACCACCGGTTGCTACGGACCGCGACCGGCGGGCCGGACCGCCGCCGGGTGACCGTCGACGTGGCCGGGTTACGCGAGCGACTGACCGCCGCCGAGACCCGGACTGTGGTACGCGCCGACGACGGAGCCCGCTGCGCGGTCAGCGTCCTCGCGGTCGACGCCACGAACCGGCTGACCGTCTCCCCCGCCGACGCCCCGGCCGCGCCGACCGATCCGGTGGTGCGGGTCGGAGTCAACCGGGAGTTCCTGCTCGACGCCCTGGACGCGGTCGGGCCGGGCCAACTGGTACTCGAACTCGACGGGCCGATCCGCCCACTGGCGGTACGCCGGCTCGACGACGACCGCGCCTTCTCCATCCTGATGCCGGTACGGGTCTGAGCGCGCTTCCGCTCAGTGCGTCCGCGCAGCTCAGGCGCCCGCTCGGCTCAGGCGTCCTCGCCCAGCTCGGTGAAGAGGGTCAGTTGCAGGTGACCGGGCGCCGCCAGCCGCGAGTTCAGCGAGTTCCACGTGCCGCGAATGACCGGCCGGAGCCAGTCGATCACCTACAGTAGCTAGATGGCTTTTGTCCGCTTCAACCCGATTGCCTCGGGGCGGGCACGTCGCCGGACCGGTGCCGCGCTGGCCGTACTCGGTGGGGCGCTCGTGCTGGCGGTGGTGGTGGTCAACGACGCGCCCGGGCCACGGCGGACGGCCGACCGGCCACCAGCGGCGGACCAGCTCCTGCCGCCCCCGGCCGCCCCGCACCCGACGCCGAGCGCCGAGCCGACGCTGCCGGCGGCGCCACCCCCGGCCGACCTGCCGGTGGTCGACTACGGTCCGGCCCCGCGCGGCTTTCCCCGGGACCCGACTCCGATGTCGACGGTACGGCTCGGCGAGGGCCTCCGGCCGATCCGCCGGGTCGCCGCGTACGACGCGCCGGGCGGCCGGCCCCGGGCCCTCCTCGCGCCGACCATCAGCGGAGTGCCGGTGACCATGCCGATCGTGGCGCGCCGGGCCGGCTGGGTCGCCGTGCTGCTCCCGTCGGCGAACCGGACCATCGGCTGGGTGCCACCCGGGCCGTGGAGCACCACGGAACTGCGCGACCTGGTCGTGGTGGTCCGGCGGACCCACCGACTGCACTGGTACCGGGACGACCGGCTGGTCCGGTCCTGGCCGGTCAGCGTCGGCACCTCGGCCACCCCGACCCCGCTGGGCCGGACGTTCATCCTCGGCCGCTCGACCCTGCCCGGCCGGGTGTACGCGGACACCGAGGTCTTCGCGCTCGGCGCCGTACCCGACGAACCGAACTCGGTACCGTCCGGGCTGCGCGGCGCGCACATCGGACTGCACGCCTGGTACGACGCCCGCCAACTCGGCCGCGACAACAGCAACGGCTGCATCCGGATAGCCCGGAAGGCGCAGGAACTGCTGCTCGCCGAGTTGCCGCCCGGCACCGAACTGCTGGTACTCGACCGGTTCTCCGCACCCGAGCGGCTCTCCGGGGTGGGCCCGGTCCCGGTCGCGGCCCGCTGACCACTCCGATCGCGGCCCGCTGACCACTCCGATCGCAGCCTGCTGACCACTTCGGACGGTGGCACCCGAGTGACCCGCCGGGATCGGCCGGTCGCGCCGCCCGGATCGGCCGGTCACGCTGTCGGTCCCGTGTTAGGCTCCGCCGTCCTTTGGATGGCTGACCGAGACACCGGAACGGGGAACGGGATGACTCGGATGCACCGTGGCGGTGCCGTACTGGCTGCCGCCGTCACCCTAGTCGTGCTGACCGCCTGCCAGAGCCTCGGCGGAGGAGGCGGTTCCGAGGCAGCGCCTCCGGAACCGGCGGCGATGCGGGGCGCGGCCGAGGCGGTCAAACAGGCCAGGACGCTGGGCGTCACCTTCAAGACCAAGCAGATCGACGGTACGGTGTTCGGCGGGACCATCACCGGTCAGGCCCAGGTGGTGGCCGGGGGCGGGATGGCGGTGGCCTGGAGCCACCGTACGAACAGCGGCCCGGACGAGACCAAGACCATCGACGGTCGGCTGATTGCCGTCGACGGCGCGGCGTACCTGACCTCGTCGCGGTGGAAGCTACCGCCGGGCAAGAAGTGGTTCTCGATCCCACCGGGTTGGCGTGCCAAGCTGGACCAGCCGATCGCGCCCGAGTGGTTCGTACTGGTGATGTCGCGACTGCTCGACCCGCTGTTCCTGCTCGGCCAGGGCCTACCCGAGGCGACCGGTCTGACGACCACCCCGGCGCCGGGCGAGCCCGAGGGCACCACGGGTTACACCGTGGACTGGAACTTCTCGCAGGACACCGCCGGGCCGGAGATGACCGCGTGGGCGAAGCAGGTGGGCGAGGCGCTCGTGCTGGATGTCTCGGTCTATCTGGACGGGAGCGGCCGGCCGGTACGGCTGGAGGCCGAGTCCTCCACCCAACTGATGCTCTTCGACGCCGAGGTCAGCGTCGAGAGCTACGGCACTCCGGCCGAGGTCGCCCCGCCGGATCCGGCCCAGGTCAAGAAGCTCTGAGCCCGGTCCCCGGATAACCCTTCGTCGGTCGTGCTACAGGTCGCGGCGCATGCAGACCCGGGGCCACCGGTCCAGGCCGTGTGCCGCCTCGCGGGCCCGGATCGCGGCCAGCCCCGGGGTCAGTTCCCGCTCGTCGAGGACGACAAATCCGCACCGGGAGTAGTACGGCGCGTTCCACGGAACGTCGGTGAAGGTGGTCAGGGTCAGCGCCGGTACCCCGTCCGCCGTCGCGTACCCGGCGAGGTGCTCGACAAGCTGGCGGCCCACGCCCCGGCGGGCGGCCCGGGGATGCACCGAGACCTGCTCGACGTGCAGGTTGCCGTCCACCTGCTCGGCGACCAGATAGCCGACCGGCAGGTCGTCGGCGTCGACCGCGACCCAGGCCAGGCCGGCGCGCTGATGCCGGGCCAGCTCCTCGACGGACGGTGGTTCGTCGTCGGCGACCTCCGGCATCCCGACGTCCCGGAAGGACTGCCCGGCGGCTCGCTCGATCTCCCGCAGCCCGGGCAGGTCCGCCTGACGGGCCGGTCGGATCCGCATCGGGTCATCCTCCCGGCCCGGTCAGCGGCCGGCCAGCGATATTCCGCCGTCGGCGCTGCCGTCGACGGCGATGAGTGGGCTGCTAGTCGACGACCTCACCGAGCCCGAGGTGCTGGCGCCGTATTCGCTCGACAACTGATCACGGACATGGTCGACCGGATCCTGCCGCCGGAGGCATCGCCCACGCCGTCGTCCTGACCCCACCTGCCTCGGCGTCGGCGAGCAGGTCGACGGACGGCGTCGGCAGCGGGCGGCGGGGTCAGTTCGGGAACGACACACCCGGCGCCTCCAGGATCGCGTGCAAGGCGGTGATGGTGGCGGCGGTAGCGATGTGCCGGGCGGAGTGGTTGACGCGCAGGTAGAGGTGGCAGCCGGCCGGGTCGAACCGGACCGTCACCGGCTGGCCGGCGTACCGGGCGCCGAGGTGGGTGAGCGGCGGCAGCGGGTCGTCCAGCAGAGCGGGCTCCGGGGACGACGGGACCGGGATCGGATATCTCGGGTCGGCCGGTACTACCTCGGCCAGGGCGAGGTCGAGGCAGTCGAGGCAGTCGGCGATCGCCGTCTCGACGGTGGGATGGGTCGGCAGTTCGGGTACGCCCACCGGCAGGGCTGGCGCGTTGAGTTCGACGTGCCAGCCCTCGCCGTGCAGCCGGAGCGGATCACTCTCGTCGAGCCGGTGGTTCTGCACGGTCACGGTGGCGACCAGGCCGAGGCCGAGAGCGAGCCGGATCAGGTCGGCCAACGGCGGCACGTCGGGTCGGCCGGCCCGGACGAAGAGTCGTGCGCCCGGCTGGCCACGACTGGCGTACCCGACGTAGTGCGCGAGCGGGTCGGCGTCCGGGTCGGGCAGGGTGACGATGCCGTCCCGGAGGTCCTGGTCGACCCCGCCACCACCGTCCAGGTCGGCGAGGTCGTCGGGGCGTACCCGGAAGGCGCCGGCCCAGCGTGCCAGCCGGTAGCGACCGGGAAGCTGGATCACCGGCTGCCCGTTCGGCTGGCTGCCGACCAGCAGGGCCGGCGGCGGCGGCCCGACCTCCCAGTTGAGGTGGAGGACCCGGTCACGCAGGTTGCTGAGCGTGACGATGGTTCCCAGGTAACGACGACGGGTGTCGCCGCAGGCGTGGCAGGGCAACACCGAGGCACAGCGACCGGCACCCCGGCAGCGGGCGCACTCGGGTTCGGCGGACTGCCCGCCGAGGGTGCAGTCGCAGGGCCGCAGGCCGGTGGTCGGGTCGCAGTCGGCGCAGTCGACGTACGGGATGGGGGCGCCGCGCCAGTGCGGGGCCGGCGGCTCCCAGTTGCGCCGCAACATGCTGGTGGGCCGGGAGCGGAACTGCCCGGTGTGCCGCTCGGGCACACCACCCGGACGCAGCCCGGTGTACCACCAGCCGCCGTTGCGCCAGATCGCCTGCGCTCCTGGCCTCTCCTCGCCGGTGGCCGGGGCGACGCAGCCGCCGAGGGTCCGGCGTTCGACCTGGTCGAGGTCGATTCCGGAGATGACGTCGAGGGTGACCGGCCGAGCGACCCCGGCCGGGCCGGCCGAGCGGACGAAGTGTGCCGGCGCGGCGACTCGGCGGGCGGCCAGCAGCGCGACCGCCCGCTCCACGGTGGTGGCGGCGACCGCCGTCCGCAGGTCGGGGAAGGCGGCCGACTGTTCCGGGGGCACGGAGCCGGGCAGCTCGTAGCGGACCTCCCAGCCGAAGCTTTCGGCGGCGCCGGGGAGTCGGCGGGCCTCGACCACCAGGTCGAGACAGAGCAGGCCGGCGACCGCGCAGAGCCGGGCGAGCTGCCGGTCCGGATCCGGCGCCGGCCGCGCGGCGGTCCGGCCGAGGAAGACCTGCCACGGGGTACGCGTCCAGCCGGCGATCGCCGCCGCCTCCACGTCGTGCCGCTGCTCGGCGGGCAGGTCGGGCCGCCACCAGGCGGGCAGCGGCACCAGCCGTTCGCCGACCGGCTCGGTCGGGGCGGTGACATGGTGGATGCTGCCGGCGCCGACCGACGCGGCCAGGTCGTGCAGCAGCGGGGTCAGTGCGAGGTGCCAGCCGCCGCCGGGCGCCGGGCGCGGTTCGAGCATTCCGGGTACGACCTCTGCCGAGGCGACCGCTCCGGTGTCCAGGTTCGCCACCGTGAGGACGAGCTGGGCGCGACGGGCGCCGTATTGCCCGCAGGCGGAGCAGGCGTAGCTGGTGCTGGTGCGACAGTCCGGGCAGGGCAGCACCAGGGGTGTGGCGGTCACGGGCGCACCGCCGTGCAGTCGTTCGGATGGTCGGCCCGCAGTGCGCAGCGCCCCCGACCGCCGCTGAGCAGTCGGTCGCAGAAGATCCGGTGCCGTACGCCCTGGTTGTCCTCTTCGGAGAGGGTGGTCTCCGGCACGTCGAGCTGGGATAGGAAGGCCAGCGAACGGCCGGCGGTGCGGGCGAAGAGCTTCGCCGCGTCCAGACTGGTCGCGGTGAAGGGCAGATGCAGGACGAACCTCGGCTGCTCGAACCTCGGCTGCTCGCCCATCACCGGCCACCCCGCCGATCGGAAGCGGGAGTCAAACCGTGATCGACAACGGACAACATACTCCTTCTTTCGTCGTCGGCGTGGGGCACTTCGGGAATTGAAAGGGGCGGCCCGTCGGGAGGCCGATGTCGGGCACGGGCCGCCCCTGGCGCACCTACCACCGCAACCAATCGGCGAGTACGGCAGCAGGGCTGCTGGAGTGAGCGCACGTTTCACCACACCACGCGGTTGGTGGATCGGTGGCGCAATTCGTGATGGTGCGGGGTCGCGGAGCTACGCACGCTCGTGGTAGATAACTCCGGTAAGTCGTGGCGACTCAGCGGTCCAACCTGAAAGGACGACTCGATATCACCTCCTCCATCGACAGGTTGTCAGGGGCCGCAGGGCGGGAGTAACCCTTCCCGGTCGACCATTCCCGCCGGCCTTTTTCCGCACCGATTCCGCAGAGGAGAAAGATCGTGGTTGTGACGCAACATCGGCCCTTCATCCGTACGCTCCGGGCACAGTGGCTCGGCCAGCGGCTCCGGGACCTGCGCGAGCAGCGCGGGATGAGTCTGGAACTGGTCGCCGAACACCTGAACCGGGACCGGTCGGCGCTCGGCCGCTACGAGCGGGCCGAGTGGCCGATCCAGCGCCACGACGTGCTCGCCCTGCTCGACCTGTACGGCTTCCACCGCGCCACCGAACGCGCCCAACTACTCACCCTCGCCGAGGAGATCTGGCGGACTGATCGGTGGGACGAGGACAGCAGGGACCCATCGGACTCGTCCTTCATCACGATCCCCTGGCTGGAGTCCCGGGCCATGACCATCTGCTCCTATCACGCCTCGCTGATTCCCGGACTGTTTCAGTTGCCGGAGTACGCCGAGCTGGTCATCCGCTGCGTGGATGGCCCAGCGACAACCGAGATAGCGGTTCAGGGCAACATCGGCCGTCGGATGGAGCGGCAACGGGTGCTCGACGAACCTGGAGGACCCAGAATCGAAACGATCATTGACGAGGTGGCCCTACGCCGCGAGATCGGTGGTCCGGCTCTGCTGCGGGCTCAACTTCTCCACATCCAAGCCGTGACACGGCGGCCTCATGTCGAAGTGCGGGTGCTGCCCTGCCGGGTGTCGCTGCATCCCGGTATCGACGGCTCGTTCTGGCTGTTCCGGATGCCCAAGCCATATCCGGCGGTGGCCTACCAGGAGAACCTGGCCGGTCACATGTACCTGGAATCTCCGAAGTCGGACCGGTTCAGCGACGCGTACGATCGGGTCCGGGAGGCCGCACTCGACCCGCGCGAGTCGGCGGAGATGATAACGACGATCGCGGAGGAACTGTCATGAGCGAGACCTTGCCGTCGGTGGGCTGGCACATCAGCAGCCGGAGCGCCGACAGCGGTGGTAACTGCGTGGAGGCGGGACCGATACTCGACGGATCGGGGCGGGTGGCGCTACGGCACAGCAAGGCACCAGACGCGGCGACCATCGTCTACACCCGGGCCGAGTGGGATGCCTTCGTCGCCGGTGTCAAGGACGGCGAGTTCGACTTCGGCACCCCTGCTTGACCGGTTCGACGCGATGGAGCGCCCCGGCCCCACCGGCCGGGGCGCTCAGCGTTTCGCCGTCCACGCCGTCCAGCGTCAACCCTCAGTCGTCGCATCCGTAACCGTCACCATCACGATCCAGGTCGTAGATGTCGTTGCCGATAACCCTGACCGGGCCGCTGACGTAGGCGGGACCGTTGCCGCTACCACCAGCGCAGTCGACATCACTGGCAATCGGCACGCAGCCGCTGTAGTTCGGGTCGCACCTCCGGGTCTCCTTGGTGCCGACCGCGACGACCTGGGTCACCGGTCTCCTGGTCACCACCTCGTCGACGAGTTTCTTGCCGGTCTGCTCGCCGTTGACGTACGTCACCTCGTAGGTAAGCGTCTTGGAGCCCTTGACTCCCGCAGTCCGAACCTTGCGCTTGCCCTTGGCCAGGGACGAATCCTGCACAGTCCGCTCGCCAAACGGAATGCTCCGAGTCTCGGTGACCCGCCGCTTCTCGACCGTCGGCGTGGGCGTGGGACTCGCGGGCTCCGAGGCGTCGCCGGCCGACACACTCGGAGACAAGGATGGCGTTGCAGGAGCAGGTGACTCCGCCGCCGAAGACGTGTTTGCCGATCCGCCTTCGGGGTCGGCGGTGCTCCCAATCGCCGCCAGCCCGCCACAGCAGAGCAGGAGCGAAAGCACCGGCCCACCAACAAACAGCGCGGCTCTCTGCCCCGGACCAAGTCCGCCGAGCAGTCCTGTTCGCGATCGGCCTGCACGGGCCTGGGGTGCCGCTCCGGTAGCCGAGTAAGACGTCGACTGCTTTCCCGACGGATATGCGGATGGCTCCTGCGCTCGATAGGTCACCGCAGCAGTCTTGACCTACCGCTAGATCATCCACAGTGGTCGAGAGGCGACACTTCGTGACACCCATTGGCCGTGGGAGTCCCACCGATGGATCTCACAGACAGCCGGACGGCTGCGATGTCCGCCAGACGTACGAGCGCCAATCGCCAGGTTGGCGACCGTCACAGCACCCCTCAGGCCGGTTCAGGGACGCTCCGGGTCAAGAGCCAGCGCCGACCGGTCGACTCGATCCGGGGTAGCTTGCTCAATGTGGACGGCGTCGTTGATCTTCTGGTCGCCGGGAACTCTACAATCCCTTTGACTGCCGCTGTAACGGGAGACACGCATGAGAGAAGTTGACCCAGACGATACGCCAGACGACGATCTCACGCCTGAGCTGGCAGATCTCGTACGGGAGATAAGGAATCTCGGGTCCAGCAATCTCCCATACGAGGCAACACTGATTACCTTGTTGACCTCCGACAGCACCAGTGCGCGATGGGAGGTGTTCGACCACTACTGCTCCGCTCATCGACACACCCGGTTCGGCGGCCCGCAGGAGCCGTTCTCTGAACGGGTCGAGCAGGCGGTACGTCGGTGCGCGCGGCAGGAGCTGGCCTCGGCCATCGGTGCACGACCGGACCCGACAGCCACCCGGAACAGCTCTCCCAACCGCGTCAGCGCCCTCTATGCCCTGTGGTTCTGCGCCCGGCCCGCCGACGGCCCGCTGGTCGCCCGGGTGCTCGACGCCGAGCTGGGCGGGGACCGAGACCCGGAGGTCTTCTCGTTCGGCGTCAACGTCGCCGGGGGCCTGCTGGGATCCGGTGCACGGCGGTCAATCATCGATCAGCTCGTCCACACACTGACGCGGGTCGCCGTCGACCCCAGGATCGACGTACGACTGCGTGGACAGGCGCTCCGCGAACTGGGCAACGGTACGACGAGGCAAACGGTGACGTCTCTGCTCAGCTCCGCCCTCGCCAGTCCGGACCTCACCATCAGTTCGACCGCCGCGCTGGCGCTGCTGGGCCGCAAAGCCCGGTTCACCAACCAGATCCGAAGGCTCGCGGCCACCTGGCCAACCGGACCGACCGGACCGGGCGTGCCCTGGGAGGTCAGCGAGGTGCGATACGCGCTGGCCGAAGAGCATGACCGCAGATTGGCCGCGACGTCCAAGCCGTGATGGAAGGAACGCATGCGGATGATGCGGGGGTCGCCATGTCGGCATCTCCCGTGACACCGTCTCAGCGGCAATTCCGAAGCGACTGAGAGAGCCCGGTTCGGAAGCAGCTTCTCGCCTTCGTCCGGGGCAACCTCAGTGGGGCTTGGGAAGGTCGAGCTTCTCCCGCAGCTCCGCCAACCCTCGCGTACGTCGCTCGTTGCGCCAGTCCTCGACGTGGGTGTGAAGCGCGAGTACCAGCCTGCGGCCGCGCTCGTATCGTTCGTCGCTCCAGGTCTTCAGGCGCTCCAGTCCGGCGTGCACCGGTCCGAATTCCGCGCTGTAGGGGAACAGGTGGAAGCCGATGTCGATGAGCGCGGGACGGCTGATCTCCTTGCGATGGAGGGCGGACTCGAAGGGCTCCCGCACTACCGTGCCCTCACTGACACCGCTTTCTTCCATCTGGTCGTAGACGAGGTCCAGGCTGGTCATGTCGCCTGCCAGCAGCTCGCCGAATCGGACGGCAACCCAGGGGTGCAGCCCCTTACTCCCGGCAGTGGCCGGGTGGGACTCGCCGTGCGCGTAGTTGAGCACGTTTCCGGCTTGGTTCTTCTCGTCCTGACCGATCAGGATGTGCCCTTCGAGGTAACCCGCGTAGCCTGCGAACAGGCCGTCGTACATCTGTCGTGCGTAGCTCAGCGGCTCGAGGGCCGCAGCCTGGTCGCCGCTCTGGAGCAGAAGGTTGCCGAGCAGGAGCGTGGCGAGGTTCTCGGTCTCGGTGTCCTTGTGGACGTCGACGGCCTGCTCGAATCCGTTCCGGGCCGCATCCAGATCGCCGGTGAGCTGAGCCGCAAGGCTCCGGACAAGCACCGGGTGGGAGTCCAAGGACGTGTACGGCTGGAATTCCGGGGCGAGCATCACAGCGGCCAACGGGCCCAGCCAGGGATCCTCTCCTGCGGCCACCTGCTCCAGCCATTTCCGGCAGGAGTCGCCGAGCCCTTTCTCGCCGAGTTCGATGCCCGCCAGCGCCATCGCCGCATGCCCGGACACGGCGGTACGTCCCGTGCCGGCGATCGCGCTCAGCAGGGCCCGCGCTTGCGGGGCATCATCGGCCCGATACGCCGCCAGCCCATGTTCGAGCTCGTCGGGCACCGGGCTCAGAGGGTCGGGGGGAAGCGGAAGTGGCCATCGGTCGGAGTCCAGCAGGGATTGATCCGTCACGTCGTCGCCTTCTCGTATGGACGATTCCGCGAAGCATGCCACGAGGGGCCGACACGGCCCTTGATCTCTTCCATCGGTCAGACGGGGTCGATCTGCCCTGGCGGCATCCGACGCGGCCCGAGCGCCACGGTGCCAAACCAGAGGGCGTACGACCACAGCGTCTGCCGCTCGGCGAAGCCGACGACGCTCTCGTACCCGCCGAAGGTCAGCGACGGCACGACGGTCATCACGTCGGCCCCGATCATTGCTGAGCCAGATGCCGTGGCCGTGATGCTGGCCACAGACCTGAAGCCGCTCGCTCCCCACCCTGGTGGCGCCACCTGCTGGCAGTGCGAATGCCTGTGGTGTGGGCAGCAGGTCGCGCCGATGCTTTTCAATGTCCTCGCTGGCCACTCGTGCAAGTACTGCGAACAGGGTGCGCTGTCCACAGGCCCGGGAATGGCGTACAGAAGGTCCTGATCGCTCGACGTCGCCTTTCTCGGCGACAGTCCGTCGGGTCTCACGACAACCGAAGAATCCGGGGAGGAATCTGATCCTCTCGTCCCGGCCGGCTCGGCCCGGGGTAGCTTGCCTAATAATCAGAACACGAGCAAGCATCAGGGGGACGCCAGTGCTCGTCATCGCCCACCTCAGCGACACGCATCTGGACAGCTCTCCCCGGTCGGCCGAGCGGACCGCCCGGGTGATGGACTACCTGCACGCCCTGCCGCGACCGGTCGACGCGATCCTGGTCACCGGGGACGTCGCCGACCATGGTGAGGTGGCCGAATACGAGACCGCCGCGAAGCTCTTCGCCTCGCCACTGCCGGTGCTGGTCTGCCCCGGCAACCACGACGTGCGGGACGCGTACCGGAAGGGGCTGCTCGGCGACGCGCGCGGCGGGACCGGCCCGATCAACAGCCGGCACGACGTGGCCGGCGCGGTCTTCCTGCTCGCCGACTCGTCGGTGCCGGGTCGGGACGACGGGCACCTCGACGCGGAGACGATGGGCTGGCTCGCCGACGAACTCGGCTCGACGCCGGCCGGGGCGCCGGTCTTCGTCGCCTTCCACCACCCGCCGGTCGCGCTGCACCACCCGGTCATCGACCCGATGCGGCTGCTGCCGGCCGAGCCGCTGGCCACCCTCCTCGCCACCCATCCGCAGGTCGCCGCGGTGCTGACCGGGCACTTTCACACGTCCGCCGCGAGCACCTTCGCCGGGCGGCCACTCCGGATCGCCCCCGGGGTGGTCTCCACGCTGCGGCTGCCGTGGGAGGGCGACGGGCCGCTGGTCGATCTGGACCAGCCGCCCGGGGTGGCGTTCCACGTCTACGATGACGCGGGGCTGCTGACCACGCACTACCGGGTGGTGGTCTGAGGGTGCAGGGCATCGCCGTACTCGGCTTCCTGGCGGCCGTCGCGCCGATCACCGCGACCCCGGGCACCAGCCTGACCCTGGTCGTCTCGCGGGTCGCCGCCGGCGGGCGCCGGCAGGGCTGGTGGGTGATCCTGGGTACGCTCACCGGCCTCTACGTGCACGCCGTCCTCGCCGCCGTCGGGCTGGCCGCGCTGGTACTCCGCTCGTCGCAGGCATTTCTGCTCGTCAAGCTGCTCGGTGCCGGCTATCTGGTCGGCCTCGGACTGTGGCTGCTCTGGTCGGCGACCCGCCGCCGTCGACCGAGCACTGTGGACGCGCCGTCGGCGCCTCGGGCCCGGCGGCTGCCGTGGCGCGGGCACCACCCGTACCTTCAGGGGTTTCTCGGCAACGTGCTCAACCCGAAGGCGGCGGCGGTCTACCTGACCCTCGCCCCGCAGTTCCTCGACGTGGACGGTCCGGTGCTGGTCCCGATGCTGGTGCTCGGCACGGCGCACGCGGTGATGGCCGGCTGCTGGCTCGCCGGCTGGACCGCGATCTCGGGTGCGGCTGCCCGACTGCTGCGCACCGTACGGGTCCGCCGGGCGCTGGACCGGGCGACCGGCGCGATCCTGGTCGGGCTCGGCGTCCGCACGGCGGTGACCTGAGACCGCAGCCACGCTGCGGGCTACTCGGGCTACTCGGGCTGCCGTCGGCTGTGGCGCTCGCCACCCGGGTGACCCCGAACCCGCCGACCCGAACGATTCCTGAACCCGCCCCGAACCCGCCCGGCGACGATGAGCGGGTCTGCACGGACACGGACGCGGACACGGACCCTGGGAGGGTGGATGCGCGGGTGGATTCCTGGCCGGCCGGTGCTGGTGGGCGCGGTGCTGGGCCTGGCCCTGCTGTCGGGGGTGACGGCCTGCGGTGACGACCCGGCCCCGACGGTCGGGTCCGGCGGTACCGAGGGCGGCGCCGCACCGACCGGTGGTGCCCCGGAGGGCGGTGCCCCGGCCGGTGGTACCGGCACGATCACGGTGACCGCCGACGGCAAGAAGTACGAGTTCGTCACCGACGACTGCTCCACCGTCGAGGTACCGGCGAAGATCTTCTCGCTCAGCACCACGGACGCCACCATCGAACTCGCCCTGCCGCACGACCCCGGCCCGTTCGACCAGGACAGTGACGGGGTGATCGTGCCGTTGACGCTCGGCGGCTCCGCCGAGACGTACCAGACGGTGGCGTTCACCGGGCAGCGCACCGAGGACGGCGACCGCACCTCGGGCACGCTCAGCGGTACGGCGAAACGGGCCACCACCGGCGAGGAGGTCGAGTTCAGCGTCGACTTCAGCTGCCCCCTCGTACGCGGCTGACCGGCCCCTCGCCCCATCCGCAAGCTTCGGTCAAGAAACAGTGATCAACGGCACTACTCCGGCACCCCGGCCGCACAATCTAAGGATGTTCGGCCTAAGTGGACGGGGACGGGGCCATGACTCTTGATCCGAGCAACGCGACCTGGGGAATCAGCGCGTCTACCTTCCTGTCGGGCTATCTCCTCCTGGCGGTGGTGGCCTTCGGCTACGCCGCTGTACGGCGCCGGCAGATCCTCGCCGGGCCGGAGAGCGTACGCACCTCGACGCTGACCGCCGGGCAGATCGCGTACCTGAACGGCGGCGAGCGGCTGGCGATCTACGCGGCCCTGGCCGGGCTGCGCAACGCCGGGGCGGTGGGCATCGGTCCCGCCCCGGACCGGTATCTGGTGGTCGCCGGAGACCGGCCGGTCGGGGCGAGTGGCCTGGAGGCGGCGGTCTACCGGTTCGCGGGACAGCGCCGGCGACCACAGGAGCTGCGGTTCGACTTTGGCGTCTCGACGGAGCTGTCCCGGCTGCGTGACGAGTTGGAGCGGGCCGGGCTGGTGCCGGGCGGTGAGACCCGGCGGGCCCTGCGCCGCTGGACCTGGCTGCTGGTCGCGGTGCTGCTGCTCGGCGTACCCCGGTTGCTCGCCGAGGTCTCGACCGGCCAGGTCTGGCTGCCACTGGTGCTCGTCCTGGCCGGGCTGGGTGTGGCCACCGTGCTGTTGGGGCGTCGGCCACCGGCGCGGACCCGGGCCGGCAGTTGGGCGCTGACCACCCTGCGCACCGAACACGCCCACCTCGCCCCGTCCCAGCAACCGGCCTGGAGCACCTACGGCCCGGCCGGCGCGACGATGGCGGTCGCGCTCTTCGGCCCGGCGGCGCTCTGCGCGGCGGACCCGGAGTTCGCCGCCGAGGCCGGGATCCAGCAGCGGATCGGGGCCGCCTCCGGTGGCGGTTCAGGGGGCGGCAGCAGTCCCACGTGCAGCGGGAGCGGGGGCGGGTACGGCTCCGACAGCGGTGGCGGGCACAGTTGCGGAGGCGGCGGCGGTGGAAGTAGCTGCGGGGGCGGCGGCGGGTGTGGCGGAGGCGGAGGCGGCTGAGTCGGCCGCGCCGCAGCACGGCAAGCCGGCAGCGCCTTAGCAAGCACCGCGAGTCGGCCGCGCCGCAGCACCGCGAGTCGGCCGCGCCGCAGCACGGCAAGCCGGCCGCGCCGCAGCACGGCAAGCCGGCCGCGCCTCAGTGCGGCAAGCCGGCCGCGCCTCAGTGCGGGGCGTCGGTGAGCCGGCGCCAGAGGAAGCGCAGCATAAGCGCCCACTTGAACGCCAGTTGCGCGTTGTCGGCGGCGGCACCGTGCCCGCCCTCGATGTTCTCGTAGTAGGAGACGTCGTAGCCGTAGCCGCGCATCCGGGCGGCCATCTTGCGGGCGTGCCCGGGATGCACCCGGTCGTCCCGGGACGAGGTGACGAGGAGGACCGGCGGATACTCCCGACCCGGCCGGACGTTGTGGTAGGGCGAGTACTCGCGCAGGAACGCCCAGTCGGCCTCGTCGTCCGGGTCGCCGTACTCGGCCATCCAGGAGGCGCCGGCCAGCAGCAGGTGGTAGCGGCGCATGTCGAAGAGCGGTACCCGGGCCACCACCGCGCCGAACAACTCCGGAAACCGGGTCAGCATCACCCCCATCAGCAGCCCGCCGTTGCTGCCGCCCTCGATGCCGAGCCGCGCCGGTATGGTGATGCCCCGGTCGACCAGGTCGGTCGCCACGGCGGCGAAGTCCTCGTACGCCCGGAGCCGGTTCTCCCGCAGCGCCGCCCGGTGCCAGCGCGGGCCGTACTCGCCGCCGCCCCGGATGTTCGCGACCACGTAGCTGCCGCCCCTCGCCAGCCAGCCCCGGCCGATGATCCCGCTGTAGCTCGGCGTCCAGGCCATCTCGAACCCGCCGTACCCGGTCAGCAGGGTCGGCCCGGTCGGCTCCCCGGGCGGGCTGACCAGGAAGTACGGCACCCGGGTCCCGTCGGCGGACCGGGCGTGCAGTTGCCGGACCGCCATCCCGGCCGGGTCGAAGAACGCCGGGTCCCGCTTCAGCGTCTCGGCCGGCCCGCCGACCGTGCCGTGGTGCAGCGCGGTCGGCGTGAGGAAGCCGGTACTGGCCAGCAGGTATTCGTCGCTGTGCTCCGGGTTGGTGTCGACGATGACGACGTGCCGCTCCTCCTCCGGGCCGACGGTCTCCAGCAGCGGCGTCCGCCGCCAGCCGTCCGGCCCGGGGGTGAGCACCTCGGTCCGGCTCCGCACGTCGACCAGACTGCTCAGGATCAGGTGCCCCCGGGTCCAGGCGTGCCGACCGGGCGCGCTCTCCGGACCGGGCGCGAAGACCACGGTCAGATCGCGCTCGCCGGCGAGGAACCGGTCCAGCCGGGTGACCAGCACCGTTCCGGCGGCGTACGTCCGGTCGCCGATCGCCCAGTCCGAGCGGAGCGCGATCAGCAGCCACTCCCGGTGTACGTCGGTCTCGGCGTCCTCCGGCACGTCGATCCGGACCAGTTCGCCGTCGACGGTGCGCAGGAACTCCTCCCGACGGAAGAAGTCCAGCCGGCGGCCGAGGAAGTCGCGGACAAAGCCCGGGGTGGGGTCGTGCACGGCGTACACCGAGACGTCGTCGTCGCGGCCCTGGTGCACGACGGTGGCCTCGGCCAGCGGCGTACCCCGGCGCCAGCGCTTGACGATTCGGGGATAGCCGGAGGCGGTCAGCGAGCCGGGGCCGAAGTCGGTGCCGACGTAGATGTGGTCGGCGTCGATCCAGCCGACGTCGCTCTTCGCCTCGGGCAGGGTGAAGCCGTCGGGGACGAAGGCCCGGTCCGTCAGGTCGAACTCGCGGACCACGCTCGCGTCCGAGCCGCCCCGGGCCAGCCGGATCAGGCAGCGCCGGTGCCCGGGCCGCTGCGCGATCGCGCCCTGCCAGGTCCACGGCTCGCCCTCGGCGGCGGCCAGCGCGTCGACGTCGAGCAGCACCTCCCAGTTCGGCTCCGCCCGGCGATATTCGTCGATCGTGGTACGCCGCCACAGCCCCCGGGGATGGCCCTCGTCCTTCCACAGGTTGTAGAGGTAGGTTCCGTCCCAATGCACGAACGGCACTCGGTCGGCGGCGTCCAGCACCTGGCGCAGTTCGGCGCTCAGCGCGCCGAACGAGGGGTCGTCGGCGAGCGCGTCACGGGTCTCCGCGTTGCGGGCCCGCACCCAGGCGGTCACCTCTGTGCTGGAGAGCGCCTCCAGCCAACGGAATTCGTCGTCGAGATCCGGGGACACGCAGGGTTCCTACCACAGAACGTGAACAAAATTTCCGCTCAGTCGGAAGGCGGATTGAACTTCCCGGCGTCGAAAAACGATCTAACTGAGGTGGGATCATCTCGACTCCGACCCGTACCGCTGGGGCGGGCCGCGCTGGCAGTACTCCTCTTCGTCGGGCTGGCGGTGCTGTTCGGCCCGGCGCGACCGGCGGCGGCGCACGCGGCGGTGCTCGGCACGGTGCCGCAGCAGCAGGCCGTACTCGGCTTCTCGCCCACCGAGGTCACGATCACCTTCAGCGAGCCGGTGGCCCTGGTGGCCGGCCGGGTGCAGGTGCTGGCCCCGGACGGCAAGCGGATCAACGACGGGGACGCCACCGTCCGGGACGCCACGCTGCGGATCCCGATCCGGGTCGCCGACCGACCGCTCGGGACGTACCTGGTCAGCTATCGGGTGATCTCCGCCGACAGCCATCCGGTCGCCGGCAGCTACACCTTCTCGGTCGGCGCCGCCTCGGCCACCCCACCCGAGCCGGCCGAGGAGACAGTACGCCCCGACGTCCGGGTCGCGGTGCCGGTGACCAGATACCTCGGGTACGCCGGACTGGTCCTGCTGGTCGGTCCGACGCTGCTGCTCGGGCTGCTCTGGCCGCGCCGACTGCCCCGTAGGGGCGCTGTACGGCTGGTCCGGGCCGGTCTGCTGCTGGTCGCGCTCGGCACCCTGGCCGGGTTCTGGGCACAGGCGCCCTACACCAGTGGCGCGGGGCTGCTGGACGTCTCCGGCGCCGAGCTGCGGCAGGTGCTCGACTCGGACTTCGGGCTGGCGCTCGCCGCCAGGCTGGGCATCCTGCTGCTGGTCGCCGCCCTGCTGCCGCCGGTGCTGGCCGGTCGGGCCGGTCGGGTCCGGGTCGGGCTGCTGGTCGCGCTCGGGCTGGCCGGGCTGGCCACCTGGCCGCTGGCCGGGCACGCCGCCGCCTCGCCGACCCCGCTGGCCAGCGGCATCGCCAGTGTCGTACACCTGGCCGCGATGTCGGTCTGGCTCGGCGGGCTGGTGGCGATGGTCGGCTTCCCGCTGCGGGCCGCCCATCCCCGGGTGCTGGCGGTGATCCTGCCGGTCTGGTCCCGCTGGGCGACCATCGCGGTGCTCTGGCTGGTCGCCGGTGGGGTGGTGCAGGCGATGATCGAGATCGGTGCACCGGGTGCGCTCTTCGGCACCGGCTACGGTCGGCTGGTCCTCGCCAAGGTCGCGCTGCTGGCGCTGCTGCTCGGCGCCGCCGGATACGCCCGCCGCCTGGTCCGCCGCCGCACGACCGCCACCCCCGCGAAGCCGGCAGACAGCGGACAGACGGCAGATGGCGGACAGACGGCGGACAACGGACAGCCAGCAGACAGCGGAGAGCCGGCAAACAGCGGACAGACGGCGGACAACGGAGAGCTGGCGGACAGCGGGCAGCCGGCGGACAGCACGGAGCCGGCGGTCGCCGGGCGGCGGCGGTTGCGCCGTACGGTCGGGCTGGAGGTGCTGGTCGGGCTGGTCGTGCTCGGGGTCAGCTCGGTGTTGGTGCAGACCACCCCGGGGCGCAACGCCGGGATCGAGGCCGAGATCGCCGCCTCGGACACCTTCGCCCAGACGCTCAGCTCGCCGCTCTACACCCTCCAGTTCGACATCTACCCGGTGCAGTTGGGGCCGAACAACACCGTGCACGCGTACGTCTACACCCCGGACGGCAGGCCGCTGCCGGCGGTGGAGTGGACGCTGACCGCCGCGCTGCCGGCGCAGGGTGTCGAGCCGACCGACACCCCGATGCTGGGCGTCGAGCCGCACCACGGGGCCGGGGCGGTGAACTTCCCGATCCCCGGGGACTGGGAGCTGCGGTTCACGGTACGGCTCTCGGAAATCGACCAGGCCACCGTGCGGACCGTGGTGAGGGTGCGCTGACCAGGGGCGGGGCGCCGGGTCAGGGCTCGACCAGGCCGGCTCGGATGGCGTACCGGGTGAGGTCGATCCGGTCCCGCATGCCGAGTTTGGCCAGGATGTTGGCCCGGTGCCGGTCGACCGTCTTCACGCTGATCACCAGCGCCTCGGCGATCTCCTTTGCCGAGTTGCCCTCGGCGATCAGCTTGATGATCTCCTCTTCCCGGGGCGTCAGGATGCTCTCCGGCAGCTTCTCGCCCTGCCGGGCCCGGTGCAGGTAGTCCCGGATCAGCGCGGTGATCGCGCCGGGATAGAGGAACGGCTCGCCGCGCATCGCCGCCCGGCACGCCTCCAGCAGGTCCCGGTCGGCGACCGACTTGAGCACGTAGCCGGAGGCTCCGGCCCGCAGCGCCTCGAAGAAGTACTGCTCGTTGTCGTGCATCGAGAGCATCAGGATGCGTACCCCGGGCGCCCGCCGGGAGATCTCCCGGGCCGCCTGGAGGCCGGTCATCCTCGGCATCGCGATGTCCAGGACGACCAGGTCGATCTCGGTACGCCGGACCGCCTCCACCGCCTCCGCCCCGTCGGCCGCCTCGGCGACCACCCGCAGGTCGGGCTCGGCGTCGAGGATCAGCCGCAGTCCCCGGCGGACCAGCGCGTGGTCGTCGGCCAGCAGGATCCGGGTCTCGGTCACGGACATGCTCACGCCCCCCTCTCCCCCGAACCGTCGGCGGGCACGGTCAGCCGGACCTCGGTGCCGGTGCCGGGGGTGCCGGTGATGGTCAGCCGGGCCCCGATCAAGAGTGCCCGCTCCCGCATCCCCCGGATGCCGGCGCCCTCCTGGCGTACCTCGCCGAGGCCGTCGTCGGCGACCCGCAGCACCACCGTGCCGGCACCGGCCCGCAGCGACAGCTCGACCCGGCCGGCCCGGGCGTGCCGGGCCACGTTGGTCAGGCTCTCCTGGGCGATCCGGTAGATCACCAGCTCCTTCTCCGCGCTCAGCGCCGGCAGGTCCGGCGTCGATCTTCGCACCACCGGTACCCCGCTGACCTGTGAAAACTCCGTCGCCAGCGCGTTGAGCGCGCTGAGCAGCCCGAGATCGGTCAGTACGTCCGGGCGGAGCCGCCGGGCCACCCGCCCCACGTCGTCGAGGCTCTCCCGCAGGGTCTCCTGCACCGCGTGCAACTCCTCGCGCAGCTCGGCCGGGGCCCGGTCCACCGCCCGCTTCAACCCGAGCAGCACCACCGTGAGGCTCTGCCCGATCTCGTCGTGCAGCTCCCGGGCGATCCGCTGCCGCTCCCCCTCCTGGGCGGCGAGCGCGTGCGCGCTGCTGGCGCTCCGTTCCGCCTCCAGCCGGTCGAGCATCGCGTTGAAGGTCTCGATCAGGTTGGTCAGGTCGCCGTTGCCGGCGTCGACCAGCCGGTCGCCGGTACGCAGCAGGTCGACCCGGCGCATCAGCGTGGTCAGCGCGTCGAGCGGGGCCAGGCTGGTCCGGAGCAGCAGGGCGTTGACGGCGAGGATCAGCGCCAGCCCGATGGTCAGCACCGGGATCTCGGTCAGCACCACCGGCGACGAGACGGTGGCCGGGGAGAGCGCGAGCACCAGCGTGCCGACCGTGAAGACCAGGCCGTTGAGCAGGAACAGCCGGCGGAACAGCGCCTGGGCCGGGGCCCGGCGACCGGGGCGGCCGGAGGCGCCGGACTGCCCCGGGGCGTCCGGTCCGGGTGGGCCTGCCCGGTCAGCGGTGTCGGTCACCCTGCCAGCCTCGCCCGGGAGCTGCCGGTTTGTCCATCTGGTCGGACACCCACCTCGACTGGGGCCGACCGGTCGCCGGCCCAGGTCACCTGCATGTTCCGCCCCACCGGAGATGGGTGCCGGACCCGATGGTCGGGCAAGCCGCTTTCCCGAATTCTTGGTACCGGAACCGGCGGCCAACCCGAGACCGAGACCGGAACCGGCATCCGAGCCCTGCGTCCGAGCCCCGAGCCCGGCCGGCGTACGGGACGACGCCGCCCCGCCGCCCCTACCCCGAGCGAGGCCACAGTGGACATCACCCGGACCACCGTTCCCGGCGTCGGCGTCGTACACCACTTCCTGACCCGGGGCGGGCAGCGGTTCGGCGTCCTGCTGGACCAGACCGGCCTGCGGTCCCTGCTGCTGTACGGGCCGGACGACCCGGACGCACCGGTACAGCGGATCCAGTTGGACCACGACGAGGCCGACCAGATCGCCGAGGTGCTGCACAGCGCGCCGATCGCCGACCGGCTGGCCAGCCTGGAGCGCCGCCTCGCCGAACTGCACGGCGGATCCGCGTGATCGCGGTACGCCCACCCGGCCGCCCCGCCGGCCAGGCTCCCTGCCGGCGGGACAACCCGTCGCCATCGGGAGGTTACGTTGTCGAAGAATCCCTCAGGCCCAACCGTTGCGGCGCGACGGCCCACGCCGGCCCGCGCCCGGGGAGATGGTGGAATGCAGGCGCAGCAGATCGCCGTGGTGGTACCGACGGTGACCGTCCGGGACTCGGTGGCCCGGGCGGTCCGGCTGATGGCGCTGCGCCGGCTGCCGGGCATGATCGTGGTGGACGACCGGGGCAGGCCGAAGACCGTGCTCCCGGGTACCCAGGTGCTCCGGATGGCGGTGCCGGACGCCTATCGGGAGGATCCGGTGCTGGCCCGGACCATCGACGAGGCGCACGCCGACCTCTTCTGGGAGGAGCTGGACAACCTGACCGTGGGCGACTGCCTGCTCCGGGAGCCGCCCCGGGTGACGACCGTCGGCCTGGACGGAACGCTGCTGGAGGTGGCCGCGCTGATGGCTCGACAGCGCAGCCCGCTGGTGGCGGTGGTCGACGGCGCCGGGGTACTGGTCGGGGCGATCACCCTGGACCGGGTACTCGCCGAGTTCGCGGTGGCCGACCCGGACGTCTGACCCCGGCCCGGCCGGCCGCCGCGTGCAGTGCGGCGGCCGGCCACCCCGGCAGCGCGCCGCCGGGTGGCATGACCCGATCGGGGTACGCCCGATGAGCGCCGTCGCCGCGCTCGTCATCTTCGTGGTGGCGTTCTTCTTCATCGCCACCGAGAAGGCGGACAAGGTCAAGGTGGTGCTGATCGCCGCCGCCGCGATGCTGGTGTTCGGCTTCGCGCCCGGGGCCGAGGTCTACTTCTCCGAGCACGAGGGGATCGACTGGAAGGTCATCTTCCTGCTGCTCGGGATGATGATCATCGTCGGCGTGTTGAAGCAGACCGGCCTCTTCGACTACCTGGCGATCTGGGCCGCGAAGAAATCGTCCGGCCGGCCGTACCGGCTGATGGTGATGCTGATGCTGATCACCGCCATCGCCTCGCCGTTCCTGGACAACGTCACCACGATCATGCTGGTCGCCCCGGTCACGGTGGTGGTCTGCAACCGGCTGCACATTCCGGCCCAGCCGTACCTGATCGCCGAGATCCTGGCCTCGAACATCGGCGGGGCGGCGACCCTGATCGGCGACCCGCCGAACATCATCATCGGCAGCCGCGCCGGGCTGACCTTCACCGACTTCCTGGTGCACATGGCGCCGGCCGTCGTGGTGATCTTCGCGGTCTTCGTCCTCTTCACCCGGGTGCTGTTCCGCAAGTCGTTCCAGTACAACCCGGAGCACGTCGAGGCGGTACTCGCGTTGCAGGAGCGGCGGGCGATCACCGACGTACGGCTACTGGTCCGCTGCCTGGTCGTGCTCGGCCTGGTGGTGGTCGCCTTCGGGCTGCACTCCGTACTGCACGTCGATCCGTCGGTGGTGGCGATGGTCGGCGCCGGGGTGATGCTGATGGTGTCCAGGATGGACGTCTCCGAAGTGCTCGGCGAGGTCGAGTGGCCGACCCTGGTCTTCTTCATGGGGCTGTTCGTGATGGTCTCCGGCCTGGTGCACACCGGTGTGATCACCACCTTCGGCGAGTGGGTGATCGAGCAGGTGGACGGCGACTTCTTCGCCGCCGCGACCGCGCTGCTCTTCGGCTCGGCGGTGCTGGGCGCGTTCTTCGACAACATCCCGTACGTCGCCACCATGGCACCGGTGGTCGAGGGGCTGGTGGCCGAGGCACCCGACCCGGGGACCGGGCAGGCGCTCTGGTGGGCCTTCGCCCTCGGCGCGGACTTCGGCGGCAACGGCACCGCGGTCGCCGCCAGCGCCAACGTGGTGGCGATCGGCATCGCGGCCCGGACCGGTCACCGGATCTCGTTCTGGCAGTTCACCCGCTACGGCATTGTCGTCACGATCATGAGCACCGTATTGGCCTGGGTGTACGTCTGGCTCCGGTACTTCCTGTGACGGCGTCGGCCGCACCCTCCCCGGTGCCGGCCCCGCCGGCCCGCGCCGGCCGCGGTTCGCGGCCGGCGCGGGTGGGGCTCAGTGGCCTCGGGCCAGCCACTCGTCGAGGTGCGGTGCCTCGGCGCCGATGGTGGTGCTCGCGCCGTGCCCGGTGTGCACCACGGTCTCCGGCGGCAGGCTCAACAGCCGCTGTGTGATCGACTCGACGATCGTGCCGAAGTCGCTGAACGACCGGCCGGTCGCTCCCGGGCCACCCTGGAACAGGGTGTCGCCGGTGAAGACCGCCCCGAGACCGGGCGCGTACAGCGAGCAGGCGCCCGGGCTGTGCCCGGGGGTGTGCAGGACGTGCAGCGTGGTGCCGGCCACCTCGATCGACTGCCCGTCCGTCAACTCCCCGCCCGGCGGCACCTCCGGGTGCACCATGTCCCAGAGCACCCGGTCCGCCGAGTGCAGCAGCACCTGGGCACCGGTCGCCTCGGCCAGCGCCGGCGCGACCCGTACGTGGTCGTCGTGCGCGTGCGTGGCGAGGATGGCGAGGACCCGTCGGCCACCGACGGCGGCGACGATCGCGTCCACGTCGTGCGGCGCGTCGATCACCACGCACTCGGCGTCGTCGCCGACCACCCAGACGTTGTTGTCCACGTCGAAGGTCTGGCCGTCGAGCGAGAAGGTGCCCGAGGTGACCGTATGGTCGATGCGGGCCGCCATCAGAAGATCACCACCGACCGCAGCACGTCGCCGTGGTGCATCTTGCCGAACGCGTCCTCCACCTGGTCGAGGGCGATCTCCTCGGTGACGAAGGCGTCCAGGTCCAGCCGGCCCTGGAGGTAGAGCGAGGTCAGCAGCGGGAAGTCCCGGTCCGGCAGGCAGTCGCCGTACCAGCTCGACTTGAGCGCGCCACCCCGGCCGAAGACGTCGAGCAGCGGCAGGTCGGGCACCTTCATCTCCGGCGTGGGTACCCCGACCAGCACGACGGTGCCGGCCAGGTCGCGGGCGTAGAACGCCTGCTTCCAGGTCTCCGGCCGGCCGACCGCCTCGATCACCACGTCCGCGCCGTGCCCGCCGGTCAGCTCCCGGATCGCCTCCACCGGGTCGGTCTCCCGGGCGTTCACGGTGTGCGTCGCGCCGAATCCCCTGGCCCACTCCAGCTTCCGGGGATCGGTGTCGACCGCGATGATCGTGGTCGCGCCGGCCAGCGCCGCGCCGGCCACCGCGCCGTCGCCGACGCCGCCGCAGCCGATCACCGCGACCGAGTCGCCCCGGGTGACGCCGCCGGTGTTCACCGCCGCGCCGAGCCCGGCCATCACGCCGCAGCCGAGCAGCCCGACGGCGGCCGGCCGGGCCGCCGGGTCGACCTTGGTGCACTGCCCGGCGTGTACGAGGGTCTTCTCCACGAACGCGCCGATGCCGAGTGCCGGGGAGAGTTCGGTGCCGTCGGTCAGGGTCATCTTCTGCTTGGCGTTGTGGGTGGCGAAGCAGTACCACGGCTTGCCGCGCTTGCAGGCCCGACAGTTGCCGCAGACCGCCCGCCAGTTGAGCACCACGAAGTCGCCCGGCGCGACGTCGGTCACCCCGGCACCGACCTGCTCCACGATCCCGGCGGCCTCGTGCCCGAGCAGGAACGGGAAGTCGTCGTTGATGCCGCCCTCGCGGTAGTGCAGATCGGTGTGGCAGACGCCGCACGCCTGCACCCGCACCACGGCCTCACCCGGCCCGGGATCCGGTACGACGATGGTGGTCACCTCGACCGGCGCACCCTTGGCCCTGGCGATGACCCCGCGTACTTCCTGGCTCACGCTGCCTCCTCAAGATCTCGATCCCGATCCGCCGTAGCATGTCACGGCCGTCCACGCTGCTGACCAGGCTCACCCGCTATGCGGAACGGCACCGATGGCGCGGCGGGCGGACGGCCGGAACACGGCGCCGGACCGGGGACGGGCGGAGCGCACCAGGAAGTCTGGCAGGCAACGGCGGCATCCGCACCGGCCGGGACGGCCGGCATTTCGCCGGACACCCGCCGCACTCGGGCAGATCCCGGACAACGCTCGCCGCCGGCGCGACCCAGCGGGGCGGATCATCGCGCCCGCCATCCCATCCGTGGCCGGATGTCCGGATTTTGG
>NZ_BONX01000074.1 GCF_016862935.1 Plantactinospora mayteni
GCCGCCATCCTCAACGACATCAAGAGGTTGTCCGAACCATGTGGTGGCTATGTAGGGTTCCCGTGGTTGGCCGGAGCTTTTCAGACGTCGAGCGCATCTTCTGCGCGCTGATTTTGTCCGAGCGCGGTGGCTATGAGGACAGCGCCGAGCGCGAGGAGGGCGGCAGCGACGGTGAGCGCGAGTGAGAAGCCTTCCGTCGCGGCGTGCAGGGGGTCGTTCTGCACGGTCGGCGCGTCGCCGTGGCGTGTGGCCATAGCGACAAGCACCGCCACCCCCACAGCGCCTCCGATTTGTTGGACAGAGTTCAGGACGGCCGAGCCGAGCCCGGCGTTGTCGTCGGTGGTGCCTGTGAGTGCCGCGACGGTCAGGGCAGGCAGACTCAGTCCGCACCCGAGGCTCGTGACGAGCATGCCGGGCAGTACTCCGGAAGCGTAGCCGTCGCTCGATGTCACGCCGGACAGCAGCAGCAGCCCGGCTGCGGTGATCAGGAACGACATGACGAGGGCTGGGCGCACGCCGAGCCTGATCACCGCCCGGGAGGAGAGCCACATGCCCGCCAGGATGCCGGCACCGTAGGGCAGGTAGGCGAGGCCGGCCGCGAGCGGGCGGTAGCCCAGCACGGTCTGCAGATGCACCATCAACAGGAAGGCCATCGCGTACATGGCGGCAGAGAACAGCAGGGTGGCTCCATTGGCGACGGCGCGGATCCGGAAGGACAGGAACGGCAGCGGCACCAGTGGCTCGGCAGTTCGTACCTCGACCGCGACGAAGGCGACGGCCAGGAGCACGCCGAGAACCAGGGGTCCAACAGCGGCCGTGTCCCCCCAGCTCGACTCACCGGTCTGGAGCAGTCCGTAGACCAGGGACACAAGGGCACCAGTGCCCAGCACCGCACCGGGTACGTCGAGGCGTGCCGCCTGCCCGGCCCGGCTCTCGGGGACCAGGCGCGGGAGCAGCACGACGGCCGCCAGGGCTACCGGCAGGTTGATCAGGAAGATCCAACGCCAGGACGCGAGGCCGGTCAACGCGCCGGAGATCGCCAGGCCCATCGTGCCGCCCAAAGCCGCGATGCCTCCCCAGATGCCAAATGCCTTGGCGCGCTGCTCGGTACTGGGGAACAGCAGTGTGATCAGTGCCAGCGATGCCGGGCTGGCCATGGCCGCGCCCGCGCCCTGGACGAACCGCCCGGCCACCAGTTGCCAGGGCTCCTGTGAGAGCCCGCAGACCAGGCTCGCCGCACCGAACAGCGCCACACCGGTCAGGAAGACGCGCCTGCGGCCCAGCAGGTCGGCCATGCGGCCGAACAGTAGCAACAGCCCGCCGAAGGCGAGGAAGTAGGCGTTGACGACCCAGGCCAGGCCCGCGGTGCTGAAGCCGAGGTCGTCGCGCATGCTGGGGAGCGCGACACTCACCACGGTGTCGTCCAGGACGAGCATGAACTGCACGAAGCACAGCACCACCAGGGCCGGTCCACGGCGCCCAACGGCCTCGGCACTGGCCGTGGTTGATATCGACGTCATGCCGAGCGTCCTGCCCTCGTAAGCGGGCCGTTCGCACTGCGGTGGCGCCGGTGGCGCGGATGACTAATCGGCATGAGACGACGCTATGCACCCGCCGTGCTGGCCGCGATGCGCTACAAGGCCATGTCGTATCGCATTGAGGACATAGGCTCGGGAGCATGACCGACGCCGTCGTGTGTGCCGCCCCGACCGGGGTGGGCGCAATCGTCGTTGGGAGCTTTCCGTTGGCCTCTGGCCAGTGGTTCGTCCCGCACAGTCACCCGCAACACCAGTTGGCCTGGGCGCGGCGCGGGGTGCTCGGCGTCGCTATCGACGACGCCTACTGGGTACTGCCGCGCACACGGGCGTTGTGGCTGCCCGCGAAGGTTGTCCACCGGACCGGCGCGACCCGCGGCGCGGTGCTGTGCAGCCTCTACTTCGAGCCTGACCGATGCGATCAGGACTGGACGGATCCCACTCCGGTCGGCGTCGATGGGCTGCTGGCCCACCTGATCGTCTACCTGAGCCGCGACAACCTTTCCGATGACGCACGGCTACGGGCCGAGGCGGTCGTGTTGGACCTCCTGCGCCCCTTGCCGGCCACCCCCATCGATGTGCCGGATCCCGCCGACGAGCGCGTCCGCGCGGTGGCCGACGCGCTGCTCGCCAACCCTGCGGATTCCCGGAGTCTTGACGCACACGCACGGGTTGTCGGGGTGAGCCGACGCACCCTGACCCGGCTGTTCGTCCACGACACCGGCATGAACTTCGACCGCTGGCGCACCCATGTGCGGCTGCGTGCCGCGCTTCCCCTCCTCGCTGAGGGCCAGCCTGTTTCCCGGGTCGCGCACACCGTGGGATACGCGACACCGAGCGCCTTCCTCGTTGCGTTCCGGCGCACCGTCGGCACTTCTCCAGGCCGCTACCTCAATGGCGACGCATCGTTCGGGGCAGCTGCTACGAGCACCGACCATGAATGACCACCGCGAGGGTTCGGGCCTTGGGGAGCGGGAGAGCACGGTGTCCCGCCGCGATCACTTGCGGGCGGTAGGCCCGAGTAGCCGGCACTTCGCCGCCTTGGCCGGTACCGTGTTTGCCGGTCCGGGAGGCGCTGGACGACCTTGTCACTGCTCTGCAATCTGATCGCCGTCCCGGTAAGGCTTGTCTTGTCCCCTGTGGTCGGACCGTGCTCGTGCGACGAGTGTCCGCCTGCTGCTGTCTGTGGGTGGAAGCGTCAAGGTGAACACCGTGCCGGCACCGGGCGTGCTGCTCACCCTGAGATGCCCGGCGTGGGCTTGCGCCAGCTTTCGGGCGATGGTCAGTCCGAGTCCGCTGCCGCCAGTGGTACGGCTGCGGGAGGCGTCGATTCGCCAGAATCGGTCGAAAACACGAGGCAGATCCTCAGGCGTGATACCCGTTCCGGTGTCCTCCACTTCAACGCCGTGTGGGACGGGCCGCAGCGTGACGACACCGCCCGGGGGAGTGTGCCGGATGGCGTTGGAGACGAGATTCCCGATGATCTGCCGCAGCCGGTCCGGATCGGCCACGACGTGCGCCGGCGGCCCGTCCGGAAGCGACAGCGTGACCCCGGAGTGCGCGGCCGTTCCGCGATGAGAATCGGCGACCTGTCTCAGCACCTCGTGCACGTCGCAGGCGACCGGGTGCAGCCGCAGGTCGCCGGCGTCCGCGGCGGCAAGGTCGCGTAGGTCGTCGATGACCCGCTGCAGCAGCACCGCCTCCTCCAGGAGCAGGTCGACCAGGGTCCGATCGATCAGGGCCAGCCCGTCCTGGGCCGCCTCCAGCCAGCTGCGGATGTTGGTCAGCGGCGTGCGCAGCTCGTGCGCGACGTCGCCGACCATCTCGCGCCGCCGCCGCTCCACCGCGAGCCGGCGGGCGTCGAGGTCGTTCAGCGCGGCGGCGAGGTGGCCGATCTCGTCCCGACGGTCGACCGCGACAACCGGAAACCCGCCGGTGCGGGCCGCGGCCTTGGTGAGCCGGGTCAGTGGCCGGACCAGCCGTCGCCCGGCCACGATCGTCATCAGCACGGCGGCGGCCAGCACGGCCGCGGTCACTGCGACGATTCGGGCCGTGTTGCCGGGGGAGAGGTCGAACGCGGGTGGTGGCGTGGCCGATGCCGGATCGGTGACGAACAGCAGCGCGGCCGGTGCCACGTACGGGCGCAGCTGTGCCTGCCGGGTCTGGAACGCGCATTCGCGCAGCCGCTGCCCGGCCTCGGGAGCGGCGGCGGTGAAGGCGAAGTCCTCCGGGCTGAACCAGATCTCGTCGTTGCCGGCCGGCAGCCCGGCGCAGCGCGCGGTCGCCGAGGTCAGCTCGCGCAGCGGCCCGGCCTCGGTCGTCGTGACACCGTCGAAGACCGCGCAGTGGCCGGGATCGCCGCCGCGCACGGCCGGCCGCCCGCTGGGCAGTGTGACCTTCTCGGCTTCAATCCCGGCAGCGCGCATGCATTGCAGCTCCGCGTCGACCGGTTTGTGCAGATGGGTGATCTCCGCGTCGGTCAGCCGGTAGGGCCCGACCGCGCGTGGGTCGATCCGCGCGCTGCCGGCCGAGATGCTCAGCTCGACGTTGAGCGGGTCGATCAGCGCGGACGGCCGTGCCCCGCGCAGTGACGGGCCGGGCGACGTCTCCGCGATCAGGGTCCCGCCCTCGGTCATCAGCGTGATCCGCCGGCCGGTGGGGCCATGCCGGAGCACCTGCTCCGCGCCGTCCCAGGTGGTGTTGGTGGCGGCAAGCGCGATCAGCAGGTCGTACAGAGCGCGGTCGTCGGCCAGTACCTGGCCCTGCTCCTGGCGTAGCGTGCGGGTGGTCGTCTGCACCGCGAGCCAGGCGGTGGCCGCGATGGCGCAGACCGCGATCAGGATCGAGGTGGCGAGCAGCCGGACGACCAGGCTGCGCCGCCAGGGGACCATCACGCGACCAGCTTGTAGCCGGCGCCGTACACGGTCAGCAGCCGGGTGGGCCGCCGCGGATCGTCCTCGATCTTCTTGCGCACGTTCTTCACATGCGAGTCGATGGTCCGCTCGGTCGACTCGCGCTCCAGGCCGGCCGTCTGCCGCAGCAGCTGGGTACGGCTGAACACCCGTCCGGGCGCGTCCGCCAGCGCGGCCAGGATGCCGAACTCGCCGGGCGTGCAGACGATCTCGCGCCCGTCCAGCATGACCAGGTATCGGTCCAGATGGACGGTGAGCGCACCGACCCGCCGGACGTTGCCGGGGTCGACCGGAACCCGCCGCAGCAGTGTGCGTACCCGGGCCATCAGCTGCCGCGGGCTGTACGGTTTCGTCACGTAGTCGTCGGCGCCGGTGTCCAGCCCGAGCAACACGTCGTCCTCGGCGTCTCGCGCGGTCAGCATGAGGACCGGCACGTCGGACCGGGCCCTGATCATCCGGCAGGCGGTGAGGCCGTCGAGCGCGGGCATCAGTACGTCCAGCATCACCAGGTCGATGTCTCCGGCCCGGAGCCGGTCGACCGCTTGGTTGCCGTCAGTCACGACGACTGCCCGGTGCCCTTCGGCCTCCAGGTAGCGGCGGAGCACTTCCGCCTGCCGCGGGTCATCCTCGGCGACGAGCACATTCGCGCACATGGGGGCGGATTCTAGGCCGTTACCGCCCGGTTGATCCTCGATCAAACTCACACCGTGACCCGCACGGGTTCCACACAGTCCGTGCCCATCATCGGCGGACATGCCAGACGTTCGCCGAGTCAACGACGAGGAGACGGCCGTGATGCCCGCCGTCTCCGACCCACCATCCGGAAACCACCGACCTCCGGGGGTGCGCCGCGGCGTGCTCGCTGCCGCGGTGACCGCGTTGGCGCTGGTCGCCGCAGTGGGCGTCTACTGGCTTACCGGCCGGCCCTCGGCCCCGGTTGGGCCGGGGGAGGAGACGGCGGCGGTGGCGACGCAGCCGATCGTGCGGACCGACCTGTCCGCGCGCGACCAACTGCCGGGCGCCATCGGCTTCGGTCCGCCCCGGACCGTGAAGAGCGCCCGTGAGGGCACGGTCACCTGGTTGCCGGCCGCCGGCGCCAGGATCGAGCGCGGGCAGCAACTCTTCCGGGTTGATGACATGCCCGTCCCGCTCTTTTACGGCCCGCTGCCGCTCTACCGCACGCTGGACACGGTGGGCATGATCGGCCGGGACGTGAAGATCGTCGCCGAGAACCTGAACGCGCTTGGCTACCGGGTCCGACACCAGCCGGACACGGGTGAGAAGGTCTCCCCGCAGCCGAGCGCGGGCGGAGCCCCGGTGAAGGTTCGAGACGGCGAGGGTGTCTACACCGCGGAGCTGCAGAAGGCCGTGCGCCTCTGGCAGCGTGCCACCGGCCTGCCCGAGACCGGCACGATCGCGGCCGGGGACGTTGCCGTCCAGGGCGGCGCGGTCCGGGTCGACTCGGTCACCGCGCAGACCGGCGACCCGGCCGCGTCCGCGCTGCTCACCGTCACCGCCACCGGCAAGGTGATCACGTTGCTGGCCGAGCCTGTCCGCGCCTCCTCGATCCGCCGCGGCGACCAGGTCGTCGTCAATCTGCCGGACGGTACGGCCGCGGCCGGCCACGTTTCCGCGGTCGGTGCCGGCACCACCACACCGCCGGACGGGGCGGGGGAGCAGAAGATCGCCGTCACCGTGGTCACCAAGGACCCGGCCGCGGCCGACGGGCTCGACCGCGCCGACGTGACCGTGGATCTGAACGCGCAGACCCGTGCCGGTGTACTGGCGGTGCGGGTCGGCGCGCTGCTGGCCCTGCGCGAGGGCGGGTATGCGGTGCAACTCGCGGATGGGCCGCTGATCGCCGTGCAGGTCGGCATCTTCGCCGGCGGACTGGTCGAGGTCTCCGGCGACGGCCTGGCCGAGGGTGCGCTGGTGGTGACGTCCTCGTGAGCGTCATCGAGGTCCGCCGCGCCGGCATGACGTACGCCGGCGGGATTGTCGCCCTTGACGATGTGTCCCTGCGCATCGGCGGCGGTGAGCTACTCGCGATCGTGGGCCCGTCCGGGTCGGGCAAGTCGACGCTGCTCAACATCATGGGCACGCTCGACCGCCCGACCACCGGTACCGTGCTCATCGACAACCAGGACGTCGCCGGGCTGTCCGATGCCCGGCTGTCCCGGCTGCGCGCGCGCCGCCTCGGCTTCGTCTTCCAGCGCTTCCACCTCACCGACGGCCTGACCGCGGCAGAGAATGTGGCGGTCGGGCTGCTCTATGCGGGCGTGCCCCGGCGCCGGCGGCACGCGATGGCGCTGTCCGCGATCGCCCGCGTCGGCCTGTCGCATCGGGCCGGGCACCGCCCGCACCAGCTCTCCGGCGGCGAACGGCAGCGGGTGGCGATCGCCCGGGCGCTCGCCAACGACCCGGCACTGGTGCTGGCGGACGAGCCGACCGGTGCGCTGGACACCCGGAACGGTCGGGCCGTACTCGCGCTGCTGCGCCGCCTGCATGCCGAGGGCACCACGATCGCGGTGATCACGCACGACCGGGAGATCGCGGCGTCGATGCCCCGGTGCGTCGGGATCCGCGACGGCCGGCTCGTCTCGGACACCGCCGCATGAGCCCGATCGACCTGCTCGGATTGGGCCTGCTCGGCCTGCGGACCCGCCCGGCCCGCGCCGCGCTTTCCGCGCTCGGGATCGCGATCGGCATCGCCACCATGGTCGTGGTCACCTGCATCCCGGCGTCGAGCAGCGCCACGCTGACGCGGGAGCTCTCCGCTCTCGGCACGAACATGCTGCAGGCCACCGCCCCCGCAGGACAGGCGGCCCAGGTGCCGCTGCCGGAGGAGTCGGTGTCCATGGTGGAGCGCATCGGCCCGGTGACCGCCGTGAGTGCCGTGGCGAACACCCACACCGTGATACGCCGTTCCGACCGCTCCGATCCCGGTGACGGAGCCGGGCTGACCGTCCTGACCGCGTACCTGAACCTGCCGCACGTCCTGGAAGCGCGCGTCGACCGCGGGTCGTGGCTGACCGAGGCGACCGCCCGGTTCCCGGCCGTCGTTCTCGGCGCGGTCGCCGCGACCCGGCTCGGCATCACCGACCCGGCCGTGCCGGAGGGCGGGCCGCAGGTGCGCATCGGCGATCACTGGTTTACCGTCGTCGGCATCCTGGCGGCCACGCCGCTGTCACCGGACATCGACCGGTCGGCGCTGATCGGCTGGGAGTCCGCCCGGGCCTTCACCGGCTTCGACGGGCACCCGACCGTGCTGTACATCCGGGCGCACGAGCCGGCCATCGAGGACGTGCGGGCCGTACTACCTGCCACCATCAACCCGCAGAGTCCGGCGAACGTGCAGATAACCCGGCCGTCGGAAGCGCTGACCGCGAAGCGGGCCACGGAGAACACGTACGCGGGGCTGTTTCTGGGCCTGGCCGCGGTGGCACTGCTGGTCGGCGGCGTCGGGGTGGCGAACACCATGGTGGTGTCCGTGCTGGAGCGCCGCGGTGAGATCGGCCTGCGTCGCGCGCTCGGCGCCAGCCGCTGGCACATCCGAGCCCAGTTTCTCACCGAGTCGGTGGCGCTGGCAGCGCTCGGCGGTGTCGCGGGCACCACGTTGGGCGTGCTGGCCGGGGCCGGATGGGCGGTGCACCAAGGCTGGCTGGTGGTGATCCCGGCGTCCGCGACCGCGACCGGGCTCGGCGGTGCCCTGCTGGTCGGTGTCCTGGCCGGTGTCTACCCAGCTTCGCGGGCAGCCCGGCTCACCCCGGTCGAGGCGCTCGCCTCCGCGTGACACAGGTTTCACACACTCTTCGAGAAGGATCATCACCTATGAAGGTATTTGCGCGTATCGCAGTAGTTGTTGCGGTAGTCGGCACGCTCGCCGCCTGCGGACAGGCGGACACCTCCTCACCCGAAGTGGTCACGCTTCAGACGCCCGGTGTCGCCACGACCGGCGGCGCGCCCACAGCCTCGGGGGAGGAGCGCCCGGTGATCCGGCCGGACGCCACCGAGGAAGACATCCGGCTGCTCTGGAACGGCTGGGGCAAGTGCCTGGAAGACGCCGGCGTGCCGATGAACAAGGACGCGGCCGGCAACTACGGCAAACCGGACGGTGACCTGTACGGGCAGTACCGGCCGGCGGCCGACAAGTGTGCGGTGAAGCAGCCGGAGAGCTGGATGGACCGGGAACGGCGCAGCGACCCCGACTTCGCCGACCGTCTACGCGACGCCGTCAACTGCCTGAAGGAGAAGGGCTACCAGGCACGTGTCGACCCGGAGGGCCCCCGGATTGCCTACTCCAGCACCGAGGAGTTCGCCCGCGCCGACGCGGACCAGGCCACCTGCGAACGCGAGGCGTTCAGCGAGGCCATCGCCACCTACGGCAACGGCTGACCTGTTGTCACACTTGTTGGTGACGATCGCACGGAGAAGGTTCCGCGACCCGGCTGGTCAGGATCCATAGAGTTCCGTCTCGGAGATGGCCGGGCTGCCGCTGTCGGAGCGTCCCAGGCGGGCTGCGGAGCCGAACATGGGTCCATGGGCGCGCTGGAGCCCGGCGAACCTCCCGAAGCCGAGCGGTTTGGGCACGTCGTCGTAGACGGCCTCCATGCCGCCCCGTAGCGAGTACGTCTCGTGCCAGAACCCGGTGCCGCCGGAGTCCTGGAGGAAGTTCAGCCACCACTGCCGGTGTGGCTCGGAGCGGGCGAAGGCGAGTAGTGAGGGCAGGTCGCGCCAGTACTGGCGCATGCCCATGTTCATCGGGAAGAACGAGTAGTACACGGGCTCGTGCAGCAGCAGTCCGTCGGGTTTGTCCGCGACCGATTGACTGATCTTCCGGCCGAAGCTGAAGAATGTCCGGATCCCGTAAAGGTGGTTCACCCGCATGCCGAGGTAGAGGACCAGGAGGTCAGGGTAGGCGGACAGATCGACGGTCTGACGGTTCACTCTGGTTGGCATCGCGAACTCCTCAATGGTCTGCCGTTGTCCGGCCGCCGCCGTCCGGACTCGGCTTCGATGGATGGCCTGGGGTAGGGGCGGCGGCAGTAGTACACCAGGGCAGGCGGGGCACCGCCGCGGTAGTCACCTGGGCCAACGCCGGGCCGGTCGGCGCGACCGCGCCGACCGTCAAACGCCGGGCCGCTCGGTGTGACCGCGCCGACCGGCGGCGGATCGCGCACGAACTGGCGTCCCTCTGGACGGCCAGCAGAGGACGGGGACCCGTGGACCCCACTTCCGGACGGACTCCCTTTTCTTCGACCTCATTCCCGCAACGTAGGTCCACCCACTTGACGAGAACGGAATTTGTTCTGGATTCACCGGCCCGGTGCGGGCATGGCCTTGTTCAGTGCCTGTCAAGTAGGCGTTCGTACGGTGAGTCGGCTGGTCAACGAACTGAAGCCGAAGGGGTCCACACCGATGACGACCACTCGCCGTACACTGCTGGCCGGATCGGCCGCAGCCGCAGCCGGCGCCGCGCTCGGAGCGCCCGCCGCGCAGGCACACTCAGGGCGCGGCGGCATGCAAAAACCCACCGTGGTACTGGTACACGGCGCGTTCGCGGACGCCTCGGGCTGGAACGCCGTCGCCGGGCGGCTCATCCGCGCCGGCTACCCGGTCATCGCACCGGCGAACCCGCTGCGCGGGGTGGCCGCCGACTCCGCCTATCTGGCCAGCGTCCTGGCCACCATCGGCGGCCCGCTGGTGCTCGCCGCACACTCCTACGGCGGCCTCGTCGTGACAAACGCCGCGACCGGCAACAGCAACGTCAAGGCGCTGGTCTACGTGGCCGCCTTCGCGGCGGATCAGGGTGAGACGCTGCTGGGCTTGCAGACCACGTACCCGGGAAGCATGCTCAGCGAGACGGCGCTGGACTTCCGTCCGCACGGTGCGGGCGTCGATGGATACATCAAGAAGGCGGTCTTCCGAGACGTATTCGCCGGAGACGTCCCCAGGGCGACCACCGATCTGATGTGGGCCGGTCAGCGACCGGCTGACCTGCGCACGTTGCAGGAGCCGTCAGGCGTGCCGGCCTGGAAGACGACTCCTTCCTGGTACCTCGTGGCCCGCGACGACAACGTGCTGCCCGCCGCGGCGCAGCGGTTCATGGCGCGGCGGGCCGGCGCACGCACCGTCGAGGTCGCCGCCTCGCACGTCGCGATGATTTCCCAGCCCGCCGCGACAGCCGAGCTCATCATGCGCGCTGCCTGCTGAGGACGAGATGATGCATCAGCGCGCATACGAACGCCAGTGCACCGCGGAGGAGCAGCGGCACACGTCCGCGAAGTCGGCTATCGGCAAGCCGAAGCTGACCCTGTTCGCGCTGGCGCTGGGCACCTTCGCGATCGGCACCGGCGAGTTCGGCAGCAACGGCATCATCCAGCTGTTCGCGTCCGACCTGGACGTGTCGATCCCGGTCGCGACGTACGCGATCACCGCGTACGCCGTCGGGGTGATGGTCGGCTCTCCGGCCATCACTCTGCTCGCCGCCCGGGTCAACCGGCGCACCCTGCTCCTCGGCCTCATTCTGCTGTTCCTGGTGGGCAACGGGCTTTCCGCGCTGGCTCCGAACATCGCGCTGCTGGTCGTCTTCCGGTTCGTCGCAGGCAGCGTGCAGGGCGCGTTCTTCGGCGCCGGCGCCGTGGTCGCCGCTTATGTGTACGGGCCGGGCAAGGGCGGCAAGGCGTTCGCCACCGTGATGGGCGGGCTCACCGTCGCCACCATCTTCGGGTCGCCGCTGGGCACCTTCATCGGCCAGCACGCCGGCTGGAGCGTCATGTACTGGACCGTGGTCGCCGTCGGGCTGCTCGCCGGCACCGCCCTGGTGGCCTGGCTGCCACGCACCGACGACCTGCGCGGCAGCTCCATCACCAACGAACTGGGCGCGCTGCGCCGGGTCAACGTCTGGCTGATGGTCGCCGTCGCGGCGCTCGGCATCTCGAGCATCTTCGCCGTTTACACGTTCATCGGCCCGTTCGTCACCGACGCCGCGGGGAGGGACGCGACACTCATCCCGATCGCGCTCGCTGTGTTCGGCATCGGCATGGCGGTCGGCAACACCCTCGGCGGACGCGTCGCCGACCGGTACGAACACCGCGGTCTGATCTGGGGTTACGGCGGGGTCCTGGCGGTCCTGGCGCTGATCGGTGTGGCCGGCAGCGATCTGGTCATCCTGCTGCCGTGCCTGTTCGGCGTCGGCGCGACCATGATGCTCGCGATCCCCACCATCCAGGTCCGGCTGACCACCTTCGCCCCGGACGCCCCGACCCTGATGGGCGCGCTCAACCTCGCCGCCCTCAATCTGGCCAACTCGCTCGGCGCGATCGGCGGCGCGATCACCCTCGACGCCGGCTGGGGCACCCTGTCCACCGTCTGGGCCGGCGCCATCCTCACCACCGCTGGCCTGCTGCTGTACATCCTGACCGTCGCCCTCGCCCGGCCCGTACAACTTCCTGCCGTTGCGAGGCCCGTTTCTCATTTCGTCGAAACGAAAGGTTGATCAATCGTGAGCCGGAAGCCGACTATCGTGCTGGTGCACGGCGCCTTCGCTGGCGGAAGCGGGTTCCGCCCGGTCGCTGAGCGGCTGGTCGCCGCTGGCTATCCGGTGGCCGCCGCACCGAATCCGCTGCGAGGGCTCGCCTTCGACACGGAGCAGGTGCGGGCGCTGCTGGACAGCATCGAGGGGCCGATCGTGCTGGTCGGACACTCCTACGGCGGTGCGGTTATCTCCGCGGCTGCCCTCGGAAACGCGAACGTAAAGGCACTGGTCTACCTGGCGGCGTTCGTGCCGGAGACGGGCGAGAGCGTACAGGCGCTGGTCGAGAAGTATCCCGGCAGCACCGTGGGCGAGTCCTTGAAACCAGTGCGGCTGCCGGGTGGCCAGGTCGACCTCTACATCGACCCGCGGGTGTTCCACGCGCACTTCGCGGCCGACCTGCCGACCGGGGAAGCCGAGATCCTGGCGATCACGCAGCGCCCGGCCACCGCCGCCGCCCTCGGCGAGCCAGCCTCCGGGCCGCAGGCCTGGCACACCATCCCGAACTACCACCTGATCAGCGGCGGGGACCGGATCATCCCGCCGGCGGCGCAGGAGTTCATGGCCCGGCGCTCGGGCGCCACCGTCGAAGTGGTCGAAGGCGCCTCGCACCTCGTGTTCGTCTCACACCCGGCCACCACGGTGGCCCTCATCGACAAGGCGGCGACCGAGTATGCGTAAGTGAGTGTTTGAGAAGGGTCTATGCGGGCGGTTGGTGGTAGGAGTTCGTCTGGCCCGGGTTCTGTGGGAACCCGCAGTCGCCCAGCGACGTCGGAGTCCCGGTCGCTCCGGGACCGGGCGGCGTACCGGACTGGGCAACCCGGCCGCGCTGTGGTCAGTTCCCCTTCACACAGAACTCGTTGCCGTCGGGATCGGCCAGCACGACGGCGCCGTCCTCACCGACCTCGAGCCGCGTGGCCCCGAGGGAGAGCAGCCGGTCGACCTCCGCCGGCTGGTCGCCACCGACCGGGACGAGGTCGAAGCGCTGCCGGTTCCGTACCTCTTTCGGGGCCACCGGCGGGCCTCCCCACGCGACCTTCGTGCCGCCGTGCGGTGACTGGATCGCGGTCTCCTGGTCCTGGTCCCACACCAGCGGCCAGCCCAGCGCCTCGCTCCAGAAGAGGCCGACCTCCCGGGTGCCGTCGCAGGCGAGTTCCCCGAGCAGGCCACACCCGGCGAGGAAGGCGTTGCCCGGCTCGATCACGCAGAACTCGTTGCCCTCGGGGTCGGCCAGGACGATATGTCCCTCCTCGGGGCGCTGGCCGACGTCGAGGTGGCTGGCGCCGAGCCCCAGCGCCGTCGCCACCGTGTGCTGCTGGTCGGCGAGGCTGGTGCTGGTCAGGTGGAGGTGTATCCAGTTCAGCCCCACCTTCGCCGCGTCACTCGGGACGAACCGGAGGCCGAGCTGGGTCTCGTCGCCGGGCAGGAACGCATCACCGGCTTCCTCGACGACCTCCCGGCCGAGCAGACCGGCCCAGAACCGCGCCAGCCGAGCCGGGTCGTACGCGTCGAAGGTCACCGCCAGCAGTCGCGAAAGCATCACCACACGGTAGACGCGGGCCCGCAAGACAACAAAGGCATTTCCGAGCAGGGCGTACGTGACTCCGATGAGCGGGAGCAGCGCTGCCGAACGGTCGAGACGACGGAGGGCATTCTGCGAACAGCGAAAAACCCGACGGATTTGTTACATCCCTTGTGGACACAAGGAATCCGCCTTTCCGTTGCAGGGTTGGACATCGGCTGTTCACCTTTCGGTGCCGCCTACGGTGCGGTAGGGCCGCGATGGTGTGGGGTGGCGTGCCCGCCGGCCCGGCTTGGCGGTGGACGCACATATTGACGAGTGTATTGAGACGCTCGTTTACTGTGCAAGGGAGAGTTGAACCGTGCGTGTCCCTCGATCGAGGCGCAAATTCATAGGGTGGGGAGCGGCCATTTCGATGGCGCTCACCCTCTCCACGACGGCGTTCGTTGCCCAGCCCCATGCTGCTGCGGCCGAAAGCCCCTTCCCCGCGACCGACGTCCCGTCGCAGATCTCGATGCTGTACGGCCCGGACGGATCCGGACCGGTGTCGATGCGGTTCGCGTGGGTGACCGACCCCGACGTCACCAGGTCGGTACTGGAATACGCGACCAAGGCGTCGTACGACGCGACCGGTCGGCTCGACCAGCGCGTCGAGGGCCGCTGGGAGCGGGCCGACATCAACGTGGCCACCAGCCAGCCGATCAACGGCCACAAGGTCGAGGTCGACGGACTGGCTCCGGGCACGGAGTACGTCTACCGGGTCGGCGACGGCGGCTCGCTGGTCAGCGAGGTCGCCTCGTTCACCACCCGTGCGGCGGCGGTGGAAGAGTTTTCCTTCCACTGGTACACGGACCCGCAGATGAACGACTACGAGGGCTACGTCGAGACGATGGTCCCGGCGATGGATCGGGCCTTCGGCGAGGTACCCGACCCGGCGTTCATGCTGTTCACCGGTGACCTGGTCAACCACAGCTACAAGTCCCAGGAGTGGGACGGCTTCTTCAAGGCGCTGGAGCCCCGGACGGCGAGCATCCCGACGTACTTCACGATCGGCAACCACGAGTACGAGGGCAATCCCGGCGACGGCTACCTCGACTGGGAGTCGCCCGACCCGTACTTCACGAATTTCGCGGCTCGTACCAACATCCCCCCGAACGGCCCGGCCTACTTCGGTGCCGCCGGCGGTCTGCCGACCGCGGTCGGCGAGGAGGCCAGGACACTGCGCAACACCGCCTACTACTTCGAGTACGGCGATGCCCTGTTCGTGGTGCTCAACCACTTCGACCAGCTGAAGCTGTCCGAGTTGCGGCCGCAGCTCGACTGGTTGAAGACGGTCGTGCAGGCGTCGGACGCGAAGTGGAAGATCGCGGCCTACCACCACGGCCCCTACCTGGGTCGGCGTAACCACCCGTCGAACTACCTCGAGATCACCCGGGCGTTCGACCAGGCCGGCATCGACCTGTCGATCTCCGGCCACGACGGCATGTACCTGCGCACCCACCCGATGAAGGACGACCTGGTCGCCGGGGATGGTGCGGGCACGCCGTACCTCACCGGTGCCGCGGCGGGCGACGGGCAGGGCTACACCTGGAACCCGGAGATCGCGGGCGACTACACCGCGGTCTACAAGGACAACCAGGAAGCCAGCTACCAGACCGTCTCGGTCTCCCCGGAACGGATCGCGATCACCTCCACCAGCCGCGATCCCCGGACCGGCGGCTACAGCGTCAACGACACCTTCGAGATCACCCGGTCCCTGCCCTCCTCGCTGGAGAGCTGGGTGCCGCCGGCCTCCCCCGAGCCCGTACTCGACAAGGACTTCCCGCCCCTGGTCGAGGGCACCTACCAGATCAGCACGCCCCAGCAGTTGAGGTATCTGAGCAACAACCTCGGTGACGGGTTCGGGCAGCTACCGCTGGACGGTCACTACGTGCTGACCAGGGACATCGACCTGCAACACCTGCGCGGGTTCCGCCCGCTGGGTCTGCCGGCCGTGAACGCCGAGGAGGTCGGCCCGGGCTTCACCGGAACCTTCGACGGCGGGGGCCACTCGATCAACGGTCTCCACCTCGGGTACGACCAGGGCTGGGAGCTCGATGACGAGCCTTCGCCCACGGGTTTCGTGGGCCGGCTCGGTACGGGCGGTGTGGTCCGCGACCTGGGACTCGTCGACGTGGACTACCGCGACACCGAAGGCCCGGTCGGCGGCGTCGCCGGGGTGGTCGACGGCGGCACCCTGGACCGGGTGTTCGTCGCCGGCAGCGTGGACGGTGCCCGGGACACCGCGGGCGGCCTGGTCGGCGTGCTCGACGGTGGCTCCGTGACGGACTCGTACGCGACGGTGAACCTCGACGGCGAAGCCACCACGGCGGGCCTGGTCGGTGAGATCATCGGCGCGTCGACCGTCGAGCGCAGTCTCGCGGCCGGCGCGGTGATCACCACCGGGGACGCCGGTGGCGCGGTCGGCCACGTACGGTCCGCCGACGCCGTGTTGCGCGGCCTCGTCGCGGCGAACCGCGCCGTCACCGGAGCCACCGCCGGCAAGCTCTTCGCCGCCGCGGTCGCCGAGGCGAAGGTGGCCGACAACGTCGTGTGGGCCGACGTGCCGCTGACCGGCACGAAGGTCGCGCAGCGCGGCATCAGCGAACTCACCCAGGATGGCCTCACCGGCCAGGAGACCTACCAGGGTCTCGGCTGGGACTTCGGGACGGTTTGGGCGTGGCAGCCGGCCACCAGCTCGGCCGTCGCCTACCCGCAGCTCGCCGGCCTGTCCGGTCAGGTCAACACGCTGCCCTTCACCAACAAGGCGGCCCTGGCGGCCCTGTTGGCTACGGTGACCGGCGGGAACGCCCCGAAACCGGCCGGCTACACGCCGTACAGCTACCAGTTCCTCGCGGCGACCGTAGTCCGCGCCGGCGCCGTGCTGGACGACCCGTACGCGTCGCAGACCAGGGCCGACGCCGCCGTCGCCGACCTGACCACCGCGATCACGTTCCTCAACCCGCTCGTGACGGAGAAGCAGTTCCGGGCCGCGAGCATCGAGGAGCTTCGCTTCCGCATCGCCGAGATCGGCAGCGGCGAGGAGACGATCTGGATCACCGACGACCTCGTCGCCGATGACCAGGGCGGGGCGATCCAGGTCGACGCCGGCAAGATCCGCCTCACCGCGGACGCGCCGACCACGCTCACCGCGACCGGCAACGTCTACTTCAACGTGGACGATGCGCAGCTCACGGTCGGTCCGAACCTGACGATCGCGCAGAGTGCCGACAGCACCGCGCTGGCGGCGTTTCTCATGGTGCGCAACAAGGGTCACCTCGCGGTCGAAGACGCGACGATCCGGTCGGACGCCACCATGTCCGGCTCGCAGGGCGTCATCGTCACCGAGGGCTCCGGCCCGACCGTCACGGTCGACCGGTCCGCCGTCAGCGGCAAGGGCGCCCGCACCATCTACGCCTACAACGCGGGCCCACTGTTCACGATCACCGACAGCGCGATCACCAACACCAACACCGCGCTCTACCGCAGTGAGTACGTGCTGAACGGCAGCACGGTGATCACCGGCGGTACCGGTGGCGGCGCGGCGATCCACGACTTCCGTGGTAGCGAGGTCGCCGGGACGGTCGCGGACAAGGTCGTCACGCTCAGCAAGGCCGGTACCGGGCTCGCGGTGACCGACCCGGCGTACACGATCACCTATGTCGTGACCGAGCCCGGCGCCGCGGGGCCGGGCGACCTCCAGGCCGGCGTCGCCTACACCGAGCCGATCGCCCTCCCCGAAGGAGGCATCGTCTGGGCCGCGCTGACCCACGGAGGCCGCCACGGCATCATCAGGTCCTTCGTCGTCGAAGCACCCCAAGGTCCCGGCGACCCGTCGCCGGCCTGCCTCGCCGCCCGGAAGCAGGCTGACGCGGCAGCACGGGGCGTGGACAAGGCCGACGAGGCCGTCCAGAAGGCCCGGGCGAAGGTCCAGGACGCCGAGGCCAAGTTCGAGAGGGCCGTGGTGAGCGGGAAACCGGCCCAGGCCATCAAGCAGGCCGAGGAGAAGGTCACGAAGGCCAAGGTCCAGCTCGAGGAGACCGAGGCCACGCTGGCGACGGCGCAGACCACCCACGCGGCCGCGCTCGCTCAGGTGACCGCCGCCTGTCCGTAACACCGCAGGATCCGGGGCCGCCTACGTCAGCCAGGCGGTAGGTGGCCCCGGCCCGCCGGACGTCGAGCGGCAGGGTGCGCGAGAGATGGCGGACCAGGGGCAACCAAGATCGAATCAAAGAAATTAAGGTTCGGGCGTTGCCGGCTTAAAAAAATCAAGGTAAAAATGAATGGTGGGCAGTCGCCGAGAGTGAGGGAGCCGAGGGTGGACTGGCAGGAACTGACGGACCTGACGCACGGGCGGTCGTTCGTGGTCGAGCGGGTCCGCCTCGTCGGCAACGGCGTCGTGATCGAGGGTCAGTTCGAGCCGCCGCAGCTGGCTCAGCTCAGCATCGACGACCAGGTGTTCGTCGCCGCGTTCGTGCGGTCGCACGGTTCGATCAAGGAGATGGAGCGGATCTTCGGGGTGAGTTACCCGACGATCAAGTCTCGGCTGAACCGGATCGCCGAGCAGCTCGACTTCGTCGACACCGACCCGGCGCCCAGCGGCGCCGACGTCGTCGACCGGCTGCGGCGGGGGGAGATCAGCGTGCAGCAGGCCCTCGCTGAGTTGGAGGGGTCCAGATGATCCCGCACCTGGTGACGTATCGCCAACGCCGTCACGACGGCCGCTGGCTGCGGGTGTACGTCCCCGTACTGCCGGTCGTGCTCCTGCTGTCACCGCTGCTGCTGCTCGCCGTGCTGGGCGGAGTGGTCGCCTGCCTCATCTTCGGGGTGAGTCCGGTGGGTGCGCTGCGCGGGGCCGGGCGACTGCTGTGGGCGCTGCCCGGCGCCCGGTTCGAGATCGAGCAGGGCCGAATGGCCGTGCTGGTAAGCGTCAGATAAGTCGGAGGGGGAGGAGCGACAATGAACGAGCAGCGCCGCCAGATCCTACAGATGCTGGCCGAGGGCAAGATCACCGCGGACGAGGCCGAGCGGCTGATCGACGCCATCGAACGAGAGCAACCCGAGTCGCCGCCGGGAAGCGCGCTCCGCCCGAAGCCCCGACCCAAGTACCTGCGTGTGGTGATGAACTCGGAGGACAACGTCGGCGCCGACGGGCCAACCCGGATCAACGTCCGGGTCCCGCTACAACTGCTGCGCGCCGGGGTACGGCTCACCAGCCTCATCCCTCCGCAGGCGCTCACCCAGGTCAACGCCAAGCTGCACGAGTCGGGGGTACCCATCGACCTCACCCAGCTCAAGCCGCAGCACATCGAGGACCTCATCGAACAACTCGACGACCTCACCGTCGACCTCGACGACCCCGGCACCAAGATGCAGGTGTTCTGCGAGTGACGCCATCGCGACGCCGGACGCCCGCCCGGACCACGGGGTCGGGCGGCCCGTCCGGCCGGCGAGCCGTACCTCCGACGGCAACACCACCGTCCGCCGTTCCTGCCCTGATCTACGTCTAGGCCCACGCGGGGAGCAGGAACTCTTCGCGAGTCGACCACCCTCTGCGGTGCGGACGTCGGGTCTCACCGAAACGATCGCCTTGGCCAGCCATGGGGCCCTCGCGGCTCAGGTATTCGGTGTTGCTAGGTACCAGTAGTCAGTGTTACTGTCTACCGGTACCTAGCAACACCGATTAGGCAAGGGGAGGTGGTCCGTGGGCAAGCAGATGACGGAGATGCTCAAGGGCACGTTGGAGGGCATCGTCCTCGCGATCCTGTCCATGCGGCCCGCGTACGGCTACGAGATCACGGCGTGGCTGCGGGAGCAGGGCTTCTCCGACATCGCCGAGGGCACCATCTACGCCCTGCTCGTCAGGGTCGAGCAGAAGCGCCTCGTCGACGTGCGGAAAGTCCCGTCCGAGAAGGGGCCGCCACGCAAGGTGTACTCCCTCAACAAGCAGGGACAGGAATACCTCGAAGAGTTCTGGAGGACCTGGAGCTTCCTCACCGAACGACTCGAACAGCTCCACGAAGGAGGCAAGTGACCATGTCCGATGTCGAAAAGGGCGGCTTCATCGCGAAGGTGATCGGCCCCAAGCGCCGATGGCGGGAGTACAAGGCGCGGGTGAAACAGCTTCCCCCGAATTATCGGACGGCGGTCGAGGCGATCGAGCGGTACCTGCTGCATTTCGGGCCGATGACCGCCGACAACTCCGCCTCGCTGTTCGAGGATGTCGCCGACCTCTTCGAGCGGGCCGCCGCGGACAGGACACCGATCCGCGAGATCGTCGGGGAGGACCCCGTGGAGTTCGTGGAGGAGTTGATCCGGAACTACTCGAAGGGCGGATATGTCGACCGGGAGCGGGCCCGGCTGACACAGGCGATCGAAAGCGTCGAGCGAGCGGAGGAGAACCGATGACGACCACGCAGGTGCCAGGACCGGCGATCCAGGTGCGGGGTCTGGAGAAGTCGTACAAGGAACTACGCGTGCTGCGTGGCGTGGACTTCGACGTGGCGCGGGGTGCCATCTTCGCCCTGCTCGGCTCGAACGGGGCGGGCAAGACCACGGTGGTGAAAATCCTGTCCACACTGCTCAGGGCGGACGCCGGGGCGGCCAGCGTCAACGGCTTCGACGTCGCTACGAAGGCGGCGGACGTGCGGGAGTCGATCAGCCTCACCGGGCAGTTCGCGGCCGTCGACGAGATCCTCAACGGGCGGGAGAACCTCGTCCTGGTCGCCCGCCTGCGGCACCTCAAGAACCCGGGCAAGATCGCGGATGACCTGCTCGCCCGTTTCTCGCTGACCGACGCGGCCACCCGGAAGGTGTCGACGTACTCCGGTGGCATGCGCCGCCGCCTCGACATCGCGATGAGCCTCGTCGGGAATCCGCCGGTCATCTTCCTCGACGAGCCGACGACCGGGCTTGACCCCCAGGCGCGCGTCGAGGTGTGGCAGGCCGTCAAGAAACTCGCCGACCAGGGTACGACGGTGCTGCTCACGACGCAGTATCTGGACGAGGCCGAACAACTCGCCGACCGGATCGCGATCCTCCACCAGGGTCGGATCATCGTGAACGGCACCCTCGCCGAACTCAAGCAACTGCTCCCGCCCGCCAAGGTCGAGTACGTCGAGAAGCAGCCGACCCTGGAGGACGTCTTCTTCGCCATCGTCGGCGCCGACGGCAAGGACGGCGCCGCCAACGACCGCACCGTCGGCGCGGACAAGTAAGGGAAACGACGATGACCAAGCACTTTCTCGGCGACACCGCCGTCCTACTCGGCCGATCCCTGACCCACGTCAGCCGTAGCGTGGACACCATCATCACGACCGCGATCACGCCGATCGCCATGATGCTGCTCTTCGTCTACGTGCTCGGCGGCGCGATCAACTCGGGGCAGGACTCGTACGTGAACTACCTGCTGCCCGGCATCCTGCTCGTCACGGTCGCCTCCGGCATCGCCTATACCGCATTCCGGCTCTTCCTCGACATGAAGAGCGGCATCTTCGAACGATTCCAGTCCATGCCGATCGCCCGGTCGTCCGTACTGTGGGCGCACGTGCTGACCTCGGTGGTCGCCAATCTGATCTCGCTCGTGGTCGTCGTGGGCGTCGCCCTCCTGATGGGCTTCCGCTCCGGGGCGGGAGTGCTGGCCTGGCTCGCGGTCGCCGGCATCCTGACCCTGTTCACCCTCGCGCTGACCTGGCTCGCCGTCATCCCCGGTCTCGTCGCGAAATCCGTGGACGGCGCGAGCGCGTTCTCCTACCCGCTCATCTTCCTGCCATTCATCAGCTCGGCATTCGTACCCACCGACACCATGCCCGGCCCCGTACGCGCCTTCGCCGAGAACCAGCCCGTGACCTCCATCGTCAACGCACTCCGCGACCTGTTCACCCAGCAGCCGGTCGGCACCGACATCTGGACCGCCCTCGCCTGGTGCGTCGGCATCCTCATCGTCACGTACGTCTTCGCCACGGTCATCTACCGCCGCAAGATCTCCTAACAGCGCCGTGACCTGCTCAACTGGGCAGGTCACGGTGTCGACACCGGCAGGCCGAAACCTGCCGGTGCACGGCGTTCCGCACCCAGCGGAGAACGTACGGCCGGCAAACCCCAGCCCCCTCGATCGCGTCCGCATCACCAGCGCCCTCGCCCTGACCGGCGTCACGCGATCACCGGGGGATCACGTTCCAGGCGGCGAGGAGCAGCGCGGCGCCCAGACCGAAGTCGAGTACGAAGCAGAACTCGGTGAGCGAGCGGCTGACCACCTTGTCGCGGATGTAGTGGATCACGTCCCAGACCGCGTGCCCGATCGCGGCGATCGCCGCCAGGTACGCCGCCAGGGCGGGGCCGGACATCATCGCGGTCAGTGCGATGGCGCTGAATCCGATGAATCCCAGCGTCTGCAACCCGAGCTCGCGGCGACCAACCCCCGTGCCGCGAAGGAACCCGAACACGGCGAACCCCGCACCCATGACGAGCAGCGTGGTGGTCGGGTCCAGCCCGGTGACCTCGGCGCCGGCGACGGCGAGGGTGCCGACCGCCACCATCACCCAGGTACTGCGACGGGAGCCGAGAGCGGCGGTGGCCAGGTAACACATCGCGGCCAGGATGATGATCATCGCGGCCAGGTGGGAATCCAGTCCGCCCGCGGTGCTGGCGAGCAGAGTGAGCAGGCCGACGATGGAGGGCCAGCGTGCGAGCGCGTGGCCGCCGATGCCGGCGCCCTGGCCTGACCTGCGGCGATCTGCGTGCGGGAGGGTTGTCGTGTGATTCATGCCTGACAGTCTCGGCTCGGGTACCGCTTGCCGGACCCGTGCGATCTGTCATGAGAATCCGTGCACATCGCCCTGCCGTCCCGGGCGAAGTGCAGGGTGGCACAGCCGGGGTGCCCAGGGTCCGCCGTCGGGGCGGATGAACATCCTGAGCCGTTGAGCCAATGCGCCGCCCGCCGAGCGACGACCCTGGCCGGCAGGCAGACCGTTGTCGTACCTGGCGGGTCAGGCGGCCTCGTGACCCGGCGGACACCGGCGGTCGCGGTAGGTTGCACAGTCATGGCCACGACCGCGGACGTCCGTCGCGAACTCGCCAGCCTCGCCGACCCGCATCGGGCGGAGAGTGTGCGCCGGTTCCTGCAAATGGTTCCGGGCGGGTACGGCGAGGGCGACCGGGCCATCGGCGTCTCCGTACCGGAACAGCGCAGGGTGGCCGGCCGGTACTGGCGCGACCTCTCCCTGACCGGAGCGACGGAGCTGCTGACGAGCGGCGTGCACGAGGAGAGGCTGACCGCGCTCTTCATCCTGGTACGGAGGTTCGCCAAGGCGGACGAGGAGGAACGGGGCCGGATCTTCGACATCGTGCTGGCCAACACCGGCCACATCAACAACTGGGATCTGGTCGACTCGTCCGCGCCGTACATCGTCGGACCCTGGCTGGTCGACCGGGACCGGAGCGTACTGGATCGGTTGGCCGAGTCGAGCCTGGTGTGGGATCGCCGGATCGCGATCATGGCAACCTTCGCCTTCGTCAGGGCCGGAGACTTCCAGTGGACCTTCCGGCTCGGCGAACGGCTCCTGCACGACCCACACGACCTCGTACACAAGGCGGTGGGCTGGATGCTGCGCGAGGTGGGCAACCGGGACAGGGCGGCGGAGGAGGAGTTCCTGGCCGGCTGTTACCGGGTCATGCCCCGGACCATGCTGCGGTACGCGATCGAGAAGTTCGAACCGCAGCGACGCCGGGAGTACCTGTCCGGCGTGGCCTAGCTGGTAGCGCCTTCGCAAACGATGGCTTGTGCAAACAATCATTTGCGCTAGGGTGGGGCCATGGCTCCCCCGCTCGTGGCACCCGACCCAGACCTCGACTCCGCCTTCGCCGCCCTCGGCGACCCCGTCCGGCGCGCCCTGGTGACCCGCCTCGCCCGGGGCGATGCCACGGTGGGAGAGCTCGCCGAACCGTTCGACCTGACCCCGCAGGCGATCTCCCACCACGTCGGTGTACTGCGACGGTGCGGCCTGGTCGAGCAGCGGCGCGAGGGCACCAGGCGCCCTTGCCGGCTGAGGGTCGACCAGTTGTCGCTGCTCGGCACCTGGATCGACGATCAGCGCCGCGCCTGGGACGATCGGCTCGACGCCCTCGAGCAGCACCTCGCCGACGACGCTCCGCTCGGCCGGGGCCCGGCTGCCGGAGCGGTCCGTTGACCGCCAGTTCGGAACTCCGGGGCGACGAACTGATCGCCAAGCGCCACCTCCCGGCCGAGCCCGAACGCGTCTGGGCCGCCTTCACCTCGCCGGCAAGCATCGCGGCGTTCTGGGGCGGTTCGCACGCCGCCGTACCCCCGGAGTCCGTGACCGTCGACCTGCGTCCCGGTGGGGAGTTCGCCCTCGACACCCGCGCGCCGAACGGCGCGACCCGCCGGCTCCGGTTCGTCTACGTGAACGTCGCCGCACCGCACGAACTCGTGTTCGACGAGCCCGTCACCGGCCTCCGCACAACCGTGCACGTCCGCCCCGCCGGCGGCGGCACGGATCTCACGGTCCACCAGCGTCGGCTTCCCCCCGAGCTTCGGACGGCCCAGGCCGCCGACGGGCTCGCCTCGATCCTCGACGCGCTCGCCGCGCACCTGCGGCAGCAGCAGCACCGATCCACAGCAGAACGGAGAACATCGTGACCCGGCAGCCCCAGCGCGACCTTGTCGCGGAATACTTCGCGGGATTCCGGACCAGCGACCACCCGCGAATTCTCGCGACCCTCACCGACGACGTCGAGTGGGTCATCCACGGCCACCGGACCACCCGCGGCAAGGCGGAGTTCGACGGCGAGATCGAGAATCCGGGGTTCACCGGCAGCCCCGAACTCGACGTCCAGCGCGTCTACGAGGACGGCCCGGTCGTCATCACCACCGGCGACGGCCGTGGCACCAGCCTCGAACACGGACCGTTCCGCTTCGCCTTCAACGACCTGTTCACGTTCCGCGACGGACTCATCGCCCGGGTCGATTCGTACGTCGTCCCGCTGCCCTGAGCCGGGCGACTCGGCCGGAGAGCACTCCGGTGCCTGAGCTTCGTGGCAGGGCAACCCGCGTCGGCGGGACGATGGGGGGCCGCGCCAGGCGCGCGGTCCCCCATCCGTGGCAGCGGCGCGACCCGTCCGGTCAGCCGGTCGCGGCCTGATCCGGTACGCCGACCGCCGCCGTCGGTACGAAGACCACCCGGGAGCGCAACTGCCGGAACCCGGTCCGCTCCAGTTCGGCCAGTACGCGTACCCGATGGGCGTCCACGTCGGCGAGCACCTCCCGGGCGCCGCCCTCGGCCAGCACCCGAACCGCCTCGGCCAGCAGTTCACCCCGGACGGCGTCGTCGAGCAGCCCGAGATAGGCGATCAGCGGAAAGCAGGCGTCCCCGGCCGTTCCGACCAGCCCGACCGGCTGCCCGGCGTCGAACGCGATCCGCCAGTTCCCGGCCGGACGGTCCAGCCAGGTCAGCGGGTCGGTGGCCAGATCGACCCCGGCGACCGCCCGGGCGACCTCCTTGCCGGTCAGCACGTCCGGCTCGGCGATCCGGGCGACCAGGGCATTGATCTCCGCCGGGTCGGCGGCCGGCCGGAAGGTGTACCGGCCCGACGGCGTCGGCAGCGGCGTACCCGTCCACGAGCAGCGCAGCCGCTCCCCCCGCTCGACCAGCCCGGCGAGCCGGGCCGCCGCCATCGGCGCCTCGGCCACGGCCAGTACCTCCGGCCGGCGTCGCCAGTGCGCCGGCAGGGCGGCGTAGTAGATCTGGGGACCGCCGAGTGCCCGGTGTGCGGCGCGCAGCAGCGCGGCACCCACCTCCGGCTCGGCGTCCAGGTCGAACCGTTCCAGCCACGGTGCACCGACGGCACCGGGCGGCAGTACCCAGGCGGCCCGGCCGACCACCCGGCCGGCCAGCAGGGCGATCCAGGTGTGCTCGGGGCGGTAGCCGCCGCCGGCCAGCCCATCGGCGTAGCCGACCTGGCGCAGTTGGGGCAGCGGATCGGGCATGGAGTCGAACAGACTTTCCTCGCCCGCGACGAGCGGGCGGACGACCAGATCGGTCATGGCGTGATCCTCCAGAGGCGAGCGCCCCGGGTCAGATCCGCGTGGACGCCGGGGCGCGGAGGGGGCGCAGAACATCGGACATCGTTCTGACCTCCTTCCGGCTCGTCGGCGTACCGGGAACGTACGTGGCGCCCCCGCCGGCCGCAACGCAATTTTGCCTGTGGCTTTCCGGGCGCCGTGCCGGTCCTGCTGGCGAGCCGGTGACGTGTCGGTTAACCAAGATCTTCTGGGCGTACGGGAACTACGATGTTCAACGTGTCCGGCGACGCGGTTCCCCGGTTCGTGGTGTGGGGCGCGAACGCGCTCGCCCAGCGGCTGGTCGGCGAGCTGATGAACACCTACAGCGCGCACGTCACGGTGATCGTGCCGTCGGCCTCGGCAGACCAGGCGCCGGAGATCGCCGAGCTGGTGCCGGAGGACGGCGACCCGGCACTCCGGCCCGCGATGATCGTCGCACCCCGGCTCAACCAGGAGGTCTTCCGGCAGGCCGGAATCGAGAACGCGGCGGCGGTCGCCCTGGTCGACCGCGACGATGTCGCCAACGTGGACGCCGCCCTGATCGCCCGCGAGGTGAGCCCCACCGTCCGGCTCGTGGTCCGGCTCTTCAATCCGGTACTCGGGGACGGCATCACCACCATGCTCGGCGACTGTGGCGTACTCTCCGGTTCCGAGTTCGCCGCCCCGGCGTTCGTGGCCGCGGCGCTCGGCAACGACACCCCGACCTACGTACGGCTCGCCGACGAGCTGCTGATGGCCGCCCCTCGGGCCGATCTCGCCGACCGCCCCGACGACGTGCTCTGCGGGCTGGCGATCACCGAGGGGCGTGCCGAGCCGGTACGGTTGCCGGCCGACGAGGACGCCGCCGACCTGGTCCTCGTCCGGGCGCCGAGCAGCCAACCCCGGCCGGTACGGCGGCGCCGCCCGCATCCGATGCGCGCCACCCGGCTGCTGTTCGGCCGCAACCTCCGGCTGGCCCTGCTGGCGCTGGCCGGCGTACTGGCGACCGGTACGGCCACGCTCGCCCTCACCCGCGAGGACACCAGCCTGCTCCAGGCCGGATACCTGGCCGTGCTGACCGCGCTCGGCGGCGCCGACGCCGACACCGGCGCCTCGGTGGCCGAGAAGGCGGTCGCGGTGCTGCTCGTGGTCACCGGCGTGGCGCTGATCCCCACCGTCACCGCGTTGATCGTGGACGTCATCGTCAACGCCCGGCTCGCGCTGGCCGCCGGCGGGCTCACCGAGCCGGTCTCCGGCCACGTGATCGTGGTCGGGCTCGGCAACATCGGCGCCCGGGTGGTCCGGGAACTGCACGACTTCGGTCTGGACGTGGTCGCCATCGACCGGGTGGAGCACGCCCGGGGCGTGTCGGTCGCCCGTGAGCTGCGCATCCCGGTCCTGATCCGGGACGCCAACAACGCCGAGGCGTTGCGGGCCGCCTCGGTGGAGACCTGCCGCGCCCTGCTGGTGCTCACCACCGACGACGTGACCAACCTGGAGACCGCCCTGATCGGCCGGGCGGTGCACCAGCAGGCGCAGCGCGGGAACGGCGGGGCCGGCGAGGCGAAGCTGCGGGTCGTACTCCGGCTCTTCGACGAGGGATTCGCGCAGCGCGTCAAGCGGGCCTTCGGGATCGACCACTCGCGCAGCGTCTCCTACCTGGCCGCGCCCGCCTTCGCGGCGGCGATGATGGGCCGGGAGGTGGTGGGGGCGATCTCCGTCGGCCGTCGGGTGCTGCTCGTCGCGGAGCTGCCGGTCGGCGCCGGTTCCGAACTGGAGGGACGGCTCTGCCCGGACGTCAGCCGGCCCGGCGAGGTACGGCTGATCGCCGTCCGGACCGGCCGGGTCGGGCAGACGCTCTGGTCCCTGCCGGACCGCCGGCCGCTGGTCCGGACGGACCGGCTGCTGGTGGTCGCCACCCGGGCCGGGCTGGCCGGGCTGCTCTCGCGGACCGCCGCGAGCCCGGATCCGCCGCCGCTGGTCGAACCGATACCGCTGCGCCTACTGAGCGCCGCCGCCCGGCCACGACCCCGGCCACCGGTGGACTCCGGCACCACACCCGAGCCGCCCGCCGGGCCGGTGGACTCCGCCGCCGCGCCCGAACCGTCCGCCGGGCCGGCGGACCGGCCACCCCCGCAGCCTGAGCGAACGGCGGAGTGACCGGCGCTGCCGCGTCCTGTCGGGCGGGGGCCGGAGGGCCGTGCGACGATGGCATCGACCGGCCCGACGGTGCGGAGGCGGCATGTCCCAGCAGTACGACCTGATCGGCGAACTCTACGAGCGGGCCAAGCACCTGCCGATCGGGCAGGCCGAACAGGCTACGTTGCGGTCCGCACTCCCCGATCTGACCGGCAGGTCCGTACTGGACGTCGGCTCCGGCACCGGCTTCTATCCCCGGCTCTTCAGTCGACTCGGCGCCGCCCGGGTGACCGGGGTGGACGCGTCGCCGGAGATGGTGGCCCATGCCCGCCGGGTCGAGACGGCCGACCCGCTCGGCATCACTTACGAGGTACGCGACGCCGCGGCGCTGCCGAAGCTCGGCGAGTTCGACGTGGTGACCGCGGTCTGGCTGCTCGGCTACGCCCCGGGCGAGGCGGCCCTGGACGGCATGCTCGGCCAGTTGGTGGTGAACCTCGCGCCCGGCGGCACCCTGGTCGTGCTGGTGCCCAACCCCGACCTGGACTGGGCACGGCTGGACATCTTCCCGCGCTACGGGATCACCGCCACCGAGACGACACCCTCGCACGGCCGGCGGGGGTACGCCGTACACATCGACGGCGAGCCGCCGATCGACTTCGAGGGCTTCTCCTGGCCGCATCGAGTGGTCGAGGCCGCCCTGGACCGGGCCGGTCTGGCCGACGTACGCCGATATCCGGCGGTCGTCTCCGCCGACCTGGTGGCCGAACGTGGCCCGGACTACTGGACCGACCTGCTGGCGAACCCGACGTTCGCCGTCTTCACCGCCGTCCGCCCCGGCTAGGCCCCGGCCCGGCCCGGCCTTCTGGTGGTCAGCCGGGCGGCATCACGAACCTGCCGTCGGCGGTCCGTTCCAGGGGTGCCACGGCCACCACCGCGTCGAGGTTGATCGGACCGTAGATGTGCGGGAAGAAGATCCCCGGTGCGACCTCGTCGTCGCGTACCGGGGAGGAGAGCAGGTCCGGGTCGATGCGTAGCAGTAGCAGCGGACCGGCGTCCGTGTAGGCCGCCTCGGCCACGCCGAGCACCTGGCCCCGGCGGGAGGCGTGGATGAACCCCTCCTCGGCGAGGCTCCGCCCCCGGGTCGAGACCCGGTAGTCCCCGGAGACCTGCGCCGCCGCCCAGTCCGACTCCTCGGCGATGTGGAAGATCACCCTGGTGACTGTACCGGGCCCGTACTGGGATCTCGGGGGCCCGCTGCGTCGGGTACCGACCCGGCCGCGCGGCGGCTTCGTCCTCGTCCGGGGGTGATCGCCGGTTCGGCCGGCGCCCAGGCCGAGGCGGGTTCGGCCGGCCGTTTGCCGGCCCCGATCGGGGGAAGCCAGCGGTCCAGGATGGGGCCGGCTGCGGTGCCCCTGTCGGCGGAATGGGGAGGCTTGAGATGGCTGGTCGGGACGAACTTCATGACCTGCGCCAACGCGCTCACGAGGCAGGCATCCAGGGCAGCTCGAAGATGAGCGAGCAGCAGTTGCGGGAGGCGTTGAAGAAGATGGGCAAGGGAGCCGAACCGATGATCGCCAAGCGGGAGGCCAAGGGCTACCTGTAGTCGAGAGCCGAGTGACGGCCGGGGCGGCGATCCTCGGACCGGACGGCCAGGGACCGGCCCCGAACTGGGGGCCGGTCCCTGCGGGCGTACCGGTTACCGCTGGAGTTGTGACACGTCCTCGACGGTGGCGCCGGCCGGCGGGGCGAACGCCTTCTCGTCGACCTTCTCCGAGTACTCCACCAGTTCGATCGCGGCCTGCTCGCCGTTGTCCGTCCTACCGACGAACGAGGCCAGTACGCCGGACTCGGTGACGCAGACCGTGAGCTTGTCGAGCGTTCCCTCGGTACCGCCCTGCGGGTCGCTGACCCCGGTGACGTCGGCGCAGAGCGAGTCCTGACCGGCGATCTTCCGTTCCGTCGTCTCCACGTCGGTGTTCGGCACGATCGCGGCGGCGGCGACCAGGCCGAGCGCGAGTTCCGGGGTGACGAAGCCGGGTCCGGCGACCGCGGCGACCATGCCGGCGTCCGGGGTCGTCGCGGCGGCGGTGTTCGCGCTCCGCTGGCACTCGCCGTCGGAGCAGATGATCATGTGGTCGGGTGTGAAGATCAGCCGGCCGTCCGGGGTACTCAGCGCCGAGTTGGGCGGCTGCTGGGTGAGGGTGACGGTCTCGGTCTCCCGCTGACCGGCCTCCTCGCCGACGATCCTGTATTCGGCGGTGAAGGTGAGCTGGGCGGACTTGCCCAGCCGGTCGGCGAAGCCGCCCAGCGTGTTGGCCGTGTCGACCGCGTTCTGAACCGTGTCGATGACGCCACAGCCGGCGCCGAGCAGGACGAGGGCCGAGAGGGCGACGAGGCGCCCGGCGAAGTGGCTACGAGACGAAGTCATGCCAAGAACTGTGCGGTCGGCGGTGACCGCCGGCCACGGTCCGCGACCGGGACGGCACGAATTCGGGAGATCGCCGGCCGCGGCTCGTCCGGCCCGGTCCGCGCCGCCCCGCCGGTGGGGTACGTTGAGGGCCTCAGTCGCCGCGACCCGAGGAGGTGGGACCGATTTCCGTGTCGATCGGCCGGGTGCTCCCCGCCTGCGGGTCGGCGGCCTCCTCGGGGCACGTCGGGTCGCGATAGCCGGGAGAGCGCCCGCAGGCGTTCCGAAGGGCCGCACGTGTCAACACCCATCTCCACTCCGATGTCCACACCGGACCGTGCGGACGTCGTCCGCCGGCTCCGGGCCGCCGGCTGCGTCTTCGCCGAGGACGAGGCCGACCTCCTGAGTACCGCCGCGCGGAGCCCGGCCGAGCTGTCGGCCATGGTCGAGCGGCGGGTCTCCGGCCTGCCGCTGGAACACATCGTCGGCTGGGTCGACTTCTGCGGGCTGCGGGTCGCCGTCGACCCGGGGGTCTTCGTGCCGCGCCGCCGTACCGAACTGCTGGTCCGTCGGGCTGCCGCGCTGGCCCGGCCGGGGGCGACGGTACTGGACCTGGCCTGCGGCTCCGGCGCGATCGGGCTGGCGGTCGCGGCGCTGGTCGGCGACGTCGTGCTGTACGCGGTCGACATCGAACCAGCCGCCGTCCGCTGCGCCCGGCGCAACCTCGCCCCACTCGGCGGCCGGGTGTACGCCGGAGACCTCTACCAGCCACTTCCGTCCCGGCTGCACGGCCGGATCGACGTACTGGTGGCGAACGTGCCGTACGTGCCCAGCGAGGCGGTCGAGCTGTTGCCGCCGGAGGCGCGGCTGCACGAGCCGCTGGTGGCGCTGGACGGCGGGGACGACGGCCTCGACGTGCTGCGCCGGGTGGCCGCCGGAGCCCGGGACTGGCTCGTACCCGGCGGCCACCTGCTGCTGGAGACCAGCCTGGAGCAGGCGGAGGTCGCCGTGGACGTGTTCGACCTGGCCGGCCTCGCCCCGGTGGTGGTCACCGACGACGACCTCCCGGCGACCGTGGTGATCGGCCGCCGCTGACCCCTGCCGTTCTGGTCGTGGGCGGCCCGGCAGCTCTCAGCCGACCGAGGGTGCCGACTCCGCTTCGGCCGCCGGCTCTGCTCCGGCCTCCGGCTTCGACCCCGCCTCCGGATTCGGCTCGGCCTCCGGCTTCGGCTCCGTCGCCGGCTTCGACTCGGCCGCTGGCTTCGACCCCGCCTCCGGAATCGGCGCGGTGTCGGGAGTCGGCTCGGGGTCCGGCAGGGCCAGGATCTCGGCGATCGTCGCCGCGTCCCCGGCGGTGTGTGCGGCGAGCAGTTCGGCGAAGCGTTCCGCCGGCATCACCCGGACGCCGAGGTCGACGGCCTTCTCCGCCTTGCTGCCCGCGCCCTCGCCGACCACCACCAGATCGGTGCGCTTGGAGACCGAGCCGGACGACTTGCCGCCGAGCCGTTCGACCGCCTCGTTGCCCTCGTTGCGGGTCAGCCCCGGCACGGAACCGGTGACCACGACCGTCATCGGCGTGCCGTCCGGCCGGCGCAGCGGCAGCGCGGTCGCCGTCGGTACCTCCGGATCGCCCTCGCCCTCGCCCTCGGCGGTCGCGGCCTGGCCGGGAACGCCCGGCTCGGTCATGTTGACCTCGCGGGCGGTGAGCTTCTCGACGACCGGGGCCAGCTCGACCAACTCCGCCGCGATGGTGACGGCCCGCTCCGGGCCGACGCCCTCGACCTCTTGCAGGTCGGTGACGGAGGCGGCGAGCAGCGCCTCCATCGTGCCGAAGTGCCGGGCGAGCCGGCGGGACATCGACCGGCCGGTCATCCGTACGCCGAGGCCGGTGAGGACCCGGGAGAGCGGCTGCTTCTTCGACGCCTCGATGTTGGCGACGAGCTTGCGGGCCGAGGTCTCGCCCAGCCGTTCCAGGGTGGCCAGCGTGGCGGGGTCGAGGTCGTAGAGGTCGGCCGGATCGGTGACCATACCGGCGCTGACCAGCAGGTCGATGATCTTGCTGCCCAGCCCCTCGATGTCCATCGAGTCCCGGGCCGCGTAGTAGGAGAGTGACTCACGGGCACCACAGGCCCGGCCCTGGGTGCAGCGCCAACGCTTCTGCGAGCGGTCGATCTCGCCGTCGCAGCGCGGGCACCGAGTCGGCGGCTCGTACGCGGTGGCGTCCGCCGGCCGCTCGTCGAGCTTGGCTCCGGTGATCTCGGGGATCACGTCACCGGCCCGCCGGACGAAGACGGTGTCACCCGCCCAGACGTTGCGCCGGACCAGGTCGTCGAAGTTGTGCAGGGTGGCCGAGGTGACCGTCACCCCACCGACCTGCACCGGTGCCAGTACGGCGACCGGGGTGATCACTCCGGTCCGGCCGACCTGCACCTCGATCGAGAGCAGCGTGGTGGTGCGGGTGTCGGCCGGGAACTTGTAGGCGATGCCCCAGCGGGGTGCCCGGGTGCCCGACCCGGCCAGCTCACGGTCGGCCGGGTGGTCGGCCTTGATCACCGCACCGTCGATGCCGAAACCCAGCTCGCCCCGGCGGGCGTAGAGCGTCTCCACCACGGCGAGCACCTCCTCGATGGTGGTGCAGAGCGGCATCCCGGCCGGCGAACCGGCGGTGGTGGCGACGCCGAGGCTCTCGACGTATGCCATGGTGGCCGAGTGTGGGCGGGGCTCGGTCGCCCCGTCGGCGTCGTCGAGCCCGTGCACCGCGTAGGCGAGGAAGGAGAGCGGGGCGTCGTACGCCCGGTCCTGGGCCCGGAGCGTGCCGGCGGCGGCGCTGCGCGGATGCGCGAAGGCCGGCTCGCCGTGCCCGGTCCGCATCACCTGGGCCTCGGCGAAGTCGGCATCGGTCATGTAGACCTCGCCGCGGATCTCCACGGTCAGCGGCTCGCCGAGCTGCTCCGGCAGGCCGGCCGCCCGTCGTGCCTGTGGCGTCACGTCCTCGCCGGCCAGCCCGTCGCCCCGGGTGGCGACCTGGGTGAGCCGGCCGTCCACGTAGCGGGCGGCGATGGCCAGCCCGTCGATCTTGGGTTCCACGGTGTAGCCGGCGGCGGGTCGGCCGAGCAGCTTGTCGAGCCGGGCCGCCCAGCGGGCCAACTCCTCCTCGCCGAAGACGTTGTCGAGGCTGAGCATCGGGACGCTGTGCACGACGTCGCCGACCAGCCCGGCACCGGCCGCCACCAGCTCGCTGGGCGAGTCGCCGGTCTTCCAGCCCGGCTGGGCGGCCTCGGTCGCGACGACCCGGGCCATCAGCGCGTCGTAGGTCGCGTCGTCCATCGCCAGGTCCGCGCCGTTGTAGTAGTCGGCGGCGGCCGAGCGGATCTCGGCGATCGCCGCGTCGTAGGCCGGACGGTCCGGGAACGGCTCGGCGAGCGCGGCGTCCACCACCGGGTCGACCGGATCGACCACCGGCTCGACGACCCGCTCCACCGGATCGACCCCGACCCCGTCCGGCTGCTCGGGCCGCTCGTCGGGTGCCGTCACCACTGCCTCGTACGCCACGAAGTTTCCTCCCCCAGGCCCGCATGCTCGGCGTTCAGCCTAGAGAACGGGTACGACGAACCGCCGCCCCGAGGTCTCGCCGGACTCCACGCAACCGCCGGATGGGGCGGGTCCCGACACCTAGGCTGACCTCATGGCCGAGCCGGCGCACAGTCCGGAGCAGGAGCCGGGCGTACGCGGGCCGGACGGCGCCCGGAGTACGCAGCACACCGAGGGGCAGGCCGGCGGCGAGACGCCCTGGTCGCAGGCGGGGCCGCTCAGCTCGTCGCGTTCGCAGCGCAGCCAGAGCGTCGGTACGGTGATCATCGCGGGTCTGGCCAACCTGGCGGTGGCGGTGGCGAAGGCGATCGCCGGGGTGGTCTCCGGCTCGGCGGCGGTACTCTCCGAGGCGGCCCACTCGGTCGCCGACACCACCACCGAACTGCTGCTCTTCATCGCGCTGCGCCGGGGCGCCCGGCCACCGACCAGCCAGTACCCGTTCGGCTACGGCCGGGAGAGCTATCTCTGGGCGTTCGTCGCCGCCGTGGTCACCTTCGTCCTCGGTGCCGGGTTCTCCATCTACCAGGGGGTGCAGGCGGTCCAGCAGCGGCACGAGAACCTGGACCCGACGGTCGCGTACGTGGTGCTGGTGGTCTCCTTCGTGGCCGAGAGCGTCTCGCTGACCCGGTCGGTCCGACAGTTGCGCCGTCGGGCGGCCCGCTGGCACGTCTCCTGGCTGCGGGTGGCCCGGCGTACCCCGAACACCACGATCAAGGCGGTGCTGCTGGAGGACAGCGCGGCGCTGATCGGCCTGGTCCTCGCGGGTGTCGGGGTGGGGGTGTCGGAGCTGACCGGTACCCCGCTGTGGGACGGCATCGCCTCGATCCTGATCGGCGTGCTGCTGCTGGTGGTGGCGACCACCCTGGCGCACAACAACATCGCGCTGCTGGTCGGCCGGGCGGCCCAGGACGCGGTACGGGCGGAGATCGAGCAGGAGTTGGCGGCGGTGCCGGATCTCCGGAGCGTGGACCGGTTGATGACGCTGCAACTCGGTCCGGAGGACATCCTGGTGGCGGTGAAGGTCAACTTCGCCGACGACGCCAGCCGGGCGGAGATCGAGGTCGCCGCCGACGAGGCGGAGCGGCGGCTGATCGCCCGCAACCCGGCGATCCGGTACGTCTTCCTCGACCCGACCCAGCGCCGGGAGTAGAGCGGAGCCGGCTCCGGGCGGACATGGTGCCGGGAGCGGAAACGGTGCCGGGAGAAGTGGTTCGGGTGGCGGCGGTTCGGGTCGGAAGTATTGACAGGTTTCGACGGCGGGCTCAAGCTGGTGGATGAGAGAGAGCGCTCTCTCACACCTCGAACGAGGGCAGACCACCACCAGTCTGGCCAGCGACCTCCGACGCCTTCGGCGGCGGCGCCGGAACCCCTCGCTGGCCGCTCACCAGCTAGGAGTGCCCACATGGAAAGGGCCGCACCCCTGCACGCGCTGCGCCGCCGGCTGAGGTTCGTGACGCTGCTCGGCGCCCTGCTCGCCCTGCTCGGCGGCTATGCCGTGATCGAGCGGGCGGAGCCGGCCGAGGCCCGGATCGTCCGGGTCGCCGAGTTCCTGGCCGACTGTCCGTACAGCCACCGGTTGCCGGACGACCCGATCATCTATCCGGGCCTGCCCGGCGCCTCGCACATGCACAGCTTCTTCGGCGCGACGACCACCAACGCGTACACCAACCTGGCCGACCTGCTGAACTCCAACACCACCTGCAACCCCCGGGTCGACGTCTCGTCCTACTGGGTGCCCACCCTGTACGCCGACAACGTCCCGGTGGAGCCGGCCATCGTCACGTTCTACTACCTCGGCGAGGGCGTCCGCAGCGACATCGTCGCCAACACCCAGCCCCTGCCGCTGGGCCTGCGGATCGTGGCCGGCAACGCCCGGGCCACCGGCCCGGACTCGACCACCATCTCCCGGTGGTCCTGCCTGCACGCCGGGCACGTCGGCGCGTCCAAGGACTTCGTCAACTGTCCATCGGGGACGATGCTGGAGTCGTACCTCGACTTCCCGCAGTGCTGGAACGGCCGCGACCTCGACTCGCCGGACCACAAGAGCCACATGGCGTACCCGGTCAACCAGGCGTGCCCGCCCACCCATCCGGTGGCGGTGCCGAAGCTGCGCCAGGTGCTGCGCTATCCGGTGAGCGGCGACCCGGCCCGGTTCCGGCTCGCCTCCGGCGGCGGGTTCACCATGCACGGTGACTTCTTCAACGCCTGGCCCGAGGCCGAGATGCTGCGCCGGGTGCAGGACTGCATCCGGCCCGTGATCAAGTGCGGCGCGGACGGCCGCTCGAGCTGACCGTGGGGCCCATGGGTGGGTCCGGATGCGGCCGGGCCCACCCACGGAACAGCGACCGGAGAAGGACTCCATGAGACCGAGCGCCGTGACACCGGCCGCCGCCACGCTGCTCGTCGTGGTCCTGCTGGCCGTCGGCTGTGCCGGCCCCGCCGCCACCCCGGCACCCGTTTCGGGTACGCCCACCGGCGCGGCCCCGGTCACCACCGGTGCACCGCCCACCCCGGCGGGTACGCCCAGCCCGTCCGGCCCGTTCAACGGTACCGACATCGCCTGGCTGCAACTCACCGTCGCCATGCACGAGCGGGTGTTGCCGCTGCTGGACCTGGTGCCGGAGCGCACCGCCGAACCGGCCGTACGCCGGCTCGCCGTCCGGGTCCGGGAGACCCACCGTGCCGACCTGGACCGGTCCCGGCGGCTGCTCGACCGCTCTGGTGCCCCGCAGACCAACCCGCACGAGGGGCACGACATGCCCGGCATGGTCACCGCCACCGAGCTGACCACGCTCGGCACCGCCCCGGACGCCGAGTTCCGCCGCCTCTTCGGCGAACACCTGCGCGCGCACCTGGAACAGTCCGTCCGGGTCGCCACCGCCGAGCAGCGCTCCGGCGCCGACCCCGACACCACCGCCCTGGCCGGCGCGGTCGCCCGGACCGGCACCGGCTACCTGAGCCAACTCGCCCAGCTTCCGGGCTGAGTCCCCCGCGACCGGCCGACCGCAGCAGCTCAGCCGACCGCCGCCGGTGCCGCCTCGGCGACCGGAGCCAGCGGTACGACCGCCCGGGCCGGCAGGTGCACCGTCAGTTCGTCCCCCGGGCCCGGCAGTTCCGGCCCCACCCGCCCCAGCGCCTCCTCGTCGAGCTGGGTACGCAGCCGCACCCCGGCCACCTCGACCAGCAGGTTGAGGCTCCGCCCCAGGTACGTCGACCGGAGCACCCGGGCGGCGAGCGCGGCGGCCGGGCCGTCGGCGGGCGGGTCGAGGCGTACCGCCGAGGCGCGGAAGGCGACCGAGGTGGCGGTGCCGGCTGGTCCGGGCGGCACCCCGGGTACGGCGACGGTGAGCGTGGACCCGTCGACCCGGACGAGATGCCCGTCGCCCCGGACCTCCGCCACCACCCCGGGCAGGATGTTCTGGTAGCCCATGAAGTCGGCCACGAAGGCGTTGCGGGGCTGGGAGTACAGCTCACGCGGCGGGCCGACCTGCTCGATCCGGCCGGCGTTCATCACCACGATCCGGTCCGAGAGGGCCATCGCCTCCTCCTGGTCGTGGGTGACGTACACCGAGGTGGTGCCGAGCTGGTCGTGCAGGCTGCGGATCTCGTCGCGGAGCTGGTAGCGCAGCTTGGCGTCCAGGTTGGACAGTGGCTCGTCGAAGAGCAGCAGCTCGGGGCGGCTGGCCATCGCCCGGGCCAGCGCGACCCGCTGCTGCTGGCCGCCGGAGAGCGAGACCGCCATCTCGTCGGCCCGCTCGGCCAGCCCGACCCGGCCGAGCATCTCGTGTACCCGGTCCCGGATCTCCGCCCTCGGCACCTTCGCCATCTTCAGCGGATAGCCGACGTTGGCCCGTACGGTCATGTGCGGCCAGAGGGCGTAGCTCTGGAACACCATGCCGATCCGCCGCTTGTCGGGGGGTACGAAGACCGCCCGGCCCGGTGCGGCGAAGACCCGGCCCCGGAACGAGATCTCACCCGCGCTCGGCAACTCCAGACCGGCGACGCAGCGCAGCGTGGTGGTCTTGCCGCAGCCGCTCGGCCCGAGCAGGGTGAGGAACTCGCCCGGCCGGACCCGCAGGTCGATCCCGTCCACGGCGGCCGTGTCCCCGAACCACTTGACCAGTCCCTCGATCACCAGATCCGCCGACATGGTTCAGCCCCGGCCGAAGATCTGCTTCGACTTCGCCAGGTACGCCGCCTGGGCCGCGTTGACCTCGGCGATGGCGAACGGCTTGAGCTGGTCCATCGTGCTCAGTGGCGGCAGCCCGTCGACGTTCGGCGCGTTCGGCATCGTCGGGGCGTACCCGGCGTCGGCGACGGCGCGCTGCCCCTCGGGGGTGAAGAGCCAGGTCATCAGCAGCTTGGCCGCGTCCGGGTGCGGTGCACCGTCGACCAGTCCGAGGTAGTGCGGCGAGACCTGGTTGCCGCCGTCGACCGGGAAGACCAGGTTGACCGGGGCATGCTTCGCCTTGTCCCGCAGATAGAAGCTGTACGGGTAGACCGGCGCCACCGCGAACTCCCCGGTCGCCACCGCGTTGCCGGCGACCGGTCCGGAGGCGACCCAGTGGATCTCCTGTCCGGCGAGCCCGGCGAGGTACGTCTCGCCGTACCGGCCGTCGTGCAGCATCCGGGAGAAGGTGCCGGCCACCGCACCGTTCTTGGTGGCGTCGTCGAGCACCATCCTGCCCTTCCAGCGCGGGTCCAGCAGGTCCCGCCAGCCCTTCGGGGCATCGGCTGCGGGCACCCGGTCGACGTTGTAGAGGATGCCCATGATGCTGCCGGAGGCGGCGTAGACCGTCCCGCCCGGATCCTGGTACTCCTTGCCCAGCGTGGCGGCGGTGACCGGGGCAAACTTTGCGTACCGCTGCTCGTCGAGCTGGGCGGCGACGGTGGTGTCGCCGCCCTGGACCAGGTCCGCGACGTGCTTGCCGCTGCCGAACTCCTGGTTGATCTTGCTGGCGAGCTGCGGCCCGACAAGGTATTCGCCGCTGACCCGGATGGCCGGGAAGCGCTGCTGGAACGCCTTGTAGACGTCGACCTTGTCGTTCTCGCCGGGTCCGTAGACCACCACCTCGGTCTTGCCGGCCGCCTTGGCGGCCTCGTACAGCGCGGTCATGGTGTCGACGGCGGCCTGGCCGCCGAGGTCGTCGGTGCTGCCGGCCACGTTGGCGGCGGCGTCCGAGGCCGGTCCGCCGCCGGTGCCACAGGCGGCCAGCGCCAGGGCGACCGCCACCGCGACCGCGCCGGTCCGGAGCAGGTTCCGCGAGTTCATGGTTCTTCTCCTAACCGAGGGGTGCGGGTCTCATCCGAGGGGTGCGGGTGCCGACGACGGGGTCGGCGTCTGTGGCGTACCGGCGGACCGCACCGGATCGCCGGGGGAGGTCGGGCCGGCGGACGGCGCCGGTGGGGTCGGCCCGGCCGGCGGTACGGCTCGGGACGCGGCGGCGAGTGCCCGGCGGCGCAGCAGCGCGGCCAGCCGGGCCAGCCCGGCCAGCACCGCCAGGCCGACGCAGAGCAGCACCATCATGATCACGAAGAGCGCGGCGGCCCGCGACGTCTCGCCCGCCGTGTAGAGCTCCAGGACCAGCAGCGGCACGGTGGCGTTCTGCTGCGAGGAGAGCAGGATCGGCACCGCCAGGTTGCCCGAGACGACGATGGCCGAGACGAACCAGCCGGCCAGGAAGCTCGGCGCGATCAGCGGCAGCACGATGCCGGCGAACATCCGCAGTGGACCGGCGCCGCCGACCCGGGACGCCTCCTCCAGCTCCTGGCCGAGCTGGGCCAGCGCCGGCTGGGTCGCCCGCTGCGCGATCGGTACCGTCGCGGCGACCAGGGCGAGCAGCACGATCCAGACCGTGCCGTAGAGCTGCCGCAGCCCCGGCACGCTGATGTACGCCCAGGCGATGCCGAGGCTGAGCACCACCCCCGGTACCGCCCAGGGCAGCCAGGTGAGCATCTCCACCACCCGGCGCAGCCGGGTCCGGTTGTGCCCGATGGCGTACCCGATGAGCAGCGCCAGCAGCATCGCGCCCAGCCCGCCGACCACCGAGACGAGGAGCGTGGCGCGCAGCGCCGACACGGTTTCCGGTTCGGCGAGCAGTTCCCGGTAGTTGACCAGGGAGTAGCCGGCCGAGCCGCCGAAGAACGGCTGGAGCGAGCCGAGTACCAGTTGCACCAGCGGGGCGACGACGGCGAGCAGCGCGTAGAGCAGCAGGAAGGCCGTACCGGCCCAGCGCCAGCGGCCGATGTCCCAGGCGTCGGCGCGGTAGCCCTTGCCGGTGACCGTCGTGTAGCGGCGCCGGCCCAGCAGCCGCCACTGCACCGCGACCAGCACCATCACGATCGCCACCAGCAGCAGCGACAGCGCGCTCGCCGCGCCGTAGTCGGCCGGGGTGCTTTCGCTGATCAGCCCGTAGACCCGGGTGGAGAAGACCTCGATCCCGGCCGGCGTACCGAGGAATAGCGGTACGTCGAAGAACTCCAGCCCGATGACGAAGTTGAGGATGACCACCCCGCTGACCGCCGGGGCCAGTACCGGCAGGTCGATGCCGAGCAGCGTACGCAGCTTGCCCGCCCCGGAGACCTGTGCCGCCTCCTCCAGCCCTCGGTCGACCGCCAGGAACGGGCCGAGCAGCATCAGATAGCTGAAGCCGGCGGACTTGAGCGAGATCACCAGGATCAGCCCGGTCCACGAGTTGACGTCGAAGACGGTCGCCTCGCTGCCGGTCAGGTCCCGGAAGAGCGTGTTGACCGGGCCGATCCGGGGATTGCCGAGCATTCCCCAACTGATCGCGTAGAACAGCGGCGGCAGCGCGACGACCAGCAGCATGCCGGGGGTGACCAGCCGGCGCAGCGGGGTCCGGGTCCGGGTGACCAGAAAGGCGCAGAGCAGGCCGATCGCCGTACCGAGCACCGTGACGGCGGTGGAGAGCAGCAGCGAGTTGCGCAGCGTCTCGTACGTCGCCGGGCTGGTGTACGCGGTCCGGAAGCCGTCCCAGCCCCAGTTCGCGGGCAGGCTCGGATCCTGGTTGCGGAAGGCGCCCACCACCAGCATCACGATCGGGAAGGCGAAGAGGAACGCGCAGACCACGATCAGCGGCAGCAGCCCCCGGGCGGTACTGAACGGTCCGGTGCTCGGCTTCCTGGCAAACACGGCAACCCTCCTGCCTGCTCGGTCCGGCCGGTCAGGACGGGGCGCCCGCGTCGCCGCCGTCGCGTCGTGGAAAGTCGGGATCGAGGTACCGCCCGGACGGTGCGTCCGCGCCGTCGCCGTCCCGCGGTGAGAAGTCGGGATCGGCCTGCCGGCCGGGCCCGGTCAGTACCTCGACCAGGGCGGGACCGGCGGTGTCGCGTACCGCCCGGAGCGCCGCCGCGAGGTCGGCCGGGCCGGTCACCCGGGTCGCCGGTACCCCGAACCCGGCGGCGATCTCGGCGATCCGGGGCCCGCTGATGTCGGTCCCCGGCCACCGCCCGGTACGCCGGGCCGCGCCGCCGAACCGGTGCAACGCCGAACCGACCGCGCTGTAGCTGCCGTTGTTCAGCACCACGAAGGTGACCGGGATCCGGTAGTGCGCCGCCGTCCAGAGTGCCTGGATGCCGAACTGGAACGACCCGTCGCCGAGCACGGCGACCACCGGCTGGCCGGGTCGGGCCAGCCGGACGCCGAGCGCGGCCCCGGTACCCCAGCCGAGCGAGCCGGACGACGAGAGCAGCACCTGGTCGGAGCGGTGCTGCGGCAGCGCGGAGAGCAGCGCCGGGGTGGCGGTGGTGGCGTCCAGCACCACGGTCGCGTCGGTGCCGAGCCCGTCGACCAGCGCGGCCACCACCGGCCCGAGCCCGACGTGTCCCGGAAAGCCCGGCCGCCCGGCCGGGTTCGCGGCGCTCTGCCCGGCGGGGTTGCCGGCGCTCGGCGGGGCCGCTCCGCCCCGCACCGGTTCGCCGCGAGGGCCGGTCGGCGGGCCTGGCGGCAGCACGGCGAGCAGGTCGTCGAGGACCGCCCCGAGGTGTCCGACCAGCCCTCGGTGCACCGGATAGAGCCGGCCCACCTCGGTCGGGTCCACGTGCGCGTGCACGACGGTGGCGTGCCGGGGAAACTCGTCCCCGGCCGGCGCCTCGAACTCGGTGAAGACCCGGCAGCCGACGAAGAAGACCAGGTCGGCGCCGACGACCGCCGGATGGGTCGCGGCGTACCAGCCGGCGAACCGGTGATGTGCGGTCGGGAAGGCGGTGCGTTGGAAGCCGCGCCGGTCCTCGCCGAGCACGGTCGCGCCGAGTCGTTCGGCGAGTGTGACCAGGGCGTCGACCGCGCCGTGCCGGGCCACGTCGCCGCCGGCCACCAGCACCGGCCGGGTCGCCCCGCCGAGCAGTCGGGCGGCGTCGGCCACCGCGTTCCGGTCCGGCCGGTTCCGGGGTACGTCGACCGCCCGTCGCGCCTCCGCTGCCGCCTCCACCGGCACGGTCGACTCCAGTACGTCCTGCGGCAGCCCGATCCAGGTCGGCCCGGCCGGCTCGGCGACCGAGGTACGCAGTGCCCGCGCCACGTCGGCGGCGAGCGAGTCGGCCGAGCTGACCTGGCGGGCCCACTTGACGTGCTGCCGAACCAGGTCCCTCGGGTACGGCACGGTGGTGAAGCCGTCCCGGCCCTGCAACGCGGTGGACTTGAGGCCGTTGAGTACCAGCACCGGGGCGTTGCCGAGCTGCGCGGCGGTCAGGTGCGCCACCCCGTTGGCCAGTCCCACGTTGGTGTGCAGGTACGCCACCTGCGGTTGGCCGGTGACCCGGGCGGCGCCGTCGGCCATCGCCACCGCGACGGACTCGTGCGTGGTGAGCACGAGTTCGACCTCACCGGACCGTTCGACGACCGCGTCCAGGAAGGCCGCCTCGGTGCTGCCGGGACAGCAGAAGACCCGTCGGATCCCCCAGCCGACCAGGACGTCCAGCAGGGCGTGCGCGGCCGGGCTGCCGCTGTTCCGTTCGGTCGGGCGGAGCACCGTACCGGTCATGGCCGCTCCTCGTACCTGATGTCGATCCGGTGTGCCGATCGAGTCGAAGTGGTTACGGCGATGTGTGGCGACAGTAACGCCAATGATCGGGATGCGGAACGAACAAAGCCCAGATTCTTCTAAGCAGAATCAAGAAGTCGTTCTGCAAAACAGAATCCTGCTGCCACTGATTCTCTCGTGGTGGATAGTGCGGAGACAGCGCCCGGTAGGGGCGTACCCCGGCAGCAGCCCCGTCACGGAGGTGTTCGCGCGATGCAGACGATGGACGACGCGGTGGGTCCGACCCGGCTCGACGCGGTGGCCCAGGTGGTCGACGGGGAGGTCGGCGAGAGCGCCGAGGGGGCGTACTTCGACTCGGTGGACCCGTGGACCCAGCGACCGTGGGCCCGGGTCGCCCGGGCCGGCCGGACGGACGTCACCGCCGCCGTCGCGGCGGCCCGCCGCGCCTTCGACGCCGGCCCGTGGCCCCGGATGCCGCAGCGGGAACGCTCCGCCCTGCTGCACCGGCTCGCCGACCTGATGGAGTCGCACGCCGACGAACTGGCCCGGCTGGACACCCGGGACATGGGTATGCCGGTGACCAACAGCCGGAACTGGAACCTGACCAGTGCGGTCAACCACTTCCGGTTCTTCGCGGCGCACGCCCAGCAGTCGACCGCCAGCACCTATCCCGGCGACGACCGGCTGCACCAGTACCTGCGCTACGAGCCGGCCGGGGTCTTCGCCGCGATCGCACCGTGGAACTACCCGCTCAACCTCGGCGTCTGGAAGATCGCCCCGGCCCTGGCCTACGGCAACACCGTGGTGCTGAAGCCGGCCGAGCAGTCGCCGGCCTCGGCCGCGCGGGTGGCCGAACTGGCCCTGGCGGCGGGACTGCCGCCCGGGGTACTCAACGTCGTACACGGCTTCGGGCCTGACTCCACCGGCGAGTGGCTGACCACGGCACCGGGCATCGACCGGATCACCTTCACCGGCGAGTCCCGGACGGGCTCGGTCATCGCCGCCGCGGCGGCCCGCTCACTGGTCCCGGTCTCCCTGGAGTGCGGCGGCAAGGGCGCCAACCTGGTCTTCGCCGACGCCGACCTGGACGTCGCGGTGGCCGGCTCGACCCGGGCGATCTACAGCAACTCGGGGCAGGTCTGCCTCTCCACCAGCCGGATCTACGTGCAGCGGCCCGCGTACCAGGAGTTCCTCGACCGGTTCGTCCGGGCCGCCGAGGCACTCCCGTACGGCGACCCGCACGATCCGGCCACCCACGTCGGCCCGCTCGCGAGCGCCGAGCACCACGCCAAGGTGACCGGTTACCTGGACTCGGTCGACGCCGACGGCGGTGAGCTGCGTACCGGCGGCCGGGTCGACGGCAGCCTGGTGGTCCGGCCCACCGTCGCGGTCGGGCTGGACGCGTCGGCCCGGGTACTCCGCGAGGAGGTGTTCGGGCCGGTCGCCGTGGTCACCCCGTTCGACGACGAGGCCGACGCGCTGCGGCTGGCCAACGACACCCCGTACGGGCTCTCCGCCGTGCTCTTCACCCGCGACCTGGGCCGGGCCCACCGGGTCGCCGCGCGGCTGCGGGCCGGCACGGTCTGGATCAACACCTTCGGGGTACGCGAGCCGCGCGCACCCTTCGGCGGCTTCGGCCTATCCGGAGTGGGCCGGGAGGGCGGCGACTTCAGCCGCGAGTTCTGCACCGAGCCGAAGACGGTGATCGCCGCCGTCGACTGAGTCGGGCGCGGTCACTCGGGGCTGCCAGCAGAGTCGGATATTCCAGATTTACCCGCAGGAATTGTCGCCGCCGACACCCCGATTTGGCGTTGGCGGCCCCGCCGTGTAACTTTCTCTCCCGGCAGGGCACCGGGCAAGCCCGCGGAGCAACACCGCGGCGGCCGGCCTGCCGAACCCCGAACGATCGCGGCGGTAACCCGCTGCGTCCGTACGGGTGCACGACGGCTGGACGAAGCATGACAAACCGGGAGACACCGGTTTGACGAGGCGGAAACAGTCGGGTAAGGTATAAAAAGCGCCGGCCGGAAACGGAAGGC
>NZ_BONX01000075.1 GCF_016862935.1 Plantactinospora mayteni
CCCCGCGTCGGCCAGGCGATCGCGACGATGTCGGCGCTGCTGGTCGTGAAGGTGCGAGGTGACGGCTCGGTCATCGCTTCGTCAGTGGTGTTCTGTGGCGCTGTCATCTGGTTTCCCTTTCGAGTTGGGGCGGTAGGTACGGCCGGTCCACGGCGCGCGTGAGGGTGTCCCGCCGTAGACGAGGGGCTTTCTGGGTGTCGCGTTGATGGGCGCTCGTCAGCGCGTGTGGTTGGGCCGGTTCCAGGTGCCTCTGACCGGTGGACGTACCGGCCGGGTACGCGGCATCACGGTCGCCGGGGTGACGCCGGGCGGGACCGGTCGTGGGGGTACTGACCGCGGCGGATCCGGGACGACGCCGGCGGCCCGGATCGGCGGCCGTGTCGAGCGGGGAGTGGTTGGTGCGGCGCGTTTCGGCACGGTGCTCGTGTAGGGGTCGACGCCGGCGGCGAGTTCGTCGCGGGTGTAGGGGCGGACGGTGCGGCCGGTCGGGTAGCCAATGCCGGCGCGGCCGGGACCCGCACCCGACGGCGGCGGCAGTGGTCGGGGCGTGAAACCGCCAGGGCGAGGTTGGCCACCGCCTCCGCCACCCGAATGCACCGGCCACGGCCGGTTCACTCCGCCGGCACCGGCCGCGCCAGCACGGCCGGCGGCCCGCGCGGCGTTTCGGCCGCCGCTGAACGCGCGGGAGATCCCTCTGGTCAACTGCTGTACCAACACGACGCGCAGGATCATCCCCATCGGGTTCGGCGGGGTGCGGGTGATGTAACGGCTCATCAGCCCGGGGATCTTCACGACGCCCCACAGCAGGCACACCACGATCAACAGATTCATGACCGCGGCCGGCTCACCGCCGGGTACCGGCAGGCCGAGCACCAGCAGATTGCTGTCGGGAGCGAGGAAGACCCTCAGCGTGGTGTGCAGCGCAACCGCCTGCAGGGCCACCGTGCCGAGCGTGCCGAGGATCGCCCGCCACCACAGCTTGGCGGCACCCTCGGTCTGCGGGGTTCCGTGCAACGCCAGGGCGATCGGTGAGATGCCGACGGCGATGACGAGGAACCCGAGCCGGATGATCCACTGCACCAGGAGGGCGCCGGTGAGTACCGCGATCAGCAGGCCGATGAGCAATAGCAGGAAGCCGATCGCGGTCGCACCGGTCTGGCCGCCCAACGCGCTGACCGTGGTGTTCCGCAGATGCTGCATCGAGCCGGGCGCGGTGATGTCCTGGCTGGTCAACGCGGCGGTCAACGCGTTGGCCAGCCCGATGACGGTGGAACAGATCGGGATGGCGAAGTTGGCGGCGATCAGGCCGATGACCAGGCGAGGGATCAACTCGCCTGGCCCGACCTGTGACTGGATGGTGTCGCGTCCCATCACCAGGACGGCCGCCCACAGGAACGCCAACACGTAGCAGACGTTCACGATGTGAAGCGAAGTGCTGGCGAACGCGGTGACCTGCGGCAGAGTAGTCACGTCCGGGCTGACGAACGCGGTGACCGACAACAGTTCCCACAGAGCGTTCAACACACCGATCACCGTTTCGGCGAACCACTGAAGGATGGGGCCGATGATCTGATCGGCGAACCGGTCACCCACTACTCCGCCCCGATCCAGCCCTGTACGACCGCGAGCAGGATCGGCGCGAGAACTGCCAGGGCGTACCCGAGCAGCGCGTTCTTGAAGGCCGAGTTGGACTTCTCGATCTCGGTCGGGTCGCCGCCAGCGGCCAGACGACGCAGGCCACCGATGGTCAGGAACAAAGTCGCGACCCCGACCAGCAGCCCGACAATCCAGGCCGTGATGTTTTCGATGATCCGGGGCAGCGGGTACGCAGCCAGGATCTGCGGCTCGGCCGCGTACGCCGGGGCCGAGCCGGCCACGGCCGCGAGGACCGTGACCGTGATGGTGAGGATGCGGTAGACGTTGCGGCGGAACATGGCGGGGACCTCCCGCCCCGCGTGCGGGGCTCGATTGGGGTTGAGGTGCGCCACCAGGAATCGGGGCAGGGGCCGTGGGAGCGTCGCTCCTTCCAGCCATGAGGTGATCGGGTGCGAACACGGCCACTCAGGCCGGCCGCGCCCCGATCCCCGGGGCGCCGACACCGGCCGCTTCTCGGTCCGATGTCTTGCCCACGAAGGCCCACTGTTGGGTGGCCAACACGACGTCCGCCGCCACACCCGAACCCAACAGCGACCCAACACCACGTCGCTGTTGGGCCGGCGCCATCCGTTGTTGGGTCGCCGCGACCAGATGTTGAGTCGCGCCGTCGGCAGAAGCGACGTGCTCTCGCGCAGCCGCCATGTGCTGTTGGCCCGCAGTCACCGCTGTTGGATCGCGGCGACGCGTTGCCGAGTCGCGGCGACTCGCTGGTGGGTCGCGTCACCGCTGCGGCGTTTGCGGGGCCGCAACGACACGAACGTGAGGTCGCCCTCGCGGATGGCTTCCCGAAGCCGACGTTCGGCCTTCAGACGCCATGACGAGGCCAGGCTGGAGGTGATGCCGAGACCGGCTGCGGCCTGCGCGAGGGTGCTGTTGTCGAGGCGGGTGGCGGCGATCAGGTTCGCCTCGTCGGCGTCCAGCACACCGACCGCGACGGCACGGGCCAGCACCAGGTCAGGGTGGTCCCACGGGTGGATCGGCGCGATCGGGTCGGGCGCGTCGGTGTGGATCAGCTGCGTGTCGGAATCGGCGTCCCGGGCCTTACGCGCGGCACGCAAGCCGGCATCGATCAGCCGGCCACAGATCCGAGCCGGCTCCAAGTCGATGGTCTTGAGACGCGCCACAAACCCGACCAGCAGTTCGGCGTCCAGATCGCTGGTGTCGCCCCGCCATCCCGCAGCGAGCGCACCGGCAACGTGACGCAGACCCGGCATCGCGATGCCCACCGCGGCAACAACCCACGCCGGGCCGTCCCGGCGAGCGCGGATGACCAACTCACGCCACACGGCATCCCGCACCTCAACACCGGTCTGCGGCGACAACAAAAGTGCTCGTAGCCGCTCCAACGGCAGGATGTCATCCGGCAGACCCTCGAAGCCGCGGCCATCGAACCCGACGTGCGTGGGCGGCTGAACCAGGAGCATGAAGGCACGTTCGGCCGCGGCCAGCGGCGAGGACGGCCAGGATCGAGCAGACATGTCAACCTCACGAGGCGATCGGCACCGCACCTCACAACGGCGCTAGACCCCTATCCGCACACGTCGACCCAACGGTCCATGAACGTGCGAACCTGCGCCGGGAGCTGTTGGGCCTGCTCAATAGCCATGCCCGCCCAACAACCAACAGCGGGCCGCAGATGTCGTCAACGACCCAGGCGAAGGCCAACACCACAGCTCACCGGCCTGTTGGGTACCGTTGCCTCAGGAGATCAGCACGAGGCTGGTATTCGTACCGCGGCAACCCGCGCGACCACGAGGTACCCGCGCAGGAAGCGCCCAGCAAGCACTGAATTAGGCGCATAGCCCCACCTGCCGCCACCCCGGCCAGCTCTGCACCAGGCTCAGGCACATGGTCATGTGGGGGCGCATCCGGCCTGGTCACGACCGCGCCGGCAGCTGGCATCGTCGCGATCATCATTCCGCCGGCCCCGCCCACAGGACTCCTGCCGGCGGCCCGGCTCACGGACGTCCTCGTGCCGGTATCCGTGCTCGACCTGGTCTGGTCGCCAACTGAGGGCAACTGCCCGCAGCAACGCGAGAACTGGACGCGCCGGCGCCGAAGCCGTTGGCGAGGTCAAGAACCGCGCCCTCGACGCCCCGCCTCGTCAACCAGGCCCACCAACAAGTGGCCGTCTCGACGAGGGCGGCGTGAGCGCCCACCACGTGCACTGGCTGTTGGCTACCCAACAGCCAGACACGCAAAGCCGTTGGGTTGACGATGATCAACTGTTGGATAAGGCCACCCAACAGACGGCGCACGCTGTTGGGTGCTGTTAGGTACCGGCACGCGAGAGACCGCGCTGTGAGCCGGCATCCCGGGGCCATTCGTAGATGCGAACACGGTCAACCAGCGCGGGAGCCACCCGCACATGACTGCTCTGCCGAACTCCGTCCCCGCCGACATGCCCCGCCCGAACCCATTCATCGCTGCACCGAACATCCACGGCGACGCGATCCTCGTCGGCGGCGACGTACCCATCGCCGTCTGGCGACTCGACGACCGCGACGACGACGCATCCACCACCGACCCCAACGCCCGCCTCGCGTCGCGGCTGGCCCAGCGACTCATCCTCGTGTACACCCGGCGCGGCGACGCGGTCATCGACTTCGACAGCGACACACATCTGCAAACCGCCAGCGCCAACACGTTCCGCTCCTACCTGCCCATCACCGAACCCGGCGACGTCGCGGACCTGAACTCGCTCGCTGAACCCGTCAGCCTCGTCGTCCTACGGTGGCCCCCGCAGCACACCGACCGAACGCGGGCCAGCATCGCCGACCTGTTCGGCGCATGCCGACTAATCATGACGGCCGACACCTGCGCAATCGCGGCCATCAGCTCCGCAGCACCCGACCAACCCGGAACCACATACGCCGAGCACCTGAACGAACTCCTGCCAGCTGCCCGCGCCGCGGGCCTCACACACGTCCTGCAAATCGTCGCGGTCACCGGACCAGGCAACGGCGACCAGTTCGTGTACTACGCCACCCGCGCCGAAGCCGAGGCAGCACGACAGGATCGACCGACCGGTCACCGCGACCAGAGCTTCCACGTCGACCTGATGGTCTTTACCGCCCCGGGAGTCGCGACGGCTGAATCCAACCCAACTCCGGCCGATCGCGACCCACAGCGACTCACGAGACAACGCCACGACAATTCCCGCGACGTGACCCGAATCGCGGAAATCGATGTCGCCACACGATCGACCGACGACGGTGAGTCAAGCTACGGTGCCGCCGCACCAACAAGCCCTACCAGCCGAAACGACCGTAACGAATCCCAATCCGAGGTACGCGCTGAAAGGACGCCCAATCCATGCCCGCCCTACCCACGCTCCACAGCGAGTCGCTCCCACAGCCTGGTCCCTCCGACACCGCAGGCCGGCGATGAACGCGCCGACCGCCCCCGAATGGCGGCCCGACCCCCTGCTCACCATCGACGATGTCGCCACCTGGCTGGGCAAGCCGAAGAACACCCTCTACGCCTGGCACAGCCGAGGTAAAGGACCACGCGCCATCCGGGTCGGGAACACCCTGCGCTACCGGCGCAGCGAGGTCGAACTCTGGCTCGACAACCACACCGACCCGGAGCGATGAACCATGGCCCGACCTCCACTGCCCATCGGCACATTGGGCACTATCCGCACCGAGAAGCTCGGCCCCAATCGGCATTGCGCCCGAGCCCGATATCGCGACCACGACGGCAGAACCCGCGACGTCGAGGCCACCGACACCACCGCTCCCGCTGCCGTTCGGGCGCTCAAGGTCAAAGTCCGCGACCGCGTGGCACCTGGCTGTCACCGCAGAACGTGCGCCGCCAGTGGCGGCAAGCACGCGCCGACGCCGGCCTCGAATGGGTCACCCCGCACACCTTCCGCAAGACCGTCGCCACCCTCATCGACAAGGAGGCTGACGCCAAGAGCGCCGCAGCCCAGCTCGGGCACGCTACCGAGCAGGTCACAAACAAGCACTACATCGTTAAGCCCGCACTCGCCCCGGACAGCTCCGGCATCCTCGAACAGCTCGGCGGTGGCCTGCCGACAACTGAGCCCACCCGCCGCGACCACGACCCACGCCAGACCGGATAGGCGCGCGGGGACGGCAGCCGGCAACGCCGGCGGGAAGGTCATAATCCGATCGCCCCAGGGTATTGTTGGGGGGTTTTCGGGGGGGCGAATCAAAATCGCATAGATAAACGTCGAGGCCCTGACTGGCTTTCTGCTGGTCAGGGCCTCATGCTGGTGCCCCGGCAGGATTCGAACCTGCGACAAGGCGGGCGATTCGCTGGTCATCACCGAAACGGTCCGGTTTAACTCGGTCAAGCCGGCCGCGGCCCGGCCGCGCAACTCCCTGGATGTAGATCCTGGTGTGCTGCGAAGCGTCTGCACGCAGCTCGGCTTCCACCCGGATGACGGCGAACGGGTCAGCGATCTTGCGGCGGTGGCGGTGGCTCGGATGGCATGGCGAGATGGCCCGGTCGAGGATTGGCATTCGGTCCGGTTTCGACGCATCAGCGATGGGAGATGATGCGCGCCAACGCGGCTGCCACTCGGCTGGTCCGCAGCGTCCTCCGCGATCAGCAGTCGTACCTGTACGCAGGCAGCGATCCGTTCAGGAGGGTCTTCCAGACGCTGGCGGATCCGGACCGAATGCTTCCGGACGGGCGACGGCTGATCGATCTTGCACCGGACGCAGTGGAACTCACCAGACTCCGGACGCACGTCGAGCTGTGCTGTTCGGCGTGGGCCGACAGCGCAGCCGTCAGAGGTTTAGGTAAGATCCTCCTGCTTCTCGCCTGCCGTGGCGCGGCCTTGAACTGGCGCTGGTGGCTGTCGACTGGGTGGCCGCAGTTGGTCGAGACCTTCGTCCGTCGGATCGATGACCCGACGCTGTGGCGAAATCCCTGGGAGATTAACAATCGCCGCAGAATAGGAGATCCTCCCGACGGGCTGACCGGCACAAACCTACGTCAGCTCCTCCTGGCTGGACCGGACCAGCTCACCGCAACCGCTGCTGCCTACTACTTAAAGGCGGGTCTGTCCGCGCTACCTCCTCAGGACTGCGGTCTGCCCCCGGCGCGACGACGCCTGCTACCGGCCGGCTACCTCGGCCTGGTGGAGGAACCTTCCGGCGATCCGACGCTGATCACGGGCTGACGTGGCGCAATCCCGAGTACCCAACAGCGCAATCCGGGCCTCTCCCACAGAATGGGGAGGGCCCGGAGTCATTAGCCGGCACCGCCCTGTCGGGTTTTCCCTGAGGCCATCCGTGGTGTCCGACGGGTAGTGTCGTGGCCTGGCCGGTGGGCAGGTTGCCGTCAATGGTGACCAGGGTGGCGCCTGCGGGGCGACAAGGTATGCAGGCGCGGAGACCTTTCGTTCGGGCAGCAAACCTCTGCCGTGGCGGTCACAGTCGTGGCCGCGTTGGGTAGCCCTGCGGGATGAGTTGGGTAGACCCTGCGAAGTTGTTGGGCAACCGACTGTGTAATCCGCCTGGCTGTTGGGCGGTTGTTGGGTACCCAACTCCTTCTGACCGTGGCATCGACGCTGGTCCGCGAGCCTTTTTGTGGGCGTGAAGACGAACTCGGTAGTGCCAGACCGGCGCACACGCACCACGCCGTACCGCAAGCTGATCGCGCTGCAAAGCGCGGCGGCATTGATCACACTGGCCAGACGGTCGGTGAGCATCGCCGGTGATATCGGCGACGACCAAGGCCGTCATGATCCCCCGATCAACTCGCGTAGTGGGCAGTTTGCTCCGATAGCTCCGCCCCGCTCCACGTACCAGGATCGGCGCCCGGTGCCGACGCCACAGGGTACGTGGCCATGAACCGGGATCCCACCACGCTGGCGACGGGTCTGCCGCTAGCGTGGGCGACGTTCCTCACCGACTGGGATCGGACGCTGCGGTCGGGGAACTACCCGTCGACGACGCGCTACAACTACCTCCTCGCCGTTGCGCAGTTGGGCCGGTACCTCGCCGACGACAGCCAACGGGACGCGGGGGAGGCAGCAGGCACGCCGACGGCCGTGACTCGGCGGCACGTCGAGGACTTCCAAGCGTGGATGATCACGACCCGGTCGCCGGCCACCGCGCTGAACAAGCACAAGGCCTTGCAGCAGTTCTTCAAGTGGCTCACGGTCGACGAGGAGGAAATGGACCAGTCACCCATGCTGCGGGTGCGGCAACCCAAGACACCGAAGCGCCTCATCCCGATCATCCGGGATGAGGACACCAAGAAGCTGCTCGACACGTGCAAAGGCAAGGACTTCGTACACGTCCGCGACGAGGCGATCATCCGGCTGCTGTCCAACACCGGAGCGCGGCTGTCCGAGGTGGCGAAGGTGGACACCGACGATGTCGACCTGTCGCTCGATACAGTGCGCTACCACGGCAAGGGCGCCAAGGACCGACGGGTTCGGCTCGGGCCAAAGACCGCCCGGGCGGTCAGCCGCTACCTGCGCGCCCGCCGCGGTCACAAGGGCTTCGGGCTGCCCGACCTGTGGCTGGCGGTACGTGGCGCGCGGCCGCTGACCGCCAACGGCATCAAGCTCATGCTCAAACGGCGGGGTCTGCGCGCCGGGGTCGATGGCGTGCACGCCCACCGCTGGCGGCACACCTACGCACACGAATGGAAGCTGGCCGGAGGAGACACCGGCGATTTGATGCTGGTGCTCGGCTGGACGTCCGAGGACATGCCGCGTCACTACGGCGCCAGCGCTGCCGCCGAGCGGGCCCAGGAGGTGCAAGCCCGGATGGGAATCGGTGAACGTGTCTGACCGCGAGAAGGAGCCGCAGACAGGCGGGCGTGGAGGAGGGACGGGCATCACCCCGCAGCAGCGCCGCCGCCGCGCCCGCATCGCCGCACATGCCTCCTGGGCCAACACCAGCGACCGTACGGCCCGCACCTCCTCCGGCACCAAGGCGTTCCTCGAGCGGTTCGAGCGCCAGGTCGACCCCGACGGTGCGCTGCCCGACGAAGTCCGCGCCGCCATGGCCAAACACGCACGCACGGCGTACATGCTGCAACTGGCTGAACGCTCGGCGGCGGCACGCCGCCGCCGAGCCCGAGCGCAGGACCCTTGATCGCGCGGAGGTCGTGTCACTGCCGAAATTAGACGCATGGGCTATGAGCTGGGGTTTCGCCTGGCTGCGGCACGATCGGTTCGTGATGGCCCATTGCCGTATCTGATCATGGTTCGGATGTTCGGCTGGCTCGCGCTCCCTCGCGCGGAGCGACGCCGTCAACTCGGCGGAGTTGCTGGTGCTATGGCATGAGGTCACCGTGTTGACGGCGCCAGGTCGGTGGGCGAGGCCGTCCTGGCCGGATCGCGCCGTGCTGTCCGTGCTGACGCGGTTGCTGCCCCGCGCACTGTGTGCGCACCGGATCGTCGCCCCGACCACGCTGCTGGCCCGGCACCGCCGTCTAGTAGTGCTTTGTTAGGTTCGGTAGCGTTTGTTGCGGTGTAGTGGTTTCAGGGGTTGGTGGCAGGTGGTGCAGGCGCCGGTCCAGGTCGCGAGGAGTCGTTGTAGCTCGCGGATGACGGTGTAGAGGGTCAGGCCGGCGCAGCCGCTTTTGGGTCCAGGCGCAGTTCGGTGATGAACAGGTGTGCGGCGGTGACGAGGGTGACGTGGCGGTGCCAGCCGGTCCAGGATCGGCCTTCGAAGTGGTCCAGGCCGAGGCCGGTCTTGAGTTCGCGGTAGTCGTGTTCGATGCGCCAGCGGATCTTGCCGTAGCGGACCAGGTCGGTGTGGTCGGTGGTGGCGGGCAGGCTGGACAGCCAGTACTTGACCGGCTCGGTCTGGTCGTCGGGCCACTGGGCGATCAGCCACCGTTCGGGCAGGGTGCCGTCGGCGTCGCGGGCGACGCGGTGGCCTGCCGGGCGTACCCGCAGGAAGATGAACTGGGAACTCATCGTGCCCTTCGAGCCTGCTCGCCAGGTGACCGTTTCCGCGGCCTCGCGTCCAGCGGCGCGGACGTGTTCGATCAGGTTGATCGCGGTTTTGGGGTAGCGCGGCTCGGTCCTGGTTGGTGGGCGACCACGCCCGGACCACACCCGCGGCACGGGGCGCTCGTCTGGTTTGTAGGCGAGGGCGTCGCCTTTGACTTGCATGATGTAGCCAATTCCGCGCTGGTCCAGGGCAGTGCGGAACTGGCTGTTGTCGCCGTAGCCGGCGTCCGCGGCCAGCAGCGGTGGGCGCAGGCCGCGGTCGGCCAGTTCGTCGAGCATCTCTATGGCCAGCGACCACTTCGGCCGATGACGCTCGTCGGCAGGGATCCCGCAGCGGCCCCGGCGAGCGGCCACCTCGGGATGGTCGGCCTCGTCAACGGCTTGGTCATCCCACGACGTCGGGAGAAACAGCCGCCAGTCCAGAGGGCACGATGCGGTGTCGGTGACGGCGTGGACACTCACCCCGATCTGGCAGTTCGCCACCTTGCCCAACGTACCGGAGTACTGCCTGGCCACACCCGGCGAACTCTTGCCGTCCTTCGGAAAGCCGGTGTCGTCGACCACCCACGCCACCGGCTCGACCACCTCAACCGCCCGCCGGGCCAGCCGCATCCGCACCGCCGTGGTATCCCACGTCGAGGTCGTCACGAACTGCTGCAACCCCTGATGATCCACCCCAAGCCGATCCGCCATCGGCTGCATCGACTTGCGCCTCCCGTCCAGCAGCAGCCCCCGCAGATACGTCTCACCCTTGACCCGCTGATCCGACCGCACCATCGGGGTGAACAAGTCCGCAGCGAACACGTCAAGTCGTTGCCGCACAACCGAAAGCTGGTCAGGAGTCACCGCAACATCGAACTACCCCAAGCCACTCCGACGAGCCACCGACACGCCGACCTAACAAAGCACTACTAGGCCGTGTGTCGAAGTCGGTGCCAAGTCTTGAACTGGGTTGAGGCTCTCCGCGTGTCGGTGGTCGTGATGTAGCGAGGTCTCCGGTAGATGGTTCAGCGACCAAGCAGAACCTGAAACCGGAGACCTCGTGGACACCCTAGCGGTGACGCGGCGGTTCGACCTGACCGACGCCCAGTGGGCGGTGCTGGAGCCGCTGCTGCCAGCGCCGAAGCGGCCAGGTCGACCGTCGTTGTGGAGCAGACGGCAGTTGATCGACGGGATCCGGTGGCGGATCCGGGTCGGTGCCCCGTGGCGGGACGTGCCACCCCAGTACGGGTCGTGGTCGGCGGTGTACGCCCTGTTCCGGCGCTGGCAGCGCAACGGGACCTGGCAGCAGGTCCTCACCGCGTTGCAGGCCCGTGCTGACGCCGCCGGCAGGATTACTTGGGACGTGTCGGTGGACTCGACCAGCGTCCGAGCTCACCAGCACGCCGCCGGTGCGAGGAAAAGGGGGCTCTGCAGGCCGAACCACCCGGCGGGGTCAGCGTCGAGCCGGACGATCATGCCCTGGGTCGTTCTCGCGGTGGGTTGACCACGAAGCTGCACCTGGCTTGTGAGCAGGGACAGAAACCCCTCGCCATCGTGTTGACCGCCGGACAGCGCGGCGACAGCCCCCAGTTCGTCCCGGTCCTGGCCGCTATCCGCGTTCCCCGCCTGGCCACCGGCCGCCCGAGGACCCGTCCGGACCGGGTCCTGGCCGACAAGGCGTACACGTCCAAGGCCAACCGTTCCTACCTACGCCGACGCGGCATCGCCGCGACCATCCCGTCCAAGACCGACCAGGACGCCCGCTGACGGACGGCGGACCCGAAGACCGGATGCTGGCGGAGCAGTTCGGCGAGATCGCGGCACGGCTGCGCGGCGGCGGGCTGCCGACGGCGGACTTCGCGGTACCGCAGGACAACACTCCCGGTATTCCCACCTGCCCGGGCGACACGCCAGCCCGCGACATCGACAAGGTCCCCCGGGAATGGACCTCCCGCGGTCCCAGGTGGTTCTACCTGCTGCTGACAGTCATCGCCATCCTGTGGCTCTGCGTCATCGTGATAGTTCCGATCGTCTGCAACCCGAACCGCAACGCGGCGGAGCACGACCGCCGAGACCATCGGACAAGCCGAGAGGACGAGCCCTCCCCCTGACCGATCCGGCGTCCCGGGATCTCCGGGAATCCGCCCAGCGCCGAGGACCGGCGTCCCTACGCGGCCCGAACCGCACCCTTAACGAGCGCCCGCCATGATCATCGTCGAACGGCTCCCACCAGGCCCGCCTCGCCACCGCCTGAGCGCGTATGGCAGGCGGCCGCCACCTGGCCACCCGGCTATCGGCAGATAGTTGACTGGCGAACTGCCAAGGTACTCGGCCACACAGAGTGCGTGGCGGGCTCACGTTCGCGATCGAACCGTGCCTCCGGGCAGTCGGCCTGGGTTGCCGCCGTTCTCGCACTGTGGGGCTTGGCCGGCGCCTATAGCGCCACGGCTGGCTGGCCCCCAGTCACCTGATGACGGCCCGCGATCCCGTCGGCGTTCTCTGTAACGAGACGATGCGGGAACCGCTACACCCGTGACTCCTGTGGTCGGACCGTCGGGGTCGGGGTAGTGGCGGTCCGGTGACTACACCCGTTCGCCGATACCCAGTCGGGCTTGGGTTTCCTGTGCCCGTTCGGCGGCGGCGCTGGCGCCGTAGTGGCGGGGCATGTCGTCGGAGGACCAGCCGAGCAGCAACATCAGGTCGCCCGTGTCGCCACCGGCCCGCTTCCACTCGTGGGCGAAGCTGTGCCGCCACCGGTGGGCGTGCACGTTGGGTACTCCGGCCGCCTTTCCGAGCCGCTTGAGAAGGATCTTGATGCCGTTGGGAGTCAAGGGGGCCACGCCGCGGGCGGCCAGCCACAGGTTCGGCAGTGCGGCGCCCTTGTGCTTGTCCCGGGCCCGCAGGTAGCGGCTCAGCGCCCGGGCGGTCTTGGGACCGAAGCGGACCCGCCGGTCCTTGGCGCCCTTGCCGTGGAAGTGCACCGATTCGGTGTTCAGGTCCAGGTCGGCCACAAGGAGGTTGCCGACCTCGGAGAGGCGGGCTCCGGTGTTGCAGTACAGCCGGATCAGCGCCTCGTCGCGCAGGTTGGCGAACCCCTTGCCCTTGCACGCGTCGAGGAGCTTGCCGGTGTCCTCGTCGCGCATGACCGGGATCAGCTTGCGTGGTGTCTTCGGCTGCCGGACCCGTTCCATCGGTGAGCGGTCGATGACCTGCTCGTCGACCAGCAGCCACTTGAAGAACTGCTGCAGTCCCTTGTGCTTGTTCAACGCGGTCGAGGCGGACCTGGTTTCGATCATCCAGCCCTGGAACGCCTCCACGTGCGCCCGGGTCACCCCGCACGGATCGGCGGCGGCCTCCTCGGCGTCCGGATCTGGGGAGTGCTCCCCTAGGTAGCGGCCAAGCTGGGCGGCGGCAAGGAGGTAGTTGTAGCGGGTGGTCTGCGGGTAGTTCCCGGCGCGCAGTGACCGGTCCCAGTCTCGCAGGAACCCGGCCCAGCCGTTCGAGAGGCCGGTGGTGAGTTTGGAGAGATCGAGGTGTGGCATGGCAACCTGCCCGAGTCAAGGAGTCCAACAGCGGCGTGCTAGACCGGACATTCATGCCGAGCTATGAAAAGAGGGCTCCCGCAAGTCTCTGACCTGCGGAAACCCTCTCGCTGTCGGGACGGCCGGATTCGAACCGACGACCCCTTGACCCCCAGTCAAGTGCGCTACCAAACTGCGCCACGTCCCGCTCCCGCCCGGCGTACCGCGCGACAGCCGGTACAGCGTAGCGCAGGACGGTTTCGTACGCGCAGCGGCCTACTGCCTACCGTCGCCCGAACCCGTCCCGTTACGACCCCCAACACAACCCCCACCCCGTCCTAGGAAGATAGGTCATTGGGTCGGGCCGTGGGGGCGTCGTGCCCAGTTCTGGTGAACCGGGCACGACGATCACAGCCCGACTACGGGCTCAGCCGTGCGGCTTGCCCCGGCCGCCGGCACCGACCTTCTTGCGGGGGCGTACCGAAACCTCCACCGGGCTGCCCGCGAAGCCGAACTCCTCGCGGAGCTTGCGTTCGACGAAGCGCTGGTAGCCGGCGTCCAGTGGACCGGTGGTGAAGAGCACGAACCGAGGTGGGCAGGTACCCGCCTGGGTGGCGAAGAGCACCCGGGGCGCCCGTCCGCCCCGCACCGGGTGCGGCGTCGCCTGTACCAGCGCGGTGAGCCACTGGTTGAGCTGCCCGGTCGGGATCCGGGTCTCCCAGCTGGCCAGCGCGGTACGCAACGCCGGGGCGAGCTTGTCCACCGCCCGGCCTGTCTTGGCCGATACGTTGATCCGGATCGCCCACGGAATCCGCCGCAGCTCCCGCTCGATCTCCTTGTCCAGGTAGTAGCGGCGGTCCGCGTCAACCAGGTCCCACTTGTTGAAGGCGATCACCAGGGCCCGGCCGGTCTCGGTGACCGTGGTGAGGATCCGCTGGTCCTGCTCGCTGATCGGCTCGCTGGCGTCGAGCAGCACCACCGCCACCTCGGCCGCCTCGATCGCGGCGGCGGTACGCAGGCTCGCGTAGTACTCCGTGCCGCTGGCCTTGCCGACCCGCTTGCGCAGCCCGGCGGTGTCCACCAACTGCCAGACCTCGCCGCCGATCTCGACCAGGCTGTCGACCGGGTCGACGGTGGTGCCGGCGACCGAGTCGACGACCGCCCGCTCCTCCTTGGCGAGCCGGTTGAGCAGGCTGGACTTGCCGACGTTGGGGCGGCCGACCAGGGCCACCCGGCGCGGCCCGCGCGGGCCGGCTTCGGTGATCGGCGGCGCGTCCGGCAGCGCCTCGAGGATCGCGTCGAGCAGGTCGCCGGAGCCCCGGCCGTGTAGTGCGGAGACCGGCCGCGGCTCGCCCAGCCCGAGCGACCACAGCGAGGTCGCCTCGATCTCCACGGCCGTGTTGTCGGCCTTGTTGGCGACCAGCAGCACCGGCTTGGCGCTGCGCCGGAGCATGCGTACGGCGGCCTCGTCCACGTCGGTGGCCCCGACCGTGGCGTCCACCACGAACAGCACCACGTCGGCCGTGGCGACGGCGTTCTCCGCCTGGGCGGCGATGGCGGCGGCCCGGTCCTTCGCGTCCGGCTCCCAGCCGCCGGTGTCGACCACCGTGAACTGCCGCCCCGACCACTGCGCGTCGTACGGGACCCGGTCCCGGGTCACCCCGGGCGTGTCCTCCACCACCGCCTGCCGGCGGCCGATGATCCGGTTCACCAGCGTCGACTTGCCGACGTTGGGCCGCCCCACCACGGCCACCACCGGCACCGGTCCGGTCGACTCGACCTCGTCGACGTCCGGCTCCCGCAGCTCGACCCAACCGTCCCCCGCGTTCACGCCGCCTCCTCAACCGCACCGCCGAGGGAAACCCTGACGGCATCGTCCCGCCGGGTGCTACCCCGGTCCTCCACTAGCGCACCGATTCCGCCGATCCACCGGGTCACCGGCCCGGCCGCCGCTCGGTGAGCAGGTCTCGCAGCCGCACGACGACCTCGTCGATGCCGAGCGCGGTGGTGTCCAGCACCACCGCGTCCGGAGCCCGCCGCAACGGGTCCGCGGCCCGGGTGGAGTCGAGCCGGTCCCGCCGGGCCAGGTCGGCTGCGGTGGCGGTGAGATCGGCGGCGTTCTCCACGCTGCGCCGCTGTGCCCGCGCCTCGGCCGAGGCGGTCAGGTAGACCTTGAGATCGGCGTCGGGCGCCACCACGAAGCCGATGTCCCGGCCCTCGACCACGATCCGGCCGGCCGCGTCGATCATCTCGCGCTGCTGCGCGACGAGCAGTTCCCGTACGGCGGGCACAGCCGACACCGCGGAGACCGCGGCCGTCACCTCCGGGCCCCGGATCTCCCGGTCGACGGCGATGCCGTCCGCGGTCACGCTCGGCGCCTCCGGATCCACCCCGATCTTCAGGTCGGTCTCCCCCGCCACCTTGGCCACCCCCTCGGCGTCCTGCGGGTCGACGCCGGAGCGCAACACCGCCCAGGTGACGGCCCGGTACATCGCCCCGGTGTCGAGGTAGCGGGCGCCGAGCGCGCTCGCCAGTCGGCGGGAGACGGTGGACTTCCCCGAACCGGACGGGCCGTCCACGGCAACCACACATCGCCCGGTCCGTACCTTTTCCGCCACCGTTCCTCCTCCACCGATCCCCTGGGCGATACGCCCGGCACTGCCGAGTTTCGCGGGCAGCCGGCCGTGGCGGCGCCGCCGCGTGTCGCTGTCCATCATGCCCCGTCCGCCGGATCGGCCCGCGCCCGACACCGGAGGCGGCGACGCAGCACACGGTCCCCTCCGGCGGGCCCGGTCGGCAGCCGACGGACCGCCGCCGTCGCCGGCGGCCGGGCGCCCCCGACCGCCCGAGGTCAGGCCCCGGCCGACGTCAAGCCCGACCGACGCCAAAAGCCCGACCAGGATCATGCCCAACCGACGTCAAGCCCGACCAGGATCATGCCCGACCGAGGTCAGGGCCGGCCGAGGTCAGGCTCGGCCGAGGTCAGTCACCGACCGCCTTGAAGAGCGCGGCGATCTCGGCGTTGGTCAACCGGCGGGTACGCCCGGGCCGCAGATCGCCGAGCCGGATCGGACCGATGGCGGTACGGATGAGCCGGGACACCGGGTGCCCCACCTCCTCCAGCAGCCGCCGGACGATGTGGTTGCGCCCTTCGTGCAGGGTCAGCTCCACCTGGGCCGTACGTCCCAGCGTGTCCACCAGGCGGAACTCGTCCACCCGGGCCACACCGTCCGACAGCTCGACACCGGCCTTCAACCGCCGGCCGGCGCTCCGCGCCAGTGGCCCCGCCACCTCGCACAGATAGGTCTTCGGCACCCCGTACGACGGGTGCATCAGCCGGTGCGCCAGCGTGCCGTCGTTGGTCAGCAGCAGCAGACCCTCACTGTCGGCGTCGAGTCGACCGACGTGGTAGACCCGTTCCTCCACCCGGCCGAGGAAGTCCGCCAGCGCGGTGCGACCCTTCTCGTCCGCCATCGTCGACACCACGCCACGCGGCTTGTTCATGGCCAGGTAGACCAGCCGGGTGTCGGTGACGAGCCGCTCACCGTCGACGAAGATGACGGCGGTAGCCGGGTCGACCTTGTCGCCGAGCTGCGCGACCCGCCCGTCGACGGTGACCCGGCGCCGGAAGATCAGGTCCTCACAGGCACGCCGGGAGCCGACGCCGGCCGCGGCGAGCACCTTCTGTAGGCGCTCCACACCAGGGGCATCGGAAATGTCATCGCGGGGCATCGGCTATCTCTTCCACGTCGTCGGGCAGGAACGGGGCCAGCGGCGGCAACTGGCCGACGGTGTCCAGCCCGAGTTTCTCCAGGAACAGCGTCGTCGTCCGGTACAGGAACGCGCCGCTCTCCGGCTCGGTGCCGCACTCCTGCACCAGACCGCGAGTGACCAGGGTACGGATCACCCCGTCGCAGTTGACACCCCGGATGGCCGAGATCCGCGACCGGGTCACCGGTTGCTTGTAGGCGACCACTGCCAGTGTTTCCAGCGCCGCCTGCGTCAACCGGACGGACTGCCCGTCCAACACGAACCGCTCGACGTAGGCCGCGTATTCCGGCCGGGTGTAGAGCCGCCAGCCACCCGCCGCCCGGCGCAGTTCGAAGCCGTGCCCGGCCGTCGTGTAACCGGCGGACAATCGGTCCAGCATGGCCGCGATCCGCTCGGTCGGCTGCTCCAGTACCTGCGCCAGCACGATCTCGGTGACCGGCTCGTCCACCACCAGCAGGATGGCCTCCAGGGCCCCGCGCAGCTCGTCGTCGTCGATCAGTGCCAGCGCCGTGGCCCGTCGGCCGCCCCCGCCGGGCGCCGACGCCGCCGCCGACTCACCGGCCACGTCCGGACCGGCATCCTCGGGTACGCCCACCGCCTCGACCGGCTCCGCACCACGTTCCTCGGCACCGGGCTCCCGCTCCACCTGCCGCACGCCCGGCACATCCGTGGCCGGCACGTCCCCGACATTCACGTCCCCGACCGACGCACCCTCGACCGGCACGTCCTCCACCGGCACGTCCCCGACATTCACGTCCCCGACCGACGCATCCTCGACCGGCACGTCGTCCACCGACGCGCCCTCGACCGGCACGTCCCCGACCGACACATCCGTGCCCGACGCCTCCACGACCGGCATGTCCTTGGCCGACAGCTCAGCGGCAGGCCGCTCCCCGTCCGGCTGCGTCGGGACAACCGGCGCAGCCGGCTGTGTCGGAATGTCTGGCGCCCCGACCGACGACTCCACGACCTCCAACTCGTCGGCCAGGCGCGCAACCGCATCGCGCCCCTCGACCGGCAACACCTCCACAGCCGCCGCACTCGCCGGTGCCGTCCCAGCGGTCGACTCCCCGACCGGTGCCACCACGATGGTCGACTCGCCCACCGGTGCCGCCGATGGCGTCCCGGAACCACCTCCCGCCACGACGGTCGACTCGCCGGCCGGGTGCGGCACGGCAGGATGCTGGGCCTCGTCGGAGGAGTCCTGGGCCTCGGTCGGAGAGTCGGAGGTCTCGGCGGAGGTCTGCGCCGATCGGGACTCGGCCGGCCGCTCCCACGGTGGCACCCAGGCCGCCGCCTGCTCGGCCAGCGAGTCGGGCCGCTTTTCGCTGGTCACCGCGTTTCCTCCTGCGTCTCGTCCCCGGGTGCCGTCGCGTTCGGCTCCGTTCCGCCCAGTCCCGTCGACACCCCGTCCGGTGCCGTCGACACCCCGTCCAGTCCCGTCGACACCCCGTCCAGTCCCGTCGACACCCCGTCCAGTCCCGTCGACACCCCGTCCGGTCCGGTCCCGTCACCCTCCGCCGGTACCGCCGGTTCGTCCTCCCTGGCGGGACGCTCCGCTGGTACCGGCGCGCCCGCGTACTCGTCGATGTCGAGTTCGGCGCCGCCGTCCTCGGGACCGGTCCACCGTACGGTCAGCTCGCCGAGCGCCTCCACCTGGGCGAACCCGACCAGACCCTCCCGGTACAGCTCGAGCAGGGCCAGGAACCGGGCGACCACCTCGAGGGTGGATTCGCAATCGGCGCAGAGGATCCGGAAGGTGGCGATACCGGCCCGACGGAGCCGGTCACGCAGCAGGGCGGCGTGTTCCCGGACACTCACCCGGACCATGTGCACGTGGTCGATGGAGACCACCGGCGTCTTCTTCGGAGTCATCGCCTTGACCGCCAGCGCGGCGAGCCGGTCCACCCCGATGCCGAGCACCAAGTCCGGCAGCGCCTCGGCGTACCGTGGCTCCAGGGTGACGGCCCGGGGGTAGCGGCGGGAGCCGATCGCCTCCATCTCGGCGATGTGCCCGGCGGCCTCCTTGAACGCCTTGTACTGCAACAGTCGGGCGAAGAGCAGGTCCCGGGCCTCCAGCAGGGCCAGGTCCTCCTCGTCCTCGACCTGGGCGGCCGGCAGCAGCCGGGCGGCCTTGAGGTCGAGCAGGGTCGCGGCGACGACGAGGAACTCGCTCGCCTCGTCCAGGTCCCAGTCGTCCCCCATCGCCCGGATGTACGCGATGAACTCGTCGGTGACCCGGTGCAGGGCGACCTCGGTCACGTCGAGCTTGTGCTTGCCGATGAGCTGTAGCAGCAGGTCGAACGGGCCGGTGAAGTTCGCCAGCCGTACGGTGAAGCCGCCCGCCGCCTCGGCGTCGCCGAGTACCGGCTCGGCCGGAACCGCGTCCAGGCTGGCGGCGGGCGACACCGCGTCCGGGTCGGCGGCGACCGGCGGCTCGTCGACGTCGGCTGCCACGGCCGGCGGCGGGTCCGACGCGGGCGACCGGGGGTCCGGCGTGGCCGGGGAGGTGGGCGGGGAACTCACCCGACGACCGTAGTCCACCGGTTCCGGACCGTCAGCCGTCAGCGTCGCCCCGGTACCGTCACTCACCCGATGATCCTCGACATGGCGGGCACCGATCCGGGCCCGGACGGACGAAACGCGAGACCGCCGGCCGACCTCGGCCGGAACCGCCCACCTGGTTACCGCTCGGCCTGCGCGGCGATCACCTCTCGGGCGAGCTGGCGGTAGTTGCGGGCTCCGGAGGAGGCCGGATCCAGCGTGGTGATCGGCGCGCCCGCGACCGTGGACTCGGGGAACTTGACCGTCTTGGTGATCACCGTCTGGTAGACCTTGTCGCCGAACGCCTCCACCACCCGCTGGAGCACCTGCCGGCAGTGCGTGGTGCGGCTGTCGTACATGGTGGCGAGGATGCCTTCCAACTCCAGGTCGAAGTTGAGCCGCTCGCGGACCTTGTCGATCGTGTCCAGCAGCAGGGCAACACCACGGAGGCTGAAGAACTCGCACTCCAGCGGGATGAGCACGCCGTCCGCCACGGTGAGGGCGTTGATGGCGAGCAGGCCCAGCGACGGCTGGCAGTCGATCAGTACGTAGTCGTATTCCTTGCGGATCGACTTCAGCACCCGGGCCAGTGCCATCTCCCGGGCGACCTCGTTGACGAGCTGGATCTCGGCGGCCGAGAGGTCGATGTTGGCCGGCAGCAGGTGCAACCCGGCCACGTCCGTCTTGATCAGCACGTCCTCGGCGCTGACGTCGTCCTGCATCAGCAGGTTGTAGACCGACAGATCGAGGTTGTGCGGGTTGACGCCCAGGCCGACCGAGAGCGCCCCCTGCGGGTCGAAGTCGACCAGCAGCACCCGGCGGCCGTATTCCGCCAGTGCGGCGCCAAGGTTGATGGTCGTGGTGGTCTTACCCACCCCGCCCTTCTGGTTGGCCATCGCGATGATCCTGGCCGGCCCGTGCCGGTCGGTGGGCATCGGTTCCGGGATCGGCTTGCGCATCGTGTACGCGGCCGGGTCGGCCGGACCCAGCTCGGCGCCGAGGTCCAGGGCGGACTGCTGCTCGCGCAAAGTCGAGGTCCACGCCTCGGCACGGTCGCCGTTTCCAGCCATGTCCTCGTACGCCCCCTCCCGACGACTGCCCGGCGTCGGAGCCGAACGGTGTCCTCTGCGGCGCCGCCGCGAACCTCGATTACCGCCTCACGAGGCCGCGCCAGATCTCGACTCTACGCCACGTCGCAGCACCGTAGTGGGCACCGTCTCGGCGTGTCGAACCTGCCGCCGACCGCCACGAGCCGACCCCCACGAGCCGACCGGGATCGGCCCGCCGCCCGACAGTACCCCGCCGGTGGCGCGACCGGGATCGCCCGGGTCAGCCGCGTGCCCGGGGGTGCGCGGTGGCGTACACCTCGCGGAGCCGGTCCACGGTGACCAACGTGTACACCTGGGTGGTGGTCACCGAGGCGTGCCCGAGCAGTTCCTGCACCACCCGTACGTCGGCGCCGCCGTCGAGCAGATGGGTGGCGTACGAGTGCCGCAGCGTGTGCGGGGAGACCGCGCGTGCCCCGTCGACCGGTAGTCCGGCCCGGGCGGCGGCGCGGCGCAGGATGGTCCAGGCGCTCTGCCTCGACAGCGGTCCGCCCCGGGCGTTGAGGAAGACCGTCGGCCCACCCCGGCCGGCGGCGGCCAGCGCCGGCCGGGCCCGGACCAGGTAGGCCCGGACCGCCTCGGCCGCGTACCCGCCGACCGGCACCAGCCGGCTCCGGCCACCCTTGCCGTGCAGCAGCACGGAGCCGTCGGTCAGGTCGAGGTCGTCGACGGCCGCGCCGACCGCCTCGGAGATCCGCGCGCCGGTGCCGTACAGGAATTCCAGCAGGGCTCGGTCCCGCAGCGACAGCGCGGCCCGGGGCCCGGTCGCGTCGACCGCTCCGGCGGTCTCCAGCAGCCGGACCACCTCGGTGACGTCCAGCGCCCGGGGCAGCCGCCGGGGCGGGACCGGCGGGCGTACGTCCCGGCTCGCGTCCTGGCCGACCAGGCCCTCCCGGACCGCGAAACGGTGCAGGCCGCGGACCGCGCTGGCGGCCCGGGCCGCCGACGCCGCCGCGAGCGGCGGGTGACCGTCCGCGCCGGCCCGCAGCCGGGCGACGTGCGCGGCGATCTCGGCCGGCCCGACCGCGGCCAGGTCCTCGACGCCGCCGGCGGCCAGCGTCGCCAGATACCGTTCCAGATCCCGGCGGTACGACGTGAGCGTGTTCGTCGACAGCCCGCGCTCGACGGTGAGGTGGTCGAGGTAGCCGCGCACGGCACGTCGCAGCGCCGGCGACGGTTCGGGCCCGTCACCGGCCGGCTGCGGCGGCGCGGTCAGGCCGGCCCTCGGCAATCCCGCACGGCTCCACCGACCCTCGGCCCCGGCCCCCGGTCGCCGGGCGCGGTTGCGGTCGCGGTCGCGGTCGCAGCGACGCTCGGCGCCGGTTCGGGGCGGCTCATCCGAGGATGTCCGCCAGCGGCAGGGTGCCCATCCCGTGCGCCTCGGCGACCGGGCCGTAGGTGACCTGCCCGGCGTGGGTGTTCAGCCCGAGCGCGAGGGCCGGGTCGCGGCGCAGCGCCTCCCGCCAGCCGTGGTTGGCCAGTTCGAGGGCGTACGGCAGGGTGACGTTGGTCAGCGCGTACGTGCTGGTGTGCGGCACCGCACCGGGCATGTTCGCCACGCAGTAGAACAGCGAGTTGTGCACCGGGTAGACCGGGTCGTCGTGTGTGGTCGGCCGGGAGTCCTCGAAGCAGCCGCCCTGGTCGATCGAGATGTCCACCAGTACGCTGCCGGCCTTCATCCGGGAGACCAGTTCGTTGCTGATCAGCGTCGGCGCCTTGGCACCCGGCACCAGCACGGCACCGATCACCAAGTCGGCGTCGAGGACGGCCCGCTCGATCTCGTAGGTGTTCGACGCCACCGTCTGGAGGTGGCCCCGGTAGATCGCGTCGGCCTGGCGCAACTGGCCGACCGCCCGGTCCAGCAGCAGCACCTCGGCCTGGAGCCCGAGCGCGATCGCGGCGGCGTTCCGGCCGGAGACCCCGGCCCCGATCACCACGGTCTTGGCGGCGTACACCCCGGAGACGCCGCCCATCAGCACGCCGCGCCCACCGCCGGAGCGCATCAGGTGGTACGCGCCCACCTGCGGGGCGAGCCGGCCGGCGACCTCGGACATCGGGGCGAGCAGCGGCAGCGACCGGTCGGGCAGCTCGACGGTCTCGTACGCGATCCCGGTCACCTTCCGGTCGAGCAGCGCGTCGGTGCACGCCTTCGAGGCGGCCAGGTGCAGGTAGGTGAAGAGCACCTGCCCCTCGCGCATCCGGTGGTACTCCTCGACGACCGGCTCCTTGACCTTCAGGACCAGCTCGGCGACGCCCCACACCTCGTCGGCGTCGCCCAGGATGGTGGCCCCGGCGGCCTCGAACTCGGCGTCGGTGATGGACGACCCGGCTCCGGCGCCGGTCTCCACGTACACCTCGTGGCCGGCACGGGTGAACTCGTGCACCCCGGCCGGGGTGATGGCCACCCGGTACTCGCGGTTCTTGACCTCGCGCGGAATTCCGACCTTCACGATTCCGACACCTCTCTCCGGGGGCTACCGGCCCCGGCCGCGCGACGCGCGGCGGCTCCGTTGCCACCGCGGTCCACCGTCCCGCCCGCGGAAGTCTAGGACCGGGGCGGGGCGCCGGCAGCCAGCATTGTGACAGCGGGTAACCGGCAACCTTGACGGTATGTCAGGCACGGCGTTTCCGGCGAACCGGCGAACCCCGTCGGGATCGGCCTGCGGGTGGTGGTGGTGGTGGTGGTGGCGGTGGTCAGGGCAGGGGCGAGTCGGCGGGGCGGAGTTCCGCCCAGCCCCGGTCCCGGGAGCGGGCCGCCGCGAGCACCCCGGCGACACAGGCCACGTTGGTGATCTCGCCGGCCAGCACCATCGACACCGCCTCGTCCAGGTCGACCCGGATCACCTCCAGCCCGGCCTCCTCGTCACGCCGCTCGTGCCGCTGCTCCGGCGGTACCTCGGAGAGGTCCCGGGCCAGGAAGATCCGGACCAGTTCGTCCGAGTACCCCGGGGAGGTGTGCACGTCCACCAGCAGGTCGAGCCGGCCGGCGACGAGATCCGCCTCCTCGGCCAGTTCCCGCAGCGCGCCCGCCGGCAGCGCCTCCCCCGCGACGTCGGTCAACCCGGCGGGCAGCTCCCAGATCACCCGGCCCAGCGGGTGGCGGTACTGCCGGATCAGCACCGCCCGCCCCCGCTCGTCCAGGGCGAGCACCCCGACCGCCCCGACGTGTCGTACGTAGTCCCGGGGCACCACCCGGCCGCCCGGCATCGCGACCTGGTCGGTGACCACCGAGAAGACCTTGCCCCGGAACCGTTCCCGCCGCTCGCGTACCTCGTAGCCGTGCCCGTCGGCCCGACCGTTCACGCCCGCACCGCCGCCCCTCGACCCCTCACACGCCACCCTCTGCACCGTTCACACCCGCCACCGCCACGCTTCACGCACCGCCACCCTCTCCACCGCTCACTCCCCCGCACCGCCACCCTCTGCACCGCTCTGGACCCGACCCGACCGGGACGCGACCCGACCCGACCGGACCCGACCCGACCGGGCCGCCGGTCACGACGACGAGCGTGCCTTCGCCGAGCGGGACCGGGCCTGCCCGTTGCGTCCGGCGGCGTCCTCCGCCTCGGCGAGGTCCGCAAGCTCGGACCGCTCGGCGGCCAGGGTGGCAGCGGCGGCCCCCGGCCCGGAGACACCGGTGACGGCCGACGCGGCCGGAGCCGCCGGCGCCAACTCCACCGGGAGCTGGTCCGCGGCCGAGTACCTGACCACGGCGCCGACGAACGCGGCGAAGAGCGGGTGCGGCCGGGTCGGCCGGCTCTTCAACTCCGGATGTGCCTGGGTCGCCACGAAGAACGGGTGCAACGACCGGTCCAGTTCGACGAACTCGACCAGCCGGCCGTCCGGGGAGGTACCGGAGATGTGCAGACCCGCCTTGGTCAGCGCGTCCCGGTAGGCGTTGTTCACCTCGTACCGGTGCCGGTGCCGCTCGCTGACCTCGGTGTTCCCGTACGCCTGCGCGACCAGCGAGCCCTCGGTCAGCCGCGCCGGGTAGGCGCCCAGCCGCATGGTGCCGCCCAGGTCACCCCGGCCGGCGACGATGTCCTCCTGGTCGGCCATGGTGGCGATCACCGGGTGCCCGGCCTTCTCGTCGAACTCCAGCGAGTTGGCGCCGTCCAGCCCGGCCAGGTGCCGGGCCACCTCGATGGTCATGCACTGGAGGCCGAGGCAGAGGCCGAGGATCGGGATGCCGTTCTCCCGGGCGTACCGGGCGGCGCCGATCTTGCCCTCGATGCCGCGTACCCCGAAACCGCCGGGGATGACGATGCCGTCGACCCCGGCCAGCGCGGCTGCCGCACCGGAGGCGGTGACACACTCGTCGCTCGGTACCCAGTGCAGCTCCACCCGGGCCCGGTGGCCGAACCCGGCGGCCCGGATCGCCTCGCTCACCGACAGGTACGCGTCGGGCAGGTCGACGTACTTGCCGACCAGCGCGACCCGGACGGTGTGGTGCGGGTGGTGCACCCGCTCCAGCAGGTCGTCCCAGCTCTGCCAGGCGACGTCCCGGAACGACAGCCCGAGCCGGCGCACCACGTACGCGTCCAGGCCCTCCCGGTGCAGCACCTTCGGGATGTCGTAGATGCTCGGCGCGTCCGGGGCGGCGATCACGGCCTCCCGGTCGACGTCGCAGTAGAGCGACAGCTTGTGCTTGAGCTTGTCCGGGATCTCCCGGTCGGAGCGGCAGACGATGGCGTCCGGCTGGATACCGATGTTGCGCAGTTGGGCCACCGAGTGCTGGGTCGGCTTCGTCTTCAGCTCCCCCGACGGCGCCAGGTACGGCACCAGCGACACGTGCAGGTAGAAGCAGTTGTCCCGGCCGAGGTCGTGCCGGACCTGCCGGATCGCCTCCAGGAACGGCAGCGACTCGATGTCGCCGACCGTGCCACCGACCTCGGTGATCACCACGTCCGGGGTACGGCCGTCCTCGTCCGGGTCGGCCATGGCCAGGATCCGGGCCTTGATCTCGTTGGTGATGTGCGGGATCACCTGCACGGTGTCCCCGAGGTACTCGCCCCGGCGCTCCTTCGCGATCACCTCCGAGTAGATCTGGCCGGTGGTGACGTTCGCCTTGCCGGAGAGCGCGCGGTCGAGGAACCGCTCGTAGTGCCCGACGTCGAGGTCGGTCTCGGCGCCGTCGTCGGTGACGAAGACCTCACCGTGCTGGAACGGGTTCATGGTGCCGGGGTCGACGTTCAGGTAGGGGTCGAGCTTCTGCATCACGACCCGAAGGCCCCGCGCCGTGAGGAGGTTTCCGAGGCTGGAGGCGGTCAGGCCCTTGCCGAGTGAGGAGGCAACCCCACCGGTGACGAATATGTGCCTGGTCGTCCGTACTGAAGGGGCCAAGGCCTGCTCCCGTGGTCGTCTGTCGCGGTCGTGCGAACCGGTGTCGGATCAGCCAGGTGATCCACGTGATCCACGGGATTCCACGGTAACACCAACCCCACCCGGCCTGCCGGGGGCACCCGTTTCCGCCACCGACGCGCTGCTGGTCAGCCTGCCGGTACCTCGGCCGACGGCTGCGCCGGCCCGGATTCCACCTCACTTACCGGGCGGTCGGGTACCGGATCCGGACTGACCGGGCGGTCGGGTACCGGATCCGGGCCGGCGGTCGGCGCGGCCGAGCCGGGCGTCTCGTCCAGGCAGGGTCCGGTGGCCGGCATGGTCCGGTCGGTGGCGTGGTCGAGCACCCGCAACGCGGCCAGGGCGGCCATCGGCACGGTCAGCGCCGCCGCCGCACCCGCGACGTTCAGGGCCGACCCGCCGAGCAGGCCGGCGATCACCGCGGCCACCGGAATACCGGCCATTCCGCCCCGCATGGCGGGATAGATCCCGAACAGCCGCTTGAGCCCACCCCAGGGACGGAGCAGGGCGAACCACACCAGCACCGCACCGACCAGCGCGAGGACGGTCAGCGGGCTCCCGGCCAGGGCGGCCAGGTTCGCCGCGCCGGAGCGGTGCACGGTCAGCCCGCTGGTGCCGTCGCCGACGGCGGTGAGGAACCGGCCGAGGCTGCCCCGCTGGTCCAACGGCTGCCGCAGGTCCATCACCACGAACCCGATGGTCACCGCCAGACCGGCGATGGCGGCCCAGGCGAGCCGGCCGAGGCTGAGCCAGCCGCCGGTGCTGATCGCGGCGGCGATGCTCACCCCGGCGGTCAGCGCGACCGCGCCCACCGCGTCGGCGCCCAGGTAGGGGCTGCCCACCACGATCACCCCGAGCACCCCGACCAGCACCACCACGGCCGGCCGCCAGCTGCGGCGTACCCGCTGGGCCAGCCAGGCCGCCGAGAGCAGGCTGCCGGCGATGAAGACCCCGAGGCCGACGATGCCGACGCCGGCGTACCGGCCGCCCTCCAGGGCCGAGTATCCGGTGACGCCGTTGAGTTGCAGACGCGCCCCGGTGACCACGTCCGCGCCGACGACCAGCGCGGCCAGCGCGGCCACGCTGCCCAGCGGCCAGAGGGTGCGCTGGTACGCCCGGGCGAGTCGTACCGCTGCGGTGGCCAGGCCGAGCACCACCGCCGTGACCAGCCCGAAGTAGAACCCGGCGTGCTCGCCCCGCCACCACGGGACGACGTCCGCGACGAGCGCGGCCGGGATCGCCAGGGCGGCGGCGATCAGCAGTACCTCGACCGTCGCGACCACCCGCCGGGGCACCGGGGCGGGTCCGAAGGGGCCGGCGTCGCGCCGCGCCCGGCGCAGCAGTGGCAGTACGGCCACCGCGAGCAGGCACTGGAGCCCGGCCAGCAGCAGGAAGAACCACTCGGCCACCTGCTGCTGGGCCCGGGCCTCGCGGTCGGCGTCGGCCGGTGCCGCGATCGCCGTGGGCAGGTCGGCCGGCCGGCCCTCGACCACCGCCGCCGGCCGGCCGATGAAGAGTCGCTCGGGCGCCGGCCGGCCCAGCGCGGCCAGCGCCGTGGGTGCCAGGTCGACGAGTTGCAGGTAGCCGTCCCGGCCGGTGCTGCGCGAGGTCAGCCAGCCGCGTCCCCAGCCCGGGCCGTCGGCCACCGCGACGTGCAGCCGGGACGACTGGTCGGTGTCGGCGACGCCGGCCACCATCACCAGGGACCGTTCGGGCCGGGCCGCCAGTACCCGGGCCAGCACGGCGTCGGCCCGACGGGCGGCGGCGGCCCGGACGGCGGGGTCGTCGCCGCTGACGGTGCCGAGGTCGATGATGCTGAGTACGCAGTCGTCGAGCAGCCCGGCCGGATCGGGCGGCAGTTCCGCCGCGTACCGGTCGACCCGGCCGAACGGCCTCGCGGCGGCGACCGCGGCGCCCGGGCCGACCGCGACGGTGCACCGCACCGATTCGGCCAGCGCACCGGGCATGGTGCCCCAGCGCAGCTTGTCCTGGTTGTGGGTGACCGTCGCCCGCTGGTCGGGCAGGTTGGCGCTGATCCCGTCCGGCTGCTCGACGGTGAGGTCCAGTTCCGGGCACTGCTCGGTGACGACCGTCCCGTCCCAGGCGGCGAAGTTGCCCGCGCCGAGGGTCTGCCAGCCGTCGACCGGGCAGGTCGGCTGCCGGGCCGACCGCACCGACAGCGAGCCGATCGCACCGCGTTCGGCCATCTGCCACAGCGTCGGGGTGTTCTGCGGATCGACGTCGTCCCAGCGCAGCCCCGGTACCCCGACCAGCAGCACGTAGTCGGCGGTCTGCTCCGGCGACCGGGTGGCCGGCCGGACGACGAGCGCGGCGACGCCGAGCGCCACCACCGCCGCGGTCAACAGCACGGGGACCAGCCGGCGCAGCATCAGCCGCGCCCCGCCGACGAACCGGTCTCCCACCCGGCGGAGGGCGGCCGGCCGCCACCGGTCCGCTCGGACTCCTCCGGCGGTGCCGCACCGAAACCGGCCGGCGCCGGATCGGCGGGATCCGCGGTCGAATCCTCCGGTCGTGCCGGCGGGGTGGGCCGGACCGCGCCGAGTTCGGCGTAGAGCGCGGCGGCGGCGGCGACGGTCTCCGCCTCGGTCGGCCACTGCGCGGCCCGTACGGTCGCCAGCTCGGCCAGGGCGTCCCGGCGGGCGGGATCGTCGAGCAGTACCCGGACCGCCTCGTCCACCGCGTCCACGTCGTCGGGCGGGATCAGTACCGCCGCCTCGCCCACCAGCTCCGGCACCCCGCCGACGGCGGTAGCCACCAGCGGTACGCCGGCCCGCAACGCCTCCTGCGCGAAGAGCTGCCGCGCCTCCCAGTCGCTGGTCACCACGGCCAGGTCGGCTCCGGCCAGCAGGTCGGCCACGTCGGTACGGTGCCCGAGCAGCGTCACCGGGGCCCGGGCTGCCGAGATCCGGGCGGCCAGCGGCAGATAGCTCGGGCCGCTGCCGGCGATCACCACCACCGGCGGCGGATCCAGTTCGCGCCACCGGGCGGCGGCGTCGACCAGCAGGTCGTACCGCTTCTGCGGGTGCAGCCGGCCGACGGAGAGGATCAGCGGCTGGGCCGGGGCGACGCCGAACTCGGCCCGGACCGCCGAGCGGCTGCGCCGGGGCGCCGGCAGGGTGGGTGCGGCGACCGGGGCGAGCCGGGCGTCCCGGGCACCGAGCGCGGCGGCCCGCTCGACGAGGTCGGCGGAGGCGCCGAGACTGACCCGGGCCCGCCGGGCGACGATCCGCTCGGCCAGCCGGGAGAGCCGCCCGCGCAGCCCGCTGGCGAGCACCGCGTTGTGCCAGGTCACCACGACCGGGGCGGCCGGCCGGGCGAGCACCGCCACCAGGCCGGCCCGCAGGCCGTGCGCGTGCACCACGCCGACCGGTTCGGCCAGGGCCCGGCGCAGCGCCGTGACCGCCCGCGCGTCGGCCGGGGTGGGGCTGGCCGGGATCTCCACCGGTACGAACCGGGCCCCGGCGGCGGTGAAGTCGAACTGCTCCTGGGTCGCGGCCGGACCGCAGACGGTGACCGTCATTCCGGTGCCGACCAGCCCCCGGGCGAGTGAGGTGACGTGTTGACCGACGCCGCCGGTACTGGAGGCGAGCACCAGGACGACCGAGCCGGCCTGCCCGACGGTGGCCGTCGGTGCCGGCACGTCCGGTTCGGCGCGGTCCTCCGGTCGAGCCGGCTCAAGCTCGCTCACCGCGACACCCGCTCCTTCCCGTCGTCCTCGCCCGGGTCGGCCGCGTCCGGCCGGTCCCCGCGATCCGTCTCCGCCCCGTCCCGCCGCCGCGCCGCGGGCCCGCCCCGGTGGGCCAGCGCCAGCACGCCGCGCAGCCGTCCGCGCAGCATCGCCAGCAGTGGCCGGACGTCGTGCCGGTCCAGCGGATAGGCGACCGCGACGAAAGCCGCGCCTACGGCGACTCCGGACAGCATGCCCTGCACGAGTGCGTCGACTCGCGCCGGGGTACCACCCCCGAAGCCGGGCAACCAGTGCGCGCACGCCGCACCGACTACCGCCGCGACCGCTCCGGCGAGCAGCCCGATCAGCGCTGACCTGGTAAATCCGGTCAACGCGGCCGGCCCGGCGCTGCGCCGGACGGCGACGACCAGTAGTACTCCCAACACCAGCATGCCGACCGAGTTCGCCGCTCCGACCGCGAACACCCGATAGTCAGCCGGGAAGGCGGCGGAGAGCCCCACCGCGGCGACCGGTACGACGAGCCAGCCGGCCAGGGTGGCGCCGGCTGCCGGCCGGGTGGCGCCGCGCGCGTACAGGGCCCGGGTGAGTACCGCGAAGAGCCCGTAGCCGAGCAGCCCCGGTGCGAACCCGGCGACGGCGGCCACCTGGGTCGGCCCGCTGTCCGGCCAGAAGAACCGGGCCACCGGTTCGGCGGTGCCGATCAGCGCCGCCGTGCCGAGGCAACTGAACAGCAGTACCCGGCGGGCGGTCGGAGCCAGCGTGCTGCGGTATCCCGGCTCGTCCCCGGTGGCGTGCGCGGCGGCGAGCTGCGGATACGCCGCGACCGCGAGCGGGACGGCGAGTACCGCCCAGGGCAGCAGGTACACCGTCTGGGCGAGGTTGAACACGATCTCCGCACCGGTCGGTCCACCGCTGAGCTGGCGCAGGCTGACCACCAGGGCGACCTGCTGGCCGAGTACCGTCACCGCGCCGGCCAGCGCGAGCCCGCCGATCTTGCCCCGGGCGTCGGCGGCGAAGCCGTACCCGAGTCGGGGTCGCAGGTGCAGCCGGCGGACCGGGGCGAGCAGCGACAGCGAGAGCACCACCACCCCGAGGGTGGTACCGGCGGAAAGGATCAGCTCGCCGCCCCGCCCGACCTCGGCAATGGTCGGGTGCACCCCCTCGACGGCCGCGAACGCCAGGTAGACCCCGATCACGGTCACGCTGGACAGCAGCGGTGCGATCACCGGCCAGGCGAACCGCCGGTACGACTGGAGCACCCCGGTCAGCACGATGCCGATCCCGTACAGCGGCAGTTGCGGGGCGAAGACCCGGAGCATCCGCGCGCCGGCCTCGATCTCGGCGGTGCTCCGGTGCTCCGAGATCAGTCCGACGATCGGTTCGGCGAGCAGCGCCACCGCGACCGCGAGCGGCACGAGCAGGCTCACCGTCCAGGTCAGCAGCGCTCCGGTGGTGGCCGCCACCGCCGCCCGGTCACCGGCCGCCACCGCGCCGGCCAGCAGCGGTACGACCAGACTCGCCAGCGCCCCACCGGCGACGATCTCGAAGACGATGTTCGGGACGCTGTTCGCCACCACGTACATGCCGCCGAGGTCGCTGCGGTCGCCCATCAGCCAGGTGAAGACCCCGGTACGCCCGAACCCGGCCAGTCGACTGGCCACGGTGAGTACGGCGATCAGCGCGGCGGCGCCGGCCAGCCGCCCGGCGCCGACCAGGGGTGCCGGTCTGCCCACCTCAGGAGTGTCGCCGGCCCAGGGCGTCCAGTTCGCGCAACCCCGGAGTGTTCTGGATCACCTGGGTGAAGCTGACCTTCTCGCTGGCGGCGGTGAGCGCGGCGATCACGGCGAGCGCCCCGGCCCGCCCCACCGGCCCGGTACGGGCGGCCAGCGCGACGCCGAGCAGTGCGCCGAGGGCGTTCGCCCCGCTGTCGCCGAGCATGACGCGTTCGTCGAGGTCGGCCGGGAGCAGCGCGGCGGCGGCGCCGACCGGGCCGGCGGCGAGCCCACCGGTCGGGCCGGGCAGCAGCGGCGCGCCGAGCAGCACGCCGGACTTGAGCGCCCGCCCCGGCCGCAGGTCGAGCAGGTTGACCAGGTTCGCGGTACCGGCGACGACGCCCGCGCCGAGCAGCAGGTCGACCATCCCGGCGGGGCGTCCGGCGCGGCGGCGGCCCGGATGGGACCGGACCGTCGGGTCGGCGGCGAGCAGGGCGGCGGCGGCCAGCCCGGCCGCACCCACCCCGGCGATCTTGACGACGCCGCTGGTCACCCGCCCCTGGCGGAGCGCGGCGAGGTGCCCGGCGAAGCCCTTTGCGGTCTTCTGCTCCGGCCGGGCCCCGACCACGTCGTCGTAGAGCCCGACGGCTCCGCAGGAGAGGCCGGCGACCAGGGCGGCGGCGCCGGCCGGCCGGCTCGGCGCGCCCGCGGCGGCACCGACGGCCGCGCCGACGGCGAGCGCGGGGCCGGCGGCCAGGGTGACGGTGCGGCCCCGGAAGTTGGTCCGGCGCAGCCCGCCGGCCCACGGGCCGGCGAGCACACCCCGCAGGGCGGCACCGGCGAAGAGCATGCCGACGCCGAGCGCCCGGGCCCGGGCGCCCCTTCGCCGGGCGGTCACTCGGGCATTTCCGGCAGCAGCGATCCGGCACCCGCGCCGACGCCGTACGCGCCGGCCCGCTTCTCGGTGATCTGCCGGACCAGCGCCAGCGCGGTGACGAGCTGCCCCTGCACGGTGTTGGTGTTGTCGACGGTGGAGATCGTCTTGGACAGCGCCGGATCCCGGCGTACCTCGGCGACCAGGTTGCCGCCGCTGCTGCCGTTGCCGGCGACCACGATCGCCCCGGCCTTGTCGAACTGCTCGGCGAGCTGGACCACGGACCGGTCCTTGCGGGTCGCGTCCCGGTCGACGTACGGCTGGCCGCTGATCACCACCACCGCCTCGGCGGAACCGGTGATCTTGTTGGGCACGTTGAGGTAGCCCTCTTCGCTGTAGTCGTCCAGCACCGAGCGCCGGTCGGCGTCGGTCACCGGCGAGCCGCCCTCCGGGCGGTCCAGCAGCGCGCTGGCCAGCAGGGCGCTGGACTTCTCCACACCCTCGCCGCTGGGCAGCCCGACGTCCGGGACGGTGGGTCTGACCGCCTTGGCCGCGACACCCAGCAGCAGGACGCTGCTGTCCGGATCGAGGAACTTCTCCTGTACGTCGATCCGCCCGGTGACCGAGGCGCCGCCCAGCCGAAGCATGTCGACGACCCCGTCGACCTGGTCCTGCCCGCTCGGCAGCACGACGAGCAGCACGCGCCGCCCGGCGAGGGTGCCCTTGAGCATGTGCGGCGCCGCCTCCCTGACGAAGTCCTCCTCGCGCTGGACCTCGGTCTCCAGGTTGTTCACCGACTCGCGGAGCTGCTCGTTCTTCTTGCCCAGCGCGCTGACCTGGTCCTTGAGCGAGTCGGCGACCGGACCGTTCAGCGCCGCGGTACCCACGACCAGACCGATTGCCAGGGCGAGGAACACCGCGGTCAACGAGACCACGTGGTACCGGAAATTGATCACGACAAGCGCCTCTTGATCATCATTCGGGGCCGGGAGGACACCAGCACTGGCTAGAAGAGCTGTCCAAGCTGGAATACGACATTGTCCCACCACTCGGAGGCGACCCCGAGGTAAGCCTTTCCAACGGTGGAGACGGCGACCGCGGACGCCATCGCGGCCAGCGCCGAGAGCACCAGCAGCAACAGCGACGACCCGGAGATGCTCTGCCGGTAGAGCCGGCTCACGCCCTTGGCGTCGACCAGCTTGCCGCCGACCTTGAGCCGGGTCAGGAAGGTGGAGGCCATCCCACCGCGACCCTTGTCCAGGAACTCGACCAGGGTGGCGTGGGTGCCCACCGCGACGATCAGCGAGGCGCCCTTGCCGTCGGCGAGCAGCATCGCCAGGTCCTCGCTGGTGGCCGCGGCCGGGAAGGTCTGCGCGGTCACGCCGAGCCCGTTCACCCGGGCCAGTCCCGGCGCCCGCCCGTCCGGATAGGCGTGCACGATCACCTCGGCGCCGCACCGCAACACGTCGTCGGTGACCGAGTCCATGTCACCGATGATCAGATCGGGCGTGTAACCCGCCTCCACCAGCGCGTCCGCGCCGCCGTCCACGCCGATCAACACCGGCTTGAACTCCCGGATGTACGGGCGCAGCACGTCGAGGTCGGCCTTGTAGTCGTAGCCCCGGACCACGATCAGGCAGTGCCGGCCCCGGATCGGGGTCTCGACGTCCGGCACACCGACACCGTCGAGCAGCAGCTCCCGCTCCTGCTTGAGGTATTCCATGGTGTTGGCGGCGAACGCCTCCAACTGCACCGACAGCCCTTCCCGGGCGTCGGACATCGCCTTGGCCACCGACTCGGCGTCCTGCCGGCTGCCGTGCCCGACCGGCTCCTCGCCGACCAGCACGGTGTTGCCGTCGATCCGGACGGTGTCGCCCTCCCGGATGTGCTGGAAGACGCTCTCGCCGAGGTCGTCGAGGAGGGGGATGCCCGCCTTGATCAGCACCTCCGGGCCGAGGTTCGGATAGCGGCCGGAGACCGACGGCTTGGCGTTGAGCACCGCGGCGACGCCGACCGCCACCAGGGAATCGGCCGCCACCCGGTCCAGGTCGACATGGTCGATCACCGCGATGTCACCCGGCCGCAGCCGGCTGACCAGGCGCTTCGTCCGGCGGTCAAGGCGCGCGGTGCCGACGACTTTGCCCGGTTCCGCGCTCCGGGCCCGGCGCAACGTGGGTAAACGCATCCCAACCATCCTGGCATGTGAGGCAGAGCTTTCTGTCGCGACATGCCTGAGCAGGGCCGCCACCCCAAGGGAACCACATTCATGCCCGGCCGGGTGTGGTCGGCGTCACACCATTCATTTCGGTACCACGGATCGTGCTCCCCAGGGTCACACTCCGCTGCACGCGCGGTGCCGCAGCCTCAGAAGTGTCGTTCCCGGGCGGCCACGGCCAGAAGTTCCTCTGCATGGGCGATACCCAGATCGGAGTCCGGCAAACCGGCGAGCATCCGGGCCAGTTCCCGGGCCCGGTCGGTGTCCTCCACCACCCGTACCCCACTGGTCGTCACCGCGCCGCCGGTGTCCTTGGCCACCACCAGATGCCGGTCGGCGAACGCGGCCACCTGCGGCAGGTGCGTCACCACCAGTACCTGGTGGCTGCGGGCCAACCGGGCCAACCGGCGGCCGATCTCCACCGCCGCCTGCCCGCCGACCCCGGCGTCGACCTCGTCGAAGACCAGCGTGGGCGGACCACCGGAGCCGGCGAACACCACCTCGATGGCGAGCATCACCCGGGACAACTCACCGCCGGAGGCACCCCGCTGCAACGGCAGCGACGGGGCGCCCGGATGGGCCATCAGCCGCAGCTCGATCTCGTCCGCCCCGTCCGGACCGACCCCGACCTCGGCCCCGTCCACGGTGAGCGTCGGCTCGGCCTTGCCCGCCGGCCGGGGCAGCACCGCCACCTCGATCCGGGCGTGCGGCATCGCCAGCCCGGCCAGCTCCACCGTCACCTGCTCGGCGAACCGGATCGCCGCCTCGCGACGGGCCGCCGAGAGCCGGCCCGCCAACTCGGCCACCTCGCCGGCCAGCCGCTGCCGCTCCTTGTCCAGCTCGTCGAGGAGTTCGTCGGAGGTGTCCAGCTCGGACAGCCGGGCCCGGGCCCGGTCCGCCCAGGCGATCACCCCGTCGACGTCGTCGGCGTACTTGCGGGTCAGGCCGCGCAGCGCCGCCCGGCGCTCGTAGATGACCTGCAACCGGGCCGGATCGGCGTCCAGCGCGGCGAGGTAGCCGGACAGCTCGGCGGCGATGTCCCCGACCAGCGTGGCGACCTCCTCCATCCGTACCGAGAGGTCGCCGAGGGTCCGGTCCACCCCGGCCTGTGCCTCCAGCGTCCGACGGGCGTGCCCGAGCAGGGTGGTCACGTCGGCCATCTCGTCGGTCGGCTCGGCGGCACCCGCCACGCAGTGCTGGGCCGTCTGCGCGGCCGTACGCAGCCCCTCGGCGTGCTCCAGCCGCTGCGCCTCGGCCTTGAGTTCCTCGTCCTCGCCCGGTTGCGGGTCGACCCGGGTGATCTCGTCCAGGCCCAACCGCAGCAGGTCCGCCTCCTGGTTGCGCTCCCGCGCGTTGCGCCGCCGGTCGGCCAGGTTGTCGGAGACCCGCCGCCACCGCGCATACGACTCGCGCAGGCTCTCCAGCAGCTTCTCGTGCTCCGGCCCACCGAACCGGTCCAGCGAGGCCCGCTGCTCGGCCGGCCGGAGCAGCCGGAGCTGGTCCGACTGGCCGTGTACGGCCAACACCTGCTCGCCCACCTCGGACAGCATCGACACCGGCATGCTGCGGCCCGCCACGTGCGCCCGCGACCGCCCCTCCACGGTGACCGTACGGCTGAGCAGCACCGACCCGTCGTCGTCCGGCTCACCGCCCGCGTCCACCACCCGGGCGTGCACCGCCGTCGCGGCATTGCCGGCCAGCCGCAGCCGCCCCTCCACCACGGCCCGCCCCGGATCGGCGCGCACCCGGCCGGCGTCGGCCCGCCCGCCGAAGAGCAGGCCGAGACCGGTCACCACCATTGTCTTTCCGGCGCCGGTCTCGCCCGTGATGACGTTCATACCGCGGGTCAGCGGCAGTGTGGTGTCCTCGATGACGCCCAGTCCGGTGATGCGCAGCTCTTCCAGCACAGCCACCGACAGTAGTAGCGGTCCCCGACACTTGACCACCCGGCACGCGTCCCGATCGGTATCCGGCACGCGTCCCCGAGCGATGTGTGGCGGCGCCGCCACCCGACGCGGTCAGCGGCGGTTGCCGCGCCAGCCATGCACCGGCAGGCCGAACTTGGCCACCAGCCGGTCGGTGAAGTGCCGGGCCCGCAGCCGGACGATCCGCACCGGCAGCGCACCCCGCTGCACGGTGACCCTGGCCCCCGGCGGCAGGTCGTAGACCCGGCGGCCGTCGCAGCAGAGCACCGCCAGGGTGGTGAACGGGTCCACCGTGATGGTGAAGGTCGCCGTCGGCGCGGTGACGATCGTCCGGCTGAACAGCGCGTGCGCGCTGATCGGCACCAGCAGCAGCGCCTCCACCTCCGGCCAGACCACCGGTCCACCGGCCGAGAAGGCGTACGCGGTGGAGCCGGTCGGCGTCGCGCAGACCACACCGTCGCAGCCGTACCGGGACAGTGGTCGGCCGTCGACGTCGACGAGCAGCTCGAGCATCTGGGCCCGCTCGCCCTTCTCCACGCTCGCCTCGTTCAGCGCCCACGACTCGATCACCGGGCCGCCCTCGAACTCGGCCCGGACGTCGAGGGTGAGCCGCTCGTCCACTGTGTAGTTCCGGTCCACGATGTCCCGGACCGCCTGGTCCAGGTCGTCGATCTCGGCCTCGGCGAGGAAGCCGACCTTGCCGAGGTTGATGCCGAGCAGCGGTGCCTTCGCCGGCCGGGCCAGGTCGGCGGCGCGCAGGAAGGTGCCGTCGCCGCCGAGCGCGAAGACGATCTCGGCGCCCTCGGCCGCGCCGAGCAGACTCACCGGGGTCACCCCGGGCAGGTCCAGGTCGTCGGCCTCCTCGGCCACCACCCGGACCTCGAAGCCGGCCTGGATCAGGTCCGCCGCGACCGTACGGGCGTGCTCGGTGCTCCGCCGCCGTCCGGTGTGCGTGACCAGCAGGGCCGTCCGGGTCATCGGGCTCCCTCCCGCGCCACCGCCGGGCCGGCCAGCCCGGCCGTCACCACCGCTGCGACCTGCGCCTCGTCCGGCGGCGGCGCGTCGGCACGCAGCCAGACGAAGAACTCCACATTGCCGCTCGGCCCCGGCAGCGGACTCGCCACCACACCGGCTAGGCCGAGCCCGAGCCCGGCAGCCGCGTCGGTCACCGCGAGCACCGCCTCGGCCCGCAATTGCGGATCACGTACCACCCCACCGCTGCCCACCCGTTCCTTCCCGACCTCGAACTGCGGCTTGACCATCAGCAGCAGGTCGCCGTCCGGGACGGTGCAGCCGGCCAGCGCCGGCAGCACCAGGCGGAGCGAGATGAACGACAGGTCCGCGACGGTGAGGGTCACGGTGCCGCCGATGGTGTCGGGCGTCAGGGTACGCACATTCGTGCGCTCGAATACCCGGACCCGCTCGTCGGACCGGATCGCCCAGGCCAACTGGCCGTAGCCGACGTCCACCGCCACCACCTCGGCGGCACCGGCCCGGAGCAGCACGTCGGTGAAACCGCCGGTCGAGGCCCCCGCGTCCAGGCAGCGCCGGCCGGTGACGTCCAGCCCCTCGGGGGCGAACGCCGCCAGCGCGCCGGCCAGTTTGTGGCCGCCCCGGGAGACGTACTCGGTGCTCGGGTCCTCGCCGAGTACCCGGACCGGGTCCGCCGGGTCCACCATCGCGGCCACCTTGTGGGCCCGTACCCCGCGGACCTGCACCCGCCCGGCCTCGACCAGGGCCGCTGCCTGTTCCCGGGACCGGGCCAGCCCACGGCGGACGAGTTCGGCGTCGAGCCGGGTACGACGTGCCATCGAGAGTTCTCCGAGGGGACTGGGCTCACGCCTGGTCGATCGTGGCGAGGGTTTCCCGCAGGGTCTGGTGCGCGGCCTCGTACTGGGCGATCTGGTCGGCCGGCGGCAGGTTCGCGGCGTTCGCCATCGCCTGTAGCACCGCGTCCACGGCGGGGTGGCCGGAACCGCCCCCGTCCGGGCCGGTCGGGTTGCCGACCGGATCGCTCCGCCCAGCGGCCGACCCCGGACCGGGAACCGGCCGTGCCGCCGCTGAGCCGGGTGGAGCCGGCCGGAACGGCCCCGGTACGGGTACCTGACTCATGCCGCCCCTCCGCTCCGTCCGGTCCCCCGCCGGGTCCGGTCTCCGGCGGAGATCATGCCGCACCGCCGCCCGATGCCGCCGCACGCTTGGCCACGGCCTTGCCCGGGGCCGACTTCTTGCTGGCCACCGCCTTGCCGGCGCCGGCCTTCTTTGCGACAACCTTCTTCGCCACTGTCTTCTTCGCCACCACCTGCTTGGCGACCGCCTCGGGCGCGGCGGCCTTCTTCGCCACCGCCTTCTTCCCGACCGCCTTCTCGGCCACAGCCTTCTTCGCCACCGCCTTCTTCCCGACCGTCTTCTTGGCCAGTGCCTTCTTGGCCAGGTCGCCGGTTCCGGCCGGCACACCCGCGTCCGGCGGTCGTACGCCGCCGCCCGCCGCCGCCGCGGTCGCCATACCGGCGGGGCCAGCCGGCGCACCCGCCCGGGCCGCGGACAGCTCCCGTTCCAACCGGGCCACCCGGTCGGCCAGCGCCGTGACCTCGTCCGCGCTGGCCAGCCCGAGCGCGGCGAGGGTGCGGTCGATCTCGACCCGGATGATCCGGATCAGCGCCTCCCGGTTGGCCATCCCGGTGGAGACCAGCTCCTCGGCCATGGTTTGCAGTTGGGCGGCCGTGGCACCGCTGGAGCCGACCAGCTTCCTGGCGGCGGTCTGGGCGCGCTTCTTCGACGCCTCCGTCAGCCCGAGGGCCAGCTCAAGGTAGGCCCGCCACGCATCCTGCATACCCCGGTCCTTTCGCGGGTGCCGACAGTTCAGGTTGTCACGCTACCGGGCGTCCCGGCCCGCCCAGTGCGGTACGGTGCCCGGGGGACGGGCGTGGCGTGATGCGAGGGGGCACGACGATGGCGACCGTGGACGAGTGTCGGCAGGCGTTGCACGATTTGGCGGCCCGGATGGATGCCAACGCCGACAAGGTACGCAAGCAGGTCGATCTCGAGCGGACCCTGGCGTGCCGGATCACCGACCTGGGCACGGCGTTCCACGGCCGGCTGACCGGCGGGCGCCTGGTCGAGCTGGCCGACGGGGACGATCCCAAGGCGAAGATCGCGCTGAGCACCACCAGTGACGACCTGATCAGTCTCGTCCGGGGCGAACTGGACGTGCCGAAGGCGCTCGCCTCCCGGCAGATGTCGATCAACGCCAACCCGTTCGACCTGCTCAAGCTCCGCAAGATGCTCTGACCGCGCCGGGCGGTCACCCTCACCCGCTCTGACCGCGCCGGGCGGTCACCCTCACCCACGAGGCGTACCGGCCGCTCCGGTCCGTACCGACCCGGTGGGTGCCGCCGGCCCGGTGTCTGCGGCCGGCCCGGCAGTGTGGCCTGCCGGCGGTGGCGGGTCAGCGCAGCAGGTCGAGTTCCCCGAGGGCCTTCCGGGCCGCCTCGGAGCCCGGCTCGACGCCGTCGACCGGCACTCCGGACCAACTGGCCGCACAGAGCGTGGCCAGCGCGGCCAGGCTCGACCCCTCCCCGGTGAGCACCGTCGGGCCGCCGTCGACCACCTGCCAGCCGGCGCCGATGGCGTCGGCGGGGTCGGTGGTCAACCGGGCGACCCGGGCCGGGTCGAAGAGTCCGCCCAGGTCGCTCGCCACGAAGTCCGGTCGGGCCGACGGCGGCGCGTGCAGCAGGTCGACCGGCGCCGAGACCCCGGTGAGTACCAGCAGACTTCCCATTCCCGCCCGGACCGCGCCCTCGATGTCGGTGTCCAGCCGGTCGCCGACCGCGAGCGGGCGGGCCGCGCCGAACCGCCGGGCGGCGGCGGTGAACAGGGCCGGCTCCGGCTTGCCGACCACCACGTCGGGGTCGCGGGCCAGCGCGGTACGCACCGCCGCGACGAGCGAGCCGTTCCCGGGTACCGGACCACGGGCGGTCGGCAGCGTCCGGTCGGTGTTGGTGACGAACCAGTCGGCACCGGCCCGTACCGCGAGGGCCGCCTCGGCGAGATCCGCCCAGCCGACCTCCGGTCCGTAGCCCTGCACCACCGCCACCGGCGCGTCCTCCAGCCGGGAGACGGGGAGCAGCCCGACGTCACGAATCTCGGTCCGGAGCGCCTCCGCACCCACCACCAGCACCGGGGAGTCCGGCGGAAACCGGTGGGCCAGCAGCTCCGCCGCGGCAGCCGCCGAGGTGAGTACCTCCTCCGGCCGCACGGCGAGTCCCATCCCGGTGAGCAGCGCGGCAACCTCGTCCGCGCGCCGGGAGGCGTTGTTCGTCGCGTACGCCAACGGCTTGCCCTCGGCGTGCAGCCGGCCGACCGCCGCGACCGCCGTCTCGATCGGCCGGTCGACGAGATAGACCACGCCGTCCAGATCGAAGATCACCAGGTCGTACGCGTCGACCAACCGGCCGCCCGCCGAGGAGTCGCTCACGATTCCGCGCTATGCACCGGACGGGTACCCAGGTCCGCCTCGCCCACAGCAGCCTCCGCCGTACGAGACTCCGCCGCAGCAGTCTCCACCGCAGCCCGCTCGTCCTCGGGACCGGCCACCTCAACGGCCCCGGCCTTGGCGTCCACGTCCGCCTCAACCTTCACGTCGTCCGGCCGAGCATCCTCGTCGTCCTCGTCGTCGCCGTCGTACGTGTCGTCGTCCTCGTCGTCCCGGTCCTCGTCGTCGTCCTCGTCCTCGTCGTCCCGGTCCTCGTCGTCGTCCTCCGGATCGCGATCCCGCCGAGCAGATGCGTCGTCCGAGTCCTCGGCCTCGGCGTCGGCGTCGGCGTCGGCGTCGGCCACCCGGTCGGATTCGCCGTCGTCGGTGACGTCGTCGTCCTCGTCTTCGTCCTCGTCGCCTTCGAGGACGACACCGTCGAGTTCCAACAGCCGCTCGGCGGCGTCGGTCTCACCGAACTCGTCCACCTCGGCCGCCCGGGCGAACCACTCCCGTGCCTCTTCCCGCCGCTCCACCCCGAGCAGCGCGTCCGCGTACGCGTAACGCAGCCGGGCCGTCCACGGCTCGGCCGGGGTGGCGGTCAGTTCGCGTACCTGGAGCATCGCCACCGCCGCGTCGCCCTGACCCATGTCGGCACGGGCCCCGGCCGCCACGATCAACAACTCCACCGCCCCGGACTGGTCCAACGACTCGCGGTCGGCGCCCCGGTAGAGGTCGATCGCCCGCTCCGGACGCCCGAGCGCCCGCTCACAGTCGGCGAGTACCGCCAGGTGGGTCTGCCGCCCGCTCATCCGGTGGTACGTCCGCAGCTCGGCGATCGCCGTCTGCCACTCACCCGCCCGGTACGCCGCCAGCCCGACCGCCTCACGCACGGCCGCGATCCGGGCCGCCAGGCGCCGGGCGGCGAGCGCGTGCTCCAGAGCCAGGTTCGGATCGTCGTCGATCAGCGCACCGGTCGCGACGAGATGCCGCGCGACCGTCTCCGCGACCGGCTTGGCCAGGGAGAGCAGTTCGGCCCGGACCGCACTGTCGAGGTCCGTGGCGACGATCTCCTCCGGCAGGGCGGGACCAGCGGGTTCCCGGGTGTTGTCGCTCGGCCTGCCGGAACGGTCACCCCGGTCACGTCGGTCCGTACCCTCAGAGCGGGTGTAGCCGCCCGCTCCCGCCCCGGCACCGTCCCGGCCCGACTGGCCGGTTCCCTGCCGGGGCTTCCATTCCCGCCGGCCCTCGTCGGCGCGGCCACGGTCGGCGCGGTCGCCGCCCGACCGGAAGCCCTCGCGGGAGCCGCTCCGGCCGTCCCGGTCCGGCCTGCGGAAGCCACCACGGTCGCCGTC
>NZ_BONX01000076.1 GCF_016862935.1 Plantactinospora mayteni
CTGCGGAAGCCTTCCCGGCCTCGACCGTCGAACCCACGGCGATCCGCGTCGCCGCCGGAGCGCCGGTCGGTGTCCCGCCCCGCGCCGCGCTGGTCACCGCTGCCCGACGGTCCGCCACGGTAGCCGCCGCCGCGCCCGGCGTCGCCGCCGGAACCCGGGCCCGAACGACCCCGGTAGCCGCTGTCGCCCCGGTAACCGCCGTCCCGCCGGTCGTCGCCCCGCCGCGTGTCGTCGCGGTAGCCGCCGGCACGCGAGTCGCGACCACCGCGCCGGTCGTCGCCGAAGCCGGGCCGGGAGCCGCCGCGGAAACCACCGCTCTCGCCCCGGAAACCACCGCGCCGGTCGTCACTGCCGGAACCTCCGCTCCGACCCTGGTAGCCGCCGCCACGCCGGTCGTCACCACCGGAGTCGCCCCGGAAGCCACCGGTACGCCGGTCGTCGCTCCGCCGGTCGTCGTCCCGGTAGCCGCCACCGCGCGAGTCACGGTCGCCCCGCCGGTCGCCCCGGAAGTCACCGCCCCGGCTGTGGTCGGTACGGGGGCCACGGTCACCTCGGCCGACGTCGTCCCGTCGTCCGGACTGGTAGCCGCCCTCGCGGTAGCCACCGTCCCGGTCACCGCCACGCGGACCCGTACCAGCCGAGCCGTAACCCTGGCGCCCCTCCGAGCGGCCCGGGCCGAAGTCATCGTCCCGCCGCCCGCCGCCGCTGCGGTAGCCGCCCTGCCGGTCGTCACCACCACGCCGGTAACCGCCACCGGACCGGAAGCCCGCGTCGCCGTCGCGTCGCCCGGAATCGCGGTATCCGCCGCCCCCGGTGTCGCCGCCACGGGATGCCCGGTAGCCGCCGGACCGCCGATCGTCGTCACCGAACCGCCCGCCACCGCTCGGGCGGTCGCCGCGGAAGTCGCGGTCACCCCGGGTATCCCGGTCGCCCCGGTACCCACCGCCACGCTGGCCGTCGCGGAACCCGCCACCGCGTCGGTCGTCACCACCGGGCCGGTAGCCACCGGCACGGCCGTCCCGGTAGCCGCCGCCGTCCCGAGGGGCCGGACGGTCTCGACGCTCGCCCTCACGGGGAGCTGGGCGGTCGCGACGGTCGCCGTCACGGCCATCGGTGCGACGACTCCCACTCGGATAGCCGCCCCGGTCACCGGAGGTACCGGACGAATCGCGGTCCCCGCGATAGGGCGGACGCCCGTCTCGACGCGTGGAGGCGTCTCGACCGCCCCGGCGGTCCGGACGGTCGTCTCGACGGCGCGGGCGGTCTCCGCCGTGCGCTCCTGAACTCACGGGTACATCCTTCCTCATGGCGAGATCGCCGAAACACGCAGTGCAGGGCCACCCCGACCGGGGTGGCCCTGCAAACTAAGA
>NZ_BONX01000077.1 GCF_016862935.1 Plantactinospora mayteni
GGGCAGAGGCGGCCTCCCGATGATCGGCTGCCTTGACGACTGCGGGACCCGACCGACAGGCCCGACAGGTGACGTTGCGTAACCCGCATCACTCCGTACGATCCAGATGTGCAAGGTTGTCGCGGAGTGCCCTTGTGCGCGGGTGGTCGGGGCCGAGCGCCGTCTCGCTGATGCGTAGCGCGTGCTCGAACTGGTTACGAGCGGCGTCCAACTGGCCCAGAGCTTGCAGCACGCTGCCGAGGCCACGGCGCCAGGTGCCTGTGTCGGGGTGGTCGGGGCCAAGCGCCGTCTCGCTAGTGCGTAGCGCGCGCTCGAACTGGGCACGAGCGGCGTCCAACCGGCCCAGATCCCGCAACATGTTGCCGAGGTTGTTACGCCACCTGCCGATGGTGGGGTGGTCGGGGCCGAGCGGGGTCTCGCTGATGCGTAGGGCGTGCTCGAACTGGTCGCGGGCGGCGTCCAGCTGACCCAGATCGTGCAACACGCTGCTGAGGTTGCCGTACACGATGCCTATGTCGGGGTGGTCGGGGCCGAGCGTCGTCTCGCTAATGTGTAACGCCTGCTCGAACTGGTCGCGGGCGGCGTCCAACTGACCCAGATCGTGCAACACGCTGCCGAGATTGCTGCGCAACCTGCCGATGGTGGGATGGTCGGGGCCGAGCGCCGTCTTGCTGATGTGCAGGGCCTGCTCGAACTGGGCACGAGCGGCGTCCAACTGACCCAGATCCCGCAACACCAGACCGAGGTTGCTGCGCCGGGTGCCGAGGTCGGGGTGGTCGGGGCCCAGCGCTGTCTCGGTCACGGTGACCGCCCGCCGGGCGAGGGGTTCGGCCTGCCGGTACTGTCCCCGCTGCCGCAGGTAGGTCGAGGCCCGATCGAGCAGCCATCCTGTCTGCTCGCCGCAGATGTTCAGGCGCTGGGCGTGGTGGGTGACCGCGAGCAGGTGCGGCAGCAGTCGCTGACACTCCGGCCATGTGCTGACCTCCCCGCTGTCGTCCGGGAACACGGTACGTATCAACTTGACCGCAGTTGTCGCCCAGAAGGCCATTTCGGTGTGGTCGAGCCGCGCCCGCACCACCACCTGCACTAGCCGATGCATTCCCACCTCGTCCGGGGTGAGGCTGGCCAGCGCATACCGACCGACCGCCGACAAGGCACGGTTGTAGACCAGCCGATCCGCCACCGCCTCGCCCAGCGCTGGCGGCAGCTGCCCAGGCTGCGTGGTCGGGAGATCACGCGGCACCTGCGGAGCCAGAAACGCCAGCAGGTTCAGCAGCTCCTCCGCCACCGGCGCCTCTACATGCACCCGGTCCAGCGACAGCGTCCACACCGTCGCCACCCGCTGCCGATTCCGATCCGCCACCGCGTCGTGCCGCGGATCGGTGAGGCCGAACAACTCCCGCTCCCGTCCCCGCAGCAGCTCAAGGTAGACCGCGAGGTCCTCACCCGTCTCCTCCAGGTAGGCGCCGGCCTCCTCCAACGCCAGCGGCAGATCACCCACCAACTCCGCCAGCTCATCCAGCAGCGCCTCACCGGTCTGGCGGGTCCGCGTACGCAGGAACCGCACCGACTCCACCCGCGACCACACCCCCAACGGCACCGACGAGGCCACGCCCGCCCAGGCCGGCCACCGGGACGTCAGTAGCACATGCCCACCTCCGCCGGCCGGCAGCAACCCGTCCAACTGCCGCGGATGCTCAGCGTTGTCATAGACCAGCAGCCACCGATCCCGCCGCCGCAGCTCAGCGAACACGACACCCACCGCATCCCGCACATCAAGCGGCTCCGCGAGCCCCAACTCCCGCCCGAGCGCCGCCAGCTGCGCCACCACCGCAGCGGGCTGTTCAGCCGCGATCCACCAGATCACGTCGTAGTCACTGGCGAACCGGTACCCGAACTCCACCCCTACCGCGCTCTTGCCCACCCCACCCAGGCCGTGCACCGCACCGGTGGACACCACCGCCGTCGCCGCGCCGGCCCGCAGGTCGTCGTAAACCCGCCGCACCACCTCGTCACGGCCGGTAAAGTTCCGGTTTCGCGCCGGCAGGTTACACACCGCCGGCCCCGCCCCCGGAAACCGTGGCCACGCCCCTACCGTTTCGGCCTGCCCACCTGCCGATCCGAGCCCGCCGGGAAACACCGCACTCGTGGGCCGAACCCGGTTTCGGTCGACGGCCGCCAGCAGCCGCTTACGCGCACCTACCGCGTCCACATCGACGAGATCGACGTAGACGCGGCTGGCGAGCAGGCCCAGAGGCTTGCACAGTTGCACCCGCACCGGAAGCAGCAGCCCACGCTCGCCGGTCGGATCCCGCACGAACGCCGCCCGCCACTCCGCCTCACCAAACTCCGAAACCAGATACGCCGGAGACAACACCGCGATCGTCCGCCTCGCCGACACCATGGCCCGCTGCATCTCGTGAGCGAAATCCACCCCGGGACGGAAATCCCACGCCTGCAGCACCGTCGAATACCCGGCCTGTTCCACCTGGGCCGCAATCCACTCAGCCCACGCGCGATTCACACTCGCATAGCTGACAAAGAAATCTTTGCCCGATGCTTCGACGGCCGCCATCCACACCTCCTCGCCCCCGGCGTGGCACCGATCGTACAAACACCGGTCCATCAGCACGCGCACGGCGCCGCAACAAGTTAGACGGCCCGCCACCGATCCCATAAATCAATAAGCACTCTGAAGTGAGCCGTTGGGGAGACGACATTGATGATCAACGCGAGGCCATTCGCGCATTTAAGATCAACAGACTCTCATGCCGCCGATCGTACGCACCATCGCCACGAGGATCGGAGCTGTAGATCGTGACCGAGTGGACCAACAACATGGCCATCCGAGGTTGGGGAGCGATGCCCCGCAAATGTTGGAGCAGACAGCACTCGACGGCGACTTCGCCAAGCGTCACCTGGTCAACCCGGTCCTGCTCCGCATGCTCGGCGACCTGACCCGGCAGCGGGTGCTCGACGCCAGCTGCGGCAACGGCTACCTCAGCCGGATCCTCGCCGGACGGGACGCCACCGTCGTCGGCGTCGAGCCCGGCCAGTTGCTGTTCGACTTCGCCGTGGAGCAGGAAACCATCGCACCGCGAGGCATCCAGTACGTCCAAGCCGACCTGTGCGACCTGCCGGACCTCGGCGGGCCGTTCAACGCCGTGATCGCCAGCATGGTCCTACCCGCAATCCCGACCTGGACCGGCGCGATGCGCGCCTGCGTACACGCGCTCAAGCCGGGCGGACTGTTCCTATTCACCGTCAACCACCCCTGCTACGAACAGCTGTGGCCCACCTGGCGCGAGCATGGCGGGTACCGCACCCACCGCTACCTCACCGAGTACGAGATCCCCGGCCCCAGCGGCGTCGACTTCCACCGCACCCTCTCCACCTACCTCAACCAGGTCACCAGCCTCGGCTGCCAGCTCACCGAACTAGCAGAACCCGGACTCGACCCCGACGCCGCCATCGAGGCCCCGACGGCAATCGACGCCTACGTCCACCTACCGAACTTCCTCATCGTCGCCGCCCGCCGAACCACCTGAGCACAATCTTGCCGCCACCGGCCGACCGGCAGGAAAGGCAGCCCATGCCGGAGGCGTCGTCTCCGCGCGATCGACGTGCCGCGGCACCTGGATGCCGGGCGGGTGTGGCAGAGGAGGGACCTTCGATCACCGTTCGTCGGTGCAAGTTCCCCAATAGCGCAGGGGCGGGCTGTCGGCTTGCCGACACTGGTCAGCCAGCGCAGGGGTCGGCGCGGTGGTCGGCCGCGCCTTCCCGACTCCGTCTGAACTGGGCACCAGTGCTTGCGCCGCAGCGAAGCTCCTTCATGCCGGTGCGTTTCTCCGCTCAACTGGTTCTAGATTTGCGGCCGTCTGGTGGTCACAGGCGTTCGGAAAGTGTCAAATAGTGCTGTGATGATGACGCGGTAGGTTGCGCCCGATGGAGAGGGGAGCCATGGCGAACCCACCGCGACTGTGGTGGCAGGACATCGACCCCATCGTGTGGCGGTGCTTTGGTCAACCAGATGATCTTGCGCGTGAACGCAACATAGCGGTGCTCGCCTCCTTGGAGGAACTCGCCACCCGTGCGCCGATGTCGGCGCTGAGCGACATCGACGCGCAGATGCGCGAAGTCGGATTTCTCGACATGATCACCGATCGTGAGCTGCGCGACGTCCTCGACTACCTGACCAGTGCGTATCTGGTTGAGCCTTTTCGCGACTATGCCGCGCTGAATTCGGGCCTGGACGCGGTGATGCGCCGCCAAGAGGCTTGGGCGTTGACCAAGGTGGGCCGGGCCGTGGTCGGTGCCGTGCGCTCGGCCGTCATTGACTCGCGGCGGGCGTTGCAGCTACCGACCCGGCTACTGGATGGCGTCGACCGTACGCTGCGCGCGTTGCTCGAACACGCGGTGCAGGATCCAGGGCTGCTGCCGACCGACCTCGACGACGTGCGTACCCGCCTGGAGGAGATGCAACGCGTCACGGCTGACTTCTACGCAGCCTTGGCGCAGATGGTGCAGTCCGATGTAACCGACGACCTGATCTTCGGTGAGAACCGCGACCGGGTCGTCGAGGCGTTGCGCCAGTTCCCGCGCGAGTCCGAGCGCGCGCTACGCAGAGTGGAGCTGACCCTCGCCGAGTTCGACGCCGCAGGGCCGAGGCTTCTGGTGGAGGCGGCGGCGATGCATGCCGGTCTGATCGACCCTAGCGAACAGCAACACTGGATCGACGAGCGAGCGCGCCGCCTGACGGACCTGCAGGCGTGGTTCGGCCGGGACGGGTCAGTGCAAAGACTGATCTCGTCCGCCGCAGGAGCGGTCCACACACTGCTAGTCGCGATCGACCGCCGCTACACGGCCTTGCGCCGAGGCTCGGACCTGGCCGCCGACTTCCGGGAACTGGCCTACAGCCTGCATGCACAGCCCGACGACGCGCAGGCGCGGCGGGTGTACGCGGCAGCGTTCGGTCGGTGGCCCTCGGCACACGCTGCGGTCGCCACCGCCGAGGAGGAGGTCGCCTTCGCCACCGCCGCCGAGGCGGGCACTAGCCGCCACCAAGTCGATGTGGTGCTGCGCGAACACGAACGCAGCGGTCCGGCCGGTGGCCGGCCCCGCAAAGTCCCCGACGCCGGCGAGGCCCGGACCGCGGCGCTGCAGCGCGCGGCCGCCGAGTCCGCCGCCCGACGCCGTTTCACAGCGCTGCTGCTCAGCGAAGGCGAGGTCCGCATGACCCACTTCTCCGGCCTGGAGACGCCGGCGCTGGCCATCCTCCTGAGCGCCATCGAGGTCGCCCTACACACCACCGACCCTGTAACCGGCTACGGCGAGGCCCAAGCCGAGGGCGCCAGCGTCGTAGTGCACGTTCGTGCCATCCGCCCCGGCGCGACCGTGGCGGTCCGGTTCGCCGAGGGTGTGCTGTGGGCACCCGACCTGCTGGTGAGCGTCAGCCCTGCCGACACCGGTGTCGTACCTGCGCGGGTTGAGGGGGCGGCATGACCCAGCGGCCCCTCGACCCGGACCTCAGCGAGGCAGCGCGGCATTTGACGGTGAGTTGCCGCATCACCGCGGCTAACGATCCGGGGCGTTACCGGCACGTGCTGCGCGGCCGACGCGAACTCACCGAGTTCTTCCGTGCTGAGCTGGGCTGGAGCCTGCACATCCATGAGGTGTCCGGGGTGGTGCGGCTACACAAACGTCGCCACGACGTGCCCGCCGACCGGGGGCCGCATCTACCGCGCCGGACCGGCCGCGGCGACCTCGCGCCCGCCCACGTGCTCGTGCTGGTAGCCCTGGTCTGCGAACAGCTGTGGCGCCGCCCGCGCATCAGCCTGCGCGAGTTGCTGCAGTCGGTCGCTCAGGTGTGCGCCGCCGAGGCGGCGACCGGACGGCTTCCCTCGTTCCGGATCGTCGCCGCAGACGGTGTCAGCAAGCGGGAGGCTCAGACCGCCCGCGAGAACATCGTCGACGCCATCCGGCTGCTGCAAGCCGAAGGCGAAATCACCGTCGACGCCGACCTGGAACGGGCAGTGACCGATGAGGACGCCGAGGTGTTCATCACCGCCGACCGGGACAGCCTCGCCAACAAGTTCGCGTCCCTGTCTCCGACCCTGCTGGCGCTCAACGACCGGCCACCCGCGCAGCACGTCGAGGCGCTAACTGCGGTGTCGCTGCCCGACGCGGATCCGGGCGCCGCCGCGCAACGACGCGCCGGGGTGGAGGGCCGCCGGTTGACAGCGCTGCGGCGCGTCGCCGACGACCCTGCCGCGGACCCCGGTGACGATCCGAACGAAGTAGGTTATCTCGCCACCCTGACCGGCCGGGAGCGGGCCCTCAATGTCGCGTCGGCGTTGGGCCTGGTCAGTACCGTACGACGCGACTGGTGGGAGATCACCGACCCGGCGGCGTCCGGTACCACCGGTGCCTTCCCGCAGGGCCGGCGTATCGAACGGCAGGCGGCGCTGGCTCTGCTGGCAATGCTGCCGGAGCACCACGACCGGTTCGTGACCGTCGCCGACATCACCACGATGGTGGAGTGGATCCGGGCCCAGACGCCTCGGTGGGCTGCCGGATACGCCGAACGCACCACGGCTCTTGCTCACGCTGCGGCCGCCGACCTCGTCGCCGCCAGACTGCTGCACGCCACCGGCGACGGCGACCGCTGGCAGATCATGCCCGGGGTGCATCTGTGGCGCGTGCGCGTGCGTCACCGGGAGCAGCCACGCAGCCGGACACAGGCGGCGCCGGAGCCGAACAGCCTGTTCAGCATGGCCACCACGCAGGGGGAGCAGCAGCAGTGAGCCTGATCCCGCACCAGATCCGACGCCTGCCGGAGCCGGCGCTCGAGGACGTGGCCGACCTCGGTGTCCCACGGGCGGTCGACAGGTGGCAGCCCACCCGGGCTGGTGCGGTCAACTCGTGGGCCTGGACCGACGAGGTGTTCCTGTTCGCCGACGGCTGGCTGGCCCTGGCCGGGCCGAACGGCTCGGGTAAATCCCTGACCGCGTCGATGCTGGTCACCATGCTCCTGGACGCCGACACCTCGCAGAAAGCACTGTCGGTCTCAGGTGAGGCCGCCGGCACACTCATCGACCGGCACACCGACCGCACCACTACCGAGGACCGCACCGGAGCTTGGTGGCTGGAGTACGGCCTGCGTACGGCCGACTCGGCTGACGTGCGCTACCTGACCACCGGGCTGTGGTTGCGGTCGCAGGGCGGCAGCCTGCAACGAGCGTTCTTCCTCACCCCCGGCCGCGTCGGCATCGACCTGCACCTGCAACGCGACCGCGAACCGGTCGCTGTCGAGGACCTCGCCGCGCAATTGTCCGCCCTCGGCGGCCGGCTGTTCACCTCCCACGACCGGCTCACGAGCAAGGCGAAACCGCATCTGCACGTCGCGGACGAAGACCAGTACCGCGACGCCGTACGCACCACGTTGTTCGCTCCGCTGGACGCGGTGCAGTTCGATGCGCTGCTCGGAGTCCTTCGCAGTCTGCGCAGCGTACGCACCGCGGAAGCCATCTCCCCGAACGCGATGCGAACGGTGCTGACCGAGGCCCTTCCCGCCCTGGATCCGCGGGCCTTGCAGTTCATCGCCGACACCATGGAACGCATCGCCGACCTGGAACGTCAGCTGCAGCAGGCCCGGTCCGAGGCCCGTCAGCTGGAGCAGGCCGAGCAGCAGTACCGCCGCTACCTGGACACGGTCACCGCAGTGGAGGCCGCACAGCTCTCGCACGCCCAAACCCTCTTCGATGATCATGGCCGTCAAGTGCGCGCCGCCGAGGACAAGCTGACCGAGGCGACACGGGCCGCGACGGCCGTCGCCGCGCAGCGGGCCGAGCTGCGTACCACGATCACCGAAGTGAAAGGGAAGCTGCAGGCGACCGACGCGGCCCTGCGTGACCACGCCGGCGCGGAATTGCCCCAGCTCGAAGAGCGACTCACCGAGCTGCGCAAGTTGCACGACGCGGCGCGGCAGCGACGAGACGACCTGGCAGACGAGGCCGAGCTCACCGCCGCTGCAGCCCAGGAAGCGTTAGAGCAGGCCAGCAGCGGGCAGCGACATCTGGGCGAACTCGTGTCCCATCTGCTGGCAGCCGCGGCCGAGGTCGGCGCGCAAGCCTTCGTCGACCGCATCGCCGATAGCAGTAATCAGCTCACCAGCACCGAACCCGGTACTGCGGTGACGCTGGCGGGCCTCGCCCAGCTGGCCGGCACGCCCCACAGCTGGGTACAGGCACGTCTGGACGTTCTGCAGCGCATCGACGCTGCCATGCGCGAACTCGACATAGCCCAGGAGGGTCAGCGCGGCGCCGCCGCACAGATACGCGCTGCCGAAGCCGACCGCGACCGGTACGAGCAGACCGCCGAGCAGGCCGTTACCCTGCGCCGCACCGCCGAATCTGATCTTGGCACCGCATTGCAGCAATGGGACAGCCACCGCGTCGAGCTTCCCGTCATACCCGCACCTCTGCTCGACACCGGGGAAAGGATCGACCTGGACGCGCTGGTGAGCTGGCTGCACCGAGCCGGCACCAGCACCCGGCACCGAATCGCACTCGCGGCGCGCGAACAAGACGTCCATAACGCCGGCCGTAACGTGACCGCCGCGGAGGCCGCATTGGGCACGGCGGCCGGCAAACGCGAAAAGGCGGACGCAACGGCGGCTGAGGCCGAACGTGGCCTTGCCCGCGCCCAGCAGCAAGCCGTCATCGATCACGAGGCTGCCGACGAACGCGTCCGGCAGGACCACGCAGCTCACGAAGCCGCGGTCGAAGCCGCGCAGCAGATCACCACGGATGCCGAACAAGCACTTGCCGACGGAGGTACTGCTGCCACCGCCGCCGCGCTCACCTGGGCTCACCGCGTCGCTGCGTGGCGGACCTCGCTGATCCACCTCGACGCCGCCGCAATCAGCGTGTCCAGCGACCCGGACACCGTCGACCTGCACCAGCCGGCAAGAGCCGTCCAACAGGCACACGCCACGGTCGCCGCGCGGCTGCAACGCAGCATCGCCGGCGCCGAACACGACCGAGACCAAGCCCAGCAAAGCGTGCAGCACATCGAGGCTGAGCTCAGCAACGCCCGCCGGCAATCACCCGTACCCGCCGCACCGCCGTGGCGTGCCGTGCGGTACCCGGACGCCGGCGTCCCGTTCTGGGCGGCGGTCGCGTTCGCACCCCAGACAGGCGCCGGCCACGCCGACCGGCTGGAAGGCGCTCTGCTGGTATCCGGCCTGCTCGACGCCCTGATCACCCATGACGGCCGGCTCATCGGCGACGGCGACGTCATCCTGTCCCCACACGCCCCCGTTCCCGGTCGCAGCCTCGCAGACGTACTGAGCGCGGAACCGGACTGCGGCATCGACCCGCACCGCATCACCAGCCTGCTGCGCAGCATCATCATCGACGACCACGACAGTGACACCGACGCCGGACGTTTGCGCATCGGACCGATGATCGCGACCGCTCCGCGCGACTATCGCGCCGCATTCATCGGTCGCACCGCCCGTGAACGCGCCCGCCTCACACGGGTCTCCGACCTCGAACACCAGCTCGCCACCGCAGGTGACATCCTCACCGGCGCGCAGCGCCACCTACAGTCGGTGCAAGAGGCGGCACAAGCCGCGCAGGCTGAAGCCGACAGCTTCCCGGGCACCGACGACATCGCCCGAGCCCGCTACAATTTGGTCCAGCTACGCCTCGCGCTCGCCGACGCCGAGCAGCGCACCACCAGAGCCGCCGCCGAGGCCGATGCCGTCCTGGCCCGTGCGCTGACCGCTGTCGCCGCTACCCGTACCGCCATCGACCGGAGCTTGATCGACGCCGGCCAACGACTGGAATCCGCCGGTGACACCCTGCGGGAAGCCCTCGAAGCCGAAACTGCCGCCGCCGAACACCTGACCGGCATGCGTGTCGAACGGGCCACCGCGGTCGACCACCGTGATCAGGCCCAAGCCGCTGAGGACCGGTGCACCCACGAAGAACACTCCTTCCCCGACCTGGACGACTTGCGACGAGTCCTGCGCGATGAGGACGCCGCGGAGCAAGCCGCCATCGCCGCCCGAGCCCGCGTCACCGACCACGAAGGCCTGCACCGCGACGCCAGCACCCGGGTCGTGCAGGCGCAGCAGGCCGTCAACGTCGCGGCCACGCAGCGAGACAGCACCATGCTGCCCACCAGTGCCCAATCCCTGCACCGGCACCGGCAAGCGGTTGAAAGCTTTGACCGCCAGATCAGCACCTGGTCCAACGCCGCACAACGCACCCTCGATCTGCTCACCACCGCCCACCTCACCAAGAAGACGGCCGGCCGCACCTCCGCAAAGCTGCAGGCCGCCGTCGCCGACGCTGGCAACCTGCAGCAGAGCGCGACCAGCCTGAACGCCCGCGTCGAGCAGACCCGGACCCTACACGGCGCCGAATACGCCTACCTTCTGCACACCCGTGAGGCCCTCGAAGCCGAACACGACGCCCGGCAGGCCGAGGACGAGGCACTCGGCAAACAGCACGGCAAGCACGAGGTCGCCGAAGCCGAAGCCCGGCTGACCCTGACCAACCTCGCACCGCAACGAGTCGAGACCGAACAAGCCCGGACCCGCCACCACCACCGCATGAGCCTACTGGCCACCTACGGCTTCGCCGACGTCCCGGACGACATCCCACACGAACCCGACGGCACCCCCACCAACGTCACGGCCGCACTGAGCTGGGCCCGCCGGATCCTGGCACAACGACAGGGAAGCACCCGCCTGGACTCCCTCATCGGCAACCGCGACCGGACGCTACGCCAGCTCGAGAACACCACCCGTACCGTCAATCAGGCCCTCGCCGCGTTCGACCAGCAACTCGACATCACCACCCTGGAGACCACCGACTGGCGCCGTGTCACCCTCGCCGCCCCCAACGCCGCCGTCGGCGACGACCTGCGCCACGCCGCCGCCACACTGCGCACCACCGTCGCGGGCCTGGAAGCCGACCTACGTCACGACATCAAAGGCATCCTGAAAACCTCGACGTTCATCCAGCTGCGCCGCGACATCCAGCAACGACGCGAAGCCGCCCAAGAGCTGGTGCGCCAGATCCGCGCGACCCTGCAGAACGTGCGAACCGGCGTCGCCCGCGTCGGCGTGCAGGTCGACTGGAAGGTTCGCGAGGACGACAACGCCCGCCAGATGGTCGACCTGCTCACCGCACCGCCCTCCGACGAGGTCTTCGAGACGATGTACGACGTCCTGCGCCGCCGGATGGAAGAAGCCGGCGACGAAACCTGGACCGACCGCGTCGCCCACACCTTTGACTACCGCTCCTGGCACGAGTGGCACGTCAGCGTCACCCACAGCAGCTTCGGCGCTGACCAGTTCAAACCCGTCAACGCCCGCTCCAACCCGCTCAAGAGCCTGTCCACCGGCGAATCACGCCTGGCCACCATGCTGCCGCTGCTCGCCGCTGCCTGGTCCATGTACTCCGGCGCCGCCTACGTTGGCCCCCGCCTGTTGACCATCGACGAGATCGACGCCGCCTTCGACGACGAGAACCTGCGTCAGGTCCTGGCCCTGCTTCGCACCTGGAACTTCGACGTGCTCGCCACCACCCCGTCGATCGCCCCACTGATCAAACGCGAGTCCCGCGACGTCGTCATCCACGAAGTCATCACCACTGCGGGCCGTCACCGCGTCACCATCCCCTGGCTGTGGAACGGCGCCGGCGAGGCCACACCCATCACCCTGCCGCTACCAGCCACCACCACCGAGAGGTGACCCACGGTGCCCACCGATCTGACCTACCTCGCCGCGGACACCGACCTGCACCCGCTCTGGCAGGCGATCCATGACCGGCTCTGCGCCGGCACCCCGCCTGAAACACTCACCACCGCCCGCGTCACCGACATGAACCACGCCGGTGTCGCTCAGCTGCGCACCTGGCTCGACACCACCACCCGGCGCCGCCGCCGAATCTCAGCCGTCGCCGCCACCGGCGACACCATCACCGTGCCCGTCCGCGACCTACTCACCGCCCTCGACCTCACCCCCGGTCAGCTCATCACGATCGTGGAACTCGCCATTAACGCCCCGATTATCGACCGCAGCGCCAAAGCCCGCACCAACGCCGCCCACCGAGAGCAGCTCTGGCAGCACGCCGCCGACCAGCTGCCCCGGCTCCCTCAGCTGGTCACCCGCATGCGCACCGCCGGCCTCGGCGAGGACGACACCGACATCCGCACTACCATCGCAGCCCTGGCCACAGTCATGAAACAGCTACCCCTGACCCCGCCGGCGCCGCTGGCCAAACTCGCTCACGACACCGTCGGCGACCCGCACTATTTCGACCTCGATCGGCTCGCGGGCAGACGCCTGGTCGCTGCCATCGCCGAACACACCGGCCAGGCCGTACCAGCCCGGCCGGACCTGGTGCGGGCGCTGCTGGCCGAGTCCGGCATCGTGGCGGACCGGTTGTCGGCCACCGTGCTGCTGTTCAACGTGAACACCACCGGCGACGGGCCCATCGACCGGCGGCTACGCGACAGCCGTACCCCCGTCGCCCTCACCCTGCTCGACCTCCTGCAGGAGCCGCCGATACTCGGCGCGCAAGTCCTCACCGTCGTCGAGAACCCGTCCGTACTGGAAGTCGCCTACCTCAACGGCTCGGCGCAGCCGCTGGCGTGCACCAGCGGACAGCTGCGCGCCGTCGACCACACCCTGTTCCGCCTCGCCGTCCACCACGGCGTCCACCTGCGCTACGCCGGCGACATCGACCACGCCGGCCAGCACATCGCCACGATCGTCGCAGACACCTACGGCGCTGAACTCATCGCCATGGACGCCGACACCGCCCAGCAAGCCCAGCAACGCCCACCAGCCGTCGCGCTCACACTTGCCACGCAGGCCGACACAGCGGCTACCTACCAGGAACACGACGTCGTTCTGCACCGCATACTGAGCTGATCTCAGCGACTTTGCGGTAGGTACTTGTACTCGAGGGGCTGTCAAGTTAACGGTGGGAATGTCTCTCGTGTTGTGGGTTGGGGTAGTTGTTGTGGTCTATGAGTGGGGTGTGGACAGGCGTCCGTCGAAGGTGATCTCGAAGGCATTCAATGCCTTCTTCCATCGGTTGGACCAGCGTTGCCGACCGCGTCCGGTGGGATCCAGGCCCAGGACGGTCAGGTAGAGGACCTTGAGGGCGGCCTGCTCGTTGGGGAAGTGCCCGCGCGCGTTGACGGCGCGGCGGAAGCGGGCGTTGAGACTCTCGATGGCGTTGGTGGTGCAGATGATCGACCGGATCTCGGTGTCGAACGCGAGGAACGGAACCAGTTCCGCCCAGGCGTTGGTCCATAGCCGGACGATGGCCGGGTACTTGGTCTCCCAGGCTGCCGCGAACTCGGTGAACCGGTCGAGGGCGGCCTGTTCGGTCGCCGCGGTGTAGACGGGTTTGAGGTCACGGGCGATAGCGGCCCAGTCCTTGCGCGAGGCATAGCGGAAGCTGTTCCGTAGCAGATGCACGATGCAGGTCTGCACGACGGTCTTCGGCCACACCGCGGCTACCGCGTCGGGTAACCCTTTAAGCCCGTCGCAGACGGCGATGCACACGTCCTGGGTGCCCCGATTCTTGATGTCGGTGAGCACGCGGAGCCAGAACTTGGCGCCCTCGCCGTCACCGTGTTCGCCGGCCCACAGGCCGAGAATGTCCCGGTGCCCGTCGACGGTGACCGCCAAGGCGACGTAGATGGGCCGGTTGACCACCTGCCCGTCACGGATCTTGACATGGATAGCATCGATGAACACCACCGGGTAGACCCGGTCCAACGGCCGGTTCTGCCACTCGGACATACCCTCCAGGACCCGGTCGGTGATGGTGGAGATGGTCTCCTTCGACACGCTCGTGCCGTACACCTCGGCCAGATGCGCGGACACCTCACCGGTGGTCAACCCCTTAGCGGTCAAGGACACGACCAGGTCGTCCACGCCGGACAGGCGCCGCTGCCGCTTACGCACGACCCGCGGGGTGAACGAGCCATCCCGGTCGCGCGGCACGTCGAGCTCGACCTGCCCGGCCTCGGTCACCACCGTCTTGGACCGCCGGCCGTTACGGGCGTTGCCATCTCGACGGGCGTCGCGTTCGTGTCTGCCGTAGCCGAGATGGGAATCCATCTCGCCCTCCAACGCGGCTTCCAGCACACGCTTGGTCAACTGCTGCAACAGCCCGCCCTCGCCGACCAGGCTCACACCCCGCGCCCGAGCCTGCCCGGCCAACCGGGCGATCAGGTCATCATCGATCACGTCAGACTCAACCGCAGCGCCCACCGACGCGTCGCTGTCTACTGTCGTCGTCACTGCCATCAGGTGTCCTCTTTACTCCGAGTTACACCGCTATTTGTACAGTCCCGTACTCGAAGTGGGTCAGGTGCAGCGCGGCGGCGACGATGTCACCGATCCGGCGCGGGCTGACGGTGGTGTGACGTAGCGTTTTCCAGCGTCCGACCAGGATCGCGAAGCCGCGTTCGCCCTGCCAGCGCAGGCCGCGCAGGAGCCGGTTGTAGGCGCGGTTGTCGGGTGCGAGCCGGCTGCCGTCCGCGGGTTGCTTGATCGGAGTCTTGATGCCGTGGCCCGTGCCTTCGTAGCCGGAGTCGGCCAGGGCGGGCAGGTCGAGATCGGCGGCGGCCCAGTTCAGGGCGGCGGTGATCGCGAGTTCACGGACGCAGCGGGTGTCGTGCAGGTGCCCGGGCATCGCCTCGGAGGTCCAGATCGGCAGCCCGTCGGGGCGCATGACCGCCTGGATGTTCGCGCCGAAGTCGCGGTGCTTCCGGAGTACCAGGCGTCGATCGTGTCGCCCTTGACCGACAGGGTGGTTTCGGACAGCCGGTCGCAGTCGAACAGTTTGCCGTCCAGGATGACGTGGGACCAGCCGTCGTCGGCCGCCCTACGCAGGGCGGTGTGCGGGTTCTCGGCCTGGGCTGCGAGCACGGTGATTCCCTCGTCGCGGTAGCGGTACGCGGTGGCCTGGGAGATGCCGAACCCGGCGGCGAGCATGGCCATGTCCTCGGCCTTGCGGAACACACCAGTACCAGCAATGCCTGGTAGAAGCAGGTCAGCGCGCGGGTACCGCGCCGCGTTCCCCTGGCCCGGCGTTCGGCGGCGAGGAGCCGGCCGAGGTACTGCACGAGTTCCCTCGGGACGTCAACCATGGAACGGTAGGCAATCACGTGGAGCCCTCTCGAAGACGTGTTTCTGTCGCAAGGATGTGTCTATCGATGGCTCCACGCCTGTTTCCACCACCGCCCGAATCGGGGCCTTCGCCCGTGTCGCATCAATCAACCGCTATACGGCGCTGAGATCACCTCAGTGAACCAGCCGAACCAAGGCCCTCGACCAAGATCCGACTGGGGCAAAACTGCTCTACAGGATCAAGACGGCACGGCGGAGCCGGCCGCGCGCACGCGCGACCGGCCCACGGCCCCGCGCGCACGCCGTTCGACGGCGAATCGCCGATTAGGGGGCCATCACATTCGCCGACGAGGCTCCACATTCGTTCTACGGGATCCGGACAGCCGCGCACCACGACAGGCGCCGCGCGACCGAATCTATTTCCCGTATGGTGGCTCGCCGAGTGCATGATTGAGGCGATTAATTACCTCATCGACTGTGAAGTCCCATCCAGTCAGTCGCTGCCCACTCCAATTTATTCCCACACGGAAGTCATCCTTAGCTAGGTCCGGCAGCGCCGCACTTCGCCAATGATCTAAGGGCATAGAAACGGCACGAAATTGTGGGCCCCATAGATTAGCGGCCCGCCGCGCACGGGCCTCCGACGACCAATAGGGAAAAGCTCGCCGCCCAGAACTCGATACCGGCGTCGGGCTGCCAGCGTCGTCTCGAACCCACCAAACAGTGTGACTTTGGACGATCTCGCGGAAGAAGGCCGCTGCCTGAGCCCCGCTTGCACTCACCCGGATCCTCCCAGAACGTTACGACTTGAGCACGGTGCTTGAACGCGGTATCCAGAGCACCCCAGTGCCGCGCTCACTTCGCGGCCTTAATAGCCGGGTGGGAGCCTACGATACCCACCCGGATCCATGAGGACGTGATCCTCTGGCCACCGTGGTGTTAGCACCATACCACCATCCCGCTCGGGAATAGGCTCGTGGCTTAGCTCCATTGGCTCCCACGATCCGTCCGGGCGCTGCCGCTGTGGGGCCAGTCCGCGCTTCATACGACCGATGTTCGCAGGTCCATATTGGTCTGCGGCTGCCGGCTCCGCCGCCTCATTCTTCCAGAACCGCTTACGCATGGTGGACATGGAGGGCGGGTTGCCATTTTTATCGGGCTTAGAGTAATCCTCGCCCAATTTCCAACGCCCACCGCAGTTGTGTACGAGCACCGGCGTGGTGCCGGCAAGCACATAGTACGTGTGGATGTCGTCGACCGTAAGGTTGTAGGCGGCCCCCAAGGTCGCGGTTGCATCCAGCAGGCCGACGACGGGCACGCTTCCGCCTATGGCGGTCAGGAGCAGGTCGCCCTGGTCGAGGTGTTGGGCGTCTTGCCACTGTTGGTCGGTATGGTTCCAGAAGGGGTGGTCTTCGGTAGTTGTGATCTTGGTACCGTTGGCCAGCTTGAGGTCTACGAGTTGGTCCCCGTGCACCCAGACGTGGGTTACTTCACGCGACCCGTGCTCTTGGGTCTCTGGATCGGTTGCGAGGACGAGGTCGCCGACCTTGATGTCTTCGATGCCTTTGGTGCTGCCATCGGCCATGAGGACCTGGGTGGCTGCCGCGAAGCTGCGGAAGCAGCCTCCTCCTGGCCCGGAACGACCCCGGCCCTTCCCACCGCCGGGAGCCGATTGCAGGCTCTCGAACAGGTTGAAGAACGGATCTGAGGCCATGCTTTGCTCGTAGTAGCCCAAGCCGTCGATCTGCCCGACCCACTCCGCGTTTTCGAGAGCCCACTGCGAGCACCAGTCGGCGTGCTCCTGGCAAATCCTAAAGCCTACGTAGTATTCCTTGTCCCCAAGGCCAAGCCCCGCACCGTCGATGGACCACTTGTTGATCGCGTCCTCGAGTGCCTTGCGGTCCGGCGCCCCGATTACGTTGTCCCCAAGGATGATGGCCGGCTTCTTTTTGGGCGGCGGTTTCGGAGCAGTGGGCTTTTTCTTGACTACACCCCACTTATTGGTCTTCGGGTTCTTGGCGAGTTTGGTACCCTTTCCGCCGCCGCTGCTCCAGTAGCGGTCCTCCTCGTAGCCGCCGTTGGTGGCGAGGGGTCGGTATCCGTCGGGATCGCTGAGGGTGCTGGGGTTGTTGTTGGCGTAGCTGTAGCCGTGCATCTGTTGGGGGTCGGTCAGGTCCATGACCGGGTCGATGCTGATGAAGCGGCCGAGGGTGGGATCGTATTCGCGGGCGCCGAGGTGGACCAGGCTGGTGTCGTCTCGGATACCGCCGACGAAGCCTTTCGTGCCGAGCCAGGGGGTTGGGGTGGTGCCGCGGTCTTCGCCGTAGGGCATGTTGCGGCGGCGTTGGCAGGCCAAGGTGTCAGCATCGATCTGGATCTGGCCGGTGCCCTGGTGGTTGTTGACGGCCCACTTGAGGCCGGTGACGTCGCGGACGGCGTAGCCGTTGTAGTAGCGGGTGCCGTCGGGTTGGCTGCTGCCAGTGGCGAGGGCGAGTTCGGTGCCGCCGAGGTAGAGGGTGGTCTTGCCTGGTGCCCTGGAGATGAGCCGGTTGCCATCGGCGTCATACAGGTAGCTGGTGGTTTGCCCGTTCTCGGTCAGTGTGCCGAGCTGACCGGCCGGGGTCCAGGTGAGGGTTTGGCTGGCGCCGGTCTCGGTGGTGCGGGTGAGGGTGTTACCCGCGGCGTCGTAGGTGAAGGCCCGGGTCGGAGTGCCGGCTTTGGGACCGGTCGCGGTCACGCCGGTGACGGTGTGCGGGCGGGGTTGTCCCGCTGCGGGGGTGGTGTAGGTCCAGGCGGTGTCGCCGGCGGGGTCTTTGTCGGTCTGGGTGAGCCGGTTGCCCACCTTGTCGAAGGTCCACTGCCGCCAGTACGGATCCGCGCCCGCGCGTTGTGGGGTGGCGCAGGTCCAGGATGTTTCGGTCCACGCCTCGGTCAACCGTTGCAGGTAGTCGTAGGTGAAGCACTCGACCTGGTCGCGGGTGGCGTTGGTCTTGCCGGCGATGGCGGCAATCAGCCCGTTGTCCCGATACCCGTACTCGGTGGTGTACTTGTCGTCCCAGTTACCGGGGCTGGTCTGGTTTTCCGTGTCGACCTGGATGTTGGTCAGGCGACGGTGTCCGGTGTCGTGCTGCGTGGTGACCCGGACCCGCTTCCCCGCGTTGCCCAGGTAGGTGCGGTACGCCAGGCCGTCGTAGGCGTACTCGACGTCCGCGAGGTAGGTCTGCTGAGCGGAACTCATCGAGTCGAGCAGGCCCTGGTTGAGGTAGTTGTAGGTCAGAGTCTCGGCGGGCAGCCCTCCGACACTGGGGTGGGTGACGGTCGCGACCGCACCGTTGACCTTGTAGGTCATTCCCGTGGTGTAGGTGCCGGCTAGGGCTCCGTTGCTGGTTGACGCGGGAATGGTGACCGTCGATGACAGCGGCCGGTAGCCGTCGTCGTACGAGCCGACGCTGGTGGTGTAGGCCAGCCCGTCCGTGTCGTATCGGGTGGCGCTGCTCAACTGGCCGATGGCGACGGTGTCGTAGGTCCACTGGGCCGCCACCCGCCCGGTCGGGCTGTCCTCCCGGATCTCAGTGTGGCGGTCGAGGTTGTCGTACTGGTGGTAGTGCTTCTTGCCCCGCCCGTCCGTCGTCGCCTTCACCGTGCCGGTGCTGTAGTACTCGGTGAGTGTGGTACCCGCGTCAGGGTCGACCGCCTGGCTCTTGCGACCGAGCAGGTCGTAGGCGTAGCTCCAGGTGTTGCCGGCCGGATCGGTGACCGAGGTCGACTCACCGCGCAGGTTGTAGTCATACTCGGTGCTGTCATAGGCGCCATCGGTGTCCGAGGTGCGGTATTGGCGCTTCTCCACGACCTGGCCACGATCGTCAACGATCTCGCGGGTCGGGAACCCGCCCGCCGGTGGTACGACAGTGGTGGAATTCCAGGTGTAGGAGGTGGTCGTCTTCCAGAAATACTGCCCCAGTGACCAACTCTCGGCCGCTGTCTGCCGACCACGGCCGTCATAGGTGAACCGGGTCTGCCGCTCGATCACCGAGTCCGCCGCCGTCACCAGGGTCGACGTCGGTCCGGAGTCGGTATTCCAGAAGCTGGACTCCTTTACCGTCAGGCCCCGCTCGTCGAACACCCGCTCGGTGATGATCCGCTTGCCATCCGCCCCGACCGTCTGGGTCTGGCGATGCTGTGACAGCCCGCCGTAGATGTCGTACGACTCGATCTGGTTCCCGTTCGGGCCCAACACCCTCGTCCGGATCCACGACGGCGTTGTCTGCGACACGGTGTATGTGTAGGCCGCATCCGGAGTGCCCGTGGAATTGCCCGGCCTGGTGACGGTCAACAACCGGCCCAACGGGTCGTAGGTACCGGTGGTCACCTTGGTGTTGGGGTCAGCCACCGTCAACGGCAGACCACGGGAGACATCGAGAGTGGTCGTCGTGGTGTGCCCGGCCGCGTTGGTGACCGCCACCTGGGTGTTCAGCCTGTCCGCGTTCTCGGTGTAGACGGTCGTGGTGGTTCGGTTCAGGGCATCGGTGGACGAGGTGATCTGACCATGCGGGTTGTAGACCACATTTTGTGACGCGACCTGCCAGCCCCCGTCGACGTAGTTCTCGGTCTTGGTCACGTTGCCCCGACCCGGCGCCCCACCATGGGCCAGACCGTCGTAGTAGTAGCGGGTGTCGCCCAGCAGGGCGCCCGGGGTCTCCTCGCAACCCTCCGCCCGATCCGTCCGCTGCTTGACGAACTCGTACTTGTACCCGGTAGCGTTGTCGGCGTACCCGTACGTGGTACAGGTCTCGTCACCATCGGCGGAATTACCCTCGTCGGAGACCGTGAGGACCCGCCCGTACGTGGCGTCGAAGCTGGTATCGACCCGGGCTCGTTGCGACCAGGCGCCGTCGACCCACTCCCACCGGGTCTCGACCTTCGTCCGAGTGATGTAGGACTTGTGGACGTTCGGAACTGCCCAAGCCGTCGACAACGTCCGGGTGCCCGTGGTGACAGCCCACGGATCATGCTTGACAAGCTGCACCACGGTGCCGCCGGCATGGTCGTAGATCCGCTCGTTGAGCAGATGCCCACGCCGATACTCGGTATCCCATGCCGCTCCACCACCAACCACTGAGTCGAACGGAGTGACGCTCACCGAGCGGGTTCCGGTATCGATGACGTCACCATCCAGGCCGCGCAGATACAGGTAATCCGTCTGGGACCTGGTACCGGCGGTCGGGTTACCCTTCCGCACGATGACGTTGGTGTAGCCCGCCCACTCCGACCAGGACCGCTTAGGCAACGACGCCCCCCACACCGCCGCGCCCTTCGACAGCCCCCACAGCACGCTGCTGGAGGAGTTCTCCGTCGAATAGCCGTACTCGGTGGTGATCGGCGGGGAGCCACCGACCAGGTCGGATTCGACAATCTTGGTCGTGATCCGCTTATGCCACCATGACCAGCCGGTCTCACCCGACGGATTGGTGTAATACTGCGCAAAGCAACGCTTGGAGTTCTGGTCGGGATCCGGGAACGCACCACCGAACGTGCACCCGGTGTCGTTGCCCGCATAGGTAACGTCGATCTGGCCGCCCGTCTCCGTCTGCAACCTTGTGATGCGGTACTTCTCGTGCGACTTCATCGTACCGGCCGGATCGTAGTCCGCCCGGTTCTGCGTCTTCGTACCAAAGGTCAACAGCTTTGGCAGAGTCACCGCCCCGCCACTCTTGCCACTGTGTTCGATATTGGACAGCCACAGCACCGGCGACGACGCCGTCGGGAAAGAGTGTCCTATCGCCCACTCGTCCACCGGCGAGTACGTCCCACTCTTCAGCACCTGGGTCGCGATCTTCGACACCCGCTTACTCGACCAGAACGTCGGCGCCAGATTATTCGAGCAGGGCGCGGCCAGGCATTCCAGATCCCACGGTGTATCCGGCCAGTTCGTCTCGTTCCGCGTACCACAGGAGATGGTCACACAGCGATCGGAGTTAGTGAACACCACTCGCGCCGGCGCCGCCACCGACGACCCATCAGAAGTATGGGTCCCATACTCGATCCGATTCAGGTGCACCGCACGGTGGTAGGCGGCCGTCGTCGACGCCGAGTTCATCAACCCGGTACGCACCGTATCCCGATCGTACCAGTACGAGATCTCGTTGCCGTTACGGTCCACAACGTAGTCGAGCATCCACCGCCACGCCTGCTGACACCGAGACTCAGACGCCGACGACGAACTGAAACACGGCTCACCCGAATGGTTGGCGAACACCGGCACCACCGGAGCGGAGTTCGTGTTCCCCTTACCGTTCGGCAGAGTCTGCCGACCGAACCAATACTGCGTCCCGTCCGTCGTGGTGATTTTCCAGTGCTCACCGTTGTCGTCGCCGTTCGAGGCACCGGTCAGCAACTCGACCTTCGACCCGTCATCGTCGGCCAGCCGCCACTTCCCGTCACTGGCCAGCACAATCTCACCAACCGTGCCGTTGAGCGTGACCTGCGCGTTCGGCTGCCGCCAACACAGGTCCGCCGTAGCGGCCAGCGCCGTCCAGTACGGCGACAGTGCCGGCTCCGAATCGTCGGCACACGGCCGGTAGGTCCGCTCGATGAAGCCAGGAGTGTAATTCCAACCCTCACCAAACGTCGACGGCTGGGTGTTCGATCCCGCCGTCTGCCCATCCACCGCCCCCGAGCTGTACGCCAGACCCACCTCCGGCACCAGACCGCCCGGCACCGGCGGCGCCGCCATTGGATACGAGTACGTGAAATCACCCGAGTTACCACTGACCGCCCACGTCGAGGACTCCTCCAAGTCCGACTTCGAAAAGTCCCCCGTCTCAGTGGAAGAGCCACTGGCAGCCAACACCACCAGTCGATCAACGTCTCCGGCCGGTACCTCGGCACCCGCCTTCTGGCCCTCTCCGGTCACCCCGGCGGGCCTGACAGGCAACTCGACCTCAGCGGTGATCACACCAGCCTCACCGTCATTGACGGAGTCAAGCCAACCGACCTGCCCACACTGCTCAACCTCCGGGCTGACCAACACACACGCCGGCATCGTCGCCAGACGCAGCCGCCACGCCCAATCACCCCCATACGCATGCGCGAAAGCCGAATAATCCACCCGAAGCTCCACCCGGCCACCGATGCCGGCATCAGCGCGCTCGACCTTCAACGCCAGCGGCACGCCCACGCGCCCGGCCACCTCCCGATCGAGAAGTTCGACCCGCACCCTGCCCGGCAACTCCGACGCGTCCGCCGCATCCGCCAACGCCCGACTCGACAGGACATCCAGACCCACGTCGTCCACCGCCGTCACCGTCACCGGCAGACCACCGGGCTTCACCGACCCCGGCAGACGTCGCGACCGGTCAGGTGACAGCGGCAGGTCCACCACCGCAGAACCCCGGGACGGCCACTTCACCGACTGACCCGTGTAAACCGGCATCACCGGCAACGGCTTCGGCTTCGTCGCCGCCGACGACACCCGCGCCGGACGCTCCCGCCCACCCGGCTCCGCCGCCAACGCCGCCGGCACCGCCGGCACCACACCCACCAACGAAGCCAGCAACGACCCCACAAGCAACGACGACAGAAAACGGGCGCGACGGCGCGCAGAAGCCTTACGGTGCGTAGACACGCGAACCCCCGTGGGCCAGTTGATCAGCAGGTCCCACGAGTATCGATGCGATCACAGTCCGTGTCAATATTCAAACGCGTAGTTCAACGCTTCGTCAGACCACTTTGGACAGCAGAGGGCGAACGCGAACTCCTGGCCGACGCGAACCCTCCATCGTTGAACGCGTGGATCACGTCCCAGACGTCGTCCTCGGGCACCTTCAGCAGGTGGCCGATGTCCGGCCCCGGCTGGCCCTGGGCGGACATCAGCACCACGATCGCCCGCCGCAGCCTCACCGGTCCTTCGCGGCCCGAGTAATCCGTCGCAACCGCTGCCCGTCGGCCAGCGACACCTGCCGGACGAACACCCCCCGCTGCCGCCCGCTCGCACCGGGTTTTCGAGGTCGCCTGGACGGATTTCCCCGCTCGCCCGCACCCCTAGCCGTATCCGGGCCCGACGAGACGCGCGACGGGAAACGAGCTATGCACCGTCGTTGCCATCGCGCAGGGAATGGACCATCCTCTGCAGGATTCGGAACGCGTCCGCCTGCTCGGTCTCGGTCATGCCGGCCAGCATCCTGACCGCATCCTGACCTCGACTGACCAGACCGCTACGGTCGCCTTCTCGAGGCTCCGTTGGCCGCGAGGCGTGAGCCGCGTGGGAAGAACCTTCCCGACGGCTGCCTCTGCGGGCCTGGTCACGTACGCGGTGCAGATCCATCAACCCGGGCGGCATGGCGCCATCATGATCGGGATAGGGCACCCCGAACGGTCCTTCGTCGACTGGCTCGACCGCAGCCAGCCCCACGGCAGCGGCAACCGCTACGCCACCGACCCCGACCTGCCCCCAGCGTCCGAAGCTATCGCGTTCGACTTCTACGGAGACTGGACCGAAATGCCGCCCGAACGCACCCGCATCACTCCCGAGCGCGCCCGCGAGGCCGCCCGCGAGTACCTCCGTACCGGCCAGCAACCATCGCTCGCGTGGGTCGCCGGCTGACCAGTACGTCTCCGGCCGAACCCGGTCCGCTGGCAACGGCAACCGAGCCCGATGCTGCTGCTGGTGGCACACTCCAGGCACTTGTTCCCCTGCTCATGTTCACTGCGTAGTGGCGGCCGAGCGCGAAGGAACAACCAAGGCCCCGGCTGTTCCTTCCCCGCGGGAGCGCCCAGTCCAGATCCGGTGAACGAGCGGTCCTCGTTACTCGTTCTCTACGGCAAACCAACGTGTTCTCTGGCGAACGGTAAGGCTTGACCGTCTGCGGTGTCGGTCTCCGGATCGGCGTCTGGTAACGCTTGGTAACGCCCGGTAACAGTCGCCTACCCTGCGACCAGCCAGCCGACAGCGCCCAACCGCACGAGGATCGAGGCGGTCAACTTGAGGTATTCGGGTCGCCGTAGGCGACCGGTATGTGAACGGGCCAGCAGAGGGCCACTGCCGGGTACTTTCTCGCTGCACCCGTGCATGCAGCTCATCGCGCGTGTGCGTGGCCGGGCTGGCCCACTGGTAGGCGGCGCCGGCCAGTAGCTCGGCGGCGAGGTCGTCCAGGCGGTTAGCGATCAGGCTGTACTATGCCTGGGCCATCTCCTCGGCCGGATCGCGTCCCCTCATCCCAGAGATTGATCGCCCGTGAGTCGACCTTTAGATAGACCCGCGTCGGCCGGTGAGGTCGCTGTCACAGTAGGACTGCTGCTTTCGTCGTCGCGCCCGTGCATACTGCGCAGCGTCACGAGACGCGAAGCTGGGCGGTAACGCTTTCGGCGAGCTTACGATGGGCACCGGTGAGGCCGCGAGTTTGGGCCAGCCCAGCATATGGATCCTCGCTATTGGGCTTGACCAGACTGCCTCGACGCACCCACACATCCTTGGGCCTGATCAGGTAGTTCGTGGTCAGAATAGTTGCGCTATGTGCCAGCAAGTACTCCAAAACCCTATGCAGCTTCGCGCTGCTTCGCGAGTACCGACTGAGCGCCGACGTGCACAAGACGAAGTCTCCATCGGATGCCTGCTGTAGCAAATCAAGAATCCACCGATCAAACCGCGGATCGATCGCGCTAAACACGGTGGCGGTGGTCGTGCCCTCACGAGTGAAACCTGGCTCTGCGGCCACCTCATCCCCGGAGGGAAGCTGTGGCATCGAGGCCGCCGGAAGTTTCAGGGCCTGCCGGCCCCCATCCATGAAGACGTCCGTCAAGGCGCTCAGGCAGGCCCATGCTCGAGGATACTGCGCGGCCAGTCCGTTAAAAGGATTCTGGCCAGCGTAGTCGATCGGTTCACGCTGCCGTGACGCGAGGAAGTGCGACAGCGGTCCAGTGGCATACTCGGTCACGGCGATGATGCCCGATGCCAGCGGCCCGGCATGGTGTGCCTGCTCAAGGAGACTGTTGCGTACGACCACGGTGACCTTCGCTCGGAGATGAAGTGGTGCGTCGAGCGGCTCATGATCGAACACCTCCTCCACAAACGGCGCGATCAGAACGTCCTGTTCCCGTGTCGACAACGTCGCGAACGCCTCCGCCCGCGACAGGACGTCCTCCCCGATCTGGTGCGCGAGGTCCACGTCCACCTCGCACGCATCCGCCAGTAGGGCGGGTAGTTGCTCCTTGCAGTACTTGATCATGTAGTTGGGATCAGGGGCGCTCATGCTCTCCAGCCATATGTCGTCGGGCAATCAAGCGTCAAGTATGCGTTACGACCGTCACCCCGGCCGCCACCGATGAGGTCCTCCCGCGTTTGTGGAGTCTCCAATCTCCACGGACTTGGTGGAGCCCGTCGTGGTGGGTTTCTGTAACGGGCAGGGGGCATCGGTCGGACGCTCCCACACTCGAGAGGGCTGAGGATGCCCGGCGAGCTGCTGTTGGCGGCGTTGCCGGTGGTGGAAGACCTCCAAGTAGTGGGCTCGCCAGCGTTGAGGCCGCGCTCGCTGTCGGCGCGTCACGGGCGGCTGGCAGCCGCTGGTTCCGAGAGTCACACGGCCACGCTGTCGGAGTGTTGCGTTGGCGGTCTGCTGCGCCTACCGTCAACGCATGAACACCTGTTTCCGGCAGGTGTGCTGGGTACGTGTGGCCGAATCCCCCTCGGACACATAATTACCACATATCGATCATGGATCTCGTGGGTTGACCTGCGCGAATGCGCCCGTGGTTGGTGCGCAGCGCTCTTGATCGCAGACGACGGCAATCCTGTTGGCGCGTAGGAACGTGGCCAGTTCGTCTGGACTGCTGGCTTTTCCGGCGATGCTCGGATGGTCGGCTAGTCTGGCGATGATGCGGTCCTCCCTCAGGTAGAGGATCTTGGGACGCCGGCTGGCGCGTCGTTGGGCACTGGTGTGGCCGCATCGGTAGCCGGGGCGCTGGTTGACCCAGTGGGATTCCATTCTCCGGCCGCATGGACCGCAGCGCAGCAGGCCAGTGAACAGGTAGCTGCGGGTGGTGCCGTCGTGGGTGCTCCGATGGGCGCGGATCGCCTGGATGGCGATGAAGTCCTGCTCGGTGACCAGCGCGATGTGGGCTTGCTGTTTGGAGACCACCCAGTCTTTGGTGGGATTCCAGCGGATGGTTCCGCATGCGTCGGGTCCATCGTGGGTGGTGTCGACGTCGGTGCGTTGCCGGTTCCATACTTGCCGGCCGGTGTAGCGGGGGTTGGCAAGGATCGCCGCGACAGTTCGAAGGGTCCACCTCTCTCCGGCGCGGTGGTGGTTGCGGCTGGGGTCGACGGCGGACGGGCAGGCGACGGCAGCGTCGTTCAGGGCGCGGGCAATGCCCGCCAGGCTGTAGCCAGCCAATCTTTGGGTGAACATCCGCCGTACGTGTGCGGCCGTGGCCGGGTCGGGTTCGAGACGCTGAAGTCGGCGACCCCATCGAGCGTCTGCCGCATTGGGGTGGGGACCGGCGTCGATGAGCCGGTAGCCGTAGGGTGGCCTGCCGCCGAGGTAGCGCCCCTGCTCCCGCGCCTGAGCGCGCATCGCGGTGATAACTCGGTACCGGGAACGCTGCACCTCGCGTTTTGACTGGGTGCCCAGGAGCATGATCAACGCTTGGTGGGTCGGATTGTGGCGGTCGACGGGCCCCTCCGTCTCGGCTAGCCATAGTTGCACTTCGTGCTGTTCGAGCAGCGGCATCAGGTTCAGCAGTTGGTTCCCGGAGAAGGCTCGTTCGTACTCGCCAACCACGATCGCGTCGAACCCGCGAAGAGGATCGCCAAGCCTGGCCAATAGCGCCGTGGACTGAGGGCGGTGCCGCCAGCTTCGGCGGCGGGAGCAGCCGACGTCGAAGTACTCGGTAACGATCGCCCCGTGATTGGCGACGAGTTCGGTGGCGCAGTCCAGTTGCCAGTGCCGGGACGTCACCCGGTCCTGGTGCTCGACCGTCGACATCCGACCGTAGAACGCAAACCGCAGACCGCCCTGTCGGTGGCTGCGCGACTGGGCACCTGCCTCCGACTGCTCGTTCAACCACCGGGCCAAAGAATCTTCGAGATCTTCACTCTGATCCTCCGACACGCGACATTTATACCGAAGAATTCCTGTGATATAGGCGGACAGACGGTCCGCCTCCACAGGCGCCGCCCGCCGCCCGGACGCTTGGCAACGGCCTCGACCAGCCGAACGGAACCGTCCGGCGTAAATCGACGCCAGGTGATCATCGTTCCACCGGAGTGAGTGAACTTCAGCTGCTGGCGTGCATCTATACCAGCATGTCAAGCCTGGTCATCTGGTGGGCGCCGTTGGGCATCGATGTTGTGCGGGCAATGGACCTAACCTCAGCTCTACGTGATGGGTTCTTGGCCCCCGTCCGTGGCGGCAAGGCGCAGTTCTTCGATGTTTCGCACGACGATCGCTCGGTAGCCGGTGTCGAGGATGCCCGCCGAACGCAGAGCGCGTAGGGCCTTCTGCAGGCTGATCTCCGCCGCGCCGCAGAGGGTGGCCAGCTCTGCCTGGGTGAGTCGGATGTCGATCACGACACCACTCGGATCACGTCTTCCGTATGCGGTGGCGATCTCCCAGAGGACCCGGGCCAGTCGCACCTTGACGTTGTAGGACGCGAAGTCGACTCTCCGGCGATTGGCCCAGCGCAGTCGGTCGGCGACGATGCCGGCGACTTCCATGGCCGCCTCCGGGTTGCTGCGCAGGAACGCGCGGAACTCGCTACGGTGGATGATGCGGATCATGGACGGCCTGCAGGCCGTGACCGTCGCGGTTCTCGGTGTGCCGTTCAGGGCGGAAATCTCGCCGATGATGTCACCGGGCACGCGGATGGCCAGGAGGGCTTGGCGTCCGTTCGTCATGGCGGCGGTGACCTTCGCGAGAGCGTCATCGAGCAGGACGATGTGGGATTCGGTGGCTCCTTCGTGTAGGACGACCTGCGACGCGTCGACCCAGCGCCGGACGCCGATGGACAGCAGTCGACTGCGTGCCGCTGTGTCGAGGCGGCCGAGCAGAGTTCCGGGCAGCCACCGCTGGTCTGACACGTGCAACCTCCTGGTACGGCTCGGCGCTCACGCATAGCTCAGTTCTCGCTACAGGATGCTCCCACTGTGGTCATTACGCTACGGACAGGGCCAGCCCCATGACGATCACCAGGCCAGCTGCTGTCAGGGACATGGCGAGCCACGGCAGACTCTTGCGGACCCGGGTGTGCTTACCCATCGCGATCAGGGCAAGCGTCGAGACAAACTCCCACGCTTCGTTCCGTTGCTGACGCACATCGGCTGCAGTCGGTCGCCTGCCGGCCCTTGCGAGGTTAGGGAAGCCGAATCTGTTGTCACCGGCGACGCCGACCAACTGCGGACGCATCGCACGGATGAGGTGCCAAGAGGCGACCGACAGCCCGGTCAGCAGGCCGACTAGTAGCACCGTCCCTGCAACCGACACGGTGGTACCCGCGGACAGTAGCGACGCGGCGGGTTCGGTCACCGCAGTGGCCACCGCACCTTCCGTTGCCAGGAGCGTGGCGGCCTTGGTGTCGGCGTGACGGATGGACGTCTGCAGCGACGTGGCGGTGGCCAGGCCCACCTGAAGGTCACGCCAGGGGTCGAGGGTCGAGGGTATGCGCGGTTGGCAAGAAGCTCCCATGCCCCCAGGAAACGGGACCATGACGGTGTGCAGGACGTCCAAGTATCGGTTCTCGTTCCGCAGCCATGAACGCGACAACCCGTACTTGTATGGAGTCTTCTCTGCTGGCGGCCGGTAGAGATGGACGTGACTGTTCGAGTTACTGATTGAAGGGTTGAACGGGTGGCCGACTTCGCAGATCCGCACCGGCGGGTTCTTGTCGCCGTAGACATGGAGAGTTACAGCGTCCGAGACAACGTCCTGCAGTACCGGGCACAGCAGGCGTTGCAAAAGATCATGCAAAGCGCCTGCGATGAGGCGGGGCTCGACCGCGCCAAGTGGCGCGTCCAGCAGGGCGGTGACGGTCAACTCGCGATCCTGCCTGCCGGAACCAGCGAGAGAGTTGTTGCCACCCGGCTTACACCGCTCATCGACCGGCTGCTGCGGGAGCACAACCGTGGCCTGGCACCCGAGGCTCGGGTTCGATTGCGTCTTGCCGTGCACGAGGGCCCGGTCCACCTCGACGGCGCCAACGGCTATCCCGGTGACGCCGTCGTGGACGTCTGCCGGCTGGTGGACTCGCCTCAACTCAAGAACGCGTTGCGGCGCTTCCCTGGTGCGGAAGCAGCGCTCATCGTCTCGGACCGCATCTACCAGGACGTCGTTCGGCACTACCAAGATCTACGGCCGGAGCATTTCCTCCGGGTAATGGCCAGCCTGCCCGACAAGAAGTTCGAAGCACCCGCTTGGATCTACGTCCCCGGCGAGAACGCGGCTGGTCGACGACCGATGGACCACGAACGTCTGGGACAGGCCGAAGATCATCCCGACGATGGCACTGTTAACCGCAGGGACCGTCCTGTGCCAGGCACGGCCGGCGGCGGCCAGGTGTTTCACAACATCACCTCACACGGGCCGACGGCCTACGGTAACGGCAACATCGTCTCTACGAACAGCCCTCAGGACATAGTCGATCCGAGGTGGCCCCGTCGATGAACGAGGATCCGCTGTCGTCAAACGGGGCTTCCGCCCCGTCAGCCAGTGCAGAGGCTGAGCTTCAGGACGATCCGGTCCCACAGCTCGCGGCCGTGTCGGAGGCTCCAGCCCAGCCGATAGATGACCGCGACACGTCAGACAGCGAACCGGATGAGACGATCGAGCCTGACTCGTTGTGGATGGATCCGCAGGTCGGCGAGGAGTTGTACGGTGACCAGTTCGCCGGAAGTTCCTACGCCGACATAAACGCGCACGGGCCAGCGGCGTTCGGGGACAACAACACCGTCTATGTGACCTACGAGGGTCAACCACCGGCCAAACCGATCATCCGGCACCTTCCAGCAGTGCCCGACCTGCTGAAAGTGTACGCGTACAGCGCCGCTGACGAGCCCCTCGCCGCGGTCCTGAACCACCGCTCCACGGCCTGCCTGACGGGATTGTCGAACACAGGCAGATTCAGCACGGCTTGTGCCGCCCTGGCAAGACACCACCGTGCCGACCGGGTACGCGAGGTGCTGCTGCCTGCGGACGTCGAGCCTGACGTCATCGTCCGCGACCCGGACTGCATCGCTGAGGATCACGGCTACGTCCTCCGGTTGGCCGGTGACAGACACGTCACCGTCATGCGCCGTCTCGCCGACACCTTCCGCCAGCGTTCGGCCTCGCTGCTGCTGATCACGGATGACGACTTTCGCGCGAAAGTACGGCACAGCGCTGAGGTACGCCACCAGCGACCCCTGCCCCGTGAGGTCTTCCGTCACCACCTGCGCCACCTGTTATACGAGCGCTGGCACCTGACAAGCGCGCAAGGCGAGCAGCAGATCGACTGGTACCTACAGACTACGGAGCTCGGCGAGGCTCTGGACGCCACTAATGGACCACGGGAGGCCGTCGCGATCGCCAGTGCCATCGCGAAGCGTCATCCCGTTGATGAGTCCGCGATGAAGGAAATCCTGGCTCTGTCTCAGCCGAGGCGCCGCGAACATGCAGCCGACATCCTGCGGTCTCGGCGTGCAGAGGCAGACCGACGACACCGGCGCGCCGACCAGCACGAGCGGGCTTTCCGGATGTCGTACGCCGTCTTCCACCGCCTGCCGCTGCACTGCGTCTTTGAGGCGGCAGATCTGCTGCTGGAGCAGATCGACGGCGAAGCCAACCGGCCGGAGTGGGGTCGGATGGCACTGCAGCACCCGGTGATCGAACTCCTCGGGCCTTTGAGGGAGGACTGGCAGGAAGGACAAGAAAGGGCCCAGTCACGCGGAGGTGCCTCCCGCTTGGCGTGGCTACGGGACCCCAAGATGCGCGGTGCCATCATCGACGTCGCCTGGCACGACTTCGACAGCACTCGACCCGCTCTACTCAAGTGGCTCAAGACCATGGCGGCATCCGACGACGATTTGGTACGCCGGGCGACCGCCCAGGTAGCCGGTCTCCTCGCTCACCACGACTTCGATCGAGTGTGCCGCGACCTGATCGACGGGTGGGCGGCGTCGCCTCGCCCCCGGTTACGTCAAGCCGCCGCCTGGGCGATCGTCACTGCGGACTTCGGCGGCCACGTCACCCAGCGGGTACGAAAGAAGGTGCGCGAGTGGGCCAACGGTCGACTCAACCACCACCGCGACGCCGCCGCGCTCGTCTACGCGAGCGGCCTGCAACAGCCCGACCTCAGCTGGAGCCTGGCAGATCTGCGCCGCATCGCCGAAGACCGGATGCAGCAGAACATGGGCTCGGTAGCGGAGGCCGTCAGTCAGCTCTACGCCACCGACCGGACGCACCAGATCATCTCCGAGCTTGCCGACTGGGCACAGGCCCCGCCGCTGCAGAGGCACGCCGCCAACGCCCTGCTCGCCTTGGCCGGCAAGAGCACCTATGAAAGTAGAGGCGCACCTGATCTGCTGGAGCGGCTGGCCGCGCGCGATGTCGACGGCATAGCGCTCGCTCGGATCTGGCGTGTGGCACTGCTGATCCGCCAAACCTCACCAGCTGGCTGGACGGTCCTCGGCGATTGGTTGGCCCATGCGGACCTCGACGACAACCTCCGCAAGCCCGCAGGCGAGATGGTTAGCGAACTGGCGGGCGACGCCACCGTCCGTCGCCGAATGCGCTTCTACCTGGCCCGACACCCCAAGTTCTGCAACGAGGGCCTACCCGGCTGGATCGAACTCGCGATGAGGGACCGGTGACATGACAGACACTCCCACTGCGAACACCCCACCCGTCGGCCTGTGGCGCCGACTCGGAAGGTGGCTGTTGGCGTTCTGGCGGTGGCTCTTCCCCCCGCTGGCGCCACCGGAACCGGCGTTCGTTCCTATCACGCCACCCCCGTCACCGCCTGGTCGGCTGACCGAACGACGTCGTCTTGCACAACCGATCGTGGTACCAGCCCGGGGCTACGTCTTCAGCTTCAACGTCCACGCGACCTTCATCTGGTCGTCCGACGGCCTGCCCAGGGAGATGCTGGGTGGCTTGGCGCAGTATTTCATGCCCTACGCCATCCGAGCGATCACCCAGTTTGTTGCAGCCCGTGCCCGCAACCATCCCGCGCACCGGGCACGTGAGCTGGAGGCCGAGATCCAGCGGGCGCTGGCTGACGGGGATCCCTGGCGGTACGAACGCGGCGGCATGGAGGTCACCTGCCGACCCCACGTCTGGGTGGAGCTCGACGAACACGTCAAGCAGACCATCCGCCCGTACTGGGAGGAGCTGATTAAAATCGACTGCGAACACGACGTGGATGTCAAACGGGCGCAGTACGCTGAGCGGCTCAGCCGACAATGGCTGGCCGTCCTGGAAAAGCTCGTGGGTAGCCCAATCGCCGACGGGGCCGCCCAGATGACCAGCGAAAAACTCGCCAAGGTGGTCGAGAAACTCGTGGCTGAGCAGAAGGCGGAAACGCGACGTGTACATGACCTCCTGAATGAGACGATCCGTAACGGAGAACCTTTCGAACAGGCGGAAGCGTTCGATGTCTTGATCGAGACACATAGGAATAAGGTTCGATAGAAAGTAGCCCGGCCGCTGTTTCAGGCCACGCCCTCTGGGTCGATACCCGTACAAGTCGTCATGGAAGATCGACTCTTCGGGGTTTCAAGGCCAGCGCGACCACCGTCTGCGCCACGCGATCAGCCACAGTTGGCACACCCAACACTCTTGTGCCACCCCCCGGCTTTGGGATCTCCACCGCCTTTACCGGCGGCGGGAAGTACGTCCCCGATGACATCCGATTCCAAATCTTGTACAGATTGTTTCTCAGATCGGCTTCGAAGTCCTCGATGGACTGCCCGCCCACGCCTGCTGCGCCCTTGTTCGCCCTGACTCTCTCGTACGCCTCCCACACCAGTCGTTTCGGAATGTCAAAAGGCTTGTCCTGCGGACTTGACATGTTCACCCGCTTCCTCCCGGCACACGGCCGGTTGTTCGCGCGAACAGATCAGCGGTGAGTCGGCCCCTTCACTCCACCCCGATTACCAGGCATCACCACTACTACGAGCCGGTCCGCCAGCGGACCCCGCATCGGTACTCAGCACCTGACGGTTTCCGCCGTCCGGTGCGCTCCCTCTCGCTCCCCCAGCTTTGCTGGCGAGCCGTATCGGCGTCCACCTTCCCACGTTCCACGCAGAAGCCGCAGACCGGACTCGCGCCGCCTCCATGCCGGACACCGCCTGGCTAATAAGCGGGCACCCGCCAGGCTCATCCCGGCACCATTTAACCGCACCGGTTTTGATGTCATCTTCTTGTTTTTTCGACACGTCAATAGCGGTTCGCTTACGCTCGCCTTTCCGATCCCCACCTGACACGTCAAGCGTGCCTTTTCCTCAACGCTCACCACGACGGTCTTCAGCCAACGCAGCTTGAGGCGGTTTGACATCTCCCCCCCCACAGGGCGATGCCGAAGGGCCACAAAACCTTCATCTCCTGCACAGCACCGCATCAAATGAGATCCCCTACATCGACCTCACTCTCCGCGCTCGTGGCGCACTTAAAGATCAAGCTGAGAGGATCACTTCGTATCGGAGTTCCGCGTCCCTATATGTTGATCTTGCCTAACATGGCGATTCCCGTCTATCGCAATCGATTCCGGACAGCACTCCCGGTGACTACGGGCTTACCCGGAATGGCTCATTCGGCCGCGAGCCGAAAACGGCTCCTGTTCCCCTGCCATGCCTAGTCCATTCCTACTCGGTAACCGTTCAGGTTGTTACTTGGGTCAGGGCGCAGAGTAGCCCAGGAGCGCTATTCAGAACGTGGTCTGGCCGTGCACTGTGGTTGTGCCTACCGTAACCGAGGGGCTGTGGTGGCCGAGCCCCACTCCCACAGCGCCTGCAGGACCGGTGCGAGGGCGCTGCCGCGTTCGGTGAGGGCGTAGCGCACTCTTGGTGGCCAGCCCGGCTCGCGGTGCCGGTCTAGGGCGCCGGCCTCGACCAGTTGGGTCAGCCGGTCGGTGAGGACCTTGTCGGAGAGTGTGGGTAGGGCCTGTGCGAGCTGGCTGAAGCTGCGTGGGCCATGCAGCAGTTCGAGGATGACCAGGGCGGTCCACCGGCCGCGTATCGCGGCGAGGGTGATCTCTACTGGGCACGACGGGTCGGGCTCGACCACCGGGCCCGGGCAGCTGTGCAGGAACTCGGTCGCTGGGTAGCTGACCGTTTGGTGAGCCACGAAGGGCCTCCTTAAAGTTGCCGGCACATCCCAGCGTGCCAGGGCCGGGAGCCGGCCCGGATATCGGTACGGCATGTCACAACCGTCCAGGCGACATCCAAGCGGAGGAGCGACGTGGTGCAACCCATTGAGAAGATGGCGATCGCGGAAGTGGTGACTCGGCTCTTTCATGCGCTGGACGCGCATGACTGGGAAACGATCGGCGCACTGGCGACGGATTCCGTCGATCTTGATTACCCGTCGAAACAGGGTGGTCCGGAACTGGTGTCCGCAAACGATTTCGTGTCGGGCCTGCAGAGTTTCCTTCCTGGTTTCGATGCCACGCAACACCTGCTGGGCCCGATCGTGGTCGAACTGGGCGAAGAAATCGAGGGGACGGCGCGGTTCGACGCCCGTGTCACGCACCTGATCACCGAAGCCGCCGATGCCCCTATCTGGGTGATCGGCTGCCACTACACCCTCGGCCTCGAACGGCGAGACGGTGGGTGGAAACTGTGTTCCTCCCGTGTGCGGGTGCTGTACGAGGAGGGCAACCGCGACCTGGAGGCCGCAGCGCGTCAACGGGCGCAGCCATCGTCGCTCTAAAGGACGTCTCGTACCTCATCCTCCGGCCTACCGAACCCACCGACCCCGATCACGTTGACACGCCGAAGATCGTCGCCGTGTTTCTCGTTCACTTCGCGTGTCTTCGGGTTCCCGAACTCGGCCCAACTCGGCCATCACCCCCAGCTAGGTGGCACTCACCTCGTTGGCAGAGACCGTTGGAGGAAGCGCGGCCGGCACGAGGGTGGCCAGACTACTCTGCACCGACGACGTGCGATGGATGGTGGATCTGCTGTTGGCCCTGTAACAAGACCGTCGGAGCGGTGATGTGTGCGGTCTTGGCAACGCCGTCGTGGCCTTCGCCAATCTGGCTCTACTGTATGAGCCCACTGCGGATGTCAGCTGCGGCGTTCAGCGGGCCTTCTGGTCGGTGCCCCACCAGGCCAGCAGGCGTCGCGCGAAGGCTCGGATGCTGGTGTCGCTGACGGTGATCCCAAAGTGGCCACGGGTCTCGACCGACAGGTAATTGCCGAGATCATCCGCATCGGCACCTTTGGTCAGTCTTGCCAGGAGCGGTCCGATCAGGCAGTCGTACTCGTCGACGTTGGTCTGCGGGTTGTAGCCGCCGATGAAGTCCCACTCGTTGAGCAGCCGGCGAAGGCCACCCGCTTGCTGGTCTACGCTGCTGTGCGCCAGGTTCATAAGAGCAAGCCCTGGCGACGCCGGTACGCGGGATAGGTGATCACGGCATAGCTGGCGAACCGTCGCGGCCAGTTCCTGGTTGCCGCGACCCCAGCCCTGATCCCATTCGTCAACGATTACGTGCAGGTCGGTGAACGGGCTGTGCCAGATCTCGTCGAGGTCTAGGTGCCAGGAGACGAAGGCCGAGACGTGCTCGCTGACGGTTCGTTCGTCGATCTCACCGTCGATCAGTCGTTGCGCCAGTGTGGCCAACCACGTGTCCGCAGCTTCCGCTGCGGACGGAACAGGTACGCCTACCTCGGTGAGGGCGTCGGGTAGCAGTTCGCCGATCAGCCGGGTGTCGCTGCCGTCGAGTCCGGCCAGTTCACGCAGCGCCGGCCCGTCGTGCCCGGCGGCGAGCCAGTCCGCCGCATACCAGGGCACCCGCTCGACATCGACGCTGCCCAGTGCGTGCTCGGCGGCGATGAGGTCTGGCGGCTTACCCATCGGTCGGTTCCTGTTCGCGCAGGAGCACGCGGGCCTGCATGAGCGCGAAGCCGAGCAGATTCAGCCCGCGCCACCGTGCGGGGTCGGCGGCGTGTGGGTGATCGGCGCCCAGGCCAATGCCCCAGATCCGGTCGAGGGGGCTGGCTTCCACGAGCACCCGCTCGCCGGTGCCGAGCAGGTAGGTGCGCAGCGTCGAATGCTGGCCGAACTTGGCCACGTTGCCGGCCACAACGATGTCGTAGCGGTGCTGCTCCCAGATCTGCTGGTCGAAGCCGGTGACCTGCCGGCCGAGGGTCTTTGCCGCGTGCGGGTGTACCACCGTCAGGATCTCGGTGGCCGTCGCGTGGTCGCCGAAGAGGGTGGCCTTGCGCCACATCATGTAGTGCTCGGCGGTGGCGAAGCGCAGCCCGTCAACGGTGAACGGCACTGGCCACCACTGGCTCAAGCATCCGGCCCCGATGCTGCCGTCGCGCTGCGGCTGGTGGCCCCAGAACAGCAGGAACTTCACCCGGGCACCCGCACGTACCTCGCCGGTCAGCTCGGCGACGCTGCTCACTGACGCGACCATGCGAGCGAGTGTGCCGCACCAGCAGGTTCCACCGCATCGCCATTACCACCGATACCGGCCACTTCGCTGTCGGCATCACGCTCGTTCTAGGACGTTGCTGCAGGCTGATCGGCGTGCAGGACCAGGCGTGGTCGATATTCCTCGGCTGTCCGGGAGCGGCCGACGGGCCAGAAGATCATTTCGCTGATGTGCAGACATCCCGTTCGGCGCGTAAGGCCGTCCAACAACCAGAAGACGGTTCGTTCATCGCCGCCACCGGTGGTCAGTAGGGTGCGTGCCCGATCAACCGCCAGGG
>NZ_BONX01000078.1 GCF_016862935.1 Plantactinospora mayteni
GGTGCGGCGAGTGATAACGAGCCACCGAGCTAACCACCGGTGACGCGCGCCGCCCGTTTCCTGGTCAACCAGGGGCTGGCGGGCCGCATTCCACAAACGACCGGTGGCTGGCACCCCCGAGTGGCGCCAGCCACCGGCCGGACCGCGCGTCACACTGCTGAACGCGTTACGACGCTGCCGCCCCGGCAGACCGGGCGATCATCGTCCTGTGGTATTGGGCGGACCAAACTCGGCTAGTTGATGTTCCGCCAGGTCGACTCGTCACTGTAGGCGTCAAGGTTGCTGGATTTGTGGAGGTAAATGTAAAACCCGATTCTCGAGCCCTCACTCAGGTCGTACTTGCCGCCCATCGACGCTCGGACCTCCTTACAAGTGCCGTTGCCCCCGACCTGCATGCTGTACTGGCGTCCGACGCCATAGTCGTCGACAACAAGCCCCACCGCCCAGCCGTCGGCCTCGATGTCGCAGAGTCGGACGATGTCACCGTTGGTCGTGAACGTAACCCGTCCGCCGGGGTCACCGTCGTCGGTGTGCATCGTGTGCGTCGCGGCCTGCGCGGGGGCTGCCACCGCGAGGGACGCGGCGACGCCGAGCCCCAGAGCCACCAGCGTGCTGGAGAGCGTACGCATCTTCACAGACTTTCCCTTCGTCATTGACGCGCCGCATTGCCGGATCGCGTTACGGCGCAACTGGATCCTCGCACACGTTGATCATGGAAACCACCGGTGACGATTAGCTTGAGGCGATCTTGAGCCGTCGATCCACAGTGGATCGCGTTCGATCGAGGGCCCGATGCCGGCGGATTGCGGGTCGCCGATTCCTTCTCCGAGTGGCAGATCACGATCGAGGCGTCCAGATCGAGGACCAGGCCGGGGATCGGCAGGCCGGACGCGGTCGCCGCCGGCAGCCCACCGCGGGTCTCGCACGTTTGCGCCCAGGCCACCTCCCGGGCCCGCGCCCGGGCCGTCCGCACCTGAGCCAACGCTTCACCGTCCATCCCGGACAGCAGCCGCCACGCGGTGGGATCCGAGGCCACCACACCGAACAGCTCCGCCTGGTCACGCAGCACCGCCAAGTCGGCGATCGCTTCGCCGCCATCAGCGATCATCACGGCCAGGTCCGCCGCGACCCGCCCCGGCTCGTGGCCGCCTTGCCGCTGCCGCAACCCCGCGAGGGCCTCGCCGAATGCGGCGGTCAAACCGGTCACGTCAGCGACATCGGTCAGCAGACGGGCGCCTGCGTGTCCGACCACGCCACGTCCGTCCGCGCTCACAGTGATCTTCGGACGCGTTCCGGTAGCCTTCACCTGGCAAGTGCCTTCCGTGACGGGCGATCAGGGCCTTCGACAAGCCAGATCATCCCAGATAGGAAGGCACTTCCTCATTTCTGATCATGAACCGCGGCCGGGCTTACTGAAGGGCCGAGGCTAGGACCGAACCGATGCCACTGCCTGACGATGAGCATCAGGAGTGGATGACGCGTGCCTTCGGGTACCTGCTGAAGCAGGTCGCCGCACGTGCCGGATTGGACAACGAGACGACCAGGCCGGCGTCGCCAACGCAACGGGGCGACCGGTTGCGCTCTCACCGGCCGCCCGCCTCGCTCCTTCCGCGCCTTCATGGAACGGGAGCCGCGCCGGGGTCAGGAGCCGCGGTGAACCCGGCACCCGCCCGCGGGGACGACAGCGCCGCTGGCGACTGAGCCGGGCCGCGGGGCATCGGCCCGGCCGATGGCCCTACGCCTGAGCGTCGTTCCAGAGGGAACAGGCGACGGGCGAGGTGCCTTCCGTGGTACACGTCCGGATGTTGAGCCGGGTCCCCTCGGGGAAGTCGTCGTCGCGGATCACGGTGGAGCCATTCCCCCCGGCGTTCCTGACGTAGAAGTCATAGCCGTTACCCGCCTGATAAGGCGATACGTCCACGAATATCGTGACGGAGTGGCCGTCCGCGCACCAGTCGGAGACCCAGAACTCGTCCCCGGCGGCAAAGAACGATCCCACTCCACCGCCATCGCTATTGCCGCAGCCGGGCGCGTAGGTCGTGGCGCTGAGGGCGGCGAAAGCCGGCGTGGCCGTGACGACACCGGTGGCCGCGATGGCGGCAACGGCCACCCCCACAAAGGCGGAACGTTTGAGATTGACAGACATGGAGCTCCTATGCTAGTGCGCGCGAACTGCGTTAGCGAAGATTAACATCCACGCAGGTGAAGTTCTCTTGCGCACGTGGTAGTTGGCGAGGTCTCGCCAACTACACATCGCGCATGCGATGGTCACGATCGACCTGACGCGAGGCGCGAGAGCCCGTTCACGCGGTGGCGCCCCACCTCTCGTCCCGGCGTCCCAAGGTCGCCAACCTATCACAGCGGTGCCATCGCGGGGCGTACCGTTCTCGCCCGCTGCTCCTGGTCCGACGGTTATCCACAGGGCGGCGCGGTTCTCCACGGGTTGTTCACAACGTGGTCCAGGTTCGCGCACAGGTTTAATGCTGTATCTACGGGCGACCATTCGATGTCGACCCGCCCTCACGCGACCAGCGCTGTCACGATTGGCTGCGGGTCGGGTGCTGGGGCTGTGCTACGGTCGCCGCCATGGCTGCCGTATGGCGGTTCACGACCGACACCACGCCGATCTTGGCCATCACTCAACGGCTGCCGCGCCAACCAGGCGACCAACAGGTCCGTCAACGCCGCCACTGCCGCCGCCCGGTCCTCTTCGGACAGGGTCAGTAACAACACCGGCGACTCCACAACAACCGGCCGGGTCCGCGTACCCTGCCCGGCCTTCCTAACCCTCGCCACGCCGAGGACAACGCCGATCGACGTCGGCGGTCACGCCCACCCGTTCAGGCACGTGACCAACCCGGCAACGACCGCGCACGATCAACGTCCGACCCGGGTGTGGTAGCCGTCTCGACGAACCTTCGCATGCGCGGCCGAGACCGCCAGCACGGGACCCTCAAGCACAGGCTGAAAGTTCGTATTGTGGCGTGCTGGGTGCACCGATCCTGACGGTGCGGGAACCCCGGATCCCGGGTCCGGACCTGTCCGGCTCGGGAGATTCGGACGTAAGGCTTGATCTTGCTGTGTCCGGATACCCGAACCTCGTGGACGAGCTTTACCCGAGCCTCGTGGACGAGTTGCGTGAGGAGCCGCCCGACGGCGTTCGGTCCGGCGTCGAGCGGCGATGGCGTCGGGTGGTAGATATCGCGCGAACTCTCGTACGACTACGACTACGACAACTGCGGCTCGACCACGGTAGCCACGCGGGTGACCAGCTCACACGCCTTCTGCCGATCGTTGAGGCCGAGCAACTCGACCTCCAGGGTGGACGACGTCCCGACGAGGAGGGCCACCGAGCAGCCGGTCCGCAGCCCGCCCACCCCCGTGATGCCGGTGTGTTTGCCGATCGTGACCGGACGTGGGCCCGTCAGGTCCAGTCCGTCGGGAGTGCCACGGTCGTAGATCACCACGTAGACCTGGATGTACCCCGACCTCTCTCCTCTGTACTCATATCCACAGGTCCTTGCCGCACCGAGAACCTTGGACTCGCCACCGTCGAGTTGCAGTGTGCTCGCGTCGGCGCCGGATAGCAGTGTGCACGGATCGACGCCGACAAGCGGTGCGCTGCTCGCCGTTGGCGTACCGGCGGCCACCCCGGCGGGATCGGCGGGCCCGGAATTCCGGGACAGCAGTACGACCGCGGCGATCACCACGACCACCACCACGATGAAGACGGCGGCACCTCCGACGACGAGTCCGAGCAGCAGGCCCTTCCTCTTCCGCGGCGGTTGGGGAGGTGGGTACCCCGGGTTCCAGGGGCCGATCGACTGCGGTGGGCCCCGGAGGTGGCGGGACCGGAGGTGGCCCGCCGGTCCATCCGGGCGGTTGGTGCTGCCAGCCGGTTCCCGGCGGGTGGCTCACGTTTCCTCCAGATATCGAACGTCCCACGTCACCCGCGCCGCACGGCGTACGCCTGGGCAGACATGCCGACGAGGGGTGGGCGTTGCGGCGGTCTTGGCCGTTGGCCACCGGTGGCCGACTGTGCCAGCCAGCGGCTTCGTTTCGGCTTCACGTGTTCCGGTGTTCCGACGACGCGATCACCATCGCGGGGGCGACCGGGGACGGAGGCGGATTCCGCCGACGGCTGAAGCCGTGCGCTGACAGCGTAAGCCGTCGATTCTGCCTGCTGGCCGTCACTAGGTTGCTGGCATGACTGACCTGCACACCCCACAGGCTCGCGGCGGAGAACAGCCGCACGGCACCCTCGACGACTCGGTCTACAGCCGGCTGTTGCGGGAGCGGATCATTTTCCTCGGCAGTGAGGTCACCGACGAGCTGGCCAACCGGATCTGCGCCCAGTTGCTGCTGCTCGCGGCCGAGGACGCACAGCGGGACATCAACCTCTGGATCAACTCGCCGGGCGGCTCGGTCTACGCCGGAATGGCGATCTACGACACCATGCAGTTCATCGACAACGACGTCTCGACGGTGGCGATGGGGATGGCCGGGTCGATGGGACAGTTCCTGCTCTGCGCCGGGACACCCGGCAAGCGGTACGCGCTGCCGCACGCGCGGATCATCATGCACCAGCCCTCCGGCGGGATGGGCGGTACCGCCGCCGACATCGCCATCCAGGCCGAGCAGATGCTGCACACCAAGCGGATGCTGCTGGAGATGATCGCCCAGCACACCGGGCAGACGTACGACCAGATCGTCCAGGACGCCGACCGGGACCGCTGGTTCACCGCGACCGAAGCCAGGGACTACGGCTTCATCGACCAGGTGGTCAGCGGCACCGGCCGGGTCTCCGCGCAGGCCGGTACGCCCGGTTGATCCGGGGCGGGCTCACGGAATCCGATCCGGCCGGGGCGGGCCGGCCGAAGCCGACCCCGGCCGGATCGCGCCGTCCGGGCCCGTATCCCGGTTGCCCGCCCGGTGACCGCGCGGCTAGCGTCGCGGCGTGCGGATCCGCGAGTTCACCGAGGCCGACTGGCCCGGGGTGTGGCCGATCGTCCGGGACGTCGTACGGGCCGGGGAGACGTTCACCTACGACCCTCGGATGACCGCCGAGCAGGCGTACGAGATCTGGGTCGAGTCGGCGCCGGGGCTGACCGTGGTGGCGGTCGAGGACGACCGGCTGCTCGGTACGGCCAAGATGGGCCCGAACCGGCCCGGTCCGGGCAGCCACGTCTCGACCGCCAGCTTCATGGTCGCCGCCGACGTACGGGGGCGGGGCGTGGGGACGGCGCTGTGCCGTTACGCCGTGGACTGGGCGAGGCGGCACGGGTACGCCGGCATGCAGTTCAACGCCGTCGCCGAGTCCAACGAACGGGCCGTCGCGCTCTACCAGCGGCACGGGTTCGCGGTGGTGGGTACGGTGCCGGGCGCCTTCGCCCATCCGGCGCTGGGTCGGGTCGGCCTGCACGTGATGTACCACGAGTTCTGAGCGCCGCCGGGGTGCGGACAGCCAGGCTGCCGGCAGGACTTGCCCCTGACACGGTCTCCGGCTACCGGGGACGGTGCGGGTCGGGCCGGTCGTCCGCGCCGTCGGCGTACCGGGCCGGTGGTGTTCCGACGGCGGCGGTGAACTCTCGGACCAGGTGCGCCTGGTCGTAGTAGCCGAGATCGGCGGCGAGACCCGCCCAGTCGATCGGGCCGCCGTCGGTGGCCCGCAGGGCTGCCTCCTGGAGGCGGCAGCGCCGGATGACCCAGCCGGGGCTGACTCCGACGTGCTCGGCGAAGAGGCGTTGCAGGGCGCGTACCCGCAGGCCGAGCCGGTCGGCCAGGTCGGTCACCCGGAGGATCGACCGGTCCTCCCCGACCAGCCGGACCGCCCGCTCCACGGTCAGCACCGCCGGGTCCGGTCGGTCCGGCATGATCGCGGTCAGTGCCCGGTCGAGCACCGGGCCGGCCGCGTCGAGGTCGGCGGCGGCGGTGACGGCGGCGGCCAGGTGCGCGGCATCGAGCCCCGGAAGCACCGAGGCTGGGACCGGCCCCTCGGCCGCCGGGCGGCCCAGCAACGCGGCGAGACCACCGGCGGTGAAGCGGACCCCGACCACCCGCCCCTGTCCGGCGAGTACCCGGTCGAACCGGCGCCGGGGCGGCCCGTACAGCCAGGCCCGGCCCTGCTCGACGGTCAGGTGTGCCGAGGCGTGCGGCAGGGTCGACTGCCGGTGGGCGGGCTGGCCGCGCAGGTCCCAGCGGACCGACCAGTACCAGGCGACGTACGGGAGCAGCTCCGGGACGGGTGCCCGCCGTCGCAGCGCCTCGACCCCGGCCGGTGCGGTACGCAGCACTCCCCGCCGGTCGTCGAGATCACGCTCCACCCGACCCAGCGTACGAGGCACGCCGGCCGCCGGCACCGTCGCCGAGGTCAGCCGGGACTCACCACCGGGCCGGGACTCACCACCGAGCCGGGACTCACCACCGAGCCGGGACTCACCGCCGAGCCGGGACTCACCGCCGAGCCGGGAGTTCACCACCGAGCCGGGAGTCACCGCCTGCCCGACGCGAATATCCAATCCGCTGTCCGGGGGCCACCCTACGATTCCGGCATGACGCGACAGACCGGCACCGCCCTCGCCCCCGGCACCGAGTTCACCGCCGAGTTCGAGGTGACCGGGTGGGACGAGCAGCCCTACGACGAGCCCGCTGAGGGCGGCACCCTGGCCCGGGTGACCGTGCGGAAGAGCTTCCGTGGCGCGATCGAGGGAACCAGCGTCGCCGAACTGCTGACCGCGGCGAACCGGGGATACGTGGCTTCGGAGCGCTTCACCGGCAGCATCGACGGGCAGCACGGGACGGTGGTCTTCCAGCACGGCGGCCTGGACGCCGAGCCTCCGCGTACCTTCGGACACGTCGTGCCGGGGACCGGGACCGGCGGGCTGACCGGGCTGCTCGGGACGATCAGCTACCGGCACGACGAGTCCGGGCACAGCGTCCGGCTGGTGCTCGACTGACTGTGCGGCCTCCACGGCGGCCCGGCCGGGTGGAGTTGACCGTACGGCGGCGCCCCGGGAGAGTGGTTCGATGACGGGCAGAGCCGACGAGGTGCGGGACGGGGTCTCGCTGACCAACCTCGACCAGCCCCTGTTCGACGGGCGGACGCGACCAAGCGGGACCTGGTGGACTATCTCGACGAGGTACGCGACCCGCTGATCGGCCAGTTGCGGGACCGACCGCTCTCGGTGATCCGGGTACTCCGGGGCCAGCCGCCGTTCATGCAGAAGAACGTGCCGCGCTACACCCCCTCGTGGATCTCGACGGTGACGCTCTGGGCGGAGGCGTCCCGCCGCGAGGTCTCGTACGCCCTCTGCAACGACCGGCGTACCCTGCTCTGGTTCGGCAACCAGCGAGCCGTGGAATACCACCCCACCCTGGTCACCGCGGAGCGGCGGGACCGCCCCACCCATCTGGTGCTGGACCTCGATCCACCGGCCCCCGACACGTTTCCGCTGGTCGTCGGCGCCGCTCAGCTCGTCCGGCAGGTACTGGCCGAGGCCGGGTTGTCCGGGGTGGTGAAGACCAGCGGGGCGAAGGGCGTGCACGTCTTCGTACCGGTCGACCCGGAATCGCCGATCGAGGACGTGGCCGCCGCGACCCGGGCGCTGGCGGCCCGGGCGGAACGGCTGGATTCCGCGCTGGCGACCACGGCCTTCATCCGGGAGGACCGGGGCGGCCGGGTCTTCGTCGACTCGACCCGGTCCGGCGGCGCGACGGTGGTCTCGGCGTACAGTCCTCGGCTCCGGCCGGGGGTGCCGGTGTCGTTCCCGGTGCCGTGGGAGGAGTTGGACCGGGTCACCCCGGCCGACTTCACCCTGCGTACGGTGCCGCGCCTGCTGGCCGGGCGGGATCCGTGGACCGAGCGGATGCCGGAGTCGCAGCGGCTCCCGGCCGACCTGGTCGCCGAGGGGCACACCATCCCGATCGCCCGGGTGCAGGCCATGCACGAGGGCAAGCGCCGGGCCCGGGCCCGCCGCGCCGCCGAGCCGGACTGAGCACGGGCCCGGATCGACGGTCGACGCGCCACGGTTCGCGCGGCGCGTCGACCGTCGTCCGGGTGACGGTGCGGGGCGATGGCTCGGGTGCCGGGTCAGTACGGCTGTCGCCGCCAGGTCGGCCGGGCCGCGAAGGTGACGGCACGCAGGCAGTACTCGGCCGGGCCGTAGCGGTGGGTGGCCAGCCAACGGGCACTGACCAGGAGTTGGAGCAGGAAGATCGCGACGGCGACGAGTACGACGGTCAGCGGCGAGACATGGCCGACGAGTCCGAAGCCCCAGCCGGTGAAGAGGATCGCGCAGATCGCCGACTGACCGAGGTAGTTGCTCAGCGCCATCCGCCCGGCCGGCGCGATCACGGCGGAGAGGCGCTGGCCGGGGCGAGTGCGGAAGAACTCCAGCAAAGTGCCGACGTAGGCGGCGGTGAGCAGTGGCGCGGTCAGCACCGTGACCGCCAGGGCGAACATGTTCATCTCGGTGGTGCCGCCGGTGCTGGCCAGCACCACCCCGCCGGCCAGGCCGACCGGATATCCGACGTACTGGACGATCCGCAGTGCGCGGCGATGCCGACCGGCGTCGGCGAGTACCTGCCGCTTGCCGGCGGCCAGCCCGACCAGGAACACGGCCATCGCCAGCGGCCCCTGGAAGCCGGCGAGCGCGCCGAGCATCTGCGGCATCGAGCGGAGGTGCTCGGCGATCACCGAACCCGGGTTGCCGCGCAGCGCCTCGGTGGACTCCTGCCCGGCGGCGATCGCGGCTGCCGCGTCCGGGGCGAAGACCGCGCCGGAGAGCGCCGAGATCGTCATGAAGAGCGCGACGACTCCGGTCAGCACCCCGGCGACGACCAGCGCGGTCCGGGGTCGGATGCCGCGCACGGCCAGCAGGATCAGCCCGAGCAGGGCGTACGTGGTGAGGATGTCGCCGTGGAACAGCAGTACGGCGTGTGCGGCGCCGATCACGAACAGTCCGGCCAGCCGCCGGAGGAACCGGGGTACGAAGGCGGCCCCCTGCCGGGCGGCGGAGTCGAACTGCAACGTGAAGCTGTAGCCGAACAGGAACGCGAAGAGCAGGTAGAACTTCAGCTCGAACAGCAGCGCGACGACCCAGCGCACACCCTGGTCGAGTCCGGACGAGAAGGCCGGGTCGTCGATGCCGTGCCACGGGTAGGCCGTGGCGAAGAAGGCGATGTTGATCACCAGGATGCCGAACAGCGCGAAGCTGCGCAGCGCGTCGACGTCGCCGAGGCGACGGCCGGGGGTCTCCGACGACGGGTCCGACACGGCCGGACGGGCGGAGGCAGGGCTCGCGATTGTGCTGCTCATGGCCAGGACTATACGGACGTCCTATACATCTGTCTATGACGTTTGTATAAGACGTTCGTATTGGACGGTTGTATAGAGCGCGGATAGGATCACCGGCGTGGGTCATCGGGAACAGCTCCTCGCCGGCGCCAAGCGCTGCCTCTACGAGCGCGGGTACGCCCGCACCACCGCGCGGGACATCGTGACCGCGTCCGGCACCAACCTGGCCTCCATCGGCTACCACTTCGGCTCGAAGGAGGCCCTGCTCACCGCCGCGATGATCGAGGCGATGGACGAGTGGGGCGACGAACTCGAACGGGCCGTCACGGTCGATCCGGACGCCAGCCCGCTGGATCGACTGACCGCGATCTGGACCGGGGTGTCGGAGTCGGTGACCCGGCACCGGCAGCTCTGGGCGGCCTCCGTCGACCTGGTGACCCAGGTCGACCACCACCCCGAGCTGCGGGAACGGCTCGCCGCCGCGATGGCCGCCGGGCGGGCCGCGTTCACCTCGATCGTCCTCGACAACTCCGGCGAGGGCGACACCTTCGGCCCCGTCGACGGCGAGGGCGACACCTCGGTCGACAGCAAGGGCGACACCGCTGACCCCGTGGACGGCAACGGCCCTGTCCCCGGCAACGGGATCGAGGTGGCCGACGGGGCTTCGAGGGCGGCGCCGGGAGATCCCGGATCCGAGGTCGGGGCACTGGTGATGGCGGTCATCACCGGGCTCAGCGTGCAGTGGCTACTCGACCCGGAAGGGGCGCCCTCCGGAGCGCAACTGGTCGAGGCGCTGCGTACCCTCGCGGCAGCGGCCGGAACGACCTCGGGCCCGGCAGCCGTCGACGGCCCGGCCGGGCACGGCGGCAGCCCGGTCGCCGGCGCTCCGGCCTGACCGGGTCCCGAAGCCGGGCCGGCGGGTTGCCGGCGGAGGATCGTCCGCCGGCAACCCGCCTCTCCCTCGCGCGGCCCGTCGCGCTTCGATAACGAGTGGGGCCGATCGGGTACGCGGCCGGATCAGCTCAGCGTGCAGGCCGTCCCGTTGAGGCTGACCGAGGCCGGCCTACCGGTGTTGCCGGTGTGGTTGGCCTGGAAGCCGATTCCGACCGACGCGTTCGGCGCGATGGTGCCGTTGTAGCTGACGTTGCGGGCGGTCACCGCACCGCTGCTCGGGCTGTAGGAGGCGTTCCACCCCGAGGTGATGGTCTGCCCGGCCGGCAGGGTGAAGGAGAGCGTCCAGCCGTTGACGGCCGAGGTGCCCCGGTTGGTGATGGTGATCGCGGCGGTCAGCCCGGAGTTCCAGGCGTTCACCGTGTAGCTGACCGCGCAGCCACCGGCCGGCGGCTGAGTCGGCGGCTGAGTCGGCGGCAGGGTCGGCGGCGGCGTGGTGGTCGGTACGGCCGTCGGGGTGCCGGTGGGCGGCGTGGTGCTGTCCAACCCGAAGAACCGGATCGCCTCGGCCGCGTTCACCGGCAGGTTGTGCGGTACCCCCTGCATGCTGATCGCCTCGACCGGCGCCGTCGGGCCACTGCCGCCGTAGCGGGTACGGGTGTAGCCGGACTGCGGCGTGTCGGTGAAGGTCGGCGTCTGACTCAGCCCGTGCACGTTGGTCCACTGCTTGATCTCTTCGCCGAAGTTCGGATAGCGCAGCGTCTCGTCGTTGGTGCCGTGCCACAACTGCATCCGGGGACGGGCGCCGGTGTAGCCGGGGTACGCTCCCCGGACCAGGTCGCCCCACTGCTGTGCGGTCCGGATGATCTGACCGTTGGCGCACTCGCTGTTCCAGGTGGAGCCGCCGGTGGTGGCGAAGCAACTGTGCGGCACACCGGCGAAGGCGGCCCCGGCGGTGAAGACGTCCGGATAGTTGCCGAGCAGCACGTTGGTCATCATCGCGCCGGAGGAGACACCGGTGGCGAAGACCTGCCCGGTGCTGTAGCGCTGCTGCACGTACCGGACCATCGACACGATCGAGACGGGGTCGCTGCCGCCGTCCCGACGCAGCGCCTGCGGGGAGTAGACGTCGAAGCACTGGCCGCTGCGGGTCGCCGAGGGGTAGATCACGATGTAGCCGTACCGGTCGGCCAGCGAGGCGAACTGGGTGCCGGAGTAGAACGCGGGGCCGGTACCGGTGCAGTAGTGCACCGCGACCAGGATCGCCGGGCGGGCCGCCAACCGGTCCGGCACGTAGAGGTGCATTCGCAGGTTGCTGGGGTTGGTGCCGAAGTTGGTCACCTCGGTCAGCGCCGCCGCCGAGGCCGGGGTGGCCACCGTCAGGCTCACCAGGCCCGCGGTGAGCGCCAGCGCGCTTCCCGCGACGGCGAGCGCGTGTAGGAGTCGTCGCATCCTGATCCTCTCTCGACCCGGCGAGGCGCGGTCACGGACGGGCGATCCGGGGGCGACCCTGCCAGACTGAAACATCCCAAAGTATCGATGGAAAGATTTCGCCGCACAAGACATCGACCGACATGAGTTCGTAACGACGGCGTAGCGGCGGTGGAACCGAACCCTCGACCTTGGACCGCACGGGGTCCGGACGCACGGGTTCAGCCGCGTGACGGCGGGGCGGTGCTCTCCCGTACGACGAGTTCGGTGGCCAGCTCGACCCGGTGCTGGTCCAGGGACTGGCCCGCCGCGAGGTCGATGATCATGCGGGTGGCGGTCGCCCCCATCTGCTCCAGCGGCTGGCGGATCGTCGTCATCGGCGGCCCGGACCAGCGGGTGAAGGAGAGGTCGTCGAAGCCGACCACGCTCAGCTCGTCCGGGATGCCCACCCCGGCCAGCCGGGCCGCCTCGTACACCCCGAGCGCCTGGAGGTCGTTGGCGGTGAAGATCGCGGTGGGCGGGTCGGGCAGCGCCAGCAACTCCCGGCCGTCGGCCAGGCCGCCCTCGACGTACAGGGTGCTGATCCGCACCAGGTCGGGATCGACCGGTACGCCCGCCGCGTCCATCGCCGCCCGGTAGCCGTCGAGCCGGGCCCGGCAGCACGGCCACTCCGGCGGTCCACCCAACATCGCGATCCGCCGGTGCCCGAGGTCGAGCAGGTGCCGGGTGGCGGCCAGCCCGCCGTTCCAGTTCGTCGCCCCGACCGACGGGGTCTGGTGCAGCGGCTCCCCCGTCGGATCGAGCACGACGAGCGGGATCGACCGGGTGGCGAGCTGCGACTGCTGCGCGACGGTCAGCTCGGAGAAGACCGCGATCACCCCGGTCGGTCGCCGGGTCAGTACCTGCTCGGTCCAGGCGCGCCCCGGGGTCAGCCGGCCCTGCATCTCGGTGAGTACGACGGCCAGGTCGTGCTCCCGGGCCACCCTCTCGACGCCCCGGATGATCTCCAGTGCCCAGAGGCTCTCCAGGGCGTGGAAGACCAGCTCCACGATCGCCACCGAGGTCGACCCGCCCGGCCGGCGGTAGCCGTGCTCCCGCAGGATCGCCTCGACCCGCCTCCGGGTCTCCAGCGCCACCCCGGTCTGTCCGTTGATGACCCGGGACACCGTCGGCGCGGAGACCCCGGCCAGCCGGGCGATCTTGGCGACGGTGAGCACCCTGCCACGCCCGCTCCGGGCCGTCTGCGGATTGGTGCCGGTCATCGCCGCAGCCTACGCGAACATCGACCGACGGAACCGTCTCGGCATCAGGACGGTACGGCCTCGTCGTCCGGCCAGAGTGGAGTGACCGTGGGCCCGCGTCAGGGCAGGTCGGTCAGCAACGGCAACGCGACCACCAGCAGGAACGTCAGCATCGCCACGACCGCCGGCACGATCCTGCGCATCTCGGCGGCCGGTCAGTCCGCGTCGGTCCCGCCGGCCCGCTCCTCCAGCCGTTCGAGCCGGGCGACGATCGGCTGTAGTTCCCGGCGTACCGCGGCGGCCAGCAGCGCGGCGATCTCGGGTGACGGTCCGGCGGTGCTGGCCGGGTCCGCGGGCGGCGGGGCCTGGGCCCGCAGGTGGACGTAGCCGGCCAGGGCCGCCGCCACGGCCCGGCGGGTCAGCCGCAGCTCGGCGCCGAGCGACCGGAGCAGTTGTCCGCCGACCCCGTCGGGCTCGGCGATCAGCCCCAGCAGCAGGTGCTCGCAGCCGATGTAGTTGTGGCCGAACGCGGTCGCCTCGGTGACGGCCAGTTCGAGGGCGTTCGCCGCCGGCGCGCTGAAGTGCAGGGTGTCGTCCGGGTCGCCGCCCGGCTCGGCGGCCGGCTGGCCGGCGAGCCCCTGGAGCACCCGGTCCGGATCGATCTCCTCGACCCGCAGCACGTGCAGGGCCAGGTTGGTCCCCTCGGCCAGCATCCCGGCGAGCAGGTGCGCGCTGCCGACCGCCGCCGAGCCGTCCCCCCGGGACCGGTCGACCGAGAGCAGCACCGCCGCGCGGGCCCGGGGGGTGAAGTTCGGCAGCCGGGCGGCCAGGTCGGCGTCGTCGAGGTCGCCGAGGGCGGTCTCCCGGATCGCGGTCACCCGGCGTACGGCCTGCTCCAGTGCGCGCTGGCAGACCGCCGAGACCGGGATGCCGGCGACCCGCACCGCCTCGGCCAGCTCGTCGGGCAGATAGACGTTGATCTTCGGCATCGCCGGACTCCTTCTGTCGGCACCGTCGGCCGACCCCACTATAACCCCCATGGGGTTATCAGCGACCCCCAGCAGCCTGATCCAGGTCCGCCTCGTCGTCGGCGACCGGCCCACCCAACTCGCCCGTCCCGTACGGGTCCAGGACCTCCAGCACCCGCCGGCCCCAGCGCTCGTGCGCCGCCTGCCGGCTGACCCCCGCCGCCCGGGCGATCAACTCCCAGGTCACTCCCCACCGGCGCAGACCGACGACGCTGGCGAACGGGTCGACGCCGGCGGCCAGGACGATCCGGAAGTGCAACAACTGCGACGCGACCTCGCGCTGCCGCCCGGCCGGCCCCTCCTGCTCGGCCGTCCACTCCGGACTGCCGGGCACCGGCCGGCCACCGATCAGCAGGTCCGCCTGCCGGCTCGCCTCGTTGACGGCGGCATTGGCGGACGCCACGGCGGCCGGGGCGACGTCGACGGTGAGCGCGGTCTGCAAGAATCCATCCATGCCGTCAGGCTAGCCTTGACAACACCAATCCGTCAAGTCGACCTTGACGACCTTAACGGCGGGCCGTCCAGCCGGAGCTGCGTTAAGATCGGTTCATCCCGCCGCACGCCACCAGATGGGCGGGCGGCGACAAATCAGCGCGGGCGGCCACGAACCAGATCGACCGGAGTGAGACGGATGGCGACGGTAGGGCGGCGAGCTAGCCACGCCGAGCTGGGGAACGAGGACAGCGTCCTCGCCTGACCCCCTCGGCCCGGCTCGGCGTACGTCATTTCGGCCCCGACCAGCCACCTTCCGCGTGCGAACGCTCCCGGACGGACACCGCGAGGACCCCGTACGGCTTGCCCCGTGCCGGGTTCCGGTGCGCGTTCGCCACCCCACCCGACAGGGCCTCTCCGATGCGATCCGCCGACATCCGCCGTACCTTCCTCGACTACTTCACCGAGCGCGGCCACACTCCGGTACCGTCCAGTCCACTGATCCCGGACGATCCGACGCTGCTGCTCACCATCGCCGGGATGAACCAGTTCAAGTCCCACTTCCTCGGCGAGTCCACGCCGCCCGCACCACGACTGACCAGCGTGCAGAAGTGCGTACGCACCAACGACATCGCCAACGTCGGCCGGACCACCCGGCACGCCACCTTCTTCGAGATGCTCGGCAACTTCTCCTTCGGCGACTACTTCAAGGCGGACGCCATCGCGTACGCCTGGGAGGTGCTGACCCGGCACTACCAGCTCGACCCGGACCGGTTGTGGATCACCGTGTTCACCGACGACGACGAGGCGGTCGACCTCTGGCGCCGGATCGGCGTACCGGACTCCCGGATCCAGCGCCTCGGCATGGCCGACAACTACTGGTCGACGGGCGTACCCGGACCGTCCGGCCCCTCCTCGGAACTCTGCTACGACCGGGGTCCCGCCTTCGGCGTCGAGGGCGGCCCGGCGGTCGACGACGAACGGTACGTCGAACTCTGGAACCTGGTCTTCATGCAGCACCGACGTGGCGAGGGCGGCGTCAAGCGGGACTTCCCGATCCTCGGCGACCTGCCGAGCCGCAACATCGACACCGGACTCGGCCTGGACCGGCTCGCCGCGATCCTCCAGGACGTCGAGACGGTCTGCCAGACCGACCTGCTCGCCCCGACCCTGGCGCTGGTGCAGGAACTCGCCGGGCGGCCGTACCCCGGCCGGGACGGCAGCCCGGAGTCGGTCTCGTTCCAGGTGGTCACCGAGCACGCCCGAACCACCGCGTTCCTGATCGCCGACGGTGTGCTGCCCGGCAACGAGGGGCGCGGCTACGTGCTGCGCCGGATCATGCGTCGGGCGGTCCGGCACGCCCGCGCGCTGGGCATCGAGGAACCGGTACTGGGCGCGGTCACCGGCAGCGTGATCGCGAACCTCGGCGCCGCCTGGCCGGAACTCGTCACCCAGCGCGGGCTGATCGAGGCGGTCACCGCGCACGAGGAGGAGGCGTTCGGCGGTACCCTCCGGCAGGGCGGCCGGCTGCTCGACGCGGCGATCGGCCGGGCCCGCGAGACGAACTCCGGCCGGCTCTCCGGCGAGACCGCGTTCGAGCTGCACGACACGTACGGCTTTCCGATCGACCTCACCGTGGAGGCGGCGCAGGCGGCCGGGCTCGACGTCGACCGGGACCGCTACGCGACCCTCCTCGACGAGCAGCGCCGACGCGCCCGCGACGGCGGCCGGGACCTCGGCACGGCGGCGCGGCACCGAACGCAGACCTACCGGGATCTGCTGACCCGGCACGGCCGGACCGACTTCGTCGGCTACACCGACCTGCACGCCGAGACCGAACTGCTCGCCGTGCTGCGGGACGGCCGGCCGGTCGACTCGGCCGGCGAGGGCGACCAGGTCGAGCTGGTACTCCGGCGCAGCCCGTTCTACCCGGAGTCCGGCGGGCAGGTCGGCGACGGTGGACGGGTCCGGACCGCCGACGGTGGGCTGGTCGAGATCACCGACACCCGGTACGGGCTGGACGGCCTGCACCTGCACCACGGGCGGGTCGGCTCCGGCGAGGTACGACCCGGCGAGCGGGTCGCGGCGGAGGTCGACGGCGAACGGCGGGCGGCGACCGAGCGGTCCCACTCGGCGACACACGTGCTGCACGCGATGCTGCGCCGGGTACTGGGCCCGCACGCCCGGCAGCAGGGCTCACTGGTCGCGCCCGGCCGGCTCCGGTTCGACTTCGCGCACTTCGCACCGGTCGACGAGACCGCGCTCGACACCATCGGCCGGCTGGTCGACGACTATCTGCTGGCCGACCCGGAGGTACGGGTCTGGCAGGCGAGCCGGGCCGAGGCGGAGGCGGCCGGCGCCACCGCGTTCTTCGGCGACCGGTACGGCGACCAGGTCCGAATCGTCGACATCGGCGACGCGTCCCGCGAGCTGTGCGGGGGTACGCATGTCGGGCACGGCACCCAGGCCGGGCCGGTACGGATCCTCGGCGAATCCTCCGTCGGCGCCGGCGTACGCCGGGTCGAGGCGCTCACCGGCCAGGACGCGCTCCGGTACGCCGACACCGAACGGCGGCTCCTCGCCGAGGTCGGCCGGCTCGTCGGCGCCCGCCCCGACGACCTGCTCGGTACGCTCGCCAACCGGCTCGACGCGCTCGGCGCGGCCGAGGCGGCCCTGCGCCGGTACCGGCGTACCGAACTCGACTCGATCGTCGACACGCTGCTCCAGCAGCGCCGGGAGGTCGGCTCCGGCTGGCTGGTCAGCGCGCTGCGCGACGACCTGACCCCCGCCGAACTCCGCACGGTGGCCAGCGGCGTACTGGACCGGAGTCCGGCCGGCACCCCGACCGTGGTGGTACTGGCGACCGCGGACGACGACCGGGCGCAGTTCGTCGCCGGGCTGGACCGGACGCTGCTGGACCGGGGCGGCCGGCCCGGCGACCTGCTGACCGAGCCGGCCCGGCTGATCGGCGGCGGTGCCGGCGGGACCGGCAACCTGGCCAACGCGGGCGGCCGGCGGGCGGACCGGGTCGGCGAGGCGCTGTCCCGGGCCGAAGCGGCGGCGGCCGAGCTGCTCACCCGGCACCCCGGCTGACCACCCGGCAGGGTCCCCTTCCGGTCGCCTCCGGCCGCTGCGCCATGTTCCGGGAAGGCCGGAGGCACCGGATTCGAGGTGGGGCTGGGCTTCGCGGTGCTGGCCCACCTCACCGGCCGGACCTGACCGCCACTCCCCGTCGACACCCGGCC
>NZ_BONX01000079.1 GCF_016862935.1 Plantactinospora mayteni
CAGCTCACACCTGGCCGGGCAGCTCACACCTGGCCGGGCAGCTCACACCTGGCCGGGCAGCTCACACCTGGCCGGGCAGCTCACACCTGGCCGGGATAGAAGCCGTGCCGGGCGAGCGGACCGATCAACTGCGACTCCTCGTACGCGAAGTGCGACAGCAGGGTGTCGGTGAGCAGGTCGATCGCCTCGGTGATCGGGCCGTAGTCGGTGGGGTTGCGGGCCAGGTGCACCAGCGCCGCGTCGACCCCCTCCAGTACCTCGTGGATCGCCAGGTGCTCCTCGTGCAACCGGTCCAGTACCGCCGCCAGGTCCGGCTGACTGCGCCGCAGGTGCGGGAAGATGCCCTGGCTCTCCATGGTGTGGTGGGTCGCCACCGCCCGGCACTGCGCCTGGCAGACCCCGCCGAGGGTCCAGTCGTTGGCCCGGATCGTCATCATGTTGATCTCGTCGCGGGCGTCGCCGATCTCGGACGTGCCCTCCTTGACCTGCCGGAGGAGGTCACGTACCTGCCGAAGTTCCGCCCGGTAGTGGTCGTGCACGTCGACCAGGTGCCGGCCGGCGTACCGGCCCTGGTGGGTGAAGGTGACCTCGGGCGGCGGCTCGGGTGCGCTCGGCCGGGTCGACTCGTCCAGCACGCTCTTCGGGCTGAGCCGCTCGGTCGGCGGGGCGGTCGGCAGCACACCGGTCCGCCGGGTCAGCCAGTCGTTCTCGGTGGTCATGACCTGCCTTCACGATCGTCCGGGAGGTCTCGATTATCCGCCACGCCGATCCGGGTGATCATCCGCAGGGTCCTCGGCGTGACCGGCCCGACCGTCCCGCGAAACGCTCGGCGGCGGAGCGGCCGGGCGGCGACAGGCGGGAGACCGTGCCGAGGCGTACCCTGGTCGCGCCTCCGGCCCGCCGCAGCGAGCGGGCCGGCCCGGACCCCGGAGGATCATGTGGCGAGCTGGCGGGAGATCGAACAGGACGCCCCGGACTTCGCGGCGCGGGTCCGGGAACGCTTCTCGGCCGGCACCAACAAGACCATCGCCACGCTGCGCCGGGACGGCTCGCCCCGGATCAGCGCCTCGGAACTCGAGTTCGGCGACGGCGAGGTCACGCTCGGCATGATGGGCGGCTCGATGAAGCTGCTCGACGTGCGGCGGGACCCACGGATCGCCGTACACAGCCCGACAATCGAGCCGCCCGTGGACGCTCCGGAGAGCTGGCCGGGCGACGCCAAGCTGGCCGGCCGGGTCGTCGCGACCCCACCACCGGCCGACAACCCGCACGAGGGCGCCGGGTTCTTCCGGATCGACATCACCGAGCTGGTGCTGACGTACGTCGGTACGCCCGCCGACCATCTCGTGGTCGAGTCCTGGCACCCCGGCACCGGCTGGCGGCGGCGGACCCGGGACTGAGCCGACGGCTCCCCGCCGCATCCCGGGCCCGATCCGGGCACCGCCGCCCGGGCTCAGTCCGGTTGGCCGGACACCACTGTCCGGAGCGCCTCGATCAGGCTGGTCGTCCGGGGGTCCGGGGCCATCGTGACGCGCAGGCCGTTCATCACGTACCCGAAGGCGATGCCGCTGGCCGGCTCGGCATAGCCGAGCGAGCCCCCGTGCCCGGGGAAGCCGAAGGCGGTGGGCGACCACCAGGGCTGGTCCGGCAGGGGCAGGCCGAAGCCGAGCGCGGGTCGGGTCGGCACCATCAGCACCCGGTCGACGCCGCTGGCCTGTTCGGCGGTGGCGGCGGTGAGGGTGGCCGCGTCGAGGATCCGGATCCCGTCGACCTCGCCGATCAGGCCGGCGTAGAACCGGGCCAGCGACGACGCGGTGCAGATGCCGTTGACGGCGGGTATCTCGGCCGTCCAGGTCGCCGGGTCGGCGAGGTCCAGCGGCGGGTCGGTCACCGTCACCGACCGGACCACCAGGGAGGCCGGATCGGTGTACGAGGCGAAGACCTCGCGCATCTCCTCGGATAGCGCCTCGGGGCCGGTCGGAGCGGTGACCGGCTGCTCGACCAGCTGGCTGACCCGGTGTGCCTCGGTGGCGGGCAGGCCGATCCAGAAGTCCAGACCCAGCGGCTTGCCGATCTCGTCGGCGAAGTACGTGCCCAGGCTGCGGCCGGAGACCCGGCGCACCACCTCGCCGACGAGCCAGCCGTAGGTCAGCGAGTGGTAGCCGTGCGCCGTGCCCGGCTCCCAGACCGGTGCCTGGGCGGCCAGCGCCTCGACGACCGGGTGCCAGGCCAGCGCTTCCGCCTGCGGGAGCGGACGGTCGAGCACGGGCAGCCCCGCCTGGTGGGAAAGAAGCCAGCGGACCGGGATGCCGCCCTTGCCGGCCGCCGCGAACTCCGGCCAGTATTCGGCGACCGGGGCGTCGAGGTCGAGCTGTCCCCGTTGGGCGAGCAGGTGCGCGCAGGCCGCCGGCACGCTCTTGGTGGTGGAGTAGACGACCTGGAGGGTCTCCGCCCGCCAGGGTCGACCGGTGGTCGGATCGGCGGTGCCACCCCAGAGCCGCACCACCTCCCGGCCGTGCCGGTAGACGCTGACGGCCGCGCCGATCTCCGAGCGGTGCGCGAAGTTCGCCAGGAACGCCTCCCGGACCGGCTCGTAACCCGCTGCCACGGTGCCGCTGACCACGGACATCGCACTCTTCCCTTCCGAGGGGTCGGACCCGGGCGACGACCCGCCCGAGCACTCGCGTCAGGATATCCTGACATCGTCAGTCAGGGAACCCTGACACACATATGCTTACGGAATGGCGGAGGAAGTGGTCCCGGGGCACGCGAACCTGATCGGGTTCCGGCTACCGGACGGGACGCTGAGCACCGCCGCCACCCAGCCCGCCGGCACCGTCGGTTACCGGGCCCGGTGCTCCTGCGGTTGGGTCGGCACCGGCGACTATCCGGCCGCCGACGAGGGACGCTGGATGGCCACCTCGGAGTGGGGCGGGCACATCAGGCCGATCCTGGCCGCCACCCCGCCCGACTGGCTGCTGAACCGCTCCGACACCCTCCGGGACAACGTCGCCGAACTGGCCACGACCTGGCCGTTGCAGGCGCTCGGCATCCTCGCCGAGGTGGAACGCTGGCAACGGCCGCTGATCGAACGCGCCGTGGTGGCGGCCCGGGAGGCCGGGCTCTCCTGGGCCGAGATCGGCAACGCGCTCGGCATCAGCCGGCAGTCGGCGCACGAGCGGTTCCGCAACGTCGCACCGGCCAAGCCATCCACCTGACCGGTCACGGTGGTCGGCTGCGGTACGGCGGTCCGCCGCTTCCTCGCCTCAGGCACTCCGGGCGCGATCGTCAACGTCTCGTCGCACCAGGCCCAGCGACCGGTACCAGGCTGCCTGCCGTACGCGACGGCGAAGGCGGCGGTGGAGGGACTGACCCGGGCCCTCGCCGTCGAGTACGGCCGGTACGGCATCCGGGCCAACGCGGTCGCCCTCGGCTCGATCGCGACCGAGCGCTACACCGAACTGCTCGCCGGGCGCGATCCGGCCGGCGCCGAACGGATCGAACGGGACATGCGACGGCTGCACCCGATCGGTCGGGTCGGGCGTGCCGACGAGGTCGCCGGCACCGTCGCGTACCTGCTCTCGCCCGAGGCGAGCCTGCTCACCGGAGTGGTGCTGCCGGTCGACGGTGGACGGTCCGCGCTCGGCCTGGACCCCGAGGCACCCTAGGATCGGCCGAGCCTGGCCGCCCGCCGGAGGTCAGCCGGCCCGGGCCGCGCGCCACCGCCGGGTCGGGCGCTGCTGCGGGGCCAGCTCGTTATGTTGCTGCCGGGTCGGCTCGGTCACCGCTCCGCGCGGCTTCCCGGCCGGGACCGGCAACCAGCGCCGGAGCTGTGCCGCACGGCTGGCGGCGGCGTACGCCTCCTCCCGGAGACTGCGGGCCGCCGCCGCGGCGACCTCGGCGTCCCGCCACGCGGTCCGCTCCCGCTCCTCCGCCGTCCGGTACCCGGCCAGCAGACTGTCCCGAGCCACCCGACGGAGTACGATCTCCTGCTCGGCCGGATGCCGGCGCGGGTCCCAGCCGTTCCGGTTGGCCAGCGCGTCGCTCAGTTGCAGTACCGTCAACTCCTGCCGGGTGCAGGCCACCATCGCGGCGCGGTGCAGGAAGCGCTCCCGGTCGGCGTACTCGGCCGGGGTGCGCGGGGTGCGCGGCTCGGGCAGTACGGCGGCGGCACCGACCCGGCGGGCCGCGGCGTCCGCCGCCTCGTACGCCTGCCAGGTCGTCTCGACCGCCTCCTGCGCAGCCAGCCACCCGTCCCGGCGCCGCTGGGCGGTGACGGCCGACCGCTCGGCGGCGACCGCCACCTCCTCGGCGTACCGGTGCAGTTCCGAAGCCCGGGCCACCAGCCGCTCCCGGCGTCCCTCGGCGTCCCGGACCGCCACGTCGTAGCCGGATCCGTTGTCCCGATGGTCGGTGGCGGCGCCGCGCGGACGCACCACCAGCCAGATGCCCCCGGCCAGCGCGAGCCCGAGCAGTACGAGCCAGAGGGTGGTGGAGCGGATCACCTCGATCACGAAGTCGAACAGCAGATTTTCCATTACGGCACCTCACGGGGTGGACGATGCGGACGAGGAGTCGACGGGGCCGGACCGGACGCGGTCGGGCGCGACCGGTCCTCAGCCGAGCGGAGGTGCGCGGGGCCCGACCACCCGGGCGTGCGCGTTACCGGCCGGCCACACCCCGGCCGCCGCTCCGAGCACCGGCCGATCCGGCTGCCCACCGAGCAGGTCGGCCCGGACCAGCACCGTCGGCACCACCGGGCCGGTCGCGCCGGTCCGCTCGTCGGCCGCCACGGCGCCCTCGAACACCGTCGAGGGCTGCTCGGCCATCACGACGGTCGGCTCGACGGCGGCACCGGACGGCCCGTCGAGCGCGGCATGCGACCCGGTCCGCACGGCCGGCCCGGCTAGCACTGCGTCGGCACCGGCCCGGGCATCCTGCACAGTCGACTGTGCGGTGGCGGGGCGCGACTCGGTCGCCGTGACGGCCGGGCCGGAGAGTCCGGTCCGGGCTCCACCGGCGCCCAGCAGCAGGCCCATCAACACCAGGGCGGTCACGAACCGCACCGAGCGGCACGCTATCCACCACACGGGGCGGACCAGCGCGACGGAGAACACGCAACCCAAACTACCTCGGGTCACCTGAAACCGCTCGTCGAGCCGGAGCGGCCCCGGTCACCCCGACGGCACGGTCCGCTACATGGCCCCGGAACAGTTCGGCTCAGCGTCGGGGCCCGACCTCCGCCGCTGAGTCCGCGCGCCGTGGGGTGCCGGGCAACAGGTCCCGACCTCCGCCGCTGAGTCCGGGCGCCGTCGGGTGTCCGGGCAGCGGGTCCCGACCCGCCGCTGAGTCCGCGCGCCGTCCGGTGTCCGGGCAGCGGGTCCCGACGGGTTACGCCCTGAGCGGACCCGGCAGTTTCGGCTGGCCCGACGGGGTGTCAACGATCATGCTTGGCCGCATGGCGGAGCGGGGAATCGTGTTGTGGCTGCCGGGCGGCGGCTGGCGTGCCTGGTCGGACGAGGACGGCGCGGCGCTGGCCGGGCACGGGCTGACGGTGGTGCAGGGCCGCTACCGGCTGAGTTCCGAGGCCAGGTGGCCGGCGCAGCTCGACGACGTACGGGCGGCGGCGCGGGAGCCGCTGGCCCGAGCCCGGGCGGCCGGGCTGCCGTTCCTGGTGGCCGGTGACTCGGCCGGTGGCCACCTCGCCCTGCACCTCGCCCTGCGCGGGGTGCACGAGCCGGGCGACGTGGACGGCGTACTCGCCTTCTGGTCGCCGATCGATCCGCTGGACGAGGAGTTCCTCCGGGCACGTCGCGGGGACAACCCCTGGGAGGCGTTGCTGGGCCACCAACCGACGGCCGGTGACCCGGCGACCGTGGACGCGATCCCGAGCAGCCATCTCGGCAACCGGGTACCGGTGCTGCTGGCGCACGGTGTCGCGGACGCGGCCGTACCGGTCGGCCAGGCGGTCGCGCTCACCTCGGCGCTGCTCCGAGCCGGCCATCCGGTGCACTCGCTGGTCACGCACGGCGGTCACGCCCTGCCGCTCGACCGGCCCGACATCAGCGCCGTCGTCGCGGCCTTCCTCGACGCCAACCTGCCCGGCTGACCGTCCCGCGCGGGAGAGATCGCCCGGCCGGGCCGGCGCTCAGCCGAGCAGGGCTTCGAGCCGGGGTACCAGCTCCGCCGGTGCCGGCATCGCGGCCATCTCCCGGCGTACCTCGTCGGTGGCGGAGCCGAGCGCCGGGTCGCTGACCAGTCGAGCCAGCTCGGCGCCGGTGATCGCCCGTTCGGGTACGGCCAGCCCGGCACCTCGGGCCGCCACCAGCTCCGCGTTGTGCCGGCGGTCGCCCGGGCCGGGCACCACGAGCTGCGGTACGCCCGCCGCCAGCGCGCCGAGCACCGAACCCGCACCGCCGTGGTGCACCACCCCGGCACAGTGCGGCAGCGCCGCGTTGATCGGGATCCAGTCGACGGTACGGACGTTGCCCGGCAGCGGCCCGGACCGAAGTACCCGCCGGTCGGGGCGGACCAGCACGACGTCCGCGTCGACCCCGGCCGCGGCCCGGACCACGGCGCTCATCAGCGCCCCACCACCCGGGCCGGCCACCGTGCTGCGGCTGACCAGGATCCTCGGCCGCCCGCCCGGCTCCCGGAGCCACTCCGGCAGCTCACCGACCCCGGTGGCGGGTACGCCGCGCAGCGGCCAGCCGGCCCGCTCACCGACCACGCTGGGCGGGGCGACGGTCAGGATCGCGGCACTCGGGCGCAGGCTGCCGATCCCGCTACGCTGCTGTGCCCGGACCAGCCGGGCCGCGGTCACCCGGACCAGCTCGCCGCCGTCGAAGAGCGAGTTCTCGTGCAGTACCGCCGGCACGGATCGGCGGGCGGCGGCGAGCGCCCCGGCCACGGCCAGCGGTTCGTGCACGACGAGATCCGGCTGCCAGCGGTCGGCCAGGCTGACCAGTCCGTCGACCATCTGCTCGTTGGCCGCGCCGAAGAGCAGCCCCACACCCCGGGTACCGGCCCGGCCGGCCAACTCGGCGCGGGCGATCAACGGGTGGCGGAGCATGGTCCGCCGGGCGATCCGGTCGAACCGGAACCCGGGGGCGATGTCCTCGACCGGCAGCCCCGTCCGGCGTACGGCGAGCCCGTCGCCGCCGGTGGCCAGCAGCACCTCGTGACCGGCGTCCCGGAGCGCCTCGGCGAGCGGCACCAACGGAAACACGTGGCCGAGCAACGGCGCTGACACGAAGAGCACTCGCATGCGACCAGCCTAATGAGCGCGACGCCGCCGGTCCGCGCCGGCCGCCGCGACGAAGCCGGCGAGGCCGCGCTGCGCGGCAAGCGGGCGGGAGGCAGTGGCAGCCCTCGTTGGTACTGACCAATTCGTTTTCGCGGCGCCAACCTGCCACCGCCGCCAGCGACCGGAGTTCCCTTGCCGCGGCCGGGTTGTCTTTCCGGGATGGCTGGCACCCGCGCAGGCGCTTTACGCGGAGGACCCTGAGAAGCGAAACCCCAACAAGCCACGGGGTTCACCAGGGTGAGCAAACCACGGCAAACATGCACCAGGAGGAGGGCGCATGGAATTACGATTTCTCGGCAAGCAGACGCAGGGCGGTGGCTCACCGACTCTGTTCGCGACCGACCGCGACACCTACGTCGTGCAGGGCTGGAAGGTGCCGGGCCAGGAAACCAGCGTGGAGATTCCACACGAGCTGCTTCAGTACCTGGAGCCGGACACCGAGTTGGCGGTGCCGCTCCAGGACACGGGCCGGGGAAGCTACATTCTGTCCGGGACGGTGGTGGTCGACACCGAGGCACTGTCCCAGATGGACATACCGGGGCACGAGACCTCCGTTGAGGTCGGCAGGGTTCGAGGCGGAGGTGCGGATGAGACTGCTCACGGGTGAGGCGTTCGACGCACTCTTCCGCACGTTCGACCGCACGGCTTTCCACCTTGAGGTGCAGGACACCTACTACGCCTCGGAGGAGAGCGAGCCGCTCAGGCTGTTCCTGGAGGGCAAGCCGGATGACTTTGCCTGGCACCGGCCCTGGCTGGATCTGATGGCTGCGACCACAGCAGCAGGCCGCAGCGTTACCCGGGTCCGGGTCGTGACCGTGCCACACGTCGACTACGTACGCTGGGGCTGACGGTCGCGGAGTTGAACATCGCCGCCGGCGAGGACATCCGGTGGCTGCCCCGCCACCTGATCGACGGCATCTCCCTACCCCTCGACGACTTCTGGCTGTTCGACGACAACCGCGTCGTCTTCACCGTTTTCGAGCCGAGCGGCCAGTTCGTCGGGGGAGCAGAGACCACCGACCCCTACATCGTCGAGCGGTGCCGCAGCGTGCGGCAGCAGGTGTGGCAGCGGGCAATCCCGCACCTGGCATACGCCAACACCTAAGCAGCGCTCATTGTCGGCAACGGTTCACCAGGCACGCGAGGCACTGGGGCACAGGCTCCGGGACGTGCGGCGGGACGCTGGCCTGACCGGTAGACAGCTCGCCCTGCTTGCCGGTTGGGCCAGTTCCAAGGTCTCCAAGATCGAGTACGGCAAACAGACACCGACCGAGGACGACCTCCGGGTGTGGTGCGACCACTGCGGCACGCCCGAGCAGGTGCCAGACTTGATCGCCACGGTGCGGAACATCGAGGCCATGTACGTCGAGTGGCGACGAATGCTCCGCACCGGCACCAAGCGGCGGCAGGAAACCTCGCTGAGCATCGAGAGCCAAACCCGGCTGTTCCGCTGGTACGAGCCGATGCTGGTGCCGGGCATCCTGCACACCGCCGAGTACGCCGCCGCGGTGATGGCTCGGGTCATCGAGTTCTACCAGGTGCCCGACGACCTGGAGGCCGGTGTGGCGGTGCGGATGGAGCGGCAGCAGATCCTCTACCACGGCAACCACCGCTTTCACTTCGTCCTGGCCGAGCAGGCGCTCCGGACGCTGGTCGGGGATACGGCGGTCATGGCCGGACAGCTCGACCGACTGCTGACGGTGCTCTCCCTACCTCGCGTGCGACTGGGCGTCCTGCCAGCCGGTCATCTGTACCAGGTACCAAGCAACCAGTTCATTTTGTTCGACGACCGCCTGGTGCATGTCGAGGCGATCACGGCGGAACTGGCGATTACCCAACCCCGTGAGATCGCGCTGTACGTCAAAGCGTTCGACGCCCTGGCAGCGGGGGCGAAGTACGGGCAGGAGGCCAAGGACTTGGTGGCGGGGGCGTTGCTGCGCTGGCGGGGATGACGGTTCGTCCGCTGCTGGGGTGCCGCCGTCGGTGTCCGCCGCCTCCGGCACTCGCAGACGCGCCGCAGCCCACCGTCGGCCACTAGGTTGCCGCACCAGCTAGCTGACTGTGCTACCTTCTTCGCCGTGGATCAGGAGCGCCGTGGCCAGTGGCTGCGCGGGGTGCTCGACCTGTGCGTTCTCGCCCTACTGCACCGTCGGGAGTCCTACGGATACGAGTTGGCCCAGTCGCTCGACGCGAGCGGCATCGGCCCGATCCAGGGCGGCACCCTCTATCCGGTGCTGCTCCGGCTGCAACGGACCGGCCTGGTGAGCGCACAGTGGCGGGAGGGCGCCGCCGGCCCGGCCCGCAAGTACTACCGGATCACTCCGGCCGGCGCCGACACGTTACGCCGGACCGCCGTCGACTGGGACGCCTTCGCCAGCGGGGTGGGGACGGTCCTGCGGGAGGTGCAGACACGTTGAACTCCGACGGATGGCTTCAGGCGCTCGCCGGTGAGCTGCACCGGCGCGGCCTCGATCCGGACCTGTCCCGGCACGTGGTCGCCGAGGCCGCCACGCACCTGCGGGACAGCGGCGAGCCGCCGTTGCAGGTCTTCGGCCCGCCAGCGACGTACGCGACGGCCGTCGCGGAGAGCGTCGGCGCACCGCAGCCGGGCGGCGGCGTCGGGGTGGCCCGGGTGGCCATGCCGGTCCGGCCGCCGCACACCCCCGGCCCGGTCAGGTTGGAGGTGCGCGGCATCACCAAGCGCTACCGCCGACGCCCGGTGCTGACCAGCGTGGACCTGACCGTGCGAGCCGGCGAGATCGCCGCCGTGGTAGGTGCGAACGGCGCCGGCAAGAGCACCTTCCTGCGGATCTGTGCCGGCCTGCTCAGCCCGGACGCCGGCCGGGTCCGGGTGCACGGCACCCTCGGCTACTGCCCGCAGTCCGGCGGCACCGCCGACTTCCTCTATCCGGAGGAGCACTTCGTGCTGGTCGGTGCCGGGCGCGGGCTGCACCGGGCCGAGGCCCGGGCGGCCGGTCGGGCGCACGCCGGCGCGCTGGACTGGGAGCCGGCCGGCCGGACCCAGGCCCGGCACCTCTCCGGCGGTACCCGACAGAAGCTCAACCTGGTGATGGCCGCGCTCGGCGAGCCGGACGTGCTGCTGCTCGACGAGCCCTACCAGGGCTTCGACCGCGGCACCTATCTGGACTTCTGGCAGCAGCTCTGGCGGTGGCGCGCGGACGGTCGGGCGATCGTCGTGGTGACCCACCTGCTCAACCAACTCGACCGGGTCGACACCGTACTCGACCTGACCCCGGCCCGGGAGATGTCGGCATGACCAAGATCTGGACGGTGGCGGAGCTGGCCCTGCGCGAGGTAGCCCGCCGCCGGGGCGTACTGCTGATCCTGTTGGTGTTTCCACTGGCCTTCTACGCCAGCCGCCGGGACGAGCACACCGGCCAGTCGATCCGGTTCGTCTGTCTCGGGCTGAGCTGGGCGCTGAGCACCGCCGCGCTCTTCGCCGGGAGTGCCGCCCGGGGCATCGAGCCCCGGCTACGGCTCTCCGGCTATCGGGCGTACCACCTGCACCTGGGCCGGCTGCTGGCGCTCTGGACGGTCGGCGCGGTGCTGTCGGTGCCGTACTTCCTGCTGGTCCGCTTCGACCAGGACGACGTCCGGTACGGCGCCATCGCGCTGATCATGGCGTTGACGGTGGCCACCGCCGTCCCCTTCGGGCTGGCGCTGAGCGCGATCCTGCCCCGCGAGTTGGAGGGCACCCTGGTGCTGTTGATCGTGGTCGGGCTCCAGATGGTGATGGACCCGGCCGACACCGCCGCCCGGGCGCTGCCGTTCTGGTTCAGCCGCGAGATCGGCACGTACGCGATCGACCACACCGACAGCGGCTACCTGGCCCGCGGCCTGGTGCACGGGGTGACCCTGACCCTGGCGCTCACCGCGCTGGTGGCGATCGCCTCCGGCATCCGGCTGCGCCAGCGCCGGCACCTGAGGTTCGACTGAGCCCTCCGGCAGCCGTAGAGTTGTCCGGGTGATCCCGCTGGAGGCGGCTGCCGCCGCGTACGCGACCTGGATCACTCCTGACCTGCCGCTCTACGGTAACGACCACGAGCGCGCCGACTTCGCTCCCTGACCGGCCGGTTCCACCTCCGCCACCGGCCCGTCCCCCCGACACCCCTCCGGGAGCGATCCACCATGTCGTCGACCGTCGACACCTCCGCACTCGCCGTCCTGAAGACCCCACAGACCGCCCGGGTACTCGCGGCGAGCCTGCTCGGCCGGATCCCGCTCGGCGCGGCGCCACTTGCCCTGCTGGTCTTCGCCCGGGAGACGATGACGCTGACCCTGGCCGGGCTGCTGGTCGGGGCGTACACCGCCGGGATGGCGGTCGGGCAGCCGATGCTGGCCCGGCTCGCCGACCGCTGGCGGCAGCCACCGGTGCTCTGGCTGGCGGTCGCCGTCTCCAGCGCCGGCTTCGCGCTGGTCGCGGCGTCGCTGACCGGCCCGCTGACGGTAGGTGCCGCCGCGCTGGCCGGGCTCGGGGCGCCGCCGTTCGAGGCGTGCCTGCGGGTGCTCTGGCGGGACCTGCTGCCGGAGGAGCGGATCCATACCGCGTACACCCTGGACACCGCGACCCAGGAGCTGATCTTCGTGGTCGGGCCGGTGCTCACCCTCGGCGCCGTCGCCGGGTTCGGCCCGGCCGGCGGGTTGGCCACCGCCGCGCTCTGCCAGGCCGCCGGTACCGTCTGGTTCGGCACCGCCCCGGCGGTCCGCCGCTGGCGGGGCGTGCCGGCGGTACGGCACTGGGCCGGCCCGCTCCGCTCCGGCCCCCTGCGGGTGGTCCTCGGCGCGCTGGTGCTGATCGGTGCCGGCGTCGGCAGTGTGGCGGTGGCGGCGACCGGCTACGCCGAGGCGTCCGGCGGCCGGTCCTGGGCCGGCTGGCTGCTCGCCGCCCAGGCGGTCGGGGCGCTGACCGGCGGCCTGCTCTACGTCCGGTCCGGCACCGCCCGCCGGTACGGCACGCTGCCCCGCGCGGCGGCGCTGCTGGCGCTCGGCTACCTGCCGCTGCTGCTCACCCCGGCCCCGCCGGTCATGCTGGCGCTGATGGCGGTCAGCGGGCTGGCCCTGCCGCCGCTGCTCACCATCACCTTCGTCGGGATCGACGGGATCGCGCCGACCGGTACCGCCGCCGAGGCGTTCGCCTGGGCCGCCACCGCCTTCTCGGTGGGCAGCGCGCTCGGCGCGGCGGCGACCGGTCCGCTGCTGGACGGCACCGGCAGCGCCACCGCCGGGTTCGCCATCGCCCCGCTGACCATCGGACTCGCCTGGCTGGTCCTCGCCCTGGCCGCCCGGCGACCGGCGGCCACCCCGGCCGGGGCGTGAGCCGAGCCGCCCGATCGGGCGGCCGTGACTCCGAACCGCAAGTTTCAGGACGCGATCACCGAGGCGGTAGCGAGCGTGACCACCTCGGCTCCGGTGGAGTCCGTCGACTCGCCGGACGCCCCAACTCAGGTGATGGCGGCCGTGGACGGCACCGACGGGGGGACGGTACCCCTGGCACTCCTGCCGTAGTGATGGCCATCGAATCCGCAGTGACCCGTTTACACGAGTCGGAGCGGGTAGCCGGGCTGCCTGGCGGCCTCTGGCATGACGAAACCCCCGGACCCGGGTCTACACCCTGGGCCCGGGGGCTTTTCGTCGTTATAGGACTGGCCTCGTCGGGCCGGTTCCCCGGCCCGCTCGGCGCAGATCGACCGAGTGTTGTGGTCGTTAATGCCGTACGCCCGGACGGTAGGCGCCGCCCTGCCGGGGGGCCGCCAGTTCGGCCCGGTTCTCGACCGGGTTGTCGCGTGGGAGGCGCGGACCGGCGTCAGGCGTGCAACTTCGCCAGGCTGACGAACGCCCGCCAGGCGGCCGGGCCGAAGGTCAGCGTTCCGCCGTCCCGGTCCTTGGTGTCTCTGACCAGTACCCGGCCGGGAAGGTTGTCGGCCACCTCTACGCAGTTGCCGGCGTTGCTCCCAGAGCGGGACGACTTACGCCACTTCGGGGTCATGATCATCAAGAAGCACCCCGTCTAGCCGTTCGGCCATGTCGTCGGGCGGGATGCTCCGACCCGACTCGTAGTGGCCGACCTGAGAGCCACTGACGTGCACCGCAGCGCCCACGGCATCCTGAGACAGCCCTTGCTCCGTCCGAAGCTTGCGCAACAGATGACGAAACTCGTTCGTGTCGGCCAACTGCGCCCCTCCGTCCGGACGTAGGGCACGAGTGCCCTTAGTACATCTTCCGATACCGCAACGTCACGGTCCAGGGTGGAGGCAGACGGAGGAGCCATTACAGCGGCCCGCTTCAACATGCCGGGGGCGTGGCCCGCAGGATCCGCCCCGATGGTGGGTCATCTTTCCGTCAACGGGGGCGGTCGCTCGTACGGGACACGGGCG
>NZ_BONX01000080.1 GCF_016862935.1 Plantactinospora mayteni
AGAGGAGTGGAACGCGTGGGCTGACCATACCGATCCCGACTCCACCAGCTGACCACAATCCCAGTTCGGCGGGAGCCCGGGGACCGCTTTCAACAGGCCCGGTCGCCGGCATCCCTTCGAATGCCGGTGCCTGCGGCAGAGGAGCGCGGCCTTGTGCGGACCGGAATCGTTTCGCGGGACTCGATCAGGCGTATCGGTTGTTGATCAAACGGGACACGGAGCGGAAAGCGTCTTGCTGATTGTGGATAGCGAACTTGACCCGCCGGCCTACCTGACGAGGTTCTTCGAGGCTGTGACGCCCGCACGGCGGCATGAGAGGTCGTCGCTGGGCAGCTCCGGCGTTGGCCGACTGCCGTAAATGTCGGTGGGTCCGACCATAGTGCCGTGCATGTTCAGCGGGATTCGCGATGTCGACTGGGCGTCGATGCGTCATGCCTACGGTTCAGCCGAGGAGGTGCCGGCGCTTCTGGAAGCACTGCGGTCTCCGGATGCCGAGGAACGGGGCCTGGCACTGCGCGACTTCTACGGCAAGGTTCACCACCAAGGGGATGTCTACCCGAGCACGACGGCGAGCCTGCCGTTCCTGTTCGAGCTTGCCCGTGATCTGGCCACACCAGACCGTGACAAGATCGTCGCGCTGCTGGTCAGCATCGGCGAGGAATCGGTCGAGCGATGCGAGATCGAATATGTCGACGCGGACTTCGTAGGCGCTGCGGCGTTCCTGCGGGCACACGCAGAGGCGTTCGTTGACCTTGCAGGGGATGCCACCTGCCGGGTGCGTCAGGCTGCCATTCCCGGCCTTGGCCTGTTCCTCGACGATGCCAGCCGGGCCTTCGGCCTGCTTCAAGACCGGTCGGCGATGGAATTCTGCTTGCGCGAACGCCTTCTGGTGACGCAGACGACGGTCACGTTGGCCCAACGGCTTCCGGTGATCATTTCGGCCGCACGAGCGTGGCTCGCCGGCCTGGCCGCGGACCCGGCCGGTGAACCAGAGTTCCGGCTCGCCGCGTTGATCCACCAGGCCCGGTGCGCTCCGGACGCGATCAGCGACGATCTCGTACCGGCGGTAATCGGGCTGTTGCGCGAGATCGCCGACGCCGTACCGCCGGAGCAGCCGTGGCCAGAGCCGCCGCCCGTCGCGCCGCCGGCCGAGGATGTGCCGCCGTTCGTCGCCGCCGCGTTCGAGGATCTGGACCGCATCAACCGGCGGTACGCACTGACCACGGATCTGTTGCGAACGCTGCACGCACTGCTGAACGCACGGGTTGGGCAGCGCACCGACCTGCTGGTCGAGCAACTGGCCAGTCCTGATCCCGGCGTCCGGCTGGACGCGATCCGGATGGCAGACGATCTCGTCGGAGGCTGGCGTGGTGACCACAGCGCCCTGATCCGGCTGATCGCCGCCCAACTCGGCGCAAGCAACCTCGAAGTCGCTGCCGAAGCGGCAACGCTGCTGGAGAAGCACTATCCAATCGCAGAGCCAGCCCGGGAAACCATGGCCGCCCTACTCACCGGCCATGGGCCGGACGGGTGGGCCACTCCGCGACGGCATTTGCGCCGGCTGCACCAGAAGACGGCCGTGGCCTTGGCCCGGCTCGGGGACGTACGGGCACTCCCCAGCCTGCTGATGGCGCTGTACAGCGACGTCGACGCCTGGCTCGCCGTCCAGGTGGCGGGAGCACTGCCGCAGGCCGCAGATCAGTTGGTGCCCCGCCTGCGTAACCGGCTGAGCAACGCCGACCTGTCCAAGGAGTGGCCGTCCAACCCAGGTGGCATCCTGTCCGCTCTAGCCAAGCTCGGCGACCCCGGCGCACTGCCGACAATCACCGAGACGCTTACCGCCGGCACCGAGCGGCAGAACTGGGACGTGGTGAAAGCCGCTCTGACGGCGCTGCGGGCGTTCGGTCCGGCGGCGGCACCCGCGCTTGCCGCGATCAGGTCGTTGGTCGCCGTCGACGATACGTGGACCAGGTCCGAGGCTGTCAGCACGCTCTGGGCAATCGGCGGGGACCGCGACGAGGTCCTGCCGCTCTGTCTCGCACTGCTCGACACCTTCGCGATTCGGGAGGCGGCCGAGGTGCTCGGCCAGATCGGTCCGCCTGCCGCGGCTGCGCTTCCCCGCCTGCGGGAACTGTTGGCGGACAGCTACGAGTGGAATCGCGTGCACGCCGCCGCAGCGATCTGGGACATCGGTGGCGAGCGGGAAACCCCAGTCGTGCTGAGCACCCTGCTTCAGGCATGGCGGGAGAACCCAGCGACGGGCAACCATGTCGCGGCCTGCCTGAAACGGATGGGCTCGGCCGCTGCACCGGCATTGCCACATATCCGCGCTGAGCTCGCCCGCCCCGGGCGGGGTGGCCGGTTCGGAGGTGCCGCCAACGACCAGGAGATGCTGCGCGATCTCGCCGAGGTACTGCTCATCGATTGATGCCAGCGGCCCAGCAAGATTCAGCCGCAGCAAATCAATGCCCTCTGCTGGATTAGCAACCTATCCCGAAACACTACTGTGCGGAGTTGAGAAGCCGGTTAACGAGTGAGATGAGTAGTTGCCCTCAGGGCTCTGCCGGTGCCCTTTCAGTAACCCACCAGCGCCCCCTGGGCCAGCCGTAGGGCAGGCCCTGCGCCGCATGCTCATCGGCAGAAGTCGATACGCCATACGGCCGATGCTGGCTCGCTGGTAACGGAACGTCACGGTGGCCGCCCGCCCGTTCCTGCGGGTCTCCCTGAATCCGCTGGCCGGCTCGCGGGCGGTTGAAGGCTCTGATGTTGCTCCGCCATCTGAACGACGCTGTGCACGTTCAGCTGTACCTGGCTGTGCACGTTGACCCGTACGCCGACACTCGGACTGCAAATCGGCGAGGGTAACGCCCAGATGGGCCAGCATCTGCCGTGCAGCAGCGACGCGGGCGGGATCAGCCGACACGACGACCACCGATCGCCCGGGCGTGGAGGTCGGCCAGCAGTCGTGTGACGGTACTGGCCGGATGGATCACCAGCAGATCGTGGGCGACCAGGGCGGCGAGCAGCAGTGGCTGCCCAGGGACTATCGCGCACATCTGCCGGGCGCTGGCCGGTAACGGCAGTTCCGCTCGGCTGCCCACCACGTGTTGTCCGGCTGGCGCTGACGCGACCACTAGCATTCCGCTGTGCGGATGGATGTCGAGGCGGTGGCCCGGCGGCCAGCGCAACGCTCCCAACAGGCCGCGTTCGGTCATCCGACCGGATCGGTCCGGACGCGCCATGCCGATCAAGACCTCGTCCGGTGAGGCGGCCGTTGGCGAACGGGATGCGGGCAACTCCGGTATCGGCTCCGGACCGGGTCGTGGTCTGTCGGGTAGCGGGGTCGGTATGAGCACGCCGATGAGTCGCTCGCGGTCGCGGCGGCGGGTTGGTGTCATGACCGGCCCAACCGCGAAGACGTCGCAACGCGCCGACTGCGACGCCAACCCGCCGACGCGCAGAATCATGTGTTATTGCAGGTATGCAGGGCAGATACCAGTACGGAATCGAATCTGGTTCATGTCTGGTGGAACTCCACAAGAACTGGTGTCCGAGGCCCGAGTTGAACCCCAACTACATATTCAGAATCGCCACCGACCTGCAATTATGCTGACCGTCAGCACCCATGTCCGCACTGTCTATTTGGCAACTGATGAGGGTTGCGTTTATAGGGCTTCTTCGTTCAGTGAGTGTTTGAGAAGGGGCTGGTCGGACTCGGTGTGCGGCTGATGATCGTGGATGCCTCGTTGGTCTCGGCATGCCCCGCAAGCGTCGGTACCCCTCCGACCTGACCAACGCCCAATGGCGTCACATCGCTGACCTGCTCCCACCACCCCGCCCCGGCGGCCGGCCGGAGAAACACCCCGCCGGGCGATCGTGGACGCCATCCTCTACGTCGTACGCACCGGCTGCTCCTGGCGGCAACTCCCGACCGACTTCCCACCATGGCAAACCGTCTACTGGTACCTCACCCGTTGGGAACAGGACGAGACCACCCAACGCATCCTCGACCACCTCCGCGAACAGATCCGCCTACAACAGGGCCGCAACCCCCAACCGTCCGCCGGAATCATCGACTCCCAGAGCGTCAAAGCCGCCGACACCGTCAGCGCCGACAGCCGCGGCTACGACGCCGGCAAGAACATCAACGGCCGCAAACGGTTCATCGTCACCGACACCCTCGGCCTCATCCTCGTCGTCACGGTCTGCGCCGCCAGCGTCCAGGACCGCGACGGCGCCAAGACCACCCTGCTCAGCCTCTACCTCACCACACCGGTCCGATTCGTCCTCGCCGACGGCGGCTTCGCCGGCCGCCTCGTCGACTGGGCCACCAGAATCCTGGCAACCACCCTGCACATCGTCCGCAAACCCAAAGGCCAGAAAGGCTTCATCCTGATCCCCCGACGGTGGCCGGTCGAGCGAACGTTCGCCTGGCTCACCGCCCACCGCCGCCTCGCCCGCGACTACGAACGCGACCCCGCCACCTCCGAGGCGATGATCCGCTGGGCCGCAATCAACACCATGACCCGCCGCCTCACCCAAGGCGCGCCCTCCGCCCGCCAACAACGCCGCACCTACAGCCAGCCGCCCGCGTAGACCCTTCTCAAACACTCACTAATTCGGCAACAGCCTCGATGCAGTTATCACTTGTCATCCGGAACAGCGCTCCGATCTCCGGGACCCTTCAAGAGCATAGGCGCACTACTTTCGGCAGATCCGCACATCGAAGGATCGGCTCGGCCTCAGCAAACCCCTTACGCGACGTCACCGGCTTGGATCGTCGCCATGTTCGAGAGGCCAGTCGCCGTGCGTAGATCGAGACTGACGCGGTGTGCACTTGCAACCGTACCTACCTTTGTACTCGACCCGTACCCCGACACCGTTCCAAGCGGCAGCGACTGATGCCTCTGTAGATTCTCGCTGAGGATGTCGTTCTTCACTGTGGCGACCTGGGGCTGGGCGCCGCCTTCGCACATGGGTGTCGCCGAGATTTTTCAAGATCGTGGCGCTTTCTTCGAATTTGTTCGAGTCCCTAAACTGCCTAAGGGTCCGGCAAAGATGACAGACGAGGTGTTGACCGTTGCCCGTTTCTGAATCGGTTCCCTCATGGTTCCTTGCGGAAAATACGCCACTTGGGGTGGGCGCGTATTCCCGCGTATTTCCGGAGTCCGGCGAAGGTCGGCCGACAATGCTCCCACAGCATGTCGATCGCCTTACGCTGGATATCGGCTAATTTCAACGCCGCTTCGATGTCGTCGCTCATACTTGGATGAGCCTCGACGAGATGAGGGAGGTTGGCTCGCAAATGCTTAAGACGCAGCGCCCTGGGCGGGTGAGATCCGACCTGAAGGATGTTCTCGTCGCCGGTTTCGAGGAGTGCAACGGCGCGGTCGATGATCTCAAGCGCATCGAAGAACAAGCTGATACCCATGAACGTTATCTCAAAAGGAAGTCTGAAATACTTACTGCAGGCTGGATAGGCCAGGAGCATGCCGAACAGATCGGCGTCGTATTCTTCTCCCCATGAATAGGCTAGCGCCTCGACGTCGCTGACCGGCAGCATACTCCGAGATCGGGTAGCACCGTCGGGGTGAGACAGGATGACGTGGCCGTATTCGTGTGCGAGGACGAAATACTCGAGCCCTGTCTCCAGCATATATGCGAAGTTTCTGTGCCCCGGCGACAACGGGTAGTCCTGTGGCGTAAACTTTCCCTTGACTACATAGTTCAGCACTCCGGCGCCGAAAAGATCACCGATTTCCTTATTGTCTTTTAACCGTGCGGCGATGTCGTCATTTGCCAGCGTCAACTGGAACATGCCGTCGGGTGTGTCGTAGCCGGGGATGGTCAGTGCCACGGCGGTGCTGAGATATTTTGCAAACATCCATAACTGGTCCTCGAAGACCGCCAGATAGGTATCGTTGTGCCCGGGAACCAGGATGCTGGCTGCATTGAGCTGGCCGGTCTCAAGATGACCGACGTGTATGGTGGGCGGGCTGACTCCACTGACAATTTTGGCCGCGATTTCCGCGAGGTGGACCTGCATTTTGGCGAGGACACCCGACATGTATTCGTCGTAGCTATGGATGCCTCGAACCTCCTGCTCCAATCGTGCTCGAAGCTGCTGATCGCGTTGATCTTCAGGGGTCCAGGTGCTCAGGACGGATTCGATCACATCGTCGTGGTATGACCCGTAGTCGAAGTGGTCCGGTGGAATCCCAAACGCAGCTCTCGTTTGCGCCCTCAGCTGTTCGAGAAATCGTTGCGCTGCTTCGGAGTCGGTCATTTCTCGCCATCCGCGGAGGTATCACTGTAGACCTCGACGGATGGGCCGAATTTGTCGCTGACAGCCTGGGCGATCGCGTCGGCTCGGCCGCCCCTGTCGGACAGTAGAGCCGGCATGGACGAGATGACCTTGTCGAACATCGTCTCGGGCGTACTGACCCGTACCGTGATCTTGCCTTTCGCGGTGATGATGATCACCATTCCGTACAGGACGTCCGGCGTGCGGTAGAACGCCTTCGGTGCATTCCTGCGGAGATCGATAACTTGTCCGCCCCGTCGTTGTTCGAGAACGCGGATGACGGCGCTCACGGCGACAACGGGACCGACGAGCAATAGTGTGACCATGGTCAGCGGCTCGACGCCCCTGCGTGGCACCTCCCGCACACCGACATCGTGAGCGGTCGCTAGTTCCCGCACCGCATCGAGCTCGGCCGAGTCGACAATGACCACTTGTGAATGACCGGACGTCTCCACCGTCGCACCTTCCACGCCGTGATTCTCCTCCGACACGCGACCCCCCAGTGACATCTCCCTCTCAGCCCTCGCGGAGCCGGAACGGGTCCGGTGTACGGCCGAAAGGCATTGTCCTCAACGAGCATACCGACGGCCACCGCCGTGAGTTGACCCCTTGCCAACACGTTTGCGCCCAATGGTGCTCCCTCAGTCCTTAGCGGACTGTGACGTTCCGGGTGGCTGGTGTGAGTCGCATCGTCACGGCGGCATGGATCGGTTGCCAGGTCGGCTGGCGATCCGGGTATTGACCAGGATGTTTCCTCCTGGGGCAGTGGACGCGGTGATCGACTGAAGCCCGAGGCGGGGAGAAGCGTAAGCGGTCGCTACCGGCCCGGCTAACCACCAGCATCGGCCCAGCGATGGCACCCACCGGCCGTAAGCTGCGATCGCGGCGGTCATGGGCGAACTGTGAGCTGAGTCGACGAGCCTCCGTGCTCGGTCGTCGGTACGAAGTCCGCAGCATGACGGCGGTCCTGCTCACCTCCACACTTGGTGGGCCAGAGCCCCGGGGCGATCGTCAGCCGGCCTGTGCGCCGATGACGAGAAGCAGGCCGACCAGGAGGAAGGCGCCTACGGCTATCCAGATCGTACAATTTGCGGTCCGGTCGCCGCCGAAGAAGCTGATCAGGGCCACGGTGGCGAAGGCGACCATCAGGATCAGCAGGAGCATCTCAGGTGAGGGCCACGGCCAGGGCGATTGCGTAGTCTGCTGACTGGCTTCTGAGCTGGTGTTATGTGCGGTGAGTGGCCTGTGTGGAGGCGGTGGAGACGGGTGAGATCACTCGGGTGATCATGAAGTTCTCTACGCCACACAACGCCCCGAGGACCTCACCCGCCGATGGCATCATCTCTCATTCCCGCACTGGCTGTAACGGCACCCACCGGCCATATCGCGACCACGCCTGTCACCGACGGTGAGCGCGGCGGCCTGGTGCTGGCGCTCGCTGCGGTTCCGGACCCTCGGGATCCGCGTGGTGTGCGGTATCCGCTGACCGCGCTGCTTGCGGTGGCCGTGTGCGCGGTCCTCGCCGGAGCGTCGTCGTTCGCGGCGATCACCGACTGGCTGCACGACCTCGACGAACAGATGCAGGCCCGGCTCGGGTTCACCCGTGGGATACCGGCCGGGACGACGGTGTGGCGGTTGCTGACCCGTCTGGACGCGGGCCTGCTCACGGCGGTTCTCGCCGACTGGCTACGCGCCCGTACCCCATCCGGGCCGACACCGCCCCGGCGATACCGCATGGTGATCGCCGTCGACGGTAAAACCCTGCGAGGTTCCCGTATCGATGGCCGCCAGGTCCACCTGCTGTCCGCGCTGGACACCAGTACCGGCATCGTCCTTGCCCAGATCACCATCGATACCAAGAGCAACGAGATTCCCGCCTTCGGCCCACTGCTCGACGCTGTCGAAGCCGTGCTCGGCACCTTGGCCGGGGTGCTGTTCACCGCGGACGCCACTGCATACCCAGACCGGCCACGCCGACGAGATCGCCCGCCGCGGGGCGCACCTGCTCGTGCAGGTCAAGGCCAACCAGCCGACCCTGTTCAAGCAGCTCAAACGGCTGCCATGGGCACAGATCCCCGCCGGGAACCGGACCCGCGACCGCGATCACGGCCGCCGTGAAACTCGCACCGTTAAAGCTGTCACCGTCGCCACGCCCGGCGGCATCGGCTTCCCGCACGCGCAACAAGCCGTCCGGATCACCCGCACCCGCATCGTCGCGGATAAAACCAGCCGTGAAGCGGCCTACCTGACCGTCTCGCTGCCCGCCGGACAGGCCCTCCCGGTCGACCTGCAGACCTGGATCCGCCGGCACTGGCACATCGAAAACCGCCTGCACCACGTCAAGGACGTGACGTTCCGTGAAGACCAGCACCAAGCCCGGACAGGCAACGGACCCGCCGTCATCGCGACCCTGCGTAACACCGCGATCGGCTACCACCGCACCGCCGGCGCCACCAACATCGCCCGAGCAACCCGACAGGCCAACCGCCGCTCACACGACCTCATCACCGCCGTAACCAGCAGCTACCCGACAACGCAATGACCCTGGGGCCACGGCCGCGAGGGCCACGACGCCGACTACCAGGGCGCGGATGGACCAGGTAATCCGGGTGAGCTTTCGGTACGCCACCATGTTCGCCGCCCAGATCTGCCCGGCGATCGCCCGCTCGAACGCGTCCTCGTCAGCCGCCGCCTCCAGCCAGGCATCGACGAAGGCGTCCCGGTCGTCGCCGTATCGCTGAGCGACGTTGTCGTGGTAATGCAGCGACCACGCGGCCGTCACCTGCCGCCGCGGCGCCAGCGTGTAGAGCGCCAGCAATGCGCTGAGCACGACACAGACGCCGGCGACGAGCAGGACGACCTTGGCCCAGGAGCCGTGGGCGGACGGCAGCTGCCCGGCCAGGACCCCGGCGGCGGCCAGGACGGCGGCCGCCTTCATGTCGGCGAAGCGGATCATCTCGTTCGCCTGTTGCAGGGAGGCTCGTCCCGCTTCCCTCATGAGGCGTCCAGCCGTTCCGCCAGATCGGGCCGGTTGTACGAGGAGAAGAGCTGCCCCAACTGCCCGACCAGGTATCGGCGGTCGCCGTCCTCAAGGCGTCCGAGGAAATCACCGATCAACTTGGCGATTACCAGGAACCGCGACTCCCCGGCGTCCCCGAACTTCTCGGCGATCCCCTCGAAGTCGATGTCCAGCATCGCGTTCAGCTGGTCCGGATGGTGGTAGAGCCAGTAGCTGCGGGCGACGTCGGGGCGGGAGTAGACGCTCTCCCGCAGGCACCGGATCCGCTCCAGCTCGGCCCGATGCTTCAGGCGTTCGAGGGCGGTCTGCCGGTCGATCTCCAGGATGGCTTCTGCGGCGGCACGGGCTTGCGGGCTGACCGCCAGCTGGACGCGCACGCCGTTGACGATGCGGGTGTTGATCTCGTTCTCGGCGTTGCCGGCCTGGGTGACGCAGTATCGGGCGGTCACCTGGTCGGCCCACTCCGTGATCTTCCGCCGTGCCGTCCAGAAGGCGGCTTGGGCGTTGCCCTGCCACCAGAACTGGAAGGTCGCGTCGAACGCGACGTGTGGATGGCAGCTGCGCAGCTCGGCGGGGAAAGTGATCGGTTGTGCGGGGTCCTCGGGTCTCGCCCACAAGCCCGACAGACGGCCGCGCCAGTTCTCGCTCATGCGGCGACCAGCGGGTTCGCGCGGTGCAGCCGCTCGTTTAGCCGGTCACGCATGTCGCGGGCGGCCGGGGCCTCCGCGTCGCGAGCCAACGGCTGCCAGTCGTAGAGCAGGTCGGACATGCGGGCGAAGCGGCTGCTGGCGCCCTGGCCGGTCCCGCCGGCGCGGAGCATCAGGTCGGTGATCAGGTCTTCGTACACGGGTTCCTCAGCCGCCGCGTTCAGCCAGCGGAAGAGCGCCTCGCGCAACTCGCCCTGCGGCCCTTCGGCCGTGAAGAGAAGAACGAAGGCGTGTACCAGTCCGGCCTGGAGGTCCGCGTCGCCAGCCAGCTCGGCGAGGAGGAACCCGGCCCGGTCCCGGGTTTCGGAGATCGCAGCCAGAGCACGCAGCCCCGTGTCGTGCCGCTGGTCCTGCCCGGCCGCCCAGTCGACGACCCGGTGCAGCGTCGCCTGCCGGTGCAGCGGTCGCTCCCAGAGCGACCGCACGGCCGCCACGACCCCGTCGGTAACGGCGTCGATCCCTCGCCCGGCCAGATTGTTCAGCCGGGTCAGCACCGCCTGCGGATACGCGTCGGCGAGCGCCCCGCCGCAGACTGCGGCGACCGCGCAGAGCAGCGTCAGGCTTCCCGATTGGACGGCCCACTGGTTGAGCCGACCACGCATCGCCGGTCCGGCCTCGGGGCTCATCGCCACCGCCGTCATCAGGTCGACGACCAGCGGCCGCAGTGTCTGGTAACCCCACCACCGTTCGGTCAAGGTGCGTACCTCGGGCGCGTCGGCCCCGGGGAGCGCTAGGGTCACGGCGAGCATGGCCGAGGCCACCCGGCCGGCGATGCGGGCGTTCGGGGAACCACCGCGGCGCATCGGCAGGTCGGACGCCCAGCTCCAGAGGCGCGTACGGAAGGCCTTGGAATGATCGCCGTGCACGTAACGCAGGATCGCGACGTCGTAGGACGGCAGGGTGAAGAAGATCCGGTGCTGGTCGTCGATCCGGGCGCTGACGTTCTTCGCGAGCTGTCGGATTCCCGGAGCGCCGATGCCGCCGCGTACGTTCGCCGGTTCCGCCAGTTTCTCGGCGAGCTTCTCCATGGCGTGCAGGACGTTGGTGGCCTGTCCTCCTTGCAGGAAGGCCAGGGCGATGAGGAAGAGCCGGGTCCGCGGATCGGTGTTCCTCCCGAACCAGTCGACCAGTTCTTCGTCCCAGTTCTGGTAGGCCTTGACCGCCTTGCGGGCGATCTCGGCCAGCGGCTCCTGCGGATCGTTCGCCGCGGCCCTGATCCGGCGGGACAACCTCGCGATCTGGGCCGGGGTAGCGCTCTCCAGCATCGCCGGTAGCGGTGGCGTCCTGAGGAGCGTGTCCACGTCCAGCTGAGCGCCCTGGTCGTCCAGCAGCCGGCTCAGCAGTTCCTTCGGTAGGGGAGCGGTGACCGTGAGGACGGTGAACCCCGGGACATCCTCTGGCCTTTCAAGGATCTTCTGGTCAAGCAGGACGACGAGGTACGAGTCCCGCTTCTCCACGGCCTCTCGGTAGGCGATGAGCAGCTCGCGCAACCGCCCATTGCGGCTGTCGGGCGGCACCGTGAGCAGGTAGGCGCAGCGGCCGTACGACGACCACGGCACCTCGTCAACGGGCAGGAGCCGCTGCTCGTCGTCGTCGATCGGGATCTCTCGCCGGGGCGTGGGAACACCGCCGAGCAGCCCCACCGCGGCGGTCCGCCGTCCAGTGCCGGGGTCAGCCACCAGCAGGACGTGACGCCGTTCCCGCAGGATCCCGGCCGCCGCTTCCCTGGACAACCCGCCCGGGCCGTAGACGCGCTCCACGAAGGTTGCGATCGTCTCCTGCACGAAGGCGTCGGAGAGCTCCCGGGCGGCCTGGTAGCGCCCGAGCCAGTTGTGGACGTTCTGCACCATGTCGCGGCCGACGTGTGAGGCGACCTGGCCGCTGTTCTCGTCGACGTAGGGGCCATCGTCGATGTCATCGGCGTAGGACTCGTCGATGTCCGGGTCCAAGGGCTCGATCGGGTCGGTCGTCATCGGTCACCACCCCGGTGCTGCGTCATGCTCTCCACCGTGGTGGCGACCTGGCCGTCGTTCCGCTTCACCTGCGGCCCGGAGATCCGAGGCCGTACGGGCTTCCCCGCTATCGGCGGAGGCGGGGGCCCGGCCGGCATCACGGCGAGCAAGTTCCCGGAGACCTCCGGGAGGTGGAGCTACGCCTGCCGGCTGAACGCCTTGCCGTCGACCGTCGCCGTGACCGGGAGGCAGCGGTCGGGCTGCATTCCGGCGTACCCGGCGGCGATGACGTCCTCGAAGACACGGTCGGAGAAGATGCAGGCCACGAATGTCACGCGCGGGCTGGCCGCGGCGAGCACTGCCTTCACCGGCGCGGAATCGAGCAGGCGGTGCGTGTCGTTGCGCGGGTCGCCATTGCCGGTCCAGTGGGGATTCTCTGGGTCGGCTGGCAGCGGCCCGACGTGCAGGCTGACCCGCAACTGAAGGTGCGCCCGAGTCTGGCGGTTGTGCTCGGCGAGGCGTTCCTGGAGCAAGCGCGGGAACGGGTCCACCAGGTATGGCAGGACGCGCGTCGGGAGCCCGACGGCGAAGCCGTCGCCGGTCGGGCCGAGGAACGCCGGGCGTTCCCATTCGGCCCGCAGCCCGGCGCCGTTTAGGGCATCGCCCACGAGGTCGAGCAGCTTTTTGCTGATCGCCTCCTGGGTGCTGCCCGGTTCGGCGGTGAAACCCTTGGCGTCCACCGCCAGGATCGCCCGGTACGGCGGCAGATCGATCGATCGTGCGAACGGGATGTGTTCCACAGGAGTCCTTTCTCGAGGACGGGACCCCCTCAGCGTCAGCCGGGACCGCGCGGTTCTCTGCCCAGTTCTGGGCGGAAACCGTGTGACCGGCCGCTCAGCGCCGCCGGGTCCACGATGGTGATCTCGCGCCGTCCGGTGGCGACGATGCCGGCCTCGCGCAGGGCGGTCAGCTCGGCGACGACCGCGTTGCGCGAGGCGCCGACCAGTTCGGCGAGTTCCGCCTGGGACAGCCGGATCGCGGCCCGCCCATCGGCACGCCGGCTCTCCCGGTCGAGCTGGATCAGCGCCCGGGCCAGCCGCTCCCGCACGGGCAGTACGGCCAGTGCCGTGCGCTGGGCATCCGAGGTGCGCAGTCGGCTCACCGTGTAGGTCGCGAAGCCTGCGGCGAACGTGGGCCGGGTCAGGAAACGCCGGAACTGCGGGCCGGTCAGCAGCCGGGTGACCGTGGTGGTGACGGCGGTGACCGTGGCCGAGCGGGGTTGCAGGTCGACAGCGGCAAGGTCGCCGACGACGTCGCCGGCGGCCCGCAGCGTCAGGATCGCGCGGCTGCCGTCGCTCTCCGACCGTACGACCTTAACGCAGCCGGCCAGGACCACGTGCACGTGCTGGGTGGTGTCGCCCTGGCGCAGGAGCACGTCGCGGGGTTCGAAGCGTACGGGGATTCCGGTGCGCTGCACCCGGTGCCACTCGTCCTGCGGGAGATGAGCGACGAGTCCGGACTCACCGTTATCGTGCATGCACAAAATGTATCGCCGACAGTCGAAACGGGCGGCGGAGGCGGACCGGCAGCGTTGCCGGGCATGGGCGGTTCCGCATCGTCACCATTGGCGACGTCGCGAGCCTCGGACTGAAGAGCCGCAGCTCAGGCATGCTAATCAGAGGCGCTTCCGGGCGGCGGGCACGTTGAGCACCACCGTCGCGGTGGCTTCGGTGACCGCGTCGACGTACGGGTCGGACAGCTCACCGGACTCGACGGCGGCCTTCAGCCGGGCCACGGCGGCCGTGCGCCGCTTGTACAGGTTCCAGCGGGCCTGGCCGGTACGTTCGGCGTACGCGGTGAGGTGACCTTTTCCAGGTAGGTCGCGCCGATCAGCTCCGCCCCGCACCGGTACGCCACGCCGGGTCGCCGGTACGGGCACGCTGCACCAGCAGCCGCCACGCCGTGTCCCGTGCGGTGTAGCCGCAGGACGGGTGCATGAGGATCGCCGACAGCTCGGGCAGGGCGATACGCCGCCGGGGTAGGCCCTGACCGAGGCTGCGGCCGTCCACTGACAGAGGGCTCGGTCCCTGCCCCATCAGCCGGAATCGGTACTCGATGTCGTTGAGCAGCGTCTCGCCGCGCCGGGAGACGGCCGGCTCGGTAGCGGGGTTACGACGGTCCATGGTGGTGCTCCCTCGTGATGACCGTGTGCCGTCCGGCGGGAGTGCCGGTCGGCGCTGTGCCACCACGCCACCAGGCGCCTTGAACAGATCATGAACACTCGCGATCTTGTTCAAGCGGTCTCGACCCGTGTTCACCCCGACCTCGCCGATGCCCGTCAATGCGCCCCGGCCTCAGTCGCCGACACCCCGAGCCGAGGTGTGCAATCCGTGGTCAGGCTGTTCAAGGCGCTGAGGGCCTGCCGCGCCCACTCCGAGGCCGCGCCCTTGAACACGCGCTGCCCACGACGCACTCCACGGCCTCAAGCAGGACGCCGAGAGCTGCTCTCGGCGGACACGCTCACACCCGTCGCGATCTTGTTCAAGATTCCTCGACCGTCAGCCGGCTCGTGGTCAAGCACATGACGATCTTGTTCAACAGGTCAACGATCGGGTCGGCGAGGCATCCGCCGCTCGCATAAGGCCGACGTCCAGTTGAAGGCGCACAGGTCGACGCGCAGAGGCGGGGTTCGCCCGCCTGCCCAGCCCGTCGCGATGACATCGCCCTGACGGTGTAGTAGCGGCTGGTGCCGCGCCGGAGGTACCTCGCGTCACCCTAAATGCACGGCAACCCCCTCTGAGCGGGGGAGGTCAGGCCGACGATCGTGCGAGTGGCCGAGTCCTGCGGAGGGCCGCATCGTTGTCTATCCATATCGACGGCTGCGGCTGTTAGTGAAGCCTCGACATGGGGAGGGTTCTGATGCGGTATGCGCCGGAGTTGGACGGTCCTGACCTGCTCGGCTGGTGGCTCCGGCAGCCGGACCGGCGAGGCCGCCTGCGGGCGCGGCGCCCGACACCACCAGATCCCGTGGGCATACGGTTCGCCTTCTATGGGCGGATGTCGACCCGGGAGTTCCAGGATCGGCTGTCGTCGGCGCGGTGGCAGCGCGACTTTGCCGAGGAGGTGATCGACGGGCGGGGCGTGATCGTGGCCGAGTTCTTCGACGTCGGTTTTTCCCGGCAGGTGCCCTGGCCACGTCGCCCGCAAGCCGCGCGGTTGCTGGAAGCCCTGGCCGATCCCGGCCGAGGGTTCGATGCGGTGGTCGTGGGCGAGTTCGAGCGGGCCTTCTACACACCTGGCAGCCCGGAAGCGAACCAACTCGTCGAGCGGCACCGCGAAGTCTTTTCCTCGTACTTTCCCCTCACCGGGCAGATGCAGGTCTGTCTCGGCCGCATGTTCGAGGCGGATCCGGCATTCGCCGCCCACTACGACGGCATCCGCGCCGGCCTTGCCAGTTGGTTCCGTCGTATCATCGACGCCAACGCGCGCGCCCACCGCATCGACCCCCACACCGCCACCTGGCAGTAGAACGCGGGTCCTGTTCTTGTGGGAACACGGTTACTGCGCGAAGTGCGATACCGGGGTGGTATCAAACGCAAAACGCGCATGCTGTGCCGACGGTCTGCCCGGCCGATTACGAAGCCCAGGTTGACTGAAATAGTAGTACAACTACTGTTGCCTCGCATGATCGAGATTTCCCGGCTGGAGTCGCGCGCAAACGTCGTGACGCCCGAAGTTCCGCAACCTCGACGCCTGACGATGGAGATCACCAGCGGCTGGGGGCGAGCATATGATCCGACACCAGGGTGGGGGCCCGGGAGGCTGTTGGACCGGCATCCGCCGCGCGTCGTGACACCGGAGGGTTGGCGTGGAATTTCGGCTGCTGGGTCAACTGGAGGTGGTCAGCCACGGTCAGGTGCTACGGCTCGGCGGTGCCAAACGCTCCGCCCTGGTGGCGGCTCTGCTGCTCCGCGCCAACCACGTGGTGACCGTCGGCCAGCTTGACGAGGCGCTGTGGGCGAAATCGCCGCGCGCCGCGGAGTCCAACCTGCGTACCTACGTTGCCGGACTGCGCGCCCTGTTCCTCGACGCCGGGGAGGCCGGATCCCGCGTCTCGACCGACCAGCATGGATACCGCCTGGAGGTGAGGACCGGCGAGCTGGATCTGACCAGTTTCGAGGAGCTTGCCGCCGAGGGGGAGCAGGCGCTCGTCCGGGTCGATACCGCCACCGCGATGCGCCGCATGCGCAGTGCACTTGATCTGTGGCGTGGACCTGCGCTGGCGGGGCTGACCGGCGGGCCCTACCTCGCGGTGGAGGTCGATCGGCTGGACCAGCGCCGGCTGCACATCGTACGGCAGTGGGCCGATGCTGCCCTGGCCGAGCGCTGCCACGAGCAGGTAGCGGCGGAACTCGATCCGCTGCTGCGGTCGTACCCGATGTGGGAAGAGTTGTGGGCCCAGTTGATGCTCGCCCAGTACCGGTGCGGGCGGCGGTCGGCCGCGCTGGCCGCGTACCGTGCGGCCTACCAGGTGCTCACCCGCGAGCTGGGTGTCCTGCCGGGCCAGGCATTGCAGGACCTGCACCAGCGGATTCTCGCCGCCGATCCGACACTCGACCCGCCGCCCATCCGCGACTCGGTACAGGTCACGCTGCCGGTGCCACGGCAGCTACCGGCGGACATCGCCGCCTTCGCCGGACGTACCGAGTATCTCGCCGCGCTCGACGCACTGTTGGGAGCTCTCGACGGGGAACGGCCGGAGGCGCTGGTGATCGCCGTCCTGACAGGTTCTCCGGGAATCGGCAAGACCACCTTGGCGGCGCACTGGGCCCATCGGGTGGCCGAGCGGTTCCCGGACGGGCAGTTGTATGTGAACCTGCGGGGCTTCGACCCGGGCGGCGCGGTGGTGAGCCCGTACGACGCAGTCCGCGGCTTCCTGAACGCGCTGGGTATGCCGCCCAACCAGATCCCCGCGTACCCCGACGCCCAGGCCGCGCTATACCGCAGTCTGCTCGCCGGACGGCGGATGCTGGTGGTGCTGGACAACGCCCGGGACGCCGAGCAGGTACGTCCCCTGCTTCCCGGTACGCCGGGTTGTCTGGCAGTGGTGACCAGCCGCGACCAGCTCGCCGGTCTGGTCGCGGCCGAAGGGGCCCACCCGGTGACGGTGGACCTGCCCACCCTGGCCGAGGGCCGCCGGATGCTCGTCGACCGGTTGGGTGAGCGGCGGGCGGCGGCGGAACCGAACGCAGTGGACGAGATCATCGCCGGTTGTGCCCGGTTGCCGCTCGCCCTGGCGATCGTCGCCGCCCGTACGGGCAGCCGCCCTGACTTCCCGCTCGCCGCCATCGCCGCCGAGCTGCGTACCGCCTCCGGCAGTCTGGACCCGTTCGCCAGCGATGACCCGGCCACCGACGTCCGGGCCGTTTTCTCCTGGTCCTACCACGCTCTGTCGGCTCCGGCAGCCCGGGTGTTCCGGCTGCTCGGCCTGCATCCCGGCCCGGACATCGCCGCACCGGCCGTGGCCAGTCTCGTCGCACTTCCGGTCGACCGGGTACGCCCGCTGCTGGGAGCGCTGGCCAAGGCCCATCTGCTCACCGAGCGCGTACCCGGTCGGTACGCCTTCCACGACCTGCTGCGCACGTACGCCGCCGAACTCGCCCACGCCCTCGACCCTGCGGCGGACCGGCGCGCGTCGCTGACCCGGCTGCTCGGGCACTACCTGCATACCGCGTACACGGCCGGGTTGCTGCTGAACTCCACCCGGGAGCCGATCACGCTGCCCCCACCGCCGTCGGGCGTCACGCCCGAGCCGCTCACCGACGGCCCGGGGGCGGTCGCCTGGCTCACCGCGGAGCATCGGGTGTTACTGGCCGCCACCCGGTGGGTCGCCGAGCATCGCATGGATGATCATGCTGGGCCGTTGGCCTGGGCGCTGTCGGACTTCTTCCAGCGCCAGGGGCACTGGCTGGACTGGGTCGCCAGCGAGCAGGTCGCGCTGACCGCCGCGCGACGGCTCGGCGATCGGGTCGGGCAGGCTGATGCACATCGCGGCCTCGGCTTCGCCTACGCCCGGCTCGCGCGTCACCAGGACGCGCTCGACCAGCTCGAACACGCCCTCGACCACTACCGTGCGCTCGACGACCACATCGGACAGGCGAACACCCACCACGGCATCGGCTGGGTGCTGGAGCGGGAGGGCCAGCACCACGGAGCACTGAGCCACAGCCAGCGGGCGCTCGACCACTTCCGGCAGGCGGATGACCGGATCGGGCAGGCCAGAGCCCTCAACAGTGTCGGCTGGTGCCACACGCTGCTCGGCAACCACCGGCCAGCGCTCACCCACTGCCACGCGGCACTCGTCATCCAGCGAGAGCTGGACGACCGGCGCAGCGCGGCCAGCACCCTGGACAGCCTCGGCTACATCCACCACCAGCTCGGCGACCACGCTGCGGCCATCGATCGCTACCAGGAGGCCATCGAGCTGTTCCGGGAGGAGGGCGACCGGTTCCAAGAGGCCGAAGCCCTGCACCACCTCGGCGACACTCACCTCGCGCGGGGCGACCAGGACGCGGCCACCGCCGCCTGGCGGCGCGCCCTGGCCCTCCTCGCCGAGCTCGGCCATCCCGATGCCGGCACGGTCCGACAGAAACTCGACGCCTGACTTCCCGCGCAAACGAGTCGCCCGCCGTCCCGGGTGATTCCCTTCGCATGCCGCCGGTGCCCGTGCGGACCTGTGCGGAAAATGTGCGGTCGGTTGGCACTCTCGTTGCTGCCCGTGTCAGGACCTGCGCCGACGCCGGCCGGGCTGGATGCCGACGGCGCAGCGGAGGGCACGATGACATTCTGGGCCGGAACCACCGGTTGGTCGATGACACTTGTGGCGGCACTCGTGATCGGCTCCGCCGCGCCACCGGGTCGGCTGTCGGGGCCCGCCGCGCACACCGGCGGGCCCGCGCCGCTGTCTGCCGTACCGGCGGCCGGAGCCACGCCCGCAGGTGGTGCCGGCGGCGCGACCGAGGCCGCCCGGGCGGCCAATACGGCGCGCCTTACCGGTGTGCCGGTGGAGATCGTCGGTGAGCGTACTGAGACGTCGCGGGTCTTCGCGAACCCGTCTGGTACCCGTAGTCTCGAACAGTACGTGCTGCCGGTTCGGGCCCGCCGCGACGGGCAGTGGGTGGCGATCGACACCCAGTTGGTCCGGGACGCGGACGGGCGGGTGGCACCGGCGGCCACCCCGATCGGGCTGCGACTCTCCGGAGGCGGGTCCGGCCCTCTGGTCACCGCCGAGCGGGACGGTGCCGAACTCGCGCTCTTCTGGCCGGAGGCACTGCCAGCGCCGGTCCTGGCCGGCGACGTCGCGACGTACCCCGAGGTGCTGCCCGGGGTGGACCTGCGGGTGCGGGTCAACCCGCTGGGCTTCTCACAGGTCCTCATAGTGAAGAACGCGGAGGCGGCACGGAACCCGGCGCTGCGACGGATCCGGTTCGGCACCCAGACCCGCGGGTTGACGCTGCGGGCGGGCGCGGACGGCAGCAGCGCAGCCGTGGACTCGACCGGTCGTCCGGTCTTCACCTCAGCGCCACCGCTGATGTGGGACAGCACCCCGGCGCCGGCCGCCGAGTCAGCCACCCGGGCCAGCGGCGCCGAGCCCGCCACTCGGGCGAGTGGCGCCGAGCCGGGCGGCGCAGTCGGGCCGGAGCCGTCGACGGCGGGCCGAAAGCGGGTGATGGACCTGGAGGTGAACCCGGGCGAGCTGGTGGTCGTCCCGGACCGGGAGTTGCTGACCGGGGCGGACACCCAGTACCCGGTCTACCTCGACCCCGCGTACAGCGCCGCCCAGTACCGGTGGACGATGGTCAACGCGGATGCCGGCGGCACCGCGTACTGGGTTGACGACCACTACCGGGAGGACATGCGGGTCGGCGCGGTGTACGGCCTGGCAGCCAGCGAAAACGGTCCGTGGCGGACGTTCTTTCAGATGCGGGTCGCGAGGCTGCCCGGCGCGACGGTCTCCCGCGCCTGGGTCTCGATCTCGATGACCCACAGCGCGAGCTGCTCGGATACCAGCGTCGAGCTGTGGCAGACCAAGTCGATCGATCCCGCTGTCGCGCTGACCTGGAGCAACAGCGGAAACCACTGGCTCGGCGGCAAGGCGCTCTACACCAAGGCGGGGAAGGCCAACAAGTCGGCCTGCGGCCAGCCGCCAATGCTGATGGAGTTCGGGCTCGATCCGGACACCATCACCCCGGTGGTGCAGCAGGCGGTTCGGGGCCCCAACGGACCACAGGAGGCGGTCACCTTCGGGCTCCGCATACCGGGCGCTTCCGAAGGCAGCGGCACCTACTGGAAGCGGTTCGACCCGTCCACCGCCCGGCTGAACATGGAGTACGACACCCCGCCGGAGAAACCGACCGGTGTCTCCACGGTGCCGCCGACCCGGTGCGGCACCGCCGCCGCCCCGACCGTGCTGAACACCGCCACCCCGAGCTTGTCCGGGGTCGGCTACGACCGGGACGGCGACAACCTCACCAACGAACTGGAGATCCTCTCCGGGGAGACGGTGCTTACCACCGTCAGCGCGTCCGGCACCCCCGGTACGGTGGTGCGCTGGTCCCCGGTGCCGGCCGGGACCCTGCCCACCGACTCGCCCGGAACAGTCTTCAGCTACCGGGTCCGCAGCAGCAGCGCCGGCCTGGCCGGCGAGTACGGCGACCGCTGCTACTTCACCGTCGACACCGCCCGGCCAGCCCCGCCAACGGTGTCGTCGACCGACTATCCGGGCCCGACCCCGGTCGTCGCCGTCGGCGAGGCCGGTACGGTGACCTTCGGTCCGGGCAGGGCGGAGACCGATGTCTCCGGGTACCGGTACGGCTTCAGCCCGGACATCACCACCATGTGGGTGGCCGCCGGGGCGGACGGGCGGGCCAGTGTGCCGATCACCCTGTGGCCCTCGGGGCCGGGCGAGACCGGCGACATCCGTCGGACCCTGTACGCACGTGCGATCGACCGGGCCGGCAACAGCAGCCCACTCAGCCCCGCGTACGAGCTGGTCGCGCGGGCGCGGACCGTGTCGGACCCGCCGGTGCGGGGCGACGTCAACGGCGACCGGCTCGCCGACGTGACGACCCTGGTGGACCACGGGTACGGCCGGACCGCGGTGTGGAACCTGCTCGCCGCGCCGGATGGCTTCCACCCCGGCTACTACATTGGCTGGGACACCGACACCAGCGGGGGTTTCCCCGCCGACCTGGTTCGTAGCGCGGCCGGCGACTTCGACGGGGACGGGCGCACCGACCTGGCGATCTTCCGGGAGGACGCCGACGAGATGGTCCGGCTCTTCCTGCTCCGCTCCGACGGTAACCGCTTCTCGGCGGCGAGCGAGCCGGTGTGGACCGGGGGCGGCTTCCGGCTGAGCCACCTGAAGGTGGTCGCCGGTGACTTCGACGGCGACGGTGACGATGACCTGGCCGCGTACCAGGGGCTTGCCGGCAACCAGGTCAAGCTCTGGACGTTCCGCTCGGACCGGGTCGGCTTCGCCGCTCCGGTGGTGCACTGGGACAGCGGTGCGGGCGGGCCCGGGCTGGCCGGCGCCAATCTGGTCGCCGGCGACTTCGACGGCGACGGTGTCACCGACATCGCTGACGTGCACGACTCCGGCGGCGACCGGGCGCGGCTGATGGTGCACGCCTCCGCCGCTGGGGCGTTCGGTGCTCCGGTACAGCGCTGGGACAGCGGTGCCGGCGCCCTCGACGCCGGGCGGGCCCGGTTCGTCGCCGCGAACGTGGATGGGGACGCGGCGGGCCTGGCTGAGGTGGTCGCGCTCGTCGACGACGGCGCCGCGACCGCCCGGCTGGTCACCATCGCCAACCAGGCCGGTACATGGACGGCGGCCACCTGGTGGAGCAGTGGCGCGGGCGGGTTCGACGCCACCCGAGGCACCCTGGCCGCCGGTGACTTCGACGGGGACGGACGGGCCGACATCGCATCCCTGTACGACATCGGCGGCGGTACCCGGCGCCTCGTAACCTTCCCGTCGACCGGTACTGGCTTCGCCGAGGCGCGGACCAATTGGGAGGGGTACGTCAGCGACGCCACGCCGACCCTGCATCTCGACCTGGGCCGAAAGTACCGGATCTACCCGGTGCACAGCGGCAAGTGTCTCGAGGTACCAGGTGGGAGCACGGCCAACAACGTGGTGATCGACCAGCGGGACTGCGTCGGTACGGCTGCCTGGGAGCAGTTCAGCTTCGAACAGGCAGGCGCGTCGCCGTACTTCCACATTCGGACGGCGGCCGTGAAGTGCGTGGACCTCAAGGATTGGAGCCTGCTCGACAACACGCCGGTGTTGCAGTACGACTGCCCCGCCCCCGGCGTGACGAAGCCGAATCAGCAGTTCCAGCCGGAGCTGGTGTCGGGCGGCGGATACGCCCCTGTGGTGCAGCTCCGGGTACTGCACAGCGACAAGTGCCTCCGGGTCAGCGGCGGCAGCCTGGCCAACGGGGCGCAGATCGTGCAGGCGCCCTGTGCGGCGACGCCCCCGCCGGAGGCGCAGTTCACGCTCCAGGTGGAGCCGTGACGGTAGCGCGGCGGACGGCGCGACGGCGGTGGTTGTGGTGACCGCCGTCGCGGCGGCGGTGCTGCCGGCCGCGGCAGGGCGAACTACCGCAACCTGACGATCACCGGCATGCGCTCCGGTGGCCCACCCCAACCGGCTGGTGACCCGCCGCCGGCCCGTGCCGTTCACCTGGTCCATTCTGGGCGGTCGCGGCCGGCGGCGGCACCCTGGGCAGCACCCTTGCCGGCACCGGCGCGCTGCCGACCCGGTCGGTGAGGCTGGCCGGGCTCACCGACGCGGGCCGCGCCCCGTGCGCGATTCCCGACGGCGACCAGCGGCTGCGTAACCAACTACCATAACTGACGGAACCCGAGGCGCGAAATGGCGATCCATTGTGTGCGGAGAATGTGCGGCGCGGTCGACAGACTGACAGCTGTCTCTATCTCCGGATCTCGTGTGCCGGATCCAATTGACGCCCGGAGCGCCGCTCTCGATGATGCGGCCCTTCGATTGCTCGGTTGGGTCCGGCCCACGTCGTCCACGTCCCGGGAGCGGCACCTATGAGAACTCGGTCACGATTCCGGACCAGGCGTTCCCGCCTTGCCGGCCCGGTGGCGCTGGTCACCGCAGTCTCGCTGGTCACCATCCTTGTCGGTGACCTACCGGCGCAAGCGGCGGTGGCATTCACCTGGACCACCTCGGCACCACCGGAACGCTCGGTACCAGGACGGGACGCCGGGACACATCCGCTGGCGCCGGACCCGGCCGAGGAGAAGGCCGTCCGGGCAGCCCCGACGGTGTCCTGGCCGGCGCCGGGCCGGGCTGTCGTCGACCTGGCGGCGAGGTCGTCGGCCCCCGCCGGGGTGGCCACCAACCGCGTCCGTGCCGGAACGCTGCCGGTCTATCTCGGAGCCGCCGCTTCGGCCGATCCGGTGGGCGGCGCTCCGATCGGGTCAGCCGGGTCGGCGGAAGCGGAGGCACCCAGCGCCGACGCCGCCAGGCCGACCCGGGTCGAGGTGGCCCTCCTCGGCCGGCACGACGACGGGCTACTGCTGCAGGTGCGTCGCGCCGACGGCGCGACCGGGCTGGGGCGGGTCTCGATGGAGGTGGACTACTCAGGGTTCCAGGCCGCTTTCGGCGGCGACTGGGCCACCCGGCTGCGGCTGGTGCGGTTGCCGCAGTGCGCCGAGTCAACCCCGGCCGCGCCGGAGTGCCAAGGCACGCCGGTGGCCACCCGCAACAACGGCTCGGGGCGCCTCAGCGGCGACGTGCCGATCGGTGGCACGGAGTCCGGCCTCTTCGCGGTGCAGGCCGCCGCTGCCGGCACCGCCGGCGACTTCGGCCAGAGCCCGCTCTCCCCGTCGGCGAGCTGGCAGGTTGGTGGATCGTCCGGCGACTTCAGCTGGCAGTACGAGATGCCCGCGCCGCCGTCGCTCGGTGGGCCGGCGGCGCAACTGGCCCTGGCGTACTCCTCGGGGAGCGTGGACGGCCGCACCAGCGGTACCAACAACCAGCCGTCCTGGGTGGGCGAGGGATTCGAGTTTTCCCCGGGCGGGTACGTCGAACGGCGGTATACGCCCTGCGCGTCGGATATGAAGAACGGTGCCAGCAACACCACCAAGACCGGTGACCTCTGCTGGGGCACCGACAACCTCACCCTGGTGCTGAACGGCCGGGGCGGCGAACTGCTGTACAACAGTGAGACGAAGCGCTGGCACATGCGCAGCGACGACGGGTCCAAGGTGGAGCGGCGTACCGACGTCAGCCTCGGCAACGGCGACAACAACGGCGAGTACTGGGTGGTCACCACCCGGGACGGCACCGAGTACCACTTCGGCCGGAACAAGCTGCCCGGCTGGACTAGCACCGCAAACGCCCAGACCCTGTCGACGTGGACGGTTCCGGTGTTCGGCAACCACGTCGGCGAAGAGTGCCGCGGATCGACCTTCGACACCTCCCACTGTCAGCAGGCGTGGCGGTGGAACCTCGACTACGTCGTCGACCCGCACGGCAACACCGCCAGCTACTTCTACAAGCAGGAGAAGAACTACTACGCGCGGAACATGACCGCGACCAAGGTCTCCTCGTACGTCCGCGGCGGCTACCTCGACCACATCGAGTACGGGCAGCGCTCCGACGCGGTCTACACCTCGCCCTGGGTCGGCCGGGTGCTGTTCGAGGCCGCCGACCGGTGCATCCCGAACACCACCTGCGCCAAGTCGTCACCGAGCAACTGGCCGGACGTGCCCTGGGACCAGGACTGCGCCAGCAGCACCAACTGCACCAACAAGTACAACCCCAGCTTCTGGACCCAGAAGCGGCTGAAGAAGGTCATTACCCAGGTCTGGGGCGGCACGGCACCGCGCAACGTGGACTCCTGGGAGCTCACGCACACGTACCCGGACCCGGGGGACGGTACGAGGCCACGGTTGTTCCTGGCCTCGCTCCGGCATTCCGGCCTGGTGAACGGCGAGCAGCGGCTGCCGGCGGTGGACTTCAGCGGCGTACAGATGAACAACCGGGTGGACGGTAACGACTCCATCCCGCCGATGAACTGGTGGCGGCTGCAGTCGATCCGCTCGGAGAGCGGCGGCGACATCGCGGTCACGTACTCGCCGAAGGAGTGCGTGTACGGGTCGACCCTGCCGACTCCGGAAAGCAACGGCAGGCGCTGCCATCCGTTGCGCTGGACTCCGCCGGGCCTGACCGAGCGGACCGACTGGTTCAACAAGTACGTGGTCACCAAGGTCGTGGAGAGCGATCGGACCATCGGGTTCGCCCAGGAGGTCACCGATATCGAGTACGTCGGCGCACCCGCCTGGCGGCACGACGAGGAGGACGGGCTGGTTCCGGAGGACCGCAAGACCTGGAGCCAGTGGCGCGGCTACGAGCGGGTTCGGGTACGCAAGGGGATTGCGAACCAGGTCCGGTCGCTGACCGAACTGGTCTACTTCCGGGGCATGGACGGCGACAAGGCCAGCCCCGCCGGTGGTGTCAAGCGGATCGACGTGGTCGACTCGACACAGACTCCGTGGCCGGACACCGACCAGTTCGCCGGCACGCCGCGCGAGGAGATCACCTACACCGGCGACGGCGGCACCATCCTGAACCGCTCCATCACCGATCCGTGGCTTTCCCCGGCGACCGCCACCCGGGTCCGCCCCTGGGGCACCACCACGGCGCACAACGTGCAGCAGAAGCGGGTGGTGCAGGGCGAGGCGGCCGGTGGCCAGTGGCGGGAGACGGCGACAACGCACACGTACGACACCGACGGCACTCTGCTGGCGGAGCAGAACCAGGGCAACGTGGCCGACCCGAACGACGACACCTGCACCCAGTACACGTACGCCCGCAACACCACCGCCTGGCTGATGGAGCCGGTGGCCCGGAAGCGTACGGTGGTGGGCGACTGTGCCCGGGAACCGACCTCGGCCGAGGACATCATCTCGGACGAACGGTTCTACTACGACGGGAACGACACCCTCGGTGCCGCGCCGGTCCGGGGGGCGGTCACCCGGCGGGAGGAGTTCTCCGGCTGGTCCGGTGGCACCACGACCTATCTCACCACCCTTCGGGCCCGATACGACCAGCACGGCCGGGTGGCAGAGCGGACCGACGTGGTCGGTGCGCGGGAGACGGTCACCTACACCCCGGCCACCGGTCCCACCACCCGGGTCAGTTCGACCAACCACCTCAACCAGACCACCACGACGGAACTGGAACCGGCCTGGGGGGAGGAGGTGTCGGTCACCGCACCCAACGGCGCGCGCACCGTGGCCGAATACGACCCGCTCGGCCAGGTGGTCAAGACCTGGCTGCCCGGCCAGGACCCGGACACCCCCAGCTCCACGTACGAGTACCAGACGAACAACGACCGGGCGAACGTGGTGACCGTCCGCACGCTGGAGTCCGACGGTAGCTACCGCACGGAGTACCAACTGCTGGACGGGAAGATGCGGCTGCGTCAGACCCAGGCGCCCTCGCCGCAGGGCGGCCGGGTGATCACCGATGTCGAGTACGACGCCCGCGGGATGAAGGTGGGGGAGACCGAGCCCTACTACAACGACGCCCCACCGGGCGACACCCTCTTCGCCCCGGACCAGGCGCTGCTGCCCGGCCAGACCGTGACCGTGTACGACGGCGCCGACCGTCCCACCGCCGAGATCTTCCTGTCGTACGGAGTGGAGAAGTGGCGGACCAGCCACGTCCACGAGGTCGACCGGCAGCACACGACACCGCCGGCCGGGCAGACCCCGACCACCCGGATCCTGGACGTGGAGGGTCGGATGGTGGAGCTGCGCCAGTACAAGGGCGCCACCACCAGCGGCGAGTACGACGCCACGAAGTACACCTACAACCGGGATGGCCAGCCGGAAACGGTCACCGACGCGGCGGGCAACGTCTGGCGGTTCGGCTACGACACGCGGGGCCGGAAGATCCGTACCGAGGACCCGGACCAGGGGGTGTTGACGTACACGTACAACGACCGTAACGACCTCGTCAGTGAGACGGACGCCCGCGGCGTGACCCTGTGGTATGAGTACGACATGCTGGGCCGCAAGACGGCGCTGCGCCAGGACTCCGCCACCGGCCCGAAGCTCGCCGAGTGGACGTACGACAAGCTGCTCGACGGCACCCCCGCCCCCGGCCTCCAGGCCAGCGCGACACGGTACGTCGACGGCGCCGGGTACACCACCGCGATCACCGGGTACGACGCGGGCAATCGACCCACTGGCCGGACCGTCACCATTCCCCAACGGGAGGGGGCGCTTGCCGGGACGTACAAGTTCGACACCACGTACCGGTCCGACGGAGAGGTCGACACCACCACCCTGCCCGCCGCTGGTGGGCTGCCGGCGGAGACGTTGCGGTACGGCTACAACGCGCTCGGGATGCCCACCACCCTCTCCGGCGCGACCAACTACGTCACCGAGACCATCTATTCCGCCTACGGGGACGAGGAGGAGATGACGCTCTCCGCTGGCGGCAAGTCGCTGCGCCGGTCGTTCCGGTACGAGGCTGGTACCGGCCGACTCTCCCTGGCCGAGACGCGTCGGGAAATCGGCCCGCAGCTGATCGCCAGCGTGTCGTACGGCTACGATGCGGGCGGCAACGTGACGCGGATCAGCGACACCCCGGACCCGGCGACCGGGGTTGCCGCCGACACCCAGTGCTTCCGGCACGACTACCTGCGCCGACTCGCCGAGGCGTGGACGCCGGCCTCCGGAGACTGTGCGACGGCCCCGACCGCCGCCGGGCTGGGCGGGGCCGCGGCGTACTGGCACTCGTGGACCTTCGACAAGGTCGGCAACCGGCTCTCCGAGACCCGGACGGCGACGGACGGGTCCAAGACCACCAGCACGTACGGCTACAACCCGGCCGGTGGGGCACAGCCGCACGCGCTGCGCTCGGTGGCCACCACCGACGCGGCCGGCACCAAGGTCAACGAGTACGACTATGACGCCGCCGGCAACCTGACCTCCCGTACTCGCGCCGGCGTCGGGCAGACCCTGGAGTGGAACGCCGAGGGCCGGCTGGCGAAGGTGACCGAGAACGGCAAGGTCACGTCGTACCTGTACGACGCGGCGGGCGACCGGCTGATCCGCCGCGATTCGACCGGTACCACCCTCTACCTGGGCGAGACCCAGCTCAAGCTGGACACCAGCAGTGTGGTCACCGGTCTGCGATACTACACCCACGGTGATCGCGCAGTGGCGATGCGCAACGGCCAGACCGGCAAGGTGACCTGGCTGGTCTCCGACCATCACGGTACGGCCGAGCTGGCCGTCGACGAGTCCAGCCAGTCGGTGACCCGGCAGCGTCGGGACCCGTACGGCGGCACCCGCGGTCCGGGTGACCCGAACCTGGCCGGAGACCGCGGGTTCGTCGGCGGTACGAACGACCCGTCCACCGGCCTGACCCACCTGGGTGCCCGGGAGTACGACCCGACAACCGGCCGGTTCATCTCGGTGGACCCGGAGATCAGCTACGACGATCCGCAGACCATGCACGGGTACGCGTACGCCAACAACAGCCCGGTCAGCTTCACCGACCCGGACGGCCGGGCGTACGTCACGAAGCGGGTGGTCAGCTACAAGACGGTCTACCGTACGTTGATCAAGAAGGTCACCCGCATGATCCGGGTCCTGATCGTCCTGCGGATCATGATTCGCGTGCTGAGCCTGTTCGGCCTCTTTTTCCCCAAGTTCGCGTCGATCGCCTACTACGTCACCAAGATCATCGTCCGGTACATCAAGGTGCTGGAGAAACGCATCGTCAAGATAATCCAAAAGATCCGGGTCTGGGTGAAGGATGAACCCCGCAAGGCCAAGGCGCTCCTACGCAAGATGGGCAAAGAGCTCGATCAGATTAGTCGGTTCTTGCAGCAGCAGGTCGAGGCGGCTCAGCGAACCTTCCGGAAGCTGTCAGGAATGTTTTTCCGCTCCCTCTGGAACGGCATGCTGACGGGTGCGCAGAAGGGCCTCGGGTGGCTCGCCCGATTCCGCACGCCGTTTGCCTCCAAAATCAACCGATTCGAGTCCGACATACTCGGCAAGGGGGTGGACTGGCTGACCCGAGCCAGCGGCGGGGAGTGCAACACCCAGCACGGCATGCGGGTCTGCTGGGGCGGCTGGGTACCGTACGGCGGGAGTGGCACCACCTACGGCGACACGTTCCGGTCCCAGGACGGAAATGTCGACCGTGACCTGATGGACCACGAGAAGGCGCACCGCAAGGATTGGCGGCGTTACGGCGCGATGTTCGGCCCGATGTACCTGCTGGAGGCGCTGCGCGGCGGGGGCAACCCGTGCAAGAACAGGTACGAGGAGTCGGCCAACTGGGGCAAGGGAAACTACGACCAATGCTGACCTGGCCAAGGCGGACCCGACGACGAGCCGCCGTCATACTGCTCTGGCTGTGCTGCCTCAGTCTCACAGCCGCCCACTGCGACAGCGGTCAGGTCGAGGACGTCCTCGGCTACGTCGAAATCGACGGCCGCCCGGTGGTCTACGCGCCGCTCTGTCCCGACGACGAGGTCCGGGGCGTACGGGTCTACACCGCCCCGGACCCGAAACGCGGCGGCGACTTCGTTCCACTCTGGGAGGCCGAGGGACCGACCACCGACGACGTGCGGCGCGGGCTGTTCGTCCTCGGCGATGACCGTCAGTTCAGCACGGTGACCCGGCCACCGCCGGCCAGCTTTCCGCTCAGGCTGTCGGTGCATGCGGACACCGGGCACGACCGGTCCGTTGGCGAGGCTCGTGAGCGACCGGCCGACCTGCCCCGGTACCCGGCGGGAACCCCGCTGGCGGAGCTGACGTTCGACACGAAGCGTGGCCCCAGGTCCGCCGCCCAACTCCAGGAGGCATTGGAGAGCCAGCGCGCCTGCGTGCGAGGCGGCTGACGGGCCGCACCACTGGAACCACGAACAGGCTGTGCCGGCAGCGACGGTGCCGGCACAGCCTGTTCGTCATTCGTTGGATCGCGAGGGCGTGTCCCCCGGCCAGCGGCAGTACGAGCATGGCCGGCACCGTGCCGAGCAGTTCGGCGACGGCCGGGGTGGCGACCTCGCGTTCCGTGCAGGACAACGAGGAAGAGCGAGACCTGCATTGTCCAGGTCGATCCCGCCCACCGCCGGAGTCGGTGTGGCCAGCGTGGGCGCGGGTGACGCCGTAGCCGTAGTGGCGCTCGATCCAGGTCAGGGTGGTGTGGCGTAGCCAGTGGGTGGAGATGCCCTGGGCGGCCACCCACCCACGGGAGGTGTTCGCCGATGCGTTTCCATAGGTGGTCGTAGCGGCGGCTGGTGATCGGCCGACCGTTGCGGTAGCGGAGCAGCCGGTCGGTGGGCAGTACCGCGCCACGGGTGCGGGCGTGTTCGTCGAGGTGGGCGGCCAGGTGGAGGGTGATCGGTTGCCAGCGCAGGGTGGCGCCCTTCTCGGTCAGTCGCACCTGTCCGCGGTCGGTGTCCAGGTCGATCAGCCGTAGCCCGAGCGCGTCGCCACGGCGGCAGGCGGTTTCGGTGTGCAGACGTAGTAGAAGGGCGTCGAGGATGACGTCGTTGCCGCTGGTGTGAGCAGCGAGGTTGATCTCTTCGAGTTCGTCGGGGGTCAGTGCGCGGCGGGTGCTCGGTAGGCGGCGGGGCTTGATCACCCGGTGGGCGGGGCTGGCGGCGGCG
>NZ_BONX01000081.1 GCF_016862935.1 Plantactinospora mayteni
GTGCTCGTCACGGACGGTAGCCCGGATGGCACGGGGGCCTGCATCCGGACGATGAGCGGATGTTCAGCTGGGGCGGCCCGAGGGCCACCCGGAGGTGCGATCTGCCGGGACTGTGGGTCAACGTGGCATGGCTGCGGCGTGCTCGGCAGCGAGCTCGTATAGGCGGTCAGGTAGCTGCTGACCGTGGCCCGCCTAGAGCGAGGGCATCTGGCCATGCTGATGACGTTGCTGCTTCGCCTGGCTAGTCGACCACGCTCGTCAGAACAAGGTACGGTCGCAGCAGCCGGATCTTTGGGGAGCACACCCATCGCTCAGTCCAGGCTGTGGAGGACGAGGAAATGACCACCCTGTACCAATTCGCCGGCGGCGACGAGGCGCTGCATCGCCTGGAAGAACTGTTCTACACCAAAGTCCTCGCCGATCCCGTTCTACGCAGCGTGTTCCCCGCTCGGCAGCTGAGCCATGTCGAACACCTCACGTGGTTTACCGCCGAGTCCTTCGGCGGCCCCGACAGGTTCACCACCGGCCTGGGATTTCAGTACATCATCGACGTCCACCGCCACCTGAAGATCACCGACGAGCAGCGGGAACGGTTCGTCGCCCTTTACCTAGAAGCGATCGATGAAGCTGGTCTACCGGACGACGACGCTTTCCGCGCGGCCGTTGTCGAGCACCTCGAGTTCGGCTCCCGTGTTGCCCAGCAGAACTCGCACGCCGAGACCGATGACCAGCTGCATCCGATCCGTGAGGTTCCCGCTTGGACGTGGCCGCGACAGTCTGAACACTGACGGGTAGCCGCGATCTCTGATGGCCCTCGGGACGGCCTCCTGTCGGTCGCCATGGACGTCCGCACATGCCGCGATTGGCGCATCGACTGGCACCTCGCATACTCACCGGCTGCTGGGGTGTGGCTCCCGGGAGACGGTCGCGCCCGCAGCAGTCAGATGCTCAGCGAGCAGCCTCATCTCAGCCTGTGTACCGAGGATGCCAGTAGTGATGAGCGCGGTGATCGCGCTGCTTGCCTCATCGATCGTCGCCCCTCGCTTGCGGAACACACTGAGCAGACGAACCCTGAGCGGGCCGGCGGCAACCGGTTCGACTCGCAGTCGGACCAAGCCAGCGCGGGCGACGAGCGCTTTCCGTACGATGGCGGGCATCTCGCCCCAACCACATAGCTCCGTAGCGGCGTCGCAGCCGCTGCACCGCGTCGAGACCGTCCAGGCAAGCCGGTCCCCGTCGACCGCCTCGGTGACCACGCCAGCCGTCTACGCCCCGCACGCAGCGCAGGGCTCGATCAGCTCGTAACCGATCAACGTCGCCTCGACCATCACGATGAGGTTAGTCCAGCTCGTACTCGTATGTCTGCCAGCGCTCAGGCGTGCAGACGTACTCGCCGTACTCCAGCACCTCGTCGTCGCCGTCCCGGAACCAGTTGCGCCCGAACAGGACCGGGCTGCCCTCACCGACTCCGAGGTCCGCAGCGACGGCAGCGTCGGCCAGCGCGGCAGTGAACTGGTCGCGTCCGTGACGTGCCACGCGGCCGGTCTGCTGTTCGATGTAGCCAGGGGTGCCCTGCTTGAGCCGATCGGTGGACAGCAGACCAGGAGCCACCTCGGCCAGCGCGCCGGGGTACCAGCTGGTCGACGCGGACACCGGAATCTCCTCCCGGTACGTCACTCGGTGCCGCCGGATCACGGGCGAGCCGGACTCGACGCCGAGCGCTGCGGCCACGTGCTCGGGTGCGTCGACCAACTCGGCGGACACGATGCGGGCGTGCTCCCCTGGCGGGTAGATCCGGCCCCGCCTGCGAGCCGAAAGCGCCCGGTCGCGGGGTGATCGCCCGACGTCCTGAACGTTGACCACGGTCCCGCCCGCGCCACCCGACGTGGTCTTCACCAGACCCTCAGCCCGGAGAGTGGCCAGCACCTTGGCGGCTGTGGCATGCGCCACACCCCACTGCTCGACCAGCTGACGCGCCGAGGGAAGCCGGTCGCCGTCCCGCAACTCACCGCTCCGGATCAGATCCCTGAAGTGCTGCGTGATCTGCTGATACGGCGGCAACGGCCGTTGCACTTGTGGCGACACTGACCCTCCGTTCACGTTCCGCGTTCTATAACATCACTCTACGGGTGGCATCTCACCAGATGCGCCGCAGGCCAGGAGCGTCACCGCAGGGAGAACCGTGGAGCTAGTGCACTCAGGCAAGGTCAGGGACGTCTACGTCGACGGGGAGGACGTGATCCTCGTGGCATCCGACCGGGTGTCGGTGTACGACGTCGTCCTACCGACGCCGATCCCCGACAAGGGCAAGATCCTGACACAGCTATCGCTGTGGTGGTTCGACAAACTCTCTGATCTAGTACCCAACCACATCGTCTCCGGCACCGATGTGCCAGCGGAGTGGGCCGGCCGGGCAGTGCGGTGCCGACGCCTAAAGATGATCGAAGTCGAGTGCATCGCGCGCGGATACCTAGCCGGCCTCGGCCTGCGAGAGTACGAAGCGAGCGGCGCGGTGTCGGGCGTCCCGCTGCCGACCGGCCTCTTGGAGGGCTCTCGACTACCTCAGCCGATCTTCACGCCAACCACAAAATCCGCGCCAGGGGTGGGCGTACACGACGAGTTCATCACCTTCGATGACGTGGTGAGCGATGTCGGGGCCGATGTCGCGGCCGACCTGCGTCGGATCACCCTAGAGGTCTACCGGCGCGGCGCCGCCATCGCCGCTGAGCAAGGCGTCGTCATCGCCGACACCAAGTTGGAGTTCGGGTGGGCGCCAGACGGCACCCTGGTCCTAGGCGACGAGTTGCTGACGTCGGACTCGTCACGGTTCTGGCCGGCCGACGACTGGAAGCCAGGCCGCCCGCAGTTCGCATTCGACAAGCAGTTCGTACGGGACTGGGCCGCCGGAACAGGCTGGGATAAGAAGCCGCCGGCGCCGAACGTGCCCGAGGAGATCGTCGAGGCGACACGGGCACGATACATCGAGGTCTACGAGCGAATCACAGGGGAGCGTTGGTGATGTTTGTTCCGACCATCGACCGCGAGGACATGGATGCGAGCGCCATGCTGCGCCGCGCGCACGAGCGGGGTGAGCAACTGGAGAAGTACGACCCCAACCAGCTCGTCAGCGAGGTAGCCGGCCTACTGCGCGAACGCGGCTTCCACCCCGAACTGCCAGCCGGCACGGGCCGCGCGGGCATGGCGGCCGGCGCCGCAGGGATGATGCTGCGCGCGTTCGGCATCTTGCCTGCAGGGGATGTGACGTCGATCGATCGCGTCAATGCCCCAGATCCGGAGTCCCGCTGAACTGGAGGCTCGCCGGGGCGCCGGGCCGCGATGAGGTCGAGCGGATTCTGTCGGATTTCACCACGGCGACATGATCAGGCGCAGTTGCGCCATCCCCACGAGCCCAGCCGATAGCGTTGCTGCGGTCACCGAGTTATGGAGCGTCAGCGTGCAGCGCCGCCGATTCCTGCAAGATGTCTTTGTCACCGCCCTGGCCGTGGAGGCCGCTCTCGACTGGCGTGACATGCCCCCCGCTGCCTCGGTCGCTCGCGCGATCGGTACCCGGGTTGTCACCGCTGCCGACGTCAACCGGCTCTGGCAGGCCCGAACCGAGTTTGCGCAGCTTGACCATATTCTTGGCGGTGGGTACGCCCTGTCATGGTTGGTGCAGCACCTGGACACCGAGGTTGCACCGTTGCTGAACGGGGCCTGCTGACCCAGATCCACCCCGCCCTGGAACGTGTCCTCGGCCCGAAGATCGCCCACCCGGCCGTGTTGGAACTGCTGTCGCGCTGCGGCGGATCAGTAGGGCTACGCAAAGCCGGCCGCCGGAAACTGACCTCGATCGCCGTCTCCCGCGCGCCCCGCATGGGCGACAAACTCGTCGACGCGGTCCTGGCCGCCCTGGACGAGCAGACCGTCACCGTTCCCGGCGCCACGGCCGCGGAGACGATCCTGCCCCGCCTGGCCGACACACTGCGCGACGTGCTGCGCCAACGCGACCAGGTCGCCGCCGAGGTCGAAGGGGTGCTTGATGCCCACCCTCTCGCCGGGGTCCTGACCTCGATGCCCGGCATCGGGGTCAGGACCGCAGCCCGGATCCTCCTCGAAGTCGGCGACGGCACCACGTTCGCCAGCCCAGGACACCTCGCCGCCTACGCCGGCCTCGCCCCCATCACCCGCCGCTCAGGCAGCAGCATCCGGGGCGAGCACCCACCCAAGGGCGGCAACAAGCAACTCAAACGCGCATTCTTCCTCGCCGCGTTCGCCGCCCTGGCCGACCCCGCCAGCCGCGCCTACTACAACCGCAAACGCGCCGAAGGCAAGAAACACAACGCCGCCCTCATCTGCCTCGCCCGACGCCGCGTCGACGTCCTCCACGCCATGCTCCGCGACAAGACCACCTACCAAGCCCGCCCTGCCGCTTGACGAAACCCCTAGGGACACCCCCCGCCGAGGCAGCACCAAGCGGGACTCCGCGACCTCGACACCCCCCGGAGGCAGCGCTGCGGTGATCGACGCTGTCAGATCGCCGGCGGGGCAGCAGGTCCACGGTGGTCATCCAGGCGTCGAGGTATTGGCCCCCGGCGGGCGGTGAGCGGGCTGGCGAACTCTCGCACTCAGCGCTGCCAAGATCGTCGTCTGCGGACGCGTGACGAGCAGTTCGTCGAGAGGGTTGCGGTGATGGGCGGCGCATCACCGCAGCAGCGAGGTGTAGAGCGCGATGGCGGCCTCCGGGTGCAGGGCAGCGAGCGCCTCGAGAGCCATCGGCCAGTGCTCGCCGGCGAGGAGATTCACGGCGATCCAGGTGGCCGTCGCGTGAGTCCGGGCGTCCTTCGCGGCCCAGGCGGCGATCCTGCCGCGGGCGAGTGCGCTCAGGTCCGCCTGGGTGATCGCTGCGGCCATGTCGTCGGCGTCCTGCGGCTGTCCCCCGTGGCCGAGCGCCAGTGCGCAGTCATAGCGGATGTGATCGTCGTCGGCCATGCTCAGCGCCTCCGCGACGAGTTCGCGTGCACGCCCGGGCGCGTGGGGTGCCAGCGCCTTCGCGATCGTCGCCAGGGCAGGTGCACTGCCCTGCGACCGTGCGGCGCCGATCGCCTCGTCCGCTACGCGCAGCCCGGTAGCGGGGTCGGTGTCCATCAGGACGTCCGTGACGATCGCGAGCCGGGCGGCCCGGTCGGTGGAGAAGGCGCTGAGGGTGGGGCCGATCCAGGCAGCATGGCCGAGAAGTTTGGACTGTGCCAGCAGTCGTATCCAGACGGTGATCGCGCCCGGGCTCGGGGAGTCGATGCCGGATGACGTGGTAGCCAGTGCAACGGTCGTTACGCGCATCGCCTCGGCGGCGTCGCGGTGCTTGATCGCTGCTTTCATGCCGTTCCAGGCGTCGAGGAAGTTGCTGGCGAAGAACCAAGCGCCTCTGAGGTTCTCCGCCTCTGCCTTCGCCTTGAGCCTGCGTGCCATCTGTGTGGCCTGCTTGAACCGCCCGGCCTCAGCCAGATGCCACACGGCGGCCTCGACCGCGAGGTGCCGCTCCCAGCGGTCCGGTATGGACCACACAATTTTCGCGGCGTCGGCGTATGCGCCCGCGGCCACCTGGACGGCGGCGATCCGGTCCACGAACGCGCTGGCGCCGGGACGCCGAGCCAGCTCCCGGCACTGGAGCCGGACCCATGCGGGCTCGGCAGCGCAGAGCGCTTCCAGCAGGCTGAGCAGCACGTGCCCGTCGGTGACCTCGGTTTCCTGCACGATGGTCAGCGCCTCGGCGGCGAGGCGTCGCGCGTCCTGCGGCCGCTCACGGTCGAGGTGTGCCGCCGCGGTGGCGGCGAGCGCCGACGCGCGCCGGAACGGGTCCGCAAGCGCGCGTGCCGCCTGCTCGGCCAGGCCGGTGTCGCCCGCTTCAGCGAGCGCTATCGCCATCGTTTCGCTGATGCTCTCTGGATCCACGTTCGAGAAGATGTAGCCACGCCCCTCGTCGAACGCCTCGCCGGCCGTCTGTACCGCCTCGTCCGCGAGGCCTTGCGAGATCATCGTCCGCACCAGCGTCTCCATCGCGTCGACGTGCAGCCGCTCCTCGTCGGCGACCGCCTTCTTGACCCTGTCGACGAAGAGATCCTGGGCCCAGCGCAGGCCGCTGCCGAAGTTGTGCGCGTACGTCATTGCGAGGCTCGTCTTGTATTTCGCCGTGACGCGCCACTCTCTCGGACGTGCATAGTCAGCGCGGGTGAGATACGGGTGTGATTCCGCGATCTCCGCGCAGGCCTCGGCCACCCGGGCGGCTTCACCGATGTCGGCCCCGGACCACGCCTGCGCCACCGCCGCGAGGGCCGAGACCCGCTCCGCGTCGTCGGTCAAGGACATCGCGATGCGTTCCGCGGTTCCGGCGAGACGGACGCGTTCGTCGCCGGTCAGGTACACGGCGATGGTCGCCAGCACCTCGGCCTGCGCCCAAGCGCTGCCGAGGGATGCGGCGACCTCCTGCGCCTCGGTGGCCCGGCCCGCCTTGGCCAGCAGCACGGCACAGCGCCCGGCGAGCTCGGTGGAGCCGGATTCCCGGGCCAGGCCCACGGCTTCGGCGAGGATGGCGGCGGTTTGCCCGGGGTCGTCCCGCACCGCTGGGTGGGTGGCGATCGTGGCCAGCGCCTCGAACCGGTCCCGGTCACCGGCGATCGATCGGGTCACCCCGAGTGCCGTTGTGAGCAGCGCCTGCGCCCTGGCGGGCACGGCGGCGGCCAGCTCGGTGATGGCGTACGCCCGCATGACCTCGTTGCCGACGGCTCGGGCCAGGGACTCTCCGAGATCGGGCTCGCCGAGCCGGGCCAGCACCGCGGGAAGATCCACCGGAACCGAGGTTCCCCGGTGCACGATCCGGTCCCGCTCGGCGGCGACGGCGGCGAGCCCGGCGAGGAGCCCCGCTTCCGCCAAGAGGTCTACGGCGGCGGTGACCTCGATCGTCGCCGCGTAGTCGGATCGCGTGCGGCGCAGCATGAGGTCGTGGCGTGCCGGATCGCCGGCGAACTCGGCGAGCCGCTGCGGATCGGCGTAACGCAGCAGCAGCCGCCCGTAGGACCGCAGCAGGTAGTCCGGCGTGTCGTCCGGCCAGCCCGCCGCCCGGTACCGGTCCGCAGCGGCGTCGAGGACGGTGGCCCGCAGCTGGTTGACCGACGGTCCCAGCATCCGCTCAGCGATCTCCTGGAGTGTGGCGTGCGCGAAGGCACAGACCGGATCCTCGCCGATCTGCGAAACGAAGGTGAACGAACGGCCCAGCACCGAACCCAGCAGCTCTTCGACCGCCCAGCGGGGACTTTCAGCGAGGTCGGCAAGGTCGGTGACCGTCAGGCTGCCGCCGGAGGCCGTGACCAGTCCGACGATCCGCTGGCCTTCGATACCGCTCTCCAGCTGACGGATCAGTTCGCTCTTGGCGGCGGCCTCCAGGTCCTGAGCGAGCCGTGGCTGCGACAGGCGCACGGTTCGGCAGCGGCGCAGCGGATGACCGGCGGCGACGTCGGCTGGGAGACCGGGCGACTCGCGGCCGGCGACCACGATCTGCACCCCGGCGGGAACCTCGCGCGGTAACAGCGATGCGATGCTCGGCCGGCGCCCGGTGTCCTCGTCGAGGCCGTCGATGACGAGCGTGAGTGGCATCGCGCGCCCGGCCGTCTCCAGCAGCCGGAGGTAGTGCCCGACGCGCGCCGATCGCTGCGCGGGAAACAGCGGCTCCTCCCCGGCGATCGCCGCGAGCTGTTCGATCGACGAGGCCAGAAAGGCGTCGCTGTCCGACTCGCCGGAGAGCCGGGAGGTGACGAAGAAGGACACGATGCGCGTCCCGGCCGGCGGATGCAGGGCGAACCAGGACAGCAGGGCGGTCTTACCGGACCAGGGCGGCCCTTGCCACAGCAGATAGGGCTCGTCACCGCCGCAGAACCGCATCAATTCGGCGAGCTCGTCGCTGCGGTCCTCGAGCGTGGGCGGTGCGATGCTGCGCAGCCAAGACAGCTGGGCGGCGAGCGCGAGCGCGCCTCCGGCGGAGAGCACGGCCTGCGTCAGCGGGCCCATCAGCCCACGCAGCTGCGGGTCCGTCCACCCGTCGGCTCGGCCGGCGGCCAGCCTGCCCAGCCCGTCGCCGCGGTGATGCCTGGTGACGATGCCTACGATCCGGCCATCGTGGAACACCGCGGCGCCGGACATTCCCTCCCACGGTGAGCGGCCGGGATCCGGGTCCGGGGCGGGTGGTGTGGCGATCGCCAGTTCGAGGGTCGCCTCGCGGCGATTGGCCAGCAGCGCCACCGTGGCCGTCAGATGACAGGTGTCACGGTACTGTGACGGACTGCCGTCGAGAAGCCGGCGTGAGGCGTCGTCCCGGATCTTCCAGCGCGGGAAGCCAACAGTGGAGCAGGAGACCATCGCATCGGCGGCGGGTATGCCGGCGAACTCGCTGCGGCGAATGCCGCCGCCTGCATCGATCCGCAGGATCGCCACGTCGTCGCCGCCGGCTGTCAGGACGACGGCAGCCTCGCGCGTCCACTCGTGATCGGTGTCCGCATCGAAGCGGACGAGTATCCGGCTGCCGCCGCCGACGACATGGGCGGCGGTGAGCACCTCGGTGTCCGAGATCCGATACCCCGAGCCCCGGCGGCCGCCTGCGGCGGTCGTGACGATGATCTCCGCGACGCGGGCCGGATCGATCACCGCTCGCGATCGCCCGCCTCGCCAGAGACCCACGGCGTCTCGGCCGACCCGCTGAACCTCGGCTGGAGGGTCAGCTTGATCCGTTGCGTCGACACCCGGTGCAGTCCGGCGTCGGTGCCGAGGTCGACCACCCAGAAGCGGACCTTCGCGGAGCCCTTCGCCTCGTTGGTCACCGCAACCGTCAGCTCCAGCTCGATGGGGCCGAGTTCGAATCGAAACGCCTCGCCGCCGGCGGCGACGACCGCCGCCTCCAACTCCGCGCGCAGTTCTCGGACAACCGTCGTGAGTTCGATCACCGTTGCTCCCACCGGGCTCGGCGCCAGTGAACGAATTCTATCCCGGGAAGGGTCAACCCCTCGCTACACGTACGGCGGCCCGCGCCGTACTGAGTCCGCGGACGAGCATTGTGTCGGGCGCCGTCGCGGGAAGCAGCGCATCCGGTAGGGCAGGCGCCGCCGCCGGCCGCACGTTGGACGGTCCGGCCGAACGCCGAACGGAGCCGTTGGTTGAGCCCCAGGGGTACCGGTGCTTGGTGACCCGGACGGGTCTCCTGAGACAGGCGGAGTCTGGAGAACGACGGCGCCCGCGGCCAACTGCGGGTAACCGATGGGGTGGCGTGCCTGAGAACTCGCCACGGACGCCGGTGCGACAGCGAGTTCCCGGAGATCATCGCCGCTGCCGCCGGTCTGCCGGACGTCATCCTCGACGGCGAGATCGTCGTCCCCGGCAGCGACGGCTGTCCGGACTTCGCCGCGCTGCGCGGACGGCTGGGCGTCGGCGCCGGCCGGGCCCGTGTCCTTGCCGCTGCCCGCCCGGCCCCGGTTCTACGCCTTCGACGCCCTCTGGCATGACGGCCGGGACCTGCGCGGGACCGCGTTGGCCGGACGGCGCCAGGTCCTCGACACGCTGCCGCTGACCGCGGCGCTGGTCCTCGTGGAGACGCACCCCGGCCAGGCGCAGGCCGTGCTCGACTTCGCCAGACGCCGATCCCTCGAAGGCATCGTCGTCAAACACGCCGACTCGCTGTACCGCTCCGGCCGATCCACCGCCTGGCAGAAGTTCAAGATCCGCCACCATCAGCGGGTATGGGTAACCGCGTGGATTCCGGGCGGCCCCGGAGAACTCGACCGATACTGGGTCAGCCGGCCCGTCGACGGCAATCTCACACCAGCCGGCGAAGTCTCCCTGGGCCTCAAACCGGGCCAGGCGTCGACGCTTCGCCACATCCTGTCCGCGGCCGACCTCGGTGCGAAGCGCAGGAACGGACTGCGTCCAGTAGCACCCGTCGTCTCGATGACAGTCGCCGGACACGGCAAACCGTCCGGATGGCTACGCGACCCCGTGATCACCGAGATGCACATCGACCCGACCGGACCACAGATCCGGTAATCGCGCCCAGTCCAGGCGGGCCGCATCCCGCGAACGGCCCACCTCTGGTCCGAGGTCTCGCGCGACCGGCCAGCCAGCCCATGCTGATGTCGGCAGACGGTCGTGTCGTTTGCGCAGCGCGGTTCGGTGACCCGCTCCGATTCCCGGGTCGTCTTGTTGATCGGGACTGCTCGTCGGACAAGCGTTGTGCGCTCTTTCGCGCGTGCGCCTTCCGGCAAAGCGGGCTTGACGACCAAGTTTCGCGTTTCGACGCCCGCTGCTAGTAACAGAATCGGGCTTCACCCGTTGTGATGTTGGGCGCCTGGGGCGGCCAGCTTCGCACGTCTCGGTTTACGCGTGACCGAGAATGAAGAGGAAAGACGCCCCTCCGACCCGCCGCAGCCAGCGGCGCCAGTCTGGAAGGAGGTGGCTACGGCAGCCACTGTCGTGCTTGACCTGACTGCGGACGTGCTGGAGTCGGGTGGGCGCGATGGTCCTGCCGTGATGGCCAGAACCATCGCCCACCTGCTACGTCTTGCCGTGGTCGTTTTGCCGGACGCCAGCAAGAGGTAGCCGATCGGTCCGGGGTCGGCAGCCAGCCGGCCCCGGGCTCCGGTCGTGCACGTGCATCTTCCAACCTCGCATTCTCAACTGTCGAGACTGCCAAAGCGTGACGGCTCAAGACGTTGAGTCCATGTTCATTCATCCGCAGGACGGATGCTCCTAGCCAAAAGACCGAGGACTACTCGCCTACCTGATGGTCAAGCCGCACGTACGCCGCTGGTGATGCGGATCGTCGCAGAACCTGGCGGGCGGTCGGTGCTCTGTGGGCGGGTCGGTCGTCATTGACCTGGGTCGAGGTGCAGGTCGGCTGGTGGTGCACCGGTGAGGAGGTAGTGGTGGGCTGCCCGTCGGGCGGTGGCCGGGGTGAGTCTGGTCCGCTCCGGTGTGTAGGTCGTGGGCTGGCCGCCTTGGTCGTAGTCGATGGGCTCAGGCCAGGGCGGCAGGTCGGGCTGGTAGGCATAGCCGCCTTCGGCACCGAACACGAGGAGCACCGCGCGGTCGGGGTGCCCGACACCGATCTGCAGGCCAAGGTCGTCGTTGTCGTCTGGCACGACGTCAACGATGTGCGGTGCCGCGGTGGCGATCTGGTCGAGTACGGCGTCCAGGTCGGCGGGCGTGGATACCGCGGCGGTGTTGTCGGCGCCCCAGTAGACCGTGTAGCCGGTACTCATGCGACTCCTCTTCCGTTGCCGTGGTAGTCCGCCCACCAGGTGGTGGTGCCGTCGTCACCGGCAACGTACACCCCGAGCGTGGTGCCTTCGGGAAGCATCTCGGCCAGTCGCCGGTGGCATCCCTTCGGCCCGCCGCACGGTGGTGCGGACACCACGAGCACGGCATGTTTGGGGGCGTTCGGCCTGCGTAGTACGGCGGCGACGTGGCCTTCCACGTGCTGGGTGGCCGACGCCATCTGGTGCCAGCGCAGCGGTGAGTCGCGGCGCAGTCCCGGCGCCCCCTGTCCGGGACCGTCCTCGCCGCTCCAGATCGGCTTGCTCCGCGTTCCAGCCTGAGCTGGACCCACGCAAGATCCGGGACCTGGCCACTCTCGCGTTCGTGCAGGCCAAAGCCAACGTCGCCCTACTCGGACCGCCCGGAGTCGGCAAGACCCACATTGCCGTCGCCCTGGCCGTCGCCGCCTGCCGAGCCGGATTCACCGTTTACTTCACCAGCCTCGACGACATGGTCCGCCACCTCACCGCCGCCGACGCCATCGGACGCCTGGCCCGCAAGCTGCACACCTACCTGCGGCCGAACGTCCTCGTGATCGATGAGGTCGGCTACCAGCCCCTCGAACGGACCCAGGCCAACCTCGTCTTCCAAGTGATCTCGAAGCGCTACGAGAAGGGCTCGACTCTGCTCACCTCGAACAAGAGCTTCGGCGAATGGGGCCAGGTCTTCGGCGACGAAGTCCTCGCCAGCGCCATCCTCGACCGCCTCCTGCACCACTGCGACGTGGTCGCGATCAACGGACCCAGCTACCGGCTAAAGAACCGCCTCACCGCCATCGACGGCCAAGCCGACGTCGCCTGAACTGGCCACGTTCAGCCGTACCTACCTGGGGACGCACACTCGTACGCCGACAGTGTGTGCCGTCCTCGTAGAGCTGCCCGATGAGGTCCGCGGCCCCTGGGACGTCTGAGACCATCGGCGTGCCGGGCAGGCTGCTGATCAGCCCTGGCCCCAACCCGACCAGATTGTCGAGGATGCCGGGATGCTCAGTGAGCAATTGCTCCCAGTCGACCTCGTCCCCGACCAGGGCACCGGCGATACCGACGGGCGCGACCAGCGGCAGCGCCAACCCCGGTGCCAGCACGCCGGCTTGCAGGGCGCCGCCGAGCCCGTACCCTGCAGTCCAGCGCAACGTGTCGATCGTGCGCGCCTGTGCCTCGTCCACCGCCTGGTAGGAGGCAACGACAGTGTGCAGCGCAATCGCCCGCTCCCCGAAACTCAACGACAGCGCGGTCAGGCCGTCCAGCGCTTGCAGCAGTCCAGCCTCGATCTTCGCGAACCCATCCGGATTAAGCACCGCCGAGGCCAGCAAACCCGGGTCGACCAGCATGCTGTGCCCCTGGGCGCTGACCGCCGCCAGGTCGCCGGCCAGATCCTCGCTGTGCTGCGCGAGCAGACCGATGTCCTCGTAGCGAGCATCGGTCCCGCCGACGCCACCATGCATCTGATACCCGGGATTACCCATCGGTACCCTCCAGGAGTTGCGCCAGATACGGGGCGACCCACACCCCGATGTCCTCCCGGGCGACCGGTCGCAGCGCCACCATCCGCCGCCCCGTCCAATCCGGCTCCGACCGCGCTCCGATCCAGCCGTCGTCGGTCGCTAACCACACCACCTGGGCCAGGCCGAGGCCGTCACCGGAAGGACCGCTCACCACGCACCGCAGCACGCCAGTGGTACGGCTGTTCAGCTGCTCAGAAAGCCGCGCCTCTGCGGCGGAGAGAGCGAGTGCCGACACCACCTGTTGCTTTACCGGCTGCTCCCGCCGGCTCGGCGGCCGGCGCGTACTCGGCGAGCGCCGTCAAGGGCAGCCGCCCGGACGGCCGTTGGTTGGCGCCACCGCCGAGCGCCCGGCCGATTCGCGCCGACTCCGACCCCGCAAGGTCTGATGCCGCCGGCATCACCCGCACCAACTCCGCACCGAGCCGGACCGAATCGAACATCGACAACTCGACACCGTCATCGGCCAGCGCCACCAAGCCGGCTCCGGCGGCTCCGGCCACCGCAAACACCGCCCGCAGCCCGCGCTCCTCGACGGACGCCTCCAGCTGCACCAGCGCCTGCGCGCCCGCAAACATCGCCAGGTTCGCCACCACCGCCCCGACCGGCCGCCACGCCAGCGGAGCGTCCGCATCGGCTGCCACCACCCCTCGCGCGGCGAGCTCGGCTGCAGCCTCCCGAAGCTAGGGCTCCGACAGGTCTTCCGACTCGAACCCCGGCGGCCGCAGCTCGCTCGCCCGGACCAGCAGTGCCCACTGCGCATCGGACAGCGCCAGCCGGTGTGCCGATCCTGCGGTGCCATTGGCGAGCACTACAGCACTCCCTTGCCATGCATGAACTCACCGACTTCAAGCCAGCGCCGGTCCCCTGACGCGGGCAGGTTTCCGGGCTGGACAGGCCATCCCGCCCATGGGGCCTCCATGACCGTCTTCAGCAACGGTCCGCCCGCCAGCGGAGCGAGATCCCGCACCTGTTCGGCCGCCGCCCGGAACCAACATGCAGAGAGCACACAAAATATAGCTGTCTGTCAAAGTGGCGGGCACAGCCTGCGCTACCCCTTCCACAACTCGCAACCCCGCGCAGTCCCGTGGGCGCCCGTGATCGTCGCCGCCGGGGCAACGCCCGGACAGACAACGGATCTCGATGTGAAGCGTCCGGCTTGCGGCGCCACGACCGCGAACTATCGTCAGACCCACCTCGTACTGTGCGGTACGTGAAACACAGACGCGAGAGGGTTCGGTTCTCCTTCGCGCCCGACTGTCTTGCGGGCCCGGCCACAGCAACGAAGAGGAGGCCGGCCAAGCAGGTGGCCGCCAGCCACGGACGCCCAGATGTCTCGGTGACCGAGGTAGCCGCACCGCAGGCGTGCCCGTCACTTCCATCTCGATCTGCCGCACCATCGAACGGACAGGGGTTGATGACGTCTCCCACTAGGCGAACGTCATCAACCCCTGCTACATCGGAACTAGACCGACCACTCGTCGTACGGCAGGAAACACCGGTCACACCTCGGGTCGTCCTCGTCGAGCGGCGGCCACAGGTGATCACGGCAGGCCGGGTCGACACGATCACGCTCGTCCAGATGCTCCAGGAACGCGTCGAGGTCGGGGTCGTGCACCGGGGACAACTCGGCAGCCCGTCCCCACCTCTGGAACGGGTCGGTCGGGGTATTCAGGTCGGGTTTCGGCGCGACAGGTTGCACGGCCTGGCCGCCACGAAACCGCTGGTCGTCGGGAGATTCATTAGACATGGTGGCTCCTCAGCCACCCGCTCTGGCGGCACCGTCCAGACCAACGTACGAGCCGCCCCAGGGCCACATGGATGTGGCATAGGACGGCCGTACTGCTGTACGGTGGCTACATACATACAGCACAGTGCGCTCCGGTGCACAGTCGTGCATCAGAGATAACTGCCTGTATGTACGCCCGCTAGCGGGCTAGTTCGGACTCGTCAGAACGCCCTGGAAAGTGATTCTGACGAGTTGGGACATTTGTTGGCGGTGGCGTAGCAGTGAATAATCTTACTGCTACGCCACCGCGTTTTCCACCTGACCTCGCGATGATGCGCCTCCAAGATCGATTACGTGCCTCCTCGGTCGTCGCCAGGAGAGTGCCGCCGGGCGGACAGACAGGCCCCACCGGAGAGCGGGATTCCAGCGTCGTCAGGGCCAGGAACGGAGGTGGTAGCGAATCGATCATGCATTTGCACTGGTCAACCGCCTCTCGCCTGAGCGCGCCCCGAAACTCGTCCCACGATTCGGACGGTCCACCCTGTTCACGTTCGAATTCTCCCACCCCGCCACTCGAGGGCGCAACCAGCTACTAACGTCACGACGGAGCGACTCTGAGGATTTCTGCTTCAGATCGGAGTTGAGCCCCGACGCGAAACCGTATACTGTGTCAATATGACACAGTCACGTGGTCGAGTATCGCGATACAGCACTGATAGTCATGCCATAATCGCTCCACGTAATGCCAGTCCTCCTCGACACGCTGCCGAGGACTGGAGTGCCGCAACAAACCGTACAGTAGCCAGTGAGATACGGGCATGGCGAAAGCGACGAAGTCTTAGCGCCCAACAACTTGCTGATCGATGCGCAAGGCTTGGCCATCCTATCCCGCGGAACATCATCGCCAACATTGAGACTGGAAGGCGCGGCGGCATCACCGTCACCGAGGCGATTGTGCTGGCCATGGCACTCAATGTACCCCCCGTTCTCCTTATCTATCCACTCGGCAAACGACCCAACACATTTACAGCGCCAGAACATGACACGGACACCTGGAGTGCCATTAGCTGGTTCGCCGGCCAGCATCGGCCCGCGCGGAAGATGCTCGGGACGGACGAAGAAGCCGACATTGCTGAGGCCATACGTGAATGGGAGCATGCACGCGATGTCTTCGACGCATATGAGCGACACGAGGCACTCGTGCGGCGGTACCGATATACCCGGGATCAGACTATTACAGAGCTGAAGCGATTGGCCGAGCCGTCGCTGCATGACCAGAATGAAGAGTCAAAGCGCGCACTCCAAGCAGGCACGGATTTGTTTGCACGAGACCTCGCCAGAGCCGTCGACACCTTACGGCAGCATCGAAACATTATGGTGCACATGGGTTATGTACTACCGAACCTACCGTCTGACATCGACTTGAGCTGACCAGAGCGGGTTCTTGAGTCACTGCGCCGCCGAAGGCACACCTTCCTCACCCGTGGGCAAACTCCCGCTCAAGCGCCTCGACCGCCGCCGTCCAGGCTGGGACGTCTGCTAAGGGGATGTAGGGATCGGGCACACGTCCGTGCAGAACATCGCAGATTTGTTTATAGACGGCCAGCCCCGACCGCACTACTTGCATACGCGCCTCCTGGGCCTGCGGACGCAACCCCGGCTCACCAAGCGTCAACATGAGCCGTTGGTTGACCCTATTCGAGGCGGGAGTGCCTGCTATGACCGTCGGTGGTAGCCCTTCAACGACCTGCTCCACACGCACCCGAAGGATGAGGGCGAGTAGGAAGCTCTTCTTATAGGGAGTCCCGGGCCATGCCCCATAGGCTGTCTGAAGATCCGCCACAGCGGCAACTTGCCACCGTCCGCTCGTCATGGCTAGTTCCCGAGCTTGTGGATTGCTTTGATGATCCGACGCGTCTCCTTGAGCCACTGCATTCGCCGCTGCGGCTTTGCCTTTTCCGGGGAACGCCCGTGACCTCCCTTGTTCAAATCCGCGATCGTCCGGTCGTATAGCGCAAGGTCTATTGGCTGTCTCCCCAACTTCTGGGCGTAGTCATTGAGTAGCTGCAACTGCTGGCGGCTGTCACCGGCACGATCTCTTGCCGCCCGCAGCTCATCATCCGAAAGCCCAGCGCGGCGGCCGAGCACCTCAACGTAGAGGCCGGCTTCGGTATCTAACGCCTGGCGACAGATTGCAAGGGTCATAGCGGTGATTGCAGAGTCAGTACCGAGTGGCACCTCTCGCTCAGCGTCAAGCACTCGCTCCAGGTCTTCGAGGTACCCAAGACCCGGAGAGGTGATGTCGCGCGTCAGTACTGTCGAGGCCTCATTCGGGGGCCGGTCGAGTCGAATGTGCTGTACGTACTGGCCGATCGCTCGTAACTCCTGCCATAGCCGCTCGTCATGGCTAAGCACGATGATCTGGTAGGTAGCAGCCTGAGCGGCCAGCAGTTGCGCTAGGTACCGGACACGCCAAGCGTCGAAGGCATGTACCGGGTCGTCAAGTACCAGGAACCTAAAAGGGCTTTCGGGTTGCGTGGCACGCGGTAGATAGGTCGCCAGCATCAGGGCATTTCGTTGGCCTGTGCTCAAAACGTTCGGGGCGTCCGGTCCGGACTTGACAATCACGTCGCCGACGGTCATATCAATGTCAACCTTACGAGCCTGCCTTACGCCCCCCGACAACCGCATGTCAGTTATGACGACGTCGCTATCGTTGCTCAGCTCCGTCCAGAGCTGGGTAACGCGACCGGCAATCGGCTCGAAGAGCATCGCGCGCGCATCCCTGATCCATTGTTCGACAGCTTTGGCGAGTTTGACGGCACGGATGCCCCTGTCACACTCGACGCGGTGCGTCTCCAGCGTGGCAAGCCACGACTCAACCTGTTGCCGTACGTGGACGCGCTCATTCAGCGACTCTTCGTAGTTGACAAGCAATGCCGTCCGACTGCCACTATACCAGGCAGATATGGCCCTGGACTCTGTACATAGGTGCTCAAGAAGCTGGGGCGTCGCGTTGCTCATCAGGCCCTTGACCTCATCAATGAGACGGTCCCACCGAGCAAGGAACGGATCGCCATCCTTGATAGCAGGGTGCCGCAGCGCGGTTCGAGTCGCCGGCAACAGCGGATTGGGGAAAGCCGAGGCGAGCGCCTGCAACTGCGACTTGAGAGTCCGCTCGGCGTCTCGCAACTCGCCCAAGCCGGCGTCGAGGTCCGCAACCGTGTGCTGAGCTCTGTCACGCCACCGCACGCCGGGCGTCGCGCAGACAGGGCAGATGTCATCGGCAGAATCTGTCTCGGGATACGTGTGGGTTTCGTGCAGTAGCTGCCCAAGAGCGCGCCGAACAACGTCAGCTCCGGAGACTATCGATGCACGGGCGCGTTCGACCCGCCGCGCGGCCTTTACACACTCAGCGACTAAGCCGGCGTCTACGGCCCACACAGGCACGAGACTCGGTTGTGCCGGCGCTGAGGCCGGCAGTTCAGCAACAGCCGCCCTCAGCTCCGCAGTTGCCTCAAGAGTCGGCGTAGCACCGCACTCTCGCATCCGGGATACCAGTGTTGCGGCCATCCCAACCCGACTAAGGACGGTCACGGCTCTGTCGTACGCCTCCGCGACCTTCCGATCCGCCGCCCGCCCGACTGTTCGGATCTTGTCTACTCGCGCGAGCAGGTTCGTTAGAAAATCAATGGGTATACCATCATATAAATAGGTATGTAGTACTCCGGGCTGCTCGATGACAGGCGATATCTCTGGATACAGCAGAACCGGGCTGAACTTTTCATAAGCAACCCGCCAGTCCGGGGGAATCGCACCGGACGATCCATCCGAGTTTTTCCAGCTTACAGGTCCTTGACCACCACAGGTCATTTCGGCGTCAGACACGCCATCGGTCACAACTGCCGCAATCTGCCGCTCTGGATGGTGCAGATTCGCTTCTGCAAGTTGATAGCGCCGCGGCTCTCCGTTGCTCAGCACATGGCGTAGGGCGTCGGCGGCGCTCGTCTTTCCAATGCCATTGCGCGCGGACACAACCACAATCCCCGGCCGTGGAAGGAATTCGAGGCGCAATGGGGTGACGCCGATGCCGACATGGCCCTGAACTTCTAGGCTGCGTAGGAACCAGGGGCCTCTTGAGGCCGCAGCCTCCGCCTGAGAGGTACCGGCAGCACCCAACTCACCAGCAATCTCCTGCAACAAAGATCGGGCTTCTGGAGCAAGCTCCTCACTCGCGGCGGCGACATCCTCCCACGACAGTACAGCCCGACGTTGCTTCTTCGGCACCATCTAGCCACCCCAGCTTCCAACCCCACGATGTCGAGCAGGAAGTCATATCTGCTCGAAGCAAGCAGTAGTTGCTGTCGTTTAGGTGACACACCGTACCGAACAGCGGGCTCGCAGCAAGCAGGTAAAGTGGCGTGTCGCTTGTACGACAACCAGACGCTTTGCGGATTCGCAGGTCAGGCGCGATGCAGGCGTACGTTACGACCGACTTTCCTCTAAAATGCTACAACTGGCACGGCTCTGCCAAACATGCAACTGTAAGGCTAGAGATCATTATGAGCCTTCGCATCATGGCCCGCGGCTGGGCGCTGCGACACACCGTGACGCGTCCACGCAGCGACGACGACACCGATGTGCAGTGCGACCCTCGCCCGCGAGATGGGGCTGTACCAACCCCCTGCTGCGCCCGACCGGCAGAATGTCGACCATGGCATTCGTCTACGGGCAGGCACACCGCACCTTCCTCAAGGAGGCAGTGCCGGATATTCAGCGTCTGATCGACCTCCACACGTCGGAGACCGGCTCCGGACCCGGCCGACGCCGTACAGACATCCAGGTCGTTACCCGCTCGGCGATCGTCATGACGTGCGCCTCGTGGGAGGCGTTCTGCGAAGGACCTGGCCTCGGAAGCGCTACGGAAGATCGCGATGCGGCGCGGACCGCAGGAGTACTGGTGGGCACGGGTACCGATTCGGGTGCCCGCCTGGTGGAAACCCGGCCGAGGTCACTGGCTCCTCGCCCGGCGCAGCATCACCACCGGACAGATCGCCTACTACGTCTGTACGGACCTCGTCGCACCCGCCTGGTCGACCTCGCCCGGGTCGCCGGTGCCCGGTGGGCGGTCGAGGAATGCGTCCAGCAGGCGAAGAACGAAGCCGGACTGGACGAGTACCAAGTTCGGGACTGGCGGGCGTGGTACGCCCACATCACCCTCGCCATGGCCGCCTACGCGTGGCTGGTCGTTGCCCGATCCCTTGCCGTAAAAGGGGAACTGGTCCCAGCGAACGCATGATGATCGGCTACACCGTACCGGAGATCCGACGACTGCTCACCGCACTGACCGTGCGACGACCCCGCCCATCAGAGCAGTTCTGGGCCTGGTCCCGACGACGCCAGTACCAGGCCAGACTCTGCCACTACCGACGACACGGCTATCCCTGACACTGCCGTTGCAGTACTAACGCCGGGCGGTGCCGATTCCACGGCGTTGGGCACCGCGTGGGCCGGCTGGCTCCCGCCCGGTGCGGCGGAGCCTGATCGCCTGCGCTGAGTGCCTGGGGGCAGGTCCGACCTTATCCCGGGCGCAGTGCGGCACTCCACCCCGAAACGACCCGTGAACGGGGCGCCTGACCAGTGGGTTTTCACATCACCGCGCGGAAGTGGACCTCGTTTCATGAGAGTGCTGTTCGAGCACGGCGATCCCGAGAAAGGACGGTGCGGCGATGGCACGCAGTGTGCGTAGGATCCCTCGGACCCGCCGGCCGGCGGCGGGCACCGGACTCTGCTGTGGCTGATCAACGGGGTACTGGTCGGTGTCGGCGGGGTCTTCCTCGCTACGGCGTCGGTGCTGGTGACGGGGAGCGCGGCGGGGGTCGCAGTGGTGATCGCGGTGGCGGTGGTCATGACCGGCCGGTAGCTGGAAAAGATCTTGGAACGCGAACTTCACGCGGCGTGGCCCGTCGGGTCCTACCAGATAGGAGCCGGACGGGCTGCCGCCCGCCTGCAGGTCCGGTGACCCCGTCCAGCAAGGCTGTCAGGCGTACGGTACGACGAGATCGGAGGGCCGTCGGTGGTCCAAGCGAAAAGGGGGCTGAACCCCACGGCGCCAGGGCCACGAACCGAACGACGGCCGCTCCCGCCCCAATCCTCGATCGACGAGGAGTTCACGGCGTTCTTCAACACGACGTACCAGCCGTTGCTGGCGTTCGCTACCTGGTGGTGTAGAAGCCCTCACGACGCGGACGAAGCCGTCGCCATCGTCATGGCCTACGTGTACGAGCACTGGACCACGATCCGCAACCCGCAGAAGTACGCGCGCCGCGCGGTCGTGAACTCCATTCAGAAGATGCGCCGGGACCGCGGCGACGGCCGGTGCTTTCCCGTGCCGAGTGATCAGCTCCCCGAGGGGGTTGATGAGACTCCCGAGTTCGACCGGCTGGAAGGCGAAGAGTGGGCGAACGAGTTGCTCGCCAAGCTGTCGCCGAGACAGTACGCGGTACTCAGCCGCTACCTCGACGGGCTGAGCATGAAGGAGATTTCCGACAAGTTACGCAAGAGTGGGCCGACGGTCCGGCAGAACCTGAAGCACGCCCGCGACAAGCTATTGCCGCACGTCAAGGAGTACGACCGAAGGAAACCCTGCCCGTCCGACAAGCAGGAGACGAGGGAGGAAACCCGATGAACGACGGCGACTCCAACCGCAACCCGGTGGAGAGCGACGAGTGCTTCGGCGAGTTGGCCGACATGATCGACCTCGTTGACGAAATGACCCGCGATCGGCTCAGCGGCGGTGAACTAGACCGCCGCCGCGAGGAGATCATGGATCGTGTACGCCGCCGGAAGCTGACCGAACCAGCAACCGACAGTGCCGCGCAAACGGCGGCGGCACCACAAGCAGTCGGGAACGGCTTCGGCATCCAGGGCATCCCCGATGGGCGCATCAGGCTCACCGCCGTGCGTCGATCGCTGGCCTGCGCAACGCTGGCCCGAGACACCATGGATACATTCGCGAACGGCGACCTTGTTGGTGCGGCAGCCGGCGCCGCCGCTCTAGCCGATGCCGACCGCTACCGCGACAGCGCACTGCAAAAGGCCGCCGCTATCGTCAAGCAGGCGCAGCAGGACGCCGATGACCTACGGGCCGAAGCGCAGCGGGTCCTTGATGAGGCACGCCAACAGGCAGCGGGAATGCCCGACGATAGCCTTGGCCTGCCGCCGCCGAACCTTCACACTCTCGGCATCACTGGTTCGACTGCCCGGCCGTCGAGTGCGAAGAGTGAAAGCGGCGCCGACGGGGTGGCGGGCACTAGTTCACGGTCTCCACTAAGGGCACATAGCCCGGCTCCTGGCGGCAAGCACTGGCATCCTCTTGTTGACCACCTGCGTAGTACCGCCGAGCTGGCGCGACGGTTTGCCGTTCCGTTCGGCGGGGGTGACGTGGCGTACTGGCTTGGTGCCCTGCATGACGTGGGTAAGGCGGCCTGTGCGTGGCAGGACAGGCTTGCTGCTGTCGCAGTCACGGGCGGTCCGGTGGGTATCGACCACAAGTCGTTCGGCACCCAGGTCGCTCATGAGCGTGGGCTCGGCGGGTTCGCTGGTGCGATCTTCGGTCATCACGGTGGACTTATCGATACGCCTAACCTGCGCAAGGCGTTCCGGAAGCGGCTTGCCGACGCGCCCGGCAATGTGGCGTCCACTGAGCGTGAACTGTCCGGGTTGTTGCCGGACCTGCCGGAACGGCTCGACGATCTGGTGCCGGCGGACTGGCGGGCAGATCCGTTGGTGGGGGAGATGGCGCTGCGTTTGTGTTACAGCGCTCTGGTCGACGCGGACAGTCTGGACACCAGCGCGCACTTTCGGGGGCTGGCGAGCCTGCGGGTGCGGCCGGACGTCGACTTCGGCCATCTCTACAAGCTGTTCGAGCAGCGGCGGTCCGGCGAACTCGCGGGACGCGGCGGTACGTCGATCGCCGGTCTGCGGGGGCAGGTCTACGCGGACTGTCTCGCGGCGGCGGAGCGGGATCGTGGGGTGTTTCGCCTCGGTGCGCCGACGGGGGCCGGGAAGACCCTTGCGAGTGGCGGGTTCGCGCTGCGGCACGCGGAGAGGCACGGTCTTCGTCGGGTGATCGTCGCAGTCCCGTTCCTTACCATTACCGAGCAGAATGCCGCCGTCTACCGTCGGTTGCTCGATGAGGACGGTGCCGAGCCGGTCGTCCTTGAGCATCACAGCCAGGCTGACTTCGACGATCCGCAGGCGGGCCGGTGGGCGCGGCTCGCGGCCGAGAACTGGGACGCGCCGTTCGTCGTCACCACCTTCGTCCGGCTCTTCGAGTCGTTGTACGCCCGTAAGCCGTCGGCGATGCGCCGGGTGCACCGGCTGGCCAATTCGGTGATCGTGTTGGACGAGGTGCAGGCGCTGCCGCATGCCATGCTCGCGCCGATCCTCGACGGGCTCCGGCTGCTCGTGCGGCACTTCGGCGCGACCGTGTTGCTGTCCTCGGCGACCCAGCCGAGCTTCTGGGCCCTGGATGAGTTCAAGGGCGTGCCCTGCACCGACCTGATCCTCGACACTCCAAAGCTGGTCAGTGATCTGCGCAGGGTGCGGTACGAGTGGCAGCTCGACCCGAAGCCGACGCTGGCCGACATCGCCGGCCAGGCCGCGTCGGAGCCGGCCGCGCTGGTCGTGGTCAACACGACCGCGGACGCGAAGGTGGTGTTCGACCAGTGGCGTGATGCCGAGCCGGAGGGTGTGGCCTGGCACCTGTCCACGCGGATGTGTCCGGATCACCGGCGGCGGGTGCTGGAGAGGGTACGGGCACGCCTCGGCCGGGGTGAGCGGGTCCTGCTAGTGGCTACCCAGCTGATCGAGGCGGGGGTGGACGTCGACTTCCCGGTGGTGTTCCGTGCGTTGGCGCCGGCCGACTCGCTACTTCAGGCGGCTGGGCGGGCCAATCGTGAGGGGCGGATGGCGGGCGGTGGCCGGGTGGTCGTGTTCGCGCCGGAGGACGGTGGGCAGCCGCCCACGTACAAGACGTTGGTCGGCTGCGCCGGGCGCCAGTTCGGGCCGGACAGGGCCGACCCGGACGACCTGGCGGCGCTCGGACGCTACTACCGCGACGTGTACGACCTGCTCAATCTCGCTGACAGCCAGCACGTCGGCAAGAGGATTCAGCAGGCCCGGCGGCGGTGGGAGTTCGAGACCGTGGCGGAGGGTCCGCTGGATGCGAGCACCAGGCGGCGGGATCGGAAGCTGGCGTTCCGGATGATCGACGATGACGGGATCAGCGTGGTGACGCCGCAGGGTGCCGAGACACCTGAGTTGCGGCGTGAGCTGGAGCGATTGGTCGAGGAACTGCGCCGGGCGCCGGTTCCGGACCTGGCGGGGCTGCGGCGGTTGCAGGCGTACACGACGAACGTCCACCCGAGCGCGCTGCGCCAACCGGGCGCGATGGCGCTGATGCTGCCGATCTTTGGCGACGAGGTGCGCCGTGGCGTGCTGGTCGAGTGGATCGGCGAGTACGACGACGCCACCGGTATCAACCTCGACCCGAACCTGGAAGACTTCGTTGTCTGAGAGGACGTCTGATTCACGTTTTTTGCGTGTGTTGTGGTTTTAGTCGTCTCGCCAGGTTGGGGTGGTTTCGGTGGTGAGTCGTTTGGCGAGGTTGTCGATCATGGCGATGTTGATCATGCTGGCGGAGTTGTCGGTCCGGGCTTCGTGGTCGCGGACGAGTCGGCGGTGGTGCATGAGCCAGCCGGATGGGTGGGCCGCGCGGCGAGGTGCCAGCCTGGGCTGGTCCCTTTTCCGCGCGGCCTCCCGCCGAACCGGATTTGATGGTTTCCCGATCGTCCGGCTCTCCAGTGACTTACTGCGTGAGCGGTATGGCTGGTTGCCCGGTATGGGTGAGGCTGTGGCAGGAAGCGCAGACCACAAGGGTTTTGCGTCTCCGGTTGGCCATGGCCTTGGCCCACTGGGGCTGTAACGGCCCGGGTTGGCCGAGGTCGGCGAGCTTGCGGACGTGGTGGACTTCCACCTCGCCGGGTTGCTGGCAGACCTCGCAGACATCCGCGAGGAGCCGTGTGACGAGTTCCTTGTGCGGGTAGTCGACCCGGATCGGTTGACGGTCGGTGACCGTCGCCGTTTTCTGCCGGTGGAGCGGTGTTTCACCGAACCGTGCGACCAGTGGTTGCCTGCCGTTGCGCTCGATGCGTGCCTCGAAGCAGGTGCGCGGCCCGTACGGTGTCTGGATCTTGGCCTTGTGCTTGGCCGCCATCTTCGACACCGTCGAGCGGTGCTTGCCTGCCAGGGTCTTGAGCATGGAAGTCTCCATGACCCAGCGCAGCCGGTGAAGCCGGTAGACGTCCCCGGCGAGCAGGTAGTACTGGACGATGCCCCGGTAGATGGCCCCGTAGGTGCCGACGATGGTGTGGTCGCTGCCGTTGGTCAGGGCCTTCTGCTTGGCGGGTTTGCCGCGGTGCAGGTAGGGGACGGACTTGGCCTTGATCACGTCCCTGGGGACCCGAAGGGCGACCTGACCGTTGACGCGTCGGTAACGGCCGGTCTTCTTCGTGTCGTTGTGCTGGACGGTGATCTCGTAGCCGAGGAAGCGGGCCGCGCCTGTGCGGGCGTGGGTGATCAGCGTCTTGTCCTGGGAGAGTTCGAGCTTGAGTTCGTCACGCAGGAACTCGGCCAGGCGCTGTTTGATCTCCTCGGCTTCGGCTTTGGGGCCGGTGAACCCGAGCAGATGGTCATCTGCGTACCTGCAATACCGCAGCCGCCGGTATCCCGGATCGTCCGGGTCGGCGCTGGGCAGGCTGACCATCCGCCGTCGTAGTGTCCGCGCCAGTGGGCGGTCACCACGCCGTCGGGCCTTGGCCAGCTGGTTCTGCTGGTCGAGGTAGGCAGGGTTACGCGCCCTGCGTCCCCCTCGGGTGTACTCCGGAATCAGGACTGTCTCGACGAACTGATCCATTTTGTGCAGGTAGATCGAGGACAGGATAGGTGAGGCCACTCCGCCCTGGGGAGCTCCGGACAGGGTCGCACCCCATTTCCAGTCCTCCAGGTATCCGGCCGTGAGCATGTTACGCACCAGCCGCAGGAACCGGTTATCGTGAATCTTCTCCGACAGGATCGTGAAAATCAAATCGTGATCGAGCGACCCGAAGCAGTCGGCGACGTCTCCCTCGATGAACCAGGCTGTTCCGGTCCAGGTATTGGCGATCTCCCGCAATGCGGTGTGACAGCCTCGCCGTGGCCGGAATCCGTGGGACCGGTCGGAGAACGCAGGCTCGTAGTACGCCTCCAACAACAAGCGCACCACCTCGCCGACGAGTTTGTCCGACCAGGTCGGTAGTCCCAGCGGACGGGTCTTCCCGTTCTTTTTCGGGATGTGCAGCCGCCGGACGGGGGCGAATCGGTAGCGCTCGTGACGCATCGCCGCAATGATGCGACCGATCTTCGCCTGGGACATGCCGTCCACGGTCTCCTGCGTGACCCCGGGAGTCATCGCGCCGTGGTTGGCGTAAATGCGCCCGTAGGCCAGCAGATACAACTGCGGATTGAACAGTTGTCGATACAGTTCGTCAAGCGGCAGGCCGCGCCTGCCGCGCTCACGTAGGACACCCAGCACCGTTGCGGCGCTCTGCATTACGCATACCTCCCGATCTGGTGGTGTCCCATCACCTGGCCCCCTTCGCCCGTGTGGACGGCTTTCCCGTCCTCCCTGGCCGGGCGTTACTCCGGCGACTACTACGAGGCCTCCGTCGCCATAAGACTCGCGTCCGTTAGGCGATCCCGCGTTCGTCCCTGTTGTACGTAGCAGCGTGACGTAGGCGCCCCACTCATCTCCTTCAACACCCTCGCTGGGCGTCGCCCCGTACTCTGGAGGTTGCGTCAGCCAACACTTCGATTCCGACACAGAGCACGGCACCGGTTTCAGAGGTCTTTCCGGCGGATGGGAACTTGCATCGACTGGAGATTAGGATTCAGGCAATCCAGCTTTCGCCATATCACGCCGGTCCCCCCAGCGCACCGTCCCTGACCACTGGACCCGGTCGCCGAGTTAGCTGGCATGCTCTTGTCCCCTCAGCCTTTCAGCATCAGGTAAGCCATTCGACCCAGGAACCTCCCTCCAAGTCCCTCCCGGCTGAACCGGGGATACAACAGGGCGCCTCGCGGCGCACATGGTGCGTTCGACGACCCATCGGCGTTTGACCACGCTGAAGCCTTTGGCCCGTGGGTCTTTGGTGACGATCTCGACGTCGACGCCGAGTTGGGCGCCGTGTTCGACGACGCGGTTCTTGAAGCCGGCGTCGACCCAGCTCTTGGTCAGGGTGGGGTGGGCGGTGGTCGCTTGGTCGAGCAGGTCCATGCCGATGGCGTTGTCGCTGGTGCTGGCGGCGGTGACGATGACGGCGAGGAGCAGTCCGAGGGTGTCGGTGATGATGCCGCGTTTGCGGCCGACGATCCTTTTGTTCGCGTCGGTGCCCTGTGTGGACAGTGGGACGTTGGTGGAGGTCTTCACGCTCTGGGTGTCCATGATGGACGCGGAGGGTTGGATGGTGCGGCCGCGGTGGTCGCGTACGAGGCCCGTGAGGTTGTAGTTCAGTTCGGCGAAGATGCCTTCCCTGCTCCAGGCGGCGAAGTAGCCGTAGACCGTGGCGTGGGGTGGGAGGTCGTGGGGCGGGTAGCGCCAGGCGATGCCGGTGCGGTTGACGTACAGGATGGCGTTGAAGATCTCGCGTAGGTCGTGGGTGGGGGCGCGGCCGCCGACGCCGGCGTCGGTGCGGGCTTGACGCCAGGCGGTCAGGCGGGGTGCGATCAGGGCCCAGCGGGCGTCGGACAGGTCGGACGGATAGGCTCGCCGTTCGGTCATGGTGCAGGCGTACGGCGCCCAGAGGTCGGCGGGACGGACGTCATGTCCGTCTATTGCGGGTGAAAGTGAATCAGACACGATCGCGGGGTCGAATGCCCCGATTCCGGTCGCCATCGAGGTGGGTCGGATCTGTTGATTCCGGATCAGGCCGGGCATCTTGCACTGGCGAGGTCGAGGGGTGAATCGGCCTCTACTGGCGCGAAGGTGAAGCAAACGTCCAGTAAGTGAGTGTTTGAGAAGGGTCTATGCGGGCGGCTGGTTGTAGGTGCGGCGTTGTTGGCGGGCGGCGGGCGCGCCTCGGGTGAGGCGGCGGGTCATGGTGTTGATGGCGGCCCAGCGGATCATCGCCTCGGAGGTGGCGGGGTCGCGTTCGTAGTCGCGGGCGAGGCGCCGGTGGGCGGTGAGCCAGGCGAAGGTCCGCTCGACCGGCCACCTCCTGGGGATCAGGACGAAACCCTTCTGGCCTGTGGGTTTACGGACGATGTGCAGGGTGGTTGCCAGGATTCTGGTGGCCCAGTCGACGAGGCGGCCGGCGAAGCCGCCGTCGGCGAGGACGAATCGGACTGGTGTGGTCAGGTAGAGGCTGAGGAGGGTGGTCTTCGCGCCGTCGCGGTCCTGGACGCTGGCGGCGCAGACCGTGACGACCAGGATGAGGCCGAGGGTGTCGGTGACGATGAACCGCTTGCGGCCGTTGATGTTCTTGCCGGCGTCGTAGCCGCGGCTGTCGCGGCTGACGGTGTCGGCGGCTTTGACGCTCTGGGAGTCGATGATCCCGGCGGACGGTCGGGGGTTGCGGCCCTGCTGGAGGCGGACCTGTTCGCGGAGGTGGTCGAGGATGCGTTGGGTGGTCTCTCCTGTTCCCAGCGGGTGAGGTACCAGTAGACGGTCTGCCAGGGCGGGAAGTCGACTGGGAGTTGCCGCCAGGAGCAGCCGGTGCGTACGACGTAGAGGATGGCGTCCACGATCGCCCGGCGGGCGTGCTTCTCCGGCCGGCCACCTGGGCGCGGTGGTGGAAGCAGGCCGGCGATGTGACGCCATTGGGCGTTGGTCAGATCGGAGGGGTACCGACGCTTGCGGGGCATGCCAAGACCAACGAGGCATCCACGATCATCATCCGCACACCCGGTGCGACCGGCCCCTTCTCAAACACTCACTCAG
>NZ_BONX01000082.1 GCF_016862935.1 Plantactinospora mayteni
GTGCTGTGACCGGGAACGTTGGCCGGGTTGGGTCAAGCTGCTCGGGTGGTGGTTTGGCCCCATCGGTGTTGGCGTTCGCTGCGGATTCGGGCTCGTTCGCGGCGTTGGGCGGCGAGGATGTCGGGGTGGCGGGCGTTGGCGTTGCGCCAGCGGAGGTAGGCGTGGATGGCCCAGGTCGTGGCGGTGTGGTTGGGGTGGTTCGAGCCGGCCACGACGAAGGTGCGTAGCGGGCCGAAGTGTGCCTCGATCGGGTTCGCCCAGGAGGAGTACGTCGGGGTGAAGCACAGCTCGACCCGGTTGGTGGCGGCCCAGGTCTTGATCCGGTGGCCCTTGTGCGCGGAGAGGTTGTCCAGGATGACGTAGATCGGTGCCCCGTCCGGGCGGGCGGCGCGGATCGATTTGAGCGCGGCGAGGGTGTTGGCCGCCGACTTCCGGGTCCGGACAGTGCCCCAGAGGGTGTCATCACCGACGCTGTAGCAGGCGTGGAGTTGCCGGACCCCGTGCAGTTTGTGGTAGTTCGCGGGCAGCCGGTCGGGGTGCCCTTCCGCAGTCCAAGACGCGCCGGGGTGTGGTCGGATGGTCAGTGGCCCGAACTCGTCGAAGGCGAAGACCCGGTCCGGGAAGGCGGTGGTGACCTCCTCGATCCGGGCGAGTTTCGCCTGCGCCTGAGGATCGTTGGTCTCCTTCGACGTCTTGGTGCGCTGGAAGGTGATCCGGTGTTTGTGGAGGAACTCCCGTAGCCGTTCCCGGCCGATCGTCACCCGGCGGACGCCGTGGTTGTGGGCCAGGTAGTCGGCGAGCTTCCTCAGGCTCCAACGGGTGAACGGCTGGTCGAGGGCTTGTGGTCGGGTGCCTCGTCGTCTTCACTGATCCGGCGGGGACGGCCACCCGCCCACCGAGGGTCCAGGCAGGCCAGACCCATCTCGTTGAAGCGGTGGATCACTTCCCGGATCGCGTCTTCGTCGCCCTGCACCAGGCGGGCGATCGCCGGGACGGTGTTACCGCTGGCCGAGGCCATGATGACCATCGCCCGCCGCAATCGGATCGGAGAACCCGTCCCACGCCGCACGATCTGCTGTAATCGCCGGCCCTCGTCATCACTGAGCCGGCGAGCCCGAACAGGTTCTGCCATCCCGACAGCCTGACTCGCCGACCACAGCCAACCCGGGAACGCTGACCGGCGTGTCACCCAACCCGGCCAACGTTCCCGGTCACAGCACTAGCCTTTTACCGCCGGCCACCTCCGGCGTCGCCACGTCGTGATCGCCGTTTCGTCGCGCTCGACCGCCCGCCGGGCCGGCATCTGCGGGCTGTAGCCCATCCGGTGCAGCAGATAGGACACCCCACGCAGCGTGTAGACCACGCCGAACAGCCGCTCGATCAGCTCCGCCACCCGGGCCAGAGTCCACCGCTGATCGGTCCACCCGTGCGCGACCGGACCGGCGTCCAACGCCCCCGCGAGCTGCCTCCGCTGCTCACCGTCCAGTTTGCAGTCCATGCCACCCGGCCCGGTCGACGCCAACGCCGCCGCCCCACCAGCCGTCCACCTCCGACGCCACTCCCGCACCGATTTCTCCGACACCCGCAACTCAGCCGCGATCTCCACGGTCGGTCTGGCCCGCGCGAACATCTCCGCAGCCTGTTCTCGCACGACCTGCCGGCGGACACGAGCGGCCCGGTTCATACCACCACCAGCCGGATACCTCATCACCCCGACCTACCCACCATCGACCTACGTCACACCGACAGACGTCAAACTTTCAACCTCTGTAGCGCGGCAGCCCTTCCACGTCCGCTACGCGTGAGTCGCCTGAGGATCGCCGATGATCGCACGGTCACCCCCAAACTCCTCCCAGCCATAGAGGCCAGCCGCACTGGTGGCGTCTCCTGAAGTTGTCCATGCCGGCTTTGTCGAGGGTCTCGATGTTCGACGCGAACGGCATCTTGAGCATGAGGACGAGGTCGATGTCGCTCCCATGCCCGATAGGTCTTTAGCACCCGAGCTGGCCGGGGCCGTAGCCTGGCCGCGCCCGTCCGCGAAAGCTCCTGGTCGGTTGCGGTTCCCTACGAGCGGAGCGGACGTCAGTCGTTACAGAGGTCCGCCCAGCGGCCCGCGAGCAGCGCTTCCTATTCCGCTGCTGCTGGCGCAGAGGCCGAGTTGCCTGGCGACGACGGTCCCGCCAGATCAACCGCAGGTCGGTTGTCTTGACGGGAACGGCTCCGTATCCGAAGGTGACAAGCTCTAACCGCACCCGCGGGGCGGCTGGCGGCGGTGGCCGGCCCCACCAGACCCAGAGGAGAGCGATGAGTAACCGAAACAAGTTGCGCTCCGGACCGCGCGGGTCCACTCCGGCTGCCTCGACATCCGCCGGTCGCCGGCTGGCCATGCTTGTCTTGGCGTTCGCGCTCGGGGCGCTGCTTGCTGGTCCGATCGGCGCCGTGACGGCGGGCGGCGACGGCGCGCCGGTTGGTGACCAGGTGGCGCAGTTGCGTGCCGAAGAGGCCCGCCGAGACAACGCGCAGATCGTCGATCTCACCGCGCAGGCCAGGAAAGTTCAGCAAAGCCTCGTTCCTGTCCTCGACGGGCTCGCTGCTTCGGTGCCGACAGCGGGCGCGTCGCCCGGTCCGCCCGCGACCCGGACCGCGGTGACCGGCTGGCAGACGGCGACCAGCGCGGCCGTCGAGGGCTTCGCCGATCCACCGTCGGCCGGCACTGGCGTCAACATCGCCCGTTCCGGCTTGGCGGCGGCCGTGCGGGCACTCGACCTTGCGGTCGATACGTACGCGGCCGCGCTGGCCGCGCCGGACGTCAGCCGATCGTCACTGTTGGAGCTGGCCGGGCGTCAGCGGGATGTGGCGGTCGCCACCTGGTCGACGGCGGCCACGCAACTGGATGTCCTCAACATCGACGCCGGACACGGACACGCCCACGTCTTCCTGCCCGCGGTGCCGGGGCAGGGCGCGTTGACCGCCGACGGTGCTCCGGAGGGCAAGTAGTAGGCGGCCCGCTCCACGCGATTCGTGACCAAGTTGGCACTCGTGCCGCTCGCCCGGCTCTCGACGAGCAGGAGAGGGATTCGCTGGAGGGATGGAGACCGCCACGATCCGGACAGGTCGGACGGGGAGAGCCGATGGCATCCGTACGGTCGGCGGCGCACGGGGAAGTGGTCCTGTTCGTACCGACGCGTCCTCTGCTCGGACGCCGCACCTGGCGACGAGTTGGGGCTCGGATGGGCGGGTGTGGCGTTGGATACTGCGCCTCGGGTTAGAGTGACCGCCCCGGTTTTTCCCGTCAGAGGAAGGTCGTCGCCGTGACCGTACCGGACCGAGTAGGCGCTGGGCGTGCCCGGTCGGGAGAAACCATCGACCCGGTCGTTCCGGTGAGTGATCTAGAGCCGGGCGGTGCGTCGGCAGACGAGCGCGGCCAGTCTGTCGACTCCGAGGGCCCTGACCAAGGTGTTGAGTCCGGCCGGCCGGCCCGCTCCTGGCGGCGTCCGTTCGGGGATCGGGTCGGCTCGGTCGAGGTCCTTGCCCTGCTGTTGATCGTACTGATCATGTTCCGGGAACCGGTGGCGGCGCTGATCTCCACTCCGCGGTTGCAGACCTGGACGACGGTCTTCGTCTCGGTGATGGTGCAGGCGGTGCCCTTCCTGGTCTTCGGGGTGCTGCTCTCTGCGGTGATCGCGGTCTTCGTGCCCCGGTCGTTCTGGGCGCGGGCGCTGCCCCGGCATCCGGCGCTGGCCGTGCCGGTGGCGAGCGCGGCGGGCGTGGTGCTGCCCGGCTGCGAGTGTGGTGCGGTGCCGATTGCCGGGTCGCTGATCCGGCGTGGTGTGACCCCGGCCGCCGCGCTGGCGTTCCTGCTCGCCGCGCCGGCGATCAACCCGGTCGTGCTGGCGGCCACTGCGGTCGCCTTTCCGAACAATCCGGAGATGGTGGTCGGGCGGGGGATGGCCAGCCTGGTGGTTGCGATGGTGATGGGCTGGCTCTGGCTGCGGCTGGGTCGGGCCGACTGGATCCGGCTGCCGCGTCGCCCTGAGCTGGACGACCTGTCGAAGGGCCGGGCGTTCTGGGCGGCGGCACGGCACGACATCGTGCACGCCGGTGGGTTCCTGGTACTCGGCGCGATGGCCGCGGCCTGCATCAACGTGCTGGTGCCTGAGCGCTGGCTGCAGACGTTGGCCGACAATCCGGTGCTCTCGGTGCTGGCGCTCGCCGTGTTGGCGGTGCTGTTGTCGATCTGCTCGGAGGCCGATGCCTTCGTGGCCGCCTCGCTGTCGCAGTTCTCGCTCACGGCTCGGCTGGCGTTCCTGGTGGTCGGCCCGATGGTCGACTTGAAGTTGATCTCGATGCAGACCGGTGTTTTCGGCCGCCGGTTCGCGGCCCGGTTCGCGCCGACGACGTTCGTCGTCGCGGTGCTGGTCGCGGTGGGAGTGGGGGCGGTTCTGTGGTGACCGGAGATCACACGGTGAGCGGTGGTCGGTTCGGAGGTTTCCGGTGAACCGGCAGGCGCAGGCGGTGGTCCTGCTTCTCCTCGGCGGGTCGGTGCTCAAGGCCAGTCTCACCGACGTCTATCTGCGGTACGTCAAGGAGGGGCTGCGGCCGTTCCTGATCGCCGCCGGTGCGCTGTTGGTGGTCGCCGCGGTGATGACGCTCGTACACGATCTGCGGCGCCGCGACGCCGTGGGCGGCGGATCCGCCGACCACGACCACGACCACGGGCCGGGCGGCGCCGTATCCGGAGATGGGGCGGCCGATGACGGGCACGGGCATCACGAGCCCCGGGTGGGGTGGCTGCTGATCCTGCCCGCCCTCGGGTTGCTGCTGGTGTCGCCACCGGCGCTCGGCGCGTACGCGGTTGGGCAGTCCGGGACGGTGCTGGCCAATCAGGAGGCCGAAATCTATCCGCCGTTGCCGGCGGGTGACCCGGTCCAGGTCGGTCTGCTCGACTATGCCGCGCGGGCCGTCTTCGACGAGGGCAACACGCTTCGTGACCGGCGGGTGCAGCTCACCGGCTTCATCGCGCCCGGACCGGATGGCGAACCGATTCTGGCCCGGATGATGTTGTCCTGCTGCGCAGCCGACGGCCGGCCGATCAAGCTCGGCATGTCGGGTGATGTGCCGAATGGTCTGCCGCCGGACAGTTGGGTCGAGGTGGTCGGACGGTACACCCCACAGCTCGGCAAGGATTCGGTGAGTGACGTCGACATCCCTTACGTTCAGGTGGAGTCGTGGCAGCGGATCGATCCGCCGAAGCAGCCGTACGAGCAGTAGGGTTCGTGCACGCGACGGCGCATCGAACGCGGTCGTTGACGTTCCCGCCAGTCAGTATGAGCGCCAGGATCTGGCCGAGCCCGTGACACGCCAGGCAAGCTGTCGTCGTCGGCCATCGGCTCGACCGAGAATCGGACCTAGATCGTTCTCATGTCGAGGGTGTGCCAGATAGTCTCCGGGCCGGCGACCGTTGACCACCACAGGAAGCCGCCGCGGGACTGCACCGTGCCGACGCCCCGCGCGATCTCGACAGTGCGTCGCTGCGCGACGTCGTAGAGGTAGAGGACTCGGCTGCTCCGGTCGGGATCCTCGGCGGTGCCCTCGCTGAGCACTTCAAAGCGATCGAGTGCGGCCACGTCGACGACGGACGGCGACGCGGTGCCCGGCGCGACGATCTGACGGTCGCCGCCGTCCGGACGAACCAGAACGTTCTGCGGCTGCCCGTCCGGGGCGGTGACGAGTAGCCGGCACCAGCTTGGGCTGCACGCGACCACTTCGTCGGCGGCAGCGGCGACCTGCGTCGTCCGCCGCGCGACCACGTCGTGCAACCGGACCGGCCCACCGCTGCCGACGCTGGTCAGATAGGGCCAGCGGGAGAGTTCCCAGTCGCCGGGCCGCGCCTCGACGGTCACCGGGCCACCGTCGAGGGATACTGTGCGTAGCTCCGTGTCCGTCTCCCGGCCGGGTGATATCGCGGCCCAGTGCAGCCAGCCGTCCTGGACAGCGAGGTCGTACTCGGAGCCGAGATAGATGAACTGGCCGGTGTCCGCGGTTAACCGGCGGGCCGGCCGGTCTCCGGCGAGGTCGGCGGCCCACATCTCGGTGTGTGCGCGGCCGCTGGCGTCGATGGTCGACTCGGCCCAGACGACCCTGCCCGCATCGACGGCGATGGCGGCGAACTCCGGCTCGTCGACGGTAGGCAGACGGCGCAGTTCGCGCAGGTGGCCACCGGAGGCGCGGTGCAGCAGCCGCAGGTGGGTGCCGCCGCCTGGCTCGGGCGCCGTGCCGATCGAGGCCGTCGCGTCAAGAACGTGCGCCGGCTGATACTGGGCGCCGTCAGGCAGAATGGCGTTGATAGTCGCGCGGCGGGCGTTCGGCCAGACCTCCGCCGCCTGGGGCAGCAGCGAAGCGGTGGGCGCGGCCTCGGGAGGTGGCGGGCGCCAGACCAGCACGCCGACGGCCGCGACCGCGACGACCAGGGCGGCCAGCCCGCTGACCGGCCGACTGCCCACCTTCCGCCCGGTGGCTGTCGTGGGCAGCGGAGCGACACGGCTCATCTCGAACATTCCATCTGGCTGTCCACCCGCACAGTATCGCGGTCGCCCGAGCCCTGCGCCGACGACCGCAGCCAGGACAGTCGCCGACGAAGAGGCGATTGCCCCAAGACGTCGGGCGGTTGGCGCCGATCGGATCTCGGACCTTGTTCCGTAGGAGGGCGACAGGGGGCGGCGGCAGCACGATGGCACCCGTGGCCGGTGTGACCAGGCAAGCGGGGCGCCACCCACCAGGACGAGGGACCACCCGGATGCGGCCCAGGTCGGCCGATTACAGTGTGTCGGTCACCATGCCGAGTGGCCGGTACGGCCCATGCAGGTCGCCGGGAGGTGGGCTTGTCGAGAAGACCGCCCGTCGGCGTGCCCGGACGGGCGAGGACACTGCTGAGCCTGGCCGCCGCTGTCGCGGCGAGTGGCGTGCTGCTGCTGGCCCCGCCCAGTGATCCGCGGTCCGCCGTGCCGGTGTCGGTGGCGCTCGCCTGGCCGCACGCGCAACGCGGGAGTGTTTCCGCTGATCTGCCCGACGGCACCGCCTACACCCCGGCCTGGTTTCTCGATGCCAGCACGTCGATCGGCACCGCGCGAAGCCGTGACGGTGCCTCCCTGCGGCTGCTGGTCCGCCAGGCCGACGGGTCGCTGCGGCAGTTGCGGCAGTTGCCAACTCGCGGCTCCCCGTCGTTCCCGGCGGTCACCGTCAGCGGTGACGTGGTGGTCTGGGCCGAAGGCAATGGAGATCGCAGTCTCCAGCTATGGGCGGTCAACCTCCGCGATGGACGACCGCCACGGGAGTTGACGGCCGATACCGGCGACGCCCGCTTCTACCAGTCCGAGTACGACCTGATGATCGCGGACGACCGGGTGCGCTGGGTAGCCACCGCCAACAACGACGTGACCGAGGTGCGCTCGGTCGCGCTGACCGGCGGCCGGGTGCAGACCACCGCCGAGACGGGCACGTGGCAGCTCTCGGCGTGGCCCTGGCTGGTCGACGGCGCCACCTCCACGTCGGGCTCGACCATGCTGAGAAACGTCGTGACCGGCCGGGACGTCGCGGTGTCGCCGAACCGGAGAGCGGTGACGAACTGCAGTCCACGCTGGTGCCGCGTCGTCTCGTTGACCGGCGACGGCTACCGCATCGATCTGATGAATCCCGACGGCGGCGACCGTCACAAGGTCGCCGAGGGCCCGGTGGAGACAGCGGTCCCCGACGTCGGCGCACTGGACCGCTTCGACGTGTACGCGGAGACCGGCGGCAACGCGGGCCTGACCGGCAACGTGCGGCTGCTGGTCTACGACATCGCCGCCCGCAGGACGGTCGAGGTCAGTCCCGCCGCCGCCAACATCGGCTACCGCGGCGGCGTGCTCTGGTGGTCGACCGGTACCCAGGATCTGTACCTGCGGCACAGCCTGGACCTGCGCACCGTCTAGCCGCGCGCCCGCATGCCGTGCGCGCCGTCGTCTAGGGTCGGCAGGGACGGGCGCGGATGCCGGCGGGCTCGGGACACGGACCCGGGTCAGACCACCACGGTCGATTCTGGGCGTCGGCGGCCAAAGCCCCAGACGTCGGGGACAGCCGCGGCGAGCGCGGCGACGACGGCGGTCAGCGGCCCGGGCCGGCGAGGAACCAGGGTGTCGGCGAGCCCTGCGTAACCCGCAGCAAACTCGACGAATGAGGAGCCGCGGGACTGTCCGGCCTGCGGTGCCGGTGCTTTCGCCGGCGGTAGCAGGCCAGTGATCGGCCGGAGCAGGCCGCTGCCGAATAGCGGCGCCGGCGTCGAAGACGGTGGCCAGCGGCGCGGTCGGTGTGGGTGCGACCAGGATGGTGACCCGAACCGGCGAGGTGATGGCGGCCGTGGCCCGCTGGCGCCATCCCTTCGCCGACGACTGTGACGGTCAGGGCCTGGAACGCCGGCCGATATGCGCCCTGTCCGGCTCCGGCCACCGCCGCTGCGATGGTTGTCAGCGGCACCGATCAGCCCAGCCCAACCGCGATCGTCGGCGTCACATCTGAGACAACGACCGCACCGGGATGATCTCAGCGCACGCATCGACCCGGATTCGTGATGGGTCGCCGCCACCGTCGACGACTGATCCCTGCACCCGTGCTGGCCGGCAGGCGGGCCGGCTCTGGCCTGAGATAGCCGCCCGATATCTCGGAGGCGCGCCGCCCGGCATGTCCCGGCCCATGCCCGACGCCTCTCGACAAGAATGAAAATGGTTGTCATTATGCTTGGGTGACTTCCTCGCGCCCGGCCGCCGGCTCGACGGTGGATGCTCCGCACGTCGCGGACGGCCCCCACCTGCTGGTCTCCGTCCGGCTTCTTGCCGGGCGGGGGCCGGTGAACCCCGACGTCGCCCGACTCGTCGAATCCTTCTCGCGCCTCGCGTGGGCGCCCCAGGTCGTCGTCGGGCGAACGGATGCTCCGGAGTCGTGGATGCTTCGGATGCTGCTCGACTCCCGGACCCTCCTCTGGGATGAGGAGGAGATCCCGCTCACCCGCCGGGAGTTCGACCTCCTATGGCATCTCGCCCAGCATCCGCGCAGGGTCTTCACCCGAATGCAACTCCTCCATGAGGTGTGGGGTCACACGCAGTTCGGTCAACGCACCGTCGACGTACACGTCAGGCGACTGCGGGCCAAGGTCGGACCCGATGTCCCGCTGGTCGCCACGCTGCGCGGCGTCGGCTACCGGCTGAGCGACGACGTCACCGTGGCGGTGGTGCCCGAGGTGACGCCGCGCCGACCGGACGGCTAATGTGAAAACGAAAACGACTTCCGTTACAGTTTCCGAATCTGAAGGAGGTATCCGTGTCCAGACGATGCGAGGTCAGCGGGGCGCAGCCGAGCTTCGGCAACGCCGTGTCCCACTCCCATCGCCGTACCCGCCGACGTTGGAATCCCAACCTGCAACGCCACCGTTACTGGCTCGCCTCGGAGCGGCGTTGGGTCACCCTGCACCTCACCGCGAAGGCGATGCGTACGGTGGACCGCGAGGGAATCGAGCGGGTCGTGGCCGGGGTCCGGGCCCGAGGGGTGCGGGTCTGATGGCCCGCCGTACCGACCTGCGGCCGGTCGTCAAGCTGCGCAGTACGGGCGGCACCGGCTACACGTACGTTACCCGGAAGAACCGCCGCAACAACCCGGACCGCCTCGTCCTGCGCAAGTTCGACCCGGTGCTGCGCCGGCACGTCGACTTCCGCGAGGAGCGCTGATGGCGCGGCGCGGCCTGGTCGACCGGCAGGCCCGCCGGGCGGATCTGGTCCGCCGGTACGCCGCACCCCGGGCCGAGCTGAAGCGGGTCATCACGGCGCCGGAAACCGACCCGGCGGTACGCGCCGACGCGATGCGTCGGCTCAGGATGCTGCCCCGGGACTCCAGTCCGGTACGGCTGCGTTCCCGCGACCAGCTCGACGGACGACCCCGTGGCGTGTTGGGCCGGTTCGGGTTGTCCCGGATCCGGTTCCGGGAGCTGGCGCTGCGCGGCGAACTGCCCGGCGTCCGCAAGGCGTCCTGGTGAGCACGAAGCCAGCGGCGGAGGTGTCGCGGAAGCGCCCGAGTGGCGCGAACCGAGGCGAAGAGCTGCCGTGCGCGGACGCGCTCGGCTGTGGGGAGAGGAGCATGATGATTGTGAGATCGCGGCCCCGGATTGTCGGGGTCCTGGTCACGGTGGGGGCGGTGGTCGCCGGCACGCTGCTGGCGCCGGCAACCGCCTCCGCGGCGGAGAGGGTGGTGCTGGCGAAGGGGCATACCGACGCGGTCGACGTGCATTATGAGGACGGCGCGTTGTCGTTGAAGGTGCACGACGACACGATCGAGCCGTCGGTGATCCGGGATCCGGCCGACGTCACGTTCCAGGTGTTGCCGGGTGCGGAGATGCCGGTGCCGGACGACGACCGGTTCGCCTTCCTCGGGCCGGCGGGGACGCCGATCTGGCTGTTGCCGATGACCCAGGACCCGGATCTGCTCTGGCCGGGCTGGAACACCACGACGCTCGCGTCCGGTGTCTTCACCGGCAACCAGGTGCGGCTGAGCCTGCTCGACGTACAGGGTCCGGGGGTGGTGAACGTGTTCACCCAGGACGTGTTCGGTGGGCCGATCGTCAAGTTCCGCAGCGACGATGGGCTGCCGGACGCGATCGACGTGCCGGTGCACACCCACGCGCACGCGAACTGGGCGTTCAGCGCGCTCGGCAGTTACACCCTGACCTTCCAGGCCGACGCGACGTTGGCCGGCGGCGGCACGGTCAGCACCGGACCGGTGGACTACTCGTTCGTGGTGGGCGACCTGCCGGACCCGACACCGCCGACCGAGCTGAGTATCACCGGCCTCGCCGGGGAGTATCAGCCGGGCGAGACGGCGACGCTGACCGCCGTCCAGACGCCGCAGTCCGAACTGGACCACTACCACTGGTTCCACAGGTGCCAGGGCGCCGAGGACTGGACGGTGATCTCCGGCGAGGCCGGTGCCGGCTACTCGTTCACCGCGACCCGCGAACTCGACGACTGCCAGTACCTCGTCCGGCTCTACGACTCCGATCACAACGTCGTGGCCAGCAGCCCGCCGGTCACGTTGCGAGTCGCCACGGCACCGTCGACTCCAGGCGCGTCGCAGACGATCACCGCCTCGATCGACGGTACCCAGGGCGGATTGGTGGTCAGCGTCGACCCGGACGACCGCGCTGTCGTGCTGCCGCCGGCCCGGCTCAACGCCGGCGGCGACCGATGGGAGAGCACCGGCGAACTGCGGCCGGTGACTGTCACCGACACCCGTACCGGCAGCCCGGGTTGGAACGTCTCCGGGCAGATTCCGGAGAACTTCACCGGTCCGGACGGGGCGACGTTCGGCGCCGACCGGCTCGGCTGGACGCCGCGGATCCTCAGCCAGGGGACCGGGCAGGGTGTCATCGCCGGTCCGGCGGTCAGCCCGGCCTCCGGGGGCGGGCTCGGTGCCAGCAGCGTGCTCGGCTCGGCACCGGACGGCGCCGGCCGGGGTACCGCGCAGCTCTCCGCCGCGCTGCAGTTGAGCCTGCCGACCGAAACCGCCGCGGGTACGTACACCTCGACCCTCACCCTGACGGCGATCTGACCGTCACCTGATTGCCCGGTCGGGGCGGCTCGATCCCGATCACGCCCTCCGAACCGCCTGCACCGGGTAGCGACCCGGCCGTGGGGTGGAGCGAGCGGTCCGTCTGCATGCGCTCGTCCACCCCTCGGTCGCGGTCGCGACGAAGACCCACGACAAATCTACGAACGGAATCCACGACCCCGCCATGCGACTGCCAGCCGTCACCGCCGTCGGCGTCGTCCTGATCGGCCTGGCCCCACCGGCGGCCGTGGCCGCCCCGACGCCGACCCCCGCCGCGCCGACCCCGGCCGCGTCCGCCGCTCCCAGTCCCGCCACGACCGCATCCCCGCCCGCCAAGTCCCCGCTCACCTGGGGCGTGACGCCGTCGAGTCCGAAGGGACCGGACGGCAGGGACTCGTTGCGCTACAAACTCGACCCCGGTGCCAGCGTCACCGACTACGTCGCGGTCACCAACCACTCCGCCGGACCGGTCACCCTGACCGTCTACGCCAGCGACGCCTTCACCACCGCCCAAGGCGGCTTCGACCTGCTCGCCGGCCGGGAGAAGCCGGTCGACGTCGGCGCCTGGGTCCGACTCACCACCCGGACCCTGACCGTGCCGGCGACCTCCCGGATGGACCTGCCGTTCACCCTGACCGTGCCGGCCAATGCCACGCCGGGCGACCACACCGGCGGCATCGTCGCCTCACTCGCCGCCACCGGCACCGACGCCCAGGGCAACCAGGTCTCGGTCGACCACCGGGTCGGCACCCGCGTCTACCTCCGGGTAACCGGCGAGCTGCGACCCGCGCTGACCCTGGAAGACCTCCGGGTACGGCATCGAGGCTCGTACAACCCGATCACCGGCGGCGAGCTGACCGCGACCGCCATGCTCCGGAACACCGGCAACGTCCGGCTCGGCGGCCAGCCGACGCTGCGGGCCACCGGCCCGTTCGGGCTCGCGGCCCGGACCGCCACCGGCGGCCCGCTGCCGGAAATCCTGCCCGGCAACGCGGTACGGGTGAGCGTCCGACTGTCCGGGGTGCCGCCGCTGTTCCGACTGACCGCCATCACCACCGTCACCCCGGTGACGGTCGACGGCCAGGTGATCGACCCTCCGCCGGTCTCCGTGGCCGACAGCAGGGCGGTCTGGGCCGTGCCGTGGAGCCAATTGCTGCTCGTCGCCCTGACGATCGGCGGGGGCTGGGGCCTGGTGACGCTGCGCCGACGCCGACGGCGACGCACGGCTCGGGACCTCGCCCAAGCTGTCGCCGCGGCCCGGGAACAGGGACGCGTCGAGGCTGCGGAAGACCTCGCGGACGGCTCCGCCGACGGGGCGCGCAACCGGCAGAACGTCCGGACTGCCGGCGCCGCTTCCGACGCGACGCGGTCGTCAGAGGACTCATCAGGGGACCCCGAGAGATGAGTAGCCGACCCGCCCGCTGCCCCGCGCCGCACCGCCGCGCTGGGCGTGATCTTGAGAATGTCGCATGCCAGCAAAGGAGGATGATGAGATTTCCCAGTGTGCGAGCGGTTGCCGCCGGCCTCGCGGTGGCCGTACTGGCGCTGGTCGCCGGAGTCGCACCCGCACGAGCCGCCCCGGCGCCGGTCAGCGCCGACGGTGCCGACCTGATGTCCGTCTCACTCGTCGACGGCAAACTGTCCCTGCGGATACGTGACGCCGCCCAGGTCGGCCGGGGAGTCCCCGGACACGATCCGGCCGACGTCGTCCTGGGACCGGAGCACGGGGTGTCCGGCCGGGTGCCGGCCGACAGCCGCTTCTCGTTCCTCGGCACGCCCGGCCAGCCGGTGTGGCTGCTCGCCGCCACGGGCACCGCCTTCCCCAGCTTCGACACCACCGGCGTGAACCGTGGGGCGGTGCGGGGGGACCAGATCACGGTGTCGTTGCGTGCCGCCGACGGTCCCGGCCGGTTCACCGCCTACCGATTGTCCGGCCTCGGTGCGGTCACACCGCTGTTCGGCAGCGACATCGCCGGTCATGCCGCGCTGCCCACCGCGACCCGGACCCCGGCGGTGCTCTGGGCGTTCGACACCGCCGGCGACTACCGGGTCACCCTTGTCGCGTCGGCGACACTGCCCTCCGGCCAGCGAGTGAGCACCGAGGCGACCTACCGGGTGAGCGTCCCACCGATCACGCCGGGACCACCGGCGGCCCCGCCGTCCCCGGCCGGACCGGCCGACATGGCGAAGACCCTGCCGCAGCCGATGGCGGAGCCACCGGCGGCACGCCGAGGCGACCCACCAGCGCTGAACGCACCCGCGCAGGCGCCGCCTCCAAAGGTCGCCGCCGCGACGACCGGCACCCGCAAGGTCATCTCGGACGGGCACGTCGACATGGGGCCGCAGCTGACCGGAGGCACATGGACGATCCGGCTCAAGGACGACACGGTCAGCCCGCCGGTGTGGCGGGATCTGACCGACGTGGTCCTGCACGTCAAGGACAAGGCCAAGACCACGGTGCCGGCCGGGGCCGACTTCCTCGGCAAGGAGGGCGACACGGTCTGGCTGTTGCCACAGGCGCAGCAGTCCGGGATCGTCTGGCCCGGCTGGAACACCCAGCACGAGTCGATCGTCGGGGCGGTCCAGGGCAACGTGGCCTGGACGCTCAAGGGCGTCGACGGCCCCGGGAGGTTCGTACTCTTCCTGACCGGCTCGTTCGGCAACGCCGACGTGCTGTTCGACTCGGCCAAGAACCTGCCGCAGCAGCTGAACATCCCGCCCAACACGCACGCCCACGGCAACTGGGGGTTCAGCAAGCCGGGACTGTACCGCCTGCAGGTGCAGATGAGCGGCACCACCAGCGCCGGCAAGGCGGTCACCGACACCAGGACCCTGACGGTCGCGGTCGGTGACAGTACGGACCCGGGCAGCGGCTTCGGCGGCGGATCCGGTGATGGGTCCGGCGACGGCTCGGGCAACGGAAACGGCGGGCTACCGCGTACCGGTGAATCGTGGGTGGTCCCGGCCAGCTTCGGCGGCGCGCTCCTGGTAGCCGTCGGGGTGCTGCTGGTCTACCTGACCAGGCGACGTCGCCTGAGCGGCCCTGGGCAGGTTCACGAGAACGGCGCGTAGCGGTCGGTGCGGCCGGCGGCGCGGAGTCGTGTCGGTGGCCATTCGGCGCCCGGGGTCCCATCTGCTGTCCGGATAGGACTTCGGGCGTTGATGTTGTCACGCTCGCCCACTTCCCCGAGCACACCGAAACGACTATCGTTTTCAACAAGCGGTCCGTCGGGGATCGTGGAAAGGAGTTCTCCGTGCGCAGTACCTCCCGCAGCCTGCTCGTAGTGGGCGCCATCGCCGCCGCGGTGGTCGTCTCGGCGATGCCGGCTCAGGCTCAGGTGGCCACCGCGTCCCGCGTCGTGCTCGCCGCCGGCCATGTCGACGTGGTCGACGTCGAGTACGAGGACGGCGCCCTCGAAATCGGCGTGCACGACGAGACCGTCGAGCCCGGCGTCGAGCGTGAACCGGACGACGTGCTGTTCAAGGTCAAGCGCGAGGCCCAGACGACCGTCCCGGCCGACCCCGCGTTCGGGTTCCTCGGCGCTGCCGGCGTCCCGGTCTGGATCCTGCCCGAGGCACAGAACGAAAGCCTGCTCTGGCCCGGCCTGTCCACCGAGGAACTGGAGGCCGGAGTGTTCTCCGGTGACACCGTCACGCTCACCTTGGTACGGGTCGTCGGGCCCGGCCAGTTGGCCGTCTTTACCGAGGACGCCGTCGGGCAGCCGAACGTGCTGGTCGACAGCGGCGACGGGACTCCGGACGCGATCGGGCTGAGCGTCGGGGACCACCTGCACGCCAACTGGGCCTTCGACCAGCCGGGCACCTACACCGTGAAGGTCAAGGCGACCGCCAGGCTCGTCGCCTCCGGCCAGCGGATCAGTTCCGAAACCGTCAACCTGCGCTTCGCCGTGAAGCCATGACCAGAAAGGAAGGACCTGTGAGAGGCAAGCGAATGAGTCTGCGCAGCGGAGGGCTGGCCGGCCTGATCCTGGCCGGCGCGCTGCTCGGCGGGACGGCGGTGCCCGCCCAGGCGGCCCCGGTCGTGCTGACCAGCGGCCATGTCGACATCATCGACGTCGACTACGCCTCCGGCGCACTGGTGGTCAACGTGCTCGACGGGACCGGACCCACCGACGTCGAGCGTGACCCCGCCGATGTCGTGTTCCGGGTGCCGGCCGCCGCGAAGGTCAGCGTGCCCAGCGGATCCGCCTGGTCGTTCCTCGGCACCGGCGGGCAAGCCTGGATCCTCCCGCAGGCCAACACGAGCGGACTGCTCTGGGCCGGCTGGAACACCACCGAGGTGCCCAGCGGGGTCTTCCAGAACAACCGGGTGACGTTCCGGCTCACCAGCGTCAGCGGACCCGCCGGATTCAGCATCTACACCACCTCGCTGGGGTCGCCGACCGTGCTGTTCGACAGTGGAAACGGGCTGCCGGACAACCTGAACGTCAACCACAACTCCCACGCCCACGTCAACTGGGGCTTCGACGCGGCGGGCACCTATGCCGTCACCTTCCAGGTGACCGGCACGCTCGCGACGACCGGAGCCACCGTCAGCTCCGGATCCAGGACCTTCACCTTCGAGGTCCTCGCCTAGTCCGCGCCTCCGGCGCGGGCAGATCACCGTCGGAAACGATCAGCCGGTGCGACGTCCCACACCATTGGGACGTCGCACCGGCCGTGTCGTCGGTGGCGTCGCGGGTCGAGATCGTCGTCCTTGCCCTCGTGGGCTCGGACCCGATGTACGCTGGGCAGCCCCGGTCACCGCGTCGGGACAGGACGCCGGACCCGGCCATCGACGGAGTCGTCCAGGGGCGGGTTCGGGGCGGTCAGGTCGAGCACCTCGGAGGCGAGCCGGGCGATGTTGTCGAGGGTGGTCTGCCGACCGCCGGCGGCCTCGACCATCAACAGCAGATGCCGTACCCCGGGAACCGCAGCCGCTTCGGCGATCCGCTGCCGGCAGCGGGCAGGACCGCCGACCGGATGAATGTCCAGGAGCGTGTCGACATAACGGCTCCGCTCCGGCCGAGGTGACGACGAGCCGTCGATGCGGACGTACTCGTCGGTGCCGGCCAGCAGCCCCGGCAGCGCGGCCCGCACGGCGCCCTCCGCCTCGGCGTCGGTGTCGGCGACGTGGGCCAGGTGGGCGCTCGCGTGCGCGGCGCTCGCCGGCCGGTGGCCGTGCGCCGCCGCGACCTGGGCGTACCGGTCGAGCAGCTCCGCCTTCTCCGGGTTGGTCGCGTGCATGCCGAGCAGCAGCGGGAGCCCGCGCCGGGCGGCCAACTCGACGGTCGGGACGGAGGTGGCGGCGATCCAGACCGGGATCTGTCGGCGGGGCCGGGGCACCACACGGACCGGACGGAACGGGAAACGGCCGCTGCCGGCGATGTACTCGTCGCCCTGCAACCAGGACGTCAGCAGGTCGACCGACTCGGCGAAGCCATCGGTGTACCGGTCCAGCCCGGTGCCGAAGACCTCCAGGTCGACCCACGGCCCGCCCCGGGCGACGCCGAGGGCGAACCGTCCACCGGAGAGTTCGTCGAGCAGGACCGCCTCCTCGGCCAGCGCCACCGGGTGGCGATTGGAGAGGATGCAGGCCGCGGTGCCGACCGTCACGCGTCGAGTGGCGCCGAGCAGGTGCGCGGCGAACGCCGGAGCCGAGGGGCAGGCGCCGTACGAGGTGAAGTGGTGCTCGGCGATCCACACCCCGGCGTAGCCGTACCGTTCCGCCGCCAGGCCGTACCAGTGTGCCGCCGCCAGGGACTCGGCCGCCGTCGTGCCGGGATGCTGCCCGGCGAGCAGGAACAGATGGGCTGCCACCTGCTCCGCCCGCCGGACGGCCTCAGGCGGATCAGCAGTCACGCAGCTCGGGCGACTGGTTGAGTAGCTGGCCGCGGGCGGACACGAAGCGACGGTAGGCGTCGGAGTCGACCGCGGCGGGGCGGAACGCGGCCACCCGGTGGCAGTTCTGGAAGGCGAGCCGGACGCCGAAGTGCCGCTCCAACCCGGCTCGGATGGCGTCACTGGCCAGCGCACGCAGCAGTTGTCCGCGCTCGGCCTCGCTCGGCGGCGGGATGACGTTGTCGGCGAAGTCGTCGTCGGAGGCGTTCAGGTCGGCTACCACGTGGCTGACCGTCTGCCACGCGTACGGCAGCGACTCACGGACACAGGCGACGAACGCCGCGTCGTCCACCGGGCCTCGTTCGGCGGCCTCCAACAGGGCGGGGGGAACAGCGAGAGACATGACCCTCCTCAACTCTGAAACCGAAACGATCGTGACACCCATTTTCGTTCTAACGGTGTGTGTGCGCAACTCTCGACGAGAGTAATTCTGCTCTGGGTATGCCGTGACGGTCCCGCATGCTGGGGCCCGGGGCGATGTGCCCGGTTGTTGGATGCGCGGACCCCCGCCGGTTCCAGGGCTGACCCTAGAGTCAGTTGATAACCGTTCCCATTTTCATGCTACTGTGCTGGCGGTTCGTGGCGCTGGCCGCGGCCAGGAAACCGAATCGTCGCCCGCCTGCTGGGGACGACAGACGCATGTCCGTGACAGGTGGGGAGGTAGTGCGAATGCCTGCCGTGCGGCGGCTTCCCGGCAGCGCGGCCGTGCCGCTGACCGGGCACCGGATGCGGGTGGTCGCGCTGACGGTGCTTGTGGCGCTCCTCGTCAGCGGTTGCCGGTCGACCGAGATGCTGAGCGGGCACGACGAGCGGGTGCAGGTCGTCACCACCACCGGGATCCTGCAGGACCTGGTACGCCAGGTCGGCGGCGACCGGGTCACGGTCAGCTCCCTGGTGCCGGACGGCGCCGACCCGCACAGCTATGAACCCTCGCTGCGCGATGTCCGCAACGTGGTCTACGCCGACGTGGCGTTCAGCAACTACCTCCTGCTGGAGGAGCACGCGATCATCAAGACGCTGGACGCCAACCTCCGCACCGGCGTACCGAACATCTCACTCGCCGAAGGGGCGGTGAAGTACGCCGCCGAGATCATCCCAATGGTCGAGGACGTCTCGCTCGACACCATCTGGTTGGGCATGCGGGTCCGGGGCACCGGTACGGCCGACGGCGCGAACCGCTCCTCGGACATCCTGCTCAGCGCCACCGGCGTCGCCGGGCCGGGCAGCCTGGCGGCCTACCTGACCGAGTCGTTCGGCAACCCGTCGTTCTACGTCAACTCCGCCGACGGGTTCGACCCGGCGAACGGGTTCAAGGACGACACCGCCCTACTGCCACCGGACGCGCACACCCACATGAGCTGGGCGTTCACCAAGCCGGGCGTCTACCGGCTGACCATGCGGGCGCAGATCGCGGTCACGCCCGAGGCGAAACCCGTTCCGGTCAGGGAACAGACCTTCACCTTCGCAGTCGGGGTGGACCCGCACTCGGTGCCGGCAATGACCGGCGCGGCGGTGCTGAACTCGGGGCACGCCGATCTCACCGTCGACCTCGACCAGCGGCGGCTGTACCTGCTCGCCGACCCGGAGGGCGGCGGTGAGGCCGACCAGCGGGTGTACGACCCGGCGACGACGGTGATCGAGGTGCCGAACAAGGCGCTGCTGGAGGTGCCCGGCGACCGCAAGTTCCGGTTCCTGGGCCGCCCCGGCAGCCAGGTCCACCAACTACCCCAGGCGGTCCTCGGCAAGCACGTGCACGGCGAGATCGACCCGCACCTGTGGCAGAACGTCCGCAACGCCATCGCCTACGTCGAACTGATCCGGGACACCCTGATCGGGATCGACCCTGACGGCGCCGGCGAATACCGGACCCATGCCACCGACTACATCGCCGAACTGGAGCGGCTCGACACCTACGTCCGGGACACCATCGCCCAGATACCGGAGTCGCAGCGGCACCTGGTCACCACCCACGACGCGTTCGGCTACCTGGGTGACGCCTACGGCGTGCAGATCTCCGGATTCGTGACCCCGAACCCGGCCACCGAGCCGAGCCTCGCCGACCGGCGCCGACTCACCGAGACGATCCGCAACCTGGACATCCGCGCCGTGTTCCTCGAACCCAACCTGGCGGCCCGCTCGACGACGCTGACCGAGGTCGCAGGCGAGCAGGGCCTACGGATCTGCGAGATCTACGGGGACAGCTTCGGCGGCGACGTGCGGACGTATGTACAGATGATGCGGTTCAACGCGGAATCGCTGCGGGACTGCCTGGCCAGGCCGAACAACGGGAGGCGACAGTGATCGGCGCACCGGCGCGATCGAGGCGGCGCGGGACGGCGAGGGTCGCCGTCCGATGCGGTGCGGTGGTCGCCGCGCTGCTGGTACTGACCACGCCCGCGACCCCCGCTACGGCCACGGAGCCCACGCCGGGGCTGGACCAGTCGATCGCCCCGGACCAGCCGCTCGCCACCGACCGGGCGGTGTTGAAGGCCGGGCACGTGGACGTCGGCCCCCGGTACGTCGACGACCGGTGGACGCTGCTGATCCACGACGACGCGCAGCGGCCGGTCTGGCGCAGCACCGACCAGACCGTCCTGCAGGTCTCCGACGCCGCCCGCCAGACCGTTCCGGACGATCCGGCGTACACCTTCCTCGACGTCGACGCCGGTGAGCGGGTGTACGTGGTGCCGCAGACGCAACAGCCGGACGTGGTCTGGATCGGATGGAACACCCAGGACCCTCGGGTAATGCGGGACATCGACCGTGGCGTGACGCTCACCCTGCTCGGCGTCCGCGGACCGGGCGCGATGACGGTGTACCTCCAGTCGGGTAACTTCGCCGCGCCGCAGGTGCTGTGGCGCTCCGCCGAACCGAAACCCCAGCCGCTCTGGGTGGAGGTGAACACCCACACCCACGCCAACTGGGTCTTCACCCGGCCAGGCGTCTACCTGGTGGCCATCCAGGTCTCGGCCGACCTGACCAGCGGAAAGCAGGTCGCCGACACCAGGCTGCTACGGATCGCCGTGGGCGATGCGACCAGCACCGACGAGGCGTTCACCGCGACCGCTGACATCCCATCCGGGCCGGCGGTCCAGCCGGCCTCAGGCGGCGACGGCGCCGCACCGAACCGTTCCGATGGTGACAGGACAGCTCTGATCGCCCTGCTCGTCGGAGTAGCGGCGCTGCTCGTCGTCGCCCTGGTCTGGGTACAGGTCAGCGGCGGCAGCGCCAAGCGCCGGGCCGAGCGCGAGCGAGGCGAACGGTCAGCGGCCGGTCTGGCCGATGAAGATCCGACCTCGGGGAGTCGGTCGTGAGGGCGCTCGACATCGCCGACCTGAACGTGGACCTCGGTGGCCGGCCGGTGCTGCGGGACGTACGACTCCACGTCGAGTCGGGCGAGCTGGTCGGGTTACTCGGACCGAACGGCGCGGGAAAGACCACACTGCTGCGGGCGATCCTCGGCCTGGTCAGCACCCGGAGCGGACAGATCCGCGTCGACGGCGAGCCCGCCCGACGCGGACGTACCCCGATCGGCTACGTGCCGCAGCGCCACGAGTTCAGCTGGGATTTTCCGATCTCGGTCGAGCAGACCGTGCTGACCGGCCGGACGGGACGGCTCGGGCTGCTGCGCCGGCCCCGCGTAGCGGACTGGCACGCGGTGGGGGAGGCGCTCGACCGGGTACGGCTGGCCGGACTGCGTAACCGGCCGGTCGGTGAACTCTCCGGCGGCCAGCGGCAGCGGGTCCTGGTGGCCCGGGCTCTCGCGCTGTCGCCGCGGATCCTGCTCCTCGACGAACCGTTCACCGGCCTGGACCTGCCCACCCAGGAACTGCTGGGCGACCTGTTCAGCAGCCTCGCCCAGGAGGGCCGGGCGCTGCTGATGACCACCCACGACCTGGTCGCCGCATTGCAGTCGAGTACCCGGCTGGTGCTGCTCAACGGCCGGGTCACCGCCGAAGGCCGCCCGACCGAGCTGCGCGACCCCGAGGTCTGGAAGCGGACCTTCGGCGTCAGCGACCAGTCCGCGCTGCTCAAACTCGTGAAGGCGGCCTAGCTTGTCGATCACCGACTTTCTCACCGACCTGTTCAACCCCGACCTTGCCTTCCTGCCCAAGGCGCTGGCGATCGCGGTGATGTCCAGCGTGGTCTGCGGCGTCGTCGGCTGCTACGTCGTACTCCGCGGAATGGCCTTCATCGGCGACGCCGTCGCGCACGCGGTCTTCCCCGGCCTCGCGGTCGCCTTCGTCCTACAGGGCAGTCTGGTCCTCGGCGGCGCGGTCGCCGGCGTCGCCACCGCGCTGATGATCGCTGTCTTCGCGCAGAACCGGCGGCTCAAGGAGGACTCCCTGATCGGCGTTTTCCTGGTCGCCACGTTCGCCCTCGGGATCGTGATCATCTCGCAGGCGCCCGGCTACGCCGGCTCGCTGCAACAGTTCCTCTTCGGCTCGATCACCGGCATCCCGGACCGGGATTTGTACCTGGTGGGCGGTACCGGGTTGCTCACCCTCGGCCTGATGCTCGCCCTGCACAAGGAACTGGTGGCGGTCAGCCTCGACCGGGAGATGTCCCGGGCCATCGGCCTGCCCGTCTTCTGGCTCGACATCGTGCTCTACGTCCTCGTAACCCTGGCCGTGGTGATCTCCCTACAGACCATCGGCAACATCCTCGTCCTGGCCCTGCTGATCATCCCGGCCGCGACCGCCCGGCTGCTCACCGACCGACTGGGCGCGATGATGCTGCTCGCCCCGATCACCGGCGGCGCATCAGCGGTCCTCGGACTCTACCTCTCCTGGAGCTACGACACCCCGGTCGGCGGCACCATCGTCCTGGTCGCCACCGCCGCCTTCCTGACATCCTGGCTCTTCGCACCTCGGCACGGCCTACTGACAAAGCGCTGGCGACGACCGCGAGGTGCAGCGTTCGGCGAACACATACCCGCGAGCGATCCCTCGTACGATGCGCTCTGCGCTGACTGAACTGGGCCGGACCGAACCAGGTCGACGCCGAGCGGGCCAGCGAGCATCCGTCGAAGCGGGCACGACAGGTCGCTCACGATGGGATAGCCGCCTGCCGTATGAGGGCGCCGGAGTGGTCGTCGATTGCGATCGCCCTGCCGTAGTTGTGTCGGCCGGGAGGCGGCGCTGGGCCACCTCGCTGGGCGTGCCGGCCCGCTAGACCCGGCGGGGCGAGCACAAAGCCGGATGCCGCCGCGCCGACGACGAAGGCGGCGAGTACGGCAAGTTGCTGGCACACCATCCCCGGCCAACGACAACCCGTGATGATCTGGCCCCTCTGGCGGCAACCCCTCGACACCCACGGCATCCAAACACTCCTCGAACACCCCCAACTACGACCAAGACATACCCCCCAAGGGATCACCCTGGACCGCAGACCCTGGCCACCACTCGGCGTCTTCGCAGTAGCCGCCGCCACCCGCCAACCCATCGAAGGACGAAAATCGGCCGGCGTCCTCACCCCCACCCCCATTCTCACTACCGACTGACCCCCACCTTCCCGACAAGAGGCCCACGCCGTCGACGCCTCCTCCCTCCGCGCCAGAAGCCAAACCGTTCCTTGACACCTGAAAAGCCCGAATTTGTCCGCCCGGTTGGGAACCTCAAGCTCCTGCGACTTACCAGGAAGGTTCCCAACCAGCAAACCGTGGCCAGATAGGGCGAACCAGGCTCTAGTAGCCCGGCTACCACCCCGACGAAGAACTATGTCCGCAGCTCACGAACTCTGACGTCGACCCTTCGGGGCCGACCACCATTGCGACGACGGGACCGTGCCGCGCAAGCTGGGAAAGTGGAAGTTCTGACGTCGGCCCTTCGGACCGACCACCATTGCGACGGCCAGGCCCGCCGGATCACCGCCCGCGTCGAAGACTGACGTCGGCCCTTCGGACCGACCACCATTGCGACCGCCATCACGACAGTCGGACCGGCGATCCCAACCTGCACACTGACGTCGGCCCTTCGGGCCGACCACCATTGCGACAAGCAGCTCCACGGCGAGGCGCCGCAGTTCACCCAGCCTGACGTCGGCCCTTCGGGCCGACCACCATTGCGACGACACCCGCAGCCACTCCAACCCGGCCCGGCGCACCGCTGACGTCGGCCCTTCGGGCCGACCACCATTCCGACGAGGCCCTCGCCTGGGGTACCCACGTCCGGGACTACCGGCTGACGTCGGCCCTTCGGGCCGATCACCATTGCGACTGTTGCCTGGGGGTGCTCTGCGAGATGGCGGTGAAGGCTGACGTCGGCCCTCCAGGGGCCGACCTGATCCGTGTGGCGGCTCGGCGTACACGCCGCGGGGCGCCAGGGTATACAGGGCAATGAGTTTGTTGGTGCGTCCGGTGCCAGGGTCGGTAGCGCTCCCGTGAGAGGTCTACTGCCCCTGCCACGCCTCGACCGGCGGCGCCAAATCGATGAGCAGAGAAGGAAGTGACGCGGCGCGGCGGTGACGGCGGCCGCAGCCGGTTCGAGCGGTTTCCGGCGTAGTCCAGTTATGGCGACACCTTGCACCGCCGCTTAATGTAGGCATCGCCGACATCACGACGTGTCACGTATCCGACCCGGCCGACGAGGCCCGGCACGGGCATGTCGACGATCCAATCCGGGTGAGTGCTGCGATTGCCCGCTGCGGCTCTCGCCCGGCGGCCACCCTTCGGGACGAGTGAGATGTTCTCATGCCGCCGATTGCCGTCCGTGCTGATGCAGGTGTCCGCGATCCAGGTTCGCCATTGCGGGTCCCACGGTCGGGCTCACATTTGCGGACGTACCGCTTGACGGTGTTCAGGCCGACGTTGAGCTGACGGGCACATTTCAACAAGCCGACGCCCTTGTCGAGTAGGTCGCGGACCTGCCGCCACCGCTCGCGGTGGTAGGCCGGCCCCCTCACCCAGCACGCAGTGTGGGCGGCGCCCCTTGCGGACGGCCCCGGCGAGGTTGCGCCACAGGTGGCACCCGTCCGCGCCTGGATCGTTGCTGGCAGGGGGCGGCGAATCGCCTTGGCGTAGGCGGTGGAGAAAGCCCGGCACGCGCTCTCGACACCAGGGTGATCACCCGGCCCCGGCCCTGCATCTGGCGACGACATCGATTCGCGCCCCAGGCGGTGTCCGGGCCGAACAGGCCCCAAGCCATCGATCCCGCAGCGGTCAAAGTCGTATGTCAGGGCCTGCGGTCGAGTTTTCGAACGGTTCACGCCTAGCCGGAACCGAATATTCGAACTTTCAGGCCGAGCGCGTCATCCCGTCGTCCCGATCTCGGCGAACAGCTCATCAGCACGGCGGAGGTACGCTTCGGCCCTGGGCGTACCGGCATGCACCTCGCCGAGCAGCGCCAGCGTACGTGCCTCGCCCAGCCGGTAACCGGTCTGGACGTGGATCGTCAGCGCCTCCTCGGCGTGCGCCCCGGCGGCATCGGCGGCTGACTGTGCGAGCCGGACGGTGGCGAGCGCGGTCAGCGCCCGGCCGCGCAGAACGCGGTAACCCGCGCCACGGGCGATGTCGGCCGCTCGGACCGCCAGGTCGGCGGCGTCGGCGAGTTGGCCCAGCGCGGCCCGCGCACCGGCGAGTTCGATCAGCGCCTCGACCTCGCCACGCCGGTAGCCGTTCTGGCCGGCGATGTCGGCTGCGCGCAGGTGGTGCTCGATGGCCTGGTCGAACCGGCCCGATCCGAGGGAGGCGGCGCCGATGGCCAGGTGGGCGTCGATCTCCGTACCCTGGCTGTCGGTGTCTTGGGCGAGCCGCAGGGCCTGCCGGCCGAACCGTTCGGCGCTCTGATGTTCACCACGCACGCAGGAGAGCTTGGCCAGGCTGGCGTACGCCGCCCCCTCCATGTCCCGGGCACCGGTGGCGCGGTAGTGGGCCAGCGCCCGTTCCAGATATCCCCGGGCCCGGTCCAGCTCACCGAGGTCGAGGTGGATCAGCCCGAGCAGGCTCAGGTCGATCGCCTCCCCGTACCGGGCACTGTCGCGCTCGTGGATGGCCAGTGCCTGACCGCAGTGTTCGGCGGCTAGGCGGAGCCGGCCCAGCTCGTAGTGGACGTTGCCGAGGTTGCCGAGCACCTCGGCCTCCCGGATGCGCGCACCGATGCCACGCACGATCGTCAGCGCCTGTGCGTGGTATTCCGCAGCCTGGTCGAGCTGGCCGCGATGCCGGTGCACGATGCCGAGGTTACCCAGCGCCGCCGCCTGTGCCTCGGCCCATCCCGCCTGCCGGCTGAGGTCGCGGGCCCGCTCGAACTGCGCCACGGCGGGTTCGTACTGGCTGAGACTCAGGTACACGGTGGCCAGCCCATGGTGCATCGCCGCCTGCGCCGGGACGTCCCGATCGAGCTGCGCTGCGGCCAACCCGGCACCCACCGCCGTCAGCCAGTCGTCGTGGTATTTCCGCAGCCAGAAGAAGCCGCGCAGCGCGTCCGCCAGCCGCCAGGCGAAGTGGCGGTGCTCCGCCGAGTCCGCCGTGCCGGCACGGCAGACGATGGCGACGAGGTTGTACCGCTCCGCCTCCAACCAGGCCAGCCCGTCGTTTCCGTTGAGCAGCCGAGGACCGATCGCGACGGGGGCGGCGTCCAGCCTGGGTAGCCGCAGCATCGCCGGATACAGCAGATCGACGGCCTGGTAGGTGGTGTCGAGGTACCAGTGGAACAACCTTGTCCGGGCCGCGTGCGCGACCGGGCCGTCCTCGGTATCGGCGAGCCGGCGGGCGTATAGACGGAGCAGGTCGTGCATCTGGTAACGGTGCGAATCGACGTACTCGACCAGGCAAGCGCTGGACGACACCTCGAGCATCCGTACTGCGGCGGCGGCGTCGACCCCGGCCAGGCTCGCCGCCGCGTACGTGCTGTAGTCGCCGCTCGGGTGCAGACCGAGGAGACGAAACATCCGGGCCGCGTCGGGCGGCAGCGCCCGGTAGGACCAGGAGAAGACCGCCTGGAGTCTACTGGCCGGATCGCCCGGGATGTCGAGCGCGTCGAGCCGGCCGGCCTCCTCGGCCAGTTCCGCGACGATGTCGGCGAGCGCGGCCACGGACCGCCGGGCGGCGCGCTCGGCGGCGATCCTCAGCG
>NZ_BONX01000083.1 GCF_016862935.1 Plantactinospora mayteni
AGGCGGCGGCACTCGGCCGTACGCGATATGTAACGACCGACCGGCCCCCAACATTCCACCGAGCCGACTCGATCATGAAACCGAACCGGACACCTGGATCGATACCTCAGAGGCGGGCTGAGGCCGACATTGCCATTACCTACCTCGTGTATCCGACACGGCGCGCCGTACGGCGAAGGCCGCATGGCGACGGTACGGCAGGGCGTCGCGACAAGATCCGACGAACACCTCGTCGAAAATCGCTATCCGCGCATTCTGTGCGTCATCGTCGATTGGCGGCTGCCGACGACCAGGTATGCCGTCGGTGGCCGGCAGCCTGGTCAACGGTTGCCCGTCGGTGCCGGTTCGGCATCACGGGAGGGCCCATCCAGCCGAGCGTGGACGCATCCGTCAGCCGGACGTCGGCGGGGTGAACTCCGGCTGGTCGAGTACGCGCAGCCAGGACCCGTCCGGCTGACGGCGGACCACCTGCGCCCGGGCACCCGCACCGTCCTTCGGTGCCGTCGAAGTGAGGGCGAGATCGCCGCTGACGAGCGTCGGAAGTGACTCCTCCAACTCGAAGTGCGGGCGGTTCGCGAGTACCTTCGCCCAGAGCGCCTGGATCGCGGACCGACCGACCGTCTGGCCGCCGGGCGGGTACGCCAGCACCGCGTCCTCGGTGTAGAGTGCGGCCACGCCCTCGGCGTCTCCCGCGTTGGAGCGCTCGACGAAGAGCCGGGTGATGTCCTCCGGTCGCGTCGCCTTCTCGTAGTTCGACACGCTGATCCTTCCGAGTGTTTCCCGCTGTGTTCGCTTACGGATCGAGCATGCGCGGGCCAAGAGTAGAAGTACAACAGCTAATTCTGATGGGGCCTAGAATCAGCGCTCATGGAGCTGAGGCAGCTGGAGTACTTCGTCGCGGTCGCCGAGGAGGCCAGCTTCACCCGCGCGGCCGAGCGCGTACGGATCAGTCAGTCCGGGGTGAGCGCACAGGTCCGGCAGCTCGAACGCGAACTCGGGGCGACCCTCATCGACCGCTCCACCAGGACGACGACTCTGACAGCCGCTGGCAGGGCGGCACTCGAACACGCCCGCGCCACACTCGCCGCCGCCGACACGATCCGGCAGGCCGTCGGCGAGGTAACCGGACTGATCCGTGGCCAGCTCACCGTCGGCATGATCATCGGATGCACGGTGACCCCACTCTTCGAGGCGCTCGAAGCGTTCCACCGGGCCCATCCGCAGGTCGAGCTGACCCTGCTCGAGGGCAACTCCGACCGACTGGTCGAGAGCGTCCGATCCGCCACGATCGACCTGGCCCTGGTCGGTACGGCCGAAGCGCCGGCCGGACTGAACGCGCTGACGATCGTCAGCGAACGGCTGGTGGCGCTGGTGCCGCCGGAACATCCGCTCGCCCGCCAGGAGACGATCGGACTGGCCGACATCGCGGAGCATCCAGTCGTCTGCATGCCGGAGGGTACCGGGATCCGAACGGTCTTCGACCGGGCCTGCGCCGCCCGCCGCGTCCAACCGACCATCGCGTTGCAGGCGAGCGCCGCCGCCACCATCGCGGACCTCGCCACCCGAGGGCTCGGGGTCGCGATCCTCAGCGAGTCCCTGGCCGACGAGTACGAGGACCGGTTGACCGCGCTGCGCGTGAGCGACGTCGACGGCCCCGCCCTGCTGGCTCTGGTCTGGGCGGCCACTCAGAGCCCCGCCCTCGCCCGACTGGTCCGAAACTGCCGAGACGCCTTCGCCGCCACCCCGGCATAGCAGGACTCCACGCAGGACTCCACGACCGATCCGTCCCGACCCCGCCCCGACCCCGCCGCACGCCGCTGGTGCGTCAGCTCGGAGCCGGGGTGAGCGGCCGGTTCAGCCCCACGTGCAGGTGTCCGGCCCATCGGGTCGGCGTCGACGGAAACTCGTCGCGTATCGCCCGTACCGTGTCGGTGAGCGCCCGCGCCGCGCTGGCCGTCTCCGGCGGCCCGGTGCCACCGCCGGTCAGGGCGGCGTAGAAGGCTTCGGCGATCCGGGCGCTGTCCGTGGTACGCCACATCGTGCCGATGACGCCACGGAAGCCGGCGAGTTGGAACGCCGACGCCAGGTGCAGCGGCTCGTCGGTGAAGGTCGGATGGGTCTCGGCGGTACTGCATGCGGACAGGAAGGCCAGTTCCGGCCGATCCAGCCGGTACGAGCGGACCAGGTGCGGGCTGAGCGTCGCCGAGCCCAGCCGCAGGCCGCCCCGGAGCATCGCGTTGACGCTGGTGTCGGCGACGCCGTGGCAGGCGAAGTGCGCGATCGGATGGACCCGGAGCAGGTCCTCGACATCGCGCAGCCCCACCTCCGTCCCGCTGAGCAGGGCGGAGCCGGGAATCATCCGGGCGACCTGCTCGACCTCGGCGCGTACCTCCGACAGCGCCGACGACCGTGCTGCGCCCGGGACGCCGACGACCGCCGCCGTGGCGGTGGCCGGTGGCCAGGCCCGCCCGGTCGCCGCGTGGGCGAGCGCGCTCAGCGTCGGGGTGTACGACGACACGGTGCGGTCGAGCACCGTACGCGATCGGTCCGACCTGCGGTGGTGACCGGCCGCGTGCAGTGGAAGCCGGGCCAGCGAGCCGACCGGGCACCACCAGATCCTCGGCGCCGGACTCGCCATCGGGGCGATCCGGTCGAGTACCGGCCCGGTGACGGTGTCCCAGAGCCAGGCCAGCACGTCGAGCAGGTCCTCCTGGGCGGAGACCCGCCGGTCGAAGGGTACCGTCGGCGCGGTCGCGTCGAGCACGGCCGCGTACATCCGGGTGACCTGGCGTTGGACGGCGCTCTCGCGCAACGCGGGCAGCGGGATCGGCTTCACCGGCCGGTCCGGCTCCGCCGGGACCAGCAGGGCGTGGCCCCGGTCGCCGAAGGTGTTGACGACGACGACCGGCAGGCCCTGAAGCCGTTCCCGGAGCACCGGCAGCGAGGGTGGCCGCAGCAGGTCGGCGAAGCCCGGCAGCGCCCGGATCCGGGTGACCAGCCGGTCCCGCTCGGCGGCGAGTTCGCGGGTCCGGGGCAGCCAACTGGTTCGCGGGTCCCACTCCCGGGTGCTCTTGGCCAGCGACTCGCCGGACGCCGCGATCCGCTCGACCTCGATGGTGAACTTCCGGACGTGGGTGTACGCGTCCGCCTCCGCCAGTTCGCGGTCGACCCGGGCCAGGTCCGCGGCGAGCAACGCGTCGACGGCACCCAGCTCCGCTCCCCCGACGCGGATGTCCAGGGCCTCGTTGAACAGCAGCGCGCGACCCCGTTCCAGCAGTTCGACGGCGGTGTCGGGATCCCCCGCCTCAACCGCGACGGCGGCGGCCTCGGACGCCAGCCCACCGAGCCCGGCGATGGCGTCCAGCCGGCGCCGACCGGCGGTCGACCGGCTGATCACCGACGGGATCCGCCGCACGGCCCGCTCGAGTGCGGCCAGCCGGGCGGCCGGGTCCGCCCCCTCGTCGGCGAGTTCGGCCTGGCGGCGTTCGGCGTCGATCCGGCGCTGTGGATCGGTCACCGGCGAGGCGGCGATCGCGGCATAGGTGGCGATCGCCTCCCTGCGGGCCGCTGCGGCGTCGGGCCCGCCGAGGCCGGCCAGCTCGGCCGTTGCCCGGGCCAGGATCAGGGCCCGGATCGGCCACCAGTGGTGCCCGGTCGGGGTCTCGTCGAGCGCCTGCCGGGCCAGTTCCACGGCCTCGGCGAGGGCGTCGACGTCACCGCCGAGCACGAACCGCTGGTATCGGGCCTCGGCGATCGAACTGCGGATCCGCGGCTGGTCGGGGTGCCCCGGCGGCAGCAGCGCGAACGCCTCCTGGAAGACCTGGTCGGCCGCCAGCAGCTCCGCCGGGTCCATACGCCGCAGGGCGTACTGGGACAGGCTGCTCGCCAGGTTGAAGGTGAAGCCGACGCGGCGGGAGTCGTCGCTCGGCAGCGCGGCGAGCGCCTGCCGGTTCACCCGTACCGCCTCGGCCAGCAGCGCGTCGTCCGGTGCCAGCGCGTCGAGGTGCACCAGCATGCTGGCGAGGCTCAACAGCCGCACCGGGTACACCTCCCGGTCCGTCGGGGTGTGTGCCACCGCCTCCCGCTGGTGCCGCACCGCCTGGTCCAGGGCGTCGCGGTCGCCGGCCAGCCGTCCGGCTCTGGCGTACGCGTCGGCGAGCACGCCGAGCTGGGTCGGGCGGGACTCCGGCTGCGCGTCGGCCAACTCCAGGGCCGCCCGGGCGGCACCGACGGCCCGCTCGACCATCTCGGCGGACCGTCGGTGCAGCCCGACGTCACCGGCCGCGCCGGCCAGCAGGGTCAGGATCTCCCGGCGGAGCGGGTGCTCCGGACCGGCGGCGTCCAGGGCGATCTGGGCCCAGATCCCGGCCCGCACCGCGCCGTCCAGTTCACCGCCGTGCTGCCAGCGGTCGAGTTCCGCGTCACCGAACAGGAGCAGGGCGCGCGGCCGGGCCGGGTCGAACGCGGGTACCGCCGCGCACAGCACCAGGGCCGAGTCGAGCCGCTCGGCCAGCACCTGTGCCGAGGTGTCGACGCCGACCCGCCCGGCCAGTTCCTCGGTACGCCGGAACAGCTCGTCCAGCAGCCCCGGCTGCTGGGCGGCGCCGAGGACGGTACGCACCGGTTCGACGCCGACCGCGCCGGCCAGCAGATTGCCGACCTCGTCGAGCCGCTGCACCCGGGACGGCAGCTCCGGATCGTCGGGTGCCGACGAGGTGACCGCGTCCCGCCAGGCGGCTGTCGCCTCGAGCAGGAGTTCGACCGAGGGCTGGTCCGGAAGCTCGGCCAGCCGACGCAGTGCGGTACCGAGCCGACCGACGAGGTCCAGGTCGACCGGCCGCCGGTGCCAGCCGAGCTGCGCCGCCCGGCGGTAGTCGCCGACCGCCAGTCCCAGCGCGTTCGGGCCGGCGCCCTCGTCGGAGTACCGCTCGAAGAGGCGGCCCCGGAAGGTGAGCCGGGCCGGCCGGTGCGGGTCCCGGGTGGCGGTGACCGCCAGCGCCTTCGTGGCGGTGTCCAGCGCGTCGTCGTACCGGTGCCCGTCGGTGGCGTGCTTGGCGACCGCGAGGAGCACGTCGGCGAGGTCGGTCAGCAGCGCGGCCTGGAGCAGGACGGCGGGCCAGTCCCGCTGCCGGGCCGCGTACGGGAGCCACTCGCGGTAGAGGTCGACCAGCATCCGGAGCGCCCGATGATCGCCGGCCCGGTACCGCTGCCGGAGCCGGTCGACCCGCTCGGCCTGTTCCCGGCTCAACAGCACGGTGGAGAGTTCGTCGACTCCGGACGGATCGCCGTCGCGGCACTCCTCGCGCAGCGGCTCGGGCACCAGGTCCGGTTCCCGGCGCTGGAGCCGGCGGAACAGCCCGACCGCCGCCTGCCGCTCCCGCAGCCCGTCCAGCCCGGGCAGCAGCAGGTAGCGGCACCAGTGCAGCCGGGCCAACACCTGCGCCGCCTTCCGACCCGCGCCCCGGTCACCGACCTGCGGGCCGAGGCTCTCCGCCGCGTCGGCCAGCTCCGCGCCGAGCGGGATCGACGGATCGGCGCTGCGCTCGTACTCGTCGAGGGCAGCGGTGATCCGATCCAGGGCGCTTCTCGACATCGCTTGGTCCCGTCGTCCGGCCGGGGCTACCGAGGGAACGCCCCACGATCGCCTTCCGGCACACAGTCTCGCCGACCCGGGCCACGGTCGCCTTCCCACCACACGCTATCGCCGAACCGGGCGACTCCGCCCGCTGCGCCAACCGTTTCGCCGATCTGATCCGACACCGGACGGTTTCGCCGAGCCGGGCAGTTCCGCCCGCTGCCGCACCGTTTCGCCGATCCGACCCGAACATCGGCCGGGGCTGCGCGGCGACACCGCCGGAGGCCGCACCTCACGGCGATGGGGTGCGGCGGGCGTTACTGTGTCAGCGGAATCGGCCGGCCGACGCACGGGGAGCGGAGATGGAACTGGTCGCGCAGCGCGTCGGACGGCTCTGCGGCCAGGCCGCCGGCGGGCAACTCCGGGAGTACGCCCAGCGGTTCGGCGCCGCCGACGTGCTGGACCGGATCGCCGACGCGATCGGGCAGGGACGGCTGGACCAGCAGCTCGAAGCCGACCTCGACCGGCTCGACGTCGCGTTCGCCCGGCACGGCATCGACGGGCTGACCACCGGCAGCCGGGCCTTCGAGACGTGGCGCGGCGGTGGCGGGCATCCCACCGTCACCGGCTGGACCTGTCCGAACCGGCAGGCGTGCGACCGGACGGAACGGGCCGGCGACGGTGACCGCCCGACCTGCGCCCTTACCGGCCTGCCGTTCGTCGAGACCCGGATCACGCTGTGACCGCCTTCCTCGCCGAACTCGGCAAGCAACTGGTGACCCGGTGGACCGCCACCCTGATGGTGCCGGGGGCGCTGTTCGCCGGGGCGGTGGTCCTGGCACAGATACTCGGGCACCGCCACGCGGTGGACCGTCGGGTGCTGGAGTCCTGGCTGGACACGATCGCCGCCGACCCGACCGGCGGGCGCAACGCCACCCTGCTGATCGCCGCGGCCGGGTTCCTGCTCGGCGCCGCCGCGGCCGGGCTGCTGGCCGGGGCGGTGGGGCTGCTCGTCGAGTGGAGCTGGGGACTGACCGGCTCGGCCCCGGTGCTGCGCTGGCTCGCCGGGTCCCGGCGACGGCGGTGGGCGGCGGCGGACGCCGAGGTGGCGGAGGCGGAACGGGCCCTGCTGGCCGATCCCGCCGATCCGGCGACCCGGGACCGGACCCGGCGGGCGATCGCCCGGCGGGCCGCCATCGGCCTGGTGGCGGCGGAGCGTCCGACCTGGATCGGCGACCGGCTGCACGCGGTCGACGTCCGGGTACACCACAGCTATGCGATCGACCTGGCAACGGTGTGGCCACGGCTCTGGCTGGTACTGCCCGAGGCGGTACGCGGCGAGGTGACGGCGGTGCAGGACCGCTGCGCGTCGGCGGCCCGGCTCACCGGCTGGGGCCTCCTGTACGTCCTTCTCGGCGCCCTCTGGTGGCCCGCCCTGGTCGTCGGGATGGTGGCCCTGTTCACCGCCCGGTATCGTGCCCGGCTCGCCGTCGGTGTCTACACCGAACTGGTCGAGGCGGCGGTGGACATCTACGGTCGCCGGCTCGCCACCCAGCTCGGGCTGCCCGGCCAGGGCCGGCTCACCGCCGAGACCGGGGCGGAGATCAGCGCGATCGTCCGCAAGGACGACGTGGTACGCCAGCTCCGCCCGCTCTCACCCGCCGGCTCCCCTCCCCCCGCTGACGCTGACGCTGTCGCACAGTTGACCGACATGAGTCGACGCACATGAGTCGACGCACGTAAGTCGACGGACGTGAGTTGGCCGACGTGAGTTGAAGTTGACGAGGCGGCGGCTGCCCGGTTCGGCGGCTCGACGGCTCGGCGGCCGAGATGCTGCGCCGGTCAGGGCCGCCAGGACGGGTTGTGCAGGATGGCCAGGTTCTGCCGGGCGGTGACCGCCAGGTCGTGGTCGACGCCGGCCAGCGCGTCGAGTACCGCCCAGTACCCGGTGATCGCCCGTTCCCGCTGGCCGGCGAGTCCGAGGGTCGCGGCCAGGTTGTTGCGCCGGCCGAGCGTCTCCAGGTCGGCCGGCCCGCGCTTCCGCTCGGTGTACCGGACGTTCTGCTCGTGCAGCTCGATGGCGAGCGCGTACTGGCCGGCCTGCTGGTAGCCGCCCGCCAGGTTGTTCCGGAACACAAGGGTGAGTTCGGCGTCGACGCCGTGCAGATGCTCGGTCACCGCCACCAGCTCGCGCAGCACGTCCAACCCGTCGTCCACCGCCCCGGCCGTGAGGTAGGTATGGCCGAGTGCGTTGCGGATTTTCAACGTGTCGTCGTCGGTCGGGCCGAACGCCCGGGCTGCCTCGGCCGCCAGCGGTTGGAGCACCGCAATGGCCTCCCTGAACGCTCCGCCGAGCCGGTGGTTCTCGGCGACGGCCAGCCGGTAGGCCAGGGTTCTGCGATCGGTGATCGGCTCCCGGCCGAGGCTGACCGCCCGCCAGACGTCGAGGGCCATCCGCACCGCACCGAGTTGGCCGTCGACCTCGCGCGGGGGCGGCGGTGGCGTCGCCGGTAGCGGCCGGTCCGGACCGGCCTCCCGGGTCACCCAGCCGGCGAGCATGGTACGCAGCTCGGCCTGGCGGATCCCGTTGACGTGCAGCCGGGACAGTCCCCGGTCGGTCCGCAGGTGCAGTGTCGTGCCGTCGGCGTCCACCTCGGACAGTGACGTCGCCAGCACGAGGGTCACGACGTCCGGCGACCGTACGTCGAGTCCACGCAGCTCGGGCCAGCGGAACTCGAGGAAGCGGCGGAACCGTCCGCGTACCACGATGCCGGGACGGTCGAGGACGACGGTGAGTTGTGCGGTCTGGTCGGTCCGGTCGGGATGCCCGCCGAGATAGGTCACTCTGGGCAACGTCAACGCCGGCATCCCGCCATCCTCTCATCTGGACCCGCCGAAGCCGGTGAGCGCTGGGGGTCTACCGGTGAATGCGTGTTGCCGCGTCTGTGCTGGGGTGCGCTGCGCGTACGGCATCCTAGGACAATAGGTTGAAGATGGAGTACGTTGACCGGCGCCGATAGGCTGCCCCCGCACCCCTTGACCACAATGGACCTGGGAGGTCCCGCAGTGCGCCGTACGACACGATTGTTCGCGCTCTTCGTCGCCGTGCTGACCGCCGTCACGCAACTCGTGGCCGTACAGCCGGCGCGGGCCGCACCCGTGCCATTGGGCAAGCAGAACTGGGTGGTGAGCGCGGCCGGCTTCCGTACCGATGCCTACCGCAACTACGTCCGCCTCGGCTATCTCGTCTTCAGCACCACGGGCAGCACCGTGGAGCACAACTTCTGGACCTGGAACCAGACCGCCCACCCGCTGCCGATCCGCAGCGGCGACGTCTACTACTGCGGAAACTGGACCCCCGGTCGCAACCCGCGCAACAACTGCACCATCAAGACGGCTCCGGGCTTCACCGGCGAGCCGAACGGCCGGTTCACCGGCAGCTACCAGTACAACGAGTCGGCCGGGCAGGTGACCATCACCTGGACCAGCAGCACGATCGACGGCAGCACCAGCGTGGTCGACCTGGTCGAGACGTGGACGGTGTCGAGCCCCCGCAGCACCCTCGGCCGGATGCGGTTGGCGAGCGACAACTACTCGCTGACCAGCGGCATCGGGTACGGCAGCAACGCCGGTCTGAACCGGGAGACCAAGGCGTCGATGGCCAGCGTCCGGACCAGGTCCGAGACCTTCCTGCTGGAGGGGCAGTTCTGGAACGGAAACACCATCGTCGACTACACCCGGGGCAGCGCGGGCGGGCTGACCATGAACACCTGGCAGTTGTGCGACGACGGCTCGTGCCTCGGCTCCGTGCAGGACAACGCCGGCTGCTCACCGGCGTCGTGTTGCGCGCAGGGGCCGGGCTACCAGGCGTGTGTCGATCGGCTGAACTCCGGCGGCACGCAGAACCGGCGCTTCTACTACCTGAGCGACGCGTTCGGCGGACGCCGGAACACGTACGAGTTCTGGTGCGAGTGCCTGTCGTACGACCTGTGCTACGAGAACAACAGCCACGTCCGGCCGCTGTTGCAGGTCATCGACGACTCCGGTGCCTTCCGGGGCTGGGTCGGCACGGAGGTGAGCCCGGACCGTACGCCGCCGCGCGACGAGCGCGCCGAGTTCTACTCCGCCTTCGCCCTGGTCGACTGAGCGCGGCGGGGATCACCGAACGGGAGGTACTCGCGGGGTGGGCCGGCGGTAGGGGCCGCCCGCCCCGCTCCCCCGACCCGAGGTCAGGCCGCACTCTTGAGCAGCCGGTCGGCCGGCTGACCGAGTCGCCGGACGGCCAGCTCGGCCAGCAGTGCGGCGCCGTCGGCCAGTACGCTGTCGTCGAAGATGGCGCGGGGCGAGTGGTTGCCCGGGGCCGTCTCCGGGTCGTCGGTGGCGCAGGCACCGAGGAAGACGAAGGCGCCGGGCACCCGTCCGAGCACCTGGGAGAAGTCCTCCGAGCCGGTCATCGGGTGTCGCATGTCGACGAACCGCTCCGCGCCGAACAGCTCCCGGACGGTCGCGGCGGCGAACTCGTGCTCGTCGGGGTCGTTGACCGTGACCGGATACTCCAGCTCGTACCGCGCCTCGGCGCGCAGGCCGTGCGCCGCCGCGATCTGCTCGCAGAGCTGGACGGCGTGCCGGCCCAGCTCGGCGTGCACGGCGGGGTCGAAGGCCCGCACCGTCGCCTCGAAACTCGCCTCGTCCGGGATGACGTTGCGCCGGGTACCGGCGTGGAAGGTGCCGACGGTGAGCACCACCGGCTCGAACGCGTCGAACCGTCGGGTGAGCATCGTCTGCAACGCGGTGACCATCTCGCAGGCCGCCGGCACCGGGTCCAGGGTCACGTGCGGCCGGGAGCCGTGCCCGCCCGCCCCGACCACGGTGACGAAGAGACCGGCCGAACCGGCCATCAGCGGGCCGGGGCGGGCGGAGAAGACTCCCCGGTCCAGGATGGACGAGAGCACGTGCAGCCCGTACGCGGCCTCGACCGGGCGGCCGGCGGCGGCGAGTACGCCCTCGTCGATCATGTGCCCGGCGCCGTTGTAACCCTCCTCGCCGGGCTGGAACATCAGGACCACGTCGCCGGCGAGGTCGGCGCGGCGGGCGGCGAGCAGCCGGGCGGCGCCGACCAGGCCGGCGGTGTGCAGGTCGTGCCCGCAGGCGTGCATCACCCCGTCGTGCCGGGAGTGGTAGTCGACACCGCTGCTCTCGGTGATCGGCAGGGCGTCCATGTCGCCGCGGAGCAGCACCGCCGGTCCGGGCGCACCGCCGCGCAGCACGGCGGTGATCGAGGAGAGCCCGGCTCCGGTGCTGATCTCCAACGGCAGGGCTTCGAGGGCGGCCAGCACCCGTTCCTGGGTACGCGGCAGGTGCAGGCCCTCCTCCGGGATCTGGTGCAGGTCCCGGCGCAGCCCGGCCAGCTCGTCCTGGATCTCCGCCGCATCCTCGCGCAGACTCATCCGTCTCCCCCGTACCGCCGTGGTCGCTGCCACCGAGGTCCCGGCCGGACGCCCGGTCGTAGCTGGTCCGCGCCCCGACCCCGGGGATATCCGAGATCCTACGGAGCCGGCCCGGTCGATCAAGTGTTGTGATCATGCGCCTTCACCGGACGTGACGAACGGCACGCCGGACCGCGACGTTCTGGCCGGCCGGATCGGCCTTGAAGGACGACACGTCTTTCCCCCGTACGTTGCGGCGATCGGTCAGCAGCGGACCCAGGTCGAGGAAGCGCCGGGGCGCCGGCCGGCCGGAAACCGGCGGTCGGGTGACCGGCAGCCGTCCGGTCGTCGGAGCCTGGATGGCCGACGGGTGTCGGTCGGCCGCCCGGCTGGCGTGGCCCGCGACCGGTCGTTATGGTGCCGTCGGCGCGCCTACCGGCGCGGCCCCATGCTCTAGGAAAGGCGCGGCATGACCCCTCTTCCCGGACCTTCGCGACGCCAGGTGCTCGCCGTCGCCGCGGCGGCCGCGGCGGCACCGCTCGTCGGGGCCGCACCGGCTCAGGCGCAGCGGCAGACCCCACCGAAGACGTACGACCTGACCGTGCTCGGCACCTCGGACACCCACGGCAACGTCTACAACTGGGACTACTACCGCGACGCCGAATACGACGACAGCGCGCACAACGACGTCGGCGTGGCGAAACTGGCGAGCCTGGTCACCCAGATCCGGGCCGAGCGGCGTGGCAGGGCGACGCTGGTACTCGACGCCGGTGACACCATCCAGGGCACGTCGCTGGCGACGTACTACGCCAAGCAGGAGCCGATCACCGAAACCGGTGAGACGCACCCGATGGCCCGGGCGATGAACATCCTCGACTACGACGCGGTGACGCTCGGCAACCACGAGTTCAACTACGGGCTGCCACTGCTGGACAAGTGGATCAGGCAGCTCGGCTTCCCGGCCCTGGCCGCGAACGCGGTCAACGAGCGCACCGGCAAGCCGGCGTTCACCCCGTACCTCATCAAGAAGGTGTCGCTCGGGCACGGCGCCCCGACGCTGCGGGTCGGCATCCTCGGACTGACCAACCCCGGCTCCGCGATCTGGGACCGGGGGCACGTCGAGGGCAGGCTCCGCTTCGACGACATGGTCACCACCGCCGCGAAGTGGGTACCGGTGATGCGCCAGCGCGGCGCCGACATCGTGCTGATCTCCGCGCACGGCGGCGACAGCGGTACGTCGAGCTACGGGCCCGAGCTGCCGAACGAGAACCCGTGCGCGATGATCGCCGAGCAGGTGCCCGGAATCGACGCCATCCTGTTCGGGCACGCCCACGCCGAGGTGGTCGAGCGGTTCGTCACCAACACCCGGACCGGCGAGCGGGTGCTGATGTCGGAGCCGTCGAAGTGGGGACAGCGGCTGACCCGGATGGACTTCACCCTGGAGCGGGACCGCAACCGCTGGCGGATCACCGGCAAGCGGGCCACGATGCTGAACAGCAACACCGTGCCGGAGGACCCGAAGGTGCTCGCGGCGGTACGCCGGCAGCACGCCAAGACGGTCGCGTACGTCAACCAGGTGGTCGCCACCTCGGCCGTCGAACTGTCGGCGGCGGAGTCCCGTTACAAGGACACCCCGATCCTCGACTACATCAACAAGGTGCAGACCGACGTCGTCACCGCCGCGCTGGCCGGCGGCCAGTACGCCGGCCTGCCCGTGCTGTCGATCGCCGCGCCGTTCAGCCGCACGGCGGTCTTCCCGGCCGGGGACGTACGGATCAAGGACGTGGCCGGGCTCTACATCTACGACAACACCCTGGAGGCCGTACTCGTCAGCGGCGCCGAGCTGCGCGGCTACCTGGAGTACTCGGCGAAGTACTTCCGCACCCTCGGTCCGGGCGCGCCGGTCGACCCGGCCCAGCTCAACGACCCGAGCGTGCCGGACTACAACTACGACACCGTCTCCGGGGTCGACTACGACATCGACATCAGCAGGCCGGTGGGCCAGCGGATCACCAGCCTGACCCACCCGGGCACCGGTACGGCGGTCGGCGACACCGACCAGTTCGTGATCGCGGTGAACAACTACCGGCGCAGCGGCGGTGGCAACTTCCCCGGCATCGTGAAGCCGCAGATCTACAACGAGCAGCAGGAGATCCGCCAACTGCTGATCGACTGGGCGCAGGACAGGGGCAGCATCGACCCGGCCGACTTCTTCCAGCCGAACTGGCGGCTGGTCCGCGAGGGCGTACCGGTCTTCTGAGCGGCAGCCGGTCCGGTGTTCCGGGCCGGCTTCCCGGGTCGTCGCCGGCCGACGGGTCGGCCGGCGGCGGCGAGGAGTGCGCGGGGCGAGGCGCCCGGCTGGGAGATCCCGGCCGGGCGTTTCGCGTTCCGGCGGCGTCGACGGACCGGCCGGAGCAGTTCGGGTGCCGCCAGAGCAGCTCGGATACGACCGAAGCAGCTCGGTGCGGCCGGAGCGCGTTTAGCGGCCCGCGCCGAGGGGAGACAGCGTCTCCGGACAGGGGCCCGCCCGCCGGACGATCCGCCGTTCCGGCGCGACCGTCGCCCTGATCACGGCGCCGCGCCGCTCTGGGCTGCGGTCGAGGAAAGCGGCCGGACGAGGAGGAGCCGAGGTGGCCAACGCACGACGAGCAGGACCGATTCGATCCACCGTCACCGAGCCGAGACGGCCGGCGCACGGTCGAGGTGGCAGCAAGCGCACTCCCACCAGACCCGCCGCCGCCCGCAAGGCCACCGGCGCGAAGAAGGCTCCGGCGAAGAGCGCCACGAGGGCGAAGAAGGTCGCCACCGCCACCCGACGGGCCACCGGGGCGACCGCGGCGAAGACTCCGAAGAAGCGGCCGGCGACCGCGGCAAAGGCGGCGAAGAAGGCCGCTCCGGCCAAGCGGACGGTGCCGTCGAAGCGCGCACCAGCGAAGAAGGCCACCGCCAAGAAAGCCACCGCCGAGAAAGCCACTGCCAAGAAGACGACGGCACGGAAGGCCACCCCGAGGAAAGCCACCGCGAAGAGGGCCACCGCGGCGCAGGGAGCCCGCAGGAGTACGGCGAAGAAGACGCCGGCCCGAAAGGCGACCGGGTCTCGATAGTCGTCCATCCGGTCGCCCGGTAGCCGGGTCAGGTATCCGGCGGAATCAGATCTTGGGGATGAGCGCGGCGATGGTGGTCGCGGCGAGCGGGCCGACGATCACCAGGCCGGACTGCAACTCGCTGATGGTGGTCCGGTTGACCCCGAGGATCTCCTCCAGCTTGATGCGGTCCTCGGCTGCGGTGATCAGGTCGGCCTTCGCCACGTGGGCGATGTCGGAGAACTCGTCGATGTAGACCTGGCAGCGCCGCCGCAGCAGGGTGGCGGTCGGCACGTGCACCAGTGCGATGAGGATCGAGCCGGCGGCACCGATGACAAACGCGGTCGACTGGGGAATCTTCTCCGAACTGCCCCACCCGACGGCCGCGGCGCAGACCAGCACCATCACCAGCAGCAACGAGCCCATCATCCGCAACACCCGGGTCAGCATCCGGCGCAACCGCATCAGCGCGGCCAACTGCTCGCCGGGAGTACCGGTGAGACCGCGCATCGAGACGACCCGGACGCCCGCGAGCGTCGCCCCGGCCGGCAGCGCCCCGAGCACCACGATGGAGACGAAGGCCACCGCCCGCCAGGTCAGTCCGCTGCCGAGGATGGCGTGCGCGGTGACGACGCTGCCGGCCACCAACACCAGGAACGCCAGCACCGACCGGAGGACCCGGCGCACCGGTACCGGCTGGATCTGTTGCAGGTCGTGCCAGCGGGCCACCCCGGAACCGATCGTCGACCCGCTGAGGGCGCCGAGCAGTCCGGCGACCGACGCCCAGAGCAGCCACTGGTTGCGGAACTCCGGCAGGTGCCGGTCCGGGTTGGAGAAGGCGATGCCGACCGCCGCCGCCGCGCCGGCCATCATCATCAGGGTACGGACCACACGCGGCCAGCCGACCAGGCCCAGCGGGCGCGGCGTACTCCGCTCCGGCTCGGGTGCGGGTACCGCCCCGGCGGCGGTGGGCGTCGGCACGGCTCGCGGTGCCTCCACGACGGTCATGGCAGACGACTCTAAGGGGCGGCGGATCCCCGTCGAGTCCCGAGGGTCCATCCAGGACCGACCGGCCGAACGCGCTGAGGCGGACTGAGGCGGACTGAGGCGGACTGGGCTCGGCTGCGACCCGGCACCGCTCCGGTCGACCGGTGCCGGCAACCCCACACCCTCAGTCTGCGGGGCTGCCGAGGGCGGTGGCGAGGCGGTCGAGGTGCTGGGCGACCGGGCCGGCGGTGAGCATGCCGCTGCCGGCCCCGGCCAGCTCGTGCACCGCCGGTGCGAGTGCGGCGTGGGCGCGAGCCAGCACCGCCCGGTCGTCCAGCACGATCGCGGCCTGGCCGGTGAGGCACCAGAGAGCCTCGAAGAGCAGGTCGTACGGCGGGTCCGGGGTCCGGCGCAGCGCCACGGCGGCGTCGGCCGGGCGGTCCTGCGCCAGCAGTACGAGTGGTCGGGCCCAGGGCGCGTACGGCCCCCAGTCGGTGTGCCCGTCGGCGTACGTCGGTTGCCCGTGCCAGACCCGCAGGCAGAGCAGGGCCAGCGGCAGAATCCCCCGCTCGACCCCGGGCATGCCGGTGCCGTGCAGTTGTGCCGCCGCGGCCCGGTAGCCGGCCTCGGCCTCCGGTACCGACGCCCCGGTCGCGGCCAGCCGCAGCGCCCTGTACCACCCGGTGAAGACGCCGGCCAGCGGTCGTTCGTGCCGCTCGGCGACCCGGTCCGCCTCGGCGGCGTGCCGATCCGCGGTCGCGAAGTCCCCGAGCGCGCCGCGGGCCTGGAGTCGGATCAGGTGGCCGAGCACCTCGAAGGTCGGCAGGCCGTGCCGGGTGGAGAGCGCGACGAGTTCCGCGCCGACCTCGTCGCGCTCCGGTGCGAGCCCCGCACGCCGGAAGCTCTGCATGAACACGCCGTTGAGGGCGAAGGCCAGCAGGGCCGGGTCGGCCAACTGCCGGGCGATCCGCTCCGCTTCCCGGGCCGCCTCGGGCCCGCGCGCCGCCCGGGTGCCCCGGGACTCCACGGCGATCGTGGCGAGCAGGCGTGCCCGGGTGGCGGCGGACGAGTCGGGGTGCAGGGCTGCCAGGGCCCGTTCGGCCGCCGCCACGATCCGGGCCGCCTGCGCCGGGTCGTCGGAACGGGTCCAGATCGCCGGTACGTCGTAGCCGCCGATCACCCGCGCGGTGAGTTCGGGATCACCGAGCTGCTCGGCTGCGGCGATGGTCGCGAACCGCTGCTCCCGGGCGGCTTCGAGCCCACCTCCACCGGCCACCGCGATACTTCGCAGCAGGCCGACCGTCGACTCCAGCCGGTCCCGGGCACCGGACACCACCGTCCGGTCGTAGGCCGCCGCGGCCTCCGCCCAGACCCGGTCGGCGGCCGGCGGGGCGGGGCCGGCGTCGACCGGGTCGGACTGGCGGAGGATGTCGGTCTCGAGCCGGCGCAGGCGTGGACCCGGATCGACGCCGAGCTGGTCGAGGAGGAGAGCGCGGGCCCGGCGCAGCACGGCCAGCGCGTCGCCCTGCCGGTCCGTGCGGTAGAGGGCCAGGGCCAGCAGCCGCCACGCCTCCTCCCGCCAGGGATGCTCGGCGACGTGTGCGTCGAGATCGGGTACCACCTCGGCGGCCCGCCCGAGCGTCAGCAGCGCCTCGGCCCGCGACTCGACCGCGTGCAGCCGTAGCTGTTCGAGCCGGCCACGCTCCGGGCGGACCCACGTCTCGTCGTCGAACCCGGCGTACGCGGGTCCGCGCCACCAGCCGAGGGCCTGGTCGAGGCGGTCGAGGGCCCGGTGCGGCCGTGCGGTGGTGATGGTGGCGACGGCCTCCTCGAACCGCCAGGCGTCGACCGCGTCCGGCGCCGCCCGAAGGGCGTACCCCGGTCCCTCGGTGACCAGCAGCCGGGCCGGTACGCGCGGCGGCCGGTGCGGCTCCAGCGCCCGCCGCAGCGCCGCCACGAACGTCCGGACCGCGCTCACCGCACCCGGCGGAGGCTCTTCCCACAGGTCCTCGACGAGCCGGCCGACCGGGACGACCCGGCCGCGTGCGACGACGAGCCGGGCCAGTACGGCGCGGTGTCTCGGCCCTTTCACATCGACCGGCGCACCGCTGGCGTCCCACACCACCACCGGCCCGAGCACCCCGAACCTGACCTGCACCGATCCGCCCTTCCGCGCCGAGGCGACCAACGTATCGCGCTCATCGGTTGCTCATCGGCGATCGGCACCCTGGACGGGCCCACCCGGGCAGGACCGACCAGGAGAGGACCTCACCATGGCCGCTGCCATTTCCGGCTTCGACTACCGGCGCGTCACGGTCGACGACGACGTGACACTGTCCGTGGCGGTGGGCGGCTCGGGCAGCCCGATCGTGCTGCTGCACGGCTTTCCGCAGACCCACCTGATGTGGCGGCACGTCGCCGCCGACCTGGCCGCCGAGCACACCGTGATCTGCCCCGACCTGCGGGGCTACGGGGCGAGCGACAAGCCCGCCGCCCGCGACGCCGAGACGTACGCCAAACGGACCATGGCCGCCGACATCGTCACCCTGGCCCGGGAGCTGGGCCATCCGCGCTTCGCGCTCGCCGGCCATGATCGGGGTGCCCTGGTCGCCGTCCGCGCCGGTCTCGACCACCCGGACGCGATCTCGCACCTCGCCGCGCTCGACGTGCTGCCGACCCTCGACATGTGGGACGTCCTGCACGGCGCCCGCGCCGCGGTCGCCTTCCACCTCTACCTGATGGCGCAGCCGCCGGGCCTGCCGGAGCAGATGATCTCCGCCAGCCCGGACGCGTTCTTCGGCCACTTCCTCGACGGCTGGGCCGGAAACCCGGAGGCGATCCCGGCGGAGGTGCGGGCGGAATACCTGCGGGCGTCCCGCGAGGCGGTGCCGTCCATCGTCGCAGACTACCGCGCCTCGGCCGGGATCGACGTCGCGCACGACGAGGTGGACCGGGCCGCCGGGCGCCGGCTGACCATGCCGGTCACGGTCGTCCAGCAGGACTGGGGAGCGGCGCTCGGCTACGACGCCGCCGCGCTGTGGCGGGCCTGGGCCCCGGACCTGGCGCACCACACCACCTCGGCGGGCCACTTCATGGCCGAGGAGGCACCGGAGGAGATCAGCAAGCTACTGCGCGCACTCGTCGCCCGCTGAGGCGCCGAGTGGCGGTGCGCTGTCCGGGTCAGGCGGTGTCCGGGTCAGGCGGTGTCCGGGTCAGGCCGAACGGACACCGCACCGCCACCGGGCGACGCTGCCGTGGCTCCCGCGACCCGGAGCAACGGCACCGGGACGCGCCCCCACCCGAGACGCCCGCCCGCCGACTCCGACAGGACCGCCCCACCGTCGACTGCGACAGGACCGCCGGACGCGGACACGCCGGGGGCCTCCCCCGGTCAGGAGGGACGCCCCCGGCGTGGGTCGGCGAGGATCAGGTCACGCGTCGTCGTCCTGGACGGTCAGCAGGCCGTAGGCGTCGCCCACGGACACCCCTTGGACAGCCTTCACCGCGACCACGTAGCTCCGGCCGTCCCCGGGTTGGGTGTTGCCGGTCACCGCGATCGGAATGGCGATGGTGGTGCTGCCGGGCGTGACGGTCACGACGCTGGCCGTGGAGAGCCCGGTGAGCGGGTCCACCACGAAGACCCGTACCTGGCCGTTGCCGCTGCCGGAGACCTGTGCAGGTACCTGGTAGGTGACCGTCCCGGAGTTGCCCTCCTGGACCGTCCGCTCGCCCAGGTCGACCCGTGGCAGCGACACCGGCTGCGGCGCGGGCGTGCCGGGCCGCCAGCCCCAGGCGTCGATCAGCCAGATCCTGGCCCAGCTCTCGCCGGCCCGAGGTACCAGCACCAGGGTGGTGATCTGGCCGAGGTTCAGCCCGGCCGTCCTGGCGTTGGTCAGCGGCATCCGCACCTCCTGGGCCCAGTCGTCCGACGTCTGCGTGGGCGCCGGCATCGGGTCGAGGGTGGTGGTGCCGAGCGTGGCCTGCCGGCCCGTCGAGTCGGCGATGGCGACGTCGAACTGGGTACCCGGGGAGCCTCCCGGCACCACGACCCGCAACGCCACCGACTCCGAGTTGGAGAGCGAGACCGCCGCTGGTGGCCGGAGGCTGACCGGCGTACCCGGTGCCCGCCAGTCCACCTCGATCGCGTACCGGCCCGCCTCCGGGACGATCGGGTCGAACGTCGCGAAGTGCGGCGAGTTGGAGTTGGCGCACCAGGCGGGTGAACTCGCCGAGGCGATCTGCTCGCAGAGCCGGGCGGCGGCGCCGCTGAGCACGGTGGAGGCGTCCGGCACGAGCAGCCGCGTCCGGTTGCCACCCACGGCGTGACTGAGCACGGTCGCCGGGTCCGTCGAGGGTGCCCGGAAGCCCGAGCCGTCCAGCAGCGGGCGTACCTGGTCGTTGCCGGCCACGAAGGTGGCCGCCGCGGCGGCGACGTAGGTGGCGCCGACGTTCTGCTGCTGCTCCGGGGTCAGCCGCATCGGTGAGATCGTCCGGCAGACCGGGTCGTACGGGCTGGGGTAGTCGTCCCAGGACTTCGCCGCGGAGAGCCCGGGAGTCCACTCCGTGTTGAAGTAGTTGTGGTTCGCGCCGATGGCGAAGACGACACCGTGCAGGGCGAACCCGCGCCCCACCCCACGGGTGGCGTCCGCGTAGAGCTGGCCCTCCAGGTCGGAGACGTCGCCGTCGCAGCTCGGCAGGATGGTCACCGACGGCACGTCCGGAGCCGGGTTGTGGCTGTAGATCGACGGGGCGATCAGCGCCAGTCCACGGATCTGCCAGCGAACCGTCCCGGGGTAGCCGTCCTGCGCGGCGGGTGGCCGGGTGAGGCTGTCGACGGCGGCCCGGCTGACGCCCTCACCACCTCGGGAGTGGCCGACCAGCAGCACGTTGGACATGTTCGGCACCGGGGCCGACCGCACCACGTCGGGTGCGGTGGGGCGACCCGTGCCGGCCCAGTCCGCCCAGTTGCCCAGGTGCAGCCGGACCAGGGAGGAGCGGGCCTGCGCACCCGCGTCCTGCGGCGGCAGGCCGGCGCCGTCCTGTGCGTTGACGGAGTTCGCCGAGATGGAGACGGTGACGTACCCCTGGGAGGCCAGCACCTGCTGGATCCGCTCGTACCCCCGGTGGCTGGGCAGCGGGTTCCAACCGCTCGGGCAGGGCCAGACCGTGGTCGGCTCGGCGGTGCCCTGGTAGCAGGTGGGATGCCTGCCATGCAGGATCAGTACCAGCGGGCGCTGGCCGGACGTTCCCTGCGGCGCCACGACGTAGCCGCGCATCTCCACCGGTACGGCCAGGCCCGGCAACTGCACGTCCGGCAGGGCGTACTCGCCGCTGATCGTCGAGTACGGACCGGGTACGCCCGGGTCGACCGGGTTCGGCGGCAGCTGGGCCGCGGCGAGCGTCGGCGGTGCCCCGCTGCCGCGCGCGGTACTCGGATCGGCCGGCACGTCGAGGCGCCGCCCGCTGGCACGTACCTGTAGATCCGTCAGGTTCCGTGCGGTGACGTCGTCGACCGGAAGGTGGAAGCTGTGCTGGTCGCTCGCGGCTCCGGGCCGGCCGAGCAGCCGGTCACCGGCGTAGAACTCGACCGCCGCGTCGCCGGTCCGGACCAGTTGCGTCGATCGCCAGCTCAGCTCGAACCCGGACGCGCCCTCGGTCAGCTTCCAGCCGTCCGGCAACGGCGTCCGGGCGACGACCGCCGCTCGACCGGAAGGGTCCGCCGGGCTCGCCCATGCGGCACTGCCTCCGCCGAAAGTCAACGTCAACGTCAACGATACTGCGGCAGCCGTCACCGCTCTGCCGACGTGCATAGACGTCCTCCCCCGTGTGTATTCCGTTGTCGACGCGCGGGCGACCCGGTAGCCGGGAGCGCTCCCACGTCGGTTGCGTCGCCCATCCTAGAGCGCCCGAGCCATCACGATCAATGCGCCGCACACGTCCGACTACTGTGGACGGACGGGACCGGCCGGGACCGGGAGAAGACGTGCGAGCCGACGGCGGTACGGCCGGACGAGCGAGCCCGGCCGTACCGCCCCGACCGACTCAGCCGTACCGCCTCGACCGACTCAGGTCGCGGTGCAGGACAGCGTCGGCGCGCTGTTGGTGCCGTTCCACGACCCGAGGAAGCCGAAGGTCGTGCTCGCCCCGGCGGCGAGACTGCCGTTGTAGCTCACGTTGCGGGCGGTCACGCTCGACCCGCTGCTGGTCACGGTCGCGTTCCAGACCTGCGAGACGCGCTGACCGTTGGCGAAGGTCCAGGTCACCGTCCAACCGTTGACGGCCGAGCCACCGGCGGTCACCCGTACGTCGGCCTGGAAGCCACCGGCCCACTGGCCGACCACGGCGTACGTGGCGGTGCAGGCGCGACTCCCGCCGGTCGGAGTGGCCGTGGGGGTCACCGGCGGCCTGGTCGTGGGCGTCACCGGCGGAGTGGTCGGGCCGGGCGTCCCGCCCCGGTAGATGCTGGCCTCCCGGGCGGTCGCCCGGATGCCGTTGGTGCCGTTGAAGATCCGCTGGCCCCAGGTGGTGAGCTGGTTCGGGTCGAAGCTGGTGGCCATGTCGAGGATCGGATCGGTGTTACCGCTCCACGACCAGCCGAGATAGCCCAGGCCACGGGCGTTCGCCTCGGCCAGGATCGTCTCGTGGTCCACCTCGCCCGAGTTGAACCGCCAGCCGAACTCGCCGATCACCAGCGGCCAGCCGTTGGACTGGAACCGGTTGAGGTAGTCCGTGATGCTGGCGGCGGTGTTGAAGACGGCGTACATGTGGATCGAGAGCACGGTGTTGCGCTGGTTGTCGGCGTCCAGGATCGTCTGGGCGTTGTCCCGCATGACGTACTGCCAGTCCTGCCCCCAGTTGGGCGCGTCGACCATCAGCAGGTGCTGGAAGCCGTTGCTGCGCATCCTGGCGATGGCCGAGGTGGTGGCGGCGGTCCACTGCCCGGCGTTGGTGTTGCCGATCGGTTCGTTACCGATGTTGATGACGACGTAGTTCTCCTGGCCGACCAGTGCGCTCTTCTGGCTGACCCAGTAGTTGACCGCCTCGTCCAGGCTGGCCGCCGCGCCCTCCTCGCCGTAGCCGGTGGTGTCGTGCACCTCGAGTACGCAGATCAGCCGGTTCTGCTTGCACAGCGAGATCACCTCGGCGACGTCGGTGGACGGACCCCACCGCTTGCCACTGCCGAGTACGACACGCACGGTGTTGGCACCGAGCGCCTTGATGTTGGCGAACGAACTGGTCTGGTTGGTGAACCACACGTGCGGTTGGTTGATGCCGCGCATGACGAACGTCTGGCCGTTCGCCTCGACGATGTTCCGGCCACTGACGTGCAGGCCGACGGCGGCGTCCGCCGGCCTTACGAACATCAGGACGGTACTGGCGACCGCGAGCAGGACGGCGCCGATGGCAGCGAGTCGTCTTCTCATAACCTACCTCGGACTGAGGCCCCGGTTGTCGGGGCAGGGCGGGCTGGCCACGGGCGTGGGCCCCCGACGATCGCTGCCCTGCTCTCGGGGGTGGGATGGGCACAGTCCGGTGGCTCGTTACTGGATGATCCGGCTCGTGGACGCACGGTACGCTCCGCCGCGCGCTCGCGCAATCCATGACTCTCGATGCTGTCGGCGGGATCAGGAGCGGCGGACGACAGTGAGCAGGTCACCCGGCTGGCACCGCAACTCGTGGCAGAGCGCCGTCAGGGTGCTGAACCGGATCGCCCGGGCCCGCCCGTTCTTCAACACGGACAGGTTGGCGAGGGTCAGGCCCACCCGGTCCGCCAGCTCGGTCAGGGTCAGGCCGCGTTCGGCCAGCAGCTTGTCCAGGTGGACCTCGACCCGGTGATCGTCGTCGGGGGGCATCAGACCAGCGTCTCCAACTCGGTCCGCATAGTCAGGCCACGCCGGAGGATCTCGGCGACGGCGAAGAACCCGAAGCCGACCAGCAGGAACAGCCCGGTCTGCGCCAGATCCAGCGTGGTCGACCAGGCGCGGTCGGCGGTGAGCCGCGCGGTCAGTTCGAGCGAGGCGATCAACTGGACGAGTTGTGCCGTGGTGCCGCCGACGAGGGCGACCCAGCCGATCAGGCGCAGCCGCCGGACCGTACCCTCGGCGAACGGGTCCTCGCGGCGGGCCCGGCGCAGCGCCGACCAGAGCAGTCCGAGCACCGCCGCACCGACGGCGAACGCCGGCAGCGCGGTCAACTGGTAGACCACCAGTTGTCCCGGCGTCGGGTCCGCGACCAGCACCTCGACGTCGCCGTCCACGACCACGCCGGGCCGCAGCCCGTCGGTGACACCGGCGATCCCCGCCACCGACTCCGCCGGCACCCGGGCGACCACGCCCCCGCCGGCGACGAGCGCGACGACGTTGAACACGACGATCCCGGCCAGCACCACCAGAGCCACCGCCACGAGTCCCTGTAGCTCGGCGAGCCAGTCAGGTCTGCGCAATCCCACGCCAACACCTCCACCTTATCGATTAGCGATATCTCGATAATCGATAACTTGAGGCCCGTTGTCAAGCCGGCCGAGCGGCCGGAGTTGGAGATGCCGCTGGCCGGGTCCCCGGTGGTGGGGACCCGGCCAGCGGGTTCGCGCTCGTGCCTGTGCCTGCTTGTGGCGGTTAGCTGTTCCAGGTGTTGGCGACCAGGTCG
>NZ_BONX01000084.1 GCF_016862935.1 Plantactinospora mayteni
AACTCGCCGCCATCAACGAATGGCTATAACCGACTTCGACACAGGCCCTAGCCGGGGTCGGCGCAGAGTTGGGAGGTTAAGGCGGTGCGGGCCCACTCTTCCCACGTGTCCGGTGACCAGTCGCGGTCGCGGACGAAGATCAGGTAGAGCTGCGGGCTGAGCAGGCCGAACAGCAGGTCCGCCGCCATCTCGATGGAGAGGCCGGGACGGGTGTCGGGCTTGCCGGCCAGGGCTTCGGCCGCTGCGTACTGCACGGTGTAGCGCGGGTCGGGGCCGTCCGGCCACTGTGCGGCGATCTCAGGGTCGGTGGCTACGGCAGCCGCGATCAGTGGCATGATCGGCGCGACCCGGCCCAGGATCTCGCGGGTGCCGTGGACGTGCGCGCGCAATTGCCCGGCTGCGGTGGGCTCGGCGCACGCGGCGCGAAACCACTCACGATCCATGGTGGCGACCGGCTCGGTGTCCCCGGCGATGGACGTGTCGACGACGTCCTTGAACAGCGTGCGCTTGTTGCGGAAGACGAAGTAGACCGTCTGAACGGCCACGCCCGCCCGGTCCGCGACCTCCTGCAGGTTCGTCGCCCCGTAACCCTGCGCGACGAACAGCTCGCGAGCCGCCTCGACGACCTTTTCACGGGTGCGGCGTGAGCGCTCGGCTCGCTTGTCCGGCCGCTTGACCTTGTCCATATTACGAGTCTATCTTTAGAGTACGTCACTAGAGTTGAACTCTAGATTCTTGGAGGAGACGATGAACCAACCCAACGCCACCCAGAAGCCGGAACCGGACCTGGCCTCAACGCAGCGAGACCCGGAGGAGGAGTCCGTCCACCGCGCACTGGAGGGCTACTACCGCACCGGCAAGCCACCGTGGGACACCGGCGTGACGCCGCCCGAACTGGTCGACCTGGTAGAGGGGCACGGCGCGCTGCCGCCCGGCCGCGCCCTCGAACTCGGCTGCGGCACGGGGACCAACGCCACCTACCTCGCACGGCACGGCTGGGAGGTGGCGGCCGTCGACCTGATCGACCGCGCCGTCGACCAGGCCAGGGAGAAGGCCGCGGCGGCGGGAGTGGCGGTACGGCTGCTGCACGGAGACGCCACCCGCCTCGATGAGCTGGACGTGCCGGGCCCCTTCGACCTGTTCTTCGATCTGAGCTGCTACTGCGGGGTCCCGCTGCACCGCCGCGACGCCTACGCCGCCGGGCTCACCCACCGCGCCGCTCCCGGAGCACGGTTGCTGATGTTCGGGTACGGCCCCGAGCCGCTCGGCAATCCGATCCCCGAGGTCACGTCGTGGGCGGCGGGCGTCACAGCCGACGAGCTCCGCGCCAGGTTCCCCGGCTGGGAACTAATCGACGTCACACCGGGCACCAACTCGGTGCCGACCTTCTGGTTCACGCTGCGCCGCGACGCCTAGCAATCTCCGGTCGCGGGTTTCTGTAGGTTTGTGGCGAGTTTCACGCCGCCCGAGCAAGTCGAGCTTGGGCGGCGTAGTGGTCGACGTGCCGGGTGATGGCCCTGAGCGCCGCTCGTACTTGATCATGGTGCCGTCTACTAGCCGCGCACGAGGTCGTTAACGACCTCGTGCACGGTCCTAAGCTCGCCCCTCATGAGCCTCGACCGTGCCACCAAATGCCGCCACAGCATCACCCAGATCACCCGCGTGCACCCCCCGCCCCCGGCCCTCTACACCTACCGCACCATCGACCAAGCCCCCGCCCACGACTCGGCCCGCGCCCGCGCGATCGTGCGCGAGTTGCCCACGGTGGCGGGCGTGGAGGAGTTGGCCCCGGTGCCGCGCCGGGACGTCCGTTCGCCGACGACCTTCGATGACCTGGACTACGTCACCGTGGGCTGCTGGGGCGGCGTCGTGCAGATCACCGACCCCGCGTTCGGGGAGGATGGAGTCTGCTCCTACAACCTCGACCCGGTCTTTGACGGGCAGGTCAAGGCGCACCCTGATGCCCGCATCATCGGCGCGTGCGAGATGGACTTCTCCCTCACCTACGGCAAGTACCTGGTCCATGTCCCCGGAGCGCCGGACGTGAGTGCGGACGGGTGGGACGAGATGACCGTCAGCGGGAATCTGGCCGAGCTTTTGCGGGCGTGCGGGATCGATCCGGCAAGGCCCGGCGCGGAGGGCCTGGACTTCGATGACCCGGACGGTTTGAACTGGGGTGAATACCTCAATCTGATCGCCTGCGGCCTCTACATCCCGCTTTCGAACGAGACGCTGATGGTGTCGGTGTTCAAGGTCTCCCGGCCGGAGGACACCCAGGAGAACATCGAAGAGGTCTGGTACCCGGAGCGACCCGCTGGCCGATCCATCGATGGGGTAGTTGCTGGCCCATCCGGCCAGGTTTGAGCGTTGCGCTGCCGCTCCATCAAAGCGGGGGAAACTCGATCATGTGTCGCCAGTGCTCGGCTGCGTGGGCCATGTCCTGGCCGAGGTGTTGGAAGAACTGGCTGGTGGCGTGCATCCGGGCGCCGGTCGGGGTGGTGCGGTCGAATGTCTGCCACGCCTGGTACCAGACGTGGTCGTCGATCAGGGGCCCCACCCATGCCATAGGGGTGGAGGAATGATGCCGCAACTCGGTGTTGACGCGGCGCCTCACGTCCGTCCTGGCGCCTGGTGAGCGGGGCCCACTATCCGTACGAGCCAGTACTTCGCATGCCAGAATCCGGCATGACGATTCGCCGTGCGGTGCCCGATATCATCACCGCCGACCCGGTCGCGAGCAGCGGCTTCTACCAGTTCCTTGGCTTCCGTGAGGAGATGAACCTGGGCTGGGTGGTCAACCTGGTCTCGCCGTCCAACCCCACGGCCCAGGTCATCCTCATGACCAAAGATGCAGCGGCCTCCGTGAACCCGGACCTCAGCGTGGAGGTCGATGACGTCGACGCCGCCTACGAGGCGGTACGCGCGACGGGCGCAGAGATCGTGCACCCGATTACCGACGAGAGGTGGGGCGTCCGGCGCTTCTTCGTCCGCGACCCAGACGGCAAGGTGGTCAACGTCGTCGGCCACCGCTGACCGACAGAGAGGCCGACAGCCTGCGAACACCGCCACTGATTACCTGCATGTGTTGGGTGAGGCGTTCGTGCAGGTCCCTGCCAAGTTTCGCCGGCATCTACTGGTGCGGGCCGACTCGGCCGGGGCCAGCCACGCCGTCCTCGACTGGCTCATCGCGCGAGGCGGGGGAGGGGGACCGCATGGTGGAGCACTCGATCGGCTGGTCCATCACCGAGGCGGAACGGACCGCGATCACCATGATCCCGATCTCGGCCTGGTCGGCGGCGATCAACGCCGATGGTGGAGTCCGCGACGGGGCGCAGGTCGCAGAACTGACCGGTCTGCTCACCCTGACCGGTTGGCCGGACGGGATGCGAGTGATCGTGCGTCGGGAACCCCCACACCCCGGCGCGCAGTTGACCCATGGGTGGCTTGCGGGGTCGGGGCTTGGATGCGCGGAGCCGGTGACGCTGCCCCTTCGCTACCGGTGCCGGCGCCGGCGATCACCGAGACGATCGAGGTCACCGGACTCCTCACGGAAATCGTATTCGTCTGCCTGCTCTGCGCCGCCGTGTCGATCGCCGCCTCGGGACAGGGCCGGCGCAAGGTCCGGCGGATGTCTCGACAATGCGCGCCGGGCTCATCAGGGGCCCAGCAGCCAGGCTGGCGCCCCTGTCGTACCCACCTGGCGCGGTGCCACCCAGCCCTCCTGGCTCAGTTCGACAAGCTCCACCGCCTTACCAGCCCTGCACCGAGGCAGGGGACAGGACGGGCCTCTCCTCTGTGGGTTCAACGGGTCCCGGCTGGCGCACCGATCCGGGCCAGGGCATCGGCGGCGAGATCGCGGTAGGCCCGGTCGACCGCGATGACATTCTCGTCGTCGGCCTCCGCGAGGACCCGCTCCGAGTTCACGATCTCCGTCAGCCGGGTCGTCGCGGCGCCGGCGGCCGGGCCGTCCAGGGCACGTACCGCCAACATGCCCAGCTCGGTGGCGGCGATGGCGTCGACCACCCGGGGCAGCAGCGCCGGGTCTCCGGTCACCCGGTAGATCACACAGGCGGCCGCGGCGGCGGAGTGGTGGGTGTCGAGCAGTGGCTCCAGATACGGGACGGCGGGCAGCGCCGCCGGTCCGAGCGCGAGGAGGCGTCGGGCGACGTTCTCGGTCAGCACCGGCACGAAGGTCGCCGCCAGGACCGGGAGCGCGTCTCCGGCCTCTCCGGTAATCTGCCACAACGCCCAAGCCGCACTCGTACGAACCCGACCCTTTCCCGTGCCGAGGTGGTCGCGCAGCAGCGGTACCACGACGGTCGCGGGGCTGCCGTCCGGTCCATGCTCGTCGGCGGCACCGACAGCGCCGAGGGTCAGCGCAACCTCGGATACGGATGTACGCCGCTCCAGCAACCCGATCAGGTCCGGGATCAGTGGTTCCGCCCGCGTGCCCCAAGTTCGGATCCCAGCGAGCACGCCGGCCAAGGTCCTGCGCTCCATGCTGGCGAGGTGCGCGTGCAGTGGCTCGACCAACTCCGCCGCGTGCCGCGCCATGCCAGCCAGGCAACTCGTCGGATCGGGCAGCGGCTGCGCCAGCGCCGCCCTGAGCGCGGGTAGGCAGCGGGCGTCGCCGGCCCGCGCCAGGGCCTCCAGCGCGCGCTCCGCGGTCCACGGGCTGTCGTCGTCGAGTAGCGGCAGCAGTGCCTCGCCCACCTCGGGCAGCTCCGCGACGGCGGGGCCGCCTCGGGCGATCTCGTCGACGACGACCTGCCGGATTCCCCTGTCCCGGACAGGGAACAATCCGGCCAGCGCGGGGAGCAGCCGTGCCGGCGCCGCCCGCCAGGCCCGCATGACGGTGCCCGCTCGCCGGGCGAATGACCCCTGGTCGGCGGGACCAGCGGTCAACAGGGACGCGGCCGTCAGCTCGATCAGCGCCGCGGGGTGGGCCTCCAAGGCGCCGGTCAGCAGGTCGGCCCGATCGGTGTCGAGGGTCCAGAGTGTGTCGTCGAGCGCCGACTTCGGTGCGTTCAGCTCTTCCTGTAAGGCCCGGATGAGCCCGTCCGGCAGGTCCTCGACCCCGCACCACAGCAGTGCCGTCGCCGCGGCGGCCCGTACCTCCCGACTCGGCGCCTCAACCAGCACGCCGCGTAGCCAGCGGGTCGGGGCGTCGTCACTTGAACGCCAAAGCTCGCCGATGGTCAGGACCAGCGCGGCGGCCGTACCGGAGTCCGGCTCCGCCGCGTACCGGGCCCGCAACGCCGGATCGAGCTCCGGTACGCGCTCGGGGAAGTCAGCCAGTATCCAGGCCGCGCCAACGCGGATCTCGGAGTGCGGGTGATCGAGCAGTTGGAGCAGGGTCGGGACTGCGGCCTCGACCGCCGCCCGCCCCTCACGCGCCCACCGCAGTTCCTCGTCGCCAGCGTCCGTGATGTTGTCAGGCGCCCAGGCGATCGAGGAGAGCAGCGGGACGACCCGGTTCCGTACCCGGTTGGCGGGGTCAGCCGCCAACTCGACCAGGAACGGCACCGCGACCGCCGCGGCCTGAGCGACACGCCCCCGGTCGTGCAGGGTCTGACGGAGTTCCTCCACCGCGCTCCTGGCTTCGCTGGTATCGGCCGAGGCCGCCTGGAGGATCAGGTCGGGAAGGGCTTCGGCGCTGCCGCGTGCCGTCAGCAGGGACTCCCAGTCGACCTCGTCCATGCGCAGTCGCAGTTCCCGCTGCGGCCACAGCCGTGCCAGGTCCAGCCGCACCGTCGTCATCGCGTCCTGCGCGGTCAGCAGGAGTGAAGCGTCCGGCCGCAGGGACAGGGCGCTGATCCCGGTACCGAGCCACAGATCGTCCGAGGTCAGCCCGGAACGCGCGTCCCGGACCTGGACCAGGCCATTGGTCCAGGCCACGGCTAACCCCGGGCCGGTCAGCAGCGGCGCGATGCTCAGCGCGCCGACCGCGGAGCCCTCGCGGGCGGCGTACGGGACCTCGAGCGGCTCGATGTCCAGGTCCCACATCCGGACGATGCCGCTGGCGTCGCCGGACACCACCGCCGTCCTGCCGTTGTCGAGCCGAAGACAGGCGACCGCAGTCACCGGGGCGTCATGGATGGCCCGGCTGCGCGGCTCCATCCCGTCCACCCGGACATGGACCCGGCCGGACGCGTCGCCGACGACGACGGTCGACCCGGACCGGTCGAACGCCAGCACGCTCCACCCGGGTACGTCGTCGGGGAAGGACCGCCCGGCGGGCACCGCCGCGCTGGCCAGCTCGGCGGAAGTAGCCGGTTGAACCGACACCACCTCCCAGCGCCCGCGGGCATCGGCGTCGCCTTCGGCAAGGGAGACCGGTCCGACGTCACGGAGCTGCCCCATGGCGGGACCTCCACGCGGCGACTCGATCATGCCCTCCCGCAGGTTCACCCCAAGGGTGGTGGCCACCCGGACCGCCGCCGCGTAGGTGCGGGCCTGGATCACCAGTGGGAAGTCCGCCTCACCCGACTGCGAGTAGTCGACGATCGCGTCCGGTGCACCGTAGGCGAGGCCGTCCATCCTCAATTCCCGCCACGGCAGCAGGCCCATTTCCGGGTACGCGGCCCGGAGCCGAGGGATGATCTCCGGGTCCTCTTCGAGATCATCCTGGTGGAGCCGCACGGTCCAGCCGTAGTGCCCGGGAAGCCGTTCCACAGCCAACTGGAGAAAGAACTCCGAGATCGACCGGGATTGGAGCTGCCAGCCGTCCTCGGTGCTGACCAGTACCCGGGGATCGGGCCGCGTCGCCTCGGCAGCGAGGTAACCCCACTCGTTGCAGACCTGATACTCCGTCTTGAAGACGCAGACCCGCAGGTCGTCGCCGGGACCGAGGAACGGATTATCCTCCGGCAGCCCATCGGAGGGGCCGTACCCGGACGGATCGGGCCGCACCGTGGGCGGCCATACCGGATTGGTGAAGTACAGCCGCGGCCGGTAGACGAAAGAGTTGAACGAAAGCTGCCACCACTCGTCCAGCGCTGCGGGAACGGGCAGCGACTCGTCAACTCCGGTCAGCGGGCCCTCCGGGTCCGCCTCGCCGCGCCGCTCCGCCGTGAAGGCGGCCCGGTGCTCGTCCTGCTGCTCACGCGGCCACTCGGGCTCCCCGCCCGGCTCGTCATAGCCCCATTCCCGCTGGAAGTCGCGAAGCAGTTCCCACATCGACGCCCGGCCCCGCGCTGCGGCCTGGCGCAGCCGACCAGCAAACCGTCCGTAATCGACAGACCCGTCCACGCCGGACAGGATACGGGCGACGGCCGACCGCGACGAGCTGAGTGAGATCCCACCCCGGGACCACTTGCCTATCAATCCTGGTCGTACTTCACAAAGGATAGACACCGTCAGGTCACGATCGCGCTCACACCCAACTTCAGCGGTGACCCATGACGCTCATGCACGGCTGCCGGATGCCCGCCGCAGGGATCCCGGTGGCTGCATCGTCGTCCTAATTGCCGGGTAGGTCAGAACGCGTGTCGCGGCGTATCCGGACCGCTGTCGCGGGCTGCTCTGCACGCTCGCTTACGCATCGATGACGCCGGACGTCAGCGACGGTTCGCGAGAAGCAGCAGGTTCCGGGCTCCGTCGCGTCGCCGATCGCCGAGCCAGAGCCAAAGTCGACAGGTGGGGCCTTGCGCCAGCACCATCCCTGATCACCGCAGTCATTACCGCGAGATGCCGGACGGCATGTATGGGTACGTGGGACGTCGGGCCGTTCGACAACGATACCGCGGCCGACTGGTGCGGCGATCTGCACGATGCTGCCGAGGGCCAGCGGCTGCCGCTCGCACGGGCCACGTTGAGCGCCGTCGGGACAACGCGGATGAATACCTTTCCAACAGGCTTGCGGACCGGGCAATCGCTGCGACCGCCGTGGTCGCCTCCCAACTGCCGGGCGGGGAACCGCTGGTCACGCCATACGCACCGGACTTCCTACTGGAGGGCGGCACGCTCGACATTCCCCACGACATCCCTCCTCTGGCATTGTGTGCCTTGGCCCGAGTCCTCGGTGACGACTCCGAGTGGCGAGACCTGTGGGAAGATGCCTGAACCCTCCCGGATCTTGTGGAGACACAGTCGGGACGCCCTGTATGTCGAGGCGTTCCGGGCGGTCGGTCAGGACGTCGACATCGAACTGGTTCCGGTCTCCCCGAAGCTGGTCGGCCAACTGATCGAAACGAGCACGGGTGCGGACGGGGCAGGTTCCGTCGAGGTCTCCACCGATCTGGTCAGCTCCGGCCCGGAGCCGGTGGACTGCGCGCTGGAGCCTGGGAGCTGCACGATGGTAATCCGCATTTCCGTGGAAACGACCGGCAAGGTCCGATACAAAGTGGGCCGGGCGGCACGGCCAGGCGAAACCCTTCAAGACCCGGTCCGCGTCGCACCCGAGACACCCACGCCTGGCAGGTCCGGCGTGTCCAGCGGCGGATCATCGAGCGGCGGAGGGAACTGACGCTCTTCCGCTTGCGGTCACAATTGCGACCAAGATCGATGCTCTTTGGACGAGCGGGTGGGGACCCATGGCCAACGTGGGCACCCACCCGCTTCCATGTGCAGCGGCACTGCCGGCCTGGCACTACCGGTCCGGCGGCGCGCACCAGAGGGGCTGCGACCTGACCCAATTTCGTTTAGGCCGGAAATCCCACACCTTCTGGCGACATGTAGGAGGCGTCAGCCAACTGAGAGATGAGCAAGAGCTCGTCTGGTGAAAGGTCATTCATGGTGAGACGGGTACTGCGGAGATGGGAGCGCCTGGCGTTGGCCGTCGCGGCGGTGATGGTCGTTGCCGGGGGCGGGGTGTCAGCCCTCGCCGACGAGGCGGACGGGTGGCCGTTCGCATCGACGGTGTCGGCGGCGCCGACCGGCACCGACGGCCCCCGGGCGGTCACGTTGGTTACCGGTGACCGGGTCGTCGCGGACCCGGCTCGGCGGCGATACGAGTTCCGTGCGGCGCCGGGTCGGGAGCAGATGTCGTACCGGAGCGTGTCGGTGGGCGGCCGCCAGTTCGTCATCCCGAACGACGCGCAGGTGCTGGTCGCCTCCGGCAAGCTCGACCTACGGCTGTTCGATGTGACGACGCTGCTCGAACAGGGGACGAGTACCTCGCTGCTGGTGACCCGCGACGGTGCCGGCACCCGGCGGGAACCCGTCACCACGGCGGAGCCTGCAGGGCGGTGGGCGGAGCTGACCGAGCCGTCGGCGGCGGCGAGCGGTGCCCGGCTGGGCAGTCGCCAGTTGCGCGCCGGGGTCCGCACGGTGATGCTGGACGGGCCACCGCCGGTGGAGCCCCGCCGAGCAGCGGCCGCCGAGCAGCACGATCTTACGTTCGTGTTCCGCAACCGCGATGGTGCCGCCACCGTTGACGCCAGCACGTTGCTGGTCGGCATCGATGACTGGAACGCGTTCGCGTTCGTCACACCGGGGCCCGACGGCACCGCGACGACCCGGCTGCCGAAGGGGCGGTACGTCGCGGAGTCGGTGGTACACACCTCACGGCCGGGCAAGGACGTCCCGGCCACGAGCGTCATCGTCAATCCGGAGCTGACCGTCGGGACGGACGCGCGACTGGAGATCGACGCCGCCGCCACAAGGCCGATCTCGGTGACCGTGCCCGACCCCGCAGCGGTCGGGTTGGGCGTCTTCGTGAGCTTTCGGCGCAGCATGGGCAGCGGCGACCTCACCAGCGCCCACGGCAGCCCGGACGTGACCGCACTATTCGCCGCCCACGACGGGCCGGCCGTGCCGGACGACCAACTGGACACCGCCGTGAGCGCTTTCTTTGCCCGGCCCGGCCCGCTCGGGACCGTCACCGACAGCCCGATGGTCTACGCAGGCTCGTGGCAGCAGCGGGGGAGGCTCGTCACCGGATTCCGTAAGCGGGTGACCGAGGCGGAGCTGAGCACCGTCCGGGCCGAGCACGGCGCCGTGGCACCGGGGCGGCACGCGACCAAATCCATGGTGGCGGAGCTGCCGTTGTTCCGGATCAGCTCTCCGATCGAATACATCACCACGCCATTTACCCGCATCGAACGCTACGCCGGAACGGCTCAGTGGGCCAACGATTTCACAGAGTACGCGCCGAGCGAGGATCCGGACCCGTGGAACCGGGAAGATCTTACCAGCCAGGCCCAGTCGCCGACCACCTACCAGCCCGGACAGCGATACGTCGAGCGCTGGAACCTCGGACCGTTCTGGCCGGACCCGCAGGTGCGGCGTGGCGGCGACACGATCAAGGCCCGCCCGACCCTCTACGGTGATGCCGCCGGCGGGCGCGAGGGGACCTCGGCCTACCAGCGGGCGCACGTGGCGCTGTACCGCGACGGCCACCTGGTCGGCGAGTCCGACCGGCTCGACGGAAACGAGTTCACCGTGCCCGCCGGCACGGCCGGCTTCCGGCTGACGGCCCAGGCCGAGCGGGACTTCACCGAGCTCGCCACGAGAACCTCGGCGGCCTGGACCTTCTCCTCCGCGCCGGTGAACGGCGAGTTCGAAAAGCTGCCACTCTTGTCGGTGCGATTCGCGCCGTGGGTGGATCTGCACAGCCGGGCGCCGAGCGGTCGGGTCGTGGCGATGCCGGTGCACGTCGAGCGGGGCGCACCTGGTACGGCCGTGCGTTCACTCACCGTGGAGGTCTCGTACGACGCCGGCGCGACATGGCAACTGGTGCCAGTCACCGGCCCGGCTGATCGGCGGGTGGCACTGGTGAGGCATCCAGCCGGGCCAGGTCTGGTGTCGTTGCGTGCAACCGCGACCGACGCCGCTGGTAACACTGTGGAGCAGACCATCCTCAACGCCTACCGCCTGGCCTGACCGACACGGCACCCACGCGGACGACCTGCGGGACCACTGGTCGGGTGCATTCGGAAGGGCTTCGGGATGGCCTCCGGGGGCGGGCCCTACAGCCACGGAGTTGCCAGAGTGCTCGCGGAGTCGCACCCGCCAGGGAGGACGGGAGAACCCGTCTACATGGGCGCAGGGATACAGGTGCTCGCGATTGACAAGGACGGTGAGGTACGCGAGATGCCGTAACCGTGGAGATCATTCGTGAAAGCGGCAGGATAGGGCGGAGCTGCGATCGGCGGGCCGCCGCGCCCGGCGTCAGCCAGGGTCATCGACAAGATGGGCGATGCGGCCAGCGCTGCCGGTCAGCTCCTGAACTACATTCAGGAGCTGACCGGCAGTTGCGGTGCCGCTGGGACGGGGAGAGCCAACCGCCGTGTGCCTTGACCGTCGGGGTCGGCAAGGTGGTCGTGGGCGGGCGAGTTGGCCCGGGTGCGTTGACTGCGGAGCCGAGACCTGGCCGGAGCGCCTGCAGACCATCGAAGAACTGACCCCGATGACCGCCGGCCTCTGGCTGCTGCCCCGGTGCGGGACTGTACAAATAACGGTGTAACTCGGAGTAAAGAGGACACCTGATGGCAGTGACGACGGCAGTAGACAGCGACGCGTCGGTGGGCGCTGCGGTTGAGTCTGACGTGATCGATGATGACCTGATCGCCCGGTTGGCCGGGCAGGCTCGGGCGCGGGGTGTGAGCCTGGTCGGCGTGGGTGGGCTGTTGCGGCAGTTGACCAAGCGTGTGCTGGAAGCCGCGTTGGAGGGCGAGATGGATTCCCATCTCGGCTATGGCAAGCACGAACGCGACGCTCGTCGAGATGGCAACGCCCGTAACGGCCGGCGGTCCAAGATGGTGGTGACCGGGGCCGGGCAGGTCGAGCTCGACGTGCCGCGTGACCGGGATGGCTCGTTCACCCCGCGCGGGACGGGTCAGTCGTACGGATCGATCAACCGCCTGGGTTCGTCACCCGCTGCTGCCACAGGATGACGAGCTGGAGGAGGACCCGCATGACGAGGAACCGCACGACGAGGAACCGGTGGACGAGCCCGCACAGGTGCCGCCACCCGGGCCGCCGCCGGACGTCGAGGAGGAGTCCAGTTGGTTCGGGATCCCGCAGTCCGAGGCGAAACCCGGGTCCGCCGCCCAGAGCGCCCCGGAGCCGAACACCCCGACGCCCATCGCGGCGCCGCCCGGTCCATAGACGCGCCAGGAAGGGTTCTGAGCCGGGTCCAGGTGCGCCTGCCCCGCCCGCAGGTTCGCGAGCGCCCGGTCGCCGGCCCGGGTCCGCCAGGTCTTCGGCCGCCGAAGCAGGATGGTGACGGCCGTGCTCAGCGCGATGATCGGCAGCAGCAGGTGGAAGCCGCCGTCCGACGACTGCGTGAAGAACCAGAACACGCCGACGATCACCACCACCTGCATCAGGTGGGCCCAGCCACGGATGGTCCACCGTACGCGGTCGGTCGGCAACAGCCCGGCGCGCTCCAGACCGGTACGCAGCATCGCCAGTTCCGCCGCCACCCGGTCGTGCTCGCCCAGTCGATCGGCCGGCCAGCCCAGCCCAGCGGCCTGATGAATGGCCACGTCGAGGGCGGTCGCACCGGCCGGCAGCGCCCCGGTGACGACGAGCCGGCCACCCGACGCCGGCGCGACCGCGACACAACCGCCGACGTGCAGTGCGGCCAGCGAGGCGTAGATCGCCAGTCTGCCGCCGCCGGTCAGGTATGCGGCCTGTTGAGCGGTGACGGCCGATCCGGGTACCGACGACCGGCCGGCGAGGAGCCGATGTCGGTGCACGACGGCGGCCACCAACAGCACCACCGCCGACCCGAGGTAGAGCGGCAGGAACATGGACGAACCGACGTCCCACAGTCCGGTGACCGAGCCGAGGTTCATGGCCATCCCCATCCAATCGGCAGTCGAGCGAGTCCGATTGTGGGGGTCAGGCGCCATCCAGGACCATGTCGGGGCGACTTCCTACCGCAGCGGCCCGACCGGGAGCCCGGCCCGACGGCTGCGGCGAAGTGACTCTCCGCTCATCCGGACCGCTCAGCCGCGTAGGAGGGGCCAGTCGGGGCAGCCATCCGGACTGACCCGGCTGCTCCGTCGGAAAGCGCTGCAGAGTGGTGGGCACCGCGGGCACCGCTCCACGGTCCAGTCGCAGGCTGCGGTGTGCCGGATGTGGTAGCGAAGCCGTTGCCGCCTGGCGGCGGCGAGGTGGTGACGAAGGCTGTGTAGGGCGTCTTGCACTCCCTTTCCTGTTCGCTGACGCCGCGTGTCAGCGAGACGTCAGCACCCGTGCAGGGCTCTTTGCCAGTGTGGTCACAGACGCTCGGCCCGGCCGACCCTGCTCGCCGAGCAGGCGAATGTCGCGTCGGCGACTGGACCCAAACCCGCCCGTTCGGCATTGAGGTGGTAACCGACTATTCGCCAGATCATGGCAGGACGCGGGAACGAAAGCCAGGCAGGAGTGAAAGGGGGCGAAATGCGGCGTACAGTGACAGCCGCAGTGGTGGCACTGTTATTGGCCGCTCTGGCTGGAGCGCCGGCTGCCGCCAACACCGCAGCGACAGCTAGCGACTTCTACGTCACCTACGGAGCCAGCTATATCCGCGGCACGATCACCTGGTACAACCGGTCCGCCGATGTCGACGGTGTCGTGCACGCGGTGTCGGAATGTCGTCGGGCGTCCTTCACCGCGATGTCCGACTATGAGCTAACGGACGCAGGGGTCAGTCCCGAGGCGTGTCCAGGTACCGACACCTCCTTCTCTATCAGACTCAGTATCGACGTGATCGGAGGGATCGACGCGATCTGGGCCAAGGTGGACTACCGCCAAGAGGGCACGTGGCACACCGCGATCAAGCGCGACCGTTGCGGCCGTGACGGTTGTGTGACGTATTCCGATCCGCCCGCCTTAACGGTGGCCGCCGTACGGTTCGTCATCAAGAACGGCCTCGACCACAAGTGCATGACCGCCGTCCGAAGCGGCGATGTCGATGGCATCCCCTACTACTGGATCGATGGCCGGCCGTGTGCTGGAAGTAGCAGTCAGGCATGGACGTTTGGCGGCCGATGGGGCCTCGGTCTCGTCAACGTCGCCTCTGGGCAGTGCCTCGATTTCAACGACTACTATACCCCACTGCGCACCAAGCCCTGCACGTACGAAGCCGGGCCAGGAATGACCCAACAACAATGGACAGACAACAAAGTGGCGTATCGCCTGGAAAGCTACCTCGAACGACGCTGGTGCGTCGAGAACCAGTACGTCAACGGCGTCTACCTGGGCATCCACGCAACGACATGCAACGCCTATTACAGAATGCAGGAGTGGTACCAGGACGCCGCCTAGACCCACGGATGTACGGGCACTCCGGCCCACGATATCGAGGAGGGAACGTTGACCGCACCCAAGAGGACGTTCGGCGACATCGCCGCGAACAGCGCGGTGACGCTGGACACCGGCAGCCAGCCGCACCCGGCGGGCCCGGGAAGTCAGCGCCGGCACATCCACCGGACATGGCTCATGATCGTAACCGCCGTCTTGGCAACGGTTGCGGGCATCGCAGTGACCGCCGCCCCGGCTCAGGCCGCGTACCCGAGAACATTCTTTGGCGCCTATGACAACTACACAAAGGCTGAGGGCACCTTCGTCTGGTACAACCGCTCGGTCCAGGTAGGCGGCGGAGTGTGGGGCGCACCGGCGCAGGGCGAATGCGCAGCGGTTGTGTTCACCGCGTACGACCAACACGACAGGCAGGTTGCCCGTGCCGCCCGCCCAGGTGACAACGTCTACCAGTGCGGCGGTGATCGATACGGCTACGGATTCACGTTGGACGCCTCAAACGTGGTAGGCGGCATCCGAAAAATAGAAATTAACCTATATACCTGGATTCGGAATAGTGGCCTGGTCTTCCTCGCCGATGTGAAGGTCTACCACCGACCCTCGTAACAACTGGCGGAGGTAGGCGGAACTCGACCGCTGGAGTCCCGGCCAGGCGCTGCGGGTCGCGGCATCGAACCTAATGTCGCACCCGCGAGTCCTGACCGGGACACCTCCGGACGGATCGTCGCCCGGGGAGGCGCGACCGTGGCGTCACCGGCTCTACGGGGCCGGTCCCCATTGCGGTCGAATCCACCTCCCCGGGTCTGGACTGATCACGGTAGCGTCACCGGCCCCACGGGGTCGGTCTCCATTGCGGTCAGTCAGCGTCGCGGGGGTCGCGGGGGTCGAAGTCTTGTCACCGGCCCTGCCGGGCCGGTCCCCGTTGTGGCTCCGGCAGCTGCACGGCCTCGGCGACCGCCCGCGCCTGTGCGGGCTGGTCCGGCCGCCGCTGGTTAAGTACCAGGCTGACCGCTTCCACCAGCACCGTCAGCGACACATCATCCGGCAAGCCCGCCAGAACGTCACGGCCGTCGCGCAGCGCCGCGTACGCCGCGCGCTCCCAGTGCTCGCGCGGCCAGCCGTCCACCCGCCGCCGCCGATCGGCCAGCTCGGCGTATACCGCCCGAATGTCGGCGGCCAGCTCGGGGTCGGTGACGCTACGGCGGGACGCAGGCGGATGGCATGACACACAGCAAGCGGCGCGTGCCGGGCGCCGACGATCGCAGCCACGGCCGTTCCACCGACGGAGACAACGGGACAGCTGACGCGGTCATGGGTGCTCCGTGGGCGCTCGGATGCCAGCGACCCCGGAGGGATTCCACGCCTAGAATCTGGATTTCGACTCTAAGCGATCTTGGACAAGGCAACTACAATGCGTTCGCCGTCGCCCTGGAACGGGAGGGCTTCGGCAGCCCCTACGAGAACGACAGCTACGACCAACTGCACGCCCAACTCGCCGACCTCGTCGCCCAGGCACGCGGCACCGCCAACGCGGACTTCCTGGCCCACGCGCTGATCGCCGCCGTGCGCAGCGACCTGATCGAGCACCTTCGCAACCACCCCGACATCGACGCCGAGGCCGGCTTACGCGAGCTGGTGCACAATGTTCTCAGCCCCGCCACACCGGGCCAGCCCGCGGAGGAAGAATCTCCACGATCTTGCGGTCGGGGTCCGTGCGGCGGTGGGGTGGGCCGCTGTCCTCGGCATCCCGCTCCCCACACGATTATCAGGTGAACCTTTGGTCAGGCACGCGAGCCCAGGGAAGTGTCTGGTGGACGGTCAACCGGCATGCTGCCGGATGAGGGCGGCCACCCCGTCGAGGATCCGGTCGAGGCCGAAGGAGTAGTCGAACCGCCGTTCCTGCTCCGTGGCGTCCGGCGGATAGTCGAACGCGCCGGCGTCGATCGCCGTACGCAGCGCCGGAAACCGCCGCACGTCGACAAGGTCGCCGAGCAATGTGCTGTACGCGGCGACCGACTCTCCGGAGGCGGCCGGGCCTAGTTCGGTGCTCAGTCGCGCGGCGCTGAGCAGGTAGTTGGCGATCAGCAGCACCACGCCGGCCTTGTCTCTTTCAGTGAGTCCGGTGTCGCGTAGCACGGCCAGGGCGCGATCGGTCCACGCCAGTTGGTTGGGCGTGATCGGCGGCCCGGCGATGGGGAGGTGTGTGACCCAGGAGTGGGTGTGCAGCATCGCCCACTGTGTCCGGCACCAGCGTTGGAGGCCGAGTCGCCAGTCGGCGCAGGGTTCGTCGAGTTCCGCGGGCACGGTCGCGACCGCGTCCAGCATCAGCAGCAGCACCTCGTGCTTGCTCTTGACATGCCGGTAGAGCGACATGGTGGTGAAGCCCAGCCGCTCGGCGATCCTGCCCATCGACACCGCGTCGAGACCGCCGGCGTCGGCCAACTCCACCGCCGCGTGCACGATGCGAGACAGGCTCAACCCCGGCTTCGGTTCCGACGTCGGCGCGTCAAGTCGTTCCCAGAGCAGGTCGAGCCCGGGCGGCAGCTTCTCGTTCATCCTCCCTACATTCGCGCTCACCTTGCCAGCACGTCAAGTGTATGTCATACACTGCATGTATGACATACACAGCATTGATCGTCGGCGGCGGCATCTCCGGTACGCTGAGTGCGATCGCCCTACGCAAGGCGGGGATCGGGTCGGTTGTCTACGAGGCGTACGACCGGACTGCGGACAACGTCGGCGCCTTCCTGACCCTTGCGGTGAACGCACTGGACGCGTTGCGCGCCCTGGATTTCGACGTCCGTGACCTCGGCTTCGGCACGCCGAGAATGACGATCACCAGCGGCTCCGGCCGCAAGCTCGGCGAACTGCCCTTCGGCGCGGCCCTACCGGACGGCACGGTGAGCCGGACCATCAAGCGGGCCGAGCTATACCAAGCCCTCCGCGAGCGGGCCGTCCGGTGTGGCGTACACATCGAGTACGGCAAGCGGCTCGTCGACGCCGAGTGCACCGGCGACGGCGTGCTGGCGAGGTTCGCCGACGGCTCCACGGCCGAAGGCGACCTGCTGATCGGCGCGGATGGCCTGCGGTCGCGTACCCGCGAGATCATCGACCCGTCCGCGCCGCGGGTGCGCTACACCGGGCTGCTGACCACGGGCGGTTACGCGCACGGCGTCTCGGCCGGCTTCGAGCCGGGCGTGATGAACGCGATCTTCGGCAAGCGGTGCTTCTTCGCCTACACCGCCCATCCCAACGGCGAGGTGTGGTGGGCGGCGAATCCAGCGCGGGCGGTTGAGCCCACCCCGGCCGAACTGGCCGCGATCGGCCCGGAGGAATGGCGCGCCTGGCTGATCGACCAGTTCCGGCACGACCGCGGGCCCGCGCTGGGCATTGTCGCGGCGAGCGAGACGATCTTCCCGGGTTGGAACACCTATGACCTCCCCGCCGTGCCGAAGTGGCACAACGACCGGATGATCATCATCGGGGACGCGGCCCACGCCACCGCCCCCTCGATCGGGCAGGGCGCGGCCATGGCCATCGAGGACAGTGTCGTACTGGCCAAGTGCCTGCGGGACAGCCCGGACATCACCGTCGGGTTCGGCGGGCACGCACGGCTGCGGCGCGAGCGGGTGGAACGCGTCGTCGAGCAGGGCAAGCGGACCGGCGACTGGAAGGCGCTCGGCCCGATCGCCCGGATGCCGCGTGATCTGATCATGGCCATGGCACTGAAGCGGACGGCGCGTACCGGCAACGATCCGAGTCGGTGGATCTATGAGCACCACATCGACTGGAACGAGCCAGCCCTGAGCGGTTCCTAGTGTCGCGCAAATTGAGATCTTTTACATGACTTGGTGTTAGAGGCCACGCAGATAGGGGCAGGGGAACTTCGGCAGCAGAAGGGGTACGGGCCCTGGTTGATCATCGAGTTGCTTCGCTCTGTGATCACCGGGGAGGCCTGATCCGGCACATCCGCTCGGCTACCATCTCCGCCCCAGCGACCAGATCGTCTTCGACATAATGCTCCAGCTCCTGCGGCGAGTTCAACGGACCGGCGCGCCGCCACCTCGGCCACAACCGAGACGATGCGGGTAGATGGTCGTGGCCACACAGACAACGGGTGTCGGGGTGCCGAGTGCTGGAAGGAGCTACCTAGGGGGTTACCGTTCTTATCCCGGACCCT
>NZ_BONX01000085.1 GCF_016862935.1 Plantactinospora mayteni
AGCCGTCAAGAAACAACCTGCTGCTTTCCAGCCGTGTCCTCGTTGGACTGGCGTGGCAGTTCTGGATGGTCTGCGTACTCAGCTCGCGGTGCGGCTTGACGCGCTGTTGCCTCATCTGAATGAGCGGCAACGGCGGTTGCTGCTCGGGGTTGAGGCTCGGCTGCTCGGCCACGGCGGGATCCGGATGGTGGCCCTGCTGTGCCTGGTTAGCCCGATAGCGGCGGGCGCCGCCGTTGCGCGCCACCTCGCGGCTGATGGTCGACCCGGGCCGACCCAGCTGGCGGGCGATCTCGGCGTAGCTGAACCCGGTCGCCAGTCCGGCGGCGACGCGCTGGCGTTCCTCATGGGTCAGCCGACCTCCCGGCATCCAGTCCTACCGTTCGCCGCCTCAACCGACGGCACCCGTCAGTGCGTTCACCCGCAATATCATTGCACGACCGACATCCGGTTCTACCTGGTGTGACAGGAACTGCCGGTTGCAGCTCGTCGAAAGGTACTCCTAACGTTTCGCGCATCGCGAACGAAGCGTGTGGAAGGAGACCGACGTGATCCCAGCACTGCCGACCACGCGGCTGGCGGACCGTCCATTCGACCCGCCCGACGGGCTGGCCGAGCTGCGCGAGCAGCGTCCGCTGAGCCGGTTGAGCTACCCGGACGGGCATGTGGGGTGGCTGGCAACCACCCACGCTCTGGTGCGCGATGTCCTGGCCGACCCGAGGTTCAGCGTCCGGCTCGAGCTGAGACACCTGCCGATTCCCGGCGCCATGAGATATGAACGGTGCCCGACCCGAGGCTGGTGCTTGCGCATCGGCCAAGGCTCCCCGTTACAGCGTGCCGAGTGCTTCTGTGGGCGAGAGGCGGGCTGCCCTCCACGCGGGGTAGATGCCGGCGCAGCCGCCGATGAGCAGCGTGGCGAGGACTCCGCCACCGGTGGCCCAGGCTGGCACCACCGTGGGCCAGTCCTGGTAGCCGGCGTAGCCGCTGGTGACCACGATGCCTATCAGCGCTCCGCCGACGCCGCCGAGCGCCGACAGCAGTTGCGACTCGGTGAGGAACTGCAGACGGATATGTTCTCTGGTTGCGCCCAAGGCCCTGCGTAGGCCGATTTCGGAGCGTCGCTCCAATACCGAGATCACCATGGTGTTAGCCACGCCGACGCCGCCGACCAGCAGGGCAACGGCGCCAAGTCCGAGCAACAGTCCCGACAGTGTCGTGTCGGTTGCCTCCTTCGCGGCGAGCGCATCCGATGGTCGCGACGTCTTTACCTCGTTCGGGTGCTCGGGATTCGCCGTCCTGGCCAGAATCGCTTGTACCGACACAACGGCGTCGTCGCGGGTGCGGGTGTATATGGTCGTCGGATACCCGTCGAAGCGCAGCTGGGAGACCGCCACCTGCCAGCCGATCAGCGCGGCGTTGTCCAGTTCGGGCGCAAGGGGTACCTCGTTGAGCACACCGACCACGGTGAACCATTGGCGGTTCAGCCACACCTTGACCTCCGGGGTGGGCGCGGCGATACCAAGTCGCTTCGCTGCGGTCGAGCCGAGCACGACGGCCGGGTAGGCCGCGGTTGCCGAGTTGAGCCAGGTTCCGCGGGCCACCCGAGCGTGGACGGTGTCGAGCAGATCGGTTCGCGCGGCCAGCACGGCAATGCTGCCCGTCTGGGCCGGCGGCACATGTTCGCTGCGATACACGTGGGCGTCGGTCTTCGCCGTCGCCGTCGCCGATCTGACCTCGGGAATCCGGCCGACCATCGCGACCGCGTCGATGGGCAGGTGCGCTTGGTCACCGAGAACGGTCTCGCCCGGGCTGACCTTGAGAAGGTTGGTACCGAGCTGGGCGAGTTGCTGGTCGATGTGTGCGCGGCTGGAGCTTGCTATACCCACGACGCAGACCATGGCGGCGATACCGATCGCGATGCCCAGCGCGGCGAGGACCGCCCGAAGCGGGCGGGTTCGCAGGCCGGCGGCACCGACCCGAGCGATGTCGCGAGGCAGTAGGCGAGATGGCGCCATCACGTCGTCACCTGCCCATCCCGGATTTCCACGCGCCGCGGCAGGCGTGCGGCGATGTCGCGGTCGTGGGTGATGAGCACGACGGTGGTACCGCCGGAGTGCAGTTCGCGCAGCAGTTGCAGCACGGATGTCCCGGACTCGGAATCGAGGTTTCCGGTCGGCTCATCTGCCAGTAACAAGGGGGGATCACCCAGGATCGCCCGGGCGATGGCGACCCGCTGCCTTTCACCGCCGGAGAGTTCGTGTGGTTTGTGGGTCAGGCGATGACCAAGCCCCACCCGGCGGAGGGCTTCCGCCGCATGGCGCCGCCGCACGCGCAGCCCGACGCCCGCATACAGCAAGCCATCCGCCACGTTGTCGACCGCTGGTACCCCTGCGGCGAGGTGGAACTGCTGGAAGACGAAACCAATGGTGCGCCCGCGTAGCGCGGACAACTTCCGATCGGACAGGCGTGACACGTCTCGGCGGTCGATCGTCACCGAGCCGGTCGTGGGCAGGTCCAGCGCCCCCATCATGTGCAGCATCGTCGACTTCCCAGAACCGGACGGCCCGACGATGCCAACCAGCTCACCGGGCTCGATTGTCAGCGACACATCGCGAAGCGCGATGACACCTCCCGGGTACGACTTCCCGACCCGATCAAGTGTGATCATGAAGGAACCCCAACCAGCGTGCCCTCGACGATTCCGTCCCCGGTGATCTGTACGCGGCCGTTCGCGAACATGCCGAGCTGTACGGTCACGTAGTCGTCCGTCGAATCGGTCACCAATTGGACGCCGGTGCCACCGTCGGCGAGCGCGACGAGTGCCGCTACGGGCACGGTGAGCACGTTTTGGACGGTCGCCGAGACGAGGGTGACCGTAACCGGTGCCTTGTCGAGGGTGCCGAGTTTGGACTGGTCGGCGACGGTGACCGTCAGGTCGATCGTGGCGGGGTCCTCGGCAAGGCGGCCCGCGACGGCCACCGACCCTACCGTTGTGACGGCGCCGGCCACACTCGTCCCATCCGGCAGCATGACGGTGGCAGCGCTGCCCTTCTTGGCCAGGCTTTGGAGGGCCACGTCGAGCGGGATCTGCACGACCCGGGTGACACCGGAGTAGCTGAGTATCTGGCCGTTGGCGGGGTCACCGGGTTGCCGGTCGAGGGAGGCAACCCGCACTGCGGCCGGGGCGAGAACCACCGCAGCCGGATCGAAGACACCGGTCTGGGTAAGGTTGCGATCCTTCTGCCACTTGCGCACCACGGTCGCGGTCGCCGCAGTGTACTTCGTGTCGATGGTGAACCCGGTGTAGCCGAGGGCGTCCAGGTTCTTTTCGACCTCTCTGACATCGTCGCCGGAGTCGCCGGAGCGCAGTGGCCGGTAGAATGGATGGCCGCCGTAGAACAACGACACCGGCCGGTCGTCAACCTCGTAGACCCGCTGGCCACGCATGACAACGGCACCAAGGGCAGACAGCCAAGTGATCGTTCCGTTGCCGCGTCCGGTGACCCGTACCGGTGTGCCGTAGCCGAGTGTCCCGTTCACCTGCTGGGTCTGGGTCAAGGTGGTCCGGGTGACCGGGGCCGTCGCGAGCGACGGGGCGGCGCTATCCGATGACGGGTTCGCGCCGCTGCCGCCGAACCCAACCGAGACGGCGACCACTGCCATGGCCACGAGGATGGTGGAGCCAGCGACCACGGCGGCGCGTAGCCGGGTCACTTGCCACCCCCCTTCGGCGCCCCGCCGCTGGTCAGCCTGTCCTTGCAGGCCCCGTCCGCCGCCTTGTAGGTCGGATCGCTGAGGATCTGATCCTTGCCCGCGTTGGCGAACCGGCCCCCGAACTGACTCTTACCGGTGCCCGGGTCGGGATCAGTCATCTCGACGCCATGCTCGCGCATGCACACGGCGTACGCCCGCATGCCCTCTAACTCTTCCGGGTTCCCAGCGCCCGGTGCCCCGCCGCCGGACATGAACTGCCGGCAAGCGCCCATCGCCGAATCCCACGCGCTGCGATTGGCACCGGCCGGTGGCGTCAACGCCACGTTGCCGGAGTTGGGATCGGGGTCGGGCACGTTCTGACCATGCTCACGCATGCATCCGGCAAATTGTTGGAACGAACCGGCGGCGCTCGGTGACGGGCCGCCGTTCGGTGATGGCCCGCCGTCGGAGTTCGCGCTGCACGCCGTCGCCGCGAACGCAACCAGCAGGACCGGTACCACGAGGATTCGTTTCACGCCGCTAGGTCTACGCCCTCGGCGGTGACACCAGCATCACCGCCGATGTCATACCAGTATCATGCCCAGCGGCGCACAATGAGGGCCATGCGAGTGCTGGTGGCTGAGGACCACACGAGACTGGCCAACCGGATCGCCCAGGGGCTACGCGATGCCGGGATGGCGGTGGACGTCGTCCACGACGGTGCGGCCGCGCTGGCCCAGGCCGACCACTCGGCGTACGACGTGATCGTGCTCGACCGGGATCTGCCCGCAGTCCACGGCGACCAGGTGTGCCGGTCGCTGGCCGCCGCTACGGACGGACCTCGGATTCTCATGCTCACCGCCGCCGCCGGCGTCGACGACCGGGTCGACGGCCTTGAACTGGGTGCCGACGACTATCTCGGCAAGCCGTTCGCCTTCCACGAACTGGTCGCGCGGGTCCGCGCACTGTGTCGGCGCACCCCCTCCGCACCACCGATCATGCGCTGCGGCGATCTCTCCGTCGACCGTGCCCGACACCGCGCCAGCCGCGGCAATCACGCGCTGTCGCTGACCCGCAAGGAGTTCGGGGTACTGGAAATGCTTGTCGCGGCCGACGGTGCCGTGGTCAGCGCCGAAGAATTGCTCGAACACGTCTGGGACACCCACGTCGATCCGTTCAGCAACATCGTCGCGGCGACGATGTTACGGCTGCGGCGCAAGCTCGGTCCGCCGCCGCTGATAGATACCGTCGTAGGCAAGGGGTACCGCATGTGACGAGGCCGAAGCCGACCATCCGGGTCCGCCTGACGTTGCTGTACAGCGGCCTCTTCGCCGCTGGCGGAGCCATCCTCGTGGTCATCACCTACGTCCTCGTCGCCGCCTTGCCCACGCTCGATTCGACGTCGACTCGAATGCCAGGCGGGCAAATAGACCGGTCATCCTTTCAAGTGCCGGATTGGCACGAGTTCGAGCCACAGTGCAGGGAGGCACTCGCTACGAAAGACGCCGACCCGATCCTCAGAGACAAGTGTGTGACGGCCTACCAGATCTGGGGCGCGCAGAGCCAGCGCGACACGACACTGTCACACCTTGTCCAGTACTCGATCACGACGCTGGGGGTCGTGGTAGCCCTCGCGGCTTTGGCCGGCTGGATCGTCGCCGGACGGGTGTTACGGCCCGTCCACCAGATCGCCGCAGCCGCCCGCGCAGCCTCCGAACGCAACCTGTCCGCACGGGTCGGATTGACCGGTCCTCGCGATGAACTGCGTGAACTGGCCGACACGTTCGACGAGATGCTCGGCCGGCTGCAGACCGCGTTCGACAGCCAGGAGCGGTTCATCGCCAACGCCAGCCACGAACTACGGACCCCACTGGCGGTCATGCGCGCCACCGTCGACGTCGTGCTCGCCAAACCGGCACCCACCCAGACTGAACTATGCGGCATGGCCCAGGAAATCCGCGAGGACGTCGACCACGCCGAAGAACTCATCGAAGCCCTCCTCACGTTGGCCCGCAACGAGCGCGGGCTAACTATCCGCGAGGACGTCGACCTGGCCACCATCGCCGAGAACGTCCTGGACTCGGTCGAGCCGCTTGACCTACGCCCACACGCGTCGCTGGAACCTGCTATCACATCTGGCGATCCAGTACTCCTGGAACGCCTCGTCGCGAACCTTGTCGACAACGCACTCCGCTACAACATCCCAGGCGGAGACCTGTGGGTCAGCACGTCCACGGTGGCCGGCCAGCCAACAGTCGTTGTGGCCAACACCGGCCCCTCCATCCCACCCGAGGCAATCGGCAGCCTGTTCGAACCGTTCCACCGCCTGAACGACCGCACCGCCGGCGACGGCTTTGGGCTCGGCCTGGCCATCGTCGCGTCGATCGCCGCGATGCACCACGGCGCGGTCGCCGCTCACCCCGGGCCTGACGGCGGCCTCCGAGTCGTGTTCACGATGGCATCATCAACGACGCCGCAGCTTGATCAGCCATTCAGCGAACCGGCCGCATCCGCATTGGCGCACCGGACTCGGGACTGACAGCCGGGCTTTGACAGACGAGCATCCCAGGAGCACCCCCGGGTCTACATAGGACGCGACCTCTCGCTTCGGCAAATCGCGTTTACGCAGGTCAATGGCTAGTTGCCATCGGCCGCCAGAGTCGTTATCTTGACAGACCCTACTGCTGTGGGACGTGACCACCGGCAAGACCACCGCCCCCCTCGGCCACACCGACTGAGGCAGTGGCGGGAGGGGTGTGTCGCTAAACCTGACAAGGCCCCGCGCCTGGCCGAGTGCGGCGGCTGGGGTTCCCCAATCGCGATCGTCGGTGCCGTGCTGGGTAGCTGCCGCACTGGGGAACGCACCCCGGCCGCCAACCCGACCAGCACACATGGGCGGCATGTGTCAGCGCGACCAGTACATCGAGACAGTTACATTGAAGAAAGTTAACTGTTACGCTTCCTGTCACATCGGAGGTGGGATGCCATGAGACTTCGACCCGAGGTACTTGCCCTGGTAGCCGGTGTCGCGACGGCCGTCGCGGTCGCGGTCGTACCGGCTCCGGACGGTCTCGCCGCAGCGGCCGACGCACCCGCGAGCGGGATTCTCGTGCTCTGCACTGCGCCAACCTGGGCCGAGGGCACCACCTACCCGGCCGGCAGCCGGGTGACCTACAACGGCCGGTTGTACGAGTCCTTGGTGACGCATACCCCGCCACCAGGCGCCGGCTGGAACCCCGTGGCCGCGCCCTCGTTGTGGCGGGACCTCGGCGCCTGTGACGGCACCCCGCCGCCGTCGCCCACGCCGACCCGTACCCCGACACCCCCGCCCACCACGACACCCCCGCCAACCACGGCGCCGCCACCCACCACGGCGCCGCCCGGGTCGGAAACCTGTCCGGTCAAGTCGAAGCCGACAGGCAAGGTGCTCCAGGGGTACTGGGAGAACTGGGACGGAGCGGCGAACGGGGTGCACCCGCCGCTCGGTTGGATCCCGATCACCGATTCACGCATCCGCGCACACGGCTACAACGTCGTCAACGCCGCGTTCCCGGTGATCCGCTCCGACGGCACCGTGCTGTGGGAGGACGGCATGGACGCCACCGTACGGGTACCGGCCCCCGCCGAGATGTGCCAGGCCAAGGCGGCCGGCCTCACGATCCTGATGTCGATCGGCGGCGCGACCGCCGGCATCGACCTCAGCTCGACCGCCGTCGCCGACCGGTTCGTCGCGACCGTGGTACCGATCCTGAAGAGCTACAACTTCGACGGCATCGACATCGACATCGAGACCGGTCTGGTCGGCAGCGGCAACATCAACCAGTTGTCCACATCGCAGGCGAACCTCGTACGGATAATCGACGGCGTACTCGCCCAGATGCCCGCCAACTTCGGCCTCACGATGGCGCCCGAGACGGCGTATGTCACCGGTGGCAGTGTCACGTACGGGTCGATCTGGGGCGCGTACCTGCCGATCGTGAAGAAGTACGCCGACAACGGCCGGCTCTGGTGGCTGAACATGCAGTACTACAACGGCAGCATGTACGGCTGCTCCGGCGACTCCTACTCTGCGGGCACGGTGCAGGGGTTCACCGTACAGACCAACTGCCTGAACACCGGGCTGGTCGTACAGGGCGTCACGATCAGGGTGCCCTACGACAAGCAGGTACCCGGACTGCCCGCGCAGCCGGGCGCCGGTGGCGGGTACATGTCACCGGCGCTGGTGGCCCAGGCGTGGAACACGTACGGGGGCGGCCTCAAGGGCCTGATGACCTGGTCCCTGAACTGGGACGGCTCGAAGAACTGGACGTTCGGCGACAACGTCAAGGCGATCCAAGGCCGCTGACCCTGCACCGTGCCAACATTCGCGCATGCCGTAGTTGCTCCTTACGGTGACTCTGCTGCCGAATTCGGTTCGGGCGGCGAGGGCCAGGTCGAGGCGTTGGAGGTTGCTGGTCCGGGCTGCCGGTAGGGGCGGTTACGGCAACAGAGTCTACGGTGGAAGCAAACGCAAGGCTGTGAGTGCGGCCAGGCGGCGTTTGGCGATGCCGCCGAGCAGCGTGGCCGCGATGGCCTCGGCGCGGGGCTCGTTGGTCAACATCCCGACGGCGCGTGGCAGGTGCCCCTCGGCCGCGTCGTCCTCGCCGAGGTTGTACGCCGTCCAGCGAGGCCGAGGGTGGCTTGGCCAACCCGTTTCGCGCCGAGGTCGACGGCCTGCTGGTAGGCGGCGCGGGCCTGTTCCTGGTCATCCTCGTCGGCGTCCCGGGTACGCAGCGCGTCGCCGAGGCGTACCGCGATCTCGGCCAGGGCCTTGCCGTTCTTCTTGTCGTCGAGGTCGCGGGACGCGGCGATGGTGTGTGCGGTCCGCGCGGCAGCCACCGCGCCCTCCGGGTCGTCCAGTTCGAGCAGCAACGAGGCGAGTTCCCTGGACGCGTGCAGGGTATGACGGTGGCCCGCCACACCGCCACGAGCGCGCGGATCAGCCTCAGAATGATCACCCGTTGGCTGTCGTCGTACTGTAGGTGGTCTATGCTTGCCCGCTGGATCAGCAGACAGGGACCGCGCTCGGCCGCCAGCTCCGCTGGGTAGCAGAGCCGGTCAGACTGGAGCGATATGGGTTGCTCGCATGCCGCACGATGTCCCCTATTTCCACTGCTCAACGCCAGTTTGCGCAGCTGGCGGGAATACTACTGTGACACTGAGGACGGTTGGCGGGACTGTGCCCGATACAAGCTGTCACTAGCCGGTGCTATCGTGCCGATCAGCTTGTTGCCGAACGGCGCCAACGCACAGCATCTGAAGGCCGCCGCTGCTGGAGTCGATCGGGCCGGACCAGCCCAAGCGACCCCACCATCTGGGCCAGGGCCTGATTCCGGGCGAACGGCCGAGACGCGGACAGCCTTCTTCGAGCAGGCTACGGCACCGGCCAATCCGCCGACGCACCCGCTATTTCCACACGTCGTGCAGACCGCAGGGAGCAAACCAGCGGTGCCGCCGCAACCACGGCGCCGCTGGTGGACCCGCCTCATCGATTGGATCTTAGGTCCCGCATGAGCAACTACTGGCCATGGTGGGCAGGCGCACTCGGACTTGCCGCTGTCACCATCAGCTACACCGTCAGCACCGACCGATCTTTCGGCGTGTCCTCAGCGTGGGATCGCGTCTTGCACTGGCGCGATGAGCGCCGGGTCGAACGAATGGAAGCCCAGTTCACCGACGACCGCGCCCTCACCGAGGCGCTCGCGGCGGCCACCGCCGAGCACTTCGGAACTCGCACCGGCGCACCCGTCCCGCCGTACCCCGCGGCTGCCGACGCACAGACACCCACCCAGGTCGTCGAACCGACCACCAGTACCCGGGACTCGACCACCACGCCACGCCCGGCGCCACTGGTCAGCCAGGCCGCCCTGCTCCTGTCGATCCTTCTGGGTGGATGGCTGGCGGCAGTCACGGCCGGACGGTTCGACCTCCGCCTGGATATGGGCGACGGCTTCCGCGAGATCGTCACCGACAGTCCACCTCAGATGATCGGCGCGCTGTTCGTCGGCGGCGTCCTCGTCGGTTTCGGTACCCGTCTCGCCGGAGGTTGTTCCTCGGGTCACGGGCTCAATGGGTGTGGCCGGCTGCATCCGGACAGCATCATCGCGACAGCCGTCTTCTTCGGCGCCGCCGTTCTCGTGTCGTTCCTGCTGTGGAAGGTCGTGTGATGCGTACCCGGGGCGGACTTCTCCTCGCCAACATCGTCGCCGGGCTCGCCCTCGGCTACACCGTCGCCAACATCGGGTTCGGTGACTACGCCGAACTGAACCGCATGTTCACGTTCCAGGACCTGCGCATGCTGGGCGCCTTCGCCGGTGGCGTCGCGCTCGTCGTCGTGGTTTTCGCCCTGATTCGCGTCCGCCGGACACCAGGACGCATCCACGCGGGCGTGATACCCGGCGCGGTGCTGTTCGGCGGCGGCTGGGCGCTCTCCGGTGGATGTCCGGCCATCCCGATCATCCAGGCTGCCAGTGGCTACCTCCCGGCCCTCGTCACGATCGTGGGCATCGTGGTCGGTACCCGGCTCTGCCGCTGGGCCAACGCCAAGTATTTCCACCTCGACGTCGGATCCTGTGGCCGGTGACAAGCGCAACCACCACGCGTACTGAACAGGGTCCAACAACCGCTACTGTCGGGTCCGATACGGCGGGCCCGACAAGCGACCCGACGAGCGGAACTAGGGTGCCAATCATGCTGCAGTACTTGGTGGCAAAGGAGTAGTTGCGCCGTCTCTTGCCGCCGATCTCAACCTTCGCGATCCTCTCAATGAGGTCAGGTTTCACGTCATCCTCGGTCAGTTCAGCGTCGATGTCTAGGCTGACGATGTGGCTCGCGACTTGAGTCACGCCAAGGATGTTGGTCCAGTAAAGGCCGTTAAGTGCGGCGATCTTGACCCCGACCTCGCCGACATCACTGTTCTTAGACATCGCTCGGAATGTTGCGGTCAGCGCGGCGTCAATCTTCTCGTGGTCGCCTTCACGCCACCGTGCGAGGCCGCCGCATCGGTACCGAGCCGCAGGTCGGCCAGATCGATCCAATGCACGACCTGGCTGCACCGATCGGGGGCAGCGATCTGGGCCAACGCATACAGGAGCAGATCCGTCGCTAACCCCACGTGATGGGCGACCTGAGTACGCCAATTGACCGGCTTCCGGTTCTAGCCGATGAGCGGGCGTCTGCCGCGCGGGTAGCTGCTGCTCGCCGTCCCAGGAGCAGCGACTCAAACAACGTCGGCGAAATCATGCTGAGCCATCAGGGCCACGGCAGCTTCGATCGCTTCCCTGGTTACCGTTGGTACGACGGCAACAGCCCGCTCAGCGAAGTAGCCACGCACCGTCATGGCGCTCCGCACTTCCTGAGCCAGCCGGGTCGGATCGTAGAAGGTGATCGCCTTCTCCCGCCCGGACCAGCGGACGACTACCTCGATCCAGCCCTTGGCCTCAGTCACCGTCCAGTCGTAGTCGTCCAGCGAAGCGGGGTAGACGACCTGCACGGCTCCAGACTGAGCAGGATTGTGGCTCGCCGGATCAGACGAGTACAACAACTCACCCGTCTTCCCCTGCCCGAGCGACCGAAGAACCTGCTGGGGCCTGCCTCCCTTCGAGGCAGCCAGCTCGATGACCACGTCCGCCGCAAGGGCCGTCAGGTCCAGCGCTGCCGCCAGCGCATCCTGCTGGACAGCGGCCGAAGTGAGGTTGAAGACCTCTGCATCGTCGTCTGCCAGATAGGCAGCCACACTCTCGACAGCGGCTCGCCGACCGTCGCTTGCTCGTCCGATCCTTCGCACAAAATCAGTCTCTCGCACCCACGCGCCCGGATCTGCCGCAGAGCTCGCGCGGCGACAGGTCGTCTGCGAGCCAGGCAGCGTGACGACCCCAGCAGGCGTATGGCGCGCGGTCATGCCGAGTTGAGTGCGCCGAGCGGCGCTACTTCTACCGGCGCTGTTACATCTCTCCCTTAACGGTCGAGAGGCTTTCAATCCCACAGGTACAAGCCGTGTCCTGTCCGTAGGAAGGGGTCGATCCAGTCGAAGAACTGCTCCAGCCACTCGTCCCGTACAGGTCGATGAGCAGGGTCGAACGGCTCGGGGCGGCGGCCTACCCCACCTCGAGGCATCGCCCGGTTGAAGTCCCGGACGGCCTCGCCAACTCGGTTGATGTGCGCGGCGAGCGCTCGTATTGCCTCGTCTCGGCCGGCATCCGGTACGTCCTCATCTGGCACGAGTGGTGGCGGTGCTGGCGCGTTCAGCGGCGGTACCTCGGGCAGGTCGAAGATGCACTGGCGGGCTTGGCGTAGGGCGTCCCGTTGGGCCCAGGCGTTCGTCCGGCTCACGGTCGCGGTCGCACGTTGGATGAGTTCGGCCTGTATGCCGAGCAACTCCTGATACGCCTGCCAGGCGAGCAGGTGGCCGAGGTGGTGGGACATTCGGCCGGCGGTGACGTGGGCGTACCAGCGTCGCCACCGGTCGACCGACTCGGTGGCCTCGTCGGGCAGCATCGTGGTCAGCGCGGCCTTCCGCCAGGAGACCGGGAAGAGTGGGTTGTAGGCGATGACGTTGACCCGGAAGCAGGGCCAGTTCCCATTCGTGTCGGGGACGATCTCCAGTTGGGATCGCAGCCGGTCGACAGCCGAGGACGGGTGGGTGGCGGGCTCTCGCATCTCGCCCACAAAGCACTCGGGCATGGTGTACTGCTCGATCGGTGCCCAACCGCCCGGACGCGCCGCACCCGACTGGACATGGTGGCTATGTATCCCGGCCAGTCTCCGTACCTCGTCGAGGTCCGCGTGCGGACGCGGTCGCGCCGGCACGTAGTCCAATCCCATGCCAAGCCAGGCTAGTGCCAACAATCGACCGCGAAGGACGCTGGCTACAAACCTCGCTACGTCGGGCCTAGGGCACATGCCGTCGAGCGGGGGCACCAGACACCGGTCGTTACTCCCCGTGAGCCGCCTTGAATCTTGTCGGACGCACTCCGTGCCGATAAGCGGGCGTGATTCGCCTCCCGCGTGGAGTACCCTCACACGTCGCCACAGCCGGTCCCGGCAGGCGCGGGAGGCGGTGCAGGTGACGCTCGACGAGGTGTGCCACCATGTCGACACCCTCGACGGTGACCCATGGCCAACAATCAAGGAGTTAGCCGCGAGTGGTGACTATTCGTTAGTCCCGCCCGTCCAGGCCGCGCTGGAACGCTACCTCGACGAGCACAACTGGTATGGCCGGGACTTGATGGTCTACATCCTCGCCGGGCTGCGCGGCACCGCAGCGTTCCCGCTGCTGCTACGCGCGTTCGCCCGTCCGCTACACCCCGACGACCGCGACAACCTCTGCGCCTGGCTGGCCGACATCATGAAGACCGATCCAGCGGGCTGCCGCCCTACCGCGCTGTCGTTTGTCGCCACCGAGCATCACGACCTCCGAGCCGCTGGGCTGTGGGCGCTCGGCTACCTCATCCAGCCCAGCGACATCGAGGTGCTGCAACAGGCGCTGACGGACGCCGACCCGCAGATCCGGCGGGCCGCGCTCGGCACCCTGACAAGCCTCAAAAGCGACATACGCGCGTATGGGTTGGTCGTGTCCGCTCTGCACGACCCGGACGACGAGACCCGGCAAGCCGCCGTACTGCATCTGCGCTGGTTCGCCAATCCGGACGCCGTCGATCACCAACCCCTGAAACCACTACACCGCAACAAACGCTACCGAACCTAACAAAGCACTACTAGGGGGTAGCGGAGACTGACCGCCTCGACGGTGATCTCCCGCAGCCGCTGCGGCGTTGCGGCGCGGCCAGCACAGGTGCGCGGTTGCGGGAGGTATTCGGCGGCGCGGGCCATGAAGCCGGTGTAGTCGCGGAAGTGCTGCCCTTCGGTGTAGGCCCGGTCGATTTGGAAAGTGACCACGGACAGGGACCGTTGCGCGGACTGGACGGCGATGACGCAGGTCGCGGCAGCGGCGAGGGGAATCTGGCCGTCGATGAGCAGCAGACCGAGCAGCACGTAGACGGCGGCGGTGGCGATCCCGCCGATCATCGCGCCGACGGTGGTGGTCGTCGTGACCCGCCTTGCGAGAGCGAGTTGGATGCCGGTCTCGACGCCCATCACCCGGTCGTACTGGTCGAGCAGGAAACCGCGCAGGCCGTAGGAGCGTAGTTCGGGGGCGGAGTCGCGTTCAGCCATCAGCCGGTGCAGCAGCCACAACCGGCGCCGCCGGACCGATCCGGCCGCGTAGGTCTGGTAGCGCAGGTGCCCGGCCCGCAGCGACGCCCACCCGTTCGGGACGGTGGCGACCAGGAGCGCGGGCAGCAGTAGTGGGTGGATCACCACGACGGCGACCGCGACCGCGAGGACGCCCGCGAGGCCGGCGAGCAGGTTCATCGACGCCTGTACCAGCCCGGTGGTGGAGTCGGCACCGCGGGAGGCGCGTTCCATGTCGTCGGCGAACGCGTCGGCATCGAAGGCTTCGAGTCGTACGGCGGTGGTCACCTCGAACAGCCCGCGTTCGACCTTCTGGTCGACCTTCGGGCTCAGCCCGTTCTGTGCATATCCCATCGCGGTGGCCATGCCGGCGCGTAGCGCCGTCACGGCGGCGAGGGCTGCCAAGGCGGGCAGCGCCGCGACGACCTTGTCAGCGGTCGGCCCGCCGGCGAACAGTTCCACCAGCACCCGCTGCACGGCCAGGAGCCCGAACGCCGACATGATCCCCGCGCCGACCGTCGTCGCCGCTACGACCAGGGTACGGACCCGGTCAGCGCGCCAGCTCACCCTGAGGGCGGCCCAGACCAGCCGGGGCAGTTCGGAGAGCACGGCGAACGGGCCCGCCTGCGCCCGCGCCCGCATCCCGGTCTCCCACCACATCTCCCGTAACTCCGGCAGCACCGAATCCCGCTGCGTAGTCACGGCCAGGTCGAGCATCCCGTCGGGCTGGTCCTTTGTGGGCATGCAGATACCTCCCGAAAGTGAGCAGGTTTCACCGCCGTGGCGGTGCGTCGACGGCGGACATCGCAGGGCGTAGCCACCGGTGATGACGCCTGGTGTCGCGGGCCCCGGGCGCTGCCACTGGCGATCCTCCGGAGCGGCTCGTCAGCCGGCTCGACCGGAAGAACCCGCTGGATCGGATCGGTAGGTTGTGGTGCCCCGTCGGTCGCTTGCGGCGCAGGTCAGCGGTGAAGTCCAGGTGTCCGCAGAACATGGATTCGACGGTAGGACGTCCACCGTCCGACACGCCCGTAGCGACAGGCCCCGACTATGTCGGCACCCCTGGCGCCCTCTCCGACAAGACGTCGACGTGGCGAGCCGACCGTGGCGGGGCGGGTGGCGGCAGCGTCGCGCGGCGGCGGACGCGAGGCAGCGTGTCACCTCACCGCTGCCCAGATCCGATGGCCTGCAGGAACTCGTCACGCAGGACCGCGTCCGATTGGAGCGTGCCACGCAGCGCGGTGGTGATCGTCTCGGTACCCGGGGCTTGGGTGCCACGCAAGGTCATGCACAGGTGCTCGGCACGGAGCAGGACACCGACACCCGCTGGGGCGAGGTGGTCAACGAGGTAGGCGGCGATCTGTCGGGTCAGGCGCTCCTGGACCTGGGGGCGCTGGGCGGTGTGCTCGACGAGTCGGGCCAGCTTCGACAGCCCGACGATCTTGTCGGTCGGCTGGTAGGCGATGTCGGCGGCACCGCGAAACGGCAGCATGTGGTGTTCGCAGAGGCTGCGGAAGGGGATCGCCCGGACGGTGACGAGGCGGTCGTAGGCGGCGTCGTTCGCGAAGGTGGTCAGCGTGAACGGGCGCGGGGTGAGTAGTTCGGCGTAGGCGGCGACCATCCGGGTCGGGGTGTTGGCGGTGGCCGGAGCGTCGATGTTCACCCCCAGTGCCTTGAGGAGCTGCGTGGCGGCGTCGTGGGCGGACTCGAGGTCCAGCGTGGGAACGGTGCTGGGGTTACTGGTCATGGGTGTCCTTGTCGACCGGCGGTAGGAGGTGCGGCCTGCGTGCCACGACGTCGCGCAGGAACGACAGCTTGGAGTAGTAGCCGCGTTGGGCGGGCAGTCTGTGAGCGGCGAGGATGCCGGCGACCCAGTCGGTGATGCGCTCGACCTCGGTAAGACGGCGGGTTCGTCCAGGGGCAGTACGCTGCGGCTGCGCAGGTACTCGACCTCGACCTGGACGAGGGTCTCGGCCGGGTCGAGGTGCAGTGCACAGCGGTCGACGAATATGCCGTAGTGGTGGCCGGTGCGCAGCGACTCGAATTTGATGTCGTAGCGCATACGGCGGAAGGCGGGCATGGGGCGGGCGGAGAGCCCGAGGGTGTCGCGCACGTAGCGGTGGAGGGGTTCGGTGATGGTGACGTCGGTGTCGACGTGCTCGTGTCGGACCAGCGCATCGGCGTCGTAGTTTTTGCGTTTGACCTGGTAGAGGCCGGGTCGGGTGTAGAGGAAGGAGACATAGCCGCGCTGCTGGTCGGGTCCGTGGACCTCGAAGAGGGCGTTGCTGAAGTCCCATGTTTCGAGGGGGTCGCGGAAGCGGGGTGCCATCTCAGGTAGCGCGCCCGCGACGACGTGGTCATGCAGGTCGACGGCGAGGGGCCACAGCGGCGTGTCGGACGGGAGCGTGAACTTGGTTTCGATCTCCTTGCCCGCGTGGGCTTGGGTGATGGCGCCGTCGAGGCTGTTGAGTCGCGCGGCGTGCGCGCCGTGGTGGGTGACGGCGTCGGATATCCAGCTGATGGGATCGCTCGGGTCGCCGACGGGGGCGGTCGAGGTGCGGATGAAGCAGCCGGCGTCGGCCCGGAGGTGGACGCGGCTGTAGGTGTGCCAGCCGTCGGGGTGTGCGGTGGCGCAGAACAACGGCGTGTGGCGCGTCGTGATGTCCCCGCCGATCAGGTTCAGCGCGTCCGTGAGCCGTGATGTTCGCGTTCCGCGCCGACACCGCGACGCGGGTGGCGGCCGGCGGGCACCACGTGGACGGGGTCGTCCAGGCGTCGGTGGACAAGGTGCAACCGCACCCGACGGTGATGCGGATCCTCAACGACGCCGGCGTCGCCCGCTACCCGGCGCGGGACATCGAGGAAGGGCTGCGCCGCGACCGGATCCTGATGTGCGGACACCTGACCACAGCTCCGGCCGCACTGGTCTGAAAGGCTCACCGGCCAACCTCCGCAGGATCGGGGTCCCACTGGACACCACCGCCGAGGACGCCGTCCTCGGCCACCGTGCAACGCACCCGCCGATCCGTGCCGTACCGATCGGTGATCGCTGCGACGAGTCTTTCGGCGAGGTGTTCGCAGCTCTGGGCGCCGAAGTTGAGCGGTCCGCCCGGGGTGTCGGGCGGATCAGCGAACGAGGCCAGGATGGTGGTAAGCCAGCGGGCGACGGCGTTGATCTCCAGCTCGCGGTCGCCGTGCTGCACGGAGATCTCGACTGAGGCGACGAACAGGTGCCGGTGGGGCGAGGTGAGATAGGCGTCGGGAGGGCCGGCGTCCGGCCACCGGTGCACGCCTTCGACCTGGGCGGTGACGTGAATGTGTCGGGTCAGCGCCATGCCTCATCCGCATCGACCCCGACCACGGGGCCCTCCACGAAGTCCAAGGCCGCCTCTACCTCGGCCCACCCAAAACCGCAGGCTCCGCCCGAGACATCCACCTCCCACCCTTCCTCATCGCCCTCCTCCAAGAACTCCTCGACAGCCACGACCACGACCTCGTCTTCAGCGGCGCCCGCGGCGCCTACCTACGACGCTCCAGCATGTCCCGCCGCGTCTTCCGCCCCGCCGTCGACGGCAACCCCCAAACCCACACCGGCCCCGTCATCGAAGGCATGCACTTCCACGACCTCCGCCACACCCACAAAACCTGGATGATCGAAGACGCCATCCCCGAAATCGCCCAAGCCCGCCGACTCGGCCACCGCCTACCCGGCATCCGAGGCATCTACAGCCACGTCACACCCAGCATTATCGCCGACATCACCAGAGCACTCGAAGACCGCTGGCAAACCACCCAACCCGACAACGACAAACGCCGCCACCTACGAGGGG
>NZ_BONX01000086.1 GCF_016862935.1 Plantactinospora mayteni
AAGACTAGCGGCGGCGCGGGGCGCCTGGATCTGCTTTCAGTTGCGCCGTGAGGCGCTGTGGTTCGAGTGGGGGTGAGAGACCTTCACCGCCGACCTGTCGTAGCAGGTGGGTGGAGCTGAGGGCAGCCTGATCCGGGTGGTGCCGGGGAGGGTGGGAGCGGCCCTGACAAAGCCGGGACGTGTCAGTACTGCCAGGTGGTGCGGGTCCGGCGAGCGGGACGGAGAGGAGTACGCGAGGAACCGGCGTCTTTACGTCTCTTAACGATTACACCGGCTCGAAACCTGGCGGTTACCGAAAGTAGCGATCCCAACCTTGTCATTGACTATCGATAATTGGCACTGAGCTGCACAGACGCGATCAAGCAATGATCGCTTCTTGTCACTGTTTGTCAGCCGCAGGCAGGGGTTTTCGGGGGGTAAACGGGGGACGCGGACAGCGTGTCGCCGGGGTCCCACCGCGCCCCGCGCCCCCTTCGGGCACCAGCGGCATGCGCCTACCCCATCGCGACCGCCTACCGTAGGCAGGGGTTCGTGTCGGTGGGCCAACACGAACCAATTTCCCATATCCGCCCCTCGCGGATGTTGATGTCGTGCTTGCGTGGCGACACGCGGCAGCGCCGTTGGAACACGGGTGGGTGCCCTGCCAATCCTGCACCAGGGCCGGCGGCGCACACGTCAGTCGGCTGTGACAGAGTCAGGTCCGCTAAACCACCCCCACGGGCGTGGGGAGCACGGCTCTAGCCAGGGGCCGACCAGGTCGTAGAGCGGACCACCCCCACGGGCGTGGGGAGCACTCGTCGACCTCGGCCGTGACCGGTGGGCGACCCTGCCGCCGCCCGAGGTAGGTCCACCGCCGCGCGATCAGGTTGCGATGCCAGCGCAACAAACGTGGCCGGGGTGACGAAGAACGCCGACCACCGCGTCCGCGGCAACAGCCTCGACAGCCCGGCCAGCACCGCCCGGTCGGCCGGTTCCAGATCCAGCCGGCACACCTGCCGACGCAGCACCGCGACGTGATGCCGCAACACGAGCACCTCGACCGCGTTGGCGGGCGCCCACCGCGAGCCAACAGGATTATCAACTGCAGTGCCTGACGACGAAACAGGTAGCCGAACGACAGGATCACGACCGGCAGCATGCCGCCACTCATCGATTCCGTGGCGGACAAACCGCACGTCAGCGCCTACAGCCGATTTCCGAACGGTACAGGGTCAGGCTGTGGCGGTGGCACAACCCGGTGTTGGTCGGGTGGGGTCCGACCGTTCAGGGTGGGAACCTGCACAGCATCGACAGTCGTTCCAGGCTCGACCGGGCGCTCGCCGTGTATGGGTGCTCATCGCCGAGCATTCGGACGTAATCGGCCAGCGTGGCCGTCAGCACGGCTTTCGCCCGGCGGCGCTGCCCGAGTACCGCGAAGGCTAGTCCCAGGTTACGGCGCGCGTTGAGCGTTGCGGCGTGGTCGGCACCCAGCACCCGCTCCCGGTCTCGCGTCACCCGCTCGAACAGCCGCAGCGCTTGCCGGCCCCGGCCAGCGGAGATTAGCGCGCGGGCGAGGAAGAGCCGCAACCGGATCAGCTGCGGATTGTCTCGCGGGAGGGTTACCTCGGACTGTTTGATGAGGTCGCGCAGCAAGGCGATCGCTTGGTCGTGGCGACCGACGGCCGAATAGGCCGCCGCCCGGTACTGCGGCCACCACATGGCGTACCACGCCGGGAGTTCGGCAGAGTGCAGGCCGGCGTTAATCTCATGGAGCATGACCGCTTCTGCCGCACGGCCCACCCGCACGTAGGTTCGAGCCAGTTCGCCACGGGCGTTTATGGTTGACGCGTGCTCGAGTCCGTACACGCGGATGCTCTCCCGGAGATTCTCCTCGAAGGTCGACACCGCATCGTCGATCCGCCCCATCGAGCGCAGAGTGCTGGCGAGGTTGATACGCGCGATCAAGGTCGATTGGGCATCGGGCCCGCAGACGCGCATGCTCTCCTGAAGATTGAAACGGTGGATCTCCAGGGCGCGCTCTAGGAGACCAGCACACTCGTAGCAGTACCCGAGCGAATTGCGAGCCGCCACGGTGGCTACGTGATCGGGGCCGTCCACGCACATCCGATCCGCGAGGGTCTCCTCGGCTAACGCCACGACGTCGAGTTCCCGATCCGCGGCCAAGCCCGCATCGATCACCGCCCGGCGGGCTAGCGTGACTGACTCGTCGCCAATGCCGTCCGCATCGCGATGCTCCTTCAGCACGGCAAACCCGGTAGTCACCGCGCGGGAAGATTCCCCGAGGGTAACGAGCCGCCCGACACTCCACAGACGCAGCCGCAGAAGGTCGGCGACGAGCCCAGCCGCCTCAGGGTCGGTCTTCAGGTCGCAGTGCACCGCGACCCAGACATCGGCGACGTGGTCGACCACATCGGTCCCGGCCGTTGGCGTGGCGTCCACCGCAGCGCTGAGCACCCTGGTGGCTTCCTGAACGGCCGCCATCAATCGGCCCTGGACCCGCACGCGTGTCATCGCGAAGCGCCGCGTAAGCCGGTGCATCGCCACCACCCTGCCGGTGACGTCGAACCCGATGACGGATGCGCCGGCCAGCGTTCCGACGGCATCATCGACCCCAGACCGCTCGGCGGACAGGTGGTACAACAGGTCACGCCGCACTCCGCTCGCAGACAGCAGCGCCATGAGATCAACGACGCGCTGGGCCGTACCAGTCAGGTCGGCAGCCTCCGCGTCGGCGATCGAGCGCAGTATCGCCTGCTCGACGCTCCTCGGATACTCGTCTCCCGGCAACCGGGCCAGCATCGAGGCGAGCGGCCCGCAACCCAGTCCGGCGAGATAGTCACCGAACGACTGGCGTTGACGGCGAATCACCGCCCCGGCCTGGGACAGCGCGAGGGGAAGATCGCCGAGTTCGTGCGCGACAAGCCCGGCCTGCTCGAGGTCATCGAGACCGCTGCGGGCGCACAGAAAGGCCGCTGCCTGCCCCGGAGTGAAGCCCTCGACGCAGACCTCGACGCCAAGCTGGGCAAAGTCCTCATTGGTAGACGTAATGATTACCCGCACCCGGCCGCGGCGTGGCAGCCAGCGCAAGACGGCGTCGGGATCGAGCGCGTTGTCGAGGACGACGAGCGACGGCGACGGCCGCTGCTCGAGCCAGCGTAGCGCCGCCTTCGCGGCGGCATCGGCGTCGACAAGCGCGTCAACGAGCCCGACCTCGCGGGCCAGGGCCGCCAGCGCCGTCACGATCGCGGCGGCGTCCTCGGCGACGATCCACAGCACCAGCCGCAGCCGCCGGGCCAGGCGTTCGCGAGTATACGTCGCGGCCAGGTGGGTCTTGCCAACTCCACGCCCGCCGATCAGCGCGGCGACAGGGCCGCTGTCAAGGGCGCGCGTCAACTCGTCGAGCAGCGCCGCCCGGCGGGTGTAGGCCAGCGGTTCCCGGGGCACGTCGCCAATCACGAGCGGCGCCCGCCACCGCGCAGATCCACGCGCCGCGCTCCCAGTCGAGGTCTGGCGCAACTGCAGATATGAAACCCCGAGCCCAGCAACGGCCACGACCGCGCTCACCACGCCCACCGCTACTTCGGCGCTCACGTCTCCCAGACAACCACTAACGAGCCCGATAACAGTTGCCAGCGTCGACATCTTCACACATGGCTCGAAGACTTCACATCCTACCGCCGCGGTGAGGTCGCACTCTCACCTCGGTTCAGCTCGCCGCTTCCGATCGCGGCTCCTGGCCAAGACCAGCGGGAGGTACCGGAACCCGAGCCACGTGCCCCAGCTGAAGGACGCGAACGCCGCAAGCCCACAGATCAGCGCCAGCACACCACTCCCGTGTCCCATGCCCTGAATCAGCAGGAGTCCCAGACCGGGAAGCGCAAACATCGCGCCGGCATCGCGGATCGGGCCAGGAAAACCCGGCATATGACCGGTCAACACGATCAAGAGGCCCGCGCCGACGAGGCCGCCTCCCATGACGAGCCCGGTAACAGTTGCCAGCGTCGACATCTTCACATCCTCACGTGCTAAGGCTACACACCCCACCGGCCCGGCGCTGCTCCAACCAGGACCGTTCCACCGTCGACGGACATCTACGGTGGAACGGTCCGAGCAGGAATGCGTCCTGTCGGGTCAGAACCTCCGCAATTCCCGCCTCGCCAACAGGTCCCCGATCACCTACGAGCGCACCACAGCAATATCAACTACGCCGGTGGAAGCCGCATGATCACCGGGTCCAAGATCCGGGGGTAAGCCCCTTGTCCCGGCTGGTGGCCTGGGGCCAAGCACCCTGCCCGTGCCATCCTCCGGGCTGCACCACGTGGCCATCGAGTGAGGCGCGGCGTCAGCTGATGCTGAGGATCCTCCCCCGGCCAGCGCAGCAGCGCGCGGATCGGCGGGTCGTCGTGCGTGGCGTGTGACGGCGCGCAAAGGAAGGCCCCTCAACCGGGGCATGAGATCGCGAGCTGGAGGACTCTTCGCCGGTCGCGCCAGCGCTAACCCGGTCGCCGCAACGGCATCGATCACCCCTGGCCGCAGCCAGTGCCCGCCGGCTGGTCCGGACGCTTCCACAAACCGGAACCGCCGTTCTATCGACACAGCCCAGTCCGCATTCGGATATCGCATCGGGATGACGATGGCGGAGTGGGCCTGCCGCGGCTTGATGGGTCTGGGGCCGACGCTACACGCGGAGGCTCGGGCCCCGGTCGGTCATGGACCCGCGTGGACTCCGTCGCTGGGACTGCCAGACCTCATCGGATATCACCCCGCGACCGGGCTTCCCTGGATCGTCGAGGCCAAAGGAGGACGCCGGCTCGGTCTACCTCGTCTGCGCGAAGGTGCGGCGCAGCTCTGCCGGCCCGGCCTGATGACGGGGCCGCACGTCAAAGTTCTCTGCGGCACCAGCCTCGCCGATCGATTTTCATGACGAGCCGACAGGTGAAGGGCCGGCTCCGGTTGTCCTAGCCGGACCGGGCCGTCCGGTCCGCCTTGGCCCGGCTGCTGCCTCGACTGTCCGCCCACCGGATGGTCACCCCAGCGACGCTGCTGGCCTGGCACCGGCGGCTACTGCGCCGCCACTGGGCCCATCCACGCAAGCCCGGCCGGCCGCAACAGGAATGCATCGACCAGGTTAAGTAGGGCGCGATCCAACACGGCGTTGGCCAAGGCATAACAAACCCGGACGCGCGTAGAGGACTCTGCTTGATTCAGAACTGGTGACCGAACAGATTAAGCGCTCGTTTACGGCATTCGGCTGCGCGTGCCCGATCGCCGCCCAAGTCATACGCCTCGGCCATGCTGACCAGTGTCCGCGCGGCCCAATATCGATCGTTCAATGCGAGGTCGATATCGAGCGCCGCCTTGAAGTGATCGATCGCGGCGCCGTGATGGCCCTGTCCCAGCTCGGCCCGGCCCATCGCGCTCGTGATATCCGCGATGCCCTCCCGGTTGGTGAGCTTCCGGTACCGCTTGACCGCCTCCGCGGCGTTGGCGAGCGTCTCGCTGTACCGGCCCAACCTGCACTGCTGTTTGGCGAGTGCGGTGTATCCGTCGGCGACCGCGGCGTCATCGAGCGGATTGGCCAGTTCAAGCGCTCGCGTGGCGTGATCGAGCGCCTCCACGTGCCGGTTAAGACCGCCGAGCACGCGGACCAGTGACAGGTGTGCTTGGCGGACGCCGTCGAGTTCACCAGCGGCCTCGCTGAGCTTGATCGACCGGGTCAGCAACTCCATCGCCTCCTCCTGATGGCCTGTCCGGTTCAGGGCATCGGCGAGCAGCCGCAGAGTCGTCGCGCGAACGTGGTCGTCGCCGGATCGCTCTGCCGCCAGAAGCGCGGTCTGTTGCATCTCCGCGCGTTCCTGATGGCGGCCGGTGCGGCGGAGAAAGACTGAGCAAGTCCACGCGAGTTGCCATGCCTGCTCGTCCCGGCCGTACGACATCGCAATTGACACCAGCGACCGCAGCGTCCGGATCTCGTCGGCGAACCACGCCATTGCCTCGCCGTAGCTGGTGAGGATCGACCCTGGGCCGCCAGCAGCAGCGGCCGGTGGCTGGATTAGGGCGCGGGCCCGGATGGCGGTGCCGAGGTAGAGCTCGAGCATCCGGTCGACGGCTGCCTGTCGCTCGAACGGTGAATCGTCGGAGAGGCGCCCGCTCGCGTACGCCCTGAGCAGGTCGTGGAGGTGGAACCGTCCGTGCTGCCGCTCGCCGACCAGGCTAGCAGCGTGAAGAGCGCCGATCGCCTCGTACGCTTCGGCCGCATGTCCGAGCAGGGCAGCGCACCCGTGCCAGTCGATGGTCGGGCCGGGGTGCAGTCCGAGCCGCCGGAACAGGCGCTGCGCGGGCCTCGCGAGCACGTCGTAGGACCACCGGAACACTCGTGCGATATCGATGTCCCACGAACCAGGTATGCCAAGCGCACCGCGCTCGGCGCGCAGCTCCCGAACGAGGTCGCGTAACGACGGTCCTGGCCGGCTCTGGACGTACGCGGCGGCCACGCTGAGCGCGAGCGGCAGTTGTGCACATAGGTCGACCAGGTCGCTGGCGGCCTCGGGTTCCGCGCGTAGGCGCTCTGCGGGCAGGAGCGACCCGAGGAGCAGCAGGCTCTCCCCGACCGTCGGAAGATTTAGGCCGACCCTTTTGGCGCCGACCTTGACCGTGAGCCCGTCCAGGCGGTGCCGGCCGGTGACGATGGCCGCGCAGCCCGGATGGTTCGGCAGCAGCGGCAGCACGTCATCGGCCGACCGGACGTTGTCCAGCAGCACGAGTACCCGTTGGCCTGCCAAGTGGCTGCGGAACAGCGCCGACCTGGTGGGTGTCCTGGCCGGAACCGCTCTGCTGGGCACGCCGAGTGCGATGAGGAATGAGTGCAGCACCTCGGCCGGATCGATGGGGCCACCGTTGGCGAACCCCGCCAGGTCGGCATAGAGCTGCCCGTCGGGGAACCGGTCGGCCATCTCGCTGGCCGCGTGGATCGCGAGCGTGGTCTTGCCGACGCCGGGCATTCCGTCGATGACGACCACGCGCGGTGGCGTGGCGAGCAGATCACGCACCGCGGCGAGTTCGGCGGCCCGGCCGACGAACGCCGAGACCACCGGCGGTAGCTGTCTCGGCGGCGGGTCTGAACGGATCCGAGGCCCGCGCCCGACGCGCCGCGTCAGCGCGGCCCGATCGCGCAGCGCGTGTAGCCGCTCGGCAGTCACGGGTGCGACTCCCAGTGCCGCCGCGAGGTCGGTAAGGACGCCGCTGGGTGGCACGGTCGTGCCGTTCAGGTATGCGTAGAGGCTTGACGCTGAAACATGAATCGACTTGGCCAGGGCCTTCCGGTTCCTGGACCGCCCAGCCCGCCCTTCGGCGGCCAGTATCGCCGCGGCAAGTTCCTCGACCAGCGTCTGATGTGCGGTGCCCGGCCGGTCGTCCATGCCGTCCTCCGAATCAATTGGGCGCCTCGACCCCAACGCTGAACGTCACCCGTTAGATGGAATCAGCATGGTCTGGAAAGAACGCGACCGCCAACCGGTCAATCGGGCATATCAACTCGGATCAACGGATACTGCAGAGGATAAATCACTGGTCAAATACGGGATGATAACGAGACGATAAAGTCGATCATTGATTCAAGGCGAGCCGCCTGCAGTGGACATCCGGACGGCTGCCACTATCGGGGGCATGCGCAGCAGTGCCCCCCAGAATTCGCTCGTCGTGCTCACGCTGGACACGTCCTGGTTCTCCCGGCACGGCGGTATTACCACATTCAATAGGAATCTCTGCATCGCACTTGCCGGGGCGGGGGCGCGGGTGTACTGCGCCGTGCCGGATCCCACCGTGCAGGAGCAGGAGCACGCCAGCGCGGCGGGGGTGCACCTGGTGCGCCGGGGCGACACGCGGGACGATGCCCCGTTTCTGCCGGACGACGTGTTGCCGGACGTCGTTGTCGGGCATGGCCGAGTCACGGGGGACGCCGCACACCAACTCCGGCATTGCTACCCGGACGCGGCACGCTTCCACGTCATCCACACCGCCCCAGACGAAATCGAGTGGCACAAATCCGACCGCTCCGGTGATGCCGGCATGCGAGCCGAAGAGCGCATGCGCCATGAACTCAGGCTCGCCGTGAACGCCGACCGGGTGTTTACCGTGGGACCACGCCTGCATGGTCTGTACAGCGGGGAACTCTCGGCGTTCGAGGGTGCGCCGTCTCCCGTGGAGATCAATCCAGGCTTCGACGGTCCTGGCCGGGAGAGCCGCATACCGCCGCCCGGTCTGCCCCGTCGAGTCCTTGTGATCGGCCGTCTCGAGGATGCTGCGATCAAGGGTATCGACATCGCCGCGCGGGGCCTCGCCGACGCCCTCGAACGCCTCGGCGCTGCCGAGAACGAGGCGATGCTGGTGCTGCGCGGTGTCCCCAAGGACGAGCATGAAGCCCTGTACAAGCAGGTCGGCCTCTGGTCCCGGGGCCAATTCCGGGCGGTGACCAGAAGTTTCTCGGTCGACGAGGAAGATCTCCGAGCCGACCTGCTCCGGGCGACGCTCATGCTCATGCCCTCGCGAGCGGAGTCGCTCGGCCTGGTCGCGGGTGAGGCGATCGTGCTCGGCACGCCCGTGCTGATCAGCGAACGGAGCGGTCTCGCCCTGTTCCTGCGCCAACGGTTGTCACCAGACGAGTGCCGACGCGTCATCGTGCCCGTCCGCGACGACGAGGCGGTCGACGCTCAGAAGTGGGGCGAGGCCATTATGTTCGTGCTGCGCCACCCGGAAGCGGCATACGCCGACGCGGACCGGCTGCGGCAGGTCCTCGCGACCACGCAGACGTGGCGGATGGCTGCCGAGGTGATGCTGGGCCAGTTGGCCGGCAGCGCGTCGGCTGACGCCGCGCCCACGATCGCACGGCAGCCTGCGGCCCTGGACTCGGCGCCGGTTCAGAGCCAGCGGTCCGACCCGCAGGACGGCGTCACGCCCGGCGGGCAGCTGCGTCCGGCCCCGATCCTCGGAGTCCTCATCGCCGTGCTTGCAGTGCTCGGCGGGCTCGTCGCCTTCAAGTGGTGGCCGGCGTCGACCTATCCTGAGATCGCGGGAAACCGCAACGGCTCGCCACTCTACATCGACGCCGGCGGCACGCCGGTGTCCGACGCACGGCGCATCCCGTATCTCACGCCCGTCCGAGTACGGTGCAAGGTGCCAGACGCGACTGGCATGGCGAGCGTCAGCTACTGGTACCACATCGTTAGCAGCCCTTACGAAGACCTCTTCGCGCCATCCGACACCTTCACCAACGGGGATCCATCCGGCACGGGCAGCAGTCCGGTCGACCCGGCGGTCCCGGACTGCAAGAGCAGGTGAGGGGTGTGACTGGCATGAGGTCACCGCGTACCGACAACCAGCGCCGGAACGGACGAGGTCTGGTGTGGGTCGCTGGGGCCGTCGCCATTGCGCTCACTGTGGCGCTGGCTGGGGTCCTGGTGTGGAATCGCCTAGCCGGCTCCAGCCCGGCCCCGGCTACCTCGGCCGAGCCATCAGCACCCACCGGAGCCGCAGTCGAGCTGAGCCAGGGCGAGGCAGCCACGGCAGGCTACTTTTACTTGGTCAGGCTTACCGGATTCACCCCAGGCACGTCTGTGCCGATCGTATGCCGGGACACGGTCAGTCCGGACGGATTCAAGACGTTCATCGTACCCATCGGTGCCGACGGTACAGCGGGCGCCGACAGACACTGCTACTCCGGCGACGGCCCGGAGCATTGGGTGACCGCCGTCGGCCTGGCATCGAACAAGGTCACCTGGAACTCGCCGACCGCCGGCCCGGCGCCGAGCGGTCCGACCACGGAGTCCACAACCACGACGCCACCACCGGCCCCGACACCCGCGGCACGCCGCCGGCCACCCGTGCGGAAGCCCAAACGGTCCGGCTCTCCCAGGGCGCCCCGGCGACCGCCGGCTACTGGTACGACGTGCGCCTGGACAAATTTCCGCCCGACAGCGCGGCCGAACTTGTGTGCCGGGACAGCGTTGGACCAAGCGGGTTCAAGACCTTCAGCATCCGCACCGACGGTGCCGGTACAGCGCACATCGCCGAGGCCTGCTACTCGGGCGATGGACCGCAGCACTGGATCACCGCCAACGGCATCGAGTCAAACAGGGTCGCCTGGTGACAAGGCGACCCATGACACCAGGGCCCAATCCCACCGGCCACACCATAGGGAGGCGACATGCGGGTACGCTCGCTGCTTCTGGCGACTGTACTGATCCTGTTGACCACCACCGGCTTCCTCACCGTGCGGCACCAGCTCGTGCCGACCGCCAACGCGTTGCCACCCGCGAACGGCGTGGTCCTGGCCGACAGCGGTTACGCCAACCTCCGGCCGTGCGCATTCCACGACGACGAAAGATGTAAGCCGACGCTACAGCCGGCCAACGGACACCAGCTCATCGTCTGGTGCGCCGTGACGCCGTTCTCCGGCGAGAATTCGCGGCTGTACGGCCTCGGCGACTACCCGCTGCCGGGCTGGTTCATGGTCACGGACCCGATGTCCTCAACCACCGGATTCATCCACATCACACTGGTGCATCTCCTTAGGGCCGTGCCGTGGTGCGCCGATCAGGAAGGCGAGGTAGCGCGCACCGCACCCCCGGTCACATCGACGCCGCCGTACGAGGGCGTACCTGACCCAAAGGCACCAGAGATGATCAATTCTCATCTCGTGCTGCCGCTCAGCCGGTCAGCCGGCGGCGGATCCTGGCACGCAGTCAAGCTTCGCAACTACCAGTCCGAAACGAACGTCGTCGTACGCTGCCACACCGACGACACCGTCGTCCGGACACTGAGCGTCCACACCGACGCAAACGGATCGGCCTCCGCCGAGCAGGGCTGTTACTTCGTTGGTGACGGTGGGCATTGGGCCGAAACCGGCATCGTCCAGGCGAATCCGGACACCTCAGGTCCGGCTGCGGCCCCGACCGTCACGTTGGCCAAGGGCGCCGTTCGCGAGCGGGCGTTCTGGTATCGCGTGACCGTCGCCGGGTACCCGCCGAACACCGACCTCAGCGTGCTCTGCCATGACACCGCCTCGCCCGCCGGCTTCAGGCAGTTCAAACTGCGCACCGGCGCCGACGGGCGGGCGACCGCCGAAAATGGCTGCTTCTCCGGCGACGGGCCCGATCACTGGGTGACCGTCGGAGGGGTGACGTCCAACCACGTGGCGTGGGGCGCCGCATCGGCTACCGGCGCGCCGGCCACCACGGCGTCACGTGCCACCGATCCACCTCCCCCGACGATGGGGTCGCTGTCCATCGGGTGGAGCTCGGCCCACCCTTCGTGGATCACCATCACCACACGCGGTCTCGGCTCCGGGACGTACGACTACACCTGCCACTTCGGCAGCGGCGGCGACCGGACGTTCAAGGTCACCGTCTCGGCCGATCCGCAGACGTTCGACAACGGCAATACCTGCTACGACCAGATTCCCGGCGACACCGTCTGGTTGACCATCGGGTCGGCGCGATCGAACACCCTGACCGTGGCCGGCCCGCCTCCCCCGCCCCCGCCAGCGCAGCCAACGGGACGGTCCGAAACCGTTGGGGGTGTCACGCACACCTGGACCAACTACACCAACGCCGGCGGCACCGCCGGTCCGGTGATCCCGGCGCACCAGACGGTCCTGGTCTCGTGCAAAACGACGGGGTTCCGGGTCGCGAATGGCAACACCTGGTGGTACCGGATCGCGTCGCCAGGCTGGGACAACCGCTTCTACGCCTCATCCGACGCGTTCTACAACAACGGCCAAACATCCGGCTCGTTGGTCGGCACACCGTGGGTGGACCCTGCCGTGCCCGACTGCTGAGTCGGCGGCCGCACGCCGGACGGGCCGGGTACTGTCCCCAGATGACAGAACTCGGCACCGTCCGGCGGGCTCGCCGTCGGCGTCGACATGACCGCCATCTGCGACGTTGCCGGCAACACCCGCACCATGTCGGCGGACCTGCGATGCCGGTCTGCCAACCCCGTCGTGGTGCGGCCCCGCCGTGAAGTCCGCCAGAGGCCACGACATCGAACCCGCCCTACACCGGGCGAACCACGCTGACGTCACGTCCGGATGCCCGAGGCACCAGCTTGGCCCCGTACGTGCACCTCGTCGCCCAGCGGGTCAGCCCAGCGTCGCTGTACTTCGTGGGCCTCGCACCGCGGGAGAACAAGTTGTGCAGCGAGCTCGGCAAGGTCACAGAGGAGTACGTCAGTGAACACCTCGACCTCGTCAACCCGCCCGTCGTGCTGCACGACGTCGAGCACAAGAAGGGCCAGCACACCGCCGCGTACGTCATCGGCTACTCCGGCCTAAGGATCATCATGGAGGCCAAGTCGGCCCGTGTGGTCCAGCCTGGCCGGCTCGACGTGGACGGCTATCTTGCCGACGCCGAGAAGTACATCGGCAAGGCGATGAAGCAGATCACAAGCACGCGGACCTTATCAAGGCCGAGCACCCGGCCTTCCACGCGATCGACCCGACCGCCGACATCCTTGGCATCGACGTGACGGCGGAGCCCCACTACGTGCTCAACAGCCCGATGTTCCGCGCCTCCCTAACGGACTCCGGCTACCCGACGGTGATCCTTTTGTTGACCGATCTGGAGTTCGCTGTGTCGGCCGCCCTCGCCGGCGATCCGGCGGGCCTGTCCCGCGCTCTGCCCGACCGGGGCCGGACGGCATCGACGCGAACGCGGTCACTCTCGCGCACGCCGCCAGCTCGGCGAGCCGAATCCCCGCAATCCACTTCTTCAGGCCGCTGCGGCACGGGGCTGGATACAGATCATGGAGGTCGGGGACCGCATCGACGTCCGGTGACGTGCGTGAGCGTTGTCAACCCAGTGCGGTCCGCGGTAATCCTGATCGCGGTGGCCGGCGTGGTGGCCGCCGTCGCGCCACTCGTGCTCGACCAGATCAGCGATCCCGGGCTGCCCTCCGCCGTCCGGAACCGGCTGACCGCAGAGCAGGACGCCAAGCGAGAAGCTGATCGCCGGCACAGCTATAATCCGGCGATGTCGCTGGGCAACTCAGCTGATCCTTTGCTGATCACGCGAGGCCTCCAAGTTCCGCCGACCATAGATGCTGTTACAGGTGTGTACGCAGACGCTTATTCGAGCATGCTCAACTTTCCCGCTTACTCCGTCGAGCGGTTCGTGCAGCGACTCCGGTTTCAACAGGCCGAAGCTACTTTCGACATTGTCCAAGCGCAGGCGAAGGGAACCCTCGTAGGGTTCGCTTTTGGCAACACATTAACGCGCGAGGCGCACTGGTGGGATGACCTTGAACCCGCAGAAGATCAAGAGCCTGACGTCGACCTCGACCAGCCGATGTTTCTGCTTCGGCAACTTGCGGTGATGCGCGAGCATCGGCGGCGTGGCGTGGGAAGGCGGCTGCATGATGCAATTCTGGCGGACCGGGGAGAGCCACGCGCATCCCTTCTCGTCCGGCCGAACAATCCCGCTCGGCGCCTTTACTTGAAATGGGGATGGCAAACTGTCGGACACCTTCAGCCGTATCCGGATGCGCCTAGATTCGAAGCCCTGGTTCTAGATTTGGCTAGCTAGGTGTTGCATACGCACGCACCTTAGTCGTGCCCCAGCGGCAGCATCGTCCGTTCGGACGGTTCCCTGAAAGCTAAACGTGGGAGATGCTCGGGGAAGCGGCGAAGACCAGCCTCATTCGAAGATCAAGAGATAGGGAAAGAGTGGGTATGAAGATCACAGTTTCTGAGCGATCAACGACCATCGACCCGTCGCTCGAGCCGGTTGCAGAGAGCTGCTCTGAGTCCTGCTCGGAGGGCTGCTCCGAAGGCTGCTCCGAGAGTTGTGGCGGCCCTTCGATTACACCTGACGGCGACTCGCCCCCCAATTCGATCCTGAGCAATCTGGCTGACGTCTTGGCCACGAGCTAGGAACATGCAGTTCGTCGCAGATGGTGAGCTGCGAAAGCTACCTCGGTACCCGTTGCTAACCTGGCCCCACAAGCGATCTGGCGACACCATATTTGTCACAAACTGGTCGTCCGGCTGTGAGCTGACTGTGTCCGGGTCCACGACCGAACTCGATGCCCTGAGCGACACGCTCTGGCGCTGCGACGGTGCGCACACGCTCGAGCAGATCGTCCCGACCGATGCCGAATATCGCGAAAATGCGGTCGCGCTCCTTCGTCGTCTCGTACAGGTAGGTGCGGTCGTGGATCGTCACGACTTAGCTACGGCCATGTTCAGGGCGATGCACGGCAGGGGGATCATCGCACCCGCGCTCCTGCGGGAGATCCTCGCGGCGCCTAGGTGGCAGGATCCGCGGGCTGAGGGTGCCGACAACGCTATGCCTAGACTGCCTCGGCGTGCGCCGAGAACTCGAACACATTCGATACCATTGCGGGAAATGTCCAACTATACCGCGCTTGAGAAGTCTGACCTAGCAGACCTTCTCGTGCAAGCGTACGGGACCGAGGGGGCATGGAAGACGATTCCCTCCGCAGGGCGGATGTGGCCCGTGGTCCTGCACGCGCTGCTTCCCGTCCCTAATGGCTACTCGATCTTCTGGTTTGACGACGAGGCAAATGTCCTTAGATCAACCAGCGCCACAGTTACCATTGAAGGCGTTTCCGGCGTCTTCGTACAGGAGTCCGACCTTCGGGATCCGCTATCTCGAGGCATAACCGTTCTCTTCATCTCAACCTCGATCGAGCGATCGCAACGCAAGTACGGCAATCGGTCACTGATGTATGCCCTTATCGAAACGGGTTGCCTACTCCAGCAGATAGCGCTCGTGGCCACCGCTAGCGACTGGGGAATGAGAGCATTTGGCGGGATACGTGTCAGCCACGCCCAATCGATCGTCGGATTCGACATCCACCCAATCATGGCAGTAGTGTTGGGACGATCGCGCAAGGGTCGTGAATAATGCTGGCCAACGAGATTTCAGTCGTGCTGCGCGATCGAAACGTCGAAGTTCGGCCGGGCGCAATCCTCGCCGCTTCGGAAAGCGAGGTCGAGCTTGTCAGTGACGGGTCCACTATAAATGCCACGGACGTCTGTGGCTCGGATGTCGACACACTTGTGAATCGGATGGTTGAACTCAAGCTGTTGGTTCCAGGTCGATCCACCCGCGACTGGAAACACTCGGCCGGCTACCCAATCGACACGCAACTGAACTCAATAAACTGTGTGCCAGATCGTATCGTCCTCAGGCCCGACTCGTGCCTTTACCTGGGTTCCTGCTCGGACAGCCATGAACAAAGCCGTCGAGCTGCCGTTCGGGCGTTCACGGGAAGTGCGACAAGATCTGACATAGACGACTTGGTTCGACGGGTTCTGGAGGCGCAATGGACTGTAGTCGATATTCGTCCAGGTGCCGAATTGCTCGAGTGGGTTCAATCCGCACCTCTCCCGCCGTCGCCGGCCGTCGCCACGCTCGGTACCGACGGATATGTCTGGCATTATCTGAACGACGAGCATCTCGTCTGCCCGCTCGGGCCCGCCAGGCGACTTCGCACGTCCGCACTCGACGTAGACAGCACAACGGTATGGATAGCCACCGCAGAAGCTGCTCCCGCAGTTGCAGATAAGCCGCCTGCCGAGCCAACCTTTGGCGGTGGGGTCGCCCTCGACCTAGAGAATGCTCGATTGCGGGCGGTAGCAGAGGCCTATGAGCGACATGTCGCGGGACGTGTTCCGGCTCGTGATATCACCGCCGCGCCCATTGATGAACTCGGACCTTCAGCGCTCGATCCGCGAACGTTCATTGCATATAGATCGTGGCAGATCAAACGCGATCCTCAGCTCGTTGAGTTCGCCCCCTCTCAGCAAAGGCTGTGGGTCCGAGCGTCCACCCTTGGTGGCGAGCCTCGCTGGATATTGGCGGACCTGGTCTTTTATCCCTTGGCTAAACACCATAGCCGCATACACACCACGGCAAATTCGTCGGGGATGGCCGCCCACACCGGATCCGCACAAGCCACCAGGATCGCCTGGTACGAACTGCTCGAACGTGACGCATTCATGCGGGTATGGCTGTCCAAGCTGCCCCCAAAGCAACTGATCGCCTCCGACCCTCTTCCTGAGCAAAGGCTCTTAACCGCAGCCCTGCAGCGCCAAGGCTGGACCATTGTACTGCTGGACTTGGGAGCGAACGGGCGACCGATCGTGGGCGCGGCTGCTGTGCGGGGACAGCATTTCGCCTTCGGCGCCGCCGCCGACCCAGACCCTGCGGTCGCGGCCGAGAAGGCAGTCCGCGAGGCGTGGTCGGTGACTAGAGCGCCCGTCTGCGAACGTGCCAGCATATCGGCGGTGCGCACCCCAGCCGACCACCGACGCTACTACATGTCGGGTCAGGGTCACAGGGATGTGTCCTGGCTTCTCCAATCCGACGCGCAAGCTGACCTGAGCGAACTGTCGATCGGTTTGCCCGAGCCGTCACGTGATGTCATCGTATACGAATGGCCGGCGAAAATCACACGCCCATTCCGGGTCGTGCGCGTCCTCGATCCAGCGATGATTCCGATCACGTTCGGTTATGGTCGGGAACCGTTGGGGAGGTCCGACGTTCAGCGCCTCGTAGCGTCGACAGGCGCATCGCTTGACGAGCCCATGCCACCGCATCCATTTCCCTGATGGAGGGCGACCTTGTACGCATCGCTCACAGACCGAGAGATCGACCATGTGGTCGGCGTCATCTCGCCCGAAAGACGTACACGCCCTCTGTCTATCCATGGAGTGTTCGAGCCTCCTTCGGCCGACTTTTATCAACTGCTAGAGGAGTCAGTTAGACGATGGGAACTGGCACCGCAGTCTGTGCGGGTCATTGGAACTGCACGAGCGACGACAACCGGACTCTTCCGGCCGGTCATTGATCGAGGCGGGGCTGCCCGGTCCGTGATACGGCCGGGTGCCATTGAATGGGCCGTTCGGACGGACGGCGCGACTTTGGCCGTCAACGGCTGGCACCGCTGCGACCAGGGAATTTTTCTCCTCCGCGAACGGCTCGGGGCCCTCTTTCATCGGGACACAGCGGCTAACCTGTATCTGTCTGAGCCGGAAAGCACTAGCTTCGGCCCTCATTGGGATGGACACGACGTCTTGGTCGTACAGCTCGGCGGAAGCAAACGCTGGACGTTCTTCGGTGAACCTGTTCCACATGCGACCCGTCAACTCAGTCAGGGCAAGTGTCCTGATCAGGTCATCTCCGACTTCACGCTCGTCCCTGGTGATTTGGTTTTCGTCCCACGCGGATGGTGGCATGACGTCGAGACGCTTGACGGCCCATCGGTTCACGTATCGCTCGCAATTTATCCCGTCACTTTCTTGGACGTTCTCGTCAGCCAACTCCGTGACGCAGCGCGCGCCCACGATGTGCTCCGCGCTGATGTTGGAGCCAATGCACCTCTGGCTGAACGGGTGAGGTTGGCAATGGACAGTTTTATTGCAACGCTCGAGACCGAGTTTGAGACTCGAAGATGAAGCCTACGCACCACGAGTAGCCCGTGCGCACTACATACAGGATCGCATCGGCACCCTGCCCGGCTCCTTGATCAGAGGCAACATGGGCTCGATGACTTCCGACTGCTCGTCGGTCAGATCCGAGGGATCGCTGGAAGCACGCGTCACACCAGATCTATCGATCCAGTCCCACGACATCGACGGGAGTTGAGAGAGGCTTCACTAAG
>NZ_BONX01000087.1 GCF_016862935.1 Plantactinospora mayteni
ACGCCGCGTGTTCCACGCGCAGCGTGGAGGGAATCTCCGTCCTTTAGGGCGGAGAGGATGTCAAAAGGTCCACGTTCCCGAGCCCGGCGGCATGATTCCGTCGGACCACGGGCAACGTCGTCGACGATCCGTGACCACAACGAGGTCGCCCCGCCCGCCGGAGGTGCTGGCGTGCGGGGCGACGTCCGAGGGTCAGCCGGCTTGCGCGACGTTCTCGATGATTGCCTTGCGAATACCGCCGACCTCTGAGTTCCCCACGTACCCAGCACCGAAGATGGTCTCGGTACGTGGGTCGGTGGCCAGGCCGAAGATGTGCAGGCCGTACGGATTGTCGACCACGGGGTACGGTTCCTTGCTCCATTGACCGTTGCTGAGTCGAAGGAAACCGGACCCGAGGGTGACCCACAGGGTGCCGCCCGCATACGCGATGTCCTGTGGGTAGCCCGTCAGGCCACTTGGCGCCTGCTCGTGGCGCCAGCTCGTTCCGTCCCAACGGAGGTAACCGGGTGTCATGGTGGTGCCGAGCACGTAGAGGTTGTTGGACGCGGCCCCCGCGGTGGAGTGCAAGTACCCCTTGTAGGTCGCCGGCAGGGAACCCTTCGTCCAGGTCGTCCCGTTCCGGCGGTACGCCAGCAGGGCGGACGAATTCGGCACCGAGCCCAGCAGCCAGAAGTCGCTACTCGAGACACCCACCGCGACGTCCACATCCATCACCGGGATGCTGATCTGACGCCAACTGGTGCCGTTGAAGTGGAAGCCCTGGCTGGCGATGCTGCTGAAGGCCCAGATGTCGTTGGCGGCAAAGGCCCGAACTGTGTCGACAGGATACCTACTTCCCGTCGGAGCGTTCAGCCACCAACTGCCGTTCCAATGCCACCGCTGCGGGACGTCCGCGTTGTCGAAGACGTAGAAGTCGGTGCAGGAGGCGCCGCCGAGCGCCCGGTACTGCGTCCCCGCGTCGCCTGTCATGGCGGGCTTCGGGATCTCGGTCCAGTCCGTGCCGTTCCAACACCGGATGGGCTGCCGGTCGTCGGGCTGGCGGTAGTGGTCCTCGGCTGCGACCAGTACGTCACCGGAGGAGGTCGGTTCGACGAGACTGTATTTCGTCAAGCCAAGCAACCCCGGCGGGATCTCACTGATCTCCGTCACGTTCCAGTTACCGGGCGCCGCCAACGGGCTCGCGCTGCCCTCTCCCGCCTGCGCGGGAACCGACACTGCGGCTAGACCGACGAGAAGACCACCGGTGGTCACCACTCGGACCCAGCGTTGCAAACTCAATATTTCCCCGATCGAACGTGGCCACGGCGCCTGTCAGCGGGAACTAGGATGCCAACCGATCCACCGCGACCATGGGCCAATTGGATCTTCCGAGATCCTAATAGGACATCCCATCTCCGGGCAAACTAGCGGGAATGTCGTCGACTGACCTCCGAATGGACCTAACCAGCAGGTGTCGGCGCACTGGCTCCGGCGCAGAGACACGTACGGCCTGACCGGCGAGCGCCGTCGTTTAGACGATCGCGCACAGAACCGCGCGCCTCGGCTATGGAAGGACCCACATCACGGCGGTTGACTGGTCCCCACGACCACGACCACGACGCGGCCGGCGCTGGTAGCCACTATCGGTCGGCGGCCCGCACACGAGCAATTCGGGTGACCACGGCGGGGGGAATGTCGTCATCGGACGCGCCGCATGGCTGACGGGTACCCGATCGGTCAGCATCCCGTCAGCGCTGGAGTGCCGCGACGCGCCAGCTCTTCTCGTAGCCGGCCGTTAAGACCGAGCAGGGTGAGATCCAAAATTCCGGCCGCGTTGGCCGCTGACGGAGTGGGTTAGGGTTCATGATCGTGCGGGGCACATGGCAGCCACAGCGGCCCGGGCACCACCGGGACCACGAAGACGCCGGCCCGGCTCGGCCCGGCTCGGCTGCCCCGGTCAGCGACGAGCCGGCGGTCCGGTTCCGCCTCCTCGGCCCGGTGGAGGTTTCCGTGGCGGACCGGTCCGTACCGTTGAGTGGGCAGCAGCGTCTCCTGATCGCGATCCTGCTGTTCCAGGCCAACCGTCCGGTCTCGATGCAGCGGATCATCGACGGGCTGTGGGGTGAGGAACCTCCCCCGTCGGCCGCCGCGCGGGTCCGGCAGTTGGTCGCGGAGGTACGTCGGGCCAGTGGCCCCCGGCGGGCTGACCTCGTACTGACCCGCAGTCCCGGATATCTGGTGCGGGTCTGGGACGGGCAACTGGACACCGAGGTGTTCACCGAACTGGTCGGCGCGGCAAAGCGCGCGGCGGGACACCAGGACTTCCGCGCGGCGCTGGCGTCGTTCCGCAAGGCCCTCGGCCTGTGGCGGGGCGCGCCGCTGGCGGACGTCGCGGGTGGTTTCGCCGTACGGGCGGAGGCGGCCCGACTCAACGAGCAGCGACTGGACGCGCTGGAGTGCCAGGCCGAGGCGCAGTTGGCCCTGGGACGGTTCCAGGAGGTGGTGGCGGACCTGCGGGAGCTGATCCCGGACAACCCGCTCCGGGAGCGGCTCCGGAGCCTGTTGATGCGCGCCCTGTCCCGGGCCGGCCGCCAGCCCGAGGCGTTGGAGGAGTACCGGAACTTCCGCAGCCATCTCGTCGGCGATCTCGGGGTGGAGCCCAGCTCGCAACTACAGGAGCTGCACCAACAGATACTCCAGGACGACATGCCAGGATCCCGCGAGACGGAGCCGCCGGAACCGGCCGGCCGGTTCCCGGTGCCGCGGCAGCTTCCCGCCTCCACCGCGCGCTTCGTCGGCCGCAAACTCGCGCTGGAACACCTCGACGGCCTGAGCCTGGGCCGGAACCGGGTACTGCTCCTCGTCGGAGCCGCCGGGGTCGGTAAGACCTGTCTGGCCGTGCACTGGGCACGTCAGGTCGCCGAGCGGTTTCCCGACGGCCAACTCTTCCTCGACATGCGCGGCTTCGATCCGGGCGAGCCGATGTCGCGGGAGGAGGCGCTGCCGCTGCTGCTGCGCGCCCTCGGCTGCACAGCGGAGCAGGTTCCGCACCACGTGGACGGGCAGATCCAGCTCTACCGGTCGCTCCTCGCCGGCCAGCGCGTCCTGGTGCTGCTCGACAACGTCGCCCGCCCGGACCAGGTCCGCCCGCTGCTGCCCGGCGACCCGAACTGCCTGGTCGTGGTCACCAGCCGCCTCCGGCTCCCCGGCCTTGTGGCACTGGACGGCGCCGAGCGGCTGTCCCTCGACGCGCTGGAACTGGACGAGGCGTTGGACCTGATCGCCCAGCGGGTGGGGCAGGCGAGGCTCCGGGCCGAACCCGACGCCGCGGCCCGGCTGGCCGAGCAGTGTGGGCGGCTACCGCTGTCGTTGGCCGTGGCCGGGGCGCGACTCGCGGACCAGCCGCATCACCGCGTGCACGACTACGTACGGGAGTTGACGGACCGGGGACGGCTGGCTGGGCTGAGCATCGACGGGGACGAGAACGCGGCGATCCGGGCCGCGCTCGCCCTCTCGTACCAGGCGCTGTCACCGTCGGCCGCCCGGATGTTCCGGCTGCTCGGCCTGACGCCGAGTGGCGGAGTCAGCACGTCGGCCGCGGCTGCGCTCGCGGGCGTACCGTTCGGTGAGGCGCGCGACCTGCTGCACGCGATCGCCGGGATCCACCTGATCTCGGAGGCTGCGGCGGACTACTTCGCCTGCCATGACCTGCTCAAGGAGTTCGCGGCGGAGCGTGCCGCCGAGGAGGACCACGACGACGCTCGCCGGCTGGCCGTCCGGCGCCTCTTCGACTACTACCTGCGCTCGATCATGAACGTGACGCGGGTCAGTGGCTTCTATCAACTTGAGGTGCCGCACGAATCCGCGCCGGTGGACATCGTGCCGGAGTCCTTCGACGGCGAGTCCGAGGCCGTCGCCTGGCTGGACGCCGGCTGGGAAGCCGTCGCTGCGGCCATCGCCCACGCTGCCGAGCACGGCCCTCGGCCGATGGCGTGGTTGCTGGTCGACGCCCTGCAGGACGTGTTGCACCACTGCCGGCCGCTCGCCGAATGGGTCCGCCTCGCCGAACTGGCACTGGCGGCCGCGGAGACCGAGGACGACGACACGGGTCGGGCCGCCATGCACCTGTCGCTGGGGCACGCGCGGTGGCGGATGGCGGACCTGGGTACGGCGAAGTTCCACTACGAGCGGGCGGAGACGCTGAGCCGGTCGGGCGGCTGGTTGCCCGGGGAAGCGCATGCGCTGCGCGGCGTCGGGGTGGCGCTCAAGCAGCTCGGGGAGCCCAGAAAGGCGCTTCCGCGATATCGTGCGTCGATCGAGATCACCCGCGCGCTCGGTGACAAGCGCGGCGAGTCGGTCAGCCTCAACAACCTCGCGTCGGCGCTGCTGACGCTCGGCATGCTCGACGAGGCCGAGCGATGTCTGGAGCTGACGTTACCGCTGACGGTGGAGACCGGAAACCGGAACCTGGAGGCGCTGACCCTGGTCAATCTCGGGCTCGTCCGGCAGAAGCGGGCCCACCTCGACGATGCCGTCGACGTACTCGCGCGGGCATGTGCGGCGGCGCACCATGCTGGCCTCTCCTACACCGAGGCCGTGGCGTACGAGACGCTCGGGCGGGTGCACAACGACGCGGGCCGGCACTCGGAGGCCGCCGAGGCGTACGGGGCGGCGCTGCGGATCGCCCGTCGGGTCGAGAACCAGAACTGCCAGGTCGACGCCCTCGCGGGACTCGCGCTGGCGGAGCTGCGGCTCGGTCGTACCGAGGTGGCCATCGAACACGTGACCCTGGCCCTGGAGATCGCCAACGGTACCGGACATCGCACCGGCCTGGTGGACGTGCACATCGCGGCGGCGGAGGCGCATCGTGGTGCCGGACGGCTGGCGGAGGCATGCCGGGACGCCCGACTGGCCATCGAGTTGGCGTTGGAGGGGAACCCGCTGGCCCTGGGACGGGGCCGTGGCCTGCTGGCGGCCATCCTGCTCGACCTCGGTGACAGCCGGGGTGCCGTCGAGGAGTGCCACCGGGCATTGCGGGTCACCGAACGGACGGGTGAGCGACTGATCACCGCACGCACCCTGACAACCCTCGCCCGCGCCGAGGAACTGGCCGGCGCGCGACAGACGGCGGAGACGGCCCGGCAGCGCGCCCGGGTGCTCTTCGATGCCATCGGGATCGACCCGCCGGGCGAGGCGCCGCCGCCGGCGGACCCGGCGACCTTGTCGGCCTGACCCCGCCCGGCCAGCACGAGCCCGATCGATGTCCGGCTCGGGTGTTCGTCCCGGACATGCAGGATCCGAACACCGGCCCTACGGTCAGCGGCCAGGTTTGGCGACGCAACCCGACGTCGAGCCAGGAGCCGTCAGTGGAGATCTACCTGCTCAGTTCCGTGCGCGTTCGCTGTCACGGAGCCACCGTGCGACCCGAGTCGGAACGGGCCCGTGGCCTGTTGGCCGCGCTCGCCTGGCAGCCGGGGCAGTTCGTCTCCGACGAGACCGCGATCCGCCAGATCTGGGGTGACGAGCTGCCGCAACACCCCCGCGACTCCCTTTACACCTGCGCCAACCGGCTCCGCCAGGCGTTCTCCCGGGCCGACCCGGCAGCCGCCGAGAGTCCGGTACGTCGGGAACGCGGCGGCTACCTGCTGGCGATCGAGCCGTCAGTGGTCGACCTGCACCGGTTCAGGTGCTCGCTGCATCGGGCCCGGAGCGCGGCCCGGCTCGGTGACGACGCCACCGCGATCGAGTTGTTCGACCACGCGCTGGCGCTCTGGCAGACGGTGCCCCTGCCCGATCTCGGTTCCGACTGGGCGGCGCGGGCCCGCACCCAACTCCAGCACGAGTACTCCAGTGCCCGGATCGGCCGGGCCGCGACCGGTCTGCGGCTCGGCCGGCACGTCGAGGACACTCCCGAACTGTACGGGCTGGCCCGGGAGCATCCGCTCGACGAGCGGGTCGCCGGCCTGCTGATGACCGCGCTGTACCGAGGTGGGCGTCGACAGGACGCCCTCGACCACTACGCCGACGTACGGAGTCGACTGGTCGGGGAACTCGGCACCGACCCCGGGGCGGAGTTGCGGGACCTCCAGGCGCGCATCCTCCGGCACGAGCCGCTGCCGGACGGGCGGGAGCCGCTCATGGTGTTCGCCTGACAACCGTCCGGGTTCGGATCCGGGCCCGGACCGCATGCTGTCCACCCGCGACAGATCTTGGACAGAAGGGCGACAGGACCGGCGGTGAGGCTGGGCGGGACAGGGCGATCGGCGCGCCGCCGCGAAATTCTCACCCATGAAGGGAGAACTCTGTGCTTATCGAAGAGGATCTCGAACTCGAGGTCGAGGAGACGGAGGAGTTCGACCTGACTCCGACCGGACTCGTCTGTCAGGGCGGCTGCGGGGGTTGCCTGAACTGCAGCTCCAGCCGTACCTGCGGGAAGCCGCCGAACTGCATCTGAGCATGACGTGTAGGCCATGAGGTTCGCACCGGGTCTTCTGCCGAGCGGAGGGCCCGGTGTGGCCCGGCCTGCCGTCGTGGCGAGCGAAAGACATCTGGGAAGGCGTGACATGGGTACGAAGGCGGCGGGGACCAGGAGCGTGGCCGAGACGCTCGAATCGTTCGAGAGACTCGTGTCCTCCTACGGAGTGGTGGGCACCCTCCAGGGGGCCACGAAGGACTCCGGGCGGCACGACACGTACTCGTGCCACTCCCGGATCGGCAGCGGTCGGGCCGGCCGGGGCGTTTCGAAGGACCAACACATGGTGTGCGGCGGCACCTCTCCGGAATCGGCCGACGTCGCCCGCCTGATCGCCATCGCCGAGGCGGCGGAGCGCTACGCGGCGATGACCCCGATCGACGACGACGAGGCGATCCGGGCCAGCGCCGACGACCTGGCCGGCGAATGCCTGGAACCGCACCGGTACCCACGGTGCTCGGCGAGCGAGTACGCCCACCCGAGATGCCCCGTCGTACCGTTCGACTCCACCGCGCCGATCCGCTGGGTTCGCGGGCTGGACCCGGTGGCCCGGGCGCCGATCTGGGTGCCGGCCGTGATGGCCAGCTACGCCACCGACGCGACGACACCGGCGGAACGCTTCAACTTCCCGATCTCCACCGGGTACGCCGTGCACACCGACCCGGTGGAGGCGGCCGTACGCGGTATCTGCGAGGTCGTCGAGCGGGACAGCATCGCCGTGCTGTGGTTGCAACGACTGCCGCTCAAGCCGCTGCGGCCGAACGTGACCACCGACGCCATGGCCGGGCTGATCGAGTGGTTCGAGCGCAGGTTCATGCGGGTGCACCTGCTGGACGCGACCTCCGAACTCGGGGTACCCACCGTCTACGCCGTCGGGGCGGCGGACCACGACTCCCGGGCGTGCCGGTTCGTCGGCGCCGGTACCGGCCGGACCCTGGCGGAGGCGGCCGAGAAGGCGCTCCAGGAGACCGTGGGCGGGGACGAACACATCCACGGCACCGCCCCGCTGGACACCTACGAGGACATCCAGGGCGAGATCGGTGAGACGAGTCGCTACATGGCGGCGCGGGAGCGGGCGCACGCCTTCGACTTCCTGCTCGGCAACGGCGACGGTACGGCCACGGCGGGCGAGGGGATCCGGCTGCCGCAGGACCCCGACGAGGCGCTGGCGGCGCTGCTCGACCGGATCTCCGGCGCGGGAATGCAGGTCGCCGTGCTCGACCGCACCACCCAGGAGCTGAGCGACGTCGGTCTCACCGCGGTCAACGTCGTGATTCCGGACCTGCAACCGATGAGCACCCATCCCTGGGGCCAGTTCAAGGGACACCGACGGCTCTACACCGCCCCCCGGTTGATGGGACACCGGGTCCTGCCAGAAGAGGAGTTGAACCCGTGGCCGCAGCCGTTCGCCTGAGCCAGGTGGTACTGCTCGCCAGTGGCGAGTTCGGCCGCCGGCTGACCGACGTCCTCCAGGGGTGCCTGCCGGCAGAGCGGGTCCGACCGGCCCAAACCCTGGAAGAGTCCTTCGCGTCGCGCCCGGACGTGGTGGTCGCCGCGCTGTGGCGTGCCGACCACACCATGTGCGAGCGCGCCGACATCCTCGCGCACAAGGCCGGGGTGTCGTGGCTGCCGGTCGTCCTGGACCATCTCACCCTGCGGGTCGGCCCGTTCGTGTCGCCGGGACAGGGGCCGTGCTTCCGCTGTTTCGAGCGGCGGGCGGCCCAGCACGACCCACACTGGGACAGCACGCCCGCGCTGCGCGCCGGCTACGAGCGGGACCAGACGTTGGGGCCGCGCGGAATCCTCCCCCAGCACACCCGACTCGCCGCCGGGGTGGCGGCCGGGCTGCTGCGTCAGACCGCCGCCGGCAACCCACCGGCGGGCCGGCTGGTGACGGTCGCGCTGCCCAAGATGACCGTCCAACGGCACCACGTCGTGGCCGAACACGCCTGCTCCCGGTGTCGCACCACACCCACCCGAGGCGGCCTCACCGCGCTGCTGCGACTTGGCACATCGGAGAAGATTCATGTCTGAGTACGGATCCGCCCAGGTGCGGCTGGTGACCGGGCTGGCGGTGGTGGAGGCCGAGGACAGCCTGGTCGTCACGGGCACGCTGCGCCGGCAGGTCTTCAGGGGCAGGGCCGCGACTACGGTGTTGCCACGGCTGCTCCCGCTGCTCGACGGGGTACGGGACCCGGAACAGATCTGCCGGGAGTTGGGCCTCGCACCCCGGCAGCTGACGAAGATGATGGCCCTGCTGGACCGGAGCGGGCTGCTGGACCATCCCGACGCGGAACCGGCGCCACCCGTCGTCTCCGACGAGGTCGTCTCCTACTACGGCCGGATCAAGGACTCGGCCGGCTATCCGGGTACCGGAGAACTCCTCGCCCGGCTCGCGCGGGCCCGGGTCACCGTCGTCGCGGACGAGGACGTGGCAGCGCGGATCACCGACGACCTCCGGGCCAGCGGGGTCGGCACGGTCCGACCGTTGGCCGGGCCGCCGGCCGGCGACGCGCCCGCCGGGTACGCCTTCGCGGAGACCGACCTGATCGTCGCGGTGGGTACCGGCACGGGTGCCCGGGAACTGCTGGCAGCGGCCGAGTCCGGGGCGGCCGAGTGGGACGTACCCGTGCTGCGGGTGTTCCTCGGCGACGGCCACCTGGAGATCGGCCCCTACCTGCTGCCGGACTTCAGCACCTGCCTGGAGTGTCTGGACCGCAGTCGCCGCGACGCTGGCTGGGACACCGGTCCGGACGGTGCGCTGCCACCCGACGCCCTGGAGTTCGCCGCCGGAATGGCCGCCAGCGAGGCCGTGTCGATGCTCGCCGGCATCACCGGGATGAAACCCGTGCAGCGGGTCGCCCGGATCGGGTTCGACGACTTCGAGACGGAACACTTCGTCGCGGCACCGTACCCCGACTGCCGGCGGTGTGGCGCGGGTGTCGCCGGGCGGACGCTGTCCCCGGAGGTGACGGCGATCGAGCGGTACGAGTGGTGGATCCAGCACGATCCCGCGGTCCTGCAACCCCGGAAGGCCGAGCGGGGCGCCGCGGTGGACCGGATCGCCGGCCTGGAGCGGGAACGACCCCGGTTGTCCAGCCATCCCCGACAGGCACTCGCCGACGTCGACCAGCCGGTCCGGGGCACCTTCGGGCAGCGGGAAGGTGTTCAGCACCCGTCGGCGGTGACCGAAGAGCTCCTCGGCGAACTGCTCCGGCGGGTCGGCGGGCAGCGGCGGGCCGTCGGGGCGTACGAGTTGCAGCGCTGGACGCCGACCGGCGGCAACCTCGCCTCGGTGGAGGTCCACCTGCTCAGGGAGACGGGCTTCGCCGGCCTGCCGGGCACCGTGTTCCGGTACGACGACGTGCCGCACGCCATGACGGCGACCCGCCCGGACGCCGTGCCGGCCGCCGAGTTGCTGGCCGGAACCGACCTGCTGGCCAGCACGACGTACGCCGCCGTGCTGGTGCTGGTGGCCGCACACGGCCGCAACGCGGGCAAGTACCACCACTCGCACCGGCTGGTCCACCTGGACGCGGGCTGCGCGGTGACCCAGCTCGACGCCGTCGCCACGGGCTACGGCTGGCGCACCGAGTGGGCGCGGAGCTGGGACGAACGGATCGGGGACGTGCTGCGTCTGCACCGCCGGGACCAGTTCGTCACCGCGGTCGTCGGCATCCGCGACCAGCACCAGGAGGAGGGTTCGGCATGCCGCTGATCAGGGAGGACGAGTTCACCGAGACCGTCGACAGGTTGGTGCGGACCAGAACCCCGCTGCCGCCGGGGCCCGCCGGCCCGTTCTGGGACGTGGACACCGGGGCTGGCCGGCCGCCGGTCGACGGCACTGTTCCACTGGAGCAGGTGCTGCGGGGCAGGCTCTCGGTCCGCGAGTTCAGCCCGGAGCCGCTGCCCCGGGAGGCCCTGACCGCGGTGCTGGGCCTGGCCGAGCATTCGTACCGGACCCGGCGGGTGCCGGCCGGCTCCGGTGCGGTACCGCTCACCATGCTGCTGGCACTGCACCGGGTCCAGGACGTACGGCCGGGTCTCTACCGTCCCGAGGCGTCCGGCGAGTACCCGGAGCCGGTGCGGTCGCGACCGTCGGTCCACTGGCCCCGGATCTTCGCCGACGCCCCGGTACTGGTCTTCATCGGCGGCTCCGTGCTGACGACTCCGGCCGGCGCCTACGGCGAACTCCTCGTCCAAGCGGGCGCGCTCGGGTACACGATCTGGCTCGCGGCCCGCAGCCACGGGCTGGACTGTTCCGTGTTCGGCCAGCCGGACCACCTGGTGACGAAGGCGATGCGGTGGGAAGAACCGGCCGCCCGGCACCTGTTCACCGTCGCGCTCGGCCGGCGGCTGGTCGGCGACGCCGCACCGACCCGGCCGGAATGACCGGATCGAGCGTGGAAATCGGTCAGCTCGGTCCGACAGGTCATGACCGCGACGAGCGGAGCGGGGAATGGTCGTGACCGGGTGGAGCGAGGAGACGGCATGACCGCTCCTGCCCGGCGCGGCCCCGGTATGGCCGCCGCGACCGGTGCCACGGTCACCACCTGGGACACCGCCCGCTTCGTCGCGGCCCGACTGCGGCCCTACCGCCGGCAGACCGCCGGTGCCCTGCTGATCGTCGTCGCCCGGGTCGGGCTGGGAATCCTCAACCCGCTGGCCCTGCTGGTCCTGCTCGACCAGGCGTTGCCCCGGCGCGACACCGAGTTGCTGCTGCTGATCTGTGGCGGACTCGTCGTGGTGGGCGGCGTGGTGAGTGTGCTGAACGTGGCCGAGACGGCGATCACGAGCCGGATCAGTCAACGTCTCGTGGTCGATCTGCGTACCGAGATGTTCGACCGGGTGCACGCCCAGCCGCTGGACTTCTTCGCCGCGCACAGCGGCAGCGAGGTGCAGGCGCGGCTGGTCAGCGACGTCAACGGGGTGGACCGGTTCGTCGGCCAGACCGTACGGTCCGCCGTGGCCGCGATCGTGCACGCCGGCACCGCCGCGATCGCGATGATCATCCTGTCCTGGCCACTCGCCGTCGCCTCCCTGCTGTTGACCGCGCTGCTCTCGCTGCTCAACAACCGCTTCGCGGATCGGCGTCGGAGCCTGGCCACCGCGCGGCAGCGGCACATCACCACGATGATGCGGCACGTCTCCGACATGCTCTCCCTGGACGGCGCCGTTCTGGGGCGGACCCTCGGCCGCACCGACCGGCAGCGTGACGAGTTCACCGACGTCTGCGAGTCGATCCGGGACACCACCGTCAAGCAGCGCGTCGTCGGCTCCCGGGCGCTCACCTTCATCGGGTTCTGCTTCGCCTCGCTGGCCCCGATCTGCTACCTGGTCGCCGGAACGCTCCTGCCGCAGCTCTCGATGGGCACCGTGGTCGCGCTGGTCATGTTGCAGATGCGGCTGTCGGATCCGATCCAGACGCTGCTCGGGTTCAGCGCCCAGATCCAGGCGTCGGTGGCGATGTTCGAACGGATCATGCAGTACACCGGGCTGGCCGCCGAGCCACTGCCCGCGACACGCAAGGTGGGCGGTGCGCCGCTGGCGATCAGGGCCCGCAACCTCCGCTTCCGGTACGCCGACGCGAACCGGCCCGCCCTCGACGACCTCGACCTCGACCTCGTACCCGGTGCCCTGCACGTCGTGGTGGGTCGTACCGGTTCCGGGAAGAGCACGCTGGGTCTGTCGCTCTGTGGTCTGCTCACCCCCGACGGTGGCAGCATCGCCGTGGACGGTGTGCCGGCAAGCCCGGAACGCCTCCGGGAGCAGGCCACCCTGGTCCCGCAGCACACCACGTTCCTGAACGCCTCGCTCCGGCAGAACCTGGAATTCGCCCGGGACGGCGTCACCGTGCCCGAACTTGTCGAGGCGCTGCGCGCCGCCTGCCTCGACGACCTGGTCGTACGGCTGCCGCGCGGCCTCGACACCCCGATCGGCGAGCGCGGTCATCAACTGTCCGGGGGTGAACGGCAGCGGCTGGCCATCGCCCGGGCGCTGCTGGCCGGTGGCCGACTCTTCGTCTTCGACGAGGCCACCAGCGCGCTGGACGGGGTGACGGCGCAGCGCGTACACGATGCGTTGCGCGCCACCGCCCGCGACCACACCCTGGTGGTGATCGCGCACCGGCTGCCCCGGCTCGCGGCGGACGACCGGGTGTTCGTGGTGGACGGCGGACGCGTCGTCGAGCAGGGCCCGCACGGGCGGCTGCGGGCTGCCGGCGGCGCCTACGCCGCGATGCTCGCCGCCCAGGCTGCGGACAGCACCGAGCCGGCCACCGATCCCCGCGGAGACCGACCGGACCAGGAGAAGGAGGAGAAGAGTGGGCCTGCGCGAACCTCTACCGAATCTCGGAGTGGGACTCGGATACCGCTCGCAGTTGCGCGATCGGATCCGTGACCACGCGCAGGAGATCGACTGGCTGGAAATCGTCACGGACGGCTTCCTGGACGACCCGGACGGGCTGCGGGAGTTGCGGCGGCTCAACGAGGTCTTCCCGATCGTCCCGCACTCGCTCGAGATGTCGGTCGGCTCCGTGGAGCCGTTGGACGACGACTACCTTCGGGGCGTGGCGGCGGTGGCGGACGCCGTCGACGCGCCGTGGGTGAGCGACCACCTCTGCTTCACCCGGGAGAACGGCATCGAACTCGGCAGTCTGGCGCCGGTGCAGCGTACCCGCCAGAACGCGCGGCGGATCGCGGAGCGGGCGCAGCGGATCCAGGAGCTGCTCGGCCGCCGACTGCTGCTGGAGAACATCACCTACTACCTGGACCTGCCCGGCGAACTCACCGAGGCGGAGATGATCGCCGAGGTGATGCGGCACTGCGACTGCGGCATCCTGCTCGACCTCAACAACCTCGCGATCAACGCCCGCAACCACGGATTCGACCCGGTGGAGTTCCTGGCGGCGCTGCCGCTGGACCGGGTGGAGCAGGTGCATCTGGCGGGCAGCGTCCCGGTGGGCGACCCCGACCTGCAACAGATCGACACCCACGACGCGCAGGTCAGCGCCGAGGTGCTGGAGCTACTGGCCCACCTGCTGGACCGCCAGCCGGTGAAGGGGATCCTGCTGGAGCGTGACGACGGTTTTCCCGACGACTTCGAGGAGATCGTGCGGGACCTGCGGCAGGCCCGCGAGATCATGCTCTCCGGGTCGCCCCGATGAGCCCGCCGGGAGCACAGTTACTGCTGGCCCGACTCCTGGTCGAGCCGGCCCTGTTCGCCGACGTACGGGCCGATCCGGAGACCTTCGCCGCCCGGTACGGTCTCCCGGTCGCCGACGTACGCCGGCTCGGTGCGACCGGCGAGCCCGGGCTCTACACGACCGCCGCGGTGACCCGGCTCAAGAAGTTCGAGGCCGTCGAGGTGGCGTTTCCGGCGACGCTGCGGCGCTGCCGTGCGGTGTGGGACGACGAGACCATCTTCGACCGCTATCTGGCGAGAGCGCGGCTGACGACGTTGCGGGGTGTGATCGCCCTCGGCGAACGGCTCGGCGCACTCGTTCGCGAGGCCACCGCCCCCGCCGACCTCGACGTCGTCGCCGACCTGCACCGCTACGAGCTGCTGCTGCACGAGGTACGCCTTCGGGCACTGGAGCGGGCGCCCACCCCGGCCGTCGCGGGCCCCGCCCTGGGGCCGGGCGTGACCGTGGCGACGTTCGGCACACCGGTCAGCAAGGTCCGGCGGCGGGTACTCGACGAAGCCCCGTTCGACGACCTTCGCGACCGAGAGACCCACTACGTACTCGCGCCCGGACCCGACAACACGGTCCGGGCGCATCGGATTCCGAGCGGCCTGCGGAACCTGCTCGACAACTGTGACGGCACCCGAACGGTGCCGGCGCTCGGCGCCGCCCTCGGGCTGTCCGTCGAGTCGGTACGCCATGCCCTGGCCAGCCTGCGCGACAAGGGCGTCGAGGTGACCGGCGCATGGTGACGGCGCCGGTGCCGTGGACGGCGCACCCGACCGGCTGACTCAACTCGCTGCCCTTGAAACCTTGGGCGAGCAGGGTACGCAGCCGGGTATCCGCGTCACGCACCCCGTAGGTGCCGGGCTCCCGGTCGGGCCGCTGCGTAGGAAAGTCGCCCCGCCATGGTCGAACTGGATTGTGGTCAGCTGGTGGAGTCGGGATCGGTATGGTCGGCCCACGCGTTCCACTCCTCC
>NZ_BONX01000088.1 GCF_016862935.1 Plantactinospora mayteni
GACGCGCCGTCCCATCTACGCCTACACCCGGGAGGAGATCGCCGAAGGCGTTGACGTCTACACCCGGGCGGTGAAAGTCCGCGCCGCTGGTGCGCGAGCGGTCGGAGGCGACGATGCGCCCGAGTGATGACGTCACCCCGCACACCCGAATTCCGATGGCTGCTTCATACTGCGCGTTCTCCGTTTGCTGGTTGGGTTGGGTCGGACTGGTTTCGTGCCGGGGTATCGCCCTATTCGGTGTTGCTGAGTTGGTGCAGCGCGCCTTCGGTGAGGATTTGGCTGGCCTTGACGGCGATGGTCAGATCGGGGATGTCCAGCCAGCCCGGGTCGTGGCTGTCCTGCCACGCCACGATGTCGGTGGCGATGGCTATGGCTGGGTCGTCTCGACCGTGTACGAGTGCGTGGGTGAGGTGCAGGTAGGCGCCGGCTTGCGTGCCGGTGAGTTCTTGGGCCATGTGCGCGATACGGTCGCCGATCTGCCGTCCGTGGTGGGGATACACGCCGGCCAGGCAGGCGAGTACGAATCTGACTGCGGGTGGTTCGGTTTCCCAGCGAGCCAGCAGCGTCGGCAGTTGCTCGTCAACGGTGAAGTGGACGTCCAGGGTCCAGGCTTGGGGTTGTGGCGGGCGGTGCTGGACGGCGGCCTGCTCGGCGTCGCCGAGCAGGCCGGCGGACCATCGGCCGGCCGCGATGAGCAACCACACGTAGAGGTCGAGGCGCTGCTTGGCGGGCACGGCCCCGGACACGATCATTTGGGTGAGGAACGGCAACGCGGGCGCCGTGGCCGAGTAGCAGGTTCCCTGGTGCAGCAGGTCATCGCCGAACAGTTCATCGAGGGTCTGGGCCCAGTCACCGAACGGGTCGGTCAACGCCTGCAACAGATCGGGGATGTCCTCGGCTGGGCCGTGTGCATGGTCGAGGTCTGCCCACGCGATTTCGTCCAGCCCGGACAGGTTGATCGGTATGTCGTGTGCATGGTCGGGCGTCAGCGCCAGCGGTGCCGCGGGTGGCGGCGTGGCCATAACAACCGTTGGGGTCGGGGGGCGTACGCCGGGGTTGGTGCACACGATCGGGGCATCGGAGTCCCGGTCGATGTGCAGCATGCTGACGTCGCAGCGGCTTCCCCCGTTGCGGTAGCCACCGTACTGGCGGGCGATGGCAGCGGCGGCGCGGCCTACTGCGTTCATCATGCGTTGGCCGGTGGTATCGACCGGGTACGGACCCTCGTCGAGTGCGGTCACCGTCCAGCCCTCGCCCACGTGCGGCCGCGCGGTGACGTAGGCGAAGCCATGCGCCGCGAGGGCTCGGGCGAGTTCCTGCGCGTGCACATCGTCGGGCACGACAAACTCGTGGGTGCCCGCCATCGCCGACCAACCCGCCACGCCATCATCTCCTTGGGCCGCGAATATCCCGCTCAGATTGCCAGATCCGCCGACGCGACCGGTCGGGTCAAGCGTTCCAGAATCTTGAGGTCCTCATTCCTGAGGTCCTCACGGTGGCTGCGACGCTGCCGGGCTCGGAGGAACCGGCTTGAGCCGGAACGAGTCGGCGACTTTGCGCCGGTAGATGGCTTGGGTGTCGGGGTCCCAGGGGATGCACCAGCGTCCGCTGGGGGCTCTGCGGGCGGGGACCTGGCCGTGGGTGAGCCAGTTGTAGACGGCGTCGGCGGGAATGCCGAGTTCGGCTGCGGCTTGTTTGACGCTTACCTCACCGTCTTGGATGGCGACGGTTCTGGGCGCGTGGATGGTGTAGGCGTCGCGGACGCGGGCGACACTGCCCTTGGTCCAGCGGTGGCCGCGGCCGGTGCGCAGCCCTGCGGCGTTGAGCATGACCGCGAGTTGGTCGCTGGTGTGGGTGGCGCCGTGGCGGCGGATCAGGTCCAGCGCTGCCGCCGGGGTTCGGCCGGGTCCGATCCGGCCGGCGGTGATCTCGTCGGTGGCGCCGGTGTGCCAGCGCACCCCGATGCGGACCTCGTCACGTTGGGTTTCCGGCAGAAGGGTGACGTCGGCGATCAGGGTGCGCAGCAGGCGTTTGCGGTCGCGGGCCTGGGTGTCGGGGTGCTGCCACAGCCTGGGCAGGTCGGCGGCCAGTGCCAGCAACGCGTCGCGTTCGGGCAGCGGCGGCCGGGCGGCACGGGCTGTGGCCAGGGCGGCTTCAGCATCGGCGAGCGCGACAAGTTTGGCTTCCCATCTGCCTTCCAAAGCCCGGGCGACGAGCCGGTTTTCGGGTTCGACGTTACTGAAGGCGCGTTCGGCGCGGTCGGCTTCATAGCGGGCGCGTTCGACGGCGAGTTCGGCGGCGCGGTGGCTGCGGGTGTAGCGCTCGGTCAGCTCGTCAGCGGCCTTGACCGCGAGTTTGAGCTGCTGCGGGGTAACCGCGTCGAGCAGCAGCGCGGCGACGGCGTCGTCGACGGTGACCGCTGCGACGGTGCGGCAGGTGGTCGTGCGGTTGGCGTCGCGGGCCTGGCAGAGGTAGTGCACCCGTCCGCCGTCGCCGTAGCGGGTGCCCATGCGGCCGCCGCAGATGCCGCAGAAGATGATGCCCTGACACAGCGCCGGCCCTTCCCGGGGCGGGCGGAAGCCGGCCTTGGTGTGGTTGGCGGCCAGCTTGGTTTCGATGTCGACGAACTGCTGCCAGGTGATGTAGCCGGGATGGTGGTCCTGAATGAGGACGGTCCACTCGGCGCGGGCGCGTTTGACCCAGGTGGCGGCGACGGTGCCGTCGGGGCGCACGCCGCGCGCGTCGTAGCTGCGTCCGTAGGCGTAGGCGCCGGCGTAGACCGGGTTCTTGACCGCCTGCAGCACCCGCGAGTGGGTCAGCTTGCCCCCACTTGATCTGCCCATCCCACGCGCCGCCCCACTTGCGTTGCGGGAACAGCCGGCCGGTGGCGGCGAATGCCTTGACCACGCCCAGCGCCGAGCCGGTCGCGGCGAACTCAGCGAACAGGTCCTCGACCGCGTGGCGGACCTGTTCGTCGGGGTCGAAGACGACCTCGCCGTCGTCGTGGACATAGCCGACGGCCAGCGGCGAGCGCAGTTCCCCGCGGTGCGCGGCGGCCAGTTTCGCGCCATGCAGCCGGCCGGTGAGAAGGTGCAACTCGGCCTCGGACATGCTGCCCTTGAGGCCGAGCAGGAGGCGGTCGTTGACGTCGGACAAGTCGTAGACGCCGTCGGCGTCGACCAGCAGCGTGTCGGTGAGCCGGGCCAACTCCAGCAGCCGGGCGAACTCCCCGCACGAGCGGGCCAACCGCGACACCTCCAGACCGAAGATGGCGCCGACCTCGCCGCGGCAGACCCGGGCCAACAGCTCGGTAAACCCGTCGCGGTGCGCGCCAAACCGGCCCGAGACGCCGAGGTCGGCGTCGATGGTCAGCACCCCGCCTGGTGCCCAGCCCATCTCCACTGCGGTAGCGGCCAGCCCGTACTGGCGTGTCGTGGACTCCCCGTGGACGCGGACCTGCACCACGCTGGACTGGCGCACGTACACCACCGCCAGCCGGCTCCGATGCGACGCGGTGATCTTCGCACTCGGCTTCATCGCGACCCGCCCGTGAGCGCACCGCCGGGTCCAGCATATTCGCCACGGCCATTACTGCTTCGACCTGGTCCCAGCCGGCGCCCACGCCTCATCCCCGTTCGCGCCAACGGAATCAGTGCCTTCCCTCCGTCCACAGCGGACACGATCATGCCTTACCCCCGATCGGTGTCGCGCAGCCGGGATCCGATCGCATCAATCAACTGCCGCGCGGCCGTAAGCCCGTCGACGGCGAACCGGCCCGGCATCGGCTGCGGACCTCGATCGGTCCAGGACTGCGGCAGCGAGATCCGTCGCTTGCCACCGTCGATCTCACACACGAACACCAGACCGCCCTTCATCCGGGCGGAGAACAACACCGGCAGCCCCTGGCCGACCAATGGGTGGAAAGGGTGTGTAACAACCAATGAATCCGAAGAAGAACTCCTACGACGAGCCCTATAGAGCTCGTATCCCCGCCGACGTTGACACCCCAGACAAGATCGTCTACGGGTTGACCGCCCGGCAGTTGGCCATCCTGGCCGTGGCCGGGGTGATCGGCTACGGCATCTTCCGCGCGGTCGGTGACCTGCTGCCGCAGCCGGTCCTGATCGCGATCCTCACCCCTCTCGCCGGGGCGGCGATCGTGTTGGCCCTGGGCCGCCGCGACGGCCTGTCCATGGACGCCTGGCTACTCGCGGCGGTGCGGCACACCCGCGGCCCGAAACGGCTTGCCCCAGCCGCAGCCGGTCGACCGCTCCCGACGCCGGCCTGGGCGCCGGCCGTCGAGCCGCCCGCCGCGGCCGTGCCGGTGCTGCGGCTGCCGGCCACCGCGATCAGCGACACCGGCGTCATCGACGCCGGCCCGCACGCCGCGGCCTTGGTCGCCTGCACCACGGTGAACATCGGGCTGCGCACCGGCGACGAGCAAGCCGGCCTGATCGGCAGCTACGGCCGGTGGCTCAACTCACTGTCCGGGCCGGTGCAGATCGTGGTCTCCGCGCAGCGGGCCGACCTGTCCAGCCACGCCCACCGCATCGCCGAGAGCGCCGACACCATCGCCAACCCTGCCCTGGCCGACGCCGCCCGGGACTACGCCGACTTCCTCCACGACCTCGCCGCCCAGCGGAACCCACTGTGGCGCACGGTAACCGTCGCGGTCACCGCCACCGGCGACAAGGGCCGCGACACCGAGGTCCTGCGCCGGGCGGAACACACCGCGTCCGCGTTGTCCGCCCTCGGGGCGCAGACCGCCGTCCTCGACGGCGGCCAGGCCGCCGCAGTGCTCACCTGCGCCACCGACCCCTACACCCCGGCCGACGTCTCCTGGCCCCGCGCCCTACCCGACGAGGCCGTCACCGGACCAGGAGACTGACATGCCCCTGATGAAACGGCGAAAGCCGACCACCACTACTGACCCGAGCCCGACCGACTCGGCCGGGCTCGCGGCCGTCGTGGGCCCGGCCGCGATCGAACACACACCCCGCTACCTGCGCCTCGGCGACGGCTACGCGGCAACACTGATCGTCACCGGCTACCCCGCCGAGGTCGGCCCCGCCTGGCTGGACCCACTACTAGCCTGGCCCGGCCGCCTCGACGTCGCCGTCCACATCGACCCCCTGCCCCCGCAGATCGCCGCCGCCCGGCTGCGCAGGCAACGGGCCCGGCTGGAGTCCAACCGGCGCACCGACACGGAAAAGGGCCGCCTCGCCGATCCGATCACCGAGGCCGCCGCCGACGACGCCGCGGAACTGGCCGACCGGATCGCCCGCGGCCACAGCAAACTCTTCCGCGTCGGCCTGTACCTGTGCGTGCACGCCACCACCCTCGACGAACTCGACGAAGCGATCGCGCACGTGCGGGCCACCGCCGCCTCGGTACTGCTAGACACCCAGCCGGCGACGTGGCGGCAGCTGCAGGGCTGGACGAGCACCCTTCCACTCGGTGCCGACGGGCTCGGCATGCGCCGGATGATGGACACCGACGCGCTCGCCTCGGCGCTCCCGCTCGCCTCCTCCGACCTGCCGGCGCCGCTGCCCGGTGAACCAGGTGCCACCGGCGGCATGCTCTACGGCCTCAACCCGACCTCGAACGGGATCGTCTGGTGGGACCGGTGGGCGCAGCACAACGCCAACAGCGTCGTCCTCGCCCGATCCGGCGCCGGAAAGTCGTACTTCGTGAAGTTGGACGTACTCCGGTCGTTGGCTGACGGCGTGCACGTGTCGGTGATCGACCCCGACAACGAGTACATCCGCCTCACCGAGGCGATCGGCGGCGTCACCATCGCGCTCGGCGCCAACGGCGTGCGACTCAACCCGCTCGACATCCCACCCGCCGACCGCCGACCGAAAGCCCGCACCTACCGGGCGATGTTCCTGCACACCCTGATCTCGGTCATGCTGGGTGAGCTGCCATCGTCTGAGCAGCTCGCGTTGGACAAGGCGATCAACGACGCCTACGACCAGGCCGGGATCTCCAACGACCCCGACACCTGGCGCCGGCAGGCACCGCTGCTACGCGACGTAGCCACCGCCCTGACTGCGCAGGGCACCGACGCCGCCGACACTCTCGCCGCCAGGCTGACACCGTGGACCACCGGATCGTTCCGGGACCTCTTCGACGGCCCGACAACAACGGTCCCGTCGGGACAGCTGGTGTGCTGGTCCACCCGGCACCTCGCCGACGAACTGCGCGGTCCCGGCATGCTCCTCGCACTCGACGCGATCTGGCGCGAGGTCGACACCCCCGCCATCCCGTCCGCGCACACACCACGGCGGCTGGTGGTCGTCGACGAAGCCTGGACACTGCTCCGCGAGGGCGAAGGCGCCAAGTTCCTCTCCCACCTTGCCAAGTCGGCGCGGAAGCGGCGGGCCGGGCTCGCGGTCGTCACCCAGGACGTCGGTGACCTGCTCGGCTCCGACCTCGGGCGGATCGTCATCGCCAACGCCGCTACCCAGATCCTGTTGCGGCAGGCGCCGCAGGCGATCGACATCGTCGCGGACGTGTTCGGCCTGACGACCGGCGAGGCCCGGGTGCTGCTCGCCGCCCGCCGCGGCGAAGCCCTGCTGATCTCTGGCACCCATCGGGTCAGCTTCCAGGCCGTGGCCTCCAGACAGGAGCACCGGCTATGTATCGGTGACCTGGAGTTACCTGACGACGAGTAACCCGTCACACCTGCCGCGGCCAAAACCGGCCGTGGCATCACTCAACCATCCCAGGGCCGTGGGCCGCCAGCAATGGCGGCCCACGGCCCCTTTTCGTTCCCCGGAAGGGACCAACACGTGAACACCAGTCCTGTACTCGCCTGCCTCATCTCCACGTCAACTCCCACGCCCACACCGTCTTCCACCCCACCGGTTCCGTCGTTGCCCGGACCGTCGCAGTGGCTTCTCGACACCGTCACCGCCGCCGTCGGCTGGTGTCGAGATCGGCCGTGGCTCGCGCTCGTCGGCCTCCTCATCGCCGTCGGCGGCTACGCCGCGCGCACCGTCGTGGCCGACCGTCAGCACGCCCGGATGGCCCGGCACGCGCAGCTGGTCACGATCAGCCCACCGCCTGAGGTCGACCCGGACGGCGCCGCCACTGTCTGGGCGACCCTCGCCGAACTCCTGCACACCGGCTGGTGGCGCCGCCTGCGCGACGGCCGCCCACACATCGCCATGGAATACCGGTGGAGCGGCCGGGAACTGACCATCGCGATCTGGGTACCGGCCACAATCCAGCACGGCCCGATCCAGGCCGCGATCCGAGGCGCCTGGCCCGGCGCCGCATGCACCATCACCGACGCCGACCCGCCGCTGCCCCTGGACGCTCTCGACGTCGGCGGTGCGCTCGCCCCCGCGCTGCCGGCGTGGTACCCGCTGCAGAGCGACCATGACAACGACCCGCTGCGCACCCTGATCTCCGCGGCGTCGGGGCTACACGCCGCCGAGTCGGCCTGCGTGCAGGTCCTGGCCCGGCCCGCCACGGCCCGGCAGGTCCGCCGGCTACGCCGCGGCGTCCAGGGTTTGCGTACCGGCCGGCCACCGCGCGACCTGCTCGACCCGGCCACCTGGCTACGCGCCGTCCTCGACCTCGTGACGGAGCTGTTCAGCACGGGCCGGCAGACCCGTCAGACTGCCCGGTACACGCCGCTGCCCGGCACCGATCCGCAGCGGGAGCGAGACGGGCGCGCCGGCGTCGACAAGCTCGCCGGCAGCCAGTGGGAGGTGGCACTGCGTTTCGGCGTCGCGCACACCAACCCTCGCGGCAGCGACCCCGACAACCTCAAGCCCCGGCTGGTCACCCTCGCCCACGGCATCGCCTCCGCCTACGGGGTGTGGACCGGCCGCAACCGGCTACGCCGCCGCTCCATCAGGCATCCCGCCCAGATCCTGGCCGGCCGCAGACTGCGCCGCGGATTCCTCCTGTCCCACGTCGAACTGGCCACGATCGCGACGCTGCCCCAGGACATCGCCGTGCCCGGTCTGGACCGCGCCCGCGCCAAACCGATGCCCGCCCCGGTCGCCGTCGCGTCCGGGGGACGCGGCACGAAGGTCCTCGGCCGCGCCGACGTCGGCGGCCACTCCGTCGCCGTGAACGTCGTCGACGCCCGCCAGCACCTGCACGTGCTCGGCTCCACCGGCTCCGGCAAATCGACCCTGCTGATGAACATGATCCTCGACGACATCCACGCCCGTCGCGGCACCGTCGTCATCGACCCCAAAGGCGACCTGGTCCTCGACCTGCTCGACCGGATCCCGAAAAGCCACGCCAAACGGCTGACGATCATCGACCCGAACCAGCCGGCCGGCACCACCCTCAACCCCCTGCAGGGCGAGGACCACGACCTGGTCGTGGACAACATCGTCTCCATCTTCGGGCGAATCTTCGCCAAGCACTGGGGACCGAGGATCGACGACACGCTGCGGGTCGCGTGTCTGACCCTGCTGCGCAAGGCCAACGCCACCCTGACGCTGATCCCACCGCTGCTCAACGACAAGAAATTCCGGTACGCGTTCACCCAGGACCTCGACGACCCCGAGGGCCTGCGCGGCTACTGGGAATGGTTCGAGTCGACCCCGGCACCGCTGCGGGCGCAGGTGATCGGCCCGGTGCTGTCCCGGCTGCGGGCGTTCCTGTTGCGGGACTTCGTTCGCCGCACCCTCGGTGCACCGCGGTCGAGCTTCGACATGCGCCGCGTCCTTGACGGCGGCATCCTGCTCGCCCGCCTACCGAAAGGGCAGATCGGTGAGGAAACGGCCCGGCTGATGGGCAGCTTCGTCCTCGCCTCGGCCTGGCAGGCCGCGACTGGCCGGACCCGGCTACCGGAGGCAGACCGACGGGACTCGTTCGCATACATCGACGAGGCCCACAACTTCCTGAACCTGCCCGGCTCGGTCGGGGACATGCTCGCCGAGGCGCGCGGCTATCACCTCGGCCTGGTCCTGGCGCACCAGAATCTGTCGCAGATGCCGCGGGAGACGCAGCTGGCCATTTCCGCGAACGCCCGCAACAAGGTCTTCTTCTCCTGCGCGCCCGAGGACGCTCACCAGCTGGCCCGGCACACCATGCCTGAACTAGACGAGCATGACCTGTCCCACCTGGACGCCTACCGGGCGGCGTGCCGGCTCGTCGTCCACAGCCGGGAAACCGCGGCGTTCACCCTGCGGACCAACCCGGCACGGCCGATCGTCGGCGAGGCCACCGCAGTCCGGCAGGCAGCCGCCAGCGCGGTCGCAGGCACCGCCGGGAACCAGTCAGCGATCGCCCAGCTCGCTGGCGTCGCCGACCCGTCCGACGGCGACGATCCGGACTCAGGCGACCCAACAGCCACCCAACAAGACCCTGCGTAACCCAACAGGCGCGCTCGGCAACGCCCGGGTTCGAGGCCGCCCGGCCTCCGGGCCGGCCGCAGTCGGTGCTCGTTCGCCTCTGCGGGAAGCGGCGAGGTCCCTCAGCGACCACGGGGGAAGCCGCTGAGGGACCTCGTCAGCTTACGCCCTGCTACCAGTCGGTCACCAGATCGGAATCACGGTGGCGCCGGTCTGATCGCCCTCTGCCGACCCGGCTGGAACCCGGTCATCGCATCGGCCACCGACCCGGCCACTGCCCGGCGCTGTACTGCCGAGCCCCGGCCGACCTCATCCACCCAACAGCCCAGCTAGGAGCCGTCATGCCCGCGAACAACAAAACCCGACACTCCCCCTGGGGGAACTCTCTACGGGGGACATCCCAGTAGTCGTGCCCTCGACGACCAGCCCTAGCCCCACATCCGCTCACTCCCTCATCGACATCTCTCATCGTCTTCGCTCCCGCGACTACACCATCGCCTCCCTCCTCGATGAGCACAGCACCCTCACCACCGAACACCTCACCTCGATCCTGTTCACCAACCCGACCACCTGCCGGCATCGGCTACAGCTACTGCGCCGTCTCGGCTTCATCGACCGCTTCATCCGCAACCGGCCCGGCCTCAACCCGATGTGCTGGCTGCCCGGCCTGCTCTCCGCCAGATACACCGCGCTGGCACGTGGTGATAGCCCACCCAGCATCAAAGCCGTGCGGGAACGGCAGGACCGGGTCTACTCCAGCGCGACACTGGACCACCTCCTCGCCGTCAACGACGTCTTCGTCTCCCTGCTCGTCCACGCCCGCCGCCGACGGGGCACGGCGCTGACCCGCTGGTGGTCCGAACGCACCACAGCGGCAGCGTTCGGTCACCGGATCAAACCCGACGGCCACGGCGTCTGGACCGACGGCAACCAGGAAACCGGGTTCTTCCTCGAACTCGACCGAGGCACCGAACCGATCAGGCGTCTGGTCGACAAGCTGGCCTCCCACCGCAAACTGCGCGCCGAGGGCGGCCCGCAGTACCCGATCCTGTTCGTCCTGCCCAGCCGGCTACGTGAGCAGAACCTGCACCGCAAGCTCGCCGACCGACCGGAACCCACCCTGATCGTCGCCACCACCTGTCCGGAATCCGGGCCCGAGCGGGCCGGCCCGGTATGGCGGCTGGCGGGCAACGGCCGGCACCGACTCACCCTGGCTGACCTGCCCAGCAGCCACGGCCAACCCGGCCCTCTCACCCCCGGACCGACACATCCGGACGACCACCCACTCCGGCTGATTGTGACTGAGCGCGATAGATGGCCAAGCTGAGCGCGAAAGACGGCCATGGAGGAAGGGAGCCGCGAGGTGATCGGCCATCCTAATCTGCCGATGACAGTGCGTTTCCCCATTGCCGCTCGGTATTCGGAGTGAGTAGTGAAAAACGTCCGCCTACTCCCGGCTAGATCCCCGCCGTCACGGGCGATTGCCGGAACCCGCCGGGGGCTAAACCGTACTCGCGTTTGAACGCGTGGGCGAAGGCGTACTCGGAGCTGTAGCCGACCTTCCTGGCGATTGCGGCCAGCGGCGCATCGCTGTCGCGCAGGAGCCGCGCAGCGATGGTCATCCGCCACCACGTTAGGTACGTCAGTGGCGGCTGCCCGACCAGGGCGGCGAACCGTCGGGCGAAGGCGGCGCGGGACAGTCCGGACTGCGTGCCCAGTTCCTCGACGGTCCATTGCCGACCGGGATCACCATGGATGGCCCGCAGTGCCGCCGCGACTGCCGGGTCGCGCAGCGCCGCCGCCCAACCGGTATCGGCGCCGTGGGCGGATTGGTCGTCGAACCAGGCCCGCAGTATGTGCAGCAGCAGCACGTCCAGCAGGGCGGGCAGCATGGCGTCGCCGCCCGGCCGTGGCCGCTCCAGTTCACCGCCGAGCAGGTCGACGGCGCCGCGTAGCCCCGGGTGGCGTCCGACCCGGGCGGGCAGATGGATGACCTTCGGGAGGTCGCTCATCAGCGGATGTGTCCGGGACCGGTCCAGCAGGTACGCACCGCAGAGCATGACCGGGCCAGCGGCCGAGCCGTTCGTCCGGTGCTGACCTGCTGGTTCCGTGTCCTCTTGGCCGGGTCGAATCTCGGCCAGTGACGCGGCGGCGTCCACCAGTGGGGTGGTTGGGCTGTCCGCCAGGCCGTGGGCGGCACCGTGGGGCAGGAATGCCACATCACCGACCCCGAGGGCGATCGGTGCGCCGTCCGGTGGGAACAGCCAGCACGATCCCTGCAAAACGATGTGGAAGCCGGCCCCCGCGACCGATGGGACCCGCGTTCCGAAGGTCGCCGGCCGGCGTACCCGGCCGGAGTGCGGTTGGCCGGTGCGCATGGCGGTGACCGCATCGGAGAGCACATCCACCCAGCCATCGTATCGCCGCGATCCGGGGCGAAGACGGTCGCGCATGGGCCGGAGACGTTGACGCTATTTGGGCGTCTCACGATGCCGCCATACCGTGAATCGCAGGCGCGAGATCGTCATCCAGCTCGCCCGACATTTCTGATCGCTCGAACAGGAGATCCAGGTGAAGATCGCCGTCTACGGCGCAAGCGGCTACCAGGCAAAGCTCGTCCTCGCGGAACTGGCCCACCGCAACATCGACATGCTGCTCATCGGCCGTAACGCCAACCGCCTGCGCGAGGCCGCAACGACTGTGGGCATTATCGACGCCGCGCAGCGGGTAGCCGACACCGACGACCACGACGCCCTCGTGGCAGCCTCCCGCGAATGCGACGCGGTCATCAACTGCGCCGGACCATTCACGAGCTCCGGCCACGCCGTGGTCCGGGCGGCCGTCGCCGCCGGCTGCCACTACGTCGACACCGCCGGCGAGCAGCTCTACACCAAGACGGTCTTCGACACCTTCGCTCGCGAAGCGGAGCGCGCCGGGGTCACCGTCGTCCCCGCCACGAACGATGGGTGCGTCCCCGGGGACCTGATCGCCCGCCTGCTCGCCGGGCGCCTCCAGCCGATCGAGGAGATCACCATCAGCCACTTCATCGTCGGCGGGGGTGGGATGTCCCGCGGCTCGCTACGCTCGGCCGTCGAAACGATCGACGCGCTCAAAGCGGGCGGACTCAGCTACGACGACGGTGACTGGCGTACGGGCACCCCCGCCCGGCACGCCACGGTCACCCTTCCCGGCGCCCGGCAACCAACCGAAGTGGTGAAATGCCCCTTGTCAGAAGTGGTCACCATCCCACGCCACGTGCCGGTCCGGCATGTCGAGAGCCTCGTCGACGCTGCGGTCGGCGCCCAGTTGAGCACCCCGCTCACTCCGCAGATCATCGACAGCCTGCCCGAAGGGCCCACCGAGGAGGACCGCCGTACCCAACGGTTCACCTACCTCATCGACGCCGTCGGCCGCAATGGCCAATTTGCCCGCGGGGTCGTGCAGGGCCACGACACGTACGGCATCACCGCCGTGATCGCCGTCGAAGCCGCCCGCCGACTGGTAGCGGACGGGGCCAAACCAGGCGTGCTCGCCCCCGCCCAAGCGTACGATCCGACAAGCTTCCTGGACTTCCTCGCCCCATATGGAATCAGTTGGACCATCTCCCTTTCCGACACTCCACCAGCCCGGCAGTGAAGGCAAGCGCCGACGGCACCTAAGCTGCGACCGCGCCGGCGCAGGAGCTACGGC
>NZ_BONX01000089.1 GCF_016862935.1 Plantactinospora mayteni
TCTCGACGTCCGCTCCGTGACCGGTCTCCCATAGCAATCGACGTCCGGATTTGCCGATGTCCGGGCGTCGGGGACTCACGTCCGGTTGCCGTCAAGGTCCAACGGAGGCATGGGCGACCCGCCCGGCAGCCAAGTGTCCAGGAAGCTGTCCTGGACCGCGATATCCACCAGCTCGATGCGGATGCCGAGGCTGTCGAGGCGGTGGTAGGCGAAGGATCGCCCATAAGGACAGGAGTCGAACTCCACGGGCGCTCCTCGATTCTGCAAAATCTGGGTGTCGATCCGGATGTCCCTCGACCAGTAGCCGATGTGGTCGAAGCGGGAGCCGGCCGTAGCGTCCCAGGGACTTCCGGCAGGACCTTGGATCACTTCGAAGAACGGCGGCCCTCCGGCCGAGAAGACAATGTGGTAATCCCACTCGGCCAGTCGCCCCTCCCGCACCGGGCTCCACTCAACACCCAGTACCCGGGTGAGGTCGGTCGTGGCGCGACTGATGTCTTGTACGACAAAGCACAGATGGTAGAAGTCACTCACCTGGCAGTCCTACCAGACGGCACCAGAACGAGGGCAACCCACAGCGAGTGGCGTACTCATTCTGCCGCAGGTAGTGCGCGCCAGCGCTGGCACGCCTGTCGCGCTCGGTAGCCTTGAAATCCGCAGGTACGACGCGCGGATTTGCACCGTACCGAGCTGAGCGTGTGGGCTTTCTCCACATCGATGTGGGGTTACCGCTGTCGAGCGTGCGTATCAGCGGTGGGCCGGTGTGGGTGTCATGGTGTTTGCCGTGCCTGGTCGACGATGGCGATCCTCGTCCGGGAGGTTGCGCCGACCACCTCGTTCAACGCGGGCTTCGGGCCTGGTGGGGGGGAACCACATGCCGCCCCGAGCGTGGTGTTCGACCTGGAACTCGATGTAGACGTTCACGCCGCATCCATGCGCGGCAGCCAGGAGACGGCCACCACCAGCAGCGGTCGACGCCAACTCACGCTCGGAGACGAGGTCACCTTCCGCGCCCGCCACCTCGGCGTGCGCTGGCGCATGACCAGCCCGAGTCACCACCTATAAACGTCCGCACCGCTTCATCGACGAACAAACACGCGGACCCTTCCGCGTCCTACGCCACGAGCACCACTTCGAAGACCTCAACGGCGCTGCAACGCAGATGACCGACCGCATGACCATCAGCGCCCTTCGGACCGTCGGGCGCGGTGGCGACCCGGACACTGATCGCACCGTACCTACGACGCCTGTTGAAGCGCCGGGCAGCCCACATCAAGTACCTGGCGGAAACCCGCAGGAGGACGTGATCACCCATGCAAGGCATCCGCAACTGCCGCAGAGCACGCGCGACAACGAGCTGCGGACCGGCCACGGAGCGTGGCAGCATACGGCTGGCGCGCAGCGCCCGGTCAGTAGCAGAAGATCGGATCCGCTGTGATCGGCGTCGCGCCGTGCCCGGCCCGTGCAGCACCCCCATTACTGAGGTGGGAACGAGCGCCGTAGGCTGCGTTGATCATCGACGCTGGAGGCAAGATCGATGGGTGCGAAGACCGCACTGCTGGCTTTCACCGAAGGCGATCTGCGCCCTGCTCTGTGGGGAGCGGTTCGGTCGGACCCGGCAGAGGTCATCGATCTCGTGCGCGAGCTGCATCCTGGCTACGAGGTGACACCGATCGGCGACGGCTCGCTCGGTGACTACAGCTATCCGCCGGACGACACCAGCTACGCAACCGTCCTGGCTGGCGCCGAACTGTTCTGCGTCGGCGGCTCGTCTGCGATCTCCCATCACAGCTACCGGCCCGGCTGCTTCAGGCCGGAGCGGGCCGGCGGATCATCGTGCACGGCATGCATTCGGTCTCCGATTGGCTGTGCTTCGCCGTATGGGAGAACGGCGAACTCGTCCGCTCGCTGAGCCTCTCTCCCGACGCCGGCATCGGGGAGAACATCGGCGAGCCGTACGACTTCGAGCTGCCGTACTGGGCGGGCGAGCATCCCGTCAAGCCGATGTTCTCCGAAGGGCCGTACCCTCTTCCCTTCCACCCGCTGGACCTGGGTGAGCAGGCCCTGCGCGCACTTTTCGGGTTCGTCATCGAGGGCCGTCCCGACCCGGACGACATCGATCCGTTCGACATTCACCTGCACGGCTTCCGAGTCGCCGACGCGACCGGCCGGGAACAAGCGGAACGCGCGGCCAGGATGGAACAAGTCCTCCAGAGCATGAAACCACCACGCCGCTACCGCATCACGCCAGACGGCACCCTGCGCGAACTCGGCGACGACGAGACCTGACGCCCGTAACCACCGAACGGACACTGTCCAACGGGAACGGCCCGCCCGCCGATTGCTGGCCCCCATCCGGCCATGATCGGATATCCGGATCCGGAGCCACAGACCGGGCGCGCGACGGCGCCGCTGGTCCGTGACTCGCCGTACGTTGTCGGGCAACCTGTCGGAGCACGCTCGTACCGATGGGACTGCGCCAGCCTCCACCCTCTACCGCAGCGATAGCTGGGCTGCTGCCAGGAAGGTCAGCGGCTGAGGCTACCGTGCCGTGCGTTTCGGGGCGCGGATCGCGGCCTCCAACCGCAGGCCGGTCCCGAGGAGGACGAGCAGCCAGGCCAGCGTGAATGGACGGTCGGTGGTCGTGCCGAGGGTGAACAGGGCGATGAGCAGTCCGACCACGATTGCGGCGGTGCCGACGTTTCGGAGGGTGATGATGGGTCAACACACGGCCGAGTGTGCCAGGGCACATGACCGTACGGCATCCGGACGCACCGATCTGCCGCAAATCGGGCTCGATGCGGCGGCTGAAGGGCTCACTGCCCGGTAATCGCCGAGGTGCCTCGGTCCTGGCCTTCGCATCGGACGCCGGCACTCGTGATGTCTCCGTTGCACACCAGTTCTCGGATCGCCGCGATCATCGCCGAAACACCCGGCTCCGGCACGATCAACTGGCCGACCGCCCAGAAGTAACTGCCGCTCGCAACCTCACCTGTCTCCCTCCACCGCGCCAACAAGCGGCCGACCTCATCGACGGTAAAGATTGTCAGCGCCCACGTGGAGCCATCGGGAAGGTCGACGAACGCGTCGACGTTGGCCACCGCGCTCACGGTGTCCGTGTCCGGGTCGAGCAGGAATCGCGCCACGAACGTCGGCTCAGCGATGGTGGTGTACGGATCACCGGTGCCCATGGACGCCAATCGTGATGCACGGCCTGCAGCATTCTCAACTGCCGCCGACCGTGCGCGACACCGGCAGCCGGTGGTTGCCACGCTTCGTGACCGGCCGCCCGTACCGGTCGACGTCCGGAACTGCCGAAGAGAGTGTGCGTAGTAAGCCCTTGGATGAGCCGTCGGGTTTGGTACAGATCGGTTGTGCTGCCTATCCTCGATCCGAGCCGGTTTGCATGACCTCGGGGAATCCGCTTGCGTCGGCCTGCCACTCTGATCCAATGAGGCCGAATCTTGAGCGCATTCCGGGCAAGGCTGATCGGCTCGCGGAGGCGATCATCGACCGTGCGCCGTTTGTCGTCGACCACGGTTTCGTGGATTCACTGGGTGACGCCGCAGCGGCCGCCCTCCGTTGCTACGGGGCCAGGATGGTCACGTTCGCGTACCGGGAGGACTCGATTGGGCTGGTGCGCCGGTCGCTCCTGGCCGAGGGACTTGGGCTCTGCGTCAAACCGGACGACGACCGAGACGTGATGGTGGGCTTGGCGTTGCCGTGGTTCGTCACCCAGCAACTCGGCAGGTCGCCCAAGGATGAGTTCGCCGCCATCGCGGACCGCTTGCCCGACAACGGGATGACTCGGCTGATCCGGCGGTTCGGCAAACGTGTCGACATTACGCTCGGCGCCTTCGGGTGGGACATCGTGGAGACGCCAGAGGGAGCGGATTTCGTTCCGACCATGTGATGTCCGCATGGCCGACGCTCCCGGAAGTCCCCAAATGCCAAAGCAGCACGAAACCTATAGAGCCTTATCCTCTTGGCCCTTTGTTCTGGCATTTCGACGGTACTATCATGCCGCAGTTCGGGTGGGCTGGGGCAGTCGAGTGCCGTAGCCCACCTGACGTCGCTGGCCGAATCGAATGTGGTGCACGTAGGCCATGGTTGGAGCCTCGGACCTCGCGCTCCAGGTCAGATGAAGCAGTGCCCACCGGCCGCCGATCCTAAGCAGCACATCATCGCGGGCGTCGGACCGCCCGACGACGCCGTTCGTGCGATCCGCCCCAGCTGGAGCCGTCACGCTTCGTAACCAGGCTCCCCAAGGCCGGACGGCGTCTGGTACTGCTGAGCGGCTGATGCCCCAGCCGGGGCAATCCTCAACGAGTCGGCGCCGGCCGGGCCACTCCCGGCGGGAGACGCGTCAGGCCATCCACGCGTGCGACAGACAGTTGTTTGCTGGTCAGTCCCTTGGCGGTGCTCATATCCGCACCACGTAAGTCCGCGTCGCGCAAGTTCGCCTTCTTCACCTGCGGCTGCTGGCCCGAATGGTCGCGGGCGCCGGCAGCCAGCTGACCATCGCCAGCCGTCCGACCGGTGGCACAAACGCCGTCGCCACACTCCCCAACGCCCCGGACGACCGTCACCCACGGTGACTGGTCGCCCGGGGGCGCCTTCCGCAGGGATCAGTTGTGGGCGTTTTCGCCGCTGTCGTTGTCGGCTTTCTGGTCGACGACTGTGAAGGTCTCGTCTAGCTGGACGTCGACCTGGCTGCCGTCCGGGCGGGTCACCTCGACCTCGTAGAAGCTGTCCTCGTCACCGGCTTCGGTACCGGTGACCTTCCCGCCGCCGACGTGCGCGAGGGCGGCCGCCTCCGCCTTGGCGAGTGCCTCGCCGGTGATGGGGGTGTCGACCTCGCCGCCACCGGCGATCGCGACACCGCCGACCGTGCCCGAGGCGATGACGCCGGCGGCGATCGCGCCGACAACCCATGCTGTCCGTCGTTTCACTCCAGCTCCTCCTGTTCGTGCGGGTTTCCTATCGCGGGACAGGATGGCCGGTGTCGGCTGACACTACGCTGAACGGCAGCCGCACAGTCACCCGGGCGCCTCCCAGGTGACTGCCGTCCAGTACCACGGTGCCGCGGTGCGCGGCGACGACCTCCGCCACGATGGCCAGGCCGAGCCCACTGCCGCCGCCGGCGCGGTCGCGTCCGCCGTCCAGACGCACGAACCGGTCGAAGACCCGCAGCCGGTCGTCGGCCGGGACACCTGGACCGTCGTCCTCCACCCACAACACCGCCCAGCCGTCCACTTCCGCGACGCCGAACGCCACCCGTGCACGAGCGTGTCGGGCAGCGTTGTCGCCGAGGTTGCGCAACACCCGTTGCAGCGCCGGCGGGTCCCCCTCGACCCGCGCCGCCGACACCTCCTGCACGTCCACCACGAGCCCGGGCTTGTCCGCGCGGACCCGCCGCGCCTGCGCGAACGCCAGATCGTCCAGGTCGATCGCGGTGCGCCGGAACGGCAGCCGCGCCTCGTCCGCCTGGGCCAGCAGCAGGAGATCATCGACCAGCGCCTGCATGCGGCGTGCCTCGATGTGTACCGCACCAGCCAACTCCCGGTCCGGCAGCGCCTCGGGATGGGCGAGCGCGACCTCGGCCTGCTGGCGGATAGCGGCGATCGGCGAGCGGAGCTCGTGCGAGGCGTCCGCGATGAACCGCCGCTCCCGATCGCGGGCGCGTTCCAGACGCTTGAGCATCTGGTTCATGGTGTCGGCCAAGCGGCCGATCTCGTCCTGCGATGGTGGGCGGCGCACCCGGCGGTCAAGCCGTGTCCCGGTGATCTCGTCGACCTCGGCCCGGATCGTGTCGACCGGCGCCAACGCGCGGCCGATCGCCCGCCAGGCCGTGACACCGACGACCACGAGCAGCGCGGGTAGGCCGACCGCCAGCAGGGCGGTCAGGACCCGCGTCGAACCGGTCACTCCGTCGATGCTGTGTCCCACCAGCACGACCCGGCCGTCGTCGGCGGCGGCCGCCACGATTAGGAACTCGTCGTCGTCGAACGGTACCGGCCTCTGCTGGGACGTTCCCGGCGCGATGCGGGCCAGCGCCGGCTGGCCGGCCACGTTGGAGCTGGCCGCGAGCACCTCACCGGTGCCGCCGAGAACCTGGACCACCAGGTCGTCGTCGCCGACCACCGAGGCGACCGGGTCCGCACCGGCCCTGATCGCGTGCGCGGTCTCGGCGGCCCGCACCGTCATCGTCACCCGCAACTCCCGCTTGAGTAACTGGTCCAGGCTGGCCACCAGGGCGACCGCGCCGACCAGCAGGCTCACACCGACCACTGCGACGGCGACGGCGGTCGTCCTCACCCGGACCGACCCCCGGAGCACCCCAGCGGCGCGGCGCGCCCGGTCAGCCGCCATCGGTGGCCAGCCGGTAGCCCGAGCCGCGGAGCGTCTCGATCGCCGAGCGCGCGAACGGCCGGTCCAGCTTGTCCCGCAGCCGCCGCACGTAGACCTCGACGATGTTCGGGCTTCCGTCGAAGCCGAAGTCCCACACGTGCGCAAGAATCTCCCGCTTACTGACCACCTCACCGCGACGCCGCAACAAAAACTCCAGCAACGCCAGCTCCCGGCTGGTCAGGTCGAGCTCAACACCACCGCGAGAAGCCTTGCGGGAGGCCGGATCGAGACGCACATCTCCCGCCGACAGCACCGCCGGCCGTTCCCGCGCGCCGCGGCGTAGCAACGCGCGCAGCCGAGCGACGAGCACCGCGTGCGAGAACGGCTTGGTCAGATAGTCGTCGGCGCCGGTGTCGAGCCCTTCCACCTCGTCCCACTCGCCGTCCTTGGCGGTGAGGATGAGAATCGGGGTCCAGATCCGCTCCTCGCGCAGGGCGCGGCATACCTGGTAGCCGTTCATGCCCGGCAGCATCAGGTCGAGCACGATGGCGTCGTACGGCTCCTCGCGGGCCAGCCACAACCCGTCGGTCCCGGTCGTCGCGACGTCCACCGCGAACCCGTCCGCGACCAGCCCGACCCGTAGCCCTTCGGCCAGCCGGGGCTCGTCCTCCACCACCAACACCCGCACAACCGGCCATCCTCGCCGGGCGAGGCTGAACGGGAGCTGAAAGACCTGGCGATCATCCCGACTGAGCTGGGTTCAGGTCATGTTCAGGATCGGCCGCCTACGATGCTGCCCGTGGATCATCACCGGCGCCTCCTCGCCGTGGTCTGGGACCATCGGTTTCCCCGGTTCGCCGCGCTGGCGGCCGCCGGGTTCACCTTCGACCTGACGACGTTGGCCCTACTGAACCGCTACACGCCACTGCCGAGCCCAACGGCGGTCACGCTCGCGTTCTGGGCCACCTACGCACTCAACTTCGCCCTCAACCGGCGCTTCGCGTTCCGCGCCAACGACCGTCCCGTCGGGCCGCAGCTGGCCCGGTTCGTGCCGCAGGTGCTGGGCGACTACCTGCTGACCCTCACCGCGGTGCTCGCGCTGCAAGCCATCGGGGTGCCGCTGGTCGCGGCCCGGATCATCGCCGGGGGCACCAACCTGGTCTTCAACTACGTGCTCTACCGGTGGTGGACGTTCCGGCGCAGCGGTTCCCGCACCCCGCGGTCATCAATGTCCGCCAATGCCGGCGGAGTGGGCAGGCCGCAGCGCCAGCCCGAAGACCAAGGCCGGCACGCCGCGGCTCAGGCAGACCGTCGGTCCGCTCCGGATCAACAGGACCTCGCCGTCGACCCAGGTGACGGTCATCTGCTCCCCCGGGCGGACACCCGCGAGACGGAAGTCCTGCAGTAGCGTCGCGTCACGCTGTGCCCCCTTGCAGATCCGGCTGACGACCAACTCGCCGCCACTGCGTAGGACAGCAACGTCCACTCGTCGTCGGAGCCGGGGGACACGCTCGTCCAAGTCTTGCGCGCGCGGAGTGCTACACCGATGAGAGGCGGTCACGAGTGGGGGCGGGTCTGGGCGGTGCGGCGTCGGGCGCGGAGCAGCTCGATCACGATCGGTAGCACCGACACGGCGACGATCGCGATGAGGATGAGTTCGATGTGGTCGCGGACGAAGGCGACCCGCCCGAGCAGGGAACCGAGGACAGTGACTCCGCTGCCCCACAGGATGCCGCCGCCCACGTTGTACATCAGGAATGCCCGGTAGTGCATGCCGCTGGCGCCGGCGACGATCGGGGTGAAGGTTCGTACCGCGGGGACGAAGCGGGCGAGCACGATGGAGCGGGCACCGTATGTGTCGAAGAAGGTGCGTGCCTTGGTCAGATGGCTCTGTTTGAACAGCCGCGCGTCGGGTCGGCGGAACAGTCTCGGGCCGACCCGCTGGCCGAACAGGTATCCGACCTGGTCACCCGCGATGGCGGCAAGCGAGATCAGGAGGCAGACCAGCCACAGCGGGGTGTGGAGGAATCTCCCGTCGGCGGTCAGGAGCCCCGTCGTGAACAGAAGCGAGTCTCCGGGCAGGAAGAAGCCGATCAACAGCCCGGATTCGGCGAAGACGACGGCGAGGATGCCGAGCAGTCCAAACGTGGAGATCAGCCCTTCGGGCGCCAGAAAGCCAGGGCCGAGGGCCAGCGGAATGTGGGTCACCACAGGTCGCCTTCCGAAGAGTCCGGAGTTGGAGTTGGCGTGTCAGTCAAGGAGTGGATCGGCCGTAGTGCGGCAAGCCCACCACGGCCTGCTCGCACCGTTTACCGGTTGATGCCGGACGTCGGTGTCGCCTTGGCGGGCGCGGACCGGCGGGACAGGAGCCGTTCACCGACGAGCACGATCGCCACGGCCGCGGCGCCGATCAGGGCGCCGGCAAGGATGTCGCCTGGATAGTGCACACCAGTCCAGACGCGGGCGAACCCGACGGCGAGTGCCAGGAATGTCAATACCGCCCCCCAGCGACGGGAGAGGAACATGGTGACCGCGAACGCCAACGCGAATGCGGCGGTAGCGTGGTCGCTGGGCATGGAGACGTCGTTGGCGTGCGGGATGAGCTGATGCACCTCGTGGGCCTGGAACGGTCGCGGTTCGTGGTTGAGGTGCCCGACCGCTTGGCCGATGCCGACGGCGAGGAGAAGCGCGAGTCCGACCCGCGCCAGGACGGTCCACCCACCGACGCGGAGCACCGTGCGACCGGGTACCAGCGTGAGCGCCGCCATCACGAAGATCAGCCAGATCGCCGCCCACTCGAGTAGATCATCGACCGGATCATGGGCGCCGGCCGCGCCGTTGATGATCTGGAACAGGTGGAAGTTCATGCCGGTTCGCCCCCGTGGTGTCGGCTCTCCTGGCGGTTGGTTCGACCGCTCGCGATCGCGAAGGTTCGACGTGCGCCTGGCACACCTTTCCCCGTTGCGCCTGAGGCGACCCTGAAGAGCGACGTGTCTGCGCCGGCCCTCTCTGGGAATGGGTCAGGGGCAGGGCGACGGGTTGCGTCGGTCGCGGTCTACGGCCAGCGGAAGCCGGATGCGTACCGTGAGGCCATCCGCGTCGGTTTCGGGGGGCAGCGCGGTGACGGTGCCGCCGTGTGCGGTGATGATCTCCCGGGTGATCGCCAGACCGAGTCCGCTGCCACCGTCGGTGCGGGACCTGCTGGGGTCGAGCCGGACGAAGCGCTCGAAGATGCGGTCGCGGTCGGAAGCGGGCACACCGGGGCCATCATCGCCGACGTCGAGGTAGCCGTCACGGCCGTCGATCCCGACCCGCAAGGTCACCTCTGTGCGGGCGTAGCGGGCGGCGTTGTCGGTAAGGTTGCGCAGTGCCCGGGTCAGATCGTCCGCGTCGCCGGCGACCCGTGCCGGGGTGATGCGGATACCCACCTTCAGGTGTGGATGCTGGACGGCGAGACGGTTGCGTTCGGTGTAGGCGAGATCGTCGAGGTCGACGTCTGCGTGTGCCGGAGCCGGGCCGTGCTCATCGATGCGGGCCAGCAGTAGCAGGTCGGATATCAGGCGGCCGAGGCGTTGCGTCTCGGCCCGCATGAGTGTCACGTAGTGGTCGGCTGGGTCGGGCAGGTCGGTCAGGCCGAGCCGTTCCAGGCCGGCGTGGATGGTGGCGAGCGGGCTGCGCAGTTCGTGGCTGGCGTCGGCGACGAAACGCCGCTGGCTACGCGTGGCGGTCTCCAGCCGGTCGAGCATCGCGTTCATCGTGTCGGCAAGGGCCGCCACCTCGTCGCGGGTATGCGGGACGGGCACGCGGGCATCCAAGTGTCGGGCGGTGATGCCGGCCACTCGGCGGCGGATGGCCTCCACCGGCCGTAGGGACCGGCCGACGAACCAGAACGTCGCCACACCGACGACCACCAGCAGAATCGGCATCCCGACGGCCAGGATGGCGCCGATCACCTCCACGCTCTCGTCGACCGCGCGTAGGGACTCCCCGACGAGCACCGTGCGGGTTCCCTCGGCGGTGGCGACACCCACGGCGACGATCCGCACCGGCTCCTCGTCAGCCGCTTCGACCTCTCGCTGCTCGCGAAGGCTCCCCCCGGCGAACGGACGCAGCGCAGAGAGCGGCGGTTGCCCGACCAGCGCCGGGGACGCCGCTTCGACCTCCCCGGACGGATCCAGGACCTGCGCAACGATCTGCACGCCGGTGTCCGGGCCGAGCATCCGCGTGACCTGCGGATGGTCGCCGACGGCTACGGCCAAGGCGATCTCGTCGGCGCGCTGGCGGGCGGCGGTGTCGATGTTGCCGATCAGGATCATGCGGGCGACGAAGACGAAGATCGCAGCGCTCACGCCGAGCGCGACGGCGATCACGAGGGCGGCGGCGATCGCCAGTCGCAGCCGTACGCCCATCCGCTGCCGGACCCAACCGACGCCGGACCCGAACCGCGCACGCCATCGGGCGTCAGCCACCGTCGGCCGCCAGCCGGTACCCCATGCCCCGCTCAGTCTGGATCGCGGCGCGGCCGAACGGCTCGTCGATCTTCCTACGCAGGTAGCCGATGTACACCTCGACGATGTTCGGGTCGCCGTCGAAGTGTGCGTCCCAGACGTTGTCGATGATCGCCCGCTTCGACACCACGTCGCCGCGGTTACGCATCAGGAACTCCAGCAAGGCGAATTCTCTCGCAGTCACCCTCACCACGATCTCACCGCGGCTGACCCGGCGCCGCGCGGGATCAACCGCCAAGTCTCCGGCGACCAGGACCGTCGGACGCGTGGGGGCGCCCCGGCGGACCAGCGCCCGCAGCCTGGCGACGAGCACCACGAACGAGAACGGCTTGATCAGGTAGTCGTCCGCGCCGAGATCGAGGGCGTCAGCCTGGTCGTACTCCCCGTCCTTCGCGGTGAGCATCAGCACAGGAGTCCAGACATCCCGCTGCCGCAGTTGCCGGCACACCTCGTACCCGCTCAGGCCCGGCAGCATGATGTCCAGCACGATCACGTCGTAGGGGTACTCGGTGGCCGTCCAGAGACCGTCGATGCCGGTGTGCGCCACGTCGACGGCGAACCCCTCCTCGACCAAGCCGCTGCGAACGATCTCCGCCAGACCCGTCTCGTCCTCGACCACCAAAACCCGCACCCAGAGCTCCTCACCGCCGACGCAACTATGCGACGCCGTGCCAGCCTCGGCTTGAGCCGGGATCACGGTGTCACCTACCAGGGTTATCCAGGAAGGCTGAGTACGCACTGAAAGCCACCGCCCGGACCGATTCCACGGTCAGAACCGACCGGCCGCGGTGAGCAACTCGTAAGGTCGTAGACCGCCGACGACCGCTCGCAGCGGACTCCTCAGGAAGGACCACCAGCGCTCAGGCATGCCCGAACGCGCCGACGCCAAGGCCGACGGGCCACCACGAACCCCAGCAGCGCTGGTTCCGCATCCCGGACCGGATCTCCCGGCGATCGTCGGTGCGCCGTGGTTGAGTCGGCCTGGGGCGCGGTGTCGGGATTGCTCCCGGTTCGTTTCCCAGGCCACTCGCCGAACCGGCCGTGCCGGTCTCCCGGCAGCGGGCTCTCCACGGTTCCTGCTGTCAGGCGTGGTTGGGTGCCCAGGGTTGGGGATCTTGCTGCCGCGGCGTATGTGGCCATGTCTTTTCGCCATCGTCAGAGCGTCGATGATGAGGCTGGTACGCATGTTCGCGGCGGTCTGCCAGCCGACGACCATGCGGGTGGCCAGGTCGATCACGGTCGCCAGATACAGCCAGCCCTCGTCGGTGCGCAGGTAGGTGACGTCACCGACGAGGCGGTTGCCAGGCTGCCCGGCAGTGAACTCACGCTCGATCAGATCTGGTGTGGATACCGACTGCTCCCCGGGCACGGTGGTGCGCTTGTACGCCCTCGGCGGCTTTTTTCAGGAACTCGTTCTCCATCCGCAGCCGGCGGATCTCGTCTTCCATCTCCTTCACGCGGGCCCGTTCCACCGGGCTCACCGACTGCTCCAGTTCCGGGTGTTCCCGCCGCCAGGTATTGACCCAGTTCCCCAACGTCCCGTCGTGGATGCCGAGATCACGGGCGATCTCCGCGATCGGTTTCCCGGTCTCGACAACCATCTGAACGGCCTCGGCCTTTGAACTGCGGACTGAACCGACGACGATGCTCGGGCATGTACCCATCCTCTCAAGCTGGAGGACATGTCCAAGATCCTTGGTACACCTCATTCTGGTCGTCAGGCTGCTCGTA
>NZ_BONX01000090.1 GCF_016862935.1 Plantactinospora mayteni
CCCGCTACGGCCGGAGGCGCCGTCCGCAAGGCGGGCGACCACAGCTGCGCTTGTTCGGCCATATCGGTGAATTGCGGCGGGGCACCGCGCTCTCAGCGGTGTCCTCTTCTGCCGCCGATCGTGCGCGGCACCCAGTCGGAGCCGTCACGCTTCGTGAGCAGCGTTCGGCGCCGGTGGGGCGCGCGGAACTGCCGATGAGCGGATGTCGGTGGTGCTCAACCAATGACAGTCCGGCTTGGCTCGATGTTATGACGAGGTCGATCCGACGCCTGGTGGGTCATCAGTCGGTCCACAGGCCCACCTGGACTACGACCACAGTGGCAGCGGTAGCGACGACCAGCGCGGCACCGTGGTCGCCCCACGAACCGAGGTGGCGGTTTGCGTCCATTGCGAATACCGCGGCGGCCGACCACGGTTCCCCCTCGACCACGTCGCGGACGCACTGGTGCCACGGCCGGCTCAGCGTCTCGTCCAGCGACTCGGGGACGTCGTCCTGCCACACGTAGGGGCGGCTGTGTCGGAACAGCAGCCATTCGTCGAGCCAGGCCGCTGTCGCCACGGTTGCCGAGCCCCAGGCCAGGCTCGGTAGCTCCCACCCGCCCGTGCCGGTGGACGACGCGAGGTCGACCTCCCGTACCGGCCCGTCAGTCGCCGTCCGGAAGGCCGTTGCCAGCATCCGCTTGACCAGAGCGCCCGTCGGCGGCTTCGCCTCTACCGGGTTCCGGTTCTGGGTGAGGAACACGAACCGGTAGCCGCCGTGGCTCCAGCGTCCTTGCAACGCGGTGGAGTAGGTGTGTGTGAGGAGGGTTCGAAGCTCGGTGCCGCTCTCCCTCACCGGTCCCGTCCACAGCGCCGCCAGCTCCTCGACGGAGCCGACACAAAGACCGGAGGAACCGACCGAATCGTAATCCTCGATGATCACGGTTCGGTAGCCTACCGATCGCCGTGGCAGTGAAGGATCGGCCAACGATCGTTCCCGCGCGGAACCTCGGGTATGCCCCACCGTGACGTCACGAAGATTGCCTGCGCGGATCTGCCGCGAGTCGCGCGATGGCTCCGGCATCCTTATCTGGGTGGTTCTGTGCGGCGTTCGTCGATCTCCGCCGCGAGTTGGTCGGCGTGGTCGTTGAGGCGGTGGCGTAGTTCGGCGTAGTTGCCGTGTTCGGCGGTGAGTGCCGGCCACCTGGCGTGGACGTAGATGGAGGTCTGGCCGCCTGGTCTCGGGGCGTTGTGGTTCGGGCGTACGAGCGGAGCAAAGTAGCGTTCGCCTTGGGTGACGCGGGTCCAGATCCACACGGAGGCGAGGATCCGTTTACGGTCTCCCCAGTCGGTGCCCAGGGTGGACTTGCGGCTGACCGGTCGGCCGATGAGGTCGGCTGTCAGCTGGTGCCATTGGTCTGGGCTCATCGTCCAGGTTCGGAGAGCTCTGCGCCGCCGGCCGTAGTCGATCAGGCCCGTGGTGTTGTTCAGCCTGGTGGTGAGCGCGTCGAGGCCGGTGTTGAGAGTGGCTCGACGGCGGGGATGGTCGCGCAGTTGTCTGGACACGACGCCGATGGCGTACTTGGCGGTGCGAGGTGGGAGGCCGAGTAGCCGACCGGTGTGGTCGATGCCGCCGCCGGCGCTGGTGCGGGCCAGCAGGATCGGGACGGCGCGGCGGAGGAACTGCTCGTCGGCGTACCCAGCGAGCAGGGAGAAGTACTCGTTGTGCCATTCGGTGGGCAGGTACTGTGGGATGTGCTGCGGGCCGAAGAGGACCTGCCGTGGTGGCGGTTGGGGCGCACGACGCGGGATGCCCACGCGGTCGATCACGTGCTGAGCGCCGACCTCGGTGCCGATGGCGAGTTGGAGCCCGCGCGAGCAGGGGCCGTCGTCAGTGATGAAGCGTTTGATCCAGTCTCGGATGAACGGTGCGGCCTCGACGAGGGGACGCAACAGGAGCCGCACGGCGTCGGGCTCGCCTGCGGTGAGGACGCGGTCGGCGAGGGTGAACAGGGCCGCGCAGGTGCCTGGGTGTAGGGGCGGTTTGTCGAAGACGGCCGCGGGGCGGACCGGGTGGCCTGCGACGCGGGTTGCTTTGAGGCGGCGGCGGGCGGCGTTGGCGTGTCCGTCGAGTACGCGGGCGCGGACGGGCTCGGTGATGAGCTCGCGGCCGGCTGGCCAGGAAGCGGCCAGGAGGCAGGAGACAATCCGCAGGTCAGCGAAGTAGCCGCCCGGCGTGGTCGGCGTTCCGACGCTGACGGTGGCGGTTGGCCCGTCGACGCCCAGCAGGTCGAGCAGGCGCTGCTGGAAGGCCAGCATTTCGTGGTGGCCCCAGCCGCGAGGAAGCCGCCCAGATGCGGTGGGGGTGTCGAGGCGATACCCGCACGCGGTGGCCGAGCTGCGGCCGTCGCGGGGATGCCGGCAGGCGGCCGGGTGCATGCCGCCCTGTGCGGATGCGGGTAGTAGCGAGATGCTGCCGGCCGCCCGCTGGTGGACGGGCGTGCCGCAGGAGGGGCAGGTGTGCCGTAGCAGCCGGCGGTGGGTGGTGCACGCGAACACGACCGGAAGTCTCCAGAGCCTGCTCCAGGCGCCGCCATGGCGTTGCTGGATGATGCTGCCGTCGCCGGCCAGACATCGAGGGCAGTATCGGGTGGATCGGGTCAGGACCCAGTTCTCCTTGATGAAGATCCCGTGGGTTTGCCGGTATCGGCCGAGGAAGGCCAGGTCAAAAGGTGGGTAGCGGCCGGCGAGGCTGGCCAGCGTCAACTGGTCCACCTCTTCGGCGGTCAGCCGGGTGGCGTGGGCGAACGCTGCGGCGCGGTCCGCGTCGAGCGTGAACAGCATCCGGCTGGACGCCACCTGGCCGCTCTTGCCGGTGCACAGGCCGGTGAGCATGGCGACGGTTGCCGGCCCCCACCAGCCAACCTCATGTTCGTCCTGGACGACCTGGCCGGCTGGGAAGCCGGCATGACCGCCGAACTCGGGCGCCGCGCGTTGCACGGCCGATGGATCCGCATCCACGATTCCGGCGACTTCTTCTCCGTTCTCTGAGGGTGGTCGGCCTGTGGTGCCATGTTGCGTCCGTCGTCAGGCGGGCGCGTCCAAAACGTTCCTGTGGGGGTTGTAGCTCTGTGGCTTGATGTCGACCTTCGACTGAGAGCAGGAGAGCATATGAGGGCGTTTCCGGTGAAGATGCCGTGCGGGAGTCGGTACTGGACCGTGCTGGACGAGCGGTGGGAGCCGGTGCCGGTGGCGGACCGGTTCCTGCGAGAGCTGCGGTTTGGCCGGGACCGTGCCGAGTCGACCACGGAGGCGTACGCGCGCTCGGTCGCGCTGTTCCTGCGGTGGTGCGGGCAGACTGGCCGTGACTGGACGACGGCAGCCGGCGAGTTGGGACTGTTCATTACGTGGCTGACGTTCGCCGAGGGCGGGGAACAGCCCTTGCGGGTGGTGGCGGGTACGGGCGCGTCTCCGGTGCGGAGCACGCGCCGGATCAACCGCGTCTTGGTGGCTGTGCGCGGCTTCATGTCCTTCGCTGTGGTCGACGGCGCGGCCCCGGGTTGGGTTCTCGGCGCGCTGTATGAGCTCGCCAGTCGGCGTGACCTGCCGATCGAGGCGCAGAACGAGGACGGCAGTCTGGGACTGCGGATGCGTTCGCGGCATCGATTGAGCGAGCCGGAGACGAACGTCGACCGGGCTAGCGATGCGGAGATCGTCGCGCTGTTCATGGCGTGCCGGTCGGCGCGCGACCGGCTGATCGTGTTGTTGCTGGCCTGCGCCGGGCTGCGCCGGGGTGCGGTGGCCGGGCTGCGGCGCGAGGACATGCACTTTGCGCCGGACAATGGGGTGCTCGGCTGCGACGTGGCGGGAGCGCACGTGCACGTGGTGCGCCGGGAGAATGCCAACGGCGCGTGGGCGAAGTCGCGGCGGCCGTATGCGGTGCCGGCGGACTTCATGGTCGTGCAGGCGTACGACCAGTACGTCATCGAGCGGCATGAACACGGTGCAGGTGCCGCCAGCGATTTCGTGCTGGTGAACCTGTTTCGGGCGCCGATCGGCGGCCCGATGACGCCGGACGCGATTGGTGATCTGATCGAGCGGCTGGCGGTGCGCGCCGGGCTGGCTAGGAGAATTACTCCACACATGCTGCGCCACGGCTTCGGATCGAATCTCGCCGATGCTGGGGCGAGCCTGGACGAGATCCAGATGCTGCTCGGCCACGCGCACGCCGGTTCCGCCGCGCCGTACCTGCACCCTGATACCGCGCGCCTTCGGGCCGCTGTCGAGCGGGTCGGCACCCCGCGTGCCATCGCCCAGCAGGTTGCGCGATGAGCCCGGCGCTGGCAGTGGTACGACCAGAGACGGCACCGGGCGCCGCCGACGCTCTGTGGTCGGCGATCGACGAGGACTTCCTGACGCTGGTCGGCTGGGATCCGCAGATCCGAGTACTGACCTTCCCTCCCGCCAACCCGCTGCTGGGGATCAAGGTGTGCGTGGTTGCCGGGTGCGAGCAGGGCCGGGGCAGGCGTAACGGACTGTGCCCCACCTGCAACGAGCGCTGGGCTGAGGCGGGAAGCCCGGATGTGGAAGAGTTCGCTGCGGTCCCGCGGATCTACGGGCGTACCAATGACATCGGCCCGTGCGCGGTGCCCGGCTGCCAGCGGCCGTGGACCAGCAGTGCCGCAAACTCTGCAATGCCCATCGGACACAGCGCAAGACCCGCGGCCTGTCCAACCGGCCCCTGGCGGAGTTCCTGGCCCGGCTGGCTGCGGAGGTTTCGTCCGACACCGCTTGTTGGCGAGTTCTGACACCGCCGGGTACGTGTCGGTGCCGCGGATGTTGGTTTGCGTCGACACCGCTTCCGCGCCCGACGGGTGTCAGGTTGTCCGCTGCTTTGTGGCTTGGGCCAGACGGTAGGAGTCGGTGCCGGTCTCGAGGATGGTGCCGCCGAAGGTGAGTCGGTCGACGATGGCTGCGCATAGCCGGGGGTCGGTGAAGGTCTTGGTCCAGCCGCCGAAGGACTCATTGGACGCGATCGCGACCGAGGCCTTCTCCTCACGCTCGGTGAGGACCTGGAAGAGCAGTTCCGCGCCGCGGCGGTCGAGTTGCATGTAGCCGAGTTCGTCGATGCACAGCAGGTCGACGCGGCCGTAGCGGGCGATGGTCTTCGCCAGCGTCATCTCGTCGGCGGCCTCGACGAGCTCGTTGGCAAGCTGGGTCGCCAGGGTGTACTTGACCCGGTAGCCGGCCATGGCGGCCTCGGTGCCGAGTGCGATCAGCAGATGGGACTTGCCGGTGCCGGAGTCCCCGATCAGACACAGCGGCTGTCCCTTCTGGACCCATTCGCACTTGGCGAGGGTGTGGATCACGGCGGGATCGATGTTGGGGTTGGCGTCGAAGTCGAAGGCCCGCAGGGACTTCTCGCGGGGGAACTTGGCGGCCTTGATCCGGCGTTCGGACCGGCGTCGGGCGCGATCGTCGCACTCGGCAAGCAATGGTTCGGCGAGGAACCCGCGGTAAGACATCTGCTCACGCCCTGCCCGGTCGGCGTAGTCGGTGAAGGAGTTGCGGATGGTGGGCATTCGCAGCATCCGGCACGCTTGGTCGATCGCGGCGTCGGCTGCTTCTTCGGTCATTCCACGGCGCTTGGTGGTCACGGTGCGGCTCCTTCGTTCGGGGTGTCACGTCGGCTGGCCAACAGCTGGTCGTACTTCTCCACGCTCGGCAGCGGCCGAGTGTCGGCCGGGATGTGGGCGCGGAGCCGGCGCTCGGTCAGCGATCGCACGGCAGGGATCTCGCCTTCTCCGCGTGCCCTGTCGCCGCTCATCAGGGACTGGTGGTCCGCTGTCGTGTCGTCGGCTCCGCCATCTGCTGTGTCGTTGTACTTGCGCGCTTCCAACGCGACAGCGTCCGCGGTGAGCGCGCCTGCACGCAGCGCCGTCGCGAGTCCGGCGACGACGTGGTCGTGTGGAAGGTGCCGGTGCAGCATCAGGACCTCAATGAGGGCACGGGTGCCGTCGGCGTCACCGTGGGCCTTGCAGGCCGCGGCCCACCAGGCGTCGTGAACGGGCGTGAACCGCCCGGATGCCCTGGCCTGCTCCAGCGCTTTCGCACCGGGTGGCGCGCCCGGTTTGCGGAGGAGGACCTCGAGATAGTGGTCCAGGTCGACCCGGGTCGAGCCCTTGGTCATGAGCCGTTCGTGGCGGGCGATCTCGGTCCTGCCGTCGAACACGACCAGGTCGCTGGCGTTCAGGAGCACCCGGGCTTGACGGCCGACCATGCGCGCGGGCACGGAGTACTTGTTCATCCGGACCGTGACCTGGGCGTACCGGTCCACGCGCGGGGTGAACCAGCGGCCGGTCTCGAACGGCTCGGTCGGAAGGGGCGCGAGGAGTGGCTGCTCGGTGGCGAAGTGTTCCCCAACCGTGCGGGCGCGGGACCCGATCCGCCGGGCGTCGTCGGCTTCGTCCCAGGCGTCGACCATAGCGTTGAACTCGGCGAGGGAGTCGACTTCTGGGATGGGGACGAGGTGGTTGCGTCGGAACCAGCCGATCTGCCCCTCGACGCCGCCCTTCTCGTGCGCACCTTGGATTCCGGGCTGGCAATAGAAGGCTTCGATGCCGTAGTGGGAACGGACGGCGGTCCACCTGTCGGCCTCGACCCGCTGGCGGGAGAATCCGATCACGCTCGCGACGGCGGCCTTGAGGTTGTCGTAGCGGATCTTCCCGGTCGGCACCCCACCGAGCACGTTGAAGGCGTGGACGTGACCCTCGAAGAAGGCTTCCTGCCCAGCCGAGGCACTGACCCTGTGCACGGCCTTGCCCGAGTAGGAGAGCCGAAGGCTGAACAGCGCGCAGGTTACGAGCTCGCCGCGCAGGCGGATGGCGACGTCGCCGAAGTCAACCTCGGCCTCGCGGCCCGGGCGGTGCTCTTGCGGGATGAACGCGTTGGCAGGTTCCCGTCCGACCTCGACGCGAATCTCACGGCGTCGGGTGGCGACGTACTCGCGGACCATCCAGTACGACACCACCCCGGCCCCGTCATGTTCGTCAAGCAGTCGATCGAAGATCCGCTTCGCCGTGTGTCGCTGCTTCCGCGGCGCGTCGAGGTCCGAGCGCAGCCAGTCGTCGATCACCACTCGGTACGCGTCAAGCCGTGAGCCGCGTTTGGGCGGTTGCTTTCTCTCCTTCGGCCATGCAGATTCCAGCGCCGCTGTCACGGTTCGGAAGCCGACGCCGTGCTTGCGCTGCAGCGCGCGGTTGGACATCCCAGATCGGGCATCCCGTCGGATCGCCGCGTACAGGTCGACCCGGGAACGCGGCTGCGTCATCGGTGGCACTCCTGACGTGAGCACGCCGTGGGCACGACTTTCGGCACCGGGCCACCGCCCGGGAACGGTGACCGCATGCGACCACAGCCCGGAATCACTGGCCCTACCGAGGTGCCTGGTCATGTGCTGCGCAGGGCTTCGATGGGCAGTACTGAGTCGGCCCGGAGTGCGGGGTACGACCGACGACGGAGCCGATGAGCAGCGAGTAGGCCAGGTCGAGTCCCACTGAAGCCCAGGTCAGTACGACGGCCCGGCCTTGCGTGGTGACGAAGACGTTGGTGACGAGCACGCCCAGGATCAGGCCTGTGATGCCGCCGACGACATCAACCTCGACACCACCTGTCCGCCCCGTGTCCCTGGCGCGACGAAGATCTGCTTGCGCGGTGCCTAATCGGTCTTCCCGCGACACCTCGCGGGCCCCTCAGTGTTCGCTGCTGAAGAACCGTAGCAACAGCGGGCCGACGGTCTGTGGGTCGACGACGTGATCCGGCCCCTCGAGGGTCTCCCGTTGAGCGTGGGGTAGTAGGTCTGCAAGCTCGTCGGCTGCGCGGTCGAAGAAGTCCGAGGGCAGGCCTGCCATATAGGGGACCGTGATCGGTCCTCCGGTGGTGACCAGGACCGGTTGGGTGACCGTTGCCAGTCGATCGGCCGGCAATTGGTAGCGGTTGAGGAAGACGCTGTCGTGGACCAGCGTGGGCGCGAGGGCGACCGAATGCGCCCAATGCGCCGTCTGCTTGCCTGCCGCTTTCCTGGCCGCGATGTTGTCGTCGGAGGCGCCGGTCATGCGCATGAACAGTTCGAGAACCTCCTCGTCTCGCCCGGCGTCGAAGGCGCGTCGGGTGTCCGCGATGTACTCCTCGAATCGCGGGCGTATGTCGTCCCCGACCGCGTAGGGCACCTCCCACACGGCGATCGTGTCGATGGCTGACCCGGCCGCGGCGGCTTCCAGCGCCAGCGCGCCGCCTGAGGACGCCCCGAACAGGTGTGCCGAGCCGCCCGCCTCCGCGATCAACGCATCCAGGTCCTCGATCTCCCTTTCCACGGCGTAAGGCTCGGTGAAGCCGCTCTCGCCGCGTCCCCGACGGGCATAGTTGTAGACCGTGAAGTGCTCGGCGAGAGCCGGCGCCAAGGGAGCGTTCTCCACCCCGTCGTCGAGTGCTCCGCCCACCAGAATGACGGCCGGACCGCTTCCTTCCCTGTCGTAGGCGATGGTGGTGCCATCGTTTGATGTCACGCGAAAGGCCATCTCGTTCATCTCACATCTCCGTTCGAGAGGTTTGTCTCAGCGCCTGAGCAGCGTGCCGACGACGGCCTCGGTGCGCGACCACCGCGCCCTTGCGATCACGGCCGCCACGACGAGAAAGGCGAGCGGCAGCCAAGGGCTCTGCTCGAGCACGAACTGATCGGTGATGACAGCACCGGTCAGCAATGCCGCCAACCCGAGACTGGCCAGGCCCGCCAGAGCCGGGATCAGAAGTCCAACTCCTCCCGCGACCTCCAGCGCTCCGACCAGGTACCGGAGCCACTGGCCAGCCCCGATGTCGGCGAACATGTCCACCATGGCCGGGTCGCCGGCGAGCTTCGAGATTCCGCCGCCGGCGATTATCGCCGCCAGCACGACTTGCAGAATCCAGACCCCGATGCTGCTCGCCCGCCCGGGCGTGTGCGCAACGGTTTCCGAGTTGTTCTTGGGGATGGTGCTCATTCGGCTCTCCTTGTCGTGTCCGGGCCTGGTACCGGTGATGGCGTTGGCCGAGTGGGCCGGGTTGTCGGAGTTGATTTCGACCAAGTGCTCGCGGTAGCGGCATCTACTTCTTGTTGCGGTAGAGGACCATGGTGATGGGACCGAAGACCGCGACGAGAAGTACGGACGAGACGAGCACCCAGCCGATTTCCCCGGCGGGCACCGAGCCGTCCATCAGGCCGCGTACCGCGGTCGCCAGGTGGGTGATCGGGTTGACCTCGACGACCGCCTGCATCCACCCGGGCATCGTCTTCGGGTCCACGAAGATGTTGCTCACGAACGTCAGCGGGAACATCACCATCATGCTGACCCCCGCCACCGAGTTCGGCGTGCGCAGGATCAGGCTGAGCATCGTCCACAGCCACGACAGGCAGAACGAGAACACCAGCAGCAGCACCACCGAGAGCACCACGCCGACGGCGCCACCCTCCGGCCGGAACCCTAGGACCAGTCCGAGCGTGATCACGATCGCCGACCCGATCGAGTAGCGCATCACATCGCCGAGCAGGGCGCCGACCAGCGGCGACGGTCGCCACACCGGAAGTGACCTGAACCTGTCGAACACCCCCTTCTGGATGTCGGTGTTCAGCGTTATGCCGGTGTTCATGGTGATCATGACGTTCGCCTGCACCAGGATGCCGGGCAGCAGGAACTGTAGGTACGCCTGTGTCGACCCGGCGAGCGCGCCGCCGAACAGGTAGGTGAACATCAGCGTGAACATGATCGGGAACATGGTCACGTCGACGAGCTGCTCGGGCACGTGTTTGATCTTCAGCAGCGCCCGCCAGCCGAGTGTCAACGAGGTGAGCACCGGGCCGGGGCGAGACGGCCGCTCACCGGCCAACAGCACACTGCGCAGCGCGTCCTCGGTGACCGGCGCCGACGCCTGCTCCGCGGTCGTGGCGGTCATGCGGCATCCTCCTCGGGTGTCTCCTCGGCGGCGTGTCCGGTCAGGGTGAGGAACACCTCGTCTAGGCTCGGCTGACCGAGCGCGAACTCGGTGACGTCGATGCCGCTGCGGGACAGCTCGGCCAGGGCGCGGGCGACCCGCTCGGGGTCGGAGATCCGCGCGGACAGCGCGGCCGGGTCGGCGGACGGCTCGGCCGGCACCTCGAGGACGCCGGCGAGGACCCGTTCGGCCTCGGCCCGCTGCTCGGGCGCACGTAGCCGTACGTGCAGCGAGCCGGCGCCGACCGATGCCTTGAGCTCGCCGCTCGAGCCCTCGGCGATGACCTTCCCGTGGTCGATCACCGCTATCCGGTCGGCCAGCTGGTCGGCCTCGTCGAGGTACTGCGTGGTCAGCAACACGGTGGCGCCCTCGGCGACCATGCCCCTGACGATCTCCCAGACCTGGTTCCTGCTGCGCGGGTCGAGCCCGGTCGTGGGCTCGTCGAGGAAGATCAGTTCGGGGGTGACGACCAGGCTCGCCGCGATGTCGATGCGCCGGCGCATCCCGCCGGAGTACTTCTTCACCTGCCGGTCGGCCGCCTCGGCAAGACCGAACGCGTCGAGCAGGTCGGTCGCCCGCTCCCTGCCTCGGCGGCGTGAGTAGCCGAGCAGTCTGGCGAGCAGCAACAGGTTCTCCACCCCGGTGAGGTCTTCGTCGACCGACGCGAACTGCCCGGTGAGGCCCACCCTGCTCCGCACCGCCTGGGCGTCACGCACGACGTCGTAGCCGAGCACTTGCGCCTCTCCGGCGTCGGGGCGCAGGAGCGTGGCCAGCATGCGGATCGTGGTGGTCTTGCCCGCCCCGTTCGGACCGAGCACGCCGTACACGCCCTCGGCGCTCACGGCCAGGTCGACACCGGCGACCGCGTGGGTCTTGCCGAAGCTCTTCTTCAACCCTCTCGTCTCGATCGCGAGCTTTCCCATGGGTTCGATTCCTTCTCTCGGTGGTGCGAACGGATTGGTTGAGCTAGTCAAGTTTGACTACTTGGCCAGAGTACACGCGGAGGAAACGTCTAGTCAAGGTTGATTAGGAGTGCATCTTGAGGTGACCGGGGACCGTTCGCCACGAACCCGGATCATCGGCCATGGTGTAGGCGCCCTCAGACAGTCGTTTGCTCAGGCTCTTCGCCCACTCGAGTTCGGTGCGTGCGTGTCCCGCCCACAGTTCGGCCTGATCGCGGACGTGCTCGGGGGCGTCCCTATTGGGGTGCTCCCGCCACTTGGCCTGCTCTACGAGCTCCGCTTCCAGGCGCGCGACCCGCTCGTTAACCTGCGCGATAGCATCTGTCCTGGTCAGCATGGGCAACATGGCGATGGACGCGTTGAGCATGTCCGGGTCGTGGGTGCGCCGCAGACCGTCGCGGACCAGTTCGACCATCTCGTCACGTCCCCGAGCTGTCGCGCGGTACAGAACGCGCTCCGGCCCGGAGTTGCCCGGCTCGGCGTGTTCGGTGAGGAGGCCATCAGCCGCCGCCTTCTTCAGCGCGTGATAAATCGAGCCGGGCTTGATCTTGGCCCAACTCTCCGCACCCCAGCTCTGCAGTTCGGACCGCACCTGGTAGCCATGCGCGCCGCCGGAGAGGTGCACGATACCGAGTACCAGGAGCTTCGTCGCCGACATGCGCCCACCTCCGCTCAACCCTCTCGTCTCGATCGCGAA
>NZ_BONX01000091.1 GCF_016862935.1 Plantactinospora mayteni
CGCCGTCGCCGGATCCGCGCCGAGGTCCACATGGTCGCCGCCGACGGTTCGATCAGCCGCGTGATCGGCGCAGTGGTGTCCGGAACGGTCCAGGCCGGCGAGTCAACGTCACTCGGCGCCGGACTCCTCGACGTGACCGTCGACAGCGACCCGCGGGAACCGTTGCCGGCCGGGGTCCTCGGCATCCTGGAGCACTGGTACACCGGACGGCCCGTCGAGAAGAACCTGTGGGCCGGCTACGACCGAGAACTGCGTCACCAGTGGGCAGGAACCGCGCTCGCCCATCGGTCCGGTGTGCCGGACCGACCGGCCGGCACCACGTACGAGATCGACGGCCGGTTCGTCACGGACATCGAAGGGTTCTACTGCGCAATCGGCGAGGCGATCAACGGCCCCGGCGGATACTTCGGCTGGAATCTCGACGCGCTCCACGACTGTCTCAGCGGGGGATTCGGCGCGCGGACACCGTTCCGGCTCGTGTGGCATGACTCGACCGTCGCCCGCGAGCACCTCGTCAACGGCTACGACCAGCGCCTGCTGCACCCAACAATCACCATGGACGACCTCCTGGACGTACTCGCGGCGCACCACGTCGAGATCGACCCACGCTAAGCCGTCACCCACTATCGGCCCGGCCACCTCCTCCCATGGAACCCCAGGAATGGACTGGACCTACACGGAGTAGGGGCCATCTCATCCGCGCCTGCCTTCCGCCAGGACAAGGGCGTAACGTCGGACCATGATCGAATCCCAACGCGAAGCCGTACCGCACAACGACGGTGGCGAGCTCGACACCGCCCTCGCCTTCTTGTCCGGGGTTCGAGTCCCCGGCGGCCCGCAGCATGTGGACAGCGCGCCGGTCTGCACCTGTGGCGGGCGGCGGTCATGATGGCCGCTACCAGCAACGGGACGGTTTTTGGACCGGGCGGCTATCCGAACCGGTCGGCGAGCTTTGTCAGCTTGGTGACGTACGCCGGCCAGTCGTAGTCCTGGGGGAGGTTGGTGTTCTCCCGCCGCAGGCCGATCGTAGTGTCGTGCTGCTCGCGCATGATGTCGGCGTGGCCGGCGTGACGAGCGAGGTCGCAGGTCACGTGGACGATGATCCTTTGCAGCGTCACGGCCTGTGCACCTGGCCGCCACCACGCCACCCGCCCCGGCGCGTCGAGCGGTAGCTGTTCGATCGTCTGATCCGCGAACACCCCGACACGGCGATACAGGTCGATCAGCCCATCCTTCGTCTCGCCCTGCCCCGCGTACCAGTCTGCCTGCGGGTCCTCGTCGTACGCCTGCATCGGGACCAGTTCCTCAGGCGTCGGGAACTCACGCCCGAAGGTCGGCCCGAAATAGCCGGCTTCGACATTGAGGCAGTGCTTGATGACCCCCAGCAGGTTGTTGCCGGTCGCGGTACGGGGCAGTCTGGCCTCGCGTTCACTCAGCCCGTCGAGCTTCCAGATCAGGTCATCGCGGGTCGCCCGGAGGTAGTGGTGCAGCGCAGCCTTGGGGTCACCCAGATCAGCCATGCCCGCCAGTCTTCCCTATGCGCCGAGCCATCATGCGCGGTGATCGCTTTTGGCTAGAATCGACCGTCGATTCCACCGACGGATCGGGCATCGGACGGGGCGGACGGACGACCCAGCAGCACGACCGCGAGCCACAGGGAGAGCACCGCCGGCCCGCTGGCGGTCGCCTCCGGACCGAACAGCAGCATGCCGTGCCGCCAGATCTGGTCGACCGCGACCATCGCCAGCCCGACGCCGGTGACCGCCATTACCGGCCGGGCACCGGCAGGTACGGCGAACGGCAGCCGCAGTGCCGGGGCGGCCTCGACCCGGTGGAACACCCGTACCAGGAATGCGAGCAGCAGCACGCACCCGACCAGCCAGAGCGGGCGGGTCGCCCACCACTCGACGCCGGCCGGTGGGAGCAGGACCTCCGGTGCGGCCAGCCCGACACCGATCAGCAGGATCATCGCCGGCAGGTGCCAGAGATAGACGGTCATCACCGGACGGTTGGCCAGCTCCAGTCGGCGTACCCAGGCCGGTGTGGCCAGCACCGGGCCGAACCGGCGGCCCAGCCAGGTGATCACCGCGAACTGGGCCACGGCGAGCACCACCAGCGCGGCGGTCGGAGGGGCCAGGTTCGACACCGGCACGTCCCGCAGGCCGATCATCGCCGGTGGGTACGGTCCCACGGTCACCATCAGCAGGCAGGTCGCCCCGGCTCCGAGAACCAGGGCGAGCAGCGTACGAGGGCGGGCCGCCCGGAGCGTGCCCAGCGCGTACGCCACGCCGAGCTGGTGGGCGAACAACCAGACGAAGCCGAGGTTGAGCGGGGCGACCTCGGCCACGCCATTGAACCGGAGCAGGTCGACGGTGACCGCCGCCGCCGCGAACGCCGCCGGAACGGCGAGCCCGAACCGGCGCTGTGCCGCCACCAGGCCCGGGGCGAGCGCCACCACCAGTAGGTAGACCGCGACGAACCAGAGCGGCTTGGCCGTCCCGAGGCTCACCGCCACGCCGAGACCGGGTGCGCCGAGACCGGCCAGCGCGGTCGAGACCACCCCGACGACCCCGACCAGCACCGCCACCGGCAGCACCAGCCGGCGGGCCCGGGAGACGAGATAACCGGAGTACGGCTGGCCTCGGTCCCGCATGGTTCTCACCACGGCGGTGTTGGCCACCCCACCGGCCAGGAAGATGACCGGCATGACCTGGATGAACCAGCTCGCCACCCAGGTCACCGGCCCAGTCGGCAGGATCTCCACCCGGACCTGTCCGCCGGTCAGAACGATCAACGGCGTGACCCAGTGCATCAGCACCACGATTCCCACCGACCCGACCCGGAGCAGGTCGATGACCCTGTCCCGCTCGGGGTGGCCGGGTGCGGATCGGTCCGGCGGGTCCGCCTGGCCGGGTGCGGTACCCCGGACGGGCGGCCGGGCTGCGACAGACATGGTCGCCCCTTCCAGGGCTGGATCCGGACGTTGCCACCAGTCTTGAGAAAGCGCGGTCCGCTGTCGGTGGCGCCGCCACCCGTCTTTGCACGCCGGAGAGCCCTACCCCGGCGGTAGTGCCGACCCCACCGCGCTCTTCCGCAACGTCCTCGCGGACTGTGCGGTCGTCGCGCAAAGTCGAACCGCCACTTGCACCGGAAGCCGACCCGACAACAGGTAACCTCCGGACGGACGAGACGGGGAGGAGACAGGTGACTACCGGTGGCTTTTCGTCGAAGCGGCTGGCCCGGCTGCGCGGGCTGCTCGAGCGTCACGTCGACTCCGGCCTCGTCCCGGGCATGGTGGCCGTCCTCGCCCGCCACGGCGACGTGCACATCGAGGCAACGGGCAATCTTGCGTTCGAGGGCGCAGGGTCGAAGACGCCCATGGCCGGCGACACGATCTGCCGCCTGGGCTCGATGACGAAGCCGATCGTCGCCGCGTGTGCGATGACGCTCGTCGAGGACTGCACCCTCCGGCTCGATGACCCGGTCGACAACCTCCTCCCAGAGCTGGCGGACATGACCGTGCTCGCCGATCCCGACGGGCCACTGGAAGACACCGTTGCGGCGCAACGCCCGATAACGCTGCGGGATCTGTTGACCTTCACCCTCGGCACCGGCATGGTCATTGCCGAGCCGGGGGCGGTCCCGATCTCGGACGCGCTGAACGCCCTCGGCGAGGCGCCGCAGGACGAGTGGATTCGCCGGCTCGGCACGCTCCCGCTCGTCCACCAGCCAGGTGAACGCTGGATGTACGACACCGCCGCCAACGTGACGGGCGTGCTCATCGCCCGCGCCACGGGCATGTCGTTCGGGGATGCCCTGCGCGAGCGGATCTGCGGTCCGCTCGGGATGAAGGACACCGGCTTCAGCGTGGGCGGCGAGAGCCTCGGCCGGTTGGCGACGGCGTACGAGCACGACAATGCCGCCACCGGTGAGCCGGTCGTCGATGACGGCCCCGACGGGCGGTGGAGCCGGCCACCGGTGTTCGAGTCAGGGGGCGGTGGGCTCGTCTCGACCGCCAACGACTGGCTCGCCTTCGCCTCCGCCTTACTCGCCGGCGGTACCCATCACGGCGAGCGGGTGCTCTCGCGGCCGTCGGTGACCCTGATGACCCGCGACCAGCTGAACCCGGAGCAGAAGGCGGTCTCCGGGTTCTGGCCCGCCGGCTACTTCGACCACATGGGCTGGGGTTTCGGGATGTCAGTCTGCACCCGCCGCACGCACCTCGGGCCCTCGGTCGGGACGTACGGATGGCCCGGCTACTACGGCACCGCCTGGTACAACGATCCCGCCGAGGACATGACAACGATCTTCGTCATGCAGCGGGCGCACGCGGGCGACCAGAAGCTGCCGATGTGGAACGACTTCTGGACCGCTGTCTACCAGGCAATCGACGATTGACCGCAGGGTCCGGAGACCGCCAGGTCAGGCGGCGGTGCGTCGAGCCTACGGACAGGCCGACCGCCTTGCCGAGGGCCGCATAGGGCTGCGTGGTGTCGTGCTGTAGCTGCGTGAGCAGGGCGCGGTCAATGGCGTCAACCATGAGGTACCCATCGGGATCTGAGTGACGTTCGGCTGATCGGTGCACGTCCCGCCCACCGATCCGGCGGACCAACAGGATCCGCCGATCCCGCACACCCGACCCGTCACCCACGGGATGATTACCGCCTGTGAGCTGGAGGCGGCGCCGCGTACCCGGCCGGGCGGGCCGGACCGGTGATCCGGGTACGGCATGATCCGGCCACGTCGGATTATCGAGCGCTGGGGGCTGGATCCGGAGTCCCTGCCCGGCGAGGAGGAGGAGCGACACGCCTCCTGGCTCGAACTCTTCTTCGACCTGGTCTTCGTACTGGCGCTCCTCGCCGTGCAGGATCGGCTCACCAACGCGGTACCCGACCCCGACGACGTGCTCCGGACCGCCGGCCTCTTCGTGATCGTCTTCTGGGCCTGGCTCGGACAGGCGTTCTACGACACCCGGTTCGACCCCGACGACCTCGGCCACCGGCTGGCCGTACTCGTCGGCATGGTCGGCGCCGGCGCCATGGCGATCGGCGCCAAGGACGCTCCGAAGACCCTGCTGCTGCCGATCGGCTACCTCGTGGTCCGGGGCACCCTGTTGGCGCTCTATCTCCGGGTCCGCGGCACCGGTCGTACCGCACGCCGGCTGACCACCGTCTACTTCATCGGGTTCAGCGCGGGCCTGCTCTTCTGGGTCGCCTCGCTCGCCGTATCCGCGCACACCCGTCCGCTGCTCTGGGCGATCGGGCTGGTCGTCGAACTGCTGACCCCGTGGCTCGGCCGCCGCTGGCTGATCCAGCACCCCGTCCACCCGTCACACCTGCCGGAGCGGATCGGGCAGTTCACCATCATCCTGCTCGGGATCAGCCTGACCGACCTGATCGGCGCGGTACCGACCCGGCCGTCACCGGCCGTCGCCGTGGTGGCGATCACCGCGTTCCTCATCCCGGCGTCGGTCTGGTGGGTCTACACCACCTTCGTGACCATGGGGCTGACCACGTCGCGGTTGAGCGCCGGCATCGGCTACGCGACGGTGCACGCGGTGATCGGCTCCGCGCTGCTGCTGCTCGGCTGGTGCCTGGGACAGGTCGTCCGCGATGTCGCGGAGGGCCGGGAGGACCTGCCGCATATGCTGCGCCTGCTGCTGGCGGTCTCGCTGGCCAGTTGGATGACCGGTGGCCTGGCGCTGCAACGGATCGCGCTGGGCACCATACCGCTGCTGCGGATCGGGATCGGGGTGGTCGCCGTCGGGCTGGTCGGCGCCGCCGCCCTGGTGCCGCCGCCGCTCGTCCTGATGCCGCTGCTCGCCCTGCTGATGATCTGCTATGCCGTCGTGGTCAGCCGGCTCATCGTCCGGTTCGGCAAGGAACACATCGAGACGTAGCGCAACCACGGCCCGGGTCAGCCGGTCAGGCGGCGGGCGACGTGGCGCCGCCCGACCGACAACCCCGGCCCGGCCTGGCGGCCTCGTCGAGGTCGGCGAAACTGAGCACCGGTCAGCCGGTCGGGCGGCGGTCAGGCGGCCAAGCGGCGGTCGGGCGGCGGTCAGGCGGCCAGGCGGCGGGCCCGGTCGCGTACCCGGCGGGCGGCCAGGTGCGCGGCCGAGAAGCTGCGGCCGGCGGTGATCCGCATCGGCTCCGGGATGTCGTCGAGCCCCCGATAGAGCACCCGGAGCAGTTGCAGCCAGCTCATCAGGCCGGCGAGTTCCTGGCCCAGCGGGTCGGTCCGGCCGGTCGCATCCACGGCCAGCGGCCCGGGGTACCCGTCGACGGCCTCCTGGAGTGCGCGGTGCCGTACGGTCAGCGGCGGCAGCAACTCGGCGATCGGAAACGGCACGCCGGTACGTGGCTGGGCTGCGCCGAGCAACTCGACCACCGCCCCGGCCGCGTCGGCGACGGCGACGGCGAAGCGGCGACGGTCGTCGTCCGGTACCCGCGTCATGCCGCCACCTCCGGGAGGCCCAGGGCCCGCCGCAGGTGCACGGCGGTGGCGGAACCGGCCCGCTCGACCAGGCCGCGCGGCTCGCCCTGGAACAGCACCCGGCCGCCCCGGCTGCCGCCCTCCGGCCCGAGTTCCACCACCCAGTCGGCGTGCGCGACGACGTCCAGGTTGTGCTCGATCACGAGTACGGTCGCCGCGTATTCGTCGACCAGCCGGTCCAGTACGCCCAGCAGTCGCCCCACGTCCGCCATGTGCAGGCCGGTGGTCGGCTCGTCGAGCACGTACGCCGGTGCGCCGCCGTGCAGGTGGGTGGCGAGCTTGATCCGTTGGCACTCGCCACCGGAGAGGCTGGTCAGCGGCTGGCCGAGCCGCAGGTAGTCCAGCCCGACGTCGGCCGTCGCCGCCAGCACCGGGGCGATCCGGCGGTTGCCGGCGAAGAACTCCCGCCCCTGCGCGACCGTCATCTCCAGCACGTCGCTGATCGTCCGCCCGCGCAGCCGGTAGGCCAGTACCTCGTCGGAGAACCGGCGGCCGTCGCAGGTCTGGCAGACCAGCGCCACGCCCTCCAGCGCGCCGAAGTCGGTCTGCACGACGCCGAGGCCGGCGCAGGTGGCGCAGGCACCCGAGGAGTTGGCGCTGAACAGGGCCGGGCTGACCCGGTTGGCCCGGGCGAACTCGGCCCGGATCTGGTCGGCGACCCCGGTGTAGGTGACGACGGTGGACCGGCGGTTGGCGTGCGGCATCGACTGGTCGACGACCACCGCCTCCGGATGCTGGGCCCGGAACGCGCCGCCGACCAGGCTCGACTTGCCCGCGCCGGCCACCCCGGCGAGCACGGTGAGCACCCCCGCCGGGATGTCGAGGCTGAGGTCGCGCAGGTTGTGGGTACGGGCGTTGACGATCGGCAGTACGCCGGTCGGGGTGCGTACCGACTCCTTCAGCCGGGTGCCTCGGGTCATCGCCCGGCCGGTCGGGGTGTCGACGTCGGCCAGCGCGCCGACCCCGCCGGCGTAGACCACCCGACCGCCCGCCGTACCGGCACCGGGGCCCAGGTCGAGGACGTGGTCGGCCGCCGCGATCACGTCCCGGTCGTGCTCGACGACCAGTACCGTGTTGCCCTTGTCCCGCAGCGTGTGCAGCAGCTTGGTGAGCCGGTGCACGTCCCGGGGGTGCAGCCCGACGCTCGGCTCGTCGAAGACGTACAGCAGGTCGTTCAGGCTGCTGGAGAGGTGTCGTACGATCTTGACCCGCTGGGACTCGCCGCCGGAGAGCGTACCGGTGCGCCGGTCCAGGCTCAGGTAGCCGAGCCCGATCTCCACCAGGTGCCCGACCTGGGCGGCCAGGGTGTCCAGCACCGGCTTGGCCGCCGGCACCTCCAGCCCGGCCAGTACGCCGAGCAGTTCCTCCGCCTCCATCGCGCAGAGTTCGGCGATGTTGTGTCCGCCGACCCGGCTGGACAGTGCCAGCGGCGAGAGCCGGCTGCCGCCGCAGGCCCGGCACCGGACCGTGGTGGTGAGTTCCTGCACCATCCGCCGGGTCCGCTCCGCCGGCTCGGACTGCTGGTCGAGGTAGCGCCGCCGGAACTTCACCACCGCGCCCTCGTAGCTCAGGTTGAGCGTCGACCCGGCGACCTCCAGCGGCACCGTGCCGTCGGTCGCGTAGAGCAGGTCGTCGAGCTCCCGCTCGGAGTACGCCGACACCGGCTTGTCCGGGTCGAGCCGGCCCGACGCGGCGATCAGGTGCCAGTCCCGGCTGCCCACCTTGAACGTCGGGGCGAGCAGCGCCCCCTGGTCGAGCGACCGGGTGGGGTCGAGGAAGGCGGCCAGGTCGACGTCGGTGACCTCGCCGCGGCCTTCGCACTCCGGGCACATCCCGGCGGGCATGTTGAACGAGAACGCGTCGGGGTAGCCGACGAACGGCTCGCCGACCCGGGCGAAGAGCAGCCGCAGCAGCGGGGCGATGTCGGTGATGGTGCCGACGGTGGAGCGCGGCCCACCGGTCAGCGGTCGCTGGTCGATCGCGACCGTCGCCGGCAGGTGCTCGATCAGGTCGACGGCCGGCCGGCCGGAACTCGGTAGGAAGTTGCGGACGAACATCGGCAGCATCTCGGTCATCTGCCGCTGGCCCTCGACGGCGATCGTCTCGAAGACCAGCGACGACTTCCCCGACCCGGAGACACCGGTGACGACGGTCAGCCGGCGCTTGGGGATCTCGACGTCGAGGGCCGCGAGGTTGTGTTCGCGGGCTCCGGTGACCCGGATCCACTCCGCGACCGGCACGCCCTGGCCAGGAGATTCAAGGACACTCATTCCCTCAACTTTATCGTTGAACCACGGTGTTGAGAGTTGCCGGCGAATCCCCTCGACAGCCGGGCGTCAAAGTCTCAACTCGCGACGGGTGCCGCCTCGGTTGACCCGCCGGGCTCAGTCCCGGAACGGGGTGACCGGCAGCCCGGCGACCCCGGGGGTGGCCCGGAACAGCGCACCGGCGGCCGGCTCCGGGTCGGCCAGGCCGAGCCGGGAGGTGGTGACGTAGAGGTCGCGCAGGTCCGGTCCGCCGAAGGTGCAGGCGGTGACCTGGCGGGCCGGCAGCGTCAGCCGTACGTCGAGTCGGCCGTCCGGCGCGTAGCGGCGTACCTCGCCGCCGCCCCAGAGCGCGACCCAGACCCCGCCCTCGGCGTCCAGGGTCAGCCCGTCCGGGGCACCGTCGGACGGCTCGATCCGGACGAACGGCCGTCGGCCGGTCAGCATCGCGTCGTCGGGGTCGTAGTCGAAGACGTCGATGCGCTGGGTCGGGGTGTCGACGTAGTACGCCAGGGTGCCGTCGGGCGACCAGCCGAGGCCGTTGGAGATGGTGACGTCGGCGAGTACCCGTCGGGCCAGCAGGTCGGCGTCCAGCCGATAGAGCGCCGCCGCACCCGGCCGGGTGTCGTACGCCATCGAGCCGCAGTAGAACCGGCCGGCCGGGTCGCAGCCGCCCTCGTTCATCCGCAGGTCGGGATCGGTCCAGAGGTCGGGCAGCCGGCGTACCGGCCGGAGTTGCGCGTCGGTGAACACGAATCCCCGCTCGACCGCGACCAGGTAGCCGTCACCGGCCCTGGGCCGGACCACCGCCGCGACGGTGTCGACGTGGTACCGGTCCACCCGCTCCGTCCCGGGCGTCATCGTCAGTACGTCGCCGGCCAGCATGTCCACCCACAACAGCCGGGCCGGCCGGGGGTCCCATACCGGTCCCTCGCCATGCTGGCAGCACGGATCCGTCACCTGCGTCGCGTCCACCACGTCGCGCTCCTTCCGACAGCTTCGATGATGTCAGCGCGGCACCGCCCCGACGGTCGCGATGCCGTCCTCGATTTCGGCGGTGCTGTTGGCGGCGTACCCGAGTACCAGTCCCGGCGGGCCGGGACGCTGCCGGTGCCAGGAGAGCGGCTGCACCTTGACGCCCCGGGCGAGCGCCGCGGTGGCCAGCTCGACGTCGTCGACGCGGGCGCCCCGGCTGCCGCAGGCGCCCCGGCCGCCGGTAAAGGTGATCATGAGGTGCAGTCCGGCCGCCGCGCCGTGCACGACCGCGTCCGGCAGGTGGGTCCGGATCGCGGCGATCATCGCGTCCCGGCGCCGGACGTGGCGACGGCGGAGGAACCGCAGGTGCCGTTCCAGCGCCCCCGACTCGATCAGCTCGGCCAGCACCAGTTGCGGCAGTGCGGCGTTGCCGAGATCCGCGGTCCGCTTGGCGTCGACCAGGGCGGCGCGGTAGCGGCTCGGCGCGAGCAGCCAGCCCACCCGCAGGGCGGGAGCGAGCAGCTTGGAGACGCTGCCGGCGTAGCAGACCTGTTCGGGCAGTACCGCCCGCAGCGCGGGTACGGGTGGTCGGTCGTACCGGTGCTCGGCGTCGTAGTCGTCCTCCACGATCAACCCGCCGCCGGCCGCCCAGCGGATCAGCTCGCGGCGCCGGGCGCCGTCCAGCACCACCCCGGTCGGGAACTGGTGTGCCGGGGTCAGCATCACCGCCGGGGCACCGCTGGCCACCAGCTCGTCGACGCGCAGCCCACCGGCGTCGACCGGGATCGGCGGCGTCGCCAGCCGCCAGCTCCGCAGTTGCTGGCGGACCCCGAGCGAGCCCGGGTCCTCCACCGCCACCGTCCGCACCCCGTCGGTGTGCAGCACCTGCCCGAGCAGGGTCAGCGCCTGCGCGACCCCGGCCACCACCAGCACGTCGTCCGGGTCCACGCCGATCCCCCGGTTGCGGGCCAGCCAGTGCGCCACGGCCACCCGCAGCCTCGGGGTACCCCTCGGGTCGCCGTAGCCGAAGTCGCCGGGCGTCAGGTCGTGGAGCACGGCACGTTCGGCCCGCAGCCAGGCCGCGCGGGGGAAGGCAGCGAGATCGGGTACGCCGGGCGTCAGGTCGATCCGGGCCGGCGCGGCGCGGAGCGAGTCGAAGATGTCGGGGCGCGGATCGGTGCCGAAGGGCCCGGTGGCGGCCGTTGCCGGGGTGCCGGTGGACCGGGACGGCACGGCTGGCGCGTCGACCGGAGCGGAGACCACGACCGTCCCGCCCCGGCCCCGCCCGGCGACATGACCGTCCTCGACCAGCCGCTGGTACGCCTCGGTGACCACGCCCCGGGAGACGCCCAGCTCGGCGGCGAGTACCCGGGTCGCCGGCAACCGCCCGCCCACCGGTACCCGGCCGTCCGAGATCGCCAGCCGCAGCCGGGTGGCGAGCCAGTCGGCCCGGCCACCGGCCGGCGCGTCGCCGATGTCGAGTTGGAGGAAGTCGGAGCCGGACGGTATGGACCGGTCGGCTGCCTCCTGTTCGGCTCTGCTCATCGAGCCATTGTGCGCGTCCGGGTCGAGGGTTGCCCGGCGTCGGCGGGTCCCGAGACGACGAGAGGGCCAGCCCCGGGTGGG
>NZ_BONX01000092.1 GCF_016862935.1 Plantactinospora mayteni
GAGCTGGTCCTCGAGTACGGCCGACAACCTGGGCCGCCGGCTCGGACGAGGCAGCGCTGCCGTCGTCCGAGCCGTCGTGCGGACTCATCTCTGCGGGGCATCCTGTGGCCTCAGCAGCTCGAACACGCTGGAGAAGCTGTCTTTCCCATGGCCGTCGGCCGACCGTCTGTCGAGCAGGGCCTTCAACGGTTCGTGCACGCCGGTGTCTATACCGTTGGCCCGGCTGATGTGGATGAGGTTGTCCACCCCGACCCGGTTCAGGTCGACCGTGGATACCCCGCCTTCGTACCTCCCGGACCCGGCTTCGCGGGCCAACTCGGGCAGGAACTGCGCTATCCCGTTCAGCCATCTGGCTGCCAGCGGGGCAAACTCCGCCGGTGTGGTGCCCACCGCGTCGAGTACCGCCGCGGCGTGTAGGAATCCGGTGAGGGCCGCGTACCCGGTGCCCAGGAGGGCCAGGTCGTGGATCTCCGCCAGACCGGGGTCCACGCCGAAGTAGTGACTGGCCGCCATCACCTCCAACTCTGTCCGGTAGGTGACGAAGGCCTTCCGGGAACCGCTGTAGAGGAAGAATCCCTCCGGGGTGGCGACTGTCTGCGGCAGGGCCATCATCGCGCCATCGAGGTAGTCGGCGCCGTGTCCGGCTGCCCAGGCGGCCAGCTCCCGGGCCTGCTCCGGGGCACCGTTGGCGAGATTGACCAGGACGCGGCCGGGTAGGGCGGTGGTGGCCGGTTCGAGGGCTTGCCGTACCGCGTTGTAATCGAGGAGCGGGACGATCACCAGCGGGCTGGCCGCGACCGCTTCGGCGACGGTGACCGCGCGGATGGCGCCTTGCGCGACAAGCGCGTCGGCCTTTTCGGGAGTGCGATTCCACACGGTCGTGGAGTAACCGGCGCTGAGGAACGCGGCGGCGATCGGCGTGCCCATCCGGCCGAGCCCGAGGACCGTCACGGTCGGTTTTCCCTGCTCAGACATGCCCCTCGCCCTTCCTGATCGTCTCGACGACGCTCGCGATGCCATCGGCGCCGTACCCGGCGGCCCTTGCCCGGTCCAGCAGCGCCTTGACCAGTTCCGGCACATCCGTGCTGACGCCTTGGGCTTCGCTGGTGTCGACGAGGTGCTCCATCGCTGCCGCGTGCACCTCCACGGTGCCGTCGTCGTTCGGGTAGCGGCCGTCCTCGATCTGGCGGGCGTGATCGGCCATCAGCGAGGTGACGAACGGCATGTGGCCCGTCGCCACGGCGGCGAAGGCGGTCGGGTCGACGCCCTCCGCGCCGACCAGGGCGACGGCGTGGTAAAAACCGGCCAGCGCGCCCCAGGCCAGGCCGAACAAGGCGGTGTCGTACAGCGGGGCCAATGCTGGGTCGGCACCGAGGTGCACGGCGTTTCCCAGGCTCGCCAGCACCACCCGGTGCGCGGTGAAGGCCTCCGGAGAGCCGCTGAAGACGAACAGTGCCTCGGGGCGCCCGACCAGCCGGGTGCCGCTCATCGCGGCGCCGTCCAGGTATTCCGCGCCGTGTCCGGCTACCCAGTCGGCCATCCGACCGGCTGCCTCAGTGGTGCCGGAGGTCAGGTTCACCAGCACCCGGCCGCGCAGGCTCTCGGCCACCGGTCCAAGCAAGCCCTGCACGGTCTCGTAGTTCGGCAGGCAGACCACCACCAACGTGCTCCCAGCGACCGCCTCGGCTGCGGTGGCCGCACGGACGGCACCTTGCGCGACGAGCGCATCGGCCTTTTCGGCGGTGCGGTTCCACACGGTCGTCTGGTAGCCGGCGGCGAGGAACGCCTGGGCCAGCCGGGTGCCCATCTGGCCCAGGCCGATCACCGACACCGTGGACCGCTCGTGGTTCTCGTTTTCTGACATACGAAGGCTCCTTGCTCCATAGACCGGGTTCGCTCCGACGGTGCCCCGAGGTGTGGAACCACCGTGCCGACCGGCGCTGTCGGGGGTCTGTCGAGCTGCTGTCGGGACTCGGCCGGCTCCTGTCGGATGGTGGGTACCGTGCTGCCATGTACTTCTCAGTGCTGGGCCCGCTCGCCGCCTGGACGACAGACGGAAGGCAGGTCGACGTCCCTGAGGCGAAGGTCCGCGCTCTGCTGGCCGACCTACTCGTGCACGCGGGACATCCGGTGTCGGTCGACCGGCTGGTGCACGACCTGTGGGGCGACAGGCTGCCCGGCAACCCGGCCGGTGCCCTGCAGACGAAGGTCTCCCGGCTGCGTCGTGCCCTGGCCCAGGCCGAGCCCGGGGCCGAGGCGTTGCTGGAATCCCGGCCCCCCGGGTACCTGTTGCGGGTCGGCCCCCGTGACGTTGACGCCGACCGGTTCGCCGAACTGACGGCCACCGCATACGCCACCGCGGACCTTCGCGCCAGAGCGGACCTACTGGTGGATGCTCTGGCACTGTGGAAGGGAGAGGCATTCGCTGACCTGGTCGATGCGGAGTTCGTCCGGAGCGCGACCGGGCGGCTTGAGGAGCAGCGGCTGGCGGCACTTGAGGCACTGGCCGAAACCCGACTGAAGCTGGGCGAGCACCACGCGCTGATCGGTGAGCTGGGCGAGTTGGTGGCCCGCCATCCGCTACGGGAGCGGATGCGGGCGGTGCAACTGCGTGCGTTGTACCGGGCCGGGCGGCAGGCCGAGGCGCTAGCTGCCTACACCGAGCTGCGGGAACAACTGGCCGACGAGCTGGGCGTGGACCCCGGTCCGGAGCTGACCGCTCTCCACCGGGCGATCCTTGAGCACGATGCGGCGTTGGACACGGCTCTGCCCTCCCGGTCGCGGGCGCCCGGAGAGTTGTCGGCGAAGCTGTCGGCCCCGCTAACCGACCTGGTCGGTAGGAGTGAAGCGGTGAACACCGTACGCGAGCTGCTCGCGGCCAACCGGCTGGTCACACTGACCGGCCCCGGCGGGGTGGGCAAGACCCGGCTGGCGGAGGAGACCGCCAGACAACCGGCCGACACGTACCCCGATGGCGTCCGGGTTATCAGCCTGGCCGGATCCACCGAGGCGGCCGAGCAGTTGAGCTCTGCCTTGGGGGTCCGTGAGGACGGCACAGTGGGTCTGGAGGACGCGCTGCGTACCCGGCAGCTTCTCCTGCTGCTCGACAACTGCGAGCATGTGATCGATTCGGTGGCTGACATCGTCCGCAGGCTCCTGGCCGCCGCTCCCGGGCTGCGGATCCTGGCCACCAGCAGAGAGCCCCTCGGGCTGGCTGGGGAGACGGTGTGGACGGTGCCGCCACTGCCGCAACTTGACGCCGAGCGCCTGTTCGCCGCGCGCGCTGCGGCCGCTGCCCCCGGGTTCGTCATAGGTGAGGACGACGCGGACGCTGTCGCGACGATCTGTCGCCGCCTCGACCGGCTCCCCCTTGCGTTGGAACTGGCCGCCACCCGGGTCCGGGCACTGGGCGTACACGAAATTTCCGCCCGGCTGGACGACCGGTTCCGGCTGCTGGCCGACGGCCACCGTGGTGTGCCACCGCGTCAGCGGACCCTGCGCGCGGTGATCGACTGGAGCTGGGAGCTGCTGAGTGAGGACGAGCGGGTGGTCCTGCGGCGCCTGGCGGTCCACTCCGACGGCTGCACGCTGGATGCTGCCGAAGCGGTGTGCGGTCGCGACCAGGATGCGCTCGCCCCACTGATCCGACTCGTGGATCGCTCGCTCGTCACCGTGGTCGACGGCCCCCGCTACCGCCTCCCGGAATCGGTCGCGGCCTACGCGAACGAACGCCTGGCAGAGGCCGGCGAGTCCGAAGCCGCTCAGTTGCGCCACCATGCCTACTACACCGACCTCGCCGAGGAGGCCGCCGCTCAGCTCCACGGCCCCGAACAACAGCGGTGGCTGAAGCGCCTGGACCGCGAAACCGCCAATCTACGTATCGCCCTGGAACGTGCCGTCCAGCGGCAGATACCGGCTGGGGCGATACGTCTCACACTCGCCTTGACCTGGTATTGGTTCCTGCGTGGCCGCCTGGGCGAGGCTCGACGGTCGCTGGGCGAGGCTCTGACCATCGGCGACGACATCCCGGCGGCCCTCCGCGCCCAGGCCGCGCTCTGGTATGCCGGCTTCACCCTGCTGACCGGAGGCGACAGCGACCCCACCGTGCACACCGGGCCGGTCCGGGCATCCGATGGCGCCGCCGACGACCGGGCCGACCTCGCACGCGCCGAATGGTTCCTCGGCTACGCGCTCTTCAGCAGCGGTGGGGACCTCGCCCGCAGCGAGAGCCTGGTGAATCGGGCCCTCGCGGACTTTCGTACCGTCAATGACCACTGGGGAATCGCCGCAGCGCAGAGCACCCGGGCCAAGCAGGCTCTCATGCGGGGCGACCTCGCCGCGCTGCGCAGCACCGGCGAGCACGGCCACGCGCTCTTCGAAGAACTGGGCGACCGCTGGGGGCGGTTGCAGACCACGTACCCACTGGCAGCATTGGCCGAGATCACCGGCGACTACGAGCATGCCGCACAGATGCACCAGAACGGTCTCCAACTGGCCGAGGAGCTGGGGTTCTGGACGGAGGCCGCCGACCGGCTCACCGGGCTCGGCAGGATCGCCCTGCTGGTCGGTGACTTCCAGCAAGCCGGAGAACTCCACCGAAAGTCGATGCGCCTGGCCGCCGAGCACGGCTACACAGCAGGCGAGATCCATGCCGAGATCGGCCTCGCCCTCGGAGCCCGTAGAGAAGGCAGGTTTGATGTCGCCGAGAAGTACCTACACAAGGTGTTGGAGTGGCACCATGGGGTCGCCTTCGGCCCCGGCCCCGCCCTCCTCCTGGCCGAACTTGGCTTCCTCGCCGAGCAACGCGGCGACGAACACCGCGCCCTGGCGCTGCACCGGGAGGGCCTGGCCGTCGCACGGTCCGGCGGTGACCCCAGGGCACTCGCTCTCGCCTTCGAGGGCCTCGCCGGTGCGCAGGCCCTCGCCGGGCAGGCGGTGCAGGCTGCCCGCCTACTGGGCACGGCCGCCCGGATCCGCGAATCGGCTGGAGCCTCCATGCCGAAGGCCGAGCGCGGCGATGTCGACCGCATCACCGCCAGATCTCTAGCGGCCCTCGGCGAAGAAGCGTTCGCCGCGGAGTTCTCGGCGGGCGTCGACGAACGCTGTGACGTAGGGCTGACATGCCAGACCGAGGAGTGCGGGGCCGAAGGAATCCGGCATGGTCATTGAGCCTTTCCCGGCGAGCGTTCCGTAACTGTTTGCCGATGCGGCGAGTAGTTCGCCGACGGCGAATGCCGGCGCAGCCCAGAAGCACTCTGGTCATCTACACGCCAACTCGGACCCCGATACAGGCCGACCCGATGACGGATCGAGGCTTAGGGCTTGCGCCCGTGGATGCCGTCGATGCGAGGGACGCGCCGAGGACTGAGCCGCATCGCTCACTCGGGCCGGAGGTGTTACGGGATGTGCCGGGGGCGGTCAGGCGCGGTGGTCGACCCGGGCGGGGTGTTGGGATGCATGCAAACTTAGGCACTGCCTAAGTTTGCATGCTATACAAGGATCATGGATCGGATCGCGGGTACGACATCTTTCATCACTGGTGCGGCGCAGGGCATCGGGCTCGGCATCGCGCGAAGCCTGGCGCGGCATGGCAGCAGACTGGCCCTTGTCGATATAGACGACTCGGCACTCGCGTCGGCCGCCGACGAACTGGCGGCCCTGACCGAGGTGCATACCTTCCATCTCGACGTCCGAGACCGCGCTGGATACGCCAGGGTCGCGGACGAGGCCGAAGCGCGCCTCGGCCCCGTGTCGGTGTTGTGCAACAACGCCGGGATCGCCTTCCCGGAGGCGATCGAGGACATGAGCTACGAACTCTGGGATCTCGCGGTCGGCATCAACCTCGGCGGTGTCGTCAACGGGATCCAGACCTTCCTGCCCCGGATGCTCAACCGGGATGCTCCCGGTCACATCGTGAACACGGCGTCCGCCGCTGGGCTCGTCGCGGGGGTCGGCTGCATGTACACGGCGGCCAAGTTCGGCGTCGTGGGCCTGTCGGAGGCACTCCGCAAGCGACTCGACGAACGTAGCGGCCACCGGATCGGCGTCACGGTCCTATGTCCCGGCGGCGTCACCACGAACATCGCGCACAGTACGCGTGCCGTGGTCGCTGCGCAGCGGGGCGGCGATGCTACGTTCGGGCGCGCTCAGACCCGCATCGACGAGATGACCCCGAAGATCGACGCGGCGCTACGCCAGTTCGGCGTCGCGCCCGACGAGGTCGGAAACATGGTTGTGCGAGCCATCGAGGCCGATCAGTTCTACATCCTCACCGACCACGCCGGGGTCGAGCTGATCACCGAGCGAACCAGCGCCATCCTCGCCGGGATCCCGGGGACCGACCCGGTTGGGGGAAGCCTCGCCGACTTCCGCCGCACCATTCATGACGAACAGTCCTGACGATCCGAAGGTGACGCTGGACTTCCCGCCACGCGTGCCCGAATCCCTAACCGGAGGAATGGCCATGACCCGGATACCGTATCCAGACCTCGCCCAGAGTCCGCCCGAGCACCGTTCGATCATCGAGGGTATCGGGATGGACCTCGGGGTGGTGCAGATGTACGCCCACGCGGAAGGCTCCTTCGCGGCCTGGTTCGCGTTGAACCGGGCCCTCCTGCGCGACTCCTCGTTGGAACCCTCGACGGCCGAGTTGGCCATCTGCGTGGCAACCCACCACTGCTCACCCGGATCGCCGAGAACACCGACGTCAGCACCGAGGACGGCCGAAACGCGGGATCCGGGTACCAGCCCACCGGACGACCCGGGGAAGCCGGATGAATGAGGAACGGGCGGCAGACTCCTGGTCCAGACGAACGCCAGGATGACCTCGTTGTCTCACCCGGTGGCTGGCGCCGCCAACGCCAGCGCGGCGGCACGCCGTACCAGCTCCGGCAGGGGCTGCCCAGTGCTCCCCTGCCGGAGCTCATGACCGACAACGGCGAAGACCGCACCGATGACCGCACCAGTGAGGGCCGCCGCCTCCACCTCGTCGAGTTCGCCCGCGAACGCCGCGACCAACAACGCACTCCACTGGCCTTGCAGCGCCGCGACCTCCAGCAGCGCCCGGGCGCGCAGCGCGGGGACCGAAGCGATCAGCCGGGCGCGAACCGACACAAGTCCGCTCGCTGGATCGAGGGACCACCCCGAGGCACCCAGCAGTTGTTTCACCGCGCCCAGCAGCACGCTCACCGGCGGGTCTCCCGGTGCGCGTCGCTCAATCGCCTCCGCCAGCAACTCGGCCCGGAGCGGGCCATCGGCGAATACGATCTCCTCCTTCGAGGAGAAGTAGTTGGAAAACGTCGCACGGGACACCTCCGCAGCGGCAGCGATCTCGGCAACCGTGGTGGCCTCATACCCTCGAGTGTCGAACAGGTGCAGCGCCGCCTCGATCAGCTCACGACGCGTACGTTGCTTCTTGCGCTCACGCAGGCCGGGTGCCTCAGTCACGAGCACAACGTACCAGCGGTACAAGATTGGACATCATCCAACTTTCCCGCGTCCGCCTGCCGCTCGCGCAAGGCGCCAACCTCGGGCGCCATGTCCACGAAAGCGCGGAGTTGGGCGAGAAGCCACAACGACGTGGTGTCCGCCGTGGCGTGCCCGCTCGACGGCGAGCTGGCACAACCGGCGGGCGATGGCTGAGTCGATGCCTCCGCTGATGCCGCGCCAGGGACGGTGTGGCCGGTGTCGTCAGTGCGTCGATGAGGAACGCGACCCTCTGCTCGATCTCGCGGCCGGGTCGAAGACGGGGTCCACCTGTAGCTCGCGGGCGATGCGCTGTTGGGCCGCCGCTGTCGTTGTGATCGGGTCGGGCGTATCGGGGAGCATCGTGTCGCTCGTCGTTTCTCGCTTTTAGCCTTGGGGGTAGTGGGCGCCGTTGAAGGTGACTCGCAGCGTGTACACCGAGGTGCCGGCGGTGATAAACAGATGGTTGCGTTTCGGGCCACCGAACGTGAGGTTGGCTACTGATTCGGGTAGCAGCAGCTTGCCGATGAGGGTGCCGTCGGGGTCGAAGCAGTGCACACCGTCCCAGGCTGCGGCCCACACCCGCCCGGCGTCGTCGAGACGGATGCCGTCGAAGCGGCCGAAGTCGCACTCAGCGAAGATCTTCCCACCGTCGAGGGTGCCGTCGGCCGTGACGTCGAAGACGCGGATGTGACTCGGTTCCTGCCGAGTGTCCACGATGTAGAGCTGCTTCTCGTCGGCGGAGAATGCCAGGCCGTTGGGGCGGCAGAAGTCGTCCGCCACGATGCGCAGATCGCCCGTGGCGGGGTCCAGGCGGAACACGTAACAGGCACCGCCGAACTCGCTGTCGCCCTTGTTGCCCTCGTAGTCGCCGTCGATGCCGTAACTCGGGTCGGTGAACCAGATCGTGCCGTCGGCGCGGACGACCACGTCGTTGGGGCTGTTGAGCCGCTTGCCGTCGCAGCGGTCGGCGAGCACGGTGATGGTGCCGTCGTGCTCGGTGCGGGTGACCCGCCGGTTGCCCTGCTCGCACGTCACCAGCCGGCCTTGGCGGTCCACGGTGTTGCCGTTGGCGTAGCCTGAGCCATGGCGGTAGACGCCGACCGCGCCGGTGGTCTCATCCCAGCGCAGCAGCCGGTCGTTGGGGATGTCACTCCACACCAGGTAGCGGCCAGCCGAGAAGTACGCCGGCCCCTCGGTCTTGCGTGCACCGGTGTGCAGCCGTTCGACGACGAAGTCGCCGTTGCAGTTGCGGAACCGCTCGTCCAGCAGGCGGAACTCAGCGGGAACACTGCCAGTCATCGCCGCGCCTCCCATGCATCGGATCATCATTCGGCAAGAGCATATGCCTGCCGAACCTGGTATGGTCAACACGTCAATTGCTTAGGTCACATTCGCTAGGGGCGGCAGCATGGTAGATGACATCGACCGGGCGTTGTTGGCGCACCTGCAGCATGACGCCACCCAGTCCTACGCGGCGCTGGGCAAGGCGGTGGGCCTGTCCGCCGGCTCCGCCCATGACCGGGTGCGCAAGCTGCGCGAACGCGGCGTGATCCGCCGGACCGCCGTCGACGTCGATCCGGCCACCGTCGATCGCGGCGTGTCGGCCTTCGTAATGGTCAACGCCAACTCGTGGATGGGCGACGCCCCTACCCGCGACGCGCTTGCGGCCATAACCGAGATCCAGGAAGCGCACATCATCGCCGGCGCGGCGTCACTGCTGGTGAAGATCCGTACCGCGACCACCGAAGACCTGCAAGCGGCGCTGCGCCGCATCTTCGGCATCGACGGGGTAACCGGCACCCAGGCCATCGTCGTACTGGAGACCTTCTTCGAACGTCCGGTAAGCGTGCTCGACCAGCACAGCGAACCGCACCCGGCGAGTGCCGACGTGCCACCACCCTAGGGCCGGGCCGACGCCGCGGCCCGAGGGCTTGCGGGCAGCTATCGCAACCTCTAAGTTGCTATAGTGATGGCAACACAAAGGTTGCCAAGGAGGGTGGGCGTGGTCTCAGACAGGATCGAACGCGAGACGGTGCTGCGGCACCCCATCGAGCGGGTGTGGGCCGCGCTGACCACTGCCGAAGGGCTCTCACGGTGGTTCGGCTCGGTGGCTGAGATAGATCTGCGGCCCGGCGGGCGAGCGTACTTCCGTTGGGAGGACCTCGACCAGGAATCCGTCGCCACGATCGCGGTTGTCGACCCACCACACCGTTTCGCGTTCAGGTGGGGAATCGAGTACCTGCCGGGGAACGACGCCGCTCAGACGCTTGTGGAGTTCACTCTGGAGCAGGTACCGGACGGCACCCGACTGCGCCTCGTGGAGAGCGGGTTCGCCCAGGCCGCTGCCGACGTGGCCCGGACCGCCCACCAGGCCAACAGTCAGGGCTGGGACGCAGAGCTCGTCGATCTGGGGGCCTACCTCGATGCCGCCGCCTGATTCGGAGGGGCAGGCCGTCGCGGTGTTCGCCGCGCTCACGGATCCGACGCGGCGGGCGCTGCTGGAAGAGCTCGTCCGTGCCGGGCCGGCAACCGTCACCGATCTGGCGCGACGGTTGCCGATCAGCCGCCAGGCGGTGGCCAAGCACCTCGGTCAGCTCGCCAATGCGGGCCTGATCAGCTCCGGCGAACCGTCCGGCCGTCGCCATCCCTACCGGCTGGAACCAGGCCCCATTCGCGCGGCCCAGGTGTGGCTGGCCACGCTCGCCAACCGGTGGGATGACCGGCTGATCGCGCTGGAACGCGCACTGGACGCCACCGACACGAAGGAGTCACGCAACGATGCACGAGCCTGAATTCACCGCCGGCCTGAACATCGCCATGAAGATCCCCAAGGCGCAGTACGAGGCCACCGTGGCCTTCTACCGCGACACCCTGGGCTTCGAGGTCAAGGAGGACGATGTCTCCTACGCGCCGACCGTCTCGAGAACTCATTCGGTGCGGTTCGGTCTCAATACGCTGTGGCTGGACTGTGTCGACAACTACAGTCAGCCCGACCTCTGGTTGCAACTCCACACGGATGACCTGGACGCGGCGACGGGCAAGCTGGCCGACGTCGGTATCCACCCGTGTGACGAGGTGGAACCCCTGAAGAACCTCGGCTCCAGAACCCACTGGATCAAGAATCCGGCGGGTGTCGTACATCTGCTCGCAGAGCAGAGCGCCGAGTAGCCCGGGGATCTTACGCCAGGGCCCAATGGCGCTTCTTTAGTACTGCGACGGGAGGTGCCAGCCGGGTTTGACGATGACTACATTCGAAGGTGAACGTGACAAGATCATGACGAGGCCCTCAGTACAACGCGTCCGCGTGGCGCCGCCGTTTCGCGGGCATTCCTACGTGA
>NZ_BONX01000093.1 GCF_016862935.1 Plantactinospora mayteni
TAGCGATTCTCTGACTGGATCGCTGCTGGCGGGCGTCTGGGTGGACCGTTGCCGCAAGCGGCCGGTCATGATCGCCATGGATTTGCTGCACGGTGGTGCTCCTGCTGGTGTCGCCACCCATAATACGGACCTGTGGTGTAGCGCTCTCGGGCGCCACGTCGTGAGTTGCCGGAGCGTTCTCCGGCAACTCACGACGTGCTGTCAGCGGGTACCCGATGGCGGCGCTTCCGCTCCGGTCATCGGGTGGCTGTGAGGCGGTATGCCCTGACGGTGGTCTGGCGTACCGCGTTGCCGGCGGTGTCCGTGGCGGCGGCGCGCAGGGACACATACCCGGCCGTTTCCGGGTGGTGCAGCGTGATGACGCCGCTGTCACCGGAGCGGACCAGAGGCGCGCGCTGCCATGTCTTCCCGTCGTCGTACGACACGTCGATCGTCAGCGTTCGTACCCGACCCGCGGAGGACCCTGGCGTGGCGAGCACCGTGACCGGTACCTGGACGGTCTCACCGGTCGGGGCCGCGTTGAACCCGTCGAGGGCCGGGGTGTAGCGGACCACCGACAGTGGCAGTTTCGTCGGGGTGTCGCCCGGGACGTGCTTCGAGCGGAACGACCATTCGACGTTGGTGCGGGTGGCCAGCACGGCCGGAGCGGGCCTGGTCGCGTCGATCCGCACCTGGTAGCTCGCGTCGTCCGGCGGGACGGTGAACATGCCCTCCAGCTCTGGCGTCTGGTCTACCTGGACGCCGTTGCGGAGCAGTGTCGTGGTGCCTGTCGCGATGTACGAGCTGCCTCTCCGGTTCGGGTCGTCGGAGTACAGCGGAATCTCGATCTGCATCGTGTCGGCGCGGCGGTATGCCTCCACCGTGTCGGGCAGCGACGGTGCCAGAACGCCGCGGTTCCACCGCTCGGCGTACTCGCGGCCCGCCTGGTACCTGCCCGCACCAGACAGGACGGTGACTGCGGGGTGCTCGAAATTCCGGTCCCACTCCAGGAACTGGTTTCCCCAGTGCACGCCTCCCTCGGTGCTGTAGTACTCCGTGCGTACGGCGGGCAGATGGAAGGCCATTTCCTGCGCGACGCTGCCCATGTTCTCCAAGCCGTCAAGGCGCGGGAAGGCTGCCAGGTGGCCGAGGAGCTCAGGGGTGGCGCTGGCGTAGGTCGCCCGGACCGTGCCCAGGTCGCCAGGTCGGACGTTCCGGCTGAAGCCGGTGGGGACGAACCCCTTGTGGAACCAGGCGAGCCGGTACGCGTACGGGCTGTCGAGCGTGCTGCCGTCGGCCCCGACGGCCGCCCACTGGCTGCCGATCCTCGTCACGACGCCGTCCACCGACTCGTCGCCGCCGAGTTGTGCGCTGTAGATGCCACGGAACGTGTCGCCCATCATCCCTGCGCTGAATGCGCGGCCGCCGTCGGCGGATATCGTCGTCTGCATCTCGGCAAGTACCGAGGTTGCCGACGGCTGTGGGATGGTGACGGTGATCGGCTTTCCCAGCCGCGCGTCGAGCGCGATGGTCCGGTCTCCGGAGAACGCGAACGGCGGCTGTACCAGAAAGGTGCTGGTGCCGTCGGCGCCGAGGACGGTGCTGGCCACCGCGTACCGGCCCTTGGGCAGCCGGATGGTGGCGGTCCCGTCCGTACTGGCGACAGGGTGGAAATCGAACGTGTCGGTCCGCACCACGATCGTGTCCTGCGTGGTGCTCGGCGCGCCGGCCCGGTCGATGTGGTTGAGCGTCAGGTCGTAGCTCTCGGCTTCCAACGCGACGGCGATCGGGGTACGGACGACCCGGTCCGCGGCGGTCGCGGTCACGTACCCGACGAAGGTGTCACCGGCGGCACCCTCGCTGGTGTCAGCGGTCAGTGTCGTTTCCGCGTCACCACCTGCCGGCACGGTCAGCCGTGGCGTACCCAGGGTGAACACGCCCGCCGGTGCGGGCCCGCCGTCCGGCCCGGTGGCCTGCACGGCGAGGTCGAGCACGACCGGCGACGCGCCCGCGTTGTGGTATGTGATGGTCTGCCTGACGGGCTGGTCGTCGTCGTGCGGCCACGACCGCCGACCGAAGGCGGCGCTGGGCGGGTTCGCGGTGACCTGCTGCCCGATCGCCCGCCCCACGTCGACCCGGCCGGCGCCCTGGCCGTACACGGAGGTCGAGGTCTGGTGGGCGGCGGACGCCATCAGCGCCGCCTTGAGGGTCGACCCCGACCAGGTGGGGTGCTGCTGGACGAGAAGGGCGGCCGAGCCGGTGACGTGCGGGGTGGCCATCGAGGTACCGGACATGGTGGTGTACATGTCCCCGGGATTGCCGAGGCCGGAGGCGGCGCTGCGGGCGGCCGTGATGTCGACGCCCGGGGCGGTGATGTCCGGCTTGACCGCGAAGTCGCCGACCCGCGGTCCCCGGTTGGAGAACTCGGCGAGCGTGTCGTCGGCGTTGACCGCGCCGACCGCCAGGGCGGCGTCGGCGGTCGCCGGCGAGCGGACCGTGCCGTCCCCGCCGTCGTTACCAGCGGCGACCACGAACAGGGTGCCGTACTGCGCGGTCAGGTCCTGGACCGCCTGCTCGATCGGATCAACCTCCGGAGTGTCCCGGCCGCCCAGGCTCATGTTGACGACCTTGGCGTGGCGCTCCGCCGCCGCCCACCACATTCCGGCGAGGATCGCCGACTCGGGACAACCACCGAGGGCGCAGACCTTGCCGCTGATCAGTTGTGCCTCGGGTGCGACTCCCTTGTACCTGCCGTTCGACGCCGCGCCGCTGCCCGCGATGGTGGCGGCCACATGGGTGCCGTGCCCGTCCAGATCGCGGCCGTCCTCGGTGTCCGCCACGAAGTTCTCCGCAGCCGACACCCGACCGGACAGGTCCGGATGGTCGGCGTCCACACCGGTGTCGAGCAGGGCAACCGTCACCCCCTTCCCGGTGTAGCCCGCCTGCCAGGCCGCCGGCGCGCCGATCTGCGGGACGCTGACGTCCAGTGCCGGCCTGAGCTTCCCGTCCAGCCGCACCCTGACCACGCCGTCGGCGAGCCGGCTCGTGCCCCTCTTGCCGGTCGTGAGTCGCTGCCACACCGTCGTTCCGTCCTGCCTGCCGGCCCTGACGGCGAAGGTTGCCCTGCCGGGCAGGGCGCGCAGGACGCGACCGCCTGCCGCCGCCGTACCGGACCGGGCGGTGTCGCCCTTCGCGCCCTCGGCGTACGTCACGATCAACGGCAGGTCGGAGCGGCGGTCGTCGTACCCGAAGTCCAGCAGTGTGGTCACGTCGAACAGCCGGCTGTCCAACAGTCCGGCCCGCAGCGGCGTCAACGCGTCGCTCGGGACCACCCGCAGGTGCCCGTCGGCCCGGCTGACCAGGAACGTCACGCCGTCACGTCCGCTGCCCCGTGAGACGGAAACGTTGCCGAGATCCGCGCCACTGACGGTGACCCGGTCACCGGTGACCAGCGTCACCGTCCGCGGCGACTCCGCCGACCGTTGAGGCGCCTCGGTGGTCGCCGCCGCACCGGCCGTCCGGACCGCCGTCCGCGGCGTTGCTGCCCAGGCGGAAGGCACCGCGACCAGCCCCACACCCGCAACGAGCGCTGCGGTGAGGAGACCGCCGGCGGCCCTGCCGGGTAGGGGCTGACGTTGTCTGAGCCTTGACATCGTTTCTCCTTGCGGTTTGGTTGATTCCTCGTGTCGTCCAGGTCGGCCCGGGGCATCGCCGCCCGACGCGGCCAGTCACTGGCGCGACGTGCCCCCGGCCACGCCGGATCGGCCGCACTCGACCGGTCGCCGGGCGTCCGGGCCGACTCAGCAGCGCCAGCGAACCGGGTGGCGGGTTCCCTTGTCATCCGTGGCGGTACCGGCGATCAGCGAACCGTTGTCGCTGATCGCGGTGGCGCTGCTCCGGCCGCCCTCGCTCAGGCCCGGCAGCGGGTGCGACTCCCCGTCGGCGCCCCGGATCTTTGCCCTGCCGGCGTCGTTGACCACGGCCTCGCCCGTACCGGTGACGGCACCGACCACACCATCGCTAACCTCGGTCGCCTGCCCGGTGCGCAGATTCCACAGCACCCCAGGTGAGGGATTGGTCGCCGTGGACGGGCTCTCGGAGCCGCTGATCACGGGCGGAACCGCGGTGTGCTGGGTCTGCGACGTGACGGTGCCATACACCCAGTCCCCGCGTACGCCCCTCGCCCTGCCGCCCTCGGAGGGAGTCGTCAGCTGCCGTCCGCGGCCATCCGGATCCCACACGTACGCCCCCGTGCCCTCGAGTTCGCCGACGACGGCACCGGTGTCCGAGATGCCGAACGCGAGGGCGGAACCGGGTGCTGCCAGCCGATCCGCCTGGGTCCTTCCATCGAGGACTCGCCACACGACAGCCACCGACGCGCGGTTCTCGCCCAGGGCGATACCGACCGCCTCGCCACGCGAGTTGATCCCCGTCGCCTCCGCCGAGTCGTACCCGGCCGGGGTCGGCAGTTCCACCAGCCGGCCGTCCAGATGCGCCCAACCGAAGGTCACGCCTCCTACCCGGGTGCCCCTGCCCACGACGACACCGCTGTCGTTGACCGCCACGGCCTCGGCCGAATGGACGGCCATGCTCAGCGTCTCGACCGTGGCACCGTCCCAGATCAAGGGCCGGGAGATGGCGTCAGAGTCCGAGTACGCGTTTCCCACCAGAGAGCCCCCACTCGGCGAGCCCGCGGTAACGTCGAACCTTGCCGTGCCGGCGGGGAGCGGCAGACGCTCGACCGTGCAGCTCCGGCTGGTCGCTCCCGGGGTGCCCGACCCGGCAGCCGTCCAGCCGTCCGTGCCCGACGCCCGGGGCTCCACGACGATGGTCGCGCTGACGACCGCCACCAGCGCCAGCCCGAGGGCCCCGGCACCGCCCACCGCCACCTGGCGGCGGCGCCGCAGCCGGCGACCAGCGCTGATAAGGTCGGCCACCGCCAGCCGTGTCGGCGGCAACAGCACCCGCGATCCCATCTCGCGGATGGCCGACGCGGTAACCTCGTCCCTGTCCATCACGCACTCCTCGTCCCAGCGGCGGTCCACTGACCGTTCAAGAGGTTGCGCATCGCGGCCAGCCCGCGTGCGGTCTGACTTTTGACGGTGCCGGTCGAGCATCCGAGAATCGCCGCGGTCTCCTCCACGGACTTGTCGCAGAAAAACCGCAGCACGAGGACGGCACGCTGACCGCGGCTCAGACTCTTCAGGGCCTGCGCGATCGCGTCGGCGTCCTCCAGGTCGCGCCCTGGCTTGGCAGCCCGCTCCGTGGCCGGCCAGGTCAGCAGGACCCGAGCCCATCCCTTGCGCTGTTCATCGATGTAACGGCGCATCAGGATGCGGTGTACATATCCGTCGACGTTGCCGGCGGCACGCACCTTCGACCAACGCGCGTACACCGCGATGAGCGTCGCCTGCACGATGTCGTCAGCTCGGTGTACGTCTCCGCACAGTAGGAATGCGGTCCGCCGCAATCGGTCCAAAGCAGCCGACACGTAGTCGGAGTACTCCCGGTCCTCGTCAACCGACAATTGTGGCCCTCCTCGGGCAGTCCGAGTTCCGGATCAGGTAACTCCGGCGTCACCCTCCTGTCGCAGCCGACGTCGTGATCGGTTGTCAGGTCCGGGAAATTCCTCCGGCACCACGTCTGCACCGTTGGCGCTGCGTCACGAGGTGGCGGTGCCCCGACGGCAGGTCGGCCGGCCGCGCCTATCGTGGCCGGAACGGGCGGTGTTGTCCGCGCCGGTCCAGGCGCTCACACGGGAACTGTAGAAGCACGGATCGCCACACCCCGGCCACCCTGCCGGCCTGGACCGGCGGCTGGTTGGCCGGCGCTGGACCTTACCGAACCGGCTCGAACGACCCCGATCAACGACGACATCCCCAGGTGCAGCAATGGACTCGCAACGACGACCAGCGCGACCCGCGACCTCGGCACCGCCGCCGACACCGTAGCCGACCTCGAGGACCTTCGGCGGGCCCTGCCGTCGCTGCGCTCGACGGCGTCTCGTGCGGCTCGTAGCGGACAGCTCCGGGTCTCAGTTCAGCTTATGGTCAGCGTGGACGGCGGCGTTCGCGCCGGACAGTCGCCGGCCTGCCATGCAGGTCGGCCGCCCGGGGCGGGCGCGCTGGTGCATCATGTCGACCCGTACATGAGACGACCGAAGCGGATTCTCAGCGATCCGGCGATGGCTCCGGGAGGGAGACCAGACCGCTTGATCACCTGCGCGTACCTGCCGCTGACCGTACGCGCTGACGACCCTGAGCCGTCACGGTCCGTGTCGGTCGTCAAGGCCGGCAGGCATCCTGGACAAGTCGAGAGCAGTAACGGACTTCCGTGGCGCATTAATGGCATAGAATCGCTTGGATTTGGGGGTTCCTTGCGTCTGTTGCTGGCTTGCCTCGTGGCCATCGTTTCGGTCGGGCTCGTCGCGTTCGGTGGCGTAAGCGCACTTGCTGGGTTCTTCGACCAGCGCGCGGCGGATCGCGTGTACGTGGTCCAGTTCAAACGCCCCGGCGATGAATGCGGTGGCGCGCGGCAGTTGCACCTCGACGTGACCGACGGAAAGCCGCTGAGCTGCCGACCAGGGTATGCGGGAGTCGTCGGGGGATACGCCAGAAACGACCTGCCCGGCTTCGTCGACGCACAGAACGAGCAGGTGCTGGCCTTGGCCGAAGGGCTCGGCGGCGATGGGCTGTCGAGCGCCGAGCAACGCCAGATCCAGGACCGGGTGGATCAGATCTTGGCCACGGTGCCAGCCGCCGAGCGGCCGGACCGCAAGCCGGGCTTGTGGGGCGCGCGCCAGGCCTGGTTAGGGGGTGGGCTGGCCATGGCCGGCGTGGTCGGGTTGGTTGCCCTCTTGCTGCTCGCCATCCGCGCTACTAAGCGGGGACGCTGAGGTGGAGCGGCCTGGGTGGGGCATCAGACCGCGCGGAGCGGCTTCGCCGCGAAGACTGGCAGCTCATGCTGACCAAGACAGAGATCAGCGTCATGATCACGTATACGGACATGCCGCCACCCGTGCGCACCTCCAGCCCGGAGTCATCACGCCTCGTGACCGACCTACTGTCATAGTCGACGTCCGGACCTGCCGCAGACAATGCGCGGTCTGCTGGTCGGTCTGTCACTATCCGTAGTCGCCGATCGCGGTGCCGCAGAATCATCCGGCTAACCCAGCAGTTCCAGCGGCACCGACACGACCGGACGGGACGCCTAGCATCGTCCCGATGAACACTCCCGAAATGCGACCCAACGACGTCCGCACCGACGAGGCCCGCGCCACGGAAGCCCTGCGTCTGCTGTCCGGCACGCCAGTCGGACTCGACGTCGCCGTCAAAGGACTCAGCCGCGGCAGCGGTGTCTACGCCTGGTGGGCCGCTCCTTCGACCCTTCCCGACCTCCCCGGCCCGCCGAACGGGAACGTCCCGTCGCTACGGCTGCTCTACCTCGGTCGGGCGACCAGTCTGCGCGGCCGGATCCTGCGCAACCATCTCCGGCGCTCGGGCAGTTCGACGCTGCGCCGCACACTGGCCGGGCTCCTCACATCCGAGGGTTACCGGACGACCTGGACCGACCGCGTTGTCCTGGTCCCCGAGGACGAGGCACGCCTGACCGCATGGATGTACACGCACCTGCGCCTCACCTGGGCCGAGGACGCGCAGCCGGCGACCATCGAGGCCGAACTCGTCCGGCGCCTGCACCCACCACTCAACGTGCACGGCGTCGACCCCGAACACATCCAGCCGGCCGTGGTCGCCGCGAAGGACGCCTACAACACCAGCAGCCGCCCGGCCGAGCCCACGCGGACGCCGTGACCAATCGCCCGGCGCGAGCAGGTACCGACACACGCCCATCCGAGAACAGTACGTGTCATCATGGCGAGGTCGAGGCTGGTGTCCTCGTGCGCCCATGGCCTGGGTACCGCACCGGCCCTCCGGCGGTCAGCCGGCGTAGCGGGGCTCGCTGAGCCGGTGGCGGAATTCCGCGTGAGCGGTCTGGAAGACGTCGTTGAGCCGCACCTTCGTCAAGTACCACCACAACACCGACAAGAACGTCATCGGTCTGACCGAGCAGACCCGTAGCAGCGCGACGACCTGTGCCGCCACCACCTTCGACGATCTGACGACGTTGAGTGGGGCCGGCCAGGTCGCCTACGACGGGCAGGCGTACGGCGTCGGTCCCGTCGCCGCGGCCCGCGGGCTCGCCAGCCAGACCTGGTCGTTGAAGGCCGACGGCTCCGGTTTCCAGTCCGAGGGCGTTACCGAGTTCGACGCGATCGGCCGGGTCACGTCACGCACCGACCCCGACGGCCGGGTTTCCAAGATCACTTACACCCCGGACGTCGGTCAGGCGTTCAGCGTCACCGAGGAGAACTCGCTCGGGCACCAGCAGACCCAGGAGCTGGACCCGGGCCGCGCCCACGCGGTCAAGACCACCGACCCCAACGGGAGGGTCAGCGAGGCCCGGTACGACCCGCTCGGTCGGCTCCTCGAAGCCTGGGGACCCGGCACCGAATTCAGTATGGTCTGGGCATGGGAAACGTCGCCAATCTCTGGGACCTCAAGGCCGACCCGGCCGCATTGGAGAGCCTTGCCGCTACCTGGAAGTCGCAGGTCAAGCAATTGACATGGGCCGCCGACACGATCAGCGGCGCGGCGAATCGGGTGATCGGATCGGAGGCGTGGGCCGGTGAGACCGCCGAGCGGTACGACCAGCATCGGCGCAAGCTCGTCGCCGACCTCGACGACTGTTCCGAGTTGGCCGGAAAGGTCGCCCGGGCGCTGGGCGAGTGCGCCCAGGTGCTGCGGCACAACCAGGAGTTGCTGGCCGCCGAGCGGCGGAAGCTGGCGAGTATCCGGTCTGACGGGGCGGGTGGGCAGCTCACCTTCTATCCCGCCGACGAGCAGGAGAAGAAGCTGGTCGACGGAGCGGTTCAGGTCGCCAACGAGATCCGCGGCCGGGTCAACCAGGAACTCGGGGCCCAAGCCCTAGTCTTCAACCAGGCTCTCCGTGAGCTGAAGGGCAGGGACGGAAAATGGTCCTCCCGGACCCTGCGGATGCTCAACTACAACATCCAGCAGGGCGGCGGCGGCAACAACATCTGGGACCGCAAGCCGGGTACCGACGACGGCGACTTCGGCGCGCTCGCCCAACGCATCATCGACGGCAAGGTTGACGTCGCCACCTTGCAGGAGGTCTTCCGAGGTGGGGCGGACGAGTTGCAGCGCGAGCTGAACGCCCGGGCTGCTCCCGGCGAGAAGTGGGAGGTCCACTTCGGCGGGGCGTCGGAGAAGTACCAGTGGAGCAACGGCGGCATACCGGTGATCGGCGGTAACGGCGACTTTGGCAACGCCGTCGTGGTGCGGACCGGAAACGGCGTGTCGACCAATTTCGTCTCGGTTCCGCAGCTCTCCGAGGGTGACGAGGGTCGCTCGGCGACCAAGGTGGAGATCGTGCTCGA
>NZ_BONX01000094.1 GCF_016862935.1 Plantactinospora mayteni
GCGTCGATAGCAACTGACGGCACGTCGCAGGTCGCCGAGGTGGTGGTGGGCGTGGCCGAGACTGTGCCAGATGTGCGCCTCGGCCAGTCGGTCCCCGGTCTGCTGGATCAGCGACAGCGCCTGTTCGCAGTAGTCACGAGACTGGAGGTGATCGCCGAGCCGGGTGTGCAACCATCCGATGTTGCTGAGCACGATGCTCCTGGCGGCCACGTCACCGAGGGACTCGAACAGCGTGAGGCTCTGCCGGCTGTGCCCGAGTGCCTCCTCGTGCCTGCCCTGGCGGTCGTACATCGAGCCGAGGCTGACGTGGATGTGCGCCTCGCACGCACGTTCGCCCAGTTCACGAAACAGCTTCAGGGCGTGCTGGAGGTGATCGGCGGCGGCCTCGTACCGGCCGAGCTTGGCGTACGCGCGGCCGAGGCCACGGTGCGAGTGGGCCTGCCCGGTCCGATCGGCGATCAGCCGCGCGGCGTCCAGGGCGGCTTCGAAGAGCGCCACCTGGTCGTGCCGGTAGCCCCGTCGTTCGATGAACTGTTCGACGGTCCAGGCCAACTGCCAGCAGTGGGTAGGACGCCCGGCGGCCGGCGCATGCCGGACAAGGGTCTGGAGGACGGGATATTCGGCGGTCAGCCAGGCCACGGCCGCGTTGTGGTCGGCGAGCTGCTCCGGGGTGGCTCCGGGCTGGAGAGTGGCGAGGGAGATAGGGTGTCGGTTCTGGTCGAGCCGGAGTGCGGCGGTGTGGCCGGTGTGCAGGTAGTGGTCGAGCATCCGGTGGACAGCCGACTGCCGCTCGTCTCCGCTGTCCAGGTCGGGCAGCAGTTCCAGGGCGTACGCCCGTAGAAGGTCGTGCAGAGCGTAGCGACCGGGGACGTGCTCGACGACCAGGTTCGCCCGTGCCAGGTCACGCAGTGACGGGAGCGCCTGTCCCACCGGGGCGCCGATCAGACTGGCCGCCGCTGCGGTCGAGATGTCGGGGCCAGGATGGAGACCCAGCAGCCGGAACAGCCGGGCGGCGGCCGGACCCAGCGATCGGTAGGACCAGGAGAACGCCGACCTGACATCGGTGGTCAGGTCCCCGCTGTTCAGAGCATCCAGGCTCTGATGGGTGGAGCGCAGCTCGTCGGCGAAGACTCGCAGCGGAAACCCGGGGCGGGCGGCGGCCCGGGCGGCGACGACGGCCAGCGCGAGCGGTAGCCGCGCGCACAGCGTGACGATGTCTCGTACCATCTCCGGCTCGGCCGCGACCCGGTCGTCGCGCAGCCGCGTGGCCAGTAGCTGCCGGGCTTCCGATGCGGTCATCGTGTTCAGGTGCAGCGGATGCGCCGCCACGGCGGCAACCAGCCCGGACAGGTCGTTACGACTGGTCACCACGACCAGGCAGCCAGCAGAGCCGGGCAGCAGTGGACGCACCTGATCGCCGTCCCGGGCATTGTCCAGCACCACCAGCACCCGACGTCCGGCAACCAGACTGCGGTACAGCGCCGCCTGCGCGTCCATTCCCCCGGGAACCCGCTCCGACGCGACTCCGAACGCGTCCAGGAACCCGCGTACCACGGCGGCCGGGCTCGTGGCCGCGCCGTCCGGGGCAAAGCCGCGGAGGTTCACGTAGAGCTGGCCGTCGGGGAAGTGGTCCGCGACCCGATGTGCCCACTGCACCGCCAAGGTCGTCTTGCCGACCCCGGCGGTGCCGGTCACGGCGATGACGGTGCTCGGAGAGCGTAGGCCGGATCCGGCCAGGATTCTGTCGAGGCGGTCGAGTTCGGTGGTCCGGCCGGTGAATCCGTACACGTTCGACGGGAGCTGAGCCGGGATCTCGATCGCCGCCCGTGTCGTCACAGTCTGCCGCTCGGCACAGTCGGGTTCACCGCGTAGGATCGTCTGGTGCAGCTCCTGTAGCTTGGCCCCGGGCTCGAGACCCAGTTCTCCGGCCAGCCGTCCCCGGGCCCGGGCGAAGGCGGCCAGCGCGTCGGCTCGCCGGCCCACCCGACTCAGCGCGACCATCAACTTGCCGGCCAGCCCTTCCCGGTATGGATGAGCGGTCACCAGCGTCTCCAACTCCGGCAGCACTGCCGCGTGCCGGCCGAGGCCGAGTTCCGCCGCCAGGCACTGCTCCAGCACTTCCAAGCGGTGCTCGTCCAGGCCGCGCGCTTCCGCCCGAACCGCCGCCGTGACGACGTCAGCAAGAGCGGGGCCGCGCCACAGAGCCAGCGCCGCCCGCAACCGCAGCACCGCGAGATCCGGATGACCGTCGGCCAGTGCGGCCTGCCCTTCGGTCACCAGCCGCTGCCACCGATGCCGGTCGAGGCCGTCCGGCGGCACCCGCATCTGATATCCGGCGGGCCTCGTGTCGAGCACCGCCGCACCGGACCAGTCCCCCCGCCGCAGCGCCTGACGAAGCCGGTGTACATATGCCTGCACGGTGGCACGCGGCTGCGCCGGTGGCCGTTCGCCCCACAGCTCGTCAACCAGTTGGTCGACCGCCACGACCCGGCCCACATTGAGCAGCAGCAGGGCCAACAACGCGCGCTGTTTCGCCGCATCGATGGGTACCAGCCGGTCCCCGTCCCAGACCTCCAACGGCCCGAGAATCCGGAACTCCATGCTCCCCCCGAAGCCACCGCTGACGGCCGACGTCCTCAACAAGCAAGCAGGAGTGCAGGGTACTCCGCGACGGTGGTGCCGAACGCCGTGATCCGAGCGGTGGAACGAACGACTCTTCGACGATCTTCAGGAGCACCGACGGGCGACCCGTACTTACCCAATGAACCTTTTTCAACCTGAACCGCGCGGCGCGCACGCACCGCGTCCGACCTTGCCGTCCGCCGGACCGCAAGGGGAGGCTGAAAAAGGTTTGAACAGGCTGTTACCGGGTTCTGACTGGACGTTTGACTCACCTTCGCGTCCGGCCGCACCCCCACCCACGACCTACGCGACATCTTCAACGCCATCCTGTACGTCAACCGCACCGGCATCGCCTGGCGCTACCCGCCCCACGACCTCCCACCCCACGCCACGGTCTACGGCTACTTCGCCGCCTGGAGCAGGGAAGGCATCTTCGCCGAACTGAACTACAACCTCACGGGCCTCGTACGCGACCACCGCGGCCGCACCATCCAACCCTCCGCGTCCATCATGGACACCCAGAGCGTGAAGACCTCCACCAACGTCCCACTGTCCACACAGGGCACCGACGCGAACAAAAGGATCGTCGGCCGCAAACGCGGCATCATCACCGACACCCTCGGACTGCTCCTCGCCGTCATCGTCACCGCCGCCAGCACCAGCGACAACGCCATCGGCATGGACCTGCTCGACCAAGCGACCACCGCCCACCCCACCCTGACCAAGAGCTGGGTCGACGCCGGCTTCAAGAACCGCGTCGTCGAACACGGCGCCCAACTCGGCGTCGACGTCGAGATCGTCACCAAAGACCCACGGGCCAAAGGCTTCAGCGTGGTCAAACGCCGATGGGTCGTCGAACGCACCATGTGCGCCGCGAGGCGCTCTGTTGTATCCCCGGTTCAGCCGGGAGGGACTCGAGAGGAGGTTCCTGGGTCGGCTGGCTGACCTGGATCCGAAAGGTGAAGGGGACAACAGCATGCCAGATCGCCCAACGGCCGGGCCCAGACGTCAGGGACGGCGCGGTGGGAGGACCCGCGTGATATGGCGAAAGCTTGATTGCCTGAATCCCAATCTCCAGTCGATGCAAGTTCCCATCCATCGGAAAGACGTCTGAAACCGGTGCCGTGCTCTGCGTCGGAGTCGATGGTGGCCGACGCACTCTCGGAGCACGGGGCGACGCCCAGCGAGGGCGTTGAAGGAGATGAGTGGGGCGCCTACGTCACGCTGTCACGTACAACAGAGACGAACGCGGGATCGCCTGCGGGACGCGAGTCCTATGGCGACGGAGGCCCCGTAGTAGTCGCCGGAGTCACGACCGGCCAGGGAGGGCGGGAAAGCCGCCTGCATGGGCGAAGGGGGCCAGGTGATCGGACACCACAAGATCGTGAGGTATGCGTAATGCAGAGCGCCGAAACGGTGCTGGGTGTCCTGCGTGAGCGCGGCAGGCGCGGCCTGCCGGTGAACGAACTGTATCGGCAGCTGTTCAACCCGCAGTTGTATCTGCTGGCCTACGGACGCATCTACGCCAATCACGGCGCGATGACACCGGGGGTCACGCAGGAGACCGTGGACGGCATGTCCCAGGCGAAGATCGGCCGGGTCATCGACGCGATGCGTCACGAGCGCTATCGGTTCGCTCCCGTCCGCAGGGTTCACATCCCGAAGAAGAACGGGAAGACCCGCCCGCTGGGGCTGCCGACCTGGTCGGACAAGCTCGTCGGCGAGGTGGTGCGCCTGCTGTTGGAGGCGTACTACGAGCCGACGTTCTCCGAGCGGTCCCACGGGTTCCGTCCCGGTCGAGGCTGTCACACCGCGTTGCGGGAGATCGCCAACACCTGGACCGGAACAGCCTGGTTTGTCGAGGCGGACATCGCCGACTGCTTCGGGTCGCTGGATCACGACCTGATGATCGGAATCCTGTCGGCGAAGATCCACGACAGCCGGTTCCTGCGGCTGGTGCGCAACATGCTCACGGCCGGATACCTGGAGGATTGGAAGTGGGGTGCCACGCTGTCCGGCGCTCCGCAGGGCGGCGTCGCCTCCCCGCTGTTGTCCAACATCTACCTGCACAAGCTGGTTCATCGAGACAGTTCTGATTCCGGAATACACCCGAGGGGGCCGCAGGGCACGTAACCCTGCCTACCTCGAACTACAAAACGAGCTGGCGAAAGCCCGCCGACGCAGCGACCGGGACATGGCCCGGACACTACGGCGGCGAATGGTCAGCCTGCCCAGCACCGACCCGGACGATCCGGGCTATCGGCGGCTGCGGTACTGCAGATACGCGGATGACCATCTGCTCGGGTTCACCGGGCCGAAGGCCGAAGCCGAGGAGATCAAACAGCGGCTGGCGAGGTTCCTGCGCGACGAACTCAAGCTGGAACTCTCCCACACCAAGACGCTGATCACCCACGCCCGCACGAAGGCGGCACGGTTCCTCGGCTACGAGATCACCGTCCAGCACAACGACCGCAAGACCACCCGGCGCCGGCGCACGGTCAACGGGCAGGTCGCACTGCGAGTACCACTGGATGTGATCAAAGCCAAGTCCGCCCCCTACCTGCGCCGCGGCAAACCCGCGAAGCAGAAGGCCCTCACCAACGGCGACGCCTACACCATCGTCGCCACCTACGGGGCCATCTACCGGGGCATCGTCCAGTACTATCTGCCCGCCGGAGATATCCACCGACTTCACCGGCTGCGCTGGGTCATGGAGACCTCCATGCTCAAGACCCTGGCAGGCAAACACCGCTCGTCGATGTCAAAGATGGCCGCCAAGTACAAGGCCAAGATCCCGACACCGCACGGGCCGCGCACCTGCTTCGAGGCACACATCGAACGCGACGGCAGACAACCACTGGTCGCACGGTTCGGAGGCATTCCACTTCACCGGCAAAGGACGGCGTCGGTCATCGACCGGCAGCCGATCCGGGTCGACTATCCGCACAAGGAGATCATCACACGTCTCCTCGCGGACACCTGCGAGATCTGCCAGCACAAGGGCGAGGTTCAAGTCCACCACGTCCGCCAGCTTGCCGACCTCGGCGCACCCGGGCCGCTTCAACCCCAGTGGGCCAAGGCGATGGCGAACCGGAGACGCAAGACCCTCGTGGTCTGCTCCTCCTGCCACGGCCACATCCACACCGGGCAGCCTGATCCACCGCACACGCAGTAGTCACTAGAGAGCCGGATGATCGGGAAACCATCAAGTCCGGTTCGGCGGGAGGCCGCGCGGAAAAGGGACCAGCCCAGGCTGGCACCTCGCCGCGCGGCCCACCCATCCGGCTGGCTCATGCACCACCGCCGACTCGTCCGCGACCACGAAGCCCGGACCGACAACTCCGCCAGCATGATCAACATCGCCATGATCGACAACCTCGCCAAACGACTCACCACCGAAACCACCCCAACCTGGCGACACGGCTAAACCCACATAACCGACGAACTACGTGAATCAGACGTCCTCTTACAGTTACCGGTCTTGCCCAGCGTCCCGGAAGGATCGCGACGCGCAGGGTGCGCGGTAACGCACAGGATGCGGATCCGGCGGCTGCGGTACTCGATCACAGCGAGCACGTACATGCGTGCGCCGAACAGGGTCATGGTCTCCAGGAAGTCGCAGGCCAGTAGCGCATCAGCTTGCGAGCCTTGACATGTGACCTTTCGGTCACCTATTTTGGGGTGGTGAGCGATGATGACCTTGTTTTCAAGGCGCTCGCCGATCCGACCCGACGGTTCCTGCTCGACCTGTTGTTCGTCCGGGACGGGCGGACGCTGGGCGCGCTGGAGGCCGAGGTGGTGATGACCCGGTTCGGCGTCGCCAAGCATCTGCGGATGCTGGAGAACGCGGGACTGGTAGTCACGCGCCGATCGGGCCGAGAGAAGCTGCACTTTCTCAACCCCGTGCCGATCCGGTTGATCCACGACCGGTGGATCGACAAGTACACCGAGCGCTCCGCAGAAGCTCTCGCCGACCTCAAGAAAGAACTGGAGCAACAAGCCATGGCATCAATAACCGACACCATCGAGGACGGCGCGGTCATCCAGGTCTACCAGGTGTATATCAAGGCGACCCCGCAGGCGATCTGGGACGCCATCACCACGCCCGAATGGACGGCAAAGTTCGGCTACCAGGCGCCCGTCGAGTACGACCTTCGCCCCGGCGGCCCTTTCCGCTCCATGGCCAGCAAGGCCATGAAACAGCACGGGGCTCCCGATGTCGTGGTCGACGGCGAGGTCATCGAGGCCGATCCGCCCCGCCGGCTCGTGCAGACCTGGCGGGCGTTGTTCATGGGCGAAGACTTCACCCGGCTCACCTACGAAATCGAAGACGACGGCCCGGGTGTCTCCAAGCTGACCGTCACCCATGACGTCACCGGCGCACCTCAGACCGCCGCCCAGGGCGCCGGTCAGATCCCCGGGGCCGGCGGCGGCTGGAACCAGATCCTCAGCGACCTGAAGACCCTGCTGGAAACCGGCCAGTCCCTGTACCACTGAGCCGTGCCACTTCACCCCTTCACGCCACCGCCCCGGGCGTGCACGTACACATCGGCAGGCCCGGGCCAGTCCTCCCTCGTGATGAGAGCCACAGGAGCCCCCATGTCCTCTGACGCCTCTGCCCCCGTCTCCCGGCACGTGGACCGGCCGGCCGCCGTCCCAGCCCGTGCCCTTCTCGCCTGCGGTGTGGCGGCGGGCCCGCTGTTCGTCCTGCTGATCGTCGGCCAGGCGATGACCCGCGACGGCTTCGACGCCCGCCGCCATCCCCTCAGCATGCTGAGCCTGGGTGAGCACGGCTGGATCCAGACCGCCAACTTCCTGATCTGCGGGCTGCTGATCCTGGCCTCCGTCGTCGGCCTGCGTCGCGCGCTCGAACCCCAGAGCCCGGGCCGCGCCTGGGGCACCTGGCTCCTGGCCGTCTACGGCGCCAGCCTGATCTGGGCCGGCGTCTTCCCCACCGACCCGGCCTTCGCGTACCCGCCCGGAACGCCCGACGCCGCGCCCGCCCAGGTCAGCTGGCACGGCCTGCTGCACAACTTCGCCCCTGTCGGGATGGGCCTGGCGCTGAGTGCAGCGTGCCTGGTGTTCGCCCGCCGATTCGCTCGTGACGGTCGGCGCGGCTGGGCCGGCTACAGCGTTCTGGCCCCCGCCGCTTACCTCATCGTGGGGTTCGCCGCTTTCCCTGCCCAGGACTACCGGCTCATGCTCGCCGGCGGCGCCATCATCTGGACCTGGGCCGCTGCCCTGTGCCTCAACCTGATGACCGAACGCCCCGCCCACACCCAGCCGTAACCCCGGCCCACCCGCCGCGGGTCCTGCAGCGGTTCACCGGACGCCGGGAACTACTACCCGAGACCATACGAGCCATCGCCGGACTCGTCTCCGACCATGCCATCATCTGGTAGAGATCCCTTAATAACTACTGCGCACAAGGTCGTTAATCATCTGCGAGCCCTTAGAGGCCACGCGGATAGGCGCAGTTGGGGGGACCCGCAGCAGAGCGGGCG
>NZ_BONX01000095.1 GCF_016862935.1 Plantactinospora mayteni
GCGGTGGCGGCACTCGCCGCCGCGACGGACATCGACGAACTCGGATGCCAGCAGGTGTGGTCGAAACTCACCAGCGGCCTGCACGGCCTGCCGATCGCCTTGAGTTCCCCCGCTTTGATGGAGCGGTTACCTGCTGCCAGCTGGCGTCCTGGCCACCCGGCAAAGATCGAGAAGGTCCTTGCCGGTCTGGACGCCCCACCCATTACCGGACCGTTACCTCGCCGTATCAGGACAGAAATCTGGTGACGCAGGATTGTCGCCGATCCCACTGACCGCGAAGGTTCAGCATGGTTTCGCGGGCCCGCCATGCCACCTGGGGCATCATCACCGACCTGCACGCTGACGGTGTGCCGATCCTGCTCAACACCCACCTACTTGATGAAGCCGAACGCCTCGCGAACGACATTGTGATCATCGACCGTGGTTGGGGTGCCGTCGCCAGCAATCCACAGGAGCCGGACGTCGGCCAACCCGTTGTTAGGAAGATGCCAGCGGTCTTCCACAGCATGGTCCATGAGCACATATCGATGCTCACCCCAAGATCCAAGGAGGATCATTGACGACAACGCTGACAAGAGTGCTCGGCGGACTCGCCTCGAACGGGACGGCCGCTGCAGGCACGAGTGCCCACAGAGGCGCGAGCACCGACCCAGAACCAGCCGGCAGGGCCGGTACCAGGAGTCGGCGGGTCGACACGCGGCGTCTACTGCTGGCGACCGTGGCGCTCGTCGCCACGATCATGGGCAGCACGGCTGTCTCCACCCCAGCCCATGCCGCGTCCGTGCAGACATGGTTCGACATCGGAACCGGAACGCAAAGTTCGGGCAACTTCATCTGGCACAACCGGTCGGTTCAGGTCGGTGGCGGAGTGACGGGGAGCAGCAGTTATCTCGGTGACCGTTCTTGGTGGTGTGCATCGGTCGTGTTCACCGCCTACGACATGAACAATCGGCAGGTGGCGCGCGCCGCACGCCCCGGCGATAATCAGTACAACTGCACCGTCTACCGGTACGGCTTCGGCTTCATGTTGGATGCCAGCAACGTACTAGGTGGAATTCGACACATTCGTGTCGATTTATGGGAATGGGATCGGGATCGCAATACGGTCTATATCGATAAAACCGAGTGGTATCACCGGCCATTGTAGCCAGGTGCCCGACCCCAAGATCCAAGGAGGGCCATTGACGACAACGCTGACAAGAGTGCTCGGCGGACTCGCCTCGAACGGGACGGCCGCTGCAGGCACGAGTGCCCACAGAGGCGCGAGCACCGAC
>NZ_BONX01000096.1 GCF_016862935.1 Plantactinospora mayteni
AGTCGGCGGGTCGACACGCGGCGTCTACTGCTGGCGACCGTGGCGCTCGTCGCCACGATCATGGGCAGCACGGCTGTCTCCACCCCAGCCCATGCCGCCTACCCACAGACACCGTTCAGGGAACAAGATTTGAATTTGTCGGGCACTTCCGGCAAATTCATCTGGTATAACCGGTCGGTTCAGGTTGGCGGCGGAGTGACCGGCTCGGGTAATCGGGATTGTGCGGCGGTCGTGTTCACTGCTTACGACTCAAACAATCGGCAGGTGGCGCGCGCCGCACGCCCCGGCGATAACCAGTACAACTGCACTAACCAGCGGTACGGCTTCGGATTCATGCTGGATGCCAGCAACGTAGTAGGCGGCATTCGGAGCATCCGAGTAGACCTATACATTTGGAATATAGAAACCGGTCAGGTCTTTCTCGAGGATTCCGGGCGGTATCCACGGCCATAGGGCCACGCGACCAGCAATCGACACGTCCGCTGCCGCCGACCCAGACGTCGGCGGCAGCGGGCTTGGCGGTATTGGGGACTAAGGGATGTCTCGTAATTCGGTGAAGGCGTTGCCTGGCAACGGTGCTGGTGTCACCCCGCCAGGATGATGTTGTGGAGGTGTGCGATGCCGGAAGCGGTGTCGGCCAATGTGCTGGCGGCGCGGCGGTAGTCGCGCAGGATCTTGAAGCACTTCATGCGGGCCAGGGCGTGTTCGACCTGGGCTCGGACGGTGCGGTGCTGCTTGTTCAGAGCGAGCTTCCAGTCGGGTAGCTCGCTGCCGTCGGCGGGCTTGCGGTACGGGATGATCACCTCGGGATTGCCGCGGTAGGCGCCGTCGGCCATGACCGGTCGTCCGGCCAACTTCTGGTCGATGCCGGAGGTGCGGTAGACGGTAGTGTCGTTGCGGTTGCCGGGCTGCGGATCGCCGAGGGCGACGACGAGGCGGGTGTGGGCGTCGATGGCGACCTGCAGGTTGCTGCTGTAGCGGTAGTTCTTGCTCTGCGCGGCCAGCCGGTGGTCCCGGGTCGGGATGAGGGTGCCCGTGAAGTAGTCACCAGGGCGCGTGCTCTGCAGAACGCCCGTTGGGACCTCAACGCGCTGGAGCGCCTCGAACCCGCGGACGAACTGAACTCTGCCGTGCAGCGCGACGTCGCCGGCCTGGGCCGCGCCGGCCGGATCGTCACGAGGCTTCCTTCCGCGCCGCATGACGTGCTCGGCTGGGCGGCGGCGTTAACCGAGCCCGATTGACACACCGTCGCCGCGGCCGCCCTTCGCGCCGGCGCCGACCACCCCGGCGCGGCCACACTTCTCAAGCTGCTCGACGGGCCGGAACGCACCTCGGCCGCGCGCGACATCCGGCAGACCGTCCGCCGCCTGCGCAAGACCTGGCTGCTCGACCCCGCGACCGACAATCCGCATCTCACCAAGATGATCGCAGCGGAACTGACCGCCGCGCTTGGCTACCTCGGCCGCTCGCCGGATGGCCTGCCGCGTCTCATCGGCATGACCGAGGCCGCCGACCGAGAGGCGTTTCTGGCGCTGGTCGAGAACCGCGCCCCTTTCACCGACACCGAGCTTGCCAACTGCTGGTCGCGCCTTGACGGTTTCGTCCGGCCTCAGATCCCAGGCGTCGTGCGGGACGAGCAGATCGCCGTCCAGCAGGCGGAGATATCCGCGGCGGGGCAGCGCTTCGACGAGGCGATCGTCGCCCGTCAGGCCGCCGAATCGGCGCTGAAGGCGACTCCGATGAGTTCATTCGTCCCCCATCTGGCCCGTGCCGCGGGCGCGATGCCCGGCGTACCTGGCGCCGCGGAACGGGATCGCCCAATCAGAGCCGGCTTACCACTCACGCTCCTGCGGCGTCGCACCACGCGCACCGCGATCGGACCCGAACGCCAGCTATTCAAAGTGCCGGTCGTCGACCGGAACCAACAACAGACGGGCGGGTTCCGCATCGATCGCCGCCGTAGTGGCCCACGGCCTAGCCGAGCGTCATGCACTGCGCCATCGACCGAATCGAGGCGTGCGCGTGGTGGGTGGCCGACAGGCAGCGCCCGGCGACCACGAGATTGTCCAGCTCCACCGGCAGCAGGCGGCGGAACGGAACCCGATAGGTCTGCCCCGACGGGGCGTCCGCCGACGTACGCCCAGATCGTCGACTCGGTTGCCCGCCTTGGTCGCGACCACCGGCCCGGTGACCGCCGGCCCTCGCGGCCGACGCCGGTGAGCGTGGCGTGCAGCAGCACGGCGACCCCGGCCGCCTCGGTCAGGTCGTCCCAGACGAGCTTGAGCGCCTCGGGTTCATAGGTGACCCCGGTCCCGGCGCCGTAGGTGCTCGGACGTCCGAAGGCGTCGCTGGAGTTGAGGAGGCGCCGCCCGACCTCCCAGCCGACGCCCCCGACGACCCGCTCGCCGCCCGCCCCCGGGCGCGAAGAAGCCGTAGAACCATCAGAGTTGGCGATTCTCGTGAGTAAACGACGCGCGCAGCGAGTATCTCACCCTGGACAACCGCGAGAGTTGCGGCAGACGTGCCATTGAGACTGACGGCCGTTGGGTCGGCCGGAAATCACGCCACCTCGAACTCTCGCATGTACTCGGCCAGTTCGGGGACGGTCGCAAGCGCTTGGGGGTCGACACTCGCCCGGATCAGATCGGCCTCCTCGTCCCCCCGTTGACCTTCGAGGATGACGACGACGAAATTGGTCGAGAGCGAGTCGTGGATGCCACCCCGGCGAGCGGTCGCGGTCATCGCCTTGCAGACCCTGGCTATGGCACCGTCGTGTGCCACCTCAAGCGCGTCCCCCGCCGCGTCGCGTTCGGCATCAGTGCTGGCGGGCGCGAGGAACTCCTCGGTAAGGCGGTGGTACCACGGCCGCATCGCCTCGCTCGCGGCGTCCAGTACGTCCCACCGCCACTCCGGCGGGGCGAACCGCGTCGAGTACCCGTGGTTCCGGTGCACCGCCGCCTCGGTGTTGGCGGCAAAGGCCGGCGAGAGGATCTTGTCGTCGTCGCTGTAGAAGAGGTGGAAGGCTGCGGCGTACAGCCGCTCGCCCGGATGCGCCACAGCGAGGTCGGCCAGGATGCGGCATCCGCTGTCATGCCATGCCGTCCCGAAGGCGTCCCAATCCACCAGCGCACGCTACCGCGTCTCCCGCCCACCAACATGAGTAGGCCCACTTCGATCGAGTTGCCAGCGGCGACGGCGAAGGCGAGCAGCCCTCTTGCACCGCCGGAAGATTCGCCTCGACACCCGGGTCGGTGGTCACCGCAAGCAGTCAGGGCACCCCTGCGCCGCGCCGCTCATCGGCTCCCTTTGGTGCCGGCTGGTGGTACGACCGCAGCCCGGCCGGCTAGAGCGGGCCTTCGAGTTCGGCGGCGCGGCGGTGGCTTGTCTCGGGACCATCAAGTTTCTGTCCGTCGGCGACGGTTACCATGAAGGGCCACGGCTGGCCAGGCCGGGCCGATGGGGCACTACCGGGCTGACGAATCAGCAGCCAACGGCATTGCCGCCTCGCCGGGTGTCTTGCTTTAGCCAAGCGCTTCGACAATCTTGCCGTCCCGGACCGCATGAGGTTGACACCGCGCACGTAACCAGCGGCGCCGCTGCCGTACCGGTAGCGCCACCGGATGCCGGCACGGCCTCTACCGTTCTTCGACGGACACTCGGCCCGGAACTCATTAAGTTTCCGTTCAGTCAAGCTCGGGCTGAACCGTGCTCTCGACGCGTCTGCACCGTTCTCTGTGGCAGCCGGGAGGTAGCCCCGACAGGTACCACCGACGGTGCCGATTAGCCCGGACCCGTAGGGCGAGCCCGAGGCGGGTCGGGACGGATCGTAGAGTCTGGTCGTGGCGGTGATCGTTCGACCGTATGCCGACGTGGATGCTCCGGCAGTAGCAGCGCTCCTGAACGAGGTCGAGGTTCACTTTGGTGGACCGCCGCTGTTTGGTCCGCACGAGGTGCGCGGCTGGATGCGGGAGATTCGGGATGTGGATCTGGATACTCGGCTGGCGGTCACTGCGGATGGCACGGCTGTCGGGTACGGGCTGGTCTCAGTGCCAGCGGATGGAGGTCAGCAGGCCAGCCTGAAGGGCGCCGTTCATCCGGCATGGCGTGGTCGAGGCATCGGTCGGGACCTCCTGGCGTGGCAGCTCGGGCGCCTTGATGATCTGCATCATCAGATCGCACCGGCAGCCGACTGGACCGCTCGCGCAGGAGCGCACCGTCAAGACACCGCCGCGCGCCGTCTGCTTGAGCGCGTGGGTTTCGCTCCGGTTCGGTACTGGTTCGGCATGGAGGCGCAGACCCCGGCAGCGGCGGCTGACGGCGCCCTGCCAGACGGGCTGCGGGTTCAGAGCGCTGCGGATGTCGACCCGGCGGCACTCTACGCGGCGCATCTGGAAGCCTTCGCCGGGCACTTCGGGTTCGAGCCCCACGGCATGCAGGAGTGGACAGCCCAAACCATATCGTCGATCGGCTTCCGGCCAGACCTGTCCCGGATCGTGTACGGCGACGAGATCGTCGCCTATGTCCTGTCCTTCGACGACGAGACCCTGCCCGAGAGTGTGTATGTCGGCGTTGTCGGTACCCGGCCCGCTTGGCGCGGCCGAGGCATAGCCTCGCTCCTGCTCGCTGAGGTACTGGCCGCCGCCGCGACGGCGGGTAAGACAACGGCCCGGTTGAACGTCGATGCGACCAACCCGACCGGGGTGATCAGGATCTACGAGCGGGCGGGTTTCGTGGCGGTGTCCCAGTTCGTCTCCTATTCGAGGTCTCTGGTCATGGTGGCAGGTCCCGCAGGCAGCTAACACCTCCTGGAACGACGACGGTGCTGCCGACCTTCACCCGGCCCGCCCGGACAGCCCACGATCCATCGATGCCATCGCGGCACCGTAGCGAGCCATGACCCCAACGCGACGGACACCCTGTGCCACCTGCCCGGATTGTGCCAACTGCACGCGGACCGGACACGGGGCGTGTCCTGTCCAGACGAAGATGACAAGTCCGCTAGGCGGTGAGCTGGCACGCGCCAACTAAATCTGGACAGAATGGGCGTCGAAAGTCCAGATTTGGTTGGCGGGATCGGTGGATCTTGGCGATCCGGGCCAGCGCGTGACGCAGCCGAGCTGGTCAGCGGTAGTGCACGCGGCAACGAAGGTGTGTCACGCCTTCGCTACAGTAGCGCCATCGTTACGGCGCCAGGACGTCACGCAGCACGGCGGCCAGACGCTCCCGCGCGACGCGCGCGGACTCGGGGTATTCGACGGCCCAGTCGACTTTCACGGCAATCACGCCGTCGGCGTTTGACACGATGATGTCCCCGGCGCGGTGGAATCCGGCGACTCGGTCGCGGATCCTTTGACGCTGCTGCGAGCTCAGTCCAGCGCAAACAGTGACGTCAAGGCTGAGCTCGGTGACGAACCCGCCCAGGGTAGGGTCGGCCCGGCCGATCGCCGGGTCTGCGGGGAGCTTCCAACGCAGGTCGTCTTCGGGGATGATGACCGATTTATTGACGTGAAGTCCGGATGACATCTACTTATGGTCACACCGCCGTCCGTCCCCGGCCCAGGGTCTCGGCGTAGTTGCCTGGTGCCGCGTACCGTCCCTCCGCTACGTACCCGACTGCGAACCCCATCGAGCGACCAGCCAGGCGCCACACCGCACGGCCGGCAGCGTCATCCCGCCGAGAATTCTCAACCGACCAGCGCCCCATCGATTGTCCGGTCCCAGAAATTGTGTCGTGGACCCCCGACGATCAGCCCCACCGATGGCGCGATCGCCGTCGGATACCGCCCCGAGCCGGAATACGAGCACGCTCCGTATGTCGTCTGGACCGTCCGGCCGCTGTCCGTATGAACTTGTTCTGGCCCCATCCGTTACCTCGTCGACGTCGGCAAGTGCGTGTGGGTGGTCGGCAGTGGCGGCGGGGGCTCCGCG
>NZ_BONX01000097.1 GCF_016862935.1 Plantactinospora mayteni
TGTCCGGCGGCGTCTTACTCTCCCACACCCTCCCGAGTGCAGTACCATCAGCGCTGGAAGGCTTAGCTTCCGGGTTCGGAATGTAACCGGGCGTTTCCCCTCCGCCATAACCGCCGTAACCCTATCCACAAACCAAACAACAACCCCCCACACAGGGATCCGTTGTTCGTTTGCTGTGAATCACACAGTGGACGCGTAGCAGCTTTGTAGACAAGTCCTCGGCCTATTAGTACCGGTCAACTGAACCAGTTACCTGGCTTACATCTCCGGCCTATCAACCCAGTCGTCTCACTGGGAGCCTTACCCCCTTAACGGGGTGGGATACCTCATCTTGAAGCAGGCTTCCCGCTTAGATGCTTTCAGCGGTTATCCCTCCCGAACGTAGCCAACCAGCCGTGCCCCTGGCGGGACAACTGGCACACCAGAGGTTCGTCCGTCCCGGTCCTCTCGTACTAGGGACAGCCCTTCTCAAGTATCCTACGCGCACGGCGGATAGGGACCGAACTGTCTCACGACGTTCTAAACCCAGCTCGCGTACCGCTTTAATGGGCGAACAGCCCAACCCTTGGGACCTGCTACAGCCCCAGGATGCGACGAGCCGACATCGAGGTGCCAAACCATCCCGTCGATATGGACTCTTGGGGAAGATCAGCCTGTTATCCCCGGGGTACCTTTTATCCGTTGAGCGACACCGCTTCCACACGCAAGTGCCGGATCACTAGTCCCGACTTTCGTCCCTGCTCGACCCGTCAGTCTCACAGTCAAGCTCCCTTATACACTTACACTCAACACCTGATTGCCAACCAGGCTGAGGGAACCTTTGGGCGCCTCCGTTACATTTTAGGAGGCAACCGCCCCAGTTAAACTACCCACCAGACACTGTCCCTGAACCCGATAAGGGCCCGAAGTTAGATACCCAAACCAACCAGAGTGGTATTTCAAGATTGCCTCCACCCATACTGGCGTATGGACTTCACCGGCTCCCACCTATCCTACACAAGCTAATTCAGATACCAATGTCAAGCTATAGTAAAGGTCCCGGGGTCTTTCCGTCCTGCCGCGCGTAACGAGCATCTTTACTCGTACTGCAATTTCGCCGGGCCTGTGGTTGAGACAGTGGGGAAGTCGTTACGCCATTCGTGCAGGTCGGAACTTACCCGACAAGGAATTTCGCTACCTTAGGATGGTTATAGTTACCACCGCCGTTTACTGGCGCTTAAGTTCTCAGCTTCGCCCCGAAAGACTAACCGGTCCCCTTAACGTTCCAGCACCGGGCAGGCGTCAGTCCATATACATCGAATTACTTCTTCGCATGGACCTGTGTTTTTAGTAAACAGTCGCTTCCCCCTGCTCTCTGCGGCCATACAACGCTCCACCAGCAAGTGGCTTCACGTCTCCGGCCCCCCTTCTCCCTAAGTTACGGGGGCAATTTGCCGAGTTCCTTAACCACAGTTCACCCGATCGCCTCGGTATTCTCTACCTGACCACCTGTGTCGGTTTAGGGTACGGGCCGCTCGGAACTCGCTAGAGGCTTTTCTCGGCAGCATAGGATCACTGACTTCACCTGAATCGGCTCGGCATCACGTCTCAGCCACATGCACCACGGATTTGCCTATGGTACGGCCTACACGCTTACCCCGGCACAACCACCGGCCGGGCTCAGCTACCTTCCTGCGTCACCCCATCGCTTGACTACTACCCGCCAGGATCCCACGCTCCCCCACAACAATCCGAAGACCGCCGCAGGATCGGGTGGTTAGCACAACGAGGTTCATCACGGGCGCTCCTACACGGGTACGGGAATATCAACCCGTTATCCATCGACTACGCCTCTCGGCCTCGCCTTAGGCCCCGACTCACCCAGGGCGGATTAACCTGGCCCTGGAACCCTTGGTCATCCGGCGGAAGGGTTTCTCACCCTTCTTTCGCTACTCATGCCTGCATTCTCACTCGTGCCGCGTCCACAACTGGGTCACCCCGCTGCTTCACCCCCGGCACGACGCTCCCCTACCCACCCACACACCTGGATGCCCTCCCAAAAGAAGACACCGAGTTAATGTGTGAATGCCACAGCTTCGGCGGTGTACTTGAGCCCCGCTACATTGTCGGCGCGGAACCACTTGACCAGTGAGCTATTACGCACTCTTTAAAGGATGGCTGCTTCTAAGCCAACCTCCTGGTTGTCTATGCGACCCCACATCCTTTTCCACTTAGCACACGCTTAGGGGCCTTAGCTGGCGATCTGGGCTGTTTCCCTCTCGACTACGAAGCTTATCCCCCGCAGTCTCACTGCCGCGCTCTCACTTACCGGCATTCGGAGTTTGGCTGATTTCAGTAACCTTGTAGGGCCCCTAGACCATCCAGTGCTCTACCTCCGGCAAGAAACACGCGACGCTGCACCTAAATGCATTTCGGGGAGAACCAGCTATCACGGAGTTTGATTGGCCTTTCACCCCTAACCACAGGTCATCCCCCAACTTTTCAACGTTGGTGGGTTCGGCCCTCCACGCGGTCTTACCCACGCTTCAGCCTGCCCATGGCTAGATCACTCCGCTTCGGGTCTAGAACACGCGACTACACGCCCTATTAAGACTCGCTTTCGCTACGGCTACCCCACACGGGTTAACCTCGCCACATGCCACTAACTCGCAGGCTCATTCTTCAAAAGGCACGCCGTCACCCCAAAAGGCTCCGACGGATTGTAGGCGAACGGTTTCAGGTACTATTTCACTCCCCTCCCGGGGTACTTTTCACCATTCCCTCACGGTACTCGTCCGCTATCGGTCACCAGGAAGTATTTAGGCTTACCAGGTGGTCCTGGCAGATTCACGGCAGATTACAGGAGTCCGCCGCTACTCGGGAACACCCACAAAGAAGACCAGTCGCTTTCACCTACCGGACTATCACCGCCTACGGTTGGCTTTTCCACACCATTCAGCTAACAACTGGTATTTGTAACTTCTCGGAGAAGTGTCAGCTTCCCCCATGAGGTCCCACAACCCCGACCACGCAACCCCTGACAGGTATCACACGCAACCGGTTTAGCCTCAATCCGCTTTCGCTCGCCACTACTCACGGAATCACTATTGTTTTCTCTTCCTACGGGTACTGAGATGTTTCACTTCCCCGCGTTCCCTCCACACACCCTATGAATTCAGGTGCAGGTGACACCACATGACTGGTGCCAGGTTACCCCATTCGGACACCCTGGGATCACAGCTCGGTTGACAGCTCCCCCAGGCCTATCGCGGCCTCCCACGTCCTTCATCGGCTCCTGGTGCCAAGGCATCCACCGTCCGCCCTTGACAACTTGACCACAAAGATGCTCGCGTCCACTGTGCAATTCTCAACAAACGACCAACCCACAACCCACAACCCCACACCAACAACCCCCACCAGGGAAAAACCCCCAGCCAAGATCCGGTATGCGAGGCCAGGCCATGCCTGGCAGCCAGACGAACCAACGCTCGCCACAGCCACTGAAGAACCAACCAACGGTTGCTCCCTCAGGACCCAACAGGGTGCCCATCATCCACCACCAGCCGCACCAACCCGACATTCCACACCCCCACAGGGGCCGTACTCGCCGTGATCAGCCGTTGCCAGCCGTGGACTCGCCAGTGTCTCCGCCATCGAGCACCCCGCCACCACACAGATGGGTGACGCGGGCTCCTACCCGACCTTCGCCGGGAGGTGCTCCTTAGAAAGGAGGTGATCCAGCCGCACCTTCCGGTACGGCTACCTTGTTACGACTTCGTCCCAATCGCCAGCCCCACCTTCGACGGCTCCCCCCCTCACGGGTTAGGCCACCGGCTTCGGGTGTTGCCGACTTTCGTGACGTGACGGGCGGTGTGTACAAGGCCCGGGAACGTATTCACCGCAGCGTTGCTGATCTGCGATTACTAGCGACTCCGACTTCACGGGGTCGAGTTGCAGACCCCGATCCGAACTGAGACCGGCTTTTTGGGATTCGCTCCACCTCACGGTATCGCAGCCCATTGTACCGGCCATTGTAGCATGCGTGAAGCCCTGGACATAAGGGGCATGATGACTTGACGTCATCCCCACCTTCCTCCGAGTTGACCCCGGCAGTCTTCGATGAGTCCCCACCATAACGTGCTGGCAACATCGAACAAGGGTTGCGCTCGTTGCGGGACTTAACCCAACATCTCACGACACGAGCTGACGACAGCCATGCACCACCTGTGACCGCCCCCGAAGGACCCCACATCTCTGCAGGTTTTGCGGCCATGTCAAACCCAGGTAAGGTTCTTCGCGTTGCATCGAATTAATCCGCATGCTCCGCCGCTTGTGCGGGCCCCCGTCAATTCCTTTGAGTTTTAGCCTTGCGGCCGTACTCCCCAGGCGGGGCGCTTAATGCGTTAGCTGCGGCACAGAGAACCGGAGAGGCCCCCCACACCTAGCGCCCAACGTTTACAGCGTGGACTACCAGGGTATCTAATCCTGTTCGCTCCCCACGCTTTCGCTCCTCAGCGTCAGTATCGGCCCAGAGACCCGCCTTCGCCACCGGTGTTCCTCCTGATATCTGCGCATTTCACCGCTACACCAGGAATTCCAGTCTCCCCTACCGAACTCTAGCCTGCCCGTATCGGCTGCAAGCCCACAGTTGAGCCGTGGGTTTTCACAGTCGACGCGACAAGCCGCCTACGAGCTCTTTACGCCCAATAAATCCGGACAACGCTCGCGCCCTACGTCTTACCGCGGCTGCTGGCACGTAGTTGGCCGGCGCTTCTTCTGCAGGTACCGTCACTCACGCTTCGTCCCTGCTGAAAGAGGTTTACAACCCGAAGGCCGTCATCCCTCACGCGGCGTCGCTGCATCAGGCTTCCGCCCATTGTGCAATATTCCCCACTGCTGCCTCCCGTAGGAGTCTGGGCCGTGTCTCAGTCCCAGTGTGGCCGGTCGCCCTCTCAGGCCGGCTACCCGTCGTCGCCTTGGTAGGCCATCACCCCACCAACAAGCTGATAGGCCGCGAGCCCATCCCAGGCCGAAAAAACTTTCCACCCCCCACCATGCGGCAGAAGGTCATATCCGGTATTAGCCCCCGTTTCCGAGGGTTATCCCAAAGCCTGAGGCAGGTTACTCACGTGTTACTCACCCGTTCGCCGCTCGAGTACCCCGAAGGGCCTTTCCGCTCGACTTGCATGTGTTAAGCACGCCGCCAGCGTTCGTCCTGAGCCAGGATCAAACTCTCCAACAAAAACTGTGGAAAATCAAAACCCGACAACAATAAAACACTTGCTGCCAAACATCAAAACATTTGGCACTGGCTTATCAAGCACCCTGTTGAGTTCTCAAA
>NZ_BONX01000098.1 GCF_016862935.1 Plantactinospora mayteni
AGGCGGCGGTACTCGGCCATACGCGAGATGTAACGACCGACCGGCCCCCAACATTCCACCTAGCCGACTCGATCATGAAACCGAACCGGACATCGGATCCGATGTTCGCAAGCGGGCGGGTATCCCCCAACTACCGGGTGTCCGGGCGGTGTGCTGGAGTGACCAGGCCGGACTCGTAGGCGAGTACGACGAGTTGGGCCCGATCGCGTGCCTGGAGCTTGGTCATGGAGCGGCTGACGTGGGTCTTGGCGGTGGCCAGACTGATCACCATCTGCGCGGCGATCTCGTCGTTGGACATGCCTCGGGCGGCCAGCGCCACCACCTCCCGTTCCCGGTTGGTCAACACGTCCAGCGCGGACGAGAGCCGACCCTGCGGCGGTCGGGAGACGTACTCGTCGATCAGCCGGCGGGTGATGGTGGGTGAGAGCAGCGCGTCGCCCCGGGCGACGACGCGGACGCCGTGTAACAGGTCCTCCGGCTCGGTGTCCTTGACCAGGAAACCGCTGGCACCGGCCCGCAGCGCGGTGTAGACGTACTCGTCGAGGCCGTAGTTGGTCAGCATCACCACCCGGGTACCGGTCAGCCGGGGATCGGCGACGATCTGCCGGGTCGCCTGGATGCCGTCGAGCACCGGCATCTGGATGTCGACCAGGGCGACGTCCGGCAGGTGCCGTACGGCGAGCGACACCGCCTGTTCGCCGTTGGCGGCTTCGGCGACCACCTCGATGTCGTCCTCGGCGGTCAGCAGGGCACGGAATCCGGCCCGGATCAGCGCCTGGTCGTCGGCGAGCAGCACCCGGATCATGCGACCGCTCCGCACGGCAGGTCGGCGCGGACGGCGAAACCGCCGCCGTCGCGTGGCCCGGCATGCAGTGATCCGCCGAGTGCGGCGACCCGCTCCCGCATGCCGACCAGGCCGACCCCGGGCACCGCATCCGACTCGCCGTTGCCGCGCCCGTCGTCGTCGACGCGGACGGTCAGCGACTCGGCACGGTAGTCGAGTTCGATCGCGGCGCTCGCCGGTCCGGCGTGCCGGGCGACGTTGGTCAACGCCTCCTGGATGATCCGGTACGCGGCCCGGTCGACCGGCGCGGGCAGGGTACGCGGCTCCCCGGTGACCCGTACGGTGACCGGCATACCTGCCCGACGGGCCCCACCGACCAGGTATTCCAGCCGGTCCAGCCCGGTACCGCGATTGTCGTCGTCGCTGCGCAGCACCTCGAGGGTGGCGCGCAGTTCCCGGATCGCCTCACCGCTGGCCTGCTGGATGGCGAGTAGCGCGTCGGGGATCGGCTCGTCGCGTTTCCGGGCCAGGTGCACGGCGACACCGGCCTGCACCTTGATGATCGAGATGCTGTGCGTCAACGAGTCGTGCAGTTCGCGGGCGATCCGCAGCCGCTCCTCGTCGGCGCGGCGTCGGGCGGTCTCCTCACGGGTCCGTTCGGCGTCGGTCGCCCGCCGCTCCACCTCCGCCAGGTACGCCTGGCGGTGCCGGGTCACCTCTGCCAGGGTGCAGGCCGCGACCATCCAGCCGACGAGCAGGAACCATCGCTGGAAGACGTCGGGAGGCGCCTGGTCGCCAGCGCCGAGCGCCATCTCGCCGACGAAGCCGCCGACCAGCACCACCCCGAGGGCGACGAACGCGGACCGGCGGTGTCCGACGCGGACCGCCGCGTACAGGGCGAACAGCACGGGCACGGCCGGGATGACCCCGGGATAGCCCCGGAGCTGGTAGCCGAGCAGGCCGGCGGTGGCGGCACCGAGCACCAGCCGGGGTGCGCGGTGCCGGAACGCCAACGTCGCCGCACCGAGCAGCAGCAGGAGGTAGCCGCCCGGGTCGAGTTCCAGCCTGCCGGGAGGTGCGGTCCGGGCGCCGAGCAGCACCAGTACGGCGACACCGGCCGCGACGAACCAGTCCCGCCAGGTCACCCATGTGCTGCGCCACCACCCGCGCCCGCTCCCGTCGCGCATCTCCGAACCGTAGACGACCGTCGCAGGAAACGCGTCGGGCTGGGGATGTAGCCGGCACTACCGCCCTGGGCGTACTCCTCGGCCGGCCTGCGTCGCCGTCGGCAGCGGCAGTTGTCCGCACTGGACCGACGACCGGGACCGGGTCCGGACGGCATCGTCGACAGGCGTGACGCCGGCACCCCTGCCGGTCGCCAGACGTTGCCGGACGTTGCCGGACGCCACGCCGACGCGCGACCGCGCGACCGTCAGGCGAGTCGAGTCAGGCGAGTCGAGGAGGAGCACATGACCAGCACACCTGCCCAGCACACCCGCCCGCCGCGCGACGGAACCGGTGTGGTGGGGAACGCCGGCGCGCGAAGCGGAACCATCCGGGTCGTCCGTGGACTCGCGCTGCTCTCCAGCGGTCTGCTCGCCGGTGCGTTCGGCTACGGGGCCGTGAACGTCGTGCAGGCGTTCCAGTCCGTGCCGCTCGAAGTGCGGCTGACCTTCCACACCGCCCTGATGCGGATGAACGGCCCGGTCATGCAGTCGGTGATGGGCGTGGCGTTCCTGAGCACGCTGGTCCTGGCCGTGCTGTTCCGCAACACGCCACGGATGCTGGCCGCCGGGGCCAGCCTGCTGACCCTGGCCACGTTCCTGGTCACCCGGTTCGGCAACGTGCCGATCAACCGTCAGATCCGGGAGTGGCTCGCCGGCTCGGTCCCGGCCGACCACGCGGCGATCCTGCAACGCTGGGAACTGCTGAACTACCTCCGGACCTTCACCGCGCTGACCGCCTTCGTCCTGTTGCTGGTCGTCGTCGACCGCGCCACCATCACCGCCGCCGGGCGGCACGAGGAGCGGAACGAACGGCACGAGGAGCGGGAGGAGCGGAGGTGACGGCACCGACCGTCGGGCCGCCGGGCCGCCGCGAATCGGCCGGCCGCGCGGTGGTCGGGCTGGTCACGGGACGCCGTACCAGTTGGGTGGTGTTGGGGTTCTGGCTGGTCGCGGCGGTGGTGGCCGCCGGTTTCGCCAGCCGGTTGGGCGCGGTGCAGGACGACGAAGGTTCACCCCTGCCGGCCGGTGCCGAGTCCGCCCGGGTGCTGCGGGTGCAGACCTCGGCCGCCTCCGACGCGCCGCTGCCCGCAGTCGTCGTCTACACCCGGCCGACCGGGCTGACCGAAACCGATCGCGGCAAGCTCGCCGCCGACGCCCGGGCCTTCGCCCAGCGGACCGATCTCGGGGGTACGGTACTCGGCCCCACCCTGGCCGACGACGGTACCGCCGCCCAGCTCGTCGTGCCGCTCGACCTTGGCCCGGACCCCTTCGACCGGGTCGCGGACGCGGTCGGCGCGATCCGCCAGACCGCCCGGCAGGACGCGGCGGGCATGACCGTGTACGTCGCTGGTCCGGCCGGCTCGCTCGCCGACCAGAGCGCGGCGGTCAGCGGACTCGACGGCCGCCTGTTACTGGCCACCGTCGCCGTCGTCGTGCTGATCCTGCTGGTCACCTACCGCAGCCCGGTGTTGTGGCTGCTGCCGGTGGCCTGCGCCGGCCTGGCGCTGATCGCCGCGCAGGCAGTGGTCTACCTGCTCGCCCGGTACGCGCAGTTGACCGTCACCGCGGACAGCGGCGCGATCCTGACCATTCTCGTCTTCGGCACGGCCACCGACTACGGGCTGCTGCTGGTCGCCCGCTACCGCGAGGAGTTGCGCCACCACCGGGACCCGCACGACGCGATGGGGCTCGCGCTGCGCCGCTCCACGCCAGCCGTCCTGGCCAGTGCCGGTACCGCAGCCGCCGCCATGTCCTGCCTGCTGCTCGCCGAGCTGAGCTGGACCCGAGGGCTCGGCCCGGTGCTGGCCGTCGGCGTGCTGACCGCACTGGTGGTGATGCTGACCGCGTTCCCGGCGCTGCTGGTCCGGTGCGGTCGTTGGGTCTTCTGGCCGGCCCGGCCGAGGTACGGCGGCGCCGACATCGGGGCCGGCGCCAGCACGTCGAGCGGAGCTGCGGCGGCGGCCCGGTCCGGTACCGAAGCCGACGACAGCGCGGTGGCCGGGGCCGGCGCGATCGGCTGGTGGAACCGGATCGGCCGGCTGATCGCCCGCCGGCCCCGTGCGACCTGGCTGGCGACCAGCCTCGCGTTCGGCGCGCTGGCCCTCGGCATCACGCAGCTCGACGCGACCGGACTGACCTCGTCGGAGTCGTTCCGGGGCAGCCACGACTCGGTACGCGGCGAACAGGTACTGGCCCGGCACTTCGCGGCCGGCGTCGGCAGCCCCATCGCGGTGCTGAGCCGCCCCGACCAGGCGGAGCGGGTACGGGCGACGCTCGCCGCCGTACCCGGGGTGGAGCCCGGGTCGCTGACCTCGACCGAGTTGCGCTCCGGGCAGGCGTACCTGGAGGCAACGCTGACCGATCCCGCCGACAGCCGCGCGGCGTACGACACCGTCGACCGGGTACGCACGGCGCTGCGTGCCGTACCCGAGGCAGAGGCGCTCGTCGGCGGGGAGACCGCGGTCCGGCTCGACGTGCAGCGGACCGCCCGGAGCGACCGGAACCTCCTGGTGCCGATCGTCGTCGCAGTGGTCTTCGCCATCCTGGTGCTACTGCTACGGTCTCTCGTGGCGCCACTGCTGCTGGTCGGCACCGTGGTGCTCTCCTTCGGCGCGGCGCTCGGCGCGAGCGTGCTGGTGTTCCGGCACATCTTCGGATTCACCGGTGAGGACAGTTCGCTGCCGCTCTATCTGTTCGTCTTCCTCGTCGCGCTCGGCGTCGACTACAACATCTTCCTGATGACCCGGGTACGCGAGGAGACCGTCCGGCACGGCACCCGTCGGGCGACCCTGATCGGACTGGCCGCGACCGGCGGGGTGATCACGTCCGCCGGCCTGGTGCTCGCCGGCACGTTCGCCGCGCTGACCACACTGCCACTGACGATGATCGTCCAGCTCGGCTTCGCGGTGGCGTTCGGCATCCTGCTGGACACCGCCGTCGTCCGGTCCGTACTGGTACCCGCACTGAGCCTGGATGTCGGCCGGTACCTGTGGTGGCCCCACCGACTGTTCCGCGAGGCGGACAACGCCTGACGGGGA
>NZ_BONX01000099.1 GCF_016862935.1 Plantactinospora mayteni
CCCTGGCTCGGCGACGTCGCGATAACGGCACCCACCGCACCCGCGGACCGGCTGCCGTCCTGGTGGGGCGAGGACCTCGCCGACATCGTGGGCGCTCACCGAATTGACCTGGGGTCGGCTCACGTAATTGATCTAGTCTCCGGTGTAGGTTCCGCCGTTGCCGTATCAATGGCAGCGCTGTGACCTGGACGTCCGGGGTTGCCGGTCAGGGGGTGACGGCTCGGTGGTCCAGGGTTGCGTGGCAGCGGTCCCGGTGCGGCGGCTATGGATCGGAGCTACGGCGCAGAGGGCCGCGCGACGGTCCGTGAGCGTTGCTATGCGGAGGCTCTCAGCGGCTCGAGGGCGGCTAGGACGAGGTCGAGGCCGAAGATGAACTCATCTGCCGGGTCGTAGCCGGCAGCGACGAGCGCCGCGGCGGACTCGTTGAGGTAGGGGAACTCGTCTGGAGGAAGCTGGGGCAGGAAGACGTTCTCGGCCATGTCCGCGAGCTCGTCGGCGGTGTCGAACGGCAGGCTGGCTTCCTGCAGGGCGAACCCGTAGACATAGCTGTCGAGCAACCAGTTGGCGTGCGTCGCCATTAAGACCGGGAAGCCAGCCCTCCGCAGGCAGGCGGTGACCGCTTCGCGGTGGCGGAGGTTCGCGGGCCCGGGCGATGTCCGCGACTCCATCAGGCCGATCGCCCACGGGTGGCGTGCGAGAACCTGTCGGGCGGATACCGCCCGCCGTCGCATCGCTGACTGCCAGTCGGTCTCTTCGGGCGGGAGCTCGATCTCCTCGAACACGATGTCGATCATGGCGTCCAGCAACTCCTCCTTGTTCGCCACGTAGTGGTAGAGCGACATCGCGCCCGCGCCGAGCGCGCCAGCCAGCCGGCGCATGCTCAGCCCGTCGACCCCCTCGAGGTCGGCGAGCCGAATCGCCTCGACCACCACCCGTTGCTTGCTCAGCCCCGCGTCTGACGCGACCTGGCGTTGCTTCCTCGCAGACACGGGTCTCCTCGCTCGCTTGAACGGCTTGACAATCGTACAGCGTACGCCCATAGTACAGCGTACGACGTACGGTGTACGACAGTGAGAGTCGCAGCTCGGACGTGAGGAGGCTTCTGTGGGAATCGAACAGCGATCGAATGCCGGAGACCGCCTGGTGCCGGGGGCGAGTCCGGCCGGGGCGGCAACGATGCGGGCCGCCGTCCAGGTCCGCTACGGCCCGCCCTCAGTGCTCGAGTCGTGCGAGGTCGGGCTACCGCTGCCCGGTCGAGGCGATGTGCTCGTCCAGGTGGGCGCGGCCTCGGTACATCCCGGCGACTACTTCGTCATGACCGGTGAGCCGTACGTGGTGCGTCTGGCGTTCGGGCTCCGCCGGCCGCGCCACGGCATCCCTGGCAGGGACCTCGCCGGCGTGGTGGCAGCGGTCGGGAAGGATGTCACCGCTCTCCGCCCCGGCGACGAGGTGTTCGGCTGGAACACCGCTGGAACGCTCGCGGAGTACGCCTGCGTCCCAGCGGACAACCTCGTGTCCGTGCCTGCCAACCTGTCGGTCGTGGACGCGGCAGCGGTCCCCACGTCGGCCATGGCGGCGTTGCAGGCATTGCGCGACATCGCGAACGTTCGACCGGGCCAGACGGTGCTGGTCACGGGCGCGTCGGGCGGCGTGGGCTCCTTCGCCGTACAGATCGCCAAGGCGTTTGGCGCCGAGGTGACCGGCGTGTGCAGCACCCGCAACGTCGACTTGGTCCGGTCGCTCGGTGCCGACCACGTCGTTGACTACACGAGGACCGACTTCACCCGCACCGAGAAGCGCTACGACGTCATCCTCGACAACGTGGAAGCCCAGCCCCTGACGGCTGTCCGCCGAGCGCTGACGCCCACCGGCACCCTCATCCCCAACAACGGACGCGGCGGCCGCTGGCTCGGCCCCCTCGGTCGGATCGTCAAAGCGCGCGTGCTGTCCGGGTTCACCCGTCAGCAGCTGAAGCCTCTCGTGTCGGTCGCGAAGCGCCAGGACCTGCTCACCCTGGCCGACCTCCTCACGACCGGGCAGGTCACGCCCGTCATCGACCGCACCTACCCCCTCGACGAAGCAGCCGACGCCCTCCGCTACGTCGGGGCCGGCCACACCCGAGGGAAGGTCGTCGTCTCCGTCTGACGACCGGACCGACGAGAACGACCCAACCCGTGCGTATGCACGCCCAGACCTGCCGCCAATCCGGCGGACGGACCGTTCCTCTCGAAGGAAGAACCGACGACCATCCGAACGAACACCCCGAACCTGCTCGACAACCCGCCATCCGACTGAAACGAAGGAGGAAGAGATGAGATCACCGCAGAACACCGCCACCACGCTAGCCCGCAGGTGGTTCGTTCGAGGCCGGCTCGTCGGCGCCGCGGCGATCGCGTTCGCGGTGTCGGTGGCGATAGAGAACGCGGTGCTGGCGGGAACGGGCGCGCCGACCTTCGGCGCTCCGATCGAGGAAGTGCTGGCCTACTACGCAGCCAACCGCGACTCGGTCGCGATCGCGTCCGGTCAGGTGGCCCTGAACCTGCCGCTGCTGCTCGTGTTCGTGACCGGCCTGCACGGCCTCGTGGAGCGGCGCGGCGGAGCGGGCGCCGACTGGTCGCTCCTCGCCTTGGCCGCTGGCGCGACGCTGTCGGCCATCTTCGTGCTTGTCAACGTCCTGCAGATCGGGCTCGCGCTCTCCGCCGGCGGGCTCGCCGAGCCGACGCCCGCGTTCGAGCTCGTCTGGCAGGTTCACGCGGCGGCGTTCGCGCTGGCGCTGCCGACGCTCGGCACCACCTTCATCGGCGCGGCCCTCGCCGCGCACGCGAGCGGGCTGACTCCGGCTTGGCAGCGCCTGCTGGGCCTGGTGGGCGGGGGCCTGCTGCTCGCCGCGGGGCTCGGCAACCTCGCGATCGCCGACGGCTCGGCGCTGATCTTCGTCGGGCTCCTAGGGTTCGCCGCCTGGCTCGTCTGGCTGCTCGCGACCGGCGTGCGCCTCGTCCGGTCGTGACCGAGATGAGGGCAGCGCCGAGGTCGCGCGGAGGTCGCCGACCTTTATCGCGATGCGGAACCTGGCGCTCGGCCAGCTGCTGCCCGCGTTGCCGGCCGGGCCGGTGACCACGGGGGTGACCTTCGACGGCAGCGCCGACCTCAACGCCGACGCGGACCTGATCGCCGGCGGACTGCTGGTCGACTTCAAGGCCGGCCAGGGCGGCAAGCCCCGCGCGGACGGCACACGCGCGGCGTCGCAGTGTTGAGTGCCTCGCGTTCGGCTCGGCTGGGGATGTCAGGGTGAGGTGCCGGGTCGTTCATGCTGTGGTCGTTCCGCTCTGCTACTTGGTGGTTGAGGCCTTGGGTCGTTTGTTCAGCCGGTAGGAGGGGCCGTTCATGAAGACTTGGTGGCTGTTGTTGATGAGTCGGTCGAGCAGTGATTCGGCGACGACTGGATTGGGGAACAGCGGATACCAGTCCTGGGGTGCGCGGTTGGCGGTGATCGCGTTGGAGCGGCCTTCGGCGATGCGTTGGGAGATCAGCTCGTAGAGGTCGTCGGCCTGGCCGGGGGTGAACTCGTGCATCGCGAAGTCGTCCAGGATGAGCAGGTCGGCTTTGACGTGTGCGGCCAGGCGTTTGTCGAAGGTGCGGTCGGCGTGGCCGCCGGCGAGGTCGGCCAGGACGCGGCTGGTTTTGTGGAAGCGGACCTCGGCGCCGGCGCGGATGGCAAGGTGTCCCATGGCTTGGGCGACGTGGGTTTTGCCGACGCCGACGGCGCCGTAGAGGATGATCGATTCTCCGGCTTGTAGCCAGCGCAGCGCGGCGAGGTCGCGGATCTGGGCGGCTGGGAGTTTCGTGTTGGCGGCGAAGTCGAAGCCTTCGAGGGTGGTCTCGGTGTCGAAGCGGGCGCGGCGCAGACGCCGGCCCATGGCCACTTGCTCGCGGCGGGTGATCTCGTCGTCGCAGAGGATCTGCAGGAACTCCAGATAGTCGAGGTCGCCGCCTTGTGCCTGGGCGAGACGGGCGTCGAGGGTCTCGAGCATCCCGGACAGTTTCAGAGCGCGGAGGCTGTCGGCCAGCGCGGGGCGCAGGATTGTCATCGGTTCGTCTCGGCCTTCGTCGGTGTGGTGGGGGTGAGCGGGGCGCGGGTCATGACGCGGCGTCTTTCGGCTCGTTGTCACCGGCGTCGTCACGGCGGTCGGATGCCGTCGCGCTCGTCGTGTCGGCCGTGGTCGCGGCGGAGGCGGCCGCGGTGGTGGGGAATGGGATGACGTCGGCGAACAGGCCGGCGGGGCCGTGCAGGAACGCGGGCGCGCCGGCGTCGCCGGTGGGGCGGTCGTGTTCGATGTCCTCGAGCCCGGAGGCCAGGATGTTGCGGATGGTGCGGTAGGACGGGTCGGCGGCCGTGGTGGCTTTGCGGCAGGCCGCCTCCAGCCGGGCGTCGGAGTACTTGCCGGCCAGGTTGAGGATCGCTTGCGCCGAGCGCAGCCGGTGCAACGCCGGACCGTCGAGCAGCTCGGCGATCACCGCGGCGGTCGCGGGTCCGGTCTGCTCGGCCCGATCGCGGCACCACTGCGGGTTCGCGTGTGGAACGCGATCTTCTCCGGCGGGTAGTCCGCGACGTTGGTGACCTTGCCTTTGCCTTTGCGGACGTGGGTCTTGACCAGCTCGCCGTGGTGGAAGATCTGCACCATCGTCGCGGTGGCGCGGATGTCGACCAGCTGCCCTATCAGTTTCCACGG
>NZ_BONX01000100.1 GCF_016862935.1 Plantactinospora mayteni
CCGGATGTCTGTGCACCGCTCAGCCGTCTGGAAGTCGCCGCGACGAGCCGCAGTGGATCGGAGGCGCCAAGGGTGACCACTCGGCTAGCCTGTCCTAATGGCGTCCTTCAACGACAGCATCATCGAGACCTTCCGCGCGAACGACGGTGTGGTCGGCGGGCATTGGGAAGGCAAGGCTCTTGTTCTGCTGCATCACATCGGACGGCGGTCCGGCAAAGAGTTCGTCACGCCGCTGGTCGCGGCGCCCGACGGTGATGCGTATGTGATCTGTGGCAGCCTCGGTGGTGCGCCGGAGGACCCACAATGGGTGGCCAACCTCGAAGCCGCCTCCGGCCCGGCCACGATCGAACTCGGCGTGGCCACGGTCATCGCCGACTACCAAGTGGTCCGACCCGGCGATCCGCGATGGGAGAACCTGTACGGGATCTGGCGCGACTACTGGCCGGACGCTCGGGAGTACGAGAAGAAGACGACCCGTAAGTTCCCGGTCGTCCGACTGCAAATACCGCCTTCTGCCTGAGGTCCACCTTGGGCGTCTGAGGCCCGGAGGTTAACGAGGGCTCGTGCGCCCGCAGTTGCGGGCAGCATTCAGGTCGACAGGAAAGTGCGCTCGATTGCCGTCTGCAGGCTCTGGCACTCACACGCACACTGAACCTTTTTCAACCTGAATCGCGCGGCGCGTGCGCCCCGACTTCCACCTGCCACCACGACTGACCGCAAGGGGAGTTGACTCTGGACGAACACGAGTTGGTGCGCCGGTATGTCGGTGAGGAACCACCGCTGGTCATAGCCTTCGACATCGACCGCCGGTCGGAGGCGACCGACTTCCCTGCCTTCTCGCGGCCGAGACAGTCGAGGTCGTGGTCGGTCGGGTCTATCGCTACTGGCGAAACGATCTCGCAGCCGGGGAACGCTTGGCTCCCAATGTGCGACCGCCCGAGCTGTAGACGTCGGGCGACGTTACAGCGGGACCGACGCGAGATGGCCCAGCGCACGCCTCGCGGCGTGAGAGGTCGTCGCTGGGCAGCTCCGGCTGTGGCCGCCTCGCAGTAAATGTCGGTGGATTCGACCATAGTGCCGCGCGTGTTCAGCGGAATTCGCGATGTCGGCTGGGCGGCTATGCATCATGCCTATGGTTCAGCCGAAGAGGTGCCGGCGCTTCTGGAAGCACTGCGCTCTCCGGATGCCAAGGAGCGGGGCCTGGCACCGCGCGACTTCTACGGCAAAGTTCACCACCAGGGTGACGTCTACCCCAGCAGCACGGCGAGCCTGCCGTTTCTGCTCGAGCTTGCCGGTGATCCGGCCACACCAGACGGTGACAGGCTCGTCGCAAGGCCCGCGGATCAATCCGCCTGGACTACTGAAGTATGCCGACCTCATGACCAAAGCCGACCACGATGTGGCCCTCAGCAGCCACCGCAACAGCGCGGACCGGGGACGGGAACACGGACTCCCGGCCTACCTGCTTGCCTGTGACGAGGTTCCATACCCGCACCGTCCCGTCGTTCCCCCCGCTGACTGCGTACGGCCGTCCGTCGATCACCGTTGTGGCCACCGACCACACCCGGCCTGCGTGACCGGTCAATGGCTCACTGACCTGCTCGCCCGACGTCAGGTCCCACACCCGCACCGACCCGTCATCACCGCCGGTCACCGCGTGCGGGCGTCCATCGATCACCGGCGCGGCCACCGAACGCAGCCACCCAGTGGTCCCGGTAGCCAACGCAACGACCTGCTCACCAGTATTCAATTCCCAGACGCGCACCATGCCCTTATCGCTAACCGCGACCACGTGCGGATGGCCGTCGATCATCACAGGCGCCACTGACTGCACCCAGTCGCCGTACACGTCCACCGGCCCACCGACCTGCCGGCCAAGGGTCAAGTCCCACACCCGTATCGTGTAGTCCGCGCCGGAAGTGATCGCGTGGGGGTGCCCGTCGATCGCGATGGCTGCCACCACTTCCACCACGTCTTCATGGCCGGTCAAGGGTTCACCAGCCTGCTGCCCGGTGGTCAGGTTCCACACTCGCGCTGTCTGGTCCGGACTCCCACTCACTGCGTGCGGCTGTCCGTCGATCATCGTTGTGGCCACCGACCAGACCGCCGAGGTGTGACCGGTCAGCGACTCACCAGCCTGCCGACCACTGGTCAGGTCCCAAACCCGCACCAGTCCATCATCACCGCCGGTCACCGCGTGAGGGCGTCCATCAATCCGCGTTGTGGCCATCGATCGCACCGATCCATCGTGCCCGTTCAAAAAGATCCTCCACCGGCTCTCTGGCAGTCAGTTCTCCCACACCCGCACCGACGCCAACGTCGCCCGCACCGCCTCAAGCCGGCGGTGAACAATACTGTCAACGCCAAGGCACCAGCACCACCGCCAAGGACGCCGAACCCTACGTACCAAAAGCTCAAACGCTTCGCGATACACGGACCCGGTTGGCCAGTTCTGGGGCGCTCAGCCCGAGGATGGTGTCAGTGGATCACCCGGCCGACCACTACCTGGCTGAAGTCACCGGCGCGGAAAGCGGCCGCAGGCACAGAGAAATAGAAGTACGACCAGTCGAGCCCCAGCTTTCCCGGGCTGACCATGAGCAGGTGCCGGTGGTCATCCCGCCACGACGGCTCCGGGCCCTGCTCCCACTGCGGCCGGCCGAACGCCAGATGGTCGTGCTTCTCCGCCTGGTCGATGAGCGGCCACGCCGCTATCTCGGTGTCCCAGTCGAAGTCACGGTAGGCCGAGTCGCCGTGGCCCGGCAGGGTCAGCACCGGCTTGGCGTGCAACGGGATCCGGTCGAACGACCTGGCCGGGGCCGGCGCCGGTACCTCCGCCGCCCGCGCCGGGTCGGCCGGGATCACCCGCAACCAGCGTGGATCGTCGTAGTCCACGTCGCGGGGGTACTCCTTCGGCGGCAGGTCCGGCTCGAAAACGAAGAAGTTGAGCAGGCCGGGGCGCACCGGCAGATGCTCACCGAGCCAGGAGGCGAGCGGATCGGTGTCGAGGACGGCGACCGGGCTCAGCGGGATGCCGAGGTAGTCCGGCCACGGGGTGCCCGGATCCAGCAGGGCCGGGCCACCCAGGTAGTTCCGGCCGGTGGCCGGTCTTCCCTTCCTGGCCGGTTCGAGACCGAAGCCGGGGCGGGCGTGCTCGGCCAACTGCGCGCCGAAGCGCTCCCCCAACTCCTCGATGCAGATCTGGCGCAGCTCGGGCAACGCGTCACGGTAGTCCACAACAGGTCATCTCAGCACGGCCCTCCGACAGCATCCGTGATCGATCCCCCACTCCAAGACGGAAACGCGCGTGGTCCACCCGATGGTGGCACCGGCACCGCGCCGAAACCGATGCCACCTACATTCGGCCACCACTGGTGTCGCCCGCCAGTGAGGTTGAGGCATCCTCATGGCGTTGAGCTGGAATACTCGCCGCGGACAGAAGGGTCCGACAGCGCTGTGCCGGGTGAGGGCGGCTGGCGGTGCCCCAGCGGCTTCTCGGGAACGTCGGCTCCGGCTGTCCCTACGCGGTAAGCAGCCGCTCGATCCGCTCGTACTCGGTGGCCATCTCGGTTTTGGCCAGAAAGTCGCTGAGGTCGGCCGAGACCTGGAAATCGACCTGTTCGATGGAGCGGATGGCGAGTTCGTAGAGCTCGCCGCGCTGGCCCGTCTCCAGGTAGGTCGTCCAATGTTCGAGTGCGGAGATGACGTTCAGGAGTTCGGTATCCATGTCGCCGTCGGTGAGGATGCCGTCACCGATGCGCGCCAGGTGCGCACGCAGCTCGGCCGGGCTGGCTGTCAGCACGCTGTCGCGGGCGGTGGTGAGGGCCGCAGAGGCATCCTCGTCGAGCTCATACTCAACTGCGACGTCGACCAGCCGTTCGTCTCCGACGAGACGGACGACCGTCTCGGCGCCGAAAACACGGAGGTTGTCGTCGCTGGCCCTGGCGACCAGATGGCGAATCGCCGCTTCGAACTCGTCGTACCTCACCGCTGCAGTCTATGGATCGACCGCCGCTGGCCACACACTCGTTGGCCACCACGGACCGCCAGAGCCGGGAACACAGACGGTGACGAAACCCGCGCCCCCGAGCCCTGCACGAACTGCGACAGATGCGGACGGACGCAC
>NZ_BONX01000101.1 GCF_016862935.1 Plantactinospora mayteni
CGTTACGGACCCCGGTCTTGTCGCTCTCGCGTTGACATCGGACGCTCGGTTTGGGCACGGCAGCGTCACAACTGAATCTCATCGTGTCAAGGGAACCGTCGCACGGACGATACTTGCCGGATGCCGACGGTGGAAGCTTCCGGTGGATGGTGGTCGTGGCCCAAGTGGGGTCTCGGCTTCACCATACCGCTTATGATCTATGCGCTCTGGGGCGCGTACGTGTACTTCAACTATCGCCACATCTCCGCGACTCAGTCCCCTGACGTGCCCGACGACGGCGGTATGATGTACCTGTTCGTCATGCTCGTCGTCACCGTCGCGGCGTTGGTGGCGCTCCTGATCGCCGCCGCCGTGCTGTGCGCGTTTCGTAGAGCACGGGCCGTTGGTGTGGGCATGATGGTCACCGTCCTGCTGCCGCTGGTGCTTCTCGCCGCCCATTACCTCTGGGCAAGCATGCAGATCGCCGACGCGGTCGGCGCGGGGGCATGACTGTTCAGAAGAACATCGTGATTGTCGAGCCCCGTTGATCTAATTGAAGAAGGACCACTGGGATCCTAATGGAACGGTGGTTGCCCAGCTCAGCGGTCTGCCGGAGACCCTCGTCCGTCTCGGCGGCCGGGCAACCCGGACACGGCTGCCCGATGAACTTCGAAGCCAGACCCAATTTCCGACACGGCAAGCGCAGGGCTGATCACTGAGAATGAGCGAGCCGCATAGAAGACCAGCCCAGGCCAGGTAGAAGGGTTTGGACACCCCGCTGTAGACCGGAGAGTTGCTCATGGAGGACGAGGCCGAAGGGGGACACCACAGCCTGCCTCCGGCGTTCCAGTCTGGCGGCGGCGGACTGGACTCGACCGTCGACGACTATCACGCCTACTTCCGGATGCTGCTCAACCAGGGAATGCACGGGACCAGCGGATTCTGTCCCGGCCCGCCGTCGAGCTGAGGACCACCAACCGCCTCACGCCCGAGCAGACAGCCGCCCTGCATGCCTGGGCCCGCTGTGTCGTCCATCTCTCCCAGGCCAGGAATTAGATCTGGATCGTGGCTATGGCTCCGAGTGAAAGGCCGGCCAGCCTCCAAAAGCCGGCGTCAGAGGCTCGCGAGCACGCCCGCAACGCCGCTACCGACTGTCACCACCGAATGTGGGCCAGAGCCGTTCGTTTGACAGACCCTGGCCTCGGCCCCGGTCAGGCGGCGTGCCTGATCGGGGCCGAGAAGCCGGCACACCAGGCTTGTTGATCAACCGATGTAGACGTAGAACGGGTCCTTGTCGAGGATCCGGAACGGCAGGAAGAGCTGGGTGTTCAACGTGTTTCCGCCCTGCGAGTTCTGCCAATCGTTGATCATGCAGACGCTGTAGCCATCGGGGCCTTGGCCTGGCGGCTCCGCTATCTCACACCAGGAGTACGACCGCGCGGGGCCAGTGCTGCCGGTGAAGGCGCCCTGGTCGGTGGAGGCGAACGGGTACTCGTCACACGACTTGCCCGGCGGTCGTGGATATCCGCCCTCGTTGGCCGGGGGACAGGCCGTGTTCCGGTTCAAGACCTGCAACGTGTCGTTGGTCAGGCGGGTTAGTGGCATCTCGTTGGGCAGTCCAGTGTCGGGATAGGCACCCGGCAGGCCGGAGAACTGCGCTTCAAGGATGTGCAGCGCGAGTTCTGGGTAGGGGCCGCTCGGCGAGTAGCGTATGACGGACCACGTATAGGCTGGGAAGACGCAGCCGGGCGGGGTGTTGCCAGGGAGGTCATTGTCACATCGCAACACAAGGGTCGGATCTATGTAGGTCATACTCGTATGTGCCCACAACGGGTTCCGCCATTGTGATGCCAGCACGCTACGCTCGGTGCGACGGGCGCCAGCCGGGATGTTCGGGGAATCATAGAAGGCGTACCCTTCGGCGGCTCCCCCCTTCGTGATCGGTTGCGGCGGGAACTCCTCGGCAGCGACCCCACACGCCTCGGATTGGGATGGTAGGCAAGCGGCGTAGCCTTCGACCGTTGTGCCTTGAATCAGACCCCAACCGTCGATCATCTCGACTCTGAGTTGCTGACCCCAAGTCGTACCGTCAGCGAACGAGTAATGGTAGGCGATGTGGACGAAGTCGATTTGTCCAACCATTTCCCCGGTTGATGTTTCCAGCACACCAAGGCTATAGGGAACGATCACACACGCTTGAGTCCGGGTAATCAGCCACCGCCACTCTGTTGAGACCTCGCACCATTCCGGAAACGGCTCAAGGTCGCTCGCCGTATTCACGCTCGGGCCGGCCGCCTTCCGCTTACTCAGGTGGAGCCTTGCCCGCTCGACGGAGCCCGGTGCGGTGCAAGCGACCAAACTCCGGCCCTGTCCGGCAAGCGTCGCGAGGTTGCGTCGGACCGTCCCGCAGTCATCGGACTGTTTCATGGGCTCGGCGCTTCTGGGCGCGGGCGCCACCCGTGGCCCGTTGAGGTTGTCTGCCGTCCGAAGTGTCTGCTCTGCCCTTTCTAGGATTCGGTCCGCCGGGGATGTGGCGGAGGTGCCTGGAGTTGCAGCGCCTGCCGGGGTTGGCGCCGCCACCAGGGTAAGCGCCAGGACTGCGGCCAACGAGGTGCCGCGGACGAATCGTCTGGGTCTGACAAAGGTGTGCGGATCGCTGGTTCCGCGGACAGGCTGCTCGGCCAGCATCGTTGCCCTCCCGTCTCTTGTCCGGTCACGTTTTCCCTCGATCGTGAGTGCGAGGGGTGGCACATTGAAGGGATTGTTTGCGCACAGTCTGCCTTCCTGCTTACATGTCGCTGACGCCGGGAGTCAGCGGCCGGGGTCGACGGAAACGACCTGCGACGAGTACAGGCACGACAATGGTTGATGTCTGCCGCGCTGGCTCGTGACGCCGATCAGAACTCGGGACCGGCCGTGGCTGATATCTGGGCTCTTCGAACTCAAGCGGGGTTGAGGTGTCCGCTGTGGCGTCCACCGAACCTAACAAGGCATTGCGCCAGGGACGCGGAAAGGGGCACTTGAGAGGGACTCAGGCGTGGATCCTCCACAGCCGTGCGGTGTCGTCCAAGCTGGCGGTGGCGAAGGTCTTGCCGTCCGGGCTGAACGCCGAACTGTTGACGTCGTCGGGCCGGTGAGGGTGGCGATGGTCCTGCGGGTGGCTACGTCCCACAGCAGCACTGTTCTGTCCCTGCCTGCTCACGCCAGGTGAGCGGTCAGCCAGCCGGTCACCGCCGCTGTGATACGGCCTTCGACCTGGCGAGCAGCCCTTAACCACCGGACAGATCGCAGAAGCCGACGTGCCAGCGGTCCGCAGTCGTGGTCCACGAACCGGCCTGGGCGTCCCAGGTCGAGTGCGGCTGCCGCGGCGAACCTCGTCAACGCCGAGCACCGCGACCGGCGCCGGCTCGGCCGGCAGCACCGTGGCTGCGCACCTGGGATCGGACGCGGGCGTCTGCTTCGGCGGCGCTGCCGCAGTGAGTTGAAGCCCTGTTCTAGGGTCATCGCGTGGCGATGGGCGGATATGCGCTGCGTGTCGATTTCGGTACGTCTTCGACGGTGGCGGTGCTGTCCGGTCCGGACGGGCGGGCTAGGCCGTTGCTGTTCGACGCGTCTCCGCTGTTGCCGTCCGGGGTGTTCGCCGGAGCAGCCGACTCGCCACTGCTGACCGGGGCGGATGCCGAACGCGCCGCGCTGGCCGACCCGGCCGGGTTTGGAGCGCTGTCGCTGATCCAGCAGACCGGGGATCGACTGGCCGAGGCGCACATCTGGCACAGTCTCGGCCACGCCCATCATCACCTCGGCGACCTGCGACGTGCCGTCAGTTGCTATCGACGT
>NZ_BONX01000102.1 GCF_016862935.1 Plantactinospora mayteni
AACTCGCCGCCATCAACGAATGGCTATAACCGACTTCGACACAGGCCCTAGTAGGGACTACCAGTTCGACAGGGTCAGGTCGACCCGCTGGCCGTCGTGATCGGATTGGCCCCGGGCCCATCGCTGGGCGTCGGAAGCGCCCACTCCACGAGGCATCACGTGGTCGATCGGGATGTTACTCGCCGAGGTGCCACCCCGTCCGTCATGGATCACACCACCGTTGACGTCGAAGCCGTGGCCGCCGAAGCCACGGAGGGCCTGGGCGGACGGACTGTTGCCGGTAGTAACGGAGTTGAAGTCTCCGCCGACGACCGTGTTGCCCATCGTCTGGTCGCCGGCTATCGTGCGCAGATCGTTGATCTGGCGGGCCTGCTGCGGCGCGTGTTCGCCGCCGGTGCTCATGTGGGTACTGAACACGTCCAACTGGTTACGCTTCGTCGCCAGTAACCTGTCGGCCGCCTCGGCGTCGGTCTTCCGGTAGACCGCCAGTGCCAACTCCAACCGCTCGGCGTCCGAGTCGATCGTGTTGTCGAACGCTTTAAGCACCGCGCCCATGGTGCTCTGCGCCTGGTGGTGAGCACTCAGGCAGGCGGCGCCCGCGTCCGTGTTGCCGAACGTGGTCACCGCATCCGGGATGGTGGTCCTCTGTTGCAGGTTCGGGGTGACGGTGAATTGCACCGGTGGTGCCGGTGCGGCCGAGGGCGCCCCCGAGAATCCCTGCACGCCTGCGGAGAGTGAGGTCTGCGCCCGGCGCACCTCGGTGGCGAGATGCTGAAGCTCGTCAAAATCGACCTTGCTCATCGTCACTCCGCTGATTGTAGATGTTGTGGCGGCGAAAAGGGACGGCCGTCGAGAGTGACGCCGAACGCGGCGTAGAACGGGCGGTTCGCGACCTGCCCGTCCCGGACCTTGGCTCTGTCGCCGGTTGTGTAAAGGGGTCAGCGCGCAAGTAGGACGCGTTTGCGGAGTAGCTCGAGGCGAGCAGGATCATCGTCGAGACCGGGACCGCCGCGAGCGCTCCCAGGGCGGCCCACCGGTACGAGATGGGTGGCTGCAACGGCGCGAGGCCCGGCGGTACCGGCCGGGCGGGGCTGGGACTGACGTCGCGGTCGAGCACGTCGGCGGCGCGGTAGACCAGCGCGGCGGCCAGCCCAACCGCCACCGTGCCGAACACCGCCACACCGAGCCCGTGGAACAGGCCCCGGGCTCCGGCCGGGGACTCGCCGTTGCTGCAACAGGGCTGCCACGGTCAGCGCGACGATCAGGGCGGTCTGGCCGACCACCAGCCCGGTCACCGTGGCGTCGTAACCGTCCAAGCCCCCGACGTCTCCGAGATCCTCGAACGGCTCGGAACCGACCTCGATGGCCAGCCCGAAGCTGTAGAGCACAACGATGCACACGGATAACAAACCTGGTTGCCGACACCCATAAACGGGGGGTTTTCGGGGGGAGGTTCAAAACTCCATAGACAAAGGTTAAAGCCCTGACCAGCGATTCTGCTGGTCAGGGCTTTCTGTCTGTCGGGACGGCCGGATTCGAACCGACGACCCCTTGACCCCCAGTAGTCCGGTGGCCCAGCGGCATGCTCACGCACGTTTGCCCAGGTAACCCACAGCATAAACCAGCCGAGTAAAGGAGTCATTGCCAGCGCCCTCCACGGCTGGCAGGCCAGGAACCTGCTCATGGACCTGGGCGACCGGGCCGAGCAGTTCAAGGTCCTGGTCCTAGACCGGGCCGGCCGGGCCCGGCCGGGCAGTTCATCATCGCCTTCGCCGCCGTGCTGGCAAACACCGACACCACCGTATGCAAGATCCCATCGCGCGGCCCCACGAGTCCTTGCGGCATGAAACGCCGGTGACCAGTCCCAGGGGGAACCTCGCACTTCTGTCGTCCGCAAGCCGACCACGTCTGGAGCGTGGACGTGGTCATGGCCCGCTCCGGCCCCGTCGCCGTCGACCCATGCCTGCGGGCGCAGACCTTCAGAGCGGGTTCAGGACGAGCGCTGCGCCGTCATCGGCGATGCTGACGACGGACGACGTTCCGCGTTGCATGTATCGGTACCGCAGCTCTCGCTGGACGATCCGTTGTTGGGCAACAAGGATCTCGGTCGAGTTCCCCCCGGTGAGCGCCTCGTCAACGTCGGCTTCCACGCCGAGCACGGCCTCGAGCTGACCGCCGGGGAGCGAGATGACGTTACGTACCCCCACCACGTCAATGCCGTCCCCGCTGTAGCGGACCCGCTGTGGACGATCGGCGGCGGTACGGTTGAGGCGGTTACGCATGGCTCTCGGGGCCCAGCGTTGGAATGCTGCGTCATTGCCGGCCAGGTCAGCCAACGCTGCCCATGAGCCACGCAGCGCGGTGGCGGTGAATCCCTGGAGGCCGACAGGCCGGGTGCGGTCAAGGTCGACCTCGGGTAGCTCGTCGATCAGCACATCACTGAGATCAACCTCAAGCTCGTCGCCCTCCGCGTTCGGCCACGTTGACGGGGCGACCGCCGTCGGTGGTTCCCCAACACGGTCGGGACGATGCTGCAGTGCGTAGTACGTGACCGAGTTCTGCGCGACCACGGTACCTACCGCCAACCCGCTGGGGCATCTCCCGTCGACCACCACACCGCCGAGTTGGATCGCAGCGTGTGCCAACTGGCGGTAGGCATAAGGGCGGCTCTTGGTGCCCTTGCACTCCAGAATGCGATGCTGAAACGACCGGATCCACCTACCGAATCCGAAATCAGCAGGTAGTCCGGGCGGGATCCGGTCTGCTCCACCAGAACCCGCAACCCGCCGACGGAGATAGAACCGCTCGCGAGCGCCGCATCGATGTCGACGGTACGAACCGTCGACGCCCCGAGACGTCGGCTCTCCGCCCACGTCTCGGCGAGGTAGACCGCGAATCCGATGCCGAGTTCCTCAGAGGTGACACGCCGCTGGTTGCCGACGATCCGGCGTCCAGCAGTTGACAGCACCAGGCTACCGCCGCTACCAACAGCGAACAGGCCGAGGTAGCGGAGCAAGCCCCAGTGCGCATGCACGTCGTACAACTCGACCTGATACTGCGGCCTGGTCGCG
>NZ_BONX01000103.1 GCF_016862935.1 Plantactinospora mayteni
GGTCGGGTAGCCCCGATGCATTGCTGCACCGGGGCCCCCTCAGATCCGTACGTGCCACTCGTCGCGGCATACGGCTCAAGCAAGCCCTGGAGGGCGTTTCAGGCGTGGAGGAGTGCTGGGTCTTTGCGTGCGCCGGTTACCCGGCGTTGGCAGTGCGAGTGGACCAGGCGGGTGTCGTCCGGTGTGGCCTCATCTGCGTGGGCGCTCATGTGGTGCTTGGTGATCGCTTTGCGGGTGACCCGATGCCACTGTTCCCATTCGGTGGGGCTGCGTGGCTCGTGGTCGGCGTGCAGGAGTAGCCCCTGGCAGAGCGTGCAGCGTCCTTTCTGCTTGGCGAGCAGGATCAGGATGCTGCGGTCGAGCAGGGCTGGGTTCTTTCCGCGCCGCCGGGCCCAGTAGTCGGTCAAGGCGGGATCGTCCGGAGACGCCGCGCCGAGGACCAGACTGTGCCGGACGATCTTTGTCCAGCCGAACCGGGGCAGCCAGGCACCGCTGTCGCGGTTGCCGAAGATCCACCGGTCACGGCTGGCGGGGTTGAACCGGCCGTAGTACCGGGAGATGATCCAGGTCCTCGGCTTGTTCTGATGGCTGTGGCACGCCCATTTGTAGGTGAGCTGCCACAGGTAGTGGTCCAGGGCCGCGAAGGTCCTGGACGATGCCGCTCCCCGGTAGTAGTTCGCCCATCCCCGCACGATCGGGTTGATCTTCGCGAGGACGGCCGCCGCGTTCGCGCCCCGCAGAGCGCGCATCTCGACGGCCAGGCGGTGTTTGGCCCGCTTGATCGCGGCCTTACTCGGCCTGGTGATCAGCTTTCCGGCGTGCCGGCGGATCGTGAACCCGAGGAAATCGAATCCGTCCTCAAGCGCCACGATCCGCGTTTTGGCCTCGTTGAACGACAGGCCCCGTGGGGCCAGCCACTCGGCCATGCGCGCCTTGACCTGCTCGGCCTGCTGCCGGGTGTGGCAGAGAGCGACCATGTCGTCGGCGTAGACCACCAGAGCCGGACAGCCTCGCTTCGTGCGAGCCGGATCGCTCGCCTCGTAGCGGACTCCGGCCGCTTCCTCCAGCCCATGCAGCGCGACATTCATGAGCAGGGGTGAAATCACTCCGCCTTGAGGGGCTCCCTCATCGGTCGGCGCGAACCCTGTTTCCTTCTCGAACACGCCCGCCTTCAACCATCCTCGGATCATTTCCCTGCCAGGGAACGTGCCGAGTTCAGTAAGCAGTTGGGAATGGTCGATCCGGTCGAATGCAGCGCTCAGGTCCGCGTCCAGCACCCACCGGCGTTGGGGGTTTTTCCCGCAGCCCATAACGTGGATTACTGCGATCGCGTCCTGGCAGCTTCGGCCCGGCCGGAACCCGTATGTCCGGGGCGCGAACCGGGCCTCCCACTCTGGTTCCAATGCGTTGCGGCAACGCGCCTGGTGGGCGCGGTCTGCTATCACGGGAATCCCAAGTGGTCTGCGTTTTCCATTGGCTTTCGGAATGAACACTCGGCGGACCGGTAAGGGCTGGAACGATCTCGCTGTGCGGTGCACCAGCACGGCCAGATCCATCCGGGCACGGGAGGTCAACGCGACCTGCCCGTCCACCCCAGCGGTCGCGCGACCAGCGTTGCGCTGCGTGACCTGCCGCACACTGATCAGAGTGTTCGACCAACTCCGCAGCATCATCTTCTGCAGGTTCCTGACCGTGGCCAGGTCCCCGGCCTTCGACGCCTTGAAGATCCTGGCCCGTAGCCGCCGTACGTGTTCCTCGTGAATGGGCCACACGATCGTGTCCCAGCCGAGGTTCTCGTCCTCCGGTCCGTTCGCTCCGAGAGCCGCCATCGCAACATCGAAAGCAAAGGCTGTCACCGCGTCTAACTTGCCCTTCGGTTCCGGCATTTTCGGCACATTCTGTTCAAAGGCTCACCCGCCACACGTCAGCCTGCTTTCGCAGCCGGGCACGGGGCCCGGTATCCGGCCAGTTATACGAGAGCCACCGACGAGAAGGGCCGATGTGTCACGTGTTCCCGCTTTCCTGTTGCCTTTCGGCTGCCGGCATTCGCTTCTTGGGCGTCCTGTTCCCGCCACGGGATTCCGCTTTCCTTGCGGTCGGCCTACCACCACAGCTAATGCGATGGACCTGACGGGGTTACCACGTTCCGCACGTTTGAGATACGACCGGGTCGGGTGCCAGCTTTACCCCGGGAGCGGCGGTGTCCACACGACCGTAGATCCGTCCTCGGTCGCCGCCTGCCGATTCTCAACGACCCGCTCCTCATCATCTCCACCATCACGACCCGACTTGGAGAGTTGCCGTAACGAGGCATCACCACTGGTTCACTCGCGTTCACCCTTTCGGTCTTCCCCTCACCTGTGACACCCGGTCGGAGCAGGCATCCTTGGGCTTCCCTCTGGGCTTCGCACCCGGCCATTACTGACCACGCACGCCGGAGGCGGGGACCGGTCCAGGACACTGACCGGAGTCACGTCTTCGGCTTCAAGCCGAACCTCCCATCGACGAAACTACTCAAAACGTGCGACATCGTGTCGCACCGGA
>NZ_BONX01000104.1 GCF_016862935.1 Plantactinospora mayteni
GTGAGAGAAGAGCGCAATGACCACACCCCCGGAGTCGCACAGCGCGTCGAGTTGCTACCTGCTGGAGTACTCGATAGGTCCCGGCGCCACTCCTCTGGGATACGTGTACGCCGCCGGGGAACTCTCCAGCCTGAAGGAAATGTTCGAGAAAGACGAAGGCTACGGCTACCAGCCGTTTCTCGACTATCACGTGATGTTGTGCGGAGCCGTCCTGCACCTGTGGGTTGTCCAGCGCGGCACTATCGTCGGCGGGTTCGACGTGCGCCCGTACTTGCGTACCGGCGATCCCGGATGGGACCGGACACTGGCCCGCGTGATCGAGCTTCAGGAACGCAACGAAGCTGACGAACGGGCCGAGGAAATCTGGGAAGACGTGGGGACGGTCATCGAAGACGCCGACTGGGAGGCCGCCCGCACACTGCCGCTCCTGGGCAAGGTGTTCGAACTGCACGACCAGATCACCGCGGCATCCGACGCGGCCGAGGACGCCGAAGTGCAACTTGAGGTCATCAGGGAGGGCGACGAGGAATTGCCTTCCGCCGGTCCGCTTTTGAAACTCGATTGGCGTACCGTGGCCGAACTGGCTCCGTCCCTCCAGCCACCTGTGCTGGCCTCGGGCTGGCTGGAAGTGACGTGGGCCGACGATCCCATCTGGGTCGAAGACAGCTACATCTGTGACCGTCCGTACTACGACTCGTCCAGCAGCATCAGCCTCCACTTCGGTTGGAACGACCTGATAAATGGTGACGACTACCCCGAAAAGGGCGAATCCCTCCCAGCATGAACTTCACCCACGCATCACACTTCGAGGTCTCGTGGACAGGCGTGAGGTCATGGTCGACGGCTCGGGCGTTCGTCCCAGCGGTGAGTCGTCCATGCTCGTCGGATCAGACCGCGCACGGTGATGATCGTGTCGGCGAGGTCGAAGAAGGCATCGATCACGGTGGCGCGGCGTTCGTAGCAGCGGGTGATGCGGTGGAAGGCGTTCTGCCAGGCGTGGGTGCGCTCGACGTACCAACGCCGACTGGCCTGGATCGGCGCCTTCTCGCCTTTGCGCGCGATGCGGCCGTGCAGCCCGCGTTCGTTGAGCAGGGTGCGGGTGGTGGCCGAGTCGTAGCCGGCGTCCAGGTGCACCGTGATGTCGTCGGGCAGCGGCCCAAGGTCGTCCAGGCGGTCCAGGGTGGGGGCGAGCAAGGGGGAGTCGTGGCGGTTGGCGCCGGCCAGGGCGCGGCCCAGTGGAATGCCGGATCCGTCTGTCATGCCCGAGCGTTTCAGGCCCTGTTTGCCGCGGTCGACCGGTGAGCGTCCGGCGGCCTCGCCGCCTCCGGGCGCCTTGGTGATGGAGCCGTCGACGGCGATCTGGTCGAGGACGAGGCCGACGATCCGGTCGTAGGACTCCAACGCGATCTCCTTGAGCCGGGCGAAGACCCCGAGTCGTATCCACTCGTTACGGCGGTTGCGGATCGTGGTGGCCGAGCAGGTCGTGTCGGCGATCGCCTCGTAAGAACAGCCGAAGCGCAGCAGTTGCAGCATCTTGTCGAAGACGATCCGGTCGCTGATCCGCCGCCGGTGGCATCCCAGGGGATGGTCGGGGTGGAACACCGACCGTCTGGGCAGCAGGGCAGCGAATTGGTCCCAGAGCGGTTCGATCAGCCATGATGGAAGCGCGGGCACAGGCCCTCCATGTGATCACAGAGCGTAGACAACTCCATGATCACCAGGACCTG
>NZ_BONX01000105.1 GCF_016862935.1 Plantactinospora mayteni
CTTGTTCTTTAAGGTCGGTGTCCGTGTGTGGCGGTGGTCCTTTGTAGACGTCGGCGTGTCGTGGCGACACCAAGACGGCCACCGTTCGATGATCTTTCGGTTCCCTGGCAAGGACGCGAGAGATCAAGGGCGGTGGCCGTGGCCACGATTCTGGACTACCTGAGCGGCCTGGTACTACCCGACACCCCGGACGGGTCGGCAACTGATCCGGCGACGGTACTGACCGACTTCCGTCAGGACCTTTACGACTGCCTGACCACGCGGGCGGACGCTCTGTTCGAGTTGACCGACGCGGTCCTGTGCACCGACGGGCCGGTACACAGCCTGGTCGACCTGTCGCTCGTGGCGGAGCACCGGCGGGGACACGGCGCCTTGTACGACGGGTTGAACAGCGGCCGGATCGACATCGGCCGGCTACGGGTGAGGCTGGCCGGCCTGCCGCTGCCGAGGACCACGCACGGGCGGATCGTCCTGGCGGTCGATGTCAGCAACTGGCTACGCCCGGACGCGTCGACTTCGCCCGACCGGCTGTTCTGCCACGTCTACGGGCGGGCGAAGAGTCAGGCCCAGACGATTCCCGGCTGGCCGTACTCGTTCGTCGCCGCGCTGGAGTCCGGCCGCACCTCATGGACGCAGGTCCTGGACGCGGTACGCCTCGGCCCGACCGACGACCCTACTGCCGTGACCGCCGACCAGCTGCGAGGCGTCGTCAACCGCCTCGTTGAGGCAGGGCACTGGCGCGCCGGCCAGCCGCCGATTCTGATCGTCGCTGACACCGGCTACGACATCACCCGACTCGCCTACGTCCTGGCCGACCTGCCGGTGCAGCTGCTGGGCCGTATCCGCTCCGACCGGGTACTACGACTACCGAAGCCACCCCGAGCGGTGGGCGCCACCGGACGGCCGCCCAAACACGGCCCCGAATTCCGCTTGGACAACCCGGACACCTGGCCGGCGCCGCAGCACCACACCACCACGCAGACCAGCCGCTACGGCACCGTCAACGCCCGCAGTTGGGACCGGCTACACCCCCGGTTGACCCGCCGCACCTGCTGGATCGACCACACCGCCGACCTGCCGGTCATCGAGGGCACCCTGATCCGGCTACAGGTCGAGCACCTGCCCGGCGACCGTGACCCCAAACCGGTGTGGTTGTGGTGCTCGCAAGCCGGCGCGAACACCGCCGATGTCGACCGCTGGTGGCAGTCGTTCCTGCGCCGCTTCGACCTGGAACACACGTTCCGACTGTTCAAACAGACCCTGGGCTGGACCCGGCCGAAGATCCGCACCCCGCAGACCGCCGACCGCTGGACCTGGCTGATCATCGCCGCGCACACCCAACTCCGCCTCGCCCGACCCCTCGCCGCGGACCTACGCCGCCCGTGGGAACGACCAACCACACCCGGCCGGCTCACCCCCGCCCGGGTCCGTCGAGCGTTTCGGAACCTCCGCGCGAACAGCGCCCTGCCCGCCGCCGCACCGAAACCCGCACGACCAGGCCCCGGCCGCCCACTCGGCTCACGAAACCGCAGACCAGCACCCCGGAACGACGTCGGCAAAACCGTCAAGCGTGACCTGACGATCACCGCCCGCAAACAACGCAAAGGTTAAACAAAAAG
>NZ_BONX01000106.1 GCF_016862935.1 Plantactinospora mayteni
TAGTCTTGCTTTTTAACCTTCGGCTCTCTCGCCTGATGTTCTGCGCTGTCGTGAGTGGACACGAAGACGGCCTTCGGTGATCATGTCGTCTCGCCGAAGAAGAACATGACTCACAACCGAAGGCCGTGATGAGCAGTGTGCCCGACCCCGCTGGCCGCGTCGAGTCGCTGCGGCGACTCGCAGGGTTCCGGGATGAGTTTTACGGCTGTCTGACCCGTCGGGCGGACGCCCTGTTCGAGCTGACCGACGCGGTGTTGTGCGCGGATGGCCCGGTGGACAGCTTGGTCGGGTTGAGCCTGACCGCCGAACATCGCCGGGGTCATGGGGCGCTCTACGATGCGGTCAACCACGGGCGTCTGGAACTGGCCCGGTTACGCCGGGCCGTGGCCGCGTTGCCGGTCCCGCTGGCCGCTGACGGGCGGATCGTGCTTGCGGTGGACGTGTCCGCGTGGCTGCGCCGGGAAGCCCACACCAGCCCGGACCGGCTCTACTGCCACGTGACCGGGCAGACCCGCGCCCAGGACCAGCGAGTCCCCGGCTGGCCGTACTCGATCGTGGCCGCCCTGGAGACCGGCGCCACCTCCTGGACCGCGCTGCTCGACGCGGTCCGGCTCGGTCCGGCCGACGACGAGACGGCCGTGACCTGTGCCCAGGTGCGGGAGGTCGTGGACCGGCTGATCACCGCCGGACACCGACGCGAGGGCGACCCACCGATCCTGATCGTGACCGACTCAGGCTACGACTCCGCCCGCCTGACCCACGACCTGCGTGATCTACCGGTCGAGATCCTCGGGCGGCTGCGTTCCAGCCGGGTGATGCGCCTACCGGCACCAGCCCGCACCCCGACCACGATCGGCCGGCCTCGCCACCACGGCCCGGAACTGCGGTTGTCCGACGAGACCACCTGGCCCCAGCCGACCCACCACACCCACACCGCCACCTCCCGCTACGGCACCGCACAAACCCGCACCTGGAACCGGGTACATCCCCGGCTGACCCGCCGCGCCGCCTGGATCAGCCACACCGGGCCGCTGCCGATCCTGGAAGGCACTCTGCTGCGGCTGACCGTCGACCGCGTCCCGTCCGGTCAGAACCCCAAACCGATCTGGCTGTGGTGCTCCACGCCCGACCTGACCGCCGCCCAGGCTGATCTGCTCTGGCAGGCCTACCTACGCCGCTTTGACCTCGAACACACCTTCCGGCTGCTCAAACAGACCCTCGGCTGGACCCGACCCCGCTTGCGCGACCCGAACGCGGCCGACACCTGGACCTGGCTGATCCTCGCCGCACACACCCAACTACGGCTGGCCCGCGGCCTCACCGACGACCTGCGTCGTCCCTGGGAACGACCCGCCGACCCCACCCGACCCGAACGTCTGACCCCCGCCCGAGTCCGCCGCGGGTTTCGGAACCTCCAGCCGAAGACCAGCCATCCCACACAGGCACCAAAACCCACCCGGCCAGGCCCCGGACGCCCACCCGGCAGCCCCAACCGACACCGCGCACCCCGCCACGACGTCGGTAAAACCATCCACCGCGCCCGCACCCAAGCCAACCAGCAAAGACACGAAGGTTAAAAAAC
>NZ_BONX01000107.1 GCF_016862935.1 Plantactinospora mayteni
AGGAGGCGGTGCGTGCTGGGTCGGTTCGGGCGGTGCAGAAGCAGCATGCGCGGGGGAAGAGGACCGCTCGGGAGCGGATCGGGTTGCTGCTTGATCCGGGTTCGTTTGTCGAGTTGGACGGGTTGGCTCGGCATCGGTCGACGAATTTCGGGTTGGACCGTACCCGTCCGTACGGGGATGGTGTGGTGACGGGTTACGGGACTGTCGACGGGCGGCAGGTGTGTGTCTTCGCTCAGGACTTCACGGTCTTCGGTGGTTCTCTGGGTGAGGTGTTCGGGGAGAAGATCGTCAAGGTGATGGACCTGGCGATGAAGATCGGCTGCCCGGTCGTCGGGATCAACGACTCTGGTGGTGCCCGGATCCAGGAGGGTGTGGTCAGCCTCGGCCGCTATGGGGAGATCTTCTTCCGTAACGTCCGCGCGTCCGGGGTGATCCCGCAGATCTCGCTGGTGATGGGACCCTGCGCGGGTGGTGCTGTCTACTCTCCGGCGGTCACCGACTTCACGGTGATGGTCGACCAGACCTCGCACATGTTCATCACCGGCCCGGACGTGATCAAGACAGTGACCGGTGAAGACGTCGGAATGGAAGAACTCGGCGGGGCGCGGACGCACAACACCCGCAGCGGTAACGCGCACTACCTGGCCGGCGACGAGGACGACGCGGTCGACTACGTCAAGGCGCTGTTGTCGTACCTGCCGAGCAACAACCTCGACGACCCGCCGGTCTTCGACGCCCCCGCCGACCTGGACGTCACCGACACCGACCGGGAACTCGATGCCCTGATCCCGGACTCGGCGAACCAGCCGTACGACATCCACCAGGTGATCGGGCACGTCCTCGACGACGGTGAGTTCCTGGAGGTCCAGCCGCTCTACGCGCGGAACATCGTGGTCGGCTTCGGTCGGGTCGAGGGCCGACCGGTCGGAGTGGTCGCGAACCAGCCGATGCACTACGCCGGCTGCCTCGACATCGCCGCGTCGGAGAAAGCCGCCCGGTTCGTCCGCACCTGCGACGCGTTCAACATCCCGGTACTCACCTTCGTGGACGTACCCGGCTTCCTACCCGGTACCGGCCAGGAGTGGGACGGCATCATCCGACGCGGCGCCAAACTCATCTACGCCTACGCCGAGGCCACCGTCCCGAAGATCACCGTCATCACGAGGAAGGCGTACGGCGGCGCGTACGACGTGATGGGCTCCAAACACCTCGGCGCCGACCTCAACTACGCCTGGCCAACCGCCCAGATCGCGGTGATGGGCGCCCAAGGCGCCGTCAACATCCTCTACCGCAACGAACTCGCCACCGCCGACGACCCCGCCACCCTCCGCGCCGACAAGATCCAGGAATACGAAGACACCCTCGCCAACCCCTACATCGCCGCCGAACGCGGCTACATCGACGCCGTAATCCGACCAGCGGAGACCCGCAGTCAGCTCGTCCGGGCCCTACGTATCCTGCGGACGAAGCGGGAGACCCTGCCACCGAAGAAGCACGGCAACATCCCGCT
>NZ_BONX01000108.1 GCF_016862935.1 Plantactinospora mayteni
ACTGGGCCTGACCCGGTTTGACGGACATCCCAGCTCAGAGGGCTGTGCGCTCCTCGGGAGGATGTTCATCATGGAAGGCATGGGTAAGAAGCCACGCCGGCCGCGCAGGGCGTTCACGCCGGAGTTCAAGGCGGAGATCGTCGAGGTGTGCCGGCGGGGTGACCGGACGATCGTGCAGGTCGCGAGAGATTTCGACCTGACCGAGACCGCGGTGCGGGAGTGGGTCAAGCAGGCCGACCTCGACGCCGGCACCCGTCACGATGGGTTGACCAGCGACGAGCGCGACGAGTTGGCGCGGTTGCGGCGGGAGAACCGCCGGCTGCGTGAGGACGTCGACATCCTCAAACGGGCCACGGCTTTCTTCGCGAAGGAGACCCGGTGAACGTCTACCCGTTCATTGAGGCGGAGAAAGCGCGGCAGGACGGGAACGTGAAGCGTGCCTGTGAGCTGTTGGAGGTCTCCCGGTCCGCCTACTACCAGCACCGCACCGGCCCGTCGAGGCGTGAGCGTGACGATGTCGACCTGATCGCACAGATCGTCGACATCCACTCCGTCTCGGCCGGCACCTACGGCGCCCCTCGGGTGCACGCCGAACTCGCCGCACAAGGGCGCCGGCATTCCCGCAAACGGGTAGCCCGACTGATGCGGGGCGCCGGGTTGTGCGGCCGGACACCGAAGCGGTGGCGCACCACCACCGTGCCCGACCCGACAGCGGCCCTGGCGGCCGACCGGATCCGCCGGGACTTCACCACCTCCGCCAGCGAGGTCGACACCCGCTGGTGCGGTGACATCACCTACATCCCGACGTGGGAGGGCTGGCTGTACCTCGCCACCGTGATCGACATCGCCTCACGTCGGGTCGTCGGCTGGGCCACCGCCGATCATCTGCGCACCGACCTGCCCGCCCAGGCCCTGACCAACGCCATCACCACCCGCCGCCCCACCAGCGAGGTGATCTTCCACAGCGACAGGGGAAGCCAGTACACCAGCGCCCAGTACGCGCGCCTCGCCGACCGCAATCAGGTGCTGCTGTCGGTCGGCGGGCGGGGTCAATGCTGGGACAACGCCGTCGCCGAGTCGTTCTTCGCCACCATCAAGACCGAACTACTCGACCGGCGGCCGTGGCCGACCCGCGCCGCAGCCCGTACAGCGATCTTCGAATGGATCGAGGGCTGGTACAACACCCACCGCCGGCATTCCACCCTGGACTACCTCAGCCCGGCCGAGTACGAAGCCACGGCCTATTCCCGCAGGCCGACCAGCAAGGTAGCGTGAGATCAACTTATCGACCCTGTCCGTCAAACCGGGTCAACCCCA
>NZ_BONX01000109.1 GCF_016862935.1 Plantactinospora mayteni
AGTCCCGCCGGGTGTCGGCCACCCGCGCGTGAGCGCGAGCGACGTTCTTGACGGCCTTCTTGCGGTTGGCCGAGCCCTTCTGCTTGCGGGAGAGAGCCTGTTGCAGCCGCTTGAGTTTGCGGGCGGCCCGACGCAGGAACTTCGGCGCGGCTACCTTCGTACCGTCCGACAGAACGGCGAAGTGGGTCAGGCCCAGGTCGATACCGACCTCGGAGGCGACCGGCGGCAGCGTCTCGTCCTCGGCCGTGGTCACCACGAATGAGGCGAAGTACCGGCCCGCCGCGTCGCGGATGATCGCCACGGACGACGGATCGGATGGCAGGCTTCGTGACCAGCGCACCTCCAGGTCGCCGATCTTCGGCAGGCGCAGGCGGCCGTTGTCGCAGACCTTGAATCGGGAGTTCTTCGTGAACCGGATCGCCTGCCGGTTGTCCTTGCGTGACCGGAACCTCGGCGGGGCGACCTTGCGGCCCTTGCGGTTGCCGGTGACCGAGGCGAAGAAGTTGCGGTACGCGGTGTTCAGGTCCGTCAGGGCCTGCTGCAACACCACCGCCGACACCTCGGAAAGCCATGCCCGAGCGGGCGTGGTCTTGGCCTCGGTGATGATCCGGCGCGACAACTCCCCGTCAGAGACGTACGGAAGTCCTTGCTCGCGAGCCTGCTGGCGCAACCGCAGCCCGTCGTTGAACACCACCCGTGCACACCCGAATGCCTTCGCCAGCTCGGTCTGCTGGCCGGGCGTCGGGTAGACGCGGAAGTGGTAACGGAGCCGCACGATCACGAGTGTACCATGTTGGTTTATGGCTGACCTCGAAGGCATTCGCACTGGTAGGCACTGTGTTTTCACAATGCACGCCCACTTGGTTTTCGTGACGAAGTTCCGGCACAAGGTGTTCGGCGACCGGCACCTGTCCCGGATGGAACAGATCATGCGGGACGTCTGCGCTGACTTCGAGGCCGAGCTGGTCGAGTTCAACGGCGAGAACAACCATGTCCATCTGCTGGTGAACTACCCGCCCAAGGTCGCCGTGGCCCGGCTGGTCAACAGCCTCAAGGGCGTCTCGTCGCGCCGCCTGCGGCAGGAGTTCCCCGACCTCGTACGGCACTACTACCGGGCGAACAAGCTGTGGTCGGGCTCATACTTCGCAGGCTCGGTGGGCGGAGCACCGCTGAGCGTTGTGAAGCAGTACATCAAGCAGCAGAACCGCCCGGTTTAAGGCACTGCTCCGGCCTTGGCGGCCCTCCCAGCGCGGGCCTTCACCCCCGCCCTAAAGGGCGGAGCACTGGCCCGCACTCCGGTAGCCGG
>NZ_BONX01000110.1 GCF_016862935.1 Plantactinospora mayteni
CCGATACCTCCGGCGGATGCCCCGGTCTTCAGGCGGGGGAGGAATCCGGAATCCGTCAGGAGCGGCCCGGCGAAGCCGGGGCGGTCTCGTGCGGACTGTCGTCTTACTCAACGGTCCGCCTCGCGTAGGCTTTCGAACATGCGTACGGCGTTCAGGTGTCGGGCCTATCCGACTCCCGAACAGGCTGCGGCACTCAACCGCACCTTCGGCTGCGTACGTCTCGTCTGGAATCGAACCCTCGCCGAACGACACACCGCCTACCACCAGCGCGGCGAACGCACCTCGTACCGGCAGACCGACGCGGCACTGACGGGCTGGAAGAAGACCATCGAACTGGCGTTTCTGTCCGAGGTCTCCTCTGTGCCGCTGCAACAGACCCTGCGGCACCAGCACGCCGCGTTCGCGAACTTCTTCGCCGGCCGTGCCCGCTACCCTCGCTTCAAGTCTCGCGACGGACGCCAGTCGGCGCACTACACCCGATCCGCATTCCGGATCAAGGGCGGCGAGCTGTACGTCGCGAAGACCGATGGGCACCTCAAGGTCGCCTGGTCGTGGCCCGACATTGACCTGGCCACCCTGGATCCGACGATGGTGGTGATCTCTCGCGACACCGACGGCCGCTGGTACACCACCTTCGCCGTCGACACCGCCGACCCGGCCCCCGCCGACCCGGTCGGGCACGCGGTCGGTGTCGACCTCGGCGTAAAGGACTTCGCCGTCACCTCCGACGGCGACCGGATCGCCAACCCACGGCACCTGGAACGCAAGGCCCGTAACCTGGCCCGCTACCAGCGGCGACTGGCCCGCTGCCGGAAAGGGTCCGCGAACCGGCGCAAGGCCAAGGCGAAGGTCGCCCGCACCCACCGCAAGGTCCGCGACGCCCGACAGGACTTCCTCCACAAGACCAGCACAAGGCTGGTCCGGTCCGCCGACCTGATCGCCATTGAAGGCCTCGCCGTCAGGAACTTGGTCCGTAACCGGCGTTTGGCCCGGGCGATCTCCGACTGCGGGTGGGGAGAGTTCCGCCGCCAACTCGAATACAAGACGCACCGAGCCGGTCGTACCCTGGTCGTCGTCGACCGCTGGTATCCGTCCAGCAAGACCTGCTCTACGTGTGGACATCTGCTCGCCAAGCTGGACCTGTCCACCCGAGCTTGGACGTGCCCAGCCTGCCGCACCCGACACGATCGGGACGTCAACGCGGCCAAGAACATCCTTGCGGCTGGTCGAGCCGTGGCCGGGACAGATCCCGGTGATGCCTGCGGAGCTGATGTGAGACAGCAAGGG
>NZ_BONX01000111.1 GCF_016862935.1 Plantactinospora mayteni
CACCGAGTAGAGCGCCTTGCCGCACTTGACGTGGACATCCGTGCCGACCTTGGCCCGCGACCACTCCGCCAGGGTGAACGCCGCAGCCGGCAACGGAGTCAGCGTTCCCGCCTCGGCCTGGTCGAACACCTCCACCGGGGTGCGCCCGTCCAAGCCGCGGTGCTTGCGTTGCCCCGCGACCTCCCGGCACCAGTGCAGCGCCGAGGCCTGCATCTCGACCAGCGAGGCGAACTCTCGGCCCTTCCACCACGAATCGCGGATATACGGCATCTGCCGCTCGACCCGCGGCTTGTCCTTGGGTTTGCGGGCCCGTGCCGGGTCGACCAGCACGCCGTAGTGCGCGGCGAGCTCGGCATAGGCCCGATTCAGCTTCGGATCGTAGAGGTCAGGCTTGTCCACCCCGGTCTTCAAGTTGTCCGGGATCAGCCGGGCGGGGCAGCCGCCGAAGAACGCGAACGCCTCGACATGACTGGCCGTCCACGACGCCTGATCCATGCTGATCACCGGCCGCACGAACATGTGCCGCGAGTGCGACAAGACCATGACGAACGCCCAGACCCGCTGCGACCGGCCGGTCCGCGGGTCCGTCCACGACCCCAACAGCCCGTAGTCGATCTGCCCTTCCAGCCCCGGCTCCGGATCGGCCCGCAGCACCGTCACCTTCTCCCGCACCGCATCCTCGGCCAGGTTCGCCGCGACATACCGCTTGAACGACGCCAGCGACCCGGCCACCTGATGCTCGTCACACAGCCGCTGATGGATCGTCGCCCTGGTCACCCCGGCCCGCAGCAGCTCAACGACGTACTCGCGGTGCTTGTCGAAATCCGGCCAGGTCACCTGCCGCAACCGGGTAACGGTCAGATGCGGGAACCACTGCTTCACCAGCGGCTCCCAGTCCGCCTGGCTCATCGGCGGCGTCCCGCCCGGCACGAACCCCGCCGCGATCGCCGGCTCGACATAACGCCGGATCGTTCCGCGAGCCACACCCAGCGAGCCCGCGACGTCGTACTGAGACCGGCCCGCATACCAGTGCGCCAGAATCTCGGTTATATCGATCACGTGGAAGGTCCACCTCGCCATCCGCTCCCCAGCCACCAGGGGCCGTCGGGCGCAGATCATGGACGAGCAAGAGAAAGGATCTTGAAAACTACAGCCGAACGCTCGTCACATCCTCCACGAACATCACGAGCGCCTGACCAGGCACGACGAGCGACGACTGGATCAACTACGTAAGCGAATCAGCCCCCGACGGGAACATT
>NZ_BONX01000112.1 GCF_016862935.1 Plantactinospora mayteni
TTAAACCGGGCGGTTCTGCTGCTCGATGTACTGCTTCACGACGCTCAGCGGTGCGCCGCCGACGGACCCGGCGAAGTACGAGCCCGACCACAGTTTGTTGGCCCGGTAGTAGTGTTGTACGAGGTCGGGGAACTCTTGCCGCAGGCGGCGCGACGACACGCCCTTGAGGCTGTTGACCAGTCGGGCCACGGCCACCTTGGGCGGGTGATTGACGAGCAGGTGGACGTGGTTGTTCTCGCCGTTGAACTCGATAAGCTCGGCCTCGAAGTCGGCGCACACGTCCCGCATGATTTCTTCCATCCGGGACAGGTGGCGGTCAGCGAACACCTTGTGCCGGAACTTGGTCACGAAGACCAAGTGAGCGTGCATCGCGAAAACACAGTGTCTGCCGGTGCGGATACCTTCGGGGTCAGCCATAAACCAATGATATGCTGGCGTTGTGCGGCTCCGTTACAACTACCGGCTCTACCCAGACGCCGCCCAGCGCGAGGCCCTCGCCAGGTCGTTCGGGTGCGCCCGCGTAGTGTTCAACGACGGTCTGCGCCAGCGCCAGCGGGCCCGCGGGCAGGGCGAGAAGTACCTTTCGGACGGCGAGTTGTCCAAGCTGGTCATCACGCAGGCCAAGGACACTCCGGAACGGGCGTGGCTTTCCGAGGTGTCCAGCGTGGTGTTGCAGCAGGCCCTCGCGGATCTGAACGCGGCCTACCGCAACTTCTACGCCTCGATCAGCGGCAAACGCAAAGGCCGCAAGGTCGCCCCGCCCCGATTCCGGTCCCGCAAGGAAAACCGGCAGGCAGTCCGCTTCACCAAGAATTCCCGGTTCAAGGTGCTGGACAACGGCCGGTTGCGGCTGCCGAAGATCGGCGACGTGGAGGTGCGCTGGTCCAGGGCGCTTGCCTCAGACCCGTCCTCCGTGACGGTGATCAAGGATTCGGCCGGGCGGTACTTCGCGTCGTTCGTCGTCACGACCGGGCAGGACGAGATACTGCCGCCAGCGGACTCCGAGATCGGAATCGACCTCGGGCTGACCCACTTCGCGGTGCTCTCAGACGGCACGAAGGTTGCCGCGCCGAAGTTCCTGCGCCGCGCCGCGCGCAAACTCAAGCGGCTGCAACAAGCCCTCTCGCGTAAGCAGAAGGGCAGCAACAACCGCAAGAAGGCCGTAAAGAAGGTCGCTCGCGCTCATGCGCGGGTGACCGACACCCGGCGCGATT
>NZ_BONX01000113.1 GCF_016862935.1 Plantactinospora mayteni
GGCGCGGATAGCGTTTCGCGGGCACTTCCGTCGATCTCGTCGTCGCCTTGACCGCCCTACCGTCGCGCAATAGCCTGCACCGGGCGACCTCCGAGGCACCGGGCCCGAGGTCGTCAATATTCGGGGAGGCAGTGTGCGATTCGCTAGACGGCTGACGATTCTGGTCGCGATGGTTCTCAGTTTTCTGGTCCTGTCTGGAAACGCGGCTCAGGCTGCCTACTACAACACGTACAGCGACATAGCCAGCATTCCCAACACGAGCTGCTGCACCGGGGCACAGGGCTTCGCCGCCGGCTCCACCTACCTCTACTCGATCAAGAACCGCACCAACTACGACGACACCTCCGTCATCTACCGTGTCCACAAGACCACCGGCGCCCGGGTACTGATGACGAACGGCACGAACAACACGTCGACCAACCCCTGGCTCGGGCACGGGAACGACATGACGATCGTCGACATCGACGGGCAGCACCACCTGTTCGTCGTCACCATGAACGCAAGCGGCGCGCAACTCGTGAAGCTCCGCTACGAGGGCACCACCTACTACCACGCCGGGTCATACCAGCTCCGCCTCAACGGGGCCGTCGCGGCGCCCTCCGGGATCAACCGAGTCTCGGTCACCAGCACCACGATCACCTTCATGTTCAAGAGCGGCCGGACGATCTACAACGGCAGCCTCCCGCTGCGCGCCTCCTCCGGGACCATCGAACTGACGAACGCCTTCAACCTGCAAGTCGAGGGCGCCCTCGTCAACGGCGCCCCGGTACCGGACCTGACGACCTTCACCAACCAGGGGTTCTTCTACGACGCGCCCAAGAACGTCCTCTACTACCCCCTGACCAAGGACAACCGCAGCATCGTGCTGGTCTACCGGAACGTGTCACCAACGACAACCGGGACCGCACCCGCCGCCACCGACCTCTCCTTCCGCATCACGTCCTCGGCCTACTCAACCCTGTTCGAAATCGAAGGCGTCGGAATCAGCGACGGCAAGCTGTACTTCAACACGAACCGGGCGAACCCGAGCGGCTCGTTCGACGGGATCCACGTCTTCAACGGCTACACCGCGGCCTAGCACACACCACAGCGGGACCCGCTGCGGCTCAGCGATCGAGCCACAGCGGGTCCC
>NZ_BONX01000114.1 GCF_016862935.1 Plantactinospora mayteni
GGCTGGCCCTCTCGTCTGCGTGTGTGTTATGCGGAGTAGCCGCGTTCGGCGGCCCAGTTGGCGAGGTTGATGGTGCTCATCCAGTACTCGCTCTGGTTCGGGTTGGCCGGGTCGGCGATCTTGACCTTGCGGCCGTGGTCGTCGTAGCCGACGACGGTCAGGTAGTGCCCACCCTCGTAGGAGTGCGGGGTGCCGTCGACGTCGGTCGCGGTGCCCTTGATGTTCGCCACCACCGGACGCTTGGCGTCGATGGCGTTGACGACGTCGACCTGGAGCTTGTCCATCTGCGCCGGCTTGGTGGTGGTGTCCGGGAGCGCCACGGTGCGGTAGTCCTTACCGCCGGCCTTGTTCAGCACCCGGGTGGTGTCCTCGGCCGAGTTCGTACCGGCCTCGGTCGTACCGAGCTGCTTCGCGACGTCGTCCTGGCTGGGGGCCTGCCCCTGCGCGGTCAGCGCGATCCGGGTCGCGGCGGGTGCGCAGTAGTAGAAGTTCTCCTGCGCCTTGTACTGGTAGTCCAGGACCTTCGACGGCGCCCGCTTGTCGATGTCGGCGATGTTGGCGGTGACCGACGCGGCGGTCGGCGATGCCGGGTTCGGGCTGTCCATCGCGATCGCGGGGCCGGCGAACGCGCCGCCGACGACGGCGAGTCCGGCGATACCCAGCGCGGTCTTACGGATCGGGGTTTCGGTGATGGCCGGGAGCCATCGGTTGACGAAAGTCATGATGGTCGCCTTCCATTTCCGGGGGTACGACAACACCCACGGACGGGTGTGTCGAAAGGGAAGACCCGAAACAACGTTCCGGGGAGATGGCACAGCCCGGCGGACTGCCTGCTCCTGCTCGGGTGTGCCAGGGGGATGTAACCACCGCCGGCGGCCCGCCATTCCCACGAACGGCCCGGTCACCGGCGCCCGCCCACACCACCCACCCCATCAGGCGGACTCACCGGGGGCGGCCTGCTGCGGACGTACGCCAGGTATAACCGTGGCCGACCACCCGGTGTTCCGCGAACGACCCCCCACCACAACTCGATCATGA
>NZ_BONX01000115.1 GCF_016862935.1 Plantactinospora mayteni
GGACCGGCGGCTGGATCCGTCCTCATCCGATCGGCTAAGTTATGCAGCCATGACTACCGGGACGGCATCGCGCCACGCACGGATTGGTGACCCGGTGCCCTTCTGAGCGCCGTACGGGCCGGTGCCGGCCCGCTTGTGGATCGAGAATCCTGCACTCCTGCGCGGGCTCCACCTCCGTCGTGTTGACCAAGGCTCGAGACCTCAACGACGACAGGAGAAGTCATGCCCACCAAGACGCTGCACATCCCCACCGCAGACGGCCAAGCCGACGCGTTCGCCGCTCTCCCCGACGCCGGCGGGCGACGCCCGGGAGTGCTGATGTACCCGGACGGCTTCGGCATCCGACCCGCGCTGCGGCAGATGGCCTGTGAACTGGCCGAGCACGGATACTACGTGCTCGTCCCCAACGTCTTCTATCGGCACGGCCCGGCACCCGTGATCGAGCTTCCCGAGCACATCGGAGAGGAAGCCCGGCCCGCGATTTTCGCCCAACTCATGCCCATGATCAAGGCGCACACCGCCGAACGGACCCTGAGCGACGCCGACGCCTATCTCAGGTTCCTCACCACCCAACCCGAGGTCAGTACCGGACCGGTCGCGGTGACCGGCTATTGCATAGGCGGCCTCATGGCGGTACGCACCGCTGCGGCCCACCCCGACCACGTGGTTGCTGTTGCCGGATTCCACGCCCCTGTAGGCGCTGACGGGCCGGACGTCCTTTCCAAGCTCACCGCCCAGCTCCACTTCGGTCACGCCGAGGGCGACATAACCCCTGGGGCCCTCAAAGAGCTCAACGAAACCCTGAATGCCACGGGCGTCAGCTACACCTCCGAGATCTATCCCGGCACCATCCATGGCTTCACCATGTCCGACACCGACGCATTCAACCCGGCCGCGCTGCAACGCCACTGGGACCGCCTGTTGTCCCTGCTCGGAAACACCCTGACCACCGGCTGATCGTTCGAGTTGTTCTGGGGTCAGGCCGCCCGAGCGGCGGGCTGGCCCCAGAATTGTGAACGCACCACTTTCGGCATGA
>NZ_BONX01000116.1 GCF_016862935.1 Plantactinospora mayteni
CGCGCGGTCGTCGTAGGAGCCCGACCTGAGCGTGATGGGGTCCAGACCTTCGTCGGTCACACGACCATGGTCGGTGAGACCCAGGGACCGCTGTCAACCCCTCGTTGGATCAGCGGTAGGCCGTCTGGCGCTCGCTCGTCGGCTATGACCCCGCCCAGCGGCGGCAAGACGGGCGCCCGATCAGCGGCAGATCCGCATGCCGCCGCGCCCTGGCACCGCCACTGCGCTCCTATCTGAAGCCAGGGCAGACGGAACGGGAAAGGGCGACGTGCGCCGTTCGGGATCGAACGCCACTTTCACGGCCGCGAAGCCCGTGATACCAGGTGGTGGCGCTCAAGCTGGCGGGTCGGGCTGAATAGCGTCAAGCGCGTCGAGTGCCGCCAACTCCAGGCGCAAGGACTCCTCTTGGTCCGCACGGCTGCGGTGGTCGATCGACAAGCTGTCGATCAGGAAGCGGGTAGTGACGAGACTGCGGTCCAGGCAATCGCGGATGAATTCCAGATCGCCGTCGGTCAACGCCAGCTCAAGGTGGGCGTCCCGCGGCGGCCAGCCCACCGGACCCCGACCACGCTCCGGGTGGCTCGCGTTGGCGTCCCACCCCAGTTGGCGAAGCCGGAACGCCTGGGCGGCCACGGACTGGTCCCCGTCAACGTTCTCAATGGCGTGGATGTTGTCGAGCACGGCATCGATGGTCAGCCACTGCGCGACGCCTACGTGCGCCACAGCACCCCCTCACGCTCCGGTCGTTCCTCGTGCTGCGCTGTCCAACCCGGCTGCTGACGAGGCTGGCAGGCGGCGCGGACACGGGACAGGTCCAATAGTTCTTCGACGACGAAATCACTGGCCACTTCAGCATGCCGCGTGGTCAAGTCGAGACTGCCGCCATGGCTGGGCACCTGACCGCATGGTGGCGTTCCGGCCTACGGTAGTCCCTTGCGAAGATGTCGCCTACCTCCTGAGTGAACGCGAGC
>NZ_BONX01000117.1 GCF_016862935.1 Plantactinospora mayteni
TTCGCGGCATGAGCGCGCACCCGATTATGAAGTCCGGCCAGGGGTGGGGCCGGCGGCGGTCCTGCCCGTCTGGGAGGGGTGCTTGTTGGCGAGCGTTGAGCGGGTCGCGTGCAACGACGCCAGGAGCTGCAGTCGGTCTGCGTCGGCGCTGCCCGGTGCGGCGGTGAAGACGAGCATGACCGGGCCGGGGTTTCCGGGCAGGGGGTACGTGTCCCAGTCCAGGACGATGTCGCCTACCTCAGGGACCTGGAAGGTCTTGGTGCCGCTGACCGACTCGCGTACGTCGTGCTGGGCCCACAGCCGCCGGAACTGGGCGCTGCGGATGCTCAGCTCGCCAACGATCGCGGTGGCGCGTGGGTGGGTGGGGTCGGTGGCAACGGCGGCGCGCATCATGCCGATGTAGTCCAGGGCCTGCCGCTCCCAGTCCGGGCAGCTACGCTTGCCGGTCAGCGTGTCGTCGAACAGCAGCAGGAGCATGTTGAGCCGGTCGGTCGGGTAGGCGTCCGGGTCGCCGAGCAGCGCTCGCGCCATCGGGTTCCAGTCGAGCAGGTCAAGATGCCGGCCGAGTACGACCGCTGGGGTGTCCATCACCCGCAGCAGGCGCCGTGTGCTGACCGGCACCCGCTCCGGATCGCGGTTCACCCGGGCGGGTAGCGACCGGCGGGCGGCGTGGGCCAGGGTGAACAGGTGCCGGCGTTCCTTGTCGTCGAGGCCGAGCGCGCCGGCAAGCGCGTCCAGGACGTCGTCGGACGGGCGTACCTCCCGGCCCTGCTCGATCCGCTGGTAGTAGTCGGTGCTCAGCCCGGCCAGCAGGGCCAGCTCCTCGCGCCGCAGCCCGGTGACCTTGCGCCGGCCGCCCGGCTCCAGGCCGACGTCGTGTGGACGCAGCCGGCTACGCCGAGCGCGTAGGAAGTCGCCGAGCTCACGGGCGTACGG
>NZ_BONX01000118.1 GCF_016862935.1 Plantactinospora mayteni
GTCGTCGGTCCCGAGGGCCTGAGGCGGCGAGTGCCCGCCCATCCCGGCCGGCGGTGCAGGCTCGTCGTCCAGCTCCCGGAGCTGGACCTCGAGTCGGGACATCCGGGCGGTAGTGAGCGCCTCGTTCAGCGCGCCCGGCAACCCGTCCACACCGACGAGGCTCAACCAGCGCGGATGCAACTCCACCTCGGAGACCCGGCCGGCGTCGTCGACGGTGATCCGAACCGCGCGGGAGTCGGCCCATCCGTCATACCCGGCGGTTGGCGACTGCCACGACCCGACGCCGGCCCAGCTATCCGACCCGATCATCGTCACCGTCGAACCTTCCCCGGCCCCGACGGGAGGGAACCCGCCGCCCGCCGACGGGTGTCCGCCGGGGCTCCGGAGACAACCTGAGTTCTTTCCACTACAACCTCCAGCGGTTTCTGTTGCCGATCCGCGGCGGCACACAACACCGGGAATCGCCCGGCGAGGCCACTGTCCCGGAGTAGCCTGCACTCCTGCTTACGTATCGATGACGTCGGCCGTCAGCGGTGGCTTCGGCCCGGCGGCGGTTCGGGCGGGACGCGTGGCCTGGACGAGCGTCATTGGGAAGTGCTGGAGCACTGACGGCGGTTGCGGTCCCGGTCTCCCGATCAGGTTTCGCCCGGTGCCGCCGGATCCTCACGGGCCGGCCCGGTGGCGGACTTCTCGGGTACGACGCCCAGGCCGGCGAGCTTGCCGCGGACCTCGTCGGCCTCGGGGTGGCCCAGGTGGTCGAGGATTTCCAGCGCCTGCCGCCAGAATCGTCGCGCCTCGGTCACGTCGCCGGTGATGTGTTGGGTGTCGCCGAGTTGCGCCAGGGCGACAGCCTCGCCGCGACGGTCGCCCAGCCTTCGGAAGAGATCGAGGGA
>NZ_BONX01000119.1 GCF_016862935.1 Plantactinospora mayteni
GGTCGGGCCGTTCGGTCGGGGTGAGCCGCGTGTGATTGTGGTGTCGGACGAGGTGCAGGGGACGACGCCGACCTCGCGCGGCGGCTTGCGCTGCCCAGTTGCTGGTCCAGCCGTTACGACGAGCGGGCGTGCTGCGCCGGTGTCTGAACCGGGACGCGGTCGGGTCGGGCCCGACGGTGGCCTGTTGGCGGTGTGGTGCGCGCATGAATGAGCGACGCCGGTACGGCCGCCGGCTCGTTGCCACCGCCAGTGGCGTCCGGCAGATCGTGCTCGACGCTGCGTGGAGCCGTCGTTCGTGCAGCCGCTGCCCGGCGGGCAGGCTACCGCTGGTCGCCGCCCGGATGCGCGGTCGCTGGCCGAACGGGTAGATCTGAACCGTCGACGGGCCGAAGCTGGGCGGGGTACTTCGACAAAGCCCTGTTCGGGCCGGGTCAGCTGTCCCGGCACGCACTCATCTGCTACGACGACCGACTCACGCCCACCTGGCGGTACCCGGCGACGCGAGGCTGCCGTTGATCTACGACTGCTACGCACTCAACATGGACGGCGACGATGCCGTGGTGTGTTTCCTCGGCATGGGTGTGGCCGAGTTCCATCTGGTGTCGGTACGTGCCGGCGTAAGCACCACGGTCTCCCTCCGGGCGCGGGGATCCTGGGCTGCTGGTCGACGGGACCAGGGCCGCGCACGTCGGCGGATATGCACCGATCTGCGACCTGCCGACCCCGATCCGACTCGAACCCGGTACACCCGCTGGCGGTGACCCGGCTCGCCGCCTCGACAGCCGCGAAGTCTGGCAGGCACAACGGTTCTGCCGTGGACAAGTCCTTTACGTGCTCAACCCGGCCTGTACCACCACCAC
>NZ_BONX01000120.1 GCF_016862935.1 Plantactinospora mayteni
AAGCTAGTGTGCTGAGTCGTTAATCCGTTGACAGTAGGCTGCGATCGTTTCGAGGATGTCGTCGGCTGTCTTGGTCCACACAAAGGGTTTGGGGTCGGCGTTCCATGCCTCGATCCAGGCGGTCACGTCGGCTTCCAGGGCGGCGACGCTGCGGTGGGTCGATCGACGGAGTTTGCGGTTGGTCAACTCGGCGAACCAGCGCTCGACGAGGTTGAGCCAGGACGAGCGCGGGGAGAGACCCGCACGGTTCCGTGCCCGCCCGAGCTGACCGCGATCATCAACGCCCACGTCGAGCAGTTCGGCTACGGACCGAATGACCGCCTGTTCGTAGGGGAGCGCAACAAGGAGGAACTTCCCAAGGGGACGATCAACCGTGTATGGCGGTGGGCGAGAGCAGACGTGTTCACGCCCGAGATCCACGCGTCCCGGCTGGCTCGGACTCCGTACGACCTTCGGCACGCCGCCGTGTCGACGTGGCTCAACGGGGGAGTCCCGCCGACTCAGGTAGCCGAGTGGGCCGGGCAGTCGGTAGAGGTGCTACTCCGGATCTATGCGAAGTGCCTTGACGGCGGCGACGCAGCCCTCAAACAGCGCATCGAGAGAGCGCTCGGCCACGACTGAGCCCGCGCCGAACTCTTTGGCACGGATATGGCACAGACACCCGCCACGGACCACTGACGGCCGGACATAGCCGGACACACGAAGAACGCCCCTGACCGGGTTCCGCCTGGTCAGGGGCGTTTCTGTGCTGGTCAGAGCTTCCTTAGCAAGTGTGCGCCG
>NZ_BONX01000121.1 GCF_016862935.1 Plantactinospora mayteni
ACTCCACAGTCGAGGCGACGCCGGCGAGTGATGAGCAGTTGGCGCAGCTGCTCGTGGCGCGGGCCGACACGGCGGGTACCAGTCTGCTGGGTCCGGACGGCCTGCTCCAGAAGCTGACGAAGCTGGTGATCGAGACCGGTCTCGAAGCGGAGATGAGTGAGCACCTCGGCTACGACAGACACGAGCCGATGGGCCGCGATGGCGGCAACTCCCGCAACGGTGTCCGGGGCAAGACGGTGTTGACCGAGGCTGGTCCGGTGCCGATCGTGGTGCCTCGGGACCGGGACGGGTCGTTCGAGCCGAAGTTGGTGCGTAAGCATCAGCGCCGGTTGACCGGTGTTGACGACCTGGTGGTGTCGTTGACGGCGAAGGGGCTCACGACCGGGGAGGTGTCCGCGCACCTGGCCGAAATCTACGGCGCGCAGGTGTCGAAGGAGACCATCTCACGGATCACCGACCGGGTGATGGACGGCATGGCCGAATGGCAGAACCGGCCTCTCGACCCGGTATATCCAGTCATTTTTGTGGATGCGATCAACGTGAAGATTCGGGATGGGCAGGTCGCGAACCGGCCGGTCTACATCGCCCTCGCGGTCACCGTCGACGGGCATCGCGACATCCTCGGTATGTGGGCCGGTGACGGTGGCGAAGGCGCC
>NZ_BONX01000122.1 GCF_016862935.1 Plantactinospora mayteni
AGCATTGATATGGGACACGATCTCGATCAGCGCCGGCACATCGGCAGGCTAGCCCCGAGCGAGGCTGCTGGTCATCTGCTCATCGGCACGACAGAACGGGACGCCCGCGAGTCGGCTACCTACGGTGATGGCCTGGCAGGCGGATAAGGCGTGACCTGCGGCGATTGAGGATGCTCGGCCGAGGCGGACGCCGCCACTGGGGCCGATCATTGAATGGCTACCGCTATCCAAATAAGCGGAGCGACGACTGCGGCCAGTGCGGCCATGATGCTGACGACAAGGGAGACGCTCCCGCCCCAGTACCTGTGCCAGATGAAGGCCGCAGCCGCGGAGAATCCGAGCGCCGTCATGAGAACCGGCGGCATCGAGAACGCGACAGCAAGCCCGGTCATGGCCTCCGGTCCGCTGCGGTCGTTGACGAGCATGACGATGAGCGTTCCGGCCGCGAGCCAGCCCGCCACGGCGAGAGAACTTGTCACACCGAGACCGGCTTCCGCCACCGGATGTTCGCCCCAGTTGGACCTGCGCAGCGTCGGTGTCCCATTGGCCTTGGGCAACGACATGGGTGCTGGCTGGAGGGCCGA
>NZ_BONX01000123.1 GCF_016862935.1 Plantactinospora mayteni
GGACGCAGCGGATCATCGAGGTGACCGGCGTACGGCCGGAGCAGCGTGACATCGACTGGACGCCGGTCGAGGCCGAGCTGGGCACGAGGCTGCCCACTGACTACCGCGAGCTGTGCTCGATGCTCGGTGGCGGCTCCTACTCCGGATTCCTACGGCTCCTGAAGCCGGACGGTGCAGCGGCGGCGACTGACGGTTTGCTGTACTCCTGGCGGTGGCACCAGCACCATCCGGAATACGCGGGTCTCTACACGCCGTACGACCTGTATGGCGGTCCCGAGCGGCAGGGCCTGCTCTGCTGGGGCGACGATGAGACTGAGGGCGAGTACTACTGGCTCGCGGACGCGGGGACCGATCCGGCGACGTGGCCGGTTGTCGCTCGCAAAGATGGTATCGAGCCGTGGTACCGATACGACATGAGCATGTCGGAGTTCATCTACCACATGCTCACAGATCCCGACTTCAAGCCGTTCACGGTAGCCGCCACGACCGTGAGACCGTTCGTGCTGCCGGAGGGCGTGCAGATCACCACGGT